>NZ_QXFO01000024.1 GCF_003584105.1 Flagellimonas taeanensis
ACTGAATCAGATGGTTCAACGGAGACCTCTGAAGATGGCACTACCGATTCTTTTTCTATTGTTCTAGACAATGAGCCCTTGACCGATGTCATTTTGGATATAGTTTCTGGTGATATTGGTGAAGGTACAGTAGATCTTGCTCAGCTAACATTCACTCCAGGGAATTTCAATATTGCACAGACAGTAACCGTTACAGGTGTTGATGATGTCTTGGTGGATGGTCCGCAGACTTACAATATTACGGTAAGTGTAAATGCGGGTAGCGACCCATTGTTCACCGGTGTTGCTTCGCAGTTAGTTTCGGTGGAGAATGCGGATAATGATATTCCCATGGCAACCATTACTGCATCAGACGATACGGCTACCGAAGTTGGGGAGACTTCAGGGTCTTTCCAAGTAACTTTGAGTGCAATAAACAATACTGGTGCTGATATTATTGTCGCCTATAGTGTTGGAGTGGAATCCACGGCTGCGACCCCTGATGACGATTACGTTGCACTTACGGGCAATGTTGCTGTTCAAAATGGTCAAACCAGTGCGACAATACTTGTTTCCCCCAATGATGATGGTTTGACGGAATTGGATGAAACTGTTACGGTAACCTTGGATGCAGGGTCAGGATATACAGTAGGTACACCCAGTACAGCAACGGTCACCATCATCAGTGAAGATAATGTGCAGCCTTCTGGCTATACGGTAAACATAGATAGTGACCCCATCAATTTGGCCAACCAGAATACAGTAAGCTTTTCGTTTACTGGAGCTCCCACTTTTTTAACTTCTTTTGATTACAGATTTACCAGTGATGGTGATGGAAATGTAGCATCTGTTTCAGGTGGTGGTGCAGTACTTCTTTCAAATAGAACGTTGGATAACATTAATTTGAGCAGCTTGCCAGATGGTATCATCACCCTTACCATGACAGTTACCAATATTTTAGGAACTGAAGGACCTGAAACCACGGACACAGCTTTAAAGTTAACCACAATTCCTTCCGGGTATACGGCAGAAATAGACCAAGATCCCATTGATCAAACCAATGAGAATACGATTAGTTTCACATTTACCAATGCTGTGGTAGATGCTACCTATAATTACACCATCAATAGTGATGGAGGGGGAGTTCCAGTATCGGGGACAGGGACAATAAATTCTGCCAATCAGCAACTTACAGGAATAAATGTAAGCGGCTTGGGCAATGGCACCATCACCCTTTCCGCTACCCTTTCCAATACCAACGGAATTGGAAATGCCGCCACGGACACAGTGACCAAAAACACCTGTTTTTCAGGAACCATGGCACCTACGCTGGACAATTCAGTCCCCACGGCCTTTTGCAACAGTTTTAGCCAGGATTTGGACGACTATGTGGCCAATACGCCGCCAACAGGATCTGTGCTGCGATGGAGCACCAATTCGAACACATCTGTCACTGGGGATTATCTGGGCTCGAGTACCGTCAGTGCAACAGGGACCTACTATGGCTTTTTCTATGATGCTGTCAACGACTGCGCCAGTAACGTACTGCAGATTACCATCACGGACTGTTCCAACGTCTGTCCCACGGCGCCGTCCGCCCCACCTTTGGATGCTTCCGAACCCACGGTGTTCTGTGATGTGATCAATGTGGACCTTGACGATTATTTGACCAGTCCTGCAGCACCGGCGGGGACCGTTTTGACCTGGAGTGTGGATCCCGATCCCTTGGAAACGGATGCCCACCTGATCAGCAGCAATGTGGTAGATCCCGGTTCGTATTACGGCTTTTTCTATGATGAGGCCAATGGTTGTGCAAGTCCTGTATTGCAGATTACCTTAGTGAGGAATTATACCCCTGTGATTGAAGAAACCGTGGGGGATGCTGTTTGCGGAACAAGTGCAAGTACCGCTACTTTAAGTGCCACGGCAACCGTGGAAGATGGGAGTACCATTACTTATAATTGGTTTTCGGCCCCCACGGGCGGCACATCTTTGGGTACGGGCAACAGTTTTGTGACCCCACCCCTTACAGAAACTACTTCTTTTTATGTATCCGCTTCGGCCAATGGCTGTGTTTCGGAAAGAGTGGAAGTGGTGGCGACCGTAAACGAAACTCCCTTGCCGGGGGTTCCCCTCGAGGGCATTTCGGTCTGTAATGTGACCAGCGATGAAGGCCCGACCACTTTAGATTTGGACGAAACCTTGATCGGGCAGGACGCCGGTACATGGACAGTGGTCACCGACCCATCCAATGGAACCTTGGAGATTGGCGCAGAAAATATAGTGGATTTTACAGGTTTGCCCAGTGGGGATTATGTGTTTGAATACACCACCAATGTGGCCGTGCCCCCTTGTGAGGACGCTACCGTACAGGTGACGGTCTCCGTTTTGGATTGTGTTTCGAATGCCGCCATAGACTTGGCAATAACCAAGGAACTGAAAGATGAAATCGCCTATCTCTTGGGCGACCCCATTACCTTTGTCATTACCTTGGAAAATGTGGAGGGCAAAACCGTGACCGACATTGTGGTCTCCGATTTGCTGGACGATGCCTTCGAGTATGTGGACGATGTGGCCTCCCTCGGTACATATGACCCTACTACGGGCGAATGGACCATCAGCAATTTGGCCGCCACCGATGCAACGGCAACCTTGGAAATCACAGTGATATCCACGACTGCCGGAACCTTACAGAACACGGCGACGCTGCTCTCTTCTTTCCCGAATGATGGTGTGGCTTCCAATAACACGGCAACGGTATCGGTTCAGGTGAATCGAAGCCAATGTGAAGACCCAGGGACCATTTGTAACATATTTTCACCCGATGGGGATGGTATCAATGATCTTTTGACTTTGGTCGGTCACACATCATACCCGAACAATACCTTTGAAGTGTTCGATCGTTACGGGAACAGCGTTTTCCAAATGGATGGATACAACAGTACTTGGGACGGAACAGGAAAGAATGGAGATCTGCCCAAGGGCACCTATTTCTACCTATTGGATTTAGGGGATGGTTCTGAAGTGGTCAAAGGGTGGATTCAAATTGTAAGGAAAAACTAAGATGCCAAAAAAGAGAGTTTTGCGAACATATGGGATGCTTCTTTGGATGCTTTTGGGAGTTGGTCTGGTCCAAGCCCAAAAAGAGCCCCAATACACCCAATATATGTACAACATTGGCAGCTTCAACCCGGCCTATGTGGGCACGGTGGAAAGCCCGGAGGTCATAGGTCTGTACAGGGCACAATGGGTGGATGTTCCCGGGGCCCCGACCACCATCCGTGCCGGCGCCAATATCCCTTTCAAAAATGAAAGGACGGGACTGGGCATCAACATCGTGAACGATGAACTGGGGCCATCCCGACAGACCTATTTGGATGTGGCCTATTCCTATCAGATCCAATTGTCGGACGATACCAAGCTTTCTTTTGGTCTGAATGCGGGAGGCTCAATGCTGGACATCGATTATTCCAGGGGAACGTTCGAGAACCCATCCGACCCTTCCATTTTGGGAGAGAATTACAACAGTTTTTACCCCACCATTGGTGCTGGGCTTTTTATGTACCACGAAGAAGATTGGTATTTGGGGGTATCCGTGCCCAACTTTTTGACCAACGGACTTTATAATGACGAAGTGGCCACCATTGTGGAGGACAATATGCAGTTCAATGCCATTGGGGGCTATGTGTTCCAATTGGGGGACAGGACCAAGTTCAAGCCCGCCTTTTTGGTGAATTACCTCGAAGGATCGCCGGTCACGGTGAACCTTTCGGCCAATTTCCAGTTTATCGATGCACTGACCATTGGTGCCTCGTACCGAATTGACAATGCGGTGAGCGGTCTTGCCGGCTTCCAGATTTCCAATGCCCTGTTCATTGGCTATTCCTACGATTATGCCACCAACGGACTGGGTGAATACAGCGGGGGATCCCATGAGGCGATATTGAAGTTCTATATAGGCAGGGGAGGATTCGGTTCAGGGAACAAGGGCAACAAGTCAAGGGACAAGAACAACAACAATAAGAACAAAGGCAAACAGATAGATTCCCCTAGATTCTTTTGATATGATGAAGGCAAAGAAAATACAAGCGGCAGTATGGATTTCCCTTTTGGGAATGGCCCTATGTTTTGCCCAAGGGAAAAAATCCAAGGGAGATGTTTTCTTTTTTCAATACGAATACCAAAAGGCTGTTGCCGCCTATGAAGCCGATTTGGCACAGGGAACCTTGACGGAGCAACAGTTCTTGAACTTGGCAGATGCCTATTTCAAGACCCATAATTTCAAAAAGGCCTCGGAAGCCTATCTAGAGCTTTTCAAAAAAGACACTTTGTTGGACAGCCATCGGTACAACCGAATGTTACAGAGCCTTTCCAAGACAGCCGACCCAGAACGAAAACAGGCGTTTCTGACCACAATGGCGGCAAAGTTTCCCAAGGAACTCATGGAAAATAGGGAATTCAACGAACAAATGTTGGCAAAAGCTTCGGAAGGGACAGAACTGGACTACGAAATCTTCAACCTAAGTGTGAACAGTCCGCAAACGGATTTTGCACCTACCTTTTACAAGGACAAACTCTTGTTCTCCAGTGGCCGTATCCAAGAAAAGGGATTAAGGTATGCACCTGGCAATGAGGGGTATTTCAATATTTATGAGTCCACCATGCAGTTGGATGGACAGGCCGGTGCAGCGCAACCGTTCAAAGGTGTCGCAAGCTCCAGTTACCATAAGGCAACACCGTATTATGCACAAGGGCTTAACAGTGTGTTCTATGTGCTTTCCAATACCCAAAATGGGGAATTGGCCTTCGATCCCAACGGAAAAAATGCCCTTGCCATCGGGAAACAGACCATGGACGGCCAGTTCCATTTATTGTTGAAAGATTTGAGTACATCCTTCTATTATCCCTTCTACGATGAGGCTAGCGGAAAGCTCTATTTTGCTGCTGATTTTGAGGATGGGTATGGGGGTACGGATATTTATTATGTACACACCAACAGTGGACAGGTCATGTCCGCTCCCATCAATTTGGGACCCAGAATCAATTCTCCGGGCAATGAGGTGGCTCCCTTTATTTTTGAGAACAGCTTTTACTTCGCTTCCGATGTGTTCTACGGCCTTGGTGGTATGGACATCTATAAATCGAACATTGGGGAAGGGGGCGAATTGGGCATCCCGATCAACTTGGGCAAAGAAATCAATACGGAATATGACGATTTTGGACTGGTCATGAGGAACGAAGGTGAGGGACTGTTGGGCTATTTTGCCTCCAATCGCCCTGGAGGAAAAGGAAAGGACGATCTGTATGGGTTCAAGGTAGATGAAAAACCGGGACTGAAGACCTTGGTATTCAAAGGAAAGGTCATCAAACCCTACAATGAGAACAGTGTGCCCAAAGCAGCAATACGCTTATTGGACAGCGAAGGGAACCTGCTTGCCGAGACCTATTCGGATGAGGGGGGCAACTATCGATTGGAGGTTCCGTGGGAAAATGGAGTGGTCCTGGAAGCTCAGAAAGAACGCTATTCCAAGTTCAGGAAGCAGTTTTCGGAGGATGAATTGAACGGTTTGGAAAACAAGCCCTATACTATCGGGATGTCCCTCTACGATGATCTGGTGGGCGAAAAAGAAGGACAGGCCGTCGTGAAAATGGATAAGTTCTATTTTGGGAATGCCGCCACGCAGCTGACCCCAGAAATAGAGGCGGAACTGGATCATGTGGTGGCCTTTGTCAAGGCGTTCCCAACAGCGCAGCTCAGAATAGAAACCTATACCGACAGCAGGGGCGGAAGCAGCACCAACTATAGGCTTACACAAGATCGTTCCGATGCCATAAAAAAATATCTGGTAAAAAAAGGAGTGCCTTCCTCCAATATCATATATTCCATAGGGTATGGTGAGGACAAGATCCTGAACAGTTGCACCAATGGGGTTTTTTGTATAGAGGCATTGCACAAGCAGAACCAACGCTCACTGATCGTTGTGCTCAACGACAATGTCCTTTTCAACTAGGGCTCAGACCAACAACATCCAGCAATAATATAGTGCAAAGAGCGAAAGGAAGACCATTCCGCAGTAGGTGAGGATACGCAGCCCGTTACCGGGCCTGTCTTTCATAGGAACATCCTTGCCCATAACGGTCTTCAGGTTCATCCACCCCAAGAGCGGGGCCAATACAAAGGAAACAAAGGTGGCCAATCCGACCAGGTCGGCCATATTGGCACTGAACAGCATTATGACCATCCAGTTCACCAACATCATAAGGATCACGGTATAGGCAAAGGCATTCTTGTTCTTAAAAACAGGTTTTTCCGGGAACAGTTTTTGCATCACATCCACACTTACCCTCGAAATGGCGTCATGTGCGGTCATGCAGGTGCTGAACATGGTGGCAAAAGCGGCCACGGCAATGAAAAAATAGGCCCAGTTGCCAATGTGCACCGTAAAAAGGTTCACCAATTGGCCCGCAAAGGCCACAGCGTTTCCGCTGAGTTCCGTTCCTGTTCCGTATAGGGTCATCCAGCCGATGATCATAAAAAAGACGGCGAGGACGGCAGTCAAGATATATCCAACGTTGAATTCCTGAAGTGCAATTTTTAGGGTCGGTTTCTCCTTCATGGTCTTTAGGTTTTCCATGCCCCAAAGGCTTACCCATCCAGACGCTTCTACTGCGGTGGGCATCCATCCCACCAGCCCGATCAGAAACAGAATCCCGGCTTCATTAAAGATTTCTGGCCGTTGGAATCCTTCGGAAATGGATACGGGTCCTTTTTGCAATACCAAAATAGTGGTGATCAAAAGGGCAATGAACAGGATGGAAATGATGGCTTTCAAAGAAGTTTCCAAAAAACGGTATTTCCCTACGATCAGCAGCAGACTGATGAACAGGAACAGGTACAACGAAACGGTCCCGGGCCAAGCCGTGATCTGGAACAGATTGATGAAAAGGCCGGCGGTGACCACATACAGGGCGGCCAAGATGGTAAATGTGGAGATCAAGGTGACAAAGGCATAGATCCACAGGTAGGTCTTGCCCAAGTTCAGATAACCCTCTACCAAGCTTTTTTCTGTGACCGTGGTGTAGCGTATGCCAAATTCAAAAAAGGGATACTTGAGCAGATTGGCCAACAGTATGGGAATGACCATGATCCATCCGTATTGCGCCCCGGCCTTGGTGGAGAGAACCAAATGGGACGTTCCTATGGCCATGCTGGCAAACAGCAGACCTGGGCCAAGGGCTTTCAACAATGCTCTCATCCTGTTCGTTTGTTGGTTAATTTTAGGGCAGGAAGATATGTTTTTTTGTTGAAATTTTGTAGACTTTCATTTTGATGCACAACCCATTGTGTATTTCGAAGGTTTCTGAGGTGCAAAATGCACAATGGATTGTTTATCAATGGCTTATTTGTCCAACAATGCTTCTTGGAACAGGTTGAAGATACGGGTATATTCGTCCGTCCAGCTGCTGGGTTCCACAAAACCGTGGCGCTCTACAGGATAAACGGCCATTTCCCAATTTTCCTTACCAAGTTCGATGAGCTTTTGGGACAAGCGGACCATATCCTGAAAATGGACATTGTCGTCCACCATGCCGTGCAATATCAAGAGCTGTCCCTTGAGACCATCCGCAAAATAGATGGGGGAACTTCTCTTATAAGACAAGCTATCCGTAGCAGGAGTATTTAGGATACGTGCGGTGTAGCCGTGGTTGTAGGCCGCCCAGTCGCCCACAGAGCGTATGGCGCCACCGGCACTGAACGTTTCGGGCGCATTGAACATGCCCATCAAGGTGATGAAGCCTCCGTAGGAACCGCCATAGATACCGATCTTGTCCGTGTCGATACCATATTTTTCCATCAACATTTTGGCACCGTCCACTTGGTCCGACAAATCTTTTCCTCCCATGTGGCGATAGATTCCGGTACGCCAATCCCTGCCATATCCGGCACTTCCCCTATAGTCGATGTCCAATACGGTATAGCCATTGTCCACCAAAAGGTTATGGAACATGTACTCCCTGAAATAGGAACTCCACCACTTGTGTGCATTCTGAAGGTAACCGGCGCCGTGTACAAAGATCACGGCCGCCTTGTTCTTTACAGAGGGGTCAGGTTGGTACAAGCGGGCATGGACTTTCGCGCCGTCCGAAGCCTCAAAGGTGATGATTTCCGGATCCTTCCATTCATAGGCGTCAAAGGCATTGGTGTTGGAGCGGGTAATCTGTACGGCCTTTGTAGTCTCCTTGGTAAACACAGGATTTTCTTGAATAAAAAGTTCCGTAGGTCTGTTGGAATAGGAGTAGAGGATGGCCATGTTTTTTTCATCGGGGGAAAGTGTGACTTCGTTCCCGCCCACTTCATGGGTCAACTGCTCCATTTTACCACCTTTGAGGGGCATGGTATAGAATTGGCGGTCACCGGGATGGTTTTTGTTTGCCGTAAAATACCATCTGGATTCGTCTTTGGAGATGAAGGGGTCATAGATTTCGAATTCACCCGAAGTCAAGGCCTTGGCCTTTTTGGAACTGATGTCCATGGTGTACAAATGGGCATATCCCGTTTTTTCGGACATGAACCAGAACTCTTTGCCATTGGGCATCCAACCTAGGGAGCCACCTCCCCATCCACTGATGCCGGGTCCCGCGATCCAGGCCTCGTCGTGCTGTCGGTCCAATTGCTCCACGGTTCCTTTCTCGGGGTCAAGAAGTACGATCCAACGGTCCTTGTAATCATTGGCCTGTATGTCCAACAAGGCCTTGGACCCATCCGTGCTCCAGGTGGGTCCACCGATGGAACCCAAGCGATTATCGTTTTTATAGGGTTTGTCGGGATACTCCTTGGTGTATTCGGGCACGTAGTCCAATCCTTCCAGATTGTCGAGGACCACCGGGTAGCTTTTGCGTTGCGCAATATTGTACACGAACATTTCAAATGTGGTAGGTTCGTCACCGACCTTGGAACGGGTGTTCTGGTCTTCCGTGTAGCCGGATTCCGTAACAAAGTGGGGAACAATGGTGCTTTTGGTTTTGGGCCTGTCCATCAGCACATAGGTAATGTAGCGCCCGGAAGGATCTATTTGCTGTCCGATGACCGTTTTTCCATTGGTCACCAATTCCAGAGGTTCCAATGCTTTCAACTTTTCCTCCAGTTTTTCCCCGGCATCCTTTTTGGCCTTACGCTCCCGGAGCACATCAAAAAGTTCCAATTGGTCCTGGTACAGCCATTCGTCCTTGGAGTCCCTTTTGGGCTCACTGTCCTTACTTTTCACAAAGTTTGTCAGTTGTTCCGTGGTTCCGGTGGCCATATCCCATACATATAGATTATCGCCTTTGGTGTAAGCTATTTTGGTACCTTTATGGGTGAAATGCGGATCGCCTTCACGATCTTGGGTCTTGGTGATGGCTGTGGCTGTATAGGTGGCGATGTCCAACAGGAAAATGTCATTGTTCTTGGTATAAACACCCTTGGTTTTGGTATCGTTGTAGGTGATGCGGGAAGCGGGTAGGGCGGCAGCCGTCAAAAAATCCACTTTACGGACATTTTTGGTTGCTGTGGAGTAGGCATACAGGGAATCGCTCATGGCCCCGTCAGGGTTCCAATCAAAATAGAGGGTCTTTCCATCGGTAGACCAATGGGCGTTTGAAGGTCTATGGCCTACAAAATCGTCCCCTTTCATGATCTCTTTAATGGTCAAGGAAGAGTTGTTGCCTTTTTGGGCAAGCAATCCAAAGGATGTGAAAAGTAAAAAAACAACAGAGGGTATAAATTTTCCCATATTGGACAGAGGTTTTTAGGTTGTCAATGTATTCTTTCAAATATCGTGTATTTTGTCGGTTTTTGTTCTACATTATTTTGACAAAAGATAGAACATTGGGAAGTGAAAAGGGCCGCACTATTGTGCGGCCCTTTTGTTATGGTTGCATAACGGTTAGGGTTGTATCAGTTCCAACAGGTTGATGTCCACGGTCCCGGACACATTGAGGTCATTGCCTGAGCCATTGTTTGCGGCGGCCACGGAAAAGGCATAAGAGAAGGTGAGATGGTTGCCAGCATTGGGGTCAAAGGTGAGATCGGTAAATGTCATTTCAGAGACCCCAGCACCCCCGGATTCGTATGTGTCATCGAGCATAAAGTATTTATAGTCATCGCCCACCACGCCATGTTTGAAGTCAAACACTACGGATTCTATGTTCTCTGTTTCTTCACCTAGATTGACCACGGTCAGTTCCCAATCGATGTAATTAATGGTGTAGGTACCTTCGGGTGAACTGAGGAATCGGCGAAAGTTGAAGAAATACTGGGTATCGTTCCCATTTTGGGTGATGACGACAATATTATACTCATCAAAATCATCTGGGTCGATTGGGGAATACCGATAGATAGCAGAATCCTCAAATGGGATGTTGTCCGGTCTGGTTCCACTAAGTTCCAGTGTAAGGAAGCCATATTTGGCCAGTTCTTCCAGTCCGACACCGTCCAATCCATCGGCCCCGTTCTGTCCGGGTTCGCCATCCTGTCCATCGGCTCCGTCCTGTCCATCGGCCCCATTCAGACCATCTTTGCCATCTGCGCCATCAATGCCGTCCACCCCATCTTTTCCGTCCTCAATGGAACAGGAGGTCATGGTCACCCCTAGGGCAAGTACAGCAATGCCAAAAAGTTTGATTAGTTTCATACCTATATAGTTTTGAGTTCAAGAAACTAAAGGTAGCGGTGCAACGCATTGGAAGTTAGCGTAATTGACGAATACCTTGTTTGAATTGACGGATGCTGGGTTTGGGTTAACCAATGTGACTTTTTCCATTTTTCAATGACCGCACTATTGACTTCATGTGGGTTTGGAACGATGGATTTTTCGGACAAAATCGAGCCGCAAAATCAAATGTTGAAGTATCTTTGCTTCGTGAAAAAAGGGTATAAATTATTGGGGATGCTCCTTTTGGCATCGATCTATTTTTTTGGGATCGGTGTTTCCAGTAGGGTCGTTTCTACTCCAGATGTCGGACATTCCGGCAAGGGTGCCTATTTCTCTGTGGCCAAGACCACCTTGTTCTGCGAGGTTCCCCAACCTGAAACTTCTTTTGACAAGGTCAACGATTGTCCCGCTTCAAGTCCCAATGTGTTCTTTGCGGGCAATGTCGGTGTACAAAGACCGCATGAAATTTTGTTCGGCGCGACTGGACGACAGTACCTCCGCTTTTCGGTCAATTTTCTGGTACGGCATCGAAAGGCCGACCTCATTTTTCCCTTCCATTATTTTTGGTGATTCCTTTTTGGGCATTCTTGTTTAAAAATGGATCCATTCAGGTCCATGGCTTTGCATGCGCAAGGCCCAACACCACTTTCATTACTATTTAAAATCTAAAAAAAAATGGAAATAGACTTTGGGACCCTTTTGATAGGTTCCATAACCGTGGCCATATGTGCCGTCCCCTTTGTCCTGACCATTGGTGGCAGAAAACGAAGGGAAAAACAGATGATGAGATCACTTTATGCCATGGCCGCTCAACACAGCTGTGTGATAGGACTGCGTGAGTTCTGTGGGAATTATGTTCTGGCAATGGACAAGACAGGCAGGTTTGTGTTCTTTCACCGAATGATCAAGAAAAAAACAGAGGAACAGGCCGTGGACCTTATGGAAATAGCAACCTGTAGACCCATGAACATCGGAAGAAAGATTGCCGGTGAACGGGTAGTGGAACGCCTGGGACTGGAATTTGTGCCTATGGATAAAGCCACTTCCGAGATCCATTTGGAACTGTACAACAACGACCATAGTTTCCAATTGCGTGGAGAATTGCAATCCATGGAAAAGTGGGTAAAGTTGATCAATGAAAGCTTGAATAAGTTGCGGCCGGTGATATAACACCTATGAGAAAAGCCGAGATGAAAGTCTCGGCTTTTTTTGTACTCGAGGCGGGACTTGAACCCGCACGGGCAAATGCCCACAGGATTTTAAGTCCGGCGTGTCTACCAATTCCACCACTCGAGCTTGTCTGCCGTAGGCATGACAGGACTTAATCTTTCGTATGTTGCTTCTTCTGGTTTTGGATCAAACTCCTTAAAAACTCTTTTCCAAACCCAGATTTCAATTTTATCTCTTCAATTCTAGCTTCAGCCCTTGTCTGAAAATCTTTTTCAAAAATCAACTCAAAAGGTCTATAAGGCCTAGTGGTTTTGTTTTTGTCTGAATTGTGTTCATTTAACCTTCTTTCCGTATTGGATGTGATACCTACGTAAATATAGTTTCTTTCCAAACTAGATATCGCATAGGTATAGAACATAATCCACTTTTTCAATTTGTTTCTACCAACCTGCCTGCCGGCAGGCAGGTTCCACCACTCGAGCTGGACTTGTAAGTAAAAAAAAACTCCACTCGAGGGGATTGAGCGGAGTCGAAATCGAGCGAAAAACGGGATTCGAACCCGCGACCTCCACCTTGGCAAGGTGATGCTCTACCAACTGAGCTATTTTCGCATTTTAAAGAACCCTACACTTTTTCCGAGCGCGGATGCAAATTTAATATATTTCTTTAAAATGTAAAGTGTTTTCCATAAAAATATGGAACGAGGTGTGACTGTAAAGTTCAGTAACCTCTTTTTCATCCTCCCACTCCTTGGTCTTTCAAGGCTCTTTCCGTTTCAGTACCTTGTCCTTCAGCACCTTGTCCTGTACCTGTTTGGCGTAATTTCGGCTCACGGGAATTTTATGGCCCTCCTCTAAGATCAATTCGTGGTTCTCCAACGACCGTATTTTGGCAATGGGCACGATGTACGACTTGTGCACCCGTATAAAGGCATCCGTGTCCAGGTTTTCCTCAATGGTCTTTAAGGGCATCAGGCTCATGTGCTTGTCCGAAGTCGTGTGGATCAACACATAATTTTCCAGGGACTTTACAAATAGGATTTCCGAAGTGTAGATCTTTTGGTAGCGACCGTCACATTTCACAAAAAAATAGGGTTGTTCGGGAGCTGCCTCGGTTGGTTCTTTAGTGCCTAATTTAAAGGAGTGGTACCGAACCGCCTTGGTCACTGCCTTAAAAAAGCGGTTGAAGGTGATGGGTTTCAACAGGTAGTCGATCACATCAAACCGAAAGCCATCCAGTGCATAATTGGGAAAGGCCGTGGTAATGATGACCATGGGCAGATCGTGGCGTACCTTTAAAAAATCCAACCCCGTCAAATAGGGCATCTGGATGTCCAAAAAGATGAGGTCAATGGCCTGTTTTTCCAACATTTGGTCCAATTCCAGGGCATTTTCCACCGTGCATACCAGCTCCAAATGGTCGATTACCTGCACATATTCCTGCAGCACCTCCCTGGCGAGCGGTTCGTCATCCACGATTATGCACTTCAGCTTTTTTGCCATTCCAGTTTCAATAGTACGGAAAATCTATCTTTTTGATCATCAATATGTAACGAATGCGATTCGGGATACAATAAATGCAACCTGCGTTCCACGTTGGTCAGCCCGATGCCTCTGGGCCGTTCATCCTCACTGCTGAGTCCATTGGGGCCTTTACTGTTTTCAATATGCAATTTGAGATAGACGTCGGTCACTTTCAGCGTCATCCGGATAAAATTGGGTTGCCCTTTTCCTTTGGAAACGTGTTTGAACGCATTCTCCACAAACGGAATCAGGATGAAGGGGGCAATCGATTTTTGATGCAGCGTCTGGTCCAAAATATCGAACTGCATTTCGGTATGTTCGGGATCTAACCGCAGTTTTTCCAGGTCGATGAAGTTTTCAATGAACCGTAGTTCTTTTTCCAACGGAATCTGCTCATCGTTGCACTCGTACAATTGAAAGCGCAGCATGTCCGAAAAATTGGCCAAGGATTCCGAGGCCAGATCGGGGTTTTTGTGGATCAACGCAAAGATGGAATTGATGGTATTGAACAAAAAATGCGGATTGATCTGCGATTTTAGGTATTTGAGCTCTGTTTCCAGGTGTTCCTTTTCCAATCGCAACCGCCTTTTTTCCGCTTGGAGCCAATTCTTACCCAGTTTAATGCTCATCCCCAAGGTCATACTGGCCACGGTGGAGGGCAGGGCCCACACAAAATAGATGGTGGTGAATTGGTACGGATATACCCCAAACAGCTCGAATAGGGACTTTCCGGAAAGATAGGAAGCCAAAAAGTAACCACTCACAATAAAGGCATTGCAGACCAAAATGGTAGCCAATACCGAAAAAATATAACTGGCATAGCTCCCAACATACAACAACTTTGGGATGAGGTAATACAGGTTGAAATACACCCCGATGATCTGGAAAATCACATAAAAATAGAATTTGAGGGAAGAGTCGCTGTGGAGCAAATACTCCCAAACCTCGGAAAGACTGCCCACGTTGATGGTAAGCCATACCAAATGATACCCCAACCAAAAGGGGATATGGTACAGTTTGAGCCGCAGGGCCATTTTTTTTAGGCGGTTGAAATCCATCAACAAGTTCATAAATCAGTACAAGTTACTTTTTTTGATTATGTGCCCGAGCCAAATTGACGACCTGCCGCAAATAATTGACGAAAGGCATTTTACATCATTATCTGGGAAAAGACGCAGGAAATCAATGAAGCATCCCCAGCGGTCAATCCAATTATGATGGCATGGCGAAGCAACCTTCATTTGGCAAGAATCAATTCAAAACAAATGAAAGTCAAGTATTTAACTAGTAAAAATCTCTGGGTGAGTCTTATGTTGATTGCTGAAATCTCCCAAGTTTTGGCGCAAGTTCGCGGTAAGGTGAGTGATGTACAGGACAATCCGATTCCTTTTGCCAATGTGGTGTTGTATCAGGCTTCCGATACCACGTTGGTCACTGGTGCCATTACGGATGATGAGGGTTATTTTTCCTTGGATTCCAGTGGATTAGGTCTATTTCGGGTGCGGGTTACCTATCTCGGTTTTGCCGATCACTATACCGAACCCTTCACTCTGGATGCTGGTTCCCCATCATGGCAATTGGGGACGTTGGTATTGACGGAAAATGTGAATGAACTGGATGAGGTGGTGTTGCAAGCGCGAAGGGATTGGGTGCAACGCACCCCGGAAGGTCAGGTAATCAACGTGCAGAGCAGTGTGATGACCAAGGGGAGCAATGCCCTTCAACTGTTGGAACGGTTGCCTGGGGTGATTTTGGATCGGCGGGACGATCAGTTTTCCCTGAACGGACAAAGTGGTGTTACCGTATTGTTCAATGGTCGTAGGGTATCGATGTCCATGGAAGATGTCATGGCCTTGTTGGAGAGCACCTTGGCGGACAACATCGAAAAGGTGGAACTTATTACGTCTCCTTCGGCCAAATACGATGCGGATGGGGGAGCAGGCATCATCAATATTGTGTTCAAAAAGGGGATGAACGAGGGTAGTCAATGGAACTACAGTGCCAGTTTGGGGTATGGCTATTGGGAAAAGGCGAGTACCTCATTGGGGTATTCCTTCGGAACGGAAAAAATGCACTTGAATGCCAGTTATTCCCTGTTCCATGACCATAGCAAAAATGGGTTTGAAGGGTCGGGAACGAGTTTTCAACCTATTCTCGGCGCTCCCAGTCAAGCCATTTTTTCCACCTATTTCAACAATAACAATACTGCCCATAATGTGAATTTGGGAATGGGATATGATATTTCACCAAAGGTGGAACTAGGAGGGGAACTTACCTTGAATTTTTCCAAGAACCGCTCTGTTTCCAATGTGAACAACCAACGGATCATTGAGGGGCAGGATTATTTTAGGTCACACTTGGTTTCCGAAGGAACCGCTACAAAGACGAATGTGATTTCTTCCCTGTATTTGACTAACAACCTAACCGACCATTCCAGTTTTGGGGTGGATTTGAGTTATCTCAATTATACTAATGACAGCCCTGCCACCACAAAGAGCGAATATTTTGATATAAATGATGAGCCCTATGACCCGGAAAACGAAATTTTCACGGATGGCAATCGAGGTTTTAGCGAGTCCACCATCCAATTGGGAGTGCTCAAATTGGATTACAACCATACCTTCAATGATAAAGTGGAAGGCGAGTTTGGGTTTAAGGGAAGCTATTCCGACAATACCAACGATAGCAAGATTGAAACCTTGGTGGAGGATGAATGGATCGTGGATTCCCGTTCCCAAAGCCTCATCGAGAGTGATGAAACACTGTGGGCACTGTATTCGCAGTTTCATGTACAGCTCCATGAAAAAGCGAAGGTCGACCTTGGTTTGCGTTATGAGGATTGGAGGCGAACCTTGTCCACTTCAGAAGAGGATTTTGCCATTCGTCAATTCTTTCCGTCTATTTCTTATCAATACCAACTTTCCGAAAACAAACAACTCAACCTCAATTACCATCGCCGGATCAGCAGGCCAACCTATTCCGATTTGGTGACGAGCCTGTACTACAACGACCCCACAGCCATTTTCACCGGAAATCCCATGTTGCGGCCGGGCATCACAAATACCCTTCAACTCGAATATGTGAAAAATGGGTTTTCCATGGGACTGTCGCTTCAAAAGGAAATAGATCCCATCATCCGGTATCAACTGACGTCCACACCCCAGAATGATATTTTGGTGATTTCCCCTCAAAATGCGGATGAGCAAAAAAGCATCGGTGTCTTTTTGAACGTTCCTGTGCAATGGGCACCTTGGGCCAGACTCAATGTTTCATCCACTTCGGCCATTCGCGATTATAAGATTTCGTACAGCCCCAATCCAGCAGCAAAGACCTATTTCTACCAGAGCCTCAACTTTAACCAAAGCATCAAATTACCCTGGCAAATGGATGTGGAATTATCGGGTTGGTACAATTTTGACCACTATAATGGCACCAATTCCACGGAAGGGTTCGGGGTGATGAACTTTGGGGTTTCCAAACAGTTCAAGAACGATTGGGGAACCTTGCAGTTCAGTGTTTCGGATGTGTTCCGGAGTTTGGATATCCATACCCATATCAGTGGGATGACCCCTATTGTTTTTGATATTGACACACGGTCGCGGTATCGGGATGAATCAGCCTTTACCCGAATCTTTCGGTTGACCTATTCCAGAAGTTTTGGGGGCAATGCCAACAAAAAATCGCGTAACCTGGAAAAAGAGGAATTCAATCGGGTGAACTAGGAAGTGGCCTTCTTCTTTTTGCTCAACAATCGTTTGATCTCGTTGAGTTTCATCAAGGCCTCCACAGGGGTAAGCGTGTCGATATCCAAATGCAGGATTTCTTCCTTGATTTCTTCCAAGAGGGGGTCGTCCAAGTTGAAAAAACTCAGTTGCATTTCGTTTTGGGAAGCTTGGAGTTTATCCGAGATTTCTTCACTGGAATGTGATTTTTCCAGTTTTTTCAAAATTTTGTTCGCTTTTTGGATGACCTGTTGGGGCATGCCCGCCATCTTGGCCACATGGATCCCGAAGCTGTGCTCACTTCCCCCGGGCACCAATTTCCGAAGAAAAAGCACGTTGTCCTCCAGTTCCTTTACCGAAACATTGTAGTTCTTGATACGGGTAAAGGTGGTGGTCATCTCGTTCAGTTCGTGGTAGTGGGTTGCAAAAAGCGTTTTGGCCCTGGCCGGATGTTCGTGCAGATATTCTGAAATGGCCCAAGCAATGGAAATGCCATCATAGGTGCTGGTACCACGGCCAATTTCATCCAACAATACCAAGCTGCGTTCCGACAAGTTGTTCAAGATCGAGGCGGTTTCGTTCATCTCCACCATAAAGGTCGATTCGCCCATGGAAATATTATCGCTGGCCCCCACTCGGGTAAAAATTTTGTCGACTACCCCGATTTTGGCTTCAGAAGCAGGTACAAAACTCCCCATTTGGGCCAAGAGCACGATCAAGGCCGTTTGCCGCAATAAGGCCGATTTACCACTCATGTTGGGTCCGGTGATCATGATGATCTGTTGGTCTTCTCGGTTCAACAGCACATCATTGGTTACATACAATTCGCCCAAGGGCAACTGCTTTTCAATGACGGGATGCCTGCCTTCCGTGATGTCCAGTTCGGTAGACTCATCCATGACCGGTTGCACATAATTATTTTCGTTGGCGAGCTGTGCAAATCCGCAAAGGCAGTCCAGTTGCGCGATCAAATGGGCATTTTGTTGTACTGGGGTGATGAATTCCTGCATCCATACCAACAGACGTTCAAACAATTGTTGCTCCAAGTGCAGGATACGCTCTTCGGCCCCCAAGATCTTGGCTTCGTATTCCTTGAGTTCCTCGGTGATATAACGTTCGGCGTTCACCAAGGTCTGTTTGCGGATCCAACTTTCAGGAACCTTATCCTTATGGGTGTTGCGCACCTCAATATAGTAACCGAACACGTTGTTGGAATCGATTTTGAGGGAAGTAATCCCGGTCAGTTCCGTTTCGCGCTCCAACATTTTGTCCAGATAGTCCTTTCCGGAGAAGGCTAGGTTGCGCAACTCGTCCAATTCCTCCGAATAACCTGTGGCTATGGTGTTGCCTTTGGCAATGTTTACGGGGGCCTCCTCGTTCAAGACCTCTTTGATCTTGGCGCGAAGGGCCTCACAGGCATCCAAGCGTTCCCCAATGTTTTGTAGGGAAAGGTTGCTGCTGTCCTGTGCCGCTAATTTTATGGGCACGATGGCTTCCAGCGAATTTTTAAGTTGGATGACTTCCTTGGGATTGATCTTTCCTGTCGCCAATTTGGAAATGAGACGTTCCAGATCGCCCATTTGCTTGATCCAATGTTGCATCTTTTCCAATTGTCCGTCATGTTCCTTCAAATGGGCCACCACTTGATGGCGCTGCTGGATTTTCTCCAGATTTTTCAAAGGAAGGGCCAACCAGCGTTTCAACAAACGTCCACCCATGGGCGATAATGTATTGTCGATGATGTCCAATAAGGTCACCGCATTTTGGTGGGGCGAGTGGTACAGTTCTAGGTTTCTGATGGTGAACCGGTCCATCCACACATATTCCTCCTCGGCAATGCGTTGGATCTGGTTGATGTGCTGTAAGCGGCTATGCTGTGTTTCCGATAGGTAATGCAATATGGCTCCCGAGGCAATAACGCCATGGTTCAGATGGTCTATGCCAAAACCCTTAAGGGTTTTGGTGCCAAAATGGTTGTTCAGGCTTTCTTGGGCGTAATCTTCCTGAAAGATCCAATCTTCCGTAAAAAAACTATGGTATTGGTTGCCGAAGTATTCCGCAAATTCCTTTTTATGGTTTTTGGAGACCAGTACCTCGTTGGGGGCAAAGTTTTGAAGGAGTTTGTCCACCTGTTCCACGGAACCTTCGGAGGTCAAAAATTCCCCCGTGGAAATGTCCAAAAAGGAGATGCCCAGTTTGTTTCTTCCGAAATGAACGGCACATAAAAAGTTATTGCTCTTGGCGGTAAGGATGTCGTCATTAAGGGCCACACCGGGGGTCACTAACTCTGTTACCCCGCGTTTTACGATGCTCTTGGTCATCTTGGGGTCTTCCAACTGGTCACAAATAGCCACCCGTTGCCCGGCCTTTACGAGCTTCGGCAAATAGGTGTTGAGGGAATGGTGCGGAAATCCGGCCAGTTCCGTTTTATCGCCACCATTGTTCCTGTGGGTCAGGATAATGCCCAGAATTTTGGCGGCCTTGATGGCATCGTCACCAAACGTTTCATAAAAGTCGCCCACACGGAAAAGCAACAATGCATCAGGATGTTTGGTCTTGATGGCATTGTACTGTTGCATCAACGGGGTTACCTTCTTTGTCTTATTGGCTGCCAAAGCGATTATATTCTTTTATTTTTGCCCCAAAATTGGGTGGAAGACGAATATATCGTTTTCATCAGCTTCCCAAAATTTTTGTTGATATTTTGCCGCCAATGGTTAAAAAAATGAATCGAAAACTGGAAAATAGCGAATTGGAACGACTGGATGTGGCCAGTTTTAAGGAAGCGGAAAAAACGGCCATCATCTTGGTTTTGGATAACATCCGAAGTTTGAACAATATTGGTTCGGTCTTTAGGACGGCCGATGCCTTTTTGGTACAAAAGATCTACCTCTGCGGCATTACGGCCACCCCTCCCCACAAAGATATCCGTAAAACGGCCCTCGGTGCTACCGAGAGTGTGGATTGGGAATACCGAAAGGATACGTTGGAACTTGTGAAGGAAATGAAACAAGTGGGGATAAAGACTATTTCGGTGGAGCAGGCGGAGAATGCCATCATGTTGAATGCATTTCAAGCTGATCCCAAAACAACTGTGGCATTGATCTTTGGCAACGAGGTCAAGGGGGTTTCCCAAGAAGTGGTGTCCGCCAGTGACGCGGTCTTGGAAATTCCGCAGTTAGGGACCAAACATTCCCTGAACATTTCGGTCAGTGCAGGGATTGTGGTGTGGGATATCTGGTCCAAACTCCATGCCCAAAAATGAAAAAAGCCCTGAAGAATCAGGGCCCGATATAAAGTTTGAGTTAGTTAGTTCCGTATTAAGAGGGCTCTAAGAAAATAAAACCAATCGTTATATCCAAACATTTTCTAAAAATTCTCCTAAAATTGGGATGAAAGGATATTATCATCGAGCATCTCCAAAATGGACTCATAATCGGTCGGATTGTTCACAAAATCCAGTTCGCCCATATCGATGATAAGACTGTTCTGTTCTGGATGGTCCTTGATGAAATCCAAGTAGCCCCGATTGATTTTTTCCAAATAATCTGGGTCCATGTTCTGCTCATAGTCCCTGCCCCTTTTTTTGATGTTGGCCAGTAACCGTTCCGTGTTTTGGTAGAGGTATAGGTAAATTTCAGGCTTTTTTACCTCTTTGTACATGAAGTTGAACAGCTTACGGTACAAGTTGAATTCCTCCTGCTGTAGGGTGATCCTAGCAAAGATGAGCGATTTGAAGATGTCATAATCACTCACCATAAAATTCTTGAACAGGTCAAACTGCGAGGTGTCGTCCATGAACTGTTGGTAACGGTCCGCCAAAAAGGACATTTCCAAAGGAAATGCGTAACGGGATTTATCCTGGTAAAACTTGGGCAGAAAAGGGTTGTCGGCAAAGCGTTCCAGTACCAATTTGGCATTGAAATCCTCGGCGATCATCTTGGAAAGCGTGGTCTTGCCCGCTCCAATATTGCCCTCAATGGCGATGAACTGCAGTTGGGAATACAGTCCCGAACGGTCCTTGAACAGTCTGTATTTTGTTTTGCTAAGCTTGCTACGGTCCTTGCATTCCTGCAATAGGTTTCGGGTGTCCTTCTGGAACACGGGATGGTAAAATTGCGGGGCAATGTCCGCCAATGGTTTCAACACAAAGTTCCGATGCTGCATCTGCGGGTGGGGCACTACCAGGCGATCAGTTTTAACGACTTCGGCGCCGTAATAAACAATGTCAATGTCCAAGGTCCGAGATCCATACGCTTTCGCCTCCGAACGCACACGGCCAAAATCCCGTTCGATCTGCATGAGGGTATCGAGCAGTTCTTCCGGCGAAAGCGGGGTCAGTAAGGAAATACAGATGTTCAAAAAATCGTCCCCCTCAAAACCTACGGCCGGATTTTCATACACCGATGAAATGTCCAAGATGGATCCTGCCTGTTGATGGATGCGAAAAACAGCTTTTTGGAGAGTTGCTCGGCGATTGCCCAAATTGCTTCCCAGCGAAAGATATACCTTTTGTTTTCTGACCATAATCGAAGAAACAAAGTAAACAAAACAATACAACAATGGTTATATTTGGGACAGATTAAATTTTGATTGGATGAACTTTTTGAGAAACCTATTGGCTTCCATTTTGGGAAGCCTGATGGCCTTTGCGATAATCATGGGGATGTTCTTCATTTTTTTGATGTTGATGGGCAGTGCGGATGATGGAGTGGTGGTGAAGAAGAACACGGTTCTGGAGCTTGGTTTTATGGTCCCAGTGCTGGATTATACGGGCAAGGATGAAACCGACCCTTTTGCTGCGCTGTGGGGCGGTGAGATAGGCATGGACGAGATCTTGCACACCATAGAAGTGGCAAAAACAGATGATCATATCGAGGGAATCAGCATCACCACCAGTTTTTTGCAAGCGGGCATTGCACAGACCAGGGAGATCCGGGAGGCTTTGCTCGATTTCAAATCCTCGGGCAAGTTCGTGCTCGCCCATTCCGACATCTATTCCCAGAAGGATTACTATTTGGCCAGTGTGGCCGATGAGGTGTACATGAACCCCGTAGGCATTCTTGATTTTAAGGGACTTGCCACAGAAGTACTGTATTACAAGGACCTTCAGGAAAAATCGGGGATAAAAATGGAGGTCATTCGCCATGGGAAGTACAAAAGCGCGGTGGAACCCTTTTTGTCCAATACCATGAGTGACGAGAACCGTACACAGATCAAGGAATTGATCACTTCCATTTGGGATGTCATTGTGGACGACATTTCGGCCTCCAGAAAGATGACCGCTGCGGACCTGAACGCCGTAGCCGATACCTTGGGCGGAAGGACACCCAGTCTGGCCGTAGCCTCGGGACTATTGGATGGGGTGTTGCATTTTGACGAGTACGAAGACCTACTTAGGGAAAAAATGGGGGTGAAGAAGGGTGAAGAGATCAACTACATCAAGTTTATGGACTATGCCCAATCGGCAAGCAAGAAAAACATAGTGACAGGGACCGACAAGATAGCCGTGATCTATGCCCAAGGGGAGATATTCTACGGAGAGGGCGGAAAAGACTACATCGGTCAGGGACTGATTGTGGACGCCCTGCAGAAAGCGGTGGAGAACGAAAGTGTGAAAGCCATCGTGTTCCGTGTGGATTCCCCTGGGGGCAGTGCCCTGGTCTCCGATATCATTTGGAGGGAGATGCAACTGGCCAAAAAAGAGAAACCTCTGGTCGTTTCCTTTGGAAACGTGGCGGCATCGGGGGGATACTATATTGGTGTGGGCGGCGACAAGATCTTTGCCGAACCTACGACCATTACCGGGTCCATCGGGGTGTTCGGGACCATTCCCAACATCAATGAACTGGCCAAGAATGTGGGCATCAATGCCGAGCAGGTGGGCACCAACCAAAATTCGGTGGACTATTCGCTGTTTGAGCCCATGGACGACTCTTTCCGTAACGTGGTCCAGGAAAGTATCGAGGAAACGTATAACATCTTCTTGGAACGTGTGGCCCAAGGCCGTAACATGAGCATTGCCCAAGTGGACTCACTCGCACAGGGAAGGGTCTGGAGTGGGGTGGATGCCAAGGCGAACGGCTTGGTGGACGAACTGGGCAATTTGGACGATGCCATAGCGGCCGCGGCCGAAATGGCAGGATTGGATGCCTATGGGATCCGAAAATATCCAAAATACAAGTCAGGCTTTGAACAATTCATGGAAAATATGGGCGGGGTAAAGACCAAGATAGGGGAGTCCATTATCCAGGAAGAGATTGGAACGGAAGCCTACCAAATCTTGAAGGAGTTCAAGGAGTTGGGCAAACAAGAGGGCATCCAAGCCAAGATGCCGTTCCGTCTGAACATTAAATAAGCATGACGCAAAAGGACAAAAAAGCGGCATTTTCCATTTATCTGTACCTTGGGGCACTTTTCATCACCTCCTTGGTGGTGTCCAATCTCATTTTTCAAAAATTTTTCCATTGGGCCCCGTTTGGCGATGTCACTGTTTTTGGAGCACCCCTTTTTGAGCTTTCGGTAGGGATCTTGCCCTATCCCATCACTTTTTTGATCACCGACCTGATCTCCGAGATCTATGGAAAGAAAAAGGCCAACCAAGTGGTGACGGCGGGCATCTTTGCCTCTTTTTTTTCCATGGGCATTATTTTGTTGGCCATCTATTCCACGGCCATTCCCGCTTCCCCCATAGATGATGCTACCTTCAGTAAGGTTTTTGGGTTGTCCCCCCTGGGCGTATTGGCCTCCATGTTGGCCTATCTGGCGGCGCAGTACATCGATATCAGCATTTATCACTTCTGGAAAAGGGTAACACAGGGCAAAATGCTGTGGCTCAGGAACAATTTTTCCACCTTCTCATCGCAATTGATAGATACGGTCACCGTGGTGGGGCTTTTGTGCCTATTTGGCGTTTTGCCTTGGGACAAATTCTATGGTCTTGTCATCAGCGGAGTGCTTTTTAAGATCATTATAGCACTTTTGGACACCCCTTTGCTCTATCTTTTCGTATATCTTATGCGTAAAAGATTTAACTTAAAAATAGGGGAAGAAATTTCTTTAGATTGAGGACTTCTCCTTTAATTTGTTGTAAAACATCTTGGTATGAAGAAAAAAGTCCTGAAAATTACCGTTATAACCCTACTTGTACTCATCGCCCTTATTGTGGCCATTCCTTTGTTCCTTCAAGGAAAGATCGAACAGATCATCAAGGATAAGGTCAACAACAGCATCAATGCCACTTTGGATTTTGAGGATGCGAGCTTGAGCCTTCTCAAGAGCTTCCCCAATGCCAATGTGCAGCTCACCAACATTTCGCTGGTAAACAAGGCCCCGTTTGAGGGCGATACCCTGTTTTCTTCGGGGGATATAGAGCTTACCATGTCCATCAAAGAACTCTTCAAGTCTGCCGATGACCCCATCGTTATCCAAAAATTCAATGTGGATCGGGCCAAATTGAACATCAAAGTGGACGAGAACGAAAATGCCAATTACGACATTGCCAAGGAAGATGAAAGTGCACCTTCCGAAGCCACCGAGGAATCTGGGGACAACTTCAGCCTGAACATGGATTCCTATAGCATCACCAATTCCGAGATTGTGTACCATGACCTTTCCAGTGGAATGCGTTTGGCCATTTCTGAGATGAACCATTCCGGCACCGGAGATCTATCCCTCGAAAAATCCCAATTGAAGACCATGACAGATGCCTTGGTCTCCTTCGAGATGGACAGCACCCTGTATCTGAACAAGAACAAGATCAATCTGGATGCCTTGATCGATATTGACCTGGCAGAGAGCAAATATTCCTTTTTGGAGAACAAGGCGTTGGTGAACCAATTGCCCTTGGTGTTCGATGGCTTTGTAAAGGTCAATGAGAACAACCAAGAGGTGGACATCACCTTCAAGACGCTATCATCTGATTTCAAGAATTTCCTTGCCGTGATTCCTGAGGCCTACTCCAAGAACATCGAGACCGTGCAGACCACGGGCAATTTTGAGGTGAACGGACAGTTCAAGGGCATTGTGGACGACGAACACATCCCTACGTTCAAGATTGCGATCAATTCGGACAATGCGTCCTTCAAATATCCCGATCTGCCCAAAGCCGTACGCAATGTGTTTATCGATACCGAGATTAACAACGAAACGGGGATCACCGAAGATACCTATGTGGATATCAACAGGCTGTCCTTTACCATTGACGAGGACAAGTTCAACATGAATGCCAAGATCAGGGAGCTCATGGGCAACACCAAAGTGGATGCCCACATGGACGGACGGATCAATTTGGCCAACATTTCACAGGCCTATCCCGTTCCCGATGATTATAATCTGAAAGGAATCTTGAATGCAGATGTGACCACCAGTTTTGATATGGAGTCCTTGGAGAAAAAGCAGTACCAGAACACCAAGATGAGCGGCAACATGCAGCTCACTGGATTTGAATATGCTTCCGAGGAACTGAAGAACCCTGTGGCCATTAGCAATGCTGCCATGACCTTTAATCCCCAAACAGTTGCCCTAAACTCTTTTGAGGGCAAAACGGGAAGCACCGATTTCAATGCTTCGGGAACCCTGACCAATTTGTTGGGCTTTATGTTCAACGATGAAAAAGTGGAGGGGAACTTTAAACTGAGCTCCAACCAGTTTGCCCTGAACGATTTTATGATGGAAGAAACGGCCGAAGTGGAAACCACCACAGATGAAAAGGAAAGTACGACTGTACCCACAGGAGAGGAACGCATCAAGATACCGTCTTTTTTGGACTGTACCGTGGAGGCTGCGGCCAATACCGTATTATATGACAACCTGAAACTGAAGAACGTGAAGGGAACCTTGGTGATCAAGGATGAAACGGCTACGGTGCAGAACCTTACCTCTGATCTTTTTGGGGGTACATTGGGCTTATCGGGTTCTGTTTCTACCAAAGAGGCCAACTCTACATTTGATGTGGACCTGGGCATGAGCAATTTCAACATAGGGGAATCCTTTGCTGGATTGGACCTGTTCAAAGTGTTGACGCCCTTGGCCAGTGCCATTCAGGGAAAACTTAATTCCGACATCAAAATCTCGGGGAACCTGAAGGATGACTTTACCCCCAATTTGGCGACCATATCCGGAAACCTTTTGGCCGAACTGTTGTCACCAAAGGTGGATGCCCAAAAGGCGCCATTGGTCTCTGCTTTGGACAGTAAGCTCAATTTTTTGAACACCAAGGAAATCAATCTGGATGGACTAAAAACGGCCCTGAGCTTTGACAACGGCACCGTAAGCGTGAAACCGTTCACGTTGAAATACAAGGACATTGCCATCAATGTGGCAGGTAGCCATAGTTTTGAAAAACAACTGGAATACAAGGCCACTTTGGACGTTCCGGCCAAATACTTGGGTGCGGAAGTCAACAAACTCATCGCCCAAATGAATGATGATAGCTTGGGAGAAGTCACCGTTCCTGTTACCGCAAATATCGGGGGGAACTTCACCAATCCGACCGTGAGCACGGATTTGACCTCTGGGGTCAAGACCTTGACCACAAAACTGGTGGAGATCCAAAAACAAAAATTGGTGAATCAAGGCAAGGACAAGGCGAAGGACCTGCTGTCCGATGTGTTCAAAAAGAACGAGGGCGATACCACTTCCACCAAATCTTCCGGGGTGAAAGAAACGTTGGGGAACCTGCTAGGCGGTGACAAGAAGACCACCACTACCGATACGACCAAGACCACGGCCAAGGAAGATGAAGTGAAGAACGCAGCGAAATCCGTGTTGGGCGGATTGCTGGGCAAGAAGAAGAAAGATACCGTGAACTAAAATTATAAGGGCCTGTCTAAAAAGTGTCATTGTGAATGAAATGAAGAATCTTTTTGAAATTCAACTATTTGGTAATTAAACAATAAAGATTTTTCGACTGTCCCTTCGACTGCGCTCAGGGTGACAGATCAAAATGACAATTTGATCACTTTTTAGACAGACCCTTTTTTATTCCTCGATTTCGCCCTCGATAGTGGCCAAAATCTCATCCATGCTCTGCATCAATGGGGCGTAGTGCATGGTTTCCGTAGTGATGCTGGTGAGGATGAACATCAACAGATTGTTCTCAAATTCGGTGGATTGCAATAGGGCGAGGTTGCTCAGTTGTTCCGTGGCAATGGGAAGTCCCAAATCACTGGAAACCCCTGTGAGGTCATAAATGGTCTTGATGCTGTTTTCGTTCGTTCGGAACATGTTGATGATCTGGTCCCTCTCATGGTCCAGCATAGCTTCTTGTTTGGAAATATCATCCAAATTGGAAATCCAGTTGGTGAGCAAAACCCGAAGTTGTGGGTTGGACAGGTCCTTCAAGCTGCCCGAATTGATCATTTCTTCCAATAGCGAATTGTTGGGGTTATAGGAAATATCAAAAGCAAAGGCATTGTAGAGTAGGTTGGCCAGTTCCGCTTCATTGGGAAGGCCGTTTGGGTCCTGCATGAAACCAATGATGGTCTTGGAATCCTCATAACTCTTTTTGTTGACAGAAATAAGGGTCTTGAGTTTGTTTTGGCTTGTTTCGAATTCCTTTTTCAGACCGATGAGATAGACCTGTTCCTTCTTGTGCTTGATGCTGTCCTCGTTGGCATTGTCAATGGCCAATGCGATAAGAATGCCGATTACCACCAACACGATTTCACCAATGGCATAGAGCACATAGTTGCCGACCTTTTTTTCTGCGATCAGTCCCCTTCGGATTTTTCTAAAAAACTTGAGCATGCCTAGGTATTATTTGTTCTGTCGTTCGACCCATTTGTATACAGCTTCTATGGCAAAGCAAGACACCAAAATGGATACGGCCACAATCACTCCCATTTTATTTGAACTGAATTGCTGCTCCAAGAGCACTATCATGGCCATTCCACAAAAAAAGAAGCCCATGAAGGGCACTACCTTATTGCTTCCCGTCTGTGGGGCCAGCTTGAAGCCGGCATAGTTCACCATGGCAAAAATGATAAGGAACCCGATACTCCCTGCCGTTGATATGCTCTCCAATTGGAGGGTATTGGTCAGGGTCAGGGTAAGAATGGCGGTGATGAAAAGACCAATGGGCTGGTTCCAAAGTTGGTAGGTGAGTTGGTGGGGCAGTTCGTCATCCTCTGCAATTTCATAGCTTACCCTGCTTCCTCCATAAAGTGATGCGTTGATGGCCGAAAAAGTGGATATGAGCGCGGCGATCGTAATGATGGTGAACCCCGCTTTGCCCAACATGGGTTTGGCCGCTTCGGCAAGCACATAATCCTCCGCAGTGGCAATTTCCTTAAAAGGAAGTGACCCCACAGTGACCACTGCAATGATGAGGTACAGTAAAATCACGAATAAGATCGATATGTAATAGGCCCTTGGAATGTTCCGTTTAGGGTCGTCCATATCCGGAGCGGCATTGGCAATGAGTTCAAAACCTTCGTAGGCCACAAAAATGACCATACCTCCGGTCAATAATTTGATGGGGGCTTCCCAATTTTCTGGGGATAATTGCCCCAGATTGGGATTGTCCATCAACCCATAGATGCCCACTCCGATGAAAGAGATCAGGATGATCAGTTTGATCACCACCGCATAGGATTCAATGGCACCGACCACCTTGATGCTGTAATAGTTTATGGCAGAGGCCAACACGATGATCACACTGGCGAAAATGTGAAAGTCCATCGGACCGCCTGTAATCGAAACCAAGTTTGGCGCATAGGAGCCAAAAGCGGAAGCATATAGGGAAAGCATGATGATATAGCTTATCCAAAGGAGATTGTTGATGCCGCCGCTGAAAATGGTCCTGCCAAAACCTTGATTGATGAACTTTACGGTCCCACCCCTATCTGGATAGGCCAACGAGAGTTTCACATAACTGTAAGAGGTCACCAAGGCGATGATGCCCGCAAAAAGAAAGGCCAAGGGTGTGCCTCCCTTCGCCAAGGAAACCGCTAATCCCAGCACGGCAAAAATACCCCCACCGACCATACCGCCTATGCCAATGGATATCGCTTCCCGGAGTCCTATTTTTTTGGCCATTTTCTGATTTGGTTGGATAAGTGCCTATGGACCAAAGCCACTTTAGGTCTTGGTTAAAAATTTATTCCCACATAATATCCCTCACTGCCCCGTACATTGAACACGGTACTATCCTCAAAAATGAGGTACTGCCCTTTGATACCCTTGAGCACTCCGGTGTAACTGGGTGTTTTGTCCAGGTTTAGGCTTTTCACCTTTTCGGGATATTGCAGTACGGGAAAATCAAGGTGGGTCTCCCCATTATTCTCGATGAAATATTTGGCCGCTTCGTCGGGAATAAAGGGTTTTAATTTGTTTCGCCATTCCACGAGGTCCACATCCTCAATATCGTTTTTGAGCATTTTCTGCCAGCTGGTCTTGTCGCTCACATGGTCCTTGAGGGCCACCTCGGTGATCCCGGCCAAATACCGGTTGGGTACCTCCACAATTTCGATGGCCTCGTGTGCCCCTTGATCGATCCAGCGGGTGGGCACTTGCGATTTTCGGGTAACGCCCACCTTAATATTGCTGGAATTGGCCAGATATACAATATGCGGCTGTAGCTGCATCTTCTTCTCATATTCCAGGTCGCGGTCCTCCTTGTCCAGATGTGCGGTGCTCAGTTCAGGTTTCATGATCCAATCGCCGGCACGGGGGGTCTCGTAAAAGCAGGATTTGCAGAACCCCTGTCTATAGATGGGCCTGTCCTCCCCACAGTTCAAGCATTGGAACTTGATGAAATCGATTTGGAGCTGTTTGCCCAACGCTTGGTTCATGTTCAGAAAATCGTTGTCGAAGACCAAAAAGTACTGGATGGGCCTCCCGTTTTCGGTTTGCATTTTGCGTAGGACTCCTTCGTATAGCATGTGGAATGAATGTTTGTTTCTAATTTGAAAATGAAAGCCAGAAAAGCTATTTTAGCGGTTACACCTTGCTAAATTCTCGGTTAAAGATACCTAAAAATGCCAATACCATTATTCAATTCCATAGCTTCTTGGTTATTGAAAAAGCGTTATCACCAGATAGAGCTTTTTTTGAAGTACCCCTTGGATGTCCAAGATGAGGTATTGAGACAGTTGATGGATTTTTCCCAGGACACCATGATCGGCAAACAGTATGGGTTCAAGGATTTGCCCAAGTATGAAGAATTCTGCAACAGAGTGCCATTGGTAAGCTATGAAGACGTGGCCCCATTGATAGAACGCACACGTAAAGGTGAACAGAACCTCTTCTGGCCCACCACCATCAAATGGTTTGCCAAGAGCAGTGGCACCACCAATGCCAAGAGCAAGTTCATCCCGGTGAGCAACGAGGCCTTGGAGGATTGCCATTACAAGTCTAGCAAGGACCTTCTGTGCCTCTACCTGAACAATAATGAGAACTCCCAATTGTTTACGGGAAAGAGCCTCAGGTTGGGAGGGAGCAAGGAACTCTATGAGGACAACGGGACCTTTTTCGGGGACCTGTCCGCCATTTTGATAGACAATATGCCTCTTTGGGCAGAATACAGCAGTACACCCAGCAACAAGGTTTCCCTGATGAGCGAGTGGGAATCCAAATTGGAGGCCATCATAGAGGAGAGCATCCAAGAAAATGTCACCAGTTTGGCGGGCGTCCCTTCGTGGATGTTGGTATTGCTCAACCAGGTCTTGGAGAAAACGGGCAAGAACCATTTGTTCGAGATCTGGGAAAACCTGGAAGTCTATTTTCATGGGGGAGTGAGCTTTACGCCCTATCGTAACCAGTATAAAAAATTGTTGCCCCGCAAGAGCTTCAATTATTATGAGACCTACAATGCCTCCGAAGGATTTTTTGGCATCCAGGACCAAAACAATTCGGATGATTTGTTGTTGATGTTGGACTATGGCATTTTCTATGAGTTCATCCCGATGGGACCAGAAGGAGATGGAAAGGCCATTCCTTTGTGGGAGGTACAGATTGGGGTAAACTATGCGATGGTGATCACGACCAATGCAGGGCTTTGGCGCTACAAGATCGGGGATACGGTAAGGTTCACCAGCAAAAATCCGTACCGTATCAGGATTACGGGGCGTACCAAACACCACATCAATGTCTTTGGGGAGGAGTTGATCATTGAAAATGCTGAGGAGGCCTTGCGGCAGATCTGTCAAACCACCGATTCCGAGATCATGGACTACACGGCGGCACCCATATTCATGACCGATAAGGAAAAAGGGGCTCACGAATGGATCATAGAATTCAGAAAACCCCCGAAGGATGTACCCCATTTTATTGAATCCCTCGACAATGCACTAAAATCGCTGAACTCAGATTACGAGGCAAAGCGGTACAACAACATTACCCTCAAAATGCCCAAAGTGCATGTGGCTCGTAAAAACCTCTTCCACGATTGGCTGAAATCCAAGAACAAATTGGGAGGCCAACACAAGATTCCAAGACTCTCGAATGAAAGGAATTACATTGAGGAACTACTTCAAATGAACGTGAAATAAAGAGGTTGTTTGTATTATGTGGAAAGGTATGATGATTTTACGAAAACGTTTTCGTAGATTTGAACCCTTTATCGTGTAAACGAATCTTTTGAACAAATAAAAGCGGAGTATTTCCGTTTAATGATGAAATTTCCCCCATCAAACTTTTGTCAAACACTAAACCATTGAATAATGACAGAAAAACTGGTAGTCATCTCGGATATGTGGGGTGCTAAAAGAGGACTTTGGATAGCTTCCTATTTTGGATACCTTCAGCAGTATTATGATATCGTGTTTCACGATTGCCAACAACTAGGAGGTATCGATGTGCCGCTGGGTACGGAAGAGAATATCCATAAAGCCTTTGTGGATGGTGGAATTGATACGGCAGTTGCCCAATTGCTGAAAAAGGAGACAAAACCTGCACATTACCTGGCTTTCAGTACAGGAGGTACCATTGCTTATAGAGCAGCCCTTCAGGGCCTGCCCATGAAATCCCTTACATCCATATCGGCCACAAGGATCAGGTTGGAAAATCAAAGGCCCCGTGTGCCCATGAACTTGATCTATGGAGAATACGATGAGTTCATGCCCAGCCAAAAATGGGCACAAGAGGTAGGAGTGGACCTTAATGTGGTCCCCCATTTTGGGCATAGTCTTTACACCGATGAAAAAATCATCTCAGAAGTGTGCTTGGCCCTTTTGGAACAAGTGACACAAGTGGTCACCAAAAAAGTGGTCTAGACCCTTTAGGGTCTAGGACACCACTTTCAGTTTTTTGATGGTCTCGTAAGAAAGCATTTTCTCGGCGTAGGCCTTGGTGACCTTAAACTCTGTTTCATCACTGCTCGGCAGGGTGAACATGGCATCGGTGAACACAGCTTCACAGAGCGAGCGCAATCCACGTGCCCCCAATTTGTACTCTACCGCCTTTTCTACAATATAGTCAAGTGCTTGTTCGGTGATGGTGAACGAAATCCCGTCCATGTCAAACAGCTTTTCGTATTGTTTGATGATGGCGTTTCTGGGCTCGGTCAATATGGCCCTAAGGGTCTTGGCATCCAACGGGTTCATGTGGGTGAGCACGGGTAGCCTACCTATGATTTCAGGGATGAGCCCAAATTCCTTCAGATCTTTTGGGATGATGTATTGGAGAATGTTCTCACTGTCCAGCTTGTCCTCCGCTTTGGAGGCGCTATAACCAACGGCCTGCATGTTCAAGCGTTTGGTGATGATGCGTTCTATACCGTCAAATGCACCACCTGCCACAAAAAGGATGTTCTCGGTATTTACCTCGATGAACTTTTGATCGGGGTGCTTACGACCACCTTTAGGTGGAACGTTCACTACGGTGCCTTCCAAAAGTTTCAACAGTCCCTGCTGCACACCTTCACCTGAAACATCACGGGTTATCGAAGGGTTGTCACTTTTTCTTGCAATCTTATCGATTTCATCGATAAATACGATACCCCTTTCCGCTTTCTCCAGGTTGTAATCCGCAGCTTGTAGCAAACGGGTGAGTATACTTTCCACATCCTCGCCCACATAGCCGGCCTCTGTGAGCACAGTGGCATCCACAATGGCCAAGGGCACATTGAGCATACGGGCTATGGTCTTGGCGATAAGTGTCTTTCCGGTCCCGGTCTGCCCTACCATGATGATGTTGCTCTTTTGGATCTCCACATCATTGTCCTTGCCCTTGGGCTGCAAAAGCCTTTTGTAGTGGTTGTACACGGCAACCGACATCACCCTCTTGGTCCTTTCCTGTCCAATGACAAAAGTGTCCAGAAAATCGTGGATCTCCATGGGCTTTTTCAGGACCAGTTCGGAAGAGAGGTCTTGGTTCTTGGATTGTTTGGATTCTTCAGCGACTATGCTGTGGGCCTGTTCAATACATCTATCGCAGATGTGCGCATCAAGCCCAGCGATCAATAAATTGGTTTCCGGTTTTTTCCTACCACAAAAAGAACATTCCAGATTTTCCTTTGCCATACTTCATCAATATTCTGCATTCAACCAACAATAACGTAAAAAAAATGGTTTTGGTTTGCGCTAAGTGGTTGTTTTTTAATAAACTATAAATTATTAGGATTTGTCCCTTGCCAAAATTTCATCGATCATTCCGTACTCCTTGGCCTCTTCGGCTTTCATCCAGTAATCACGGTCACTGTCCTCATAAACCTTGTCAAAGGGTTGGCCGGAATGCTTGGCGATGATCTGGTACAGTTCGTCCTTGATCTTCAACACTTCCTTGGCTGCAATTTCGATATCGCTTGCCTGTCCTTGTGCCCCGGAAAGCGGTTGGTGGATCATCACCCTTGAGTGGGTAAGCCCGCTCCTTTTGCCTTCCTGCCCGGCGCAAAGCAGCACAGCAGCCATGGATGCGGCAATACCGGTGCAAATGGTGGCCACATCGGGTTTGATGAACTGCATGGTGTCATAAATGCCCAATCCAGCATACACGCTTCCGCCAGGGGAGTTGATATATATTTGGATGTCCTTGGAAGCATCTGCACTTTCCAAAAACAACAATTGGGCCTGTACAATGTTGGCGACCTGATCGTTGATCCCTGTGCCCAAAAAGATGATGCGGTCCATCATCAATCGGGAGAAAACATCCATGGCAATGGCGTTCAACTGCCTTTCCTCAATGATGTTCGGGGTCATGTTCATGGGATACATGCTGCTCATGATCTGGTCATAATGCATGCTATTGATGCCATGGTGCTGGGTGGCGTATTTTTTGAATTCTTTTCCGTAATCCATAGGATTTCTTTCGATTTATCTTAAAAAAAAGGTGCCGAAAAAGTTGCTTTTCGGCACCGTAAAGATACTTATTTTTCTTTTAGCGATAGCCTAGCTATATGCTTCCTTGATAAAGTCGTCGTAAGAGACTTCCTTTACCTTGAGGTTGGCCTTTTCTTTGTAAAGGTCCAATAGTTTTTGGCTCATCAACTGCTCCGAAAGCCTTCTGACCTCGTCCTGGTTCCCCAGTACCCTGGCGGCAATGCCTTCCAGTTCCTCATCTTTTGGATCTAAATGGCCATATTGTGCCATTTGGGATTTGATAAAACCCTTGGCAAATTCCTTGAGCTCGTCAAACTGTACCTGAAGGTTGTTCTCTTGGATGATCTTGCCTTCAATCAATTGGTACCGAAGTCCTTTTTCTGATCTTTCAAACTCTTCTTTGGCCTCGTCTTCGGAAAGTGGTTTTTCGCCGCTGATCTGGATCCACTTTTTCAAAAACTCGGCAGGAAGTTCAAACTTGGTCTCTTCGATCAGTTTTTCAGTGATGTCGTTCAACAACTTCTGATCGGACTGTTGCTCAAATTGTTTTTCAGAATCTTCCTTGATACGGTCCTTCAACTCCTTTTCAGAGGTTACCTTGTCCTTTCCGAACAATTTGTCAAATAGGTCTTGGTCCAAAGCGGCAGGTTCACGCTCGTTGATCTCCCCGATGGTGAACGTGACAGTGACATCCAATTTTTCAGCCTTGTCACGGTTGATGCCCAAGGCGCTGGACAAAAGATAGTCTTCCTTGAAAAGTCCCTTGGTGGGAAGGGTCACGGCTTCGCCGACTTTCTTTCCGGTAAGGGCATCCAAGGCCTTTTTGCTCTTGATCTTGTCTATCTCGATGGTGGTCTTGTGGTCAATGTCCTCGGCCTCATTGGCAAAAGTACCGGTAACCTCATCCTTTTTTCCTACTTCACCTTTGGAGACGAGTTTTCCGTATTGTTTCTGGATGCGTTCCACTTGCTCGTCGATCATTTTCTTGTCGGCGACAATTTTGTATTGGGTCACCGCTTTTTTGGTCTTGAGCTGTACATCGAAACTGGGGGCCAGTCCGAGTTCAAACTCAAAATCGAGATGGTCCTTGTCCCAATCAAAGTTTTCCTGTTGCTTGGGCAGGGGATTGCCCAGTACATCCAATTTTTCCTCGGTAAGGTATTTGTTCAGGTTGTCTTGGAGCAGTTTGTTCACTTCATCCACCAAAACGGCCTTGCCATATTGCTTTTTGATCAGTCCCATGGGAACTTGACCTTTTCGGAAACCAGGGATATTGGCCTGTTTTCTGTAATCCTTTAGGATTTTTTCTACCTTGTCCTGATAGTCTTCTTTGCTTATGGCGACTTTTACAACTGCATTAAGATCGTCAATCTGCTCTTTAGTAATATTCATCTCCTACCTAATTTGCTATTCAAAAATGGGTGGCAAAAGTAATGCATTTTTGGTTTGGCAGCAACTTTTTAAACGCTTGAATGTCAAACAAAATGAATTCTATTGATCCTCTTTCAAAATGGAGTGCAAAATGGCCTGCAAAAAAGCCAATAACAAGCTGAAGATGATGGCCCACCAGAAACTTACGACCTGAAAGCCATCGATAAGTTTTGCTGCCAGAAGTATGATGATGGCATTGATGACCAAAAGGAAAAGTCCTAGGGTGAGCACAGTGATGGGAAGTGTGAGGATGACCAATATGGGCTTGACCAAAAAGTTCAGGATGCTCAGTACAACGGCCACAATGATGGCGGTAAACATGGAGTCCACACCCACGCCGGGGAGGATATAGGATAGGATCACAACGGCCAAGGCGTTCAATAAAAGTCTCAAAATAAGTTTCATAAGGTTGTTTTAGATTTTATACATAATAAAAAAAGACACCGTGGAAACGGTGCCTTTAAGATAATAAAATTAAATGTTGCTTAGTTAATATATAGTCCAGTATAATCCAAAGGATTTACACCGGGCAAATTTGATCCGAATTTGGTGTTGATGGCCGCAATGAAGGCATTGGCCAAAATGGCGTAGCCCCTTGGGGTCGGGTGGACACCGTCCAATGAGAACCCTCCGCCAGTGGCAAAGGCTGCTGTTACGGTGCTGCCGTCCGCCAATTGAACACCGTTTGCTTTGATATTTGTCATTAGGGCATTGGCATCAACTAGGGCCAGGCCATAGGTGGTTGCAAGGGCGGAAATGGTCTGGTTGTAGGCGTCTGTGGCGTCCTTGACCATTTTTTGTTCTTCAGGGGTCAAAACCCATTTGTCGGCCAAGGGCACTGCCACCCCATTAATGGATGTGGGGTCGTTGGGATTGGCCAAGGTGCCGATGAACGTTCTTGAGGTAAGGACCATAAGGTCTTTTTCGGTAGCTTGTCTCATGTTGATCAATGCTGGGTTGAACCCCGTAAGGTCGGTAAGATCTTCGTCAATGATGACCACGGCATTTCCTTCGCCTGCGGCAAAGGTGATGGTCCTTTTTGCCAATTCATCTTCGGTAATCACATCCATTGCCTGTAATTGTTGTAGACCTGCATTGTATGCCCCATAGGCCGAAGCGCTGTTCAAAAATGCAGCCGTGTTCGCATCCAAAGGGATGGGATTGTGTGGTACCGTAGTGAAATAGGGAATATCGGTAACGTAGGGGATGTTGGCAATGGCACCTTTGGCCCCGTTGGCTGTCATGGTCATAAGAATCCCGTTCATCACATTGGCATACACGTTGGGGTCGGTGATATCGTCCCTAGAGTAAGTGCTTGGATCCAGATTTCCCAATTGGTCTTCTCCGGCACCTCCGCCAACGGCATACAATACAACATCGTTGGTGCCTGCCCACAACGTGAAGAAAGTGGGGTTCTGTGCAGCAGCATCACCAATAACAGTTGCTGATTCTGAAGAAGAGAACCTCACAAAGTAAGGATTGGCTGCCCCTATGGCCAAACCGGCTAAACTACCATAGCCTGGCGCCAAGAGTTCATAGCTTTTTGCTCCTGGTACACCCATATTGTTGAAAGGACCTGAAAGCTTATTGGTGATTTCGGTACTTCCTTGTCCGGCTACGGGGACGGGAGCGGGTCCCGCGGCAAAGCTCAAGATCAATCGATTGCCTATATCGGGAGAGCCGTCCATGTTTAGGTCAGTTTCTCCGTTTATGGTCGCGCCGCCCAAGTTGTCTGCCATATAAGGAATTGTAAATTCACCTCCGCCGACAAGGGCAAAATTGGCAGCCAACATATTGGGCATGGAAGCCTCTTGTCCATCAATGAAGAGGGCGTTGTCCGAGAACCCTGCGGTAAGGGAATTGCCTACGGCAACATATTTGGAAAAATCTGCTGTTCCTGCGGTATAGTCCACAGGGTCTGGGCCTGGTGGGTTGGTCGGGGTCGTATCATCCTCACATGCAATTAAGAATAGGCCTAAAAAGGGAAGCAAGGCATAAAACTTTTTCATATCGAATAATCTGTTAGAGTTAGTTCCTGATAAAACCAGAATTAATCAAAGCTATATCAAAATTGTTATACAGACAATTAAATGGATGAAAAAATTATGCATGCATAATAAAAAGGGTAAAATTTTAGGAATTTAGAAAATGGAGGCTCTTCTCAAAAAACTGCTTGGGGTTCTCTGCATGGAGCCAATGTCCTGCATTGTCCACGGTCTCTATAATGGCGTTGGGGAAATGTTTTTTGATTTCGGAAAGGTCAGTGGGCTGGATATATTCGGAACGATCTCCCCTGAGGAAGAGGGTAGGGCCTTCGTAAAGAGCCGTGGGATTGATATTGTCCCCGATCTCTTCCATTTTATTCTTGAGCACATCGAAATTGAAGCGGAAACCCAATTTTCCTTGCTCCACCCAGTACAGGTTTTTCAAAAGGAACTGCCTCACGCCAAAATTCCTGATGCTTTTGGAAAGGATGTCATCGGCCTCGCTGCGGCTGGATATTTGGTCAAAATCCAATGTGGCCAGTCCGTTGACGATATCTTGATGGTGGGGAGGGTAGAACTTTGGGGCAATGTCGGCAATGATCAATTTCGAGACCAGTTCAGGATGGGAGGTGGCCAACTGCATTGCCGTTTTGCCGCCCATGGAGTGGCCCATCACAATGGCCGAACCGATTTTGTGGTGTGCCATGTAATCCTGCACGTCCTTGGCGAGCAGCTCATAATCAAAATCAAGGGAATGGAAACTTTTGCCATGGTTGCGCTGGTCCAGCAAATGGACTTCATACCCATTTTCGGCATATTGGGCGCCCAGTGTCTTCCAGTTGTCGGACATGCCCAAAAAACCATGTAGGATCAAAAAGGGTTTTCCTTCTCCCAGTACTTTTGAATGTAGTAGTTCCATTATTTCAGTCGGTGTAGATACATGTTCACCACATTTTCGAGTCCCATATAGATGGATTCGCAGATCAAGGCGTGTCCAATGGAAACTTCCAAAAGGTGGGGTATGTTTTCCTTGAAAAATTTGATGTTGTCCAGATTGAGGTCGTGCCCGGCATTGATGCCCAATCCGAGTTCATGTGCCATTTTGGCCGCTTCGGCAAAAGGAGCAATGCTCTTTTCTTTGTGGCCTTCGGCAAACTGATGGGCAAAACTCTCGGTATAAAGTTCTATTCGGTCCGTGCCCGTTTGGGCGGCCCCCTTCACCATCTCCACACTGGGGTCCACAAAAATAGAGGTCCGGATGCCATGTTCCTTGAACGTTTTGATCACCTCTACCAAAAAATCCTTGTGCTTTATGGTGTCCCATCCTGCATTGGAGGTAATGGCATCCTCGGCATCGGGCACGAGTGTGACTTGGGTGGGCTTTACCTCCAAGACCAGGTCGATGAAACTGGGTACCGGGTTGCCTTCTATATTGAATTCGGTGGTAACGATTTTCTTGAGGTCCCTTGCATCTTGGTAGCGAATGTGTCGCTCATCCGGTCTGGGGTGGATGGTAATTCCCTGTGCGCCAAACGACTCAATATCTTTGGCCGATATGATCAAGTTGGGGACATTGCCGCCGCGGGAATTCCGTAAAGTTGCCAGTTTGTTGATGTTGACGCTCAACTTTGTCATGAAGATCTTTTTTAGATAGGCAAAAATAAGGATTAGGCACGCCTTTTGCCATTTTAAATTAGTATTTTGCACCTAATACCACTGTCATGTACATACAAGACCAAATTGTGACCAATGTTCCCATTTTTGAGGTTTCGGAAACCTTGAAGGATGTCATCAAGTTTTTTGAGGAGACCACTTTTTCCCATGTGGCCGTGACAGAGAATGGGGTTTATTTAGGAATGTTGTCGGAGAATGACCTTGCCTGTTTTGAACCGGGCAAAACCGTGGAGGAATTTAGGTACGAACTGGAAAGTTTCTTTGTGGTCAAGGAAACAGCATGGCTGGACGTGTTGGAAATGTTCTCCAGGAACGGGTCCAACATCTTGCCCGTTTTGGACGAGAACCAGATTGTCCTAGGCTATTATAACCTCGAAGATATTGTCAGCGTTTTCATAGACACCCCATTTTTTAAAGAACCCGGCGCCATTCTTGTGGTATCCACGGGAATCAAGGACTATTCCTTCAGTGAGATAGCCCAGATCGTGGAAAGCAACAATGCCCGGTTGTTGGGGGCCTTCATCACGGATTCTGAGAACGATGTGGTACAGATTACCCTTAAGATCGGCACACAAAGCCTCAATGAGGTGACACAGACCTTTAGGCGGTACAACTACAGCATCATCTTTGGAAACAGCGACGACCAGTTCTTGGAAGACCTGAAACAACGATCGGACTATTTGGAAAAATATCTCAACGTATAGCATGAAGGTAGCCATTTACGGTCAAACTTTTCTGGAGGAGGATAAACGTTGTGTGGAAGAATTGCTGGAAGAGCTGGAAAAGCTGAGTGCCAGCATATTTGTAGAGGAAAAATTCAACCATTTGGTCTCCACTTCCACAAGTGGACATATCCAAGGTACCTTTTCCCAATCCAAAGGATTGGATTCCACTTTTGACATGTTCGTGAGTTTTGGGGGCGACGGGACCATGCTGCGGGCCGTTACCTATATTAAGGACCTGGGCATTCCCATTGTGGGGGTGAATACGGGTAGGTTGGGCTTTCTGTCCACCTTCAAAAAGGAAAACGTACGCAAATTGGTCACGGAATTTGTGGCCGGGCACTATACCATTGAGGAAAGAACTTTGGTGGAGGTGGAGCTGAACTCCGACTTGGACGAATTCAACGGGCTCAACTTTGCACTGAACGAAGTAACCGTCAGCCGCAAGGACACCACTTCCATGATCACTGTGGAAACCTACCTGAACGATGAATACCTCACTTCCTATTGGGCGGACGGACTGATTGTCTCCACTCCCACGGGATCTACGGGCTACTCCCTGAGCTGTGGCGGACCGGTGATCGCGCCAACGGCAAAGTCATTGGTGCTTACCCCGATTGCCCCGCACAACCTGAATGCAAGGCCCTTGGTCATTTCCGACGACACCCAGATCAGGTTGAAGGTATCCGGAAGGGAAAAGACCCATTTGGTGTCCTTGGATTCCAGGATAGCCGATATTCCCAATGGCAAGGAAATCAAGATCAGAAAATCGGACGTTGTCATAAAAATGATAGAGTACAAATCGGAAAGCTTCTTGAAAACGTTGCGCAACAAACTACTTTGGGGAGAGGATAGGCGCAATTGAACCCATCAAAAACAATAAAAGGAGCGAAAAACTGTTTAACAAAGGAGAACAATGCAAACATCGTACTTATTGACCTTCCTTTACTCTTAACACGTGAAATTTTTTGGATAGTATGCGGATAGTTTTGGCTGTTTTTCTATGCTGTGTGGTCAAGCTTGGTGCCCAGACCTATGAGGTGGGGGTGTTTGCCGGTGGTGCCAATATGGTGGGCGATGTGGGAAGGACCAACTATATATTGCCTTCCGGTCCGGCCTTCGGCGGGATCTTCAAATGGAACAAGAGCAAAAGGTATGCTTGGCGCGCCAGTGTCATCTACGGTGACTTTACGGCTGACGACACAAAATCCAGCATGGAATCCAGGCAACAACGGGCCTATGTTGTGGACAATTCTGTCCTGGAAGCCTCTTTGGGTCTGGAAATCAACTTTGTGGAATATAATCTGCATAAACTCGGACCGGCCTTCACGCCTTATCTTTACACAGGCCTTACCTACTTCAGATACGATTTTAATTACATTGATGCCCTTCAAGTGCAGGATATTAACCAAAAAGAAGGTAGTTTTGCAATTCCAATGACGGTTGGGGCAAAGTATCGGTTAAATCAATTCCTGATTCTTGGCGCCGAAATTGGGGCCAGGTACACGTTTACGGACAATTTGGACGCAAGCAATCCCGAAGGCTCCAATTTTGAGCAATTCAGGTTCGGGAACATATTGAGCGATGACTGGTATGTCTTTACAGGGTTTACGTTGACGTACACCTTTGGACGCAAGCCCTGCCAGGATTGTTTTCAATAAGGATGCACACACTAGAAGACGTAAACAAGGACAGACTTCCCCAACACGTGGCCATCATCATGGACGGCAATGGCCGTTGGGCCAAGCAACGGGGCAAACTCAGGGTATTTGGCCATGAGAACGGTGTGGAGTCCGTAAGGCAAACCGTGGAGAGCTGCGCCAAGCTCCAGATTCCTTTTTTGACCTTATACGCTTTTTCCACAGAAAACTGGAACCGCCCAAAGGTTGAGGTGGACACCTTGATGAGACTTTTGGTGACCGCGCTGAAAAAAGAACTCAAGACCCTGCACAAGAACAACATACGGTTGAAGGCCATCGGTAAAATGGACACTTTGCCCGAAAAAGTGCGCAAGGAATTGGAAGAGGTCATTTCGAAAACATCAAAAAATACAGGGATGACAGTTACCCTGGCCCTCAGCTATGGCTCGCGGGAAGAGATAAAAACAGCCGTACAGCAGATTGCGACCAAAGTTAAAAATAATATAATTTCACCTGAAAATATTGACGAAGCCGTTATAAATACACATCTTTACGCGCATTTCCTGCCCGATGTGGACCTGCTGATCCGCACCAGTGGCGAATGTAGAATAAGCAATTTTCTACTTTGGCAGATTGCATATGCCGAATTATATTTTATTGATGTATTTTGGCCGGATTTTAGAGAGCATCATTTGGTAGAAGCAATATTAAGTTACCAAAATAGAGAACGACGATTTGGAAAAACTAGCGAACAACTCAATTAAGGGCATTAGGAACTCTATACATTCATACCTTAAACTACTTCTCCCCCTATTATTTTTTTCCGGTCAGGCCTTGGCCCAAGAAACCTCTTTTGAGGACGGAAAGCAATATATCTTGGGAGATTTGACGGTCACCGGGCTGCAGAGCTACAACGAGCAGACCGTGAAAACGTATACTGGATTGCGTGTAGGCCAACCCATAACGGTGCCCGGGGATGAGATCAGTGCCGTGATCAAAAAATTGTGGGGCCTCGATCTCTTCAGCAATGTGGAGATGTACTATACCAAGGTCGAAGGAGACAAGATTTTTTTGGAGCTCTATATCCAGGAACGCCCTACCCTGAACAATGTCACAGTTTATGGTGTCAAGAAGCGTAAAGTAGAGGACATCATCAACGATACCGACCTGAAAAAGGGCAAAAAAATAACGGAAAGCCTTATTGCCAATACCAAGAACTACCTGCAGAACAAGTACAAGAAGCAAGGGTACCTGAATGCAAAGGTGAACATAGCCACCGCTGCCGATACCTCGGGGGTCAACGTCCAGAACATGGTGATCAACTTGAACAAAGGGGATAAGGTCAAGATTAGGAAGATCGTTTTTGAGGGCAATGAACAGCTTTCGGACAAGAGGCTTCGCAAATCCTTGAAAAAGACCAAAAAGAAGAAATTCTATAGGTTCTGGAAAAAATCAAAGTATATCGAAGAAGATTATAGGGAAGACCTGTCCAATTTGATGGACACTTATGCCGAACGGGGCTACAGGGATGCCCGTATCTTGATGGATACCTTTACTAAAGTTGATGAGAACAACATCGACCTGAAGATAAAGCTCGAAGAAGGCAATAAATATTATTTCGGGGACATCGACTTTGTAGGGAACACCGTCTATACCGATAGGCAGTTGGGCCAGATATTGGGAATCAAGAAAGGTGACACTTACAACGGGGTATTGTTAAAGGAACGGATTGCCGACGATAGTAAGCCCGATGCCATAGATTTGACCAACCAGTACCAGAACAACGGATATCTCTTTTCCAGCATCAATCCTGTGGAAGTTTCCGCAGTGAACGACACCATCGATTTTGAGATAAGGATCATTGAGGGCAAGGAAACCTTTTTGGACCACGTGACCGTAGTGGGCAACGACAAGACCAATGACCATGTGATCTTTAGGGAACTGCGCACAAGACCTGGTCAAAAATACAGCAAGGACAATATAGTAAGGAGTATCCGCGAATTGGGCCAACTTGGATTTTTCGATGCGGAACAGATAAAACCGGACATCATCAATCCAGACCCGAATGCCGGTACAGTGGATGTCCAGTACAGTTTGGTGGAGGCAGGTTCCAGTCAGATAGAACTACAGGGTGGTTTTGGTGGCGGAGGCTTCATCGGTACCCTTGGACTTTCCTTCAGCAATTTTTCATTGAAGAATATTTTCAACGGCGAGGCATACAAACCTGTGCCTATGGGAGATGGACAGACCTTTGCCCTGCGTTTGCAGGCCAGTAGAACCTTTAGGGTGTATAGCTTGAATTTCTCCGAACCTTGGTTGGGAGGTAAAAAGCCGGTAAGGTTCAACCTGTCCCTATCAAGGACACAGCAATTCGCCACGGGCTATGACAGCAGGGGCAGGATAGATGTGGACAAATCAAGGGGCTTTGCTATCACCGGAGTTTCGGCCGGATTGGCTAAAAGGGTACAATGGCCCGATGACTTCTTTACCATATCCCATGCGGTGAGTTACCAGCGATACGATTTCAACGATTACAACAGTGGTCTGTTCAACTTTGGAAATGGTAGTTCCAATTCCATTAACTATACCATAGGAATTTCCAGGAGTTCCCAAGGTCCCAGTAGGATTTTCCCGATGACAGGTTCCAACTTTGAACTTACGGCCAAGTTTACGCCTCCCTATTCTCTTTTTGGAGCCAAGGACTTTAAGCAAATCAAGGAGGACATCGATGCTACCACAGTTAGGTTGAGGGAAATTGGAGACCCTAACAATGCTAGCGCAGAAGAACAATTGGAATATACTCAACTCAGAGGCGATTTGGAAAGATTGGAAGAGGAACGTTTCAAATTGTTGGAGTTTTACAAGATCAAGTTCAAAGGTGATTGGTACACCCGTTTGGTGGACAAATTGGTACTTCGTACCAATGCCGAGTTTGGATTTTTGGGAGCCTATAACCACGATATCGGGGATGTGCCCTTTGAGCGGTTCTACGTGGGTGGTGACGGTCTTGGAAACTTCACGTTGGACGGTAGGGATATTGTGCAGTTGCGTGGATACGAGAACCAGTCCTTGACCCCATACATCAACAATGCCATAACTGGAAGATTGGAGCAAGAGGGGGGCACCATATACAATAAATTCTCCTTGGAGCTCCGTTATCCGTTCACGTTGAAACCCTCCGCATCCATTTATGGACTCACATTTTTGGAAGCAGGGAACTCGTTCAACAATTTTAATGACTATAATCCGTTTGAGATAAAAAGATCTGCCGGAGTGGGGCTACGTATTTTTATGCCGGCATTCGGACTCTTGGGAATCGATTTTGGTTATGGCTTTGATAGCGATGCCAGACCTGGATCGGTCGGACCAAGCGGCTGGCAAACGCACTTCATCATCGGGCAGCAGTTTTAATCAAGGGAAAATAGTGTCTTGATATGTTTTAAACAGCTCATTATAAATGGATTGTTTATTTTGGCACGATATTTTCTATGTAAAAAGCGGAAGTAAAGATGAATACAAAAGTTCTTTTGTCATTGATGGTCCTGATGTCGTCCCTTTATGGATTTTCCCAACGTGGCGTACGCATAGGATACGTGGATATGGAGTATATCCTGGATAATGTGGAGGAATATAGAGATGCTACCGAACAGCTGGACATCAAGGCGCAGAAATGGAAGCAGGAGATAGAGCTGAAGCAGAGCGCCATCGAACAAATGAAGAAAGACCTGATGGCAGAAAAAGTGCTCCTCACGGATGAGCTTATCGCCGAGCGGGAAGAAGAGATCCAAATCTTGGAAAAGGAGATGCTGGATTATCAACAAGACCGTTTCGGGCCAAAGGGAGATTTGGTGATGCAGAAACAACTATTGATACAGCCCATTCAGGACCAGGTTTTCAACGAAGTGCAGAAAATCGGCGCCAATAAAAGATACGATTTTATTTTTGATAAATCGGCAGATGTTGTAATGTTGTACTCCGAAAAAAGACACGACGTCAGCGACTTGGTTTTAAGGGAAATAGCACGTACCAGGAAAGTAAGTGCCTCCAACAGAAAACAAGAACAGCAGAACCGATTGGATCAGTTTATTGAAGAGGAAGGGGACGAAGAGGAAGAAATAAGTGAGGCCCTGTTGGAACGCCAACAGAGGACGGATTCCATACAACAGGCCAATGCCAAAGCTGTGGAAGACAGAAGGGCCGAACAGTTGAGGCTCAGGGAAGAACGTAAGAAAGCTTACGAAGAACGAAGGAAAAAATTATTGGAAGAGCGCGAGGCCAAACGTGATGCCAAGTTGGACGAACGGAAAAAAGCGCAGGAACAACAAAAAGATTCAATAGAATAACATATATTGAAACACTAAATTTAACATCAAAATAGTAACTTAGAACCATGAGAAATGTAAAAAGGATTGCGGTGGCCCTTGTATTGTTTGTAGCGGCTACGGGTTTTATGAGCGCGCAGAGCAAGGTTGCACACATCAATGTACAGCAACTATTGTCTGATATGCCGGAGATGAAGGCCGCACAGGCAGAGTTGAAGAAATTGCAGGAAACCTATAGGGCAGACATACAAAATTCCATGAAAGAGCTTCAAAATAAGCTGACCCAATACCAAAACGAGGCCACTTCCAAGACCAACGAGGAAAATGAGCAAAGGGCGTTGGAACTTCAAGGATTTGAAAGAAACATCCAAGAGGCTGAACAGGCTGCCATGCAGGAAATGCAAAAAAAACAACAAGAGCTGTTCGCACCTATCTCTGACAAAGCCAAAGCAGCCATCGAAAAAGTGGCCGCTGCACAAGGTTTCGACTATGTGATCGATGCCAGCCCAGGATTGAGCCTTATCGTGGCCAAAGGCAAAGACCTTTTGCCCGAAGTAAAGAAAGAATTGGGCTTCTAAGCCATATCTTATACAATTTAAAAACCGCTTTTCAGTAGGAGAAGCGGTTTTTTTGTTACATGAACTTTTTAGTCTTTATTTTTGGGTATGGACTTACCAATAGGCATTTTCGACTCGGGTGTAGGAGGCACTTCCATTTGGAAGGAAATCCACAAAATGCTGCCCGCTGAACACACCTTATACCTTGCCGACAGTGCCAATGCCCCCTATGGGGAGAAATCCAAAGAGGAAATCCTTCGCCTCAGCATCAAGAACACGGAGTTTTTGTTGGACAGGGGCAGCAAGATCATCGTAGTGGCCTGTAACACCGCCACCACCAATGCGATAGATTACTTAAGGGCCAATTACGATGTTCCCTTCATTGGCATAGAACCCGCCATCAAGCCAGCCGCATTGCAGACCAAGACCAAAAAAGTGGGGGTCCTGGCCACCAAAGGAACCCTTTCCAGCAGTCTCTTCCACAATACCTCCAAACTGTTTGCCGAGGGCATAACCGTCTTGGAGCAGGAAGGTAAGGGGCTAGTGGAGCTCATTGAGGCGGGAAAGGTCCGATCAAAGGAAATGCGCGCCCTATTGGAAGAATTTCTACGCCCCATGTTGGCACAGCACATAGACTGCCTTGTGTTGGGTTGTACGCATTATCCCTACTTGCTGCCCGTGCTGAAGGAACTATTGCCCGAGGACATCACCATCATTGATTCGGGCGAGGCAGTGGCGCGGCAGACCAAGGCCGTCCTGGAAAAAAATGGCGTACTACGGACCTATGGAGGTGCCCCGTCATTTATTTTTTATTCCAACAAAGATGTTGAAGTCTTGAAAAGTTTGATCGATTGCCCCAAGGCCCAAGTCTCCTACCTAGATTTTTGATCAGTGAAAGTTGAACAAATAAAATACTGACTTGGTGCATTATCAAGCACAAGTTCAAGTGTCATTCCAATGTATTTGTGATGATTCGTGCAATTTGTTTCAATGGGAATCTCTTGACTCAACGGGCATGAAAGACTCTTTAATGTTTTATTTTCTTCGATAGGTGAGATAGGTAAAGGCATATCGGTGCGTGTCATCCTTTGGATGGTACTCCTCGTTCAGCAATTCCCATTGGCTTTCATCGATCTTTGGAAAAAAAGTATCGGCCTCAAAAATACCGTGCACCCGGGTCAGTTCTATGTCCGTGGCAAACCGCATGGACTGTTTGTAGATTTCACCCCCACCGATGATAAAGGCCGTTTCCCCTTCCTTGACCAATTCAATGGCTTCTTCCAAGGAGTGCGTCACTGTACAGGGAAATTTAGGGCTATAATCGGTGTCTCGGGTTATCACAATATGCTCACGATTGGGGAGGGGTTTGGGGAAACTCTCCAAGGTCTTCCGTCCCATAATGATCTGATGTCCTGTGGTCAGGGCCTTGAACCGTTTAAAATCGTCAGGAAGATGCCACACCAAATCGTTGTCCTTGCCCAAGGCATTGTTTTCCGCAGCAGCGGCAATGATGATCAATCGCTTCATTGATCTTTTTTTTTATTGATGCCAGAAAGTGGGAAATCGGTCTCTATTTCCTTTTGGATCTCCGTTATGCGTTTCTTTTGCAGTGCGACCAGTTTTTCACGTTGTGCCCGCTCCCAGTCCTGTCCCATGAACCTATGGGTCACGAACACATTGACGGCGTGGATGACGAAAAGGAATGCCCAGATGAGGATGGCCCATATAAACCAATCGTACGTCTCCCCATATTTCAAGATCTTGTTGATCAGCACCAAAAAGACGCTGCCGACCAAAAAGATGACAAAGTGGGAAAACAACCGTTTCTTTTGTTTGATGCGCTTGTGGGCATTCTCCAAAAGTTCGTGCTGTTCCAGATCTATTTCAGGTTTCTTCTTTTTTCCGAATGACAACATGGAATGGCTATCTTTAACAACAAATATAAAGGAAATTGTATCGTCTAATTGTGCCAGTGGTCTATTCGGATGTCACATCGAGCGCAGTCGAGATGTTTTGTCCGCCTTTCGACTGCGCTCAAGAGGACAAAAACCAACATTGATGCGACTTATCATGACAACTGGTACAGTTTATATAATAAATAAATGAATAAAGGAATTGTATCCAAAACATTTGCAATGCAGAACCTAAGAAAAAAATTCCCCGTACTCAAGCAGTGTATCTATGCCAATACCGCCTCGGCAGGGCTATTGAGCGAAGATCTGATGGAATGGCGACAGGGACACGACCTGGACTACCTCATTGGTGGGAGTAAAATGAAGAACAAGGGATTTGCCCATATGCCCGAGATCAAGAAAGTGGTCGGAAAGTTTTTTCATTGCAATCCCGAAAACGTGGCACTTGTACCCAACTTCAGTCTGGGGCTGAACCTCTTGTTGGAGGGCCTGCCCAAGGACAAAACAGTGCTGTTGCTCCAAAGCGATTATCCATCCGTGAACTGGCCTTTCGAGACCCGAAATTTTAAAAGGGAATATGTGGATATCGATGCGGACATGGAAGCGAATATCCGCGAAAAGGTCAAATCGGGAAAGATTGACGTACTGGCCCTGAGCTTGGTGCAATGGGTGAACGGCGTGCGTATCGACCTTGATTTTTTAAAGGAGTTGAAAAAGGATTTTCCCAATCTGATGATTATTGCCGATGGTACCCAATATTGTGGTGTGGAAGAGTTTGATTTTGAAGCATCGGGCATCGACATTTTGGGAACAAGTGCCTACAAATGGCTCTTGGCAGGCTATGGCAACGGATTTTTTCTGGTAAAGGACGGGGTGAAGGACCAATTTGACCTGAAGGGCATCGGCAATGGCTCCGTGAACAACGATGTTTCCCAACGCAACAACATTTCGTTCTGCAAGTTCTTGGAACCCGGCCACTTGGATTCCCTCAACTTTGGCAGTCTGGAGTTTGCGCTCCACTTTTTGGAGGATATCGGTCTGGAAAATGTGCAGACACAACTGCAAAAGCTCTCTGCGAAGGCAATGCGGACCTTCTCTGAACTTGACCTGTTGGAGCCCTATATTGTACAAAGAAAACAGCACAGCACCATATTCAATATCAAGGGGGATGAAAAGCTCTTCAATAGGTTGAACGAGGAGAACATCGTGGCTTCCCCGCGGGGCGGCGGCATACGTCTCAGCTTCCATTTTTACAATACAGAGGAGGAAATCGATGTGATTGGCACACTTCTAAAACGTTGGTTGTCAAAACGATAATTGGTAAAAAACCATAATTTAATTTGATAAAAGTAACCTTAGGGTTAGGTACATTTTATCAATTTGATAAATCGGTGCTAACTAATTGTAAGTAAGCAGTTTTATGTATTGCTTTGTACCGGAATTAAATTATTTGGTACCATGGCTATTAAGAAACAATACCTAAAGAGCAAGCCTATCTGTAAGGTGACCTTCACCGTTCCCGCAGATGAGGCAGAGACCGTTGCCGTAGTCGGTGATTTCAACAATTGGAACCCTACTGCGAGCGAACTGAAGAAGTTGAAGAACGGGACTTTCAAAGGAACCTTCGAACTTCCGATGGAGAACAGCTACGAGTTCAGATATCTGATAGACGGTTCCTATACCAACGACGAGGAGGCCGACCGTTTCCAGTGGAACGAGTATGCAGGCACCGAGAACGCCGTTTTGGAAGTATAAAGACATGCAAGCCACCATCAGGATTCCCCAAAGACTGATGGTGGTTTTTTTATTGGGGCAATTCTTCCACTCAAAGGGTTTTGGGCCGTCAAATTTTACCCATCAGCCCTTCTCCGGTTGTTCGGTCCACAAAACCCCTTTCAAGTCCGGATTTGGGGTCTAGGTTTTCATGGACTTCCATGTTTTCGCCCAATCCAAACTGGGATTGTAACCCCTCCACATCCAGAACCGTATCAAAATAGATCCAAGGTGCAGTTGCTTTGGACCAGGCCAGCCCAAAAGAGGTGATGGCAATCCGTTTTTCATCCGCCAGATAATAGGCCATTTCCCGAATAGGGTCCGATTGTATTTCTTTGATCTTACCGTACAGTTCAAAGCGGTTCATAGTGTAGGTTTTAAAAAAATTTGCTGGGACAGGGAAGCCAAAATAAATCAACTCCACAATTTATTCGGTCCAGTAATCCACCACAAGGACATCCTCGATGTGCGGGCCCGCAATGTCCCCAAAAACCTTATGGTCGGGATGGGGGAGATAGGCATCGCGGTCAGCCTCACTGCTGAACGTGAGGAAAAAGCAATGGGTAAAACCTTTGTTCAGGTTTTCCGGACTATTGTTCAGTCCCCATTCGTACCCTTTGATGAGTGGAATTTTTGCGGGAAGGGCATCAAAGGCCTGTTTTACCTGCTCAATGTCGTCAGCGGTGGAGGTCTCCTTAAATTTGAACAGCACCACATGACGCAACTGACGGGTGGCGGTTTCTTCGGTTTTTTTCACGGTCTCTTTCGATTTTTCGGTGGTTTCTTTTTGGGTGGAATTGCCACAGCCCATCAATAGCAGTGCGGCAAAAAGGGAGATGGAGATGGTTTTCATGTGTTGTTCTCTTATTGAATAAAATACACTTTTTTTATCTTGCCATTTTCAACGTGGTACATGGCGACTGCCTCTACGGTTTCCGTGCCAAATTGAACCCGCTCTTTATCGATCACCACATTGCCCTGAACAATTCGCTCCCTGAGTTCGCAATGCAAATCTGGGGTGTTTTCAAACATTTGGGCGTACTGTTTTCTCATTGTTTCTTTTCCTTTATAGAGCAGTTGGTTGGGGAAAGCATAGACTTCCACATCCTCGGCATAGGGTTCCAGAAAGGCCTCAATATTGCCCAAATTGTAGGCGTTCAGTTGTCGTTGCGCCAGATCGGTCGGGGAATCTTGCAAAACGTCGTTGGGATTGAAAGCCTCACCTTGATTGAAGACCGTATGTATTTGGGTGATATTTCCGAGGTCCTCGATCGGGTTTGCATCCAAGAGCAGAAGATTTGCCTTTTTTCCCGTAGTCACCGTTCCAAACTCATTTTCCTTGCCGAAGAGCTTTGCTCCGTTTACAGTGGAAGCCTGCATGATGTCCCAGTTGCTCATGCCGCTCTCTTTCATGGCCTTCAGTTCGGGCAGGTAGGACGAAGTATGCAAGGTGCCAATATTTCCGGCATCCGTTCCGGTCACGATCAAAACGCCCGCATCGGACAACTTTTTCAGGTTGACCCTTGAGATGGAGTCGCTCTTTTTGAGTTTGGCAACATTCTTCGGGTCGTTTGCATAATTTTTGTAATTCTCGATGAGCGTGGTCTCGGGCAAGTGTTTCAGGTCCAATAGCGTTCCTAATTGATAAGGGTCGGCTTTTTGGAGATCGTGGGTGTCAAAATCCAGTTTTTGGCCAAAAGTGTCCATGTATCCGCCCGGAACGACCAGTGTTGGGCAGAGGGCCACGTTGTTTTTCTTCAGCAAAGCCACAAAATCGTCCGTTATGACCTCGTCATCCACACTATGGACCAAGAAATCGGCACCGTTTTCAACGGCCAATTGTGCTGTGATCCGTTCCGTGGCATGGACTGCCACCTTCAAATTGTGCTTGTGGGCCTCTTCAATGATCGCTTTTACAATGGGCAGGTTTTTGCGCGCACTTTCCTCCACACTCAACCCGTCCGCCCCTGCGATGTACCATATTTTGATAAAGTCCGGTTGGTGGGGCAATTGTTGCCGGACGCCCTTGACGCCCTCTTCAATGGTCTTTGTCAAGGTAAAAACCCCATCATTTCCGAGGTTCGCCAAAGCTGCCGGCTCGTAAGTGGTCAATAGGGGTCCCGTCATGAATATTTGGGGCGTAGCGGCATTATCCTTGAAATCATTTCTTGCGTCGAGCAAATTGAAGGTAGAGCCCACATCCACCACCGTGGTGATCCCGTTTTGGAGGTATCGCTTCAATTTGGTCTCCATGTCGGATTTTGCAAGCGCAATTTCGTCGTTGTAGCCCATATATTTTCTCAGGTCGATGGCATCCGGGCGGGTGTACAGGCCCCCATTTTGGGAGAAATGGATATGCGCATCCACAAGGCCGGGAAAAAGAAATTTGCCCTTCCCGTCGATTACGGTCGCATTTTGTGGAATTTTGATGCTACTGCTTTTTTTGATGTTGGAAATCAGGCCATCGGTGATTACCACGGTCTGATCGGGCAGCAATCGTTGTTTTTCCACATCGGCCACGGTCACATGGAAGATGTAGGTTTGTGCGAACAGGGAAAACGAGCTGATCAGAAAGGCGCAGGCCAAAAGATGTTTTCGTGTCATAGGATGGAGGTTGGTGTTTTTTGAGTACAATCACAGCTAACCGTCTCGTAGCGATGGGATTGTAAGAGGGAAGATACTGATTTTTTGGGCAGGGTGGTGTGTTGGGTTGGAGATTCCTTGGCGTTGGTGGGGGAACAGGATAAAGAGATAGTTTTTAGAACAGTCTTTTATTCACACAAGGCATTTAGATAGAAACTTAAACTTTGCCCTCCTTTGGTCCAGTTGTCCATGGCTTTTTCCCTAAAATAGGCCGTATGGGTCGGAGAACTGGCAGTTGAAATGGCAAAGTACTTGCTTTTTGTATCTGCTTTTTCACTTTCGACCCATTGTATGGTTACAGCAATTTCTTCAACTTCTTCTTCGAGATAGATACTGTAGGGTTCCAAATCTACTTTGAACCATCCTAAAAAATTGTCCTTGATTTCAAAAACAATATTTTTTTTAACTACCAATTCTGTTGGAAGCCCATTTTCAATCTTGTAGAAATTTACCCTGAATTTCAGGGATTTGAAGTCATTCGAGGTAATGTTGAAATTCAAATCCTGGATGTGGCAGTTTTTTCTGATCTTGAACTTCATTCCTCTTTCTTTACTCAAACGGTCATCGATATCTTTTTCGTAGTAAGAGTAGAAATTTGAGTGCATCAATCCAAGGCCTTTGGATGTTCTTCCTATCTTTCTTTGTTTCAGCTCTATTTTTTTTGAGGTCACTATTACTTCGTCCAACTCTGTATGCTGTGGGCGCAATAAAATTGTCCTCTTTTGATTGCTCAAATCCGAGACCAAGTATTTTTCGGTTTTAAAACCTATGTATGAGAAAGTGACGGTGTCTCTTGATGTTGTTCTTTCATTTATGTCAAGTTTGAAAAATCCATTTTCATTGGAAACTGTCCCAACCGTTTTATTGGCAATTCCGATATTGACATAGGGCAAAGGTTCATTGTTTTCAAAGTTCCTTACTTCGCCTACAACCTGTTTGCTTTGGCAATATCCTATTTTACTAAGGGCTAGAATCAATACGATCGTAGGAAATCTTTTCATATTAGAGCTTATTTCAAATAGCTAATATGCGTATGTTCCTGTAAAATGGACACATCTATTGCTCCAAAAAAAACATAAAAGTGAATCACACCGCCACAACCCCTTTGATATGTGGGTGTGGGTCGTAGTTCAAGAGCTCAAAATCATCAAAGGTAAATGCAAAGATGTCCTTCACTTCGGGGTTCAGCTTCATGGTAGGCAAGGGGCGGGGGTCACGGCTCAATTGCAGTTCCACCTGCTCCCTATGGTTGTTGTAGATATGCGCATCACCAAAGGTGTGGATGAACTCCCCGGGCTGGTAACCACATACTTGGGCCATCATTAAGGTGAACAAGGCGTAAGAGGCAATGTTGAAGGGCACGCCCAAAAAGATGTCCGCACTGCGCTGGTACAATTGGCAGGAGAGTTTGCCATCGGCCACATAGAACTGGAAAAAGGCATGGCAGGGGGGAAGGGCGGCTTTTCCGTTGGCCACATTTTCCGCAAACGACACCGAAGTGTCCGGCAATACGCTGGGGTTCCAAGCGGAGACCAGCATACGACGGCTGTTCGGGTTGTGTTTCAAGGTCTCGATCACTTCCTTGATCTGGTCGATCTCCTCACTGTTCCAGTTGCGCCATTGGTGGCCATAGACCGGTCCAAGGTCGCCGTTGTCATCGGCCCACTCGTTCCAAATGCGCACTCCGTTCTCCTGAAGGTACTGGATGTTCGTGTCGCCCTTCAAAAACCACAACAGTTCGTGCACGATGGATTTTAGGTGTAGTTTTTTCGTGGTCACCATGGGAAACCCTTCGGAAAGGTCAAATCGCATCTGATAGCCAAAAACGCTCAAGGTCCCTGTGCCTGTACGGTCGCCTTTCTGGTTGCCGTGTTCCAATACGTGTTTGAGGAGGTCGTGGTACTGTTTCATAATGGGTTAAAGGTAAATGCTTGCAGGTAAAAGGGCAATAGGTCAATGGGTCGACTTATGAATATTTTATCAACGAAGAAGGGGGAAGGGTGGAGGGAAAGCTAAAGGGTAAAAGGTAAAAGGTGAAGGGTGAAAGGTCAATGTTTTGATTTGATGTGTTTGATGAACGATACGATTTTCTGTTGCAGTCTTTGAATCTTTTCTATAACACAATCTGCTGCGTCAGGAGAAAGAAAGCCTAAATCTTGACAAAGGATCAAGTGGTTTTCCAATTCGTAGGCCGACCCAAGGCTAATTTGAAGAAATCGAACAAAATCCTTTTCGGAATATTTGCCGCAACCTTCCGCAATATTGGCAGGAATGGAAATCACGCTTCTATTTGCCTGGGATATCAATCCAAATCGTTCGGAATCTGGTAACAGCTTAGTGAGCGTGTAAACTTCTTTCACTAAAATTCGACCATCTTTCCAGACGGTTAACTCTCGAAAATTTCGCATAACTATATATGTTTAAAAATTCCGAGGTTGAATTCTAAATTTTTATGATTGGTGAAAAGCCCTTTTACCTTTTTGCCCTTTACCCTTTACCCCAAAATCATCCCGGCAATGGTAGCGGAAAGTAAAGAGGCCAAGGAACCGCCCAGAACGGCCTTCATCCCAAATTCGGAAAGGGTCTTGCGCTGACCTGGGGCCAAGGAGCCTATCCCACCGATCTGGATGCCGATGGAAGCGAAGTTGGCAAAGCCGCAGAGCATATAGGTGGCCATGATGACCGATTTGTTGTAGGTAAAGTGCATGCCGCTGGCCATATTTTTGAGTTCCGCCAGTTGGATGTATCCCACGAACTCACTGGCCGCCAGTTTGATGCCCAACAGTTGTCCCATGAGCATAACATCCTCGTTCGCCACCCCGATGAGCCACATGAGGGGCGCGAACACCGTACCGAGTATAGCTTCGAGCGAAAAACTATCGTATGGGGAATTGGCTGCAATCCAATTGTTGAAAGTGGTAAGGTCACCGACCCAGCCCAGAATGCCGTTGATCATGGCGATAAAGGCCACAAAGACCAAGAGCATGGCACCCACGTTCAGGGCCAGCTTCAATCCTTCGGTGGTCCCATTGGCAATGGCGTCCAAAATGTTGGCGCCGATTTTTTCTGTAGAGACCTTGACATCGGTATTGACAGCTTCGGTCTGAGGATACAATATTTTAGAAATCACAATGGCACCTGGTGCGGCCATAACGGATGCGGCCAAAAGGTGTTTGGCAAAGACCAATCGCAATTCAGGGTCGTCCCCACCTAAAAAACCAATGTAGGCGGCCAGTACGGCGCCGGCCACAGTGGCCATTCCTCCGACCATGACCAAGAGGATCTCGGACTTGTTCATTTTTTCGAGATAGGCCTTGATCAGAAGCGGGGCCTCGGTCTGTCCCAAGAAAATATTACCGGCCACGGAAAGGCTTTCCGCTCCGGAAATGCCAAGGGATTTGGAGAGTAACCAAGCCATGCCTTTTACCACTTTTTGGATGATGCCCAGGTAAAAAAGCACAGAGGTAAGGGCGGAGAAGAACACGATGGTAGGAAGTACCTGAAAGGCAAAAATGTAGCCAAAGGTATCCATGTCCACCACAAGACCTTCAAAGAGGAACCGACTTCCGGCCCTCGTAAATTCAAGGATACTGACGAAGACCTCGCCTATTTTTTCAAAAATGTACTGAACAAAGGGTACTTTCAATACCCCAATGGCGATCAAAAGTTGGAGTGCCAAGCCAATACCCACCGTTTTCCAATTGATGGCCTTGCGATTGGAACTGAACAGAAACGAGATCAAGATCAAGACAGCCATTCCCAGTGCACCCCGCCAAAGGGTGTTGAAGGAAAATCCTTGGTTGGGGACAATGCCCGAAGTATGTTGTGTCGAAATGTCGTCAACGATAGTGGTGCCTATGGCGACATTGAGGGAATCTGTGGGTAGGGAATTTTGGCCGAAAGCGACCGAACAGAGGAGCAGGAATATCAGAAAACAGTTGGTCTTTTTCGCCATGTACGTTTATTTGCGCTTGGAAATTTCATCCCGAAGTTTGGCGGCCTTTTCGTAGTCCTCATTGGCCACGGCCTTATCCAGTTCTTTGTGGAGTTCATCGAGGGACATTTCGCGGTATCCGTGGGAGGCCGCTCCGGATTCAATCTCCACGGCTTCCCCTTCTTGAAGGATTTCGTCCACCACGATGCTGTCGTCCTCATCCTTTTCCTCGTCTTCCTTCGATGAGAATTTTAGGAAGATGCCGGCTTTGTCCAAAATGGTCTTGTACGTGAAGATGGGAGCATCAAAGCGAAGGGCAAGGGCAATGGCATCACTGGTCCTTGCATCTATGATCTCTTCCACATTATCGCGTTCACAAATGATGCTGGAGTAGAAAACACCATCCACCAATTTATGGATAATGACCTGCTTGATCACAATCTGGAACCTATCCGCAAAATTCTTGAACAGATCATGGGTGAGTGGTCTTGGTGGTTTGATTTCCTTTTCAAGGGCTATGGCAATGGATTGTGCCTCGAATGCCCCTATGACAATGGGTAGTTTCCTGTCTCCATCAACCTCATTTAAAATAAGGGCATAAGCGCCATTTTGTGTTTGACTGTATGATATTCCCTTTATTTTTAATCGAACTAAGCTCATATTCTCCTCCTAAAAACCCCAAAGGGCCGTTCAAATAAGCGGCAATGCCAGTTATCTGAACAGCCCCTTGCAATGGGCAAATTAACAAAATTTAAGCGTTTTGGGCTTTAAATTCCTTTAATTTTTCGATGAGCTTGGGCACTACCTCGAAGGCGTCCCCGACAATGCCGTAATCGGCCGCCTTGAAGAAGGGGGCCTCAGGATCGTTGTTGATGACCACTTTGGTCTTGGAGGCACTTACCCCGGCCAAATGTTGTATGGCTCCTGAGATGCCGATGGCTATATAAAGATTGCTTGCCACGGGCTTCCCGGTTTGGCCCACGTGTTCGCCATGTGGACGCCATCCAAGATCGGATACCGGTTTGGAACATGCCGTTGCGGCCCCTAGAACATCGGCGAGTTCTTCGATCATTCCCCAGTTTTCCGGGCCTTTAAGCCCTCTTCCGCCGGATACCACGATATCGGCATCCGCAATGGTCGCTTTTCCGACCACTCTGTCCACTTCCACGGATTTCACTGCAAAATCGCCATCTTTCAACGAAGGACTGAAACTGTCCACAGCGGCAGAGCCTCCGTTTTCCACAACGCCGAAAGCATTGTTGGACACCCCGATGATCTTGATGTCCGCACTGATTTCGGTGTGGGCAAACCCCTTGTTGCTGAAAGCGGTCCTTTTGACCACAAAAGGAGAGATGCTGTCCGGGGCGGCGACTACATTCGGCACATAGCCTGCATTCAATTTGGTGGTGAGTATGGGCGCCAAGAACTTGCTGTCGGCACTGGAACTCAATATGATGACCTTGGCACCTTCGGCCTCGGCAGCTTGCGCGAGTGCATCAGCATAGGCCTTTGCGTTGAAGGTTTCCAGTTTGTCGTCTGCTATTTTTAGGACCTTGGACACGCCATAGTTGCCCAAGGAGGCATCGTCATTGGTGTTGAAGGTGACTGCTGTGACACTTGTGCCCATATCTTGGGCCACTTTGTGGGCATAGGAAGCCACTTCAAAGGCATTTTTCTTGAATTTTCCCTTAAGGGATTCGGTATATACTAAAACTGACATATTTTTTGAAATTTTCAATGTTCAAATCCCGATTTCCAAATGGGTCTTGGGGTTGGGATCTTGATGTTGTTGTTTAGATGACTTTCGCTTCGTTGTGCAAAAGGGCTACTAGTTCGCCTACATTGTCCGCATCGATCAACTTGACCGCACCTTTAGGAGCAGGTTTTTCAAATTTCTGGTCCTGGGTGGGTTGTGGGGCTTCCACAGGTTCTATCACGTTAAGGGCTTTTTGGCGTGCCATCATGATTCCCCTCATGTTGGGAATGCGGAGGTCGCTTTCCTGGACTAGTCCTTTCTGTCCGCCGATGACCAAGGGCAACGTAGTATTGATCTTTTCCTTTCCTCCATCGATTTCGCGCATGGCGATGGCATTGTTGCCATCAATTTCCAGCCCGATACAGGTGTTCACGAAGTTCATGTCCAACAAGGTTGCCAGCATGCCAGGAACCATTCCTCCGTTATAGTCAATGGATTCCCTTCCTGCGATGACCAGGTCGTACCCGCCATTTTTGACCACTTCGGCCAACTGTTTGGCTACAAAAAAACCATCGGTGGGCTCTGCGTTCACACGGATGGCCTCATCGGCCCCAATGGCCAACGCTTTTCGTATGGTAGGCTCTGTCTGTGCACCGCCCACAGTGGCCACATGGACAGCGGCACCCTGTTTCTCCTTGAACCACATGGCGCGTGTCAAGCCAAACTCATCATTTGGATTGATAACAAACTGGACCCCGTTTGTGTCAAATTTAGTATCACCTTCCGTAAAGTTTATCTTGGACGTAGTATCCGGTACGTTACTGATGCAAACTAGAATCTTCATATATGCTTAAGGTTTATGGTTTCAAATATAGTCATATAAATCTAAAATTTACTATGCATGCATAGTAAATTTTGTTCTTTTTTTTAGTTTCATCCAAAGCTTTGTTCTTTTAGTTTTTCCTATTTTTGCTTGCATTTTTAAGCATACTGACGAATCATATTAGTACGATATAATGAAGACAATTCAATTCAGGGAAGCCATAGCCGAGGCCATGAGCGAGGAAATGAGAAGGGACGACACCATTTATTTGATGGGGGAGGAAGTTGCCGAATATAACGGTGCATACAAGGCTTCCAAAGGAATGTTGGACGAGTTCGGCCCCGAGCGTGTATTGGACACCCCAATCTCGGAACTTGGTTTTGCCGGTATCGGTGTTGGCTCTGCCATGAACGGGAACAGACCGATCATAGAATTCATGACCTTCAACTTCTCCTTGGTGGGCATTGACCAGATCATCAACAATGCAGCCAAGATCCGTCAAATGTCAGCTGGGCAGTTCAACTGCCCGATTGTGTTCAGGGGACCAACGGCCTCTGCGGGGCAATTGGCCGCAACGCACTCCCAGGCTTTTGAAAGTTGGTTCGCCAACTGTCCCGGTCTTAAGGTAGTGGTGCCATCAAACCCTGCCGATGCCAAGGGCTTGTTGAAATCCGCCATTCGCGATGATGACCCCGTGATTTTTATGGAATCCGAGCAGATGTATGGAGACAAAGGGGAAGTTCCCGAGGGAGAGTACACCATTCCATTGGGTGTGGCCGATATCAAGAGGGAAGGAACAGATGTTACCATTGTTTCCTTTGGAAAAATCATCAAAGAAGCCTACAAGGCAGCCGAGGAATTGGAAAAAGAAGGTATCAGCTGCGAGATCATCGATTTGCGTACCGTTCGTCCGATGGACATCAATACCATCATCACTTCTGTGAAAAAAACCAATAGAATGGTGATTTTGGAAGAAGCTTGGCCGTTTGGTAACGTGGCAACCGAAATCATCTACCACGTTCAGGACAAGGCATTCGATTATTTGGATGCACCGATTGTGAAAATAAACACTGCGGACACGCCAGCCCCCTATTCGCCTGTACTTTTGGCCGAATGGTTGCCCAATCACGAGGACGTGATCAAGGCTGTTAAGAAAGTGTTATATAAGCTATAGTATCCTATTTCTAAGGTATATTAGCCCCGTCAACAGAGTTGTCGGGGCTTTTTTAGGGAACAATTTTTGATAGGAAACTACTTTTGAACCAAATTTGACCGAAATTGAGAACGGGAAACCTTTGGTGGTTATCCCTTATTGTCCCATATATCTGAACATGAAAAGATATCTCCTTGTTTTTTTCTGCCTTACTTTTTTAACTGCCTTTTCCCAGACAAAGATCGAGGGAATCGTCTTGGATGAATTTGGAACGCCCATTGCCTTTGCCAATATCATCTTCACGGGTTCGACCGAAGGCACCATCACGAACGATAATGGCCGTTTCTATTTTGAATCGGACAATACCTATAAAACCATAAAGGTGTCTTTTATGGGCTATGAGGCCAAAGAGATCCCGCTCACGCAAAAAGTGAACTATGGGATGGAGATCGTACTGACGGAATCTGCAGAACAGTTGAAGGAAGTGGTGATCTATACCGGTAAACAATCCAAAAAGAACAACCCTGCTATTGATATCCTTAAGAAAATATGGGAAAAAAAACGCGTGAACGGGGTTCGGAAGTTCAAGCAGTACCAGTATGACAAATACGAAAAGGTGGAGTTCGATCTCAACACGATTGACAGTGCCTTGATTAAAAGTAAACTCTTCAGAGGGTTGGAGTTCATGTTTGAGGATTTGGACACTTCCCGGATAACGGGGAAAACCTACCTCCCCATCTTTTTGAACGAGACTTTCTCAAAAGTCTATGGGGACAACACGATTGAAAAGGAAAAAGAAGATGTGCTGGGCAACAAGAGTTCCGGGTTCAGTGGCAACCAGGCCATCACGGCCTTTGTGGAGGACCTGTATTCGGATTATGACATTTATGACAACTATCTGAAATTTTTTGACAAGAGTTTTACCAGTCCACTGTCCAAAACCGGGATCGACACCTATAATTATGTGCTTTCGGACAGCACCTTCATCGACAACAAATGGTGCTATAACATCATTTATTACCCCAGGCGGAAGAACGAGCTCACCTTCAAAGGGGATTTTTGGGTGAACGACACCACCTTCGCCATTAAGAAGATCAACATGCAGGTCACTAAAAGTGCCAACATCAACTGGGTGAAGGAAATCTATATTGAGCAGGAGTTCAACGTGGTGAGCGATTCGGTCTTTTTGCTCAAACGGGACTATATGCTGAGCGATTTCAGTTTCTCCAAAAAGGAAGAATCAAAAGGGGTCTATGGCAAGCGCACGACGGTCTATGACAATTATAATTTCAATACCAACCGCCCAGAGGAATTTTACAAAGCGGCCTCCGATCCCTATGATCCAAGGGTGTTCTCGCAGGACAGTGTGTTCTGGAAGAATGCCCGTTTGGAAAACCTGAACGATGATGAGTCCGGGATCTTCAAATTGCTGGACACTTTGAAGACCGTACCCAAATTCAGGACCTATTATGACATTGTCAGCATCTTGGGTTCGGGCTATGTCGAAATAGACAAATGGAACATCGACATCGGGGACATCTACAGCACTTTTGGGTATAACGATGCCGAAGGAATCCGGTTGAGGGGCGGTGCACGGACCTATTTTGGCCAAAATGACACTTGGCGTCTGGAAGGCTACATGGCCTATGGCTTTGATGACAAGAAGTTCAAGCACGGATTTTCGGGCAAGTTTCTGCTGGACCGAAAGAACAGGCTCATCATTTCGGGAGGTAACCGAAGGGACATTGAGCAGTTGGGCCTCAGTCTCACCAGTACCAACGACGTCTTGGGGAGGAGCATTGCATCGTCTTCCTTGGTCACGGTCGGTTCCAACAATAGGCTGACCAACATCAACCTGTCCACCTTCAATGTGGAGATGGAGCCCGTGAAAAACTTTAGGATCAGTGTGGGCAGCTCGTTCCGGACCCTGAGTTCCGCATTGCCCGAAGCCTTCAATCTGGATTATGTGGACCCTAGCTCCCCAACGGGTATATCATCCGAAGTAAAACAGCTGGACCTGAACACGACATTGATCTATACCCCGGGCAAACGGACCATTGGGTATGGGGTGGAAAGGGCCAACATCAATGACGATTACAGCACCCTGGTGCTCAACTATACCAAAGGTATCAGCGGTTTTCTGGAAAGCGACTTCGATTACGAACGATTACAGTTTTCATACAGGCAGCCCTGGCAGATTGGGGGATTGGGCCGTTTGACGAGTAGTGTGGAACTGGGCAAGACCTTTGGCGAGGTCCCTTTGAGTCTATTGAGCGTCATTCCCGGTAACCAGACCCTTTTTTCACTGTACAATGTGTTTCCCAACCTCGATTTTTATGAGTTTGTGACCGACACCTATGCCACCGTGCACTTGGAACATAATTTCAATGGGCGCCTATTTTCTCGGGTTCCCTTGTTGCGCAAGTTCAACCTACGGGAGATTGTGGGGCTCAGGGGGGCTTGGGGACAATTGTCCGATGAGAACATCGCACTTAGTGCACCCACCAATATCCCATTAATGGCCCCAGAAGACCAGATCTATTGGGAATATTCCATCGGGGTGGGGAACATTTTCAAGATATTGCGGATCGACTTTAATTTTAGGGGCAATTATTTGGACAATCCCGATGCACGTCGCTTCGGAATCACGGGAACCTTCGGATTTAACTTTTAATTGATGCGAATACAGCAATTTATTTGCCCTATTCCAGCTATACTGGTTATTTTTGCACCAAATTAAAACTTCAAGAATGTCCAAAAAACAAACAGTCACCTTTGACGTGCTCATCGAAATTCCAAAGGGGAGCAGAAACAAATACGAATACGATTTCACTTTACATAAAATACGGTTCGATCGTACCCTGTTTTCTTCCATGATGTATCCCGGCGATTATGGTTTTGTGCCAGAGACCTTGGCCCTGGACCACGATCCCTTGGATGTCCTCGTGCTGGGAACGGAGCCTACCTACCCTATGGTGGTGATGGAGGTGAAGCCCGTTGGGGTCTTTCACATGACCGATGAAAAAGGACCCGATGAAAAATTGATCTGTGTGCCCGTGTCCGATCCCATCTGGAGCAAGAGGGACGATATCAGTGAGCTTAACCCGCACAGGTTGAAGGAAATAGAGCACTTTTTTCAAGTGTATAAGGACCTTGAAAAAAAGAAAGTGGACACCGGTGGCTGGGGTGGTGTGGAAGAGGCCATCCAGATTTACCACGAATGTGTGAAACGCTACGATGAAAGTGAGCACAAAAAGAAACGAACCTATACCATATAGATAATAATAGAGATAAAAAAATACGCCATTTATAAACAATGGCGTATTTTTTTTATTACTTCGTATTTTACTACTTTAGCAGCCGTTAAAAATTTCTTAAACAACTCAAATTATGGATTTGATCGTAAAATTTCTGCCCGTGTTCGGTGTCTTGGGCCTGTTGTACGTTTTCATTAAAAACGTATGGATTTCCAAACAAGAGGTCGGGAACGAAAAAATGGCACGGATTGCCAAGAACATTGCCGATGGTGCCATGTCATTTCTAAAAGCGGAATATAAGATACTCGGCATTTTTGTGGTTGCCGTCGCCATTCTTTTGTATTTCAAGGGAAGCAATGAGGCAGGTTCCAATGGTATGGTGGCCGTTTCCTTTATTGTGGGCGCCATCTGTTCAGCCTTGGCAGGATTTATCGGGATGAAGGTGGCCACAAAGGCCAATGTCAGGACCACAAATGCCGCAAGGACCTCTTTGGGCAAGGCCCTGGAAGTTGCCTTTGCCGGAGGTGCCGTCATGGGCCTTGGAGTTGTAGGTCTTGGTGTTTTGGGATTGAGTACCTTATTCTGGTTGTACCAGGAAATGTGGCCGGGAGCAGATAATCTGTCAATGGTCTTGAATGTGCTTACAGGATTTTCCATGGGAGCATCCTCGATAGCCTTGTTTGCCCGCGTTGGTGGAGGTATTTATACCAAAGCGGCCGATGTAGGAGCAGATTTGGTCGGAAAAGTGGAAGCGGGAATCCCCGAAGATCATCCTTTGAACCCTGCTACCATTGCGGATAACGTAGGAGATAACGTCGGTGACGTTGCAGGGATGGGAGCGGACCTGTTCGAATCGTATGTGGGATCTATCATTGGTACAATGGTTTTGGGAGCGTTTATCATAACTCCGGATTTTGAAGGATTGGGTGCGGTTTACCTTCCATTGGTATTGGCCGCGGTGGGTATCGTGATGTCGATCATTGGAACCTTCTTTGTAAAAGTAAAAGATGGGGGAAATCCACAAACAGCATTGAACATTGGCGAGTTTGGCTCGGCCATTTTGATGGTGATAGTTTCCTATTTTATAATAAATGCCATGATTCCAGAATCGGTTGAGGGTCTGCCATACGGAGCGATGGGAATTTTTTGGGCCACCATAGCAGGTCTTATTGCCGGTTTGGGCGTTGGTAAGATAACAGAATATTATACAGGTACCGGGACCAAACCGGTGAGCTCGATCGTGCGTCAATCCGAAACGGGTGCCGCAACAAATATCATTGCAGGTCTTGGGGTAGGTATGATGTCGACCATGGTTCCAATTTTGTTGATTGCAATTGCCATTTTGGTTTCGCACCATTTTGCGGGACTTTATGGAATTGCGATTGCCGCCGTGGGAATGTTGGCCAACACAGGTATCCAATTGGCCGTTGATGCTTATGGGCCTATTTCCGATAATGCAGGGGGAATTGCTGAAATGGCAGAATTACCACATGAAGTCCGTGAACGTACGGATAAATTGGACGCTGTTGGGAATACTACGGCTGCTATTGGTAAAGGTTTTGCCATTGCTTCGGCCGCTTTGACCGCTTTGGCACTATTTGCTGCATTTATGCAGGTTGCGAATGTTACGTCCATTGATGTTTCAAAACCGAAGGTGATGGCCGGTCTTTTGATCGGGGGAATGCTGCCCTTTGTGTTTTCTGCCCTTTCCATGAATGCGGTAGGGCGTGCTGCGATGGCCATGATTGAAGAAGTTCGTCGCCAGTTTAAGGATATTCCACAGCTCAACGCAGCTTTGGCCGTGATGCGGAAATATGACTCCGATATGTCCAAGGCATCTGCCGAGGACAGGGCTATTTTTGATGCTGCCGATGGCCATGCCGATTACCAGAAATGTGTGGCCATTTCTACAAAAGCTTCAATCAAGGAAATGGTATTGCCAGGATTGTTGGCAATAGCGGTGCCCGTGGCCGTTGGTTTTATAGGACATGCCGAAATGCTTGGGGGTCTCTTGGCCGGAGTGACCACTTGCGGGGTATTGATGGCGATATTCCAATCCAATGCAGGGGGAGCCTGGGACAACGCAAAGAAAATGATTGAGGCAGATGGACGAAAAGGAACCGATGCCCACAAGGCCGCCGTAGTTGGGGATACCGTGGGAGATCCCTTCAAGGATACCTCGGGTCCATCATTGAACATCTTGTTGAAATTGATGTCCGTTGTGGCCCTCGTGATAGCTCCCAGTTTGGTGAACCTTTCTTCTGAGGATGGTATCAGTATGACCAAGGGAGATGGAACTACCATTACCATTTCAGAAGATGGTATGAAAGAGTCCAGAACCATCGAAAAGCAGATCCGTATCGAGATGAGCAATACGGCAGAAGGAGCCTACAAAGCTGTTGTTACCTCAAGTACTGAGGTCAATGGTGAGTTGAAGGAAGAAACCAAGGAATTTGTCGCTGACACCAAGGAAGAAGTGGAAAAATTGGTGGAAGCCTATAAAAACAGTGCTAAGGCAAAGAATTAGCGCTCGCTTTACCACAAAGCTGAAAAAACCACGCCTAGGCGTGGTTTTTTTATGGGGTGAGTTTTAAGGATATAATCTTAAACATAATTAGTTTAATACAAAAGTGATGGGAATGGAATAGGGAACCTTCACGGCAGTGCCTCGTTGCTTGCCCGGTGCCATTTTGGGCAGTTTGGAAATGATTCGGGCCGCTTCTGCCTCCAAGCTCTTGTCCGGTCCGCGCATTTGTACGTTTCCGATGCTGCCATCCTTTTGGATTACAAAAATGACGTTCACCCTGCCCTCTATGCCCATTTCTTGGGCCAATTCTGGGTAGCGGAAGTTTTTCCGGATATGGTTCTGCATCATTTCCTGAAAACATTCCCTTTTTTCTTTTTCGGTCTTTTCGTTTTCGCACCCTGGAAAAACAGGGGCGTTTTCGATAAGGATAAAGGGAATCTGATCGGGAATATCTTCTTCGGCTACGGCTATGTCTTCAATTTCGGCAATCTCCTCATTCTGGTCGGTTTCTGAAGATTCTATGACGGTTTCTATAATTTCCGTGTCATCCTTTTCAATTTTAATTTCTGGAGGGGATTGGATCTTGGGTTTGGGCGGGTCGGGCAATTTTTGCATGGTGATGGGTGCTTCCTCGATCAATTCGTCTTGGATTTTCAGGGTAGCTCTGTCCCATTCATCACTTGAATAAAAGGTCTTCCACTCCAAGGCCAAAAAGGCCATGAGTAGCATCATTGTCATTCCCACAAAAAAATAGAGTAGGTTGTTTCGGTTGGGGTCCAGTTTTTGGTTCTTTTTCGGTTCCATGATTTTCAAGTTTTTGGCCCAAGGGGCGTAGTTAACAGTTGGTCTAAACTACTTTGAAAATCAACCTATTAAAAGGGGAAATGAGGGAACGGGCCGTTTGGGTGAGGGAAATGGAACAATTATTTAAAGAAATACGAGTGTATTAGAATCCCAAGGAAATTCCCACGCCCCATTCTTTCCCATTGTAAAAGGGCATGACCAGTCCATCCATCGTTTCCCCATCCTTGAAAAGGGTCCTTTTGACCCAGGGATGGATCCAATAGGCAATTTTGGTACTGAGCATACCGATTCCCGCACCTGCGGTCACATCGGTGAGCCAATGGCGGTCGTTGTACATTCTGAAGAAACCGGTGCCGGCAGCCACAACATAACCTGTGATGCCATACCAAACGGATACATCCTTGTATTCCTGATATAAAAATTCGGCCCCCATGAAAGCCGTGGCGGTATGGCCAGAAGGAAAAGAGTTTTTGGAAGATCCGTCGGGGCGTTCCTCGTTGGAAACTTTTTTGACAACGTTCACGGTGGTTCCCATAATGAGATAGGCGGTGCCCAAGACCACAGTCCTGTCCTTAAAATTGTTCTTTCCTTTGATGCCAATGGCATTTAGGCCATAAACCGATAAAAATGGACTGTACTGTGAGATGTCATCGATGGTAAACTTGGTATCGATGTGTTCGCTGATCTCGTTTTTGATGTCGGAGTTGATGAATTTCAGTTGATGGCTTTCCAGACCGATGATTCCATAAGTGATCAAGGCTGTCGGGATGATGAGGGATTTGTATTTGAACGGAAGGCTGGAAGGAGGTAGGGAATCTGTCTTGGTTTTTTGTCCAAATGTGAGGGACGAGACCAGGAACCCTGCAAATAATAATATTTTAATACATTTCATTCCAAGTAGAGCATAGGATGTTCATCATTGCAAAGCAAATAAATACATAAAAAGAGGTTGGGAATAATGGATGGGCGTTGCCCTTAATCGTCTTAAAACAACCCATGGATCTCTGCGTCGATGCGATTGATAACCTTGCCCAGGTCTTCAGGATCGGATACAAAATCCAGGTCGTCCACATCAAAAATGAGCAATTTGCCTTTGGCATAAGTATTGGCCCAAGCCTCGTAGCGCTCGTTCAGGCGGCTGAGGTAATCAATGGAAATGGAATTTTCATAATCCCGGCCACGTTTGTGGATCTGGTTCACCAAATTGGGAATGGAACTGCGGAGGTAGATCAATAGGTCCGGTGGCTCAACCAAACTCTCCATCAACTCAAAAAGACTCCTGTAGTTCTCAAAATCACGGTTGGTCATCAGGCCCATGGCATGGAGGTTGGGTGCAAAGATATGGGCATCCTCATAAATGGTTCGATCTTGGATCACATCCTTCCCACTTTCCCTGATCTTCAAGATCTGTCGGTAGCGACTGTTCAGGAAGTAAATCTGCAGATTAAAGCTCCAGCGTTCCATCTGGGTATAGAAATCATCCAGATAGGGATTGTCCACTACGTCCTCAAAATGGGCGTCCCACTTGTAGTGTTTTGCAAGCAAGTTGGTCAGGGTGGTCTTTCCGGCGCCAATGTTTCCTGCTACTGCAATGTGCATAAGATATTGGTGTTTATGATGTTGGTGTTCGAGGACTAGGGAAATCTAATCGGCGCAATATACAAAGTATATCCACTTCAAGAAAAAAAACTGGACGAAATGGAAAAGGAGCAAACCTCAGGGAACAAAGTTTTGAAATATGATTCAAATACGTACTTTTGCCCATCAGAACGAGGAAAGATTTGACTGATTGCAACCTCCGTTGCCAAAATGGTTTGGCACAAGAAAAATGCTAAAGCAGTTCGTGTTGGGTTTTGCCCGGCACCACTCTTCAAGGGTCGCGAACTTCTTTATTGGGCATCTGTCAGAACAATTCCATATAAATAAGAACAATGCCATATTTGTTTACATCAGAATCTGTTAGTGAGGGCCATCCGGATAAGATCGCGGACCAGATCAGTGATGCCCTATTGGATAATTTTTTGGCCTTTGACCCTGAGAGCAAAGTGGCCTGCGAGACCTTGGTGACCACGGGTCAGGTGGTCTTGGCCGGCGAGGTGAAGAGCCATACTTATGTGGACCTGCAGAGCATTGCCAGGGAGGTCATCAACAATATTGGCTATACCAAGGGCGAATATAAGTTCAGTGGCGATTCCTGTGGGGTGATCTCATTGATCCACGAACAGTCGCAGGACATCAACCAAGGGGTAGACCGGGGCAGTAAGGAAGAGCAAGGTGCCGGTGACCAGGGTATGATGTTCGGTTATGCTACTAAGGAAACCGATAACTACATGCCTTTGGCGTTGGATATTTCACATAAGATTTTGCAGGTACTTGCCGATTTGCGCAGGGAAGGGAAACGGATCAGTTATCTGCGTCCCGATGCCAAGTCCCAGGTAACCATTGAATATTCCGATGACAACGTGCCACAGCGTATCGATACCATAGTAGTTTCTACCCAGCACGATGAATTTGCTACGGATGAGGTAATGCTCGCCCAGATCAAGGAAGATATCATCAATATTCTTATCCCCGAGGTGAAAAGCCTGTTGCCGGAGGATATCCAAAAACTTTTCAACGATAAGATCAAATACCACATCAACCCTACCGGAAAGTTTGTGATTGGTGGACCACATGGCGATACTGGACTGACCGGTAGAAAGATCATTGTGGATACCTACGGAGGTAAGGGAGCCCATGGTGGAGGTGCTTTTAGTGGCAAAGACCCGAGCAAGGTGGACCGAAGTGCTGCTTATGCCGCGCGACACATGGCAAAGAACTTGGTCGCTGCCGGGGTGGCCGATGAAATCTTAGTGCAGGTCAGTTATGCTATCGGGGTGGTGGAACCGACCTCCATTTTTGTGGAAACCTATGGTTCATCCAACGTAAAACTAAGTGATGGTGAGATTGCCAAGAAGGCAGCTGAGCTTTTCGATATGCGGCCTTTTGCCATTGAGGAACGTCTAAAACTGCGCAATCCCATATATCTGGAAACCGCTGCTTATGGACATTTGGGCAAAGAACCCCAAACCTTGACCAAGGTGTTCGAGTCCCCCTACAATGGAAGGATCGAAAAAGAAGTGGAGCTCTTCACTTGGGAAAAACTGGATATGGTGGACAAGGTGAAATCAGCATTTGGGTTATAATCCAACATTCATTCACATAAAAAAGAAAGGAGCTCTATGGAAGGGCTCCTTTTTTTATTGGCATACTCTAGGGAACTTTAGTAGATTTAGGGAATCAAAAATATCCCATGATGAAAAGTCCAGCCAAAATCCTGATTCTTAGCATTTGTTTGTTGGTTTTTACCGTAAGCTGCAAGAAAACTGTAAAGACCGAAGAGCAGCCAGTTGTTGATACCTATGTGGCCGATCATTACACCAAGAAAGAGGTGGACATTGAAATGCGGGACGGGATAAAACTGCACACTACCATATATTCCCCAAAGGATACTTCCAAGGAATATCCCATCATCATGCAACGTACGCCCTATAGCTCACAACCCTATGGGGAAGGCAATTTTAGGACCAAGATCGGGCCCAATGAGCATTTGATGAAGGAAGGGAACATCATCGTCTATCAAGATGTCCGCGGACGTTGGCTCAGCGAAGGGCACTATGAGAACATGCGGGCCTATATTCCCGACAAGACCTCCAATGACCAAGTGGATGAAAGTTCCGATACGTATGACACCATAGAATGGTTGGTCAACAATGTGGAAAACAACAACGGTAATGTAGGTGTCTGGGGTATTTCATATCCCGGTTATTACGCCACCTATGCCACTGTGGATGCACACCCAGCGTTGAAGGCAGCATCGCCCCAGGCCTGTATCGGGGATTTCTTTTTTGATGATTTCCACCATAATGGAGCCTATCTACTGAGCTATTTCAGGGCGACTTCCCTGTTTGGAACCCCTAGGCCCAATGGCGACCAGCCTATCGATACAGCTTGGTATACCTTGCCAAGTCTGCCCACCGAAGATCAATACCAATTCTTTTTGGATGCAGGTCCGTTGAAGAATCTGGACTACTTTTTTGAATACGAAACAGCAGATACCCCCACCATGCGTCCGGAAGGCGTCACCGATGATTATTTCTGGAACGAACTCAAGGAACATCCCAATTATGATGAAATGTGGCAGTCCAAAGGACTGATCCAACATCTCAAAAATGTGAAGAGCAGCGTGGCCACTATGATCGTGGGCGGTTGGTTCGATGCGGAAGACCTCTACGGACCCTTGGAGACCTATAAGAACATTGAAAAATACAATGAGGGCAACTACAATACCATGGTCTTTGGTCCATGGGATCACGGCGGCTGGGCCCGAACCGTGGACAGGAACGTAGTGGGCAATTATTATTTTGGGGATTCCATTTCATTGTTTTTCCAGAAGGACATTGAAACCAAATTCTTCAATCACTTTCTGAAAGGAGACGGAAGTCCAGATTCAGGCTTGCCCGAAGCCTATGTTTTCGATACGGGCAAAAAAGAATGGAAGACCTATGATACTTGGCCCCCGGAAAATGCATCGAAGCAGACCATGTATCTTTCCGAGGACCAAGAGCTGACCGAAGCACAAAATGGGGCAACGGGTATCCAGTTCATCAGTGACATCAAGAAACCGGTGCCCTACTCCGAAGATATCAAGACCGTGTTCACTCCGCGAAAATATATGACAGACGATCAACGTTTTGCGGCCAGACGTTCCGATGTGCTTGTTTTTGAAACCGATATTCTGGAAGATGATCTCACCTTGGCCGGGGATATCCTTGCCCATTTGAAAGTGGCCACAACAGGTACTGCCGCGGATTGGATTGTAAAGATCATCGATGTGCACCCGGCGGATACCGAGACCAATGAAGAAATGCAGAACCACCTCAAGATGAGCAATTACCATTTGATGGTGCGAAGCGAGGTGATGCGTGGGCGGTTCAGGAACAGTTTTTCCGACCCCGAACCTTTTACGCCCAACCAAAAAACAAATGTGAACATCAAGTTGCAGGATGTGTTCCATACCTTCAAGAAAGGTCACAAATTGCAGGTGCAGGTACAAAGTACCTGGTTCCCGCTCATCGATTTGAACCCGCAGACCTATGTGGAGAATATCTTCAAGGCCGATGAATCGGACTTCAAGACTCAGACCCACACCGTTTTCACGGATTCGAACATTGAGTTCACGGTATTGAAATAGAGGGGAAGCTACGTTTTGGTGAATTTTTACCGAAAGATTAGGAAATTCCATCTTTCCATCAGTATATTTGCCCAACAAAGTTCAAACACGTATTGATTAGTTATCAAGAAAGGTGGAGGGAATAGACCCTTTGAAGCCTTAGCAACCCTTGGCTCTCGATGTCAAGAAGGTGCTACATTCTATCCCGATGGGAATAGATAACGACAATCGACTTTTCGATTTCACTTTCTTATAACTTTTTGATTTTTCCATGCTGTACGTACCATGGGAGTTTGACTTTTTATTTTATAATTTTTAAAAAAACAAAAGTCATGAGTGATCAAAAATTTTCAACCAATGCATTGCATGCTGGCCATGATGTGGCCGCTAATGGAGGGACACGGGCAGTGCCTATATACCAGACCACGTCCTATGTGTTCAGGGATTCGGACCATGCCGCCAATCTTTTCTCCTTAAGTGAGCCGGGTTACATCTACACAAGGCTCAACAATCCGACCAACGATATCTTGGAACAGCGGTTGGCCACACTGGAAGGGGGGATAGCCTCTGTGGTGACTTCCTCGGGAACGGCTGCCATCAACACGGCCTTGTTGGTCTTGTTGAAGGCGGGGGACCATATCGTATCGTCCAATAGTTTATATGGCGGAACCTACAACCTGTTCAATGTGACCTTGCCCCGTCTGGGCATTACGACCACCTTTGTGGACCCTTCGGACCCTGCCAATTTTGGCAAAGCGGTTCAGGGCAATACCAAGGCCTTCTTTGTGGAATCCTTGGGAAATCCAAAGTTGGACGTGCTGGATTTAAAAGTCATTTCGAAGGAAGCCAAGGTGGCCAAGGTGCCACTCATTGTGGACAATACCGTAGCCTCACCGGCACTGTTGAACCCCATTGCGCACGGCGCCAATATTGTGGTGCACTCCTTGACAAAGTACATCAACGGGAACGGGACCACCATGGGAGGAGTAATCATTGATGCTGGGACATTTGACTGGGCCAATGGAAAATTCCCTGAATTTACAGAACCTTCGCAAGGATACCATGGATTGGTCTATCACGAAGCCTTGGGTCCCGCGGCGTTTATTGCCAAAGTGCGAATCGAGGGATTGCGTGACCATGGGGCCTGTTTGAGTCCATACAATGCATTCCAGATCATCCAAGGCTTGGAAACCTTGGAAATACGTATGAAAAAGCACAGTGAAAATGCTTTGGCCTTGGCCCAATGGTTGGAAAGTAGAGACGAGGTCACTTGGGTGAACTATCCTGGGCTGGAATCCAGCAAATACAAGACTCTGTCCGATGCGTATTTGCCAAAGGGTCAAAGTGGTATTGTTACCTTTGGGGTGAAGGGCGGATTTGAATCGGCCAAGAAAATAGCGGATGAAACCAAGATTTTCTCTCTTTTGGCCAATATTGGGGATACCAAATCGCTAATTATCCATCCGGCAAGTACCACACACCAACAATTGGATGATGCACAACAGGAATCAACAGGTGTGACCAAGGACTTGATTCGTTTGTCCGTCGGTTTGGAAGATCTGTCCGACCTGAAAGCCGATTTGGAAAGTGCATTTGCAGGCATAGGAAAATAATTATTTTTTACACGCAGAAGAATAAATCATAGCATACATATATGTTACAGTATTTGAAAATCGATCAATTTTCTACCCAGAGTGGCAAAGTCCAGGACCTGCAATTGTCCTATCAATTGTTCGGGCAGCCCCTGCACTCGGCCCCGGTGGTGATGGTGAACCATGCCCTTACGGGCAATTCCGATGTTGCCGGGGAGAATGGCTGGTGGTCCGATCTGATCGGGGAAGGGAAATGTATCAATACCGAAAAGTACACCATTTTGGCCTTCAATATTCCGGGCAACGGTTATGATGGTTTTGTCATCGAGAACTACAAGGATTTTGTGGCCGGGGATATTGCCAGACTGTTTCTTTTGGGACTGGAACAATTGAAGATTGAAAAACTGTACGCCATCATAGGAGGTTCTTTGGGCGGCGGCATCGCTTGGGAGATGGCAGCATTCAACCCCAACATTACAGAACATTTGGTTCCTGTGGCATCTGATTGGAAATCAACAGATTGGTTAATTGCCAATTGCCAGATCCAGGAACAGTTCTTGGTGAATTCCAAACAGCCGGTGCACGATGCCCGCATGCATGCGATGCTTTGCTACCGCACACCCGAATCTTTCAAGGAGCGATTCAAACGGAGTACGAACGAAGAACTTCAGGTTTTCAATGTGGAGAGCTGGTTGATGCACCACGGGAAAAAACTCCAGGAACGTTTCCAGTTGTCCGCCTACAAGTTGATGAACCAATTGCTAAAGACCATCGACATCACCCGTAATGGGGATGAGGCCTTCAAGGCATTGCAGGAAAGCGATATGAAGATCCATATCATCGGGGTCAATTCCGATCTGTTCTTCACCGCGGAGGAAAATCGGGAGACCTTCAAAAGATTGGCCCAAGCCAGTACCAATGTCACCTATGGTGAAGTGCAGTCGCTCCATGGCCACGATGCCTTTTTGATGGAGTTTGAACAATTGGAAAAGTTGTTGGAGACCGTTTTTCAGAAAAATGGAAAGACAGAGCGCATCAAAGTGTTGAAGTTCGGTGGGAAATCCTTGGCCAACGGCGAAGGCATCGAAAGAGTGCTGAAAGTGATTGCCAAAAGGGCGGAGAACAAAGAGCACTTTGCCGTGGTGGTATCGGCGCGTGGCAAGGCTACCGATGAGTTGGAAGACTTGTTGGATAAAGCGGCAAAAGGGAAGGATTTTCAACAGGATCTTGACCATTTCGCGGCCTATCAAAAAAATGACTTTGCAGGGGTCGATATCGAAGAAGAACTAAAAACCATCCAAAAAATACTCAATGGGGTTTCCCTGACCGGGGATTATAGCCTCAAGACCAAGGATGAGGTGTTGTCCTACGGCGAGCTGATCTCTGCCAAGGTAGTGACCACCTTGCTGAATGCCCAAGGGCTTAAGGCACAACTGCTGGACTCCCGAAAATTGATCAAGACCGACGACACCTTTAGCAATGCCGAGGTGGACCAACGGACCTCCAAAGAAAATGTGATACGCTATTTCCATAAATTGGATGAGGACACCATAGCCGTGGTCACAGGATTTATTGGGTCGAACGGGGATGGTTCCACGACGACTTTGGGGAGAAATGGAAGCAATTATTCCGCAGCATTGCTGGCCAACTTTCTGGATGCCGGGGAGCTGGTCAACTACACCCATGTGGATGGCATCTTTACGGCCAATCCCGATTTGGTGAAGGATGCCCGCTTGATCGATGTGATCTCCTATGGGGAAGCCAACGAGCTGGCCAATTTCGGGGCCAATATCCTACATGCGAAGACCATCATACCCCTTATCGAAAAGAATATTCCGTTGCGGATCTGCAATACCTTCAATGATGAAAACGAAGGAACGCTTATTGGACCGAAGACCGAGAACGGGGGCATCAAATCCTTGTCCGTGCTGGACCATATGGCCCTCATCAATCTAGAGGGTAGGGGGCTGTTGGGCAAAGTGGGTGTGGATATGCGTATCTTCCGTGCGTTGGGCCAAAATGGCATTAGCGTTGGCATCATTTCGCAAGGATCGTCCGAAAGGGGGATTGGCCTTGTGGTGGATGCATCCAAAGCGGAAAAGGCCAAAAAAGTACTGGACCAGGAATTCGAGACCGATTATTCCTCTCAGGACATCAACCAGATCACCGTGGTGAAGGATGTATCGGTCATCTCCATTGTGGGGATGGATTTGAGTAGTTTCCATAGACCCTTCAATGCCTTGGTCAAAAACCAAGTGATTCCCCTGTTGTTCAATAACACGGTGACAGGAAAGAATGTGAGCTTAGTCGTGAAAAAGTCGGATCTGCACAAGGCGGTCAATGTGGTGCACGGACAGATTTTTGGCATCGCAAAGCGAATCAACCTGGCCATTTTTGGGCATGGCAATGTTGGGGGCACCTTGATCGATCAAATCTTGGATTCGGAAAAGAGCATAGAATCGAGAAAAGGAATAGGTCTTCGTGTGTTTGCGGTCGCCAATTCCAAAAAAGTATTGTTGGATGCTTCAGGAATTGGTCCCGATTGGAAAAAACGGTTGGAGAAAGAAGGCGAACCCTACCAGATAGAGGATGTCGCTACTTTTGCCAAACAGCACCATCTGGAAAACCTTATTGCGGTGGACAATACGGCCAGCAGCGCTTTTGTGGAGCACTACGAAACGTTCATCAAGAAAGGTTTTGACCTGGTCTCTTCCAACAAGATAGCCAACACCTTGAGTTTTGAGAAATACAAGTCCATTCGGAAATCCTTGGACCAAAACCAGAAGCAATACCTGTATGAGACCAATGTGGGTGCAGGTCTCCCATTGATCGATACCATTAGACTGTTGCATCTTTCGGGAGAGAACATTACCCGGATCAAAGGTGTGTTCTCTGGGTCGTTGAGCTATATTTTCAATACCTTTTCGGAAAAGGAGGCCTCGTTTTCGGCCATTGTGAAAGAAGCCATGCAAAGTGGGTACACGGAACCCGATCCAAGGGAAGACCTTTCCGGGAACGATGTGGGTAGGAAACTATTGATCTTGGCCCGGGAGTTGGACCTTCAAAATGAGTTTTCCGATATTGAAGTACAGAACCTGATTCCAAAGGAATTGCAGACCTTGGATTTTGAGGGGTTCATTGATCGGATCGGGGAGATGGACAAGGTGTATGAGGAAGTTAAAAAGAAGCAAGAACCAGGTCATGTCCTCAGATATGTCGGGGACCTGCACGGCGACCTTCATCAGGATAAGGGGATATTGGAGGTGAAATTGGTTTCCGTGCCCAAACAAAGTGCATTGGGACAGGTCAAGGGCTCCGATTCCATTATTGAGATCTATACAGAATCCTATGGTGAAAACCCATTGGTGATCCAAGGTGCCGGAGCAGGTGCCGCTGTAACGGCAAGAGGTGTTTTTGGCGATATATTGAGAATAGCTGAGAAAATATAACTTCGACTACGCTCAGCTACCTTGTTTAGTCTATTTGGATGGGTATAGTCGAGATGGTATATGAATTACGGTTGGAACGGTGGCTGAGCGTAGTCGAAATATAGAAAGAATATGATTGGAACGGTGGCTGAGCGTAGTCGAAGCCACAAACTAAAGATGAAAGGTTACATGTACATACTTCAATGTTCGGATGGAAGCTATTATACAGGAAGTACCATAGACTTGGAGAACCGTATCAATGAGCATCAAGATGGTAGGGGGGCAAACCATACCAAGAAAAGACTGCCCGTGGAGTTGATGTATGTTGAGGAATACCTAAGCATTGCATCGGCTTTTGAGAGGGAGAAACAGATTCAGGGTTGGTCAAGAGCAAAGAAGGAAGCACTCATCCAAGGAGAATTTCAAACTCTGCCCTATTTGGCCGAGTGTAAGAACCATACAAATTATAGATATTTTAAAGAGGTTAAATGAAGTGGCTTCGACTACGCTCAGCCACCCAAAAAATAATACAATGAAAAAGAAATTCGAGACAGAAGCAATACGGACACAAATGGAGCGTAGCCAGAACTTGGAACACTCCAGTCCAATTTACATGACATCCAGTTTTGTGTTCGAGGATGCGGAGGATATGCGCGCTTCCTTTGCAGAGGAAAAGGACAGGAGCATCTATTCCAGATATTCCAATCCCAATTCCTCGGAGTTTATAGACAAGGTGTGCAAAATGGAAGGTGCAGAGAGCGGGTTTGCCTTTGCCTCTGGCATGGCTGCCGTGTACTCCACCTTGGCCGCTTTGTTGAATGCAGGTGACCATGTGGTCTCGTCCAAGAGTATTTTTGGTTCCACACACACGCTTTTCACCCAGTTTTTTCCCAAATGGAACATCACCACGAGTTATTTTGATGCCACTGATCTGTCGTCCATTGAAGGGTTGATCCAACCCAATACCAAGATCATTTATGCGGAATCGCCCACCAATCCGGGAGTGGATGTCCTGGATTTGGAAGTGTTGGGGAGCATAGCCAAAAAACATGGACTTATTTTCATTATCGACAACTGTTTTGCGACGCCCTATCTCCAACAGCCCATAAAGTTCGGGGCTGATTTGGTAATCCATTCAGGGACCAAGTTGATGGATGGGCAGGGTAGGGTTTTGGCCGGTATCACCGTGGGAAACAATGAATTGATGGATAAGGTGTACCGTTTTTCACGCATCACGGGTCCAGCGCTTTCCCCTTTCAATGCTTGGGTATTGTCCAGAAGTTTGGAGACCTTGGCCATTCGGGTGGACAGGCACTGTTCAAATGCGTTGGAATTGGCTACTTTTTTGGAAAACCATCCAAAGATTGAATGGGTAAAATACCCCTTCCTGAAATCGCACCCCCAATATGAAATCGCAAAAAAACAGATGAAAGCTGGCGGTTGTGTAGTGGCTTTTGAGGTGAAAGGAGGATTGGATGCAGGTAGAAAATTCTTCGATAGCATTGAATTGCTGTCTCTTTCCGCCAATTTGGGCGATTCACGAAGTATCGTTACCCACCCGGCATCCACAACGCATAGTAAATTATCAAAGGAAGAACGTGAGGCGGTTGGGATTACGGACGGTATGGTACGAGTATCCGTTGGATTGGAACATATTGATGACATCATTGCGGACATAGAACAAGCATTGGAATAGGGCATTCCGGGAATATTTTAAAAGGCGATTGTTAATTTTCGCTATATTCGTGCGATGCTCTCCAAAAAGACAAAATACGGTTTAAAGGCGCTTACCTATCTCGCAAGGGCAAAAGGTAAGGAACCTGTCCAAATTGCCGAGATTGCCAAGCACGAGAATATTTCCCAGAAATTTTTGGAAAGTATCCTACTCACCTTGAGAAGGAACGGTTTTTTAGGTTCCAAAAAGGGAAAAGGAGGAGGCTACTATCTCATCAAAGATCCAGAGGACATCCCGATGACCACCGTGATGCGCGTATTGGAAGGACCTATTGCCATGGTGCCCTGCGTCAGCCTTAATTTCTACGAAAAATGCGACGATTGCCCAGATGAGGCAACCTGTTCCGTACACAAACTGATGCTACAGATCAGGGACAGTGCTTTGGATGTATACAGGAACAATACCTTGGCGGACATCCTCTAAATCCCTTTCTTTTTATAAAAATAGGATGAGAATATTCTAAAAATCCAATTTGATTTTCGATAATCTACTAAAACTATAGGATAAAAATAAATTTAAGGAACATTTTGCATTCCATTTTAAATAATAATTTTACTTTTGAATTTCCTAGTAAATCGATAGGAAAATAATAATACTGATGATCACAGACCAACTGGTAATAAAGAATAGCAAAGAAGAAACCTCCTATACCAAGGATTTGAGGTCCGAAAGCCCCAAAAGGAGCATAGCAAAATCCATTAGCTGGAGGATTGTGGGTACCATCGATACCATTATCATCTCTTGGATCGTGACAGGGACCTTGACGTTGGCCTTCTCCATTGGTATGGTAGAATTGGTCACCAAAATGGTGCTTTATTTTTTTCATGAAAGAATATGGAACTCCATCAAGTGGGGTAAATAAATAGAACGGATATGGCATTGACACAAGATGAAATACAGAATCTGAACCGCCAGTTCAAGGGCATCCCGCCAGAAGAAATTATTTCTTGGGCCATCAAACATGGAAAAAAATCGGTGGTCACCACCAATTTCCGACCTTATGAAGTGGCCATTCTACATGCTGTCACCGAAGTGGACAGGAGTACCCCGGTCATTTGGTGCGATACGGGCTACAATACACCTCAGACTTACAAACATGCTGAAGAATTGATTGCCCGTTTGGAATTGAACATTAAATTGTATGTGCCCAAACAGACCAGCTCACACCGTGATGCTGTCATGGGAATACCACAAATAGATGATCCCCGTCACCAAGAATTTACCGAGCAGGTCAAATTGGAGCCTTTCCGTAGAGCTATGGATGAGCACAAACCCGACGTTTGGTTCACCAACCTTAGAAAAGGACAGACAGCCCTTAGGGATTCTTTGGACGTGTTGAGCATGAGCAAGGACGGTGTGCTAAAGGTTAGCCCTTTCTATCATTGGAGCGATGTGCAGTTGGATGCCTACCTTAAGGAACACGGCCTGCCGAACGAACACAAATATTTCGACCCCACAAAAGTATTGGCCAACCGCGAATGTGGTTTGCATACCTAAAAATAGTATGAATTGTCACCTCGAGCGCAGTCGAGAGGTTAAAACATAAAAAGCTTTGAGTACACTCGCAGAAGAAATCAAAAAACCGAAAACCATTAGCAGTGCCGGAAGGCCCAATGCCAATGCATTGGAGCACGAAGCCATTTACATTCTAAGGGAAGTAGCCGCACAGTTTGAAAAACCTGTGTTGTTGTTTTCCGGCGGAAAGGATTCCATTACCTTGGTTCGATTGGCACAAAAGGCATTCTGGCCAGCCAAGATTCCCTTTCCATTGATGCACATTGATACCGGCCACAACTTCCCGGAGACCATAGAGTTCAGGGATAAGTTGGTAGAGGAATTGGGGGTGGAACTTATTGTGCGCAACGTGCAGGATTCCATCGACCAAGGAAAGGTAGTGGAGGAAACTGGAAAATACGCCAGTAGGAACATGTTGCAGACCACAACCTTATTGGATGCCATCGAAGAATTCAAGTTCGATGCCTGTATCGGTGGAGCCAGACGTGATGAAGAAAAGGCCAGGGCCAAGGAACGTATTTTTTCCGTTCGCGACGATTTTGGCCAGTGGGATGAAAAGAACCAGCGTCCGGAATTGTTCGACATGTTGAACGGACAGATTGAAATGGGCCAGAACGTGAGGGTGTTCCCGATCAGTAACTGGACTGAGTTGGATGTTTGGAGCTATATCCAAAAAGAAAATATTGAGATTCCATCCATTTACTTCGCCCACAAACGGAATACCTTCCTTCGTGACGGACTGATCTGGTCTGCTGAGGATGGTGTGGTTTTTAGGGCAGAGGATGAGAAAGTGGAAGAAAGAATCGTGCGATTCCGTACCGTAGGGGACATGAGCTGCACTGCTGCCGTGGAATCGCATGCGGATACCATCGACAAAGTGGTTTCCGAAATCAGGGATTCCAAAATATCAGAAAGAGGGGCCCGTATCGATGACAAGCGTTCCGAGGCGGCCATGGAAAAACGTAAACAACAAGGTTACTTTTAAGAAGACGAAGATGGAAGTATTAAAAATAGCAACGGCAGGAAGTGTTGACGACGGTAAAAGTACCTTGATCGGAAGATTGTTGTACGACACCAAATCCTTGACCGACGATAAATTGGAAGCCATTGAACGGACCAGTAAACAAAAGGGGTACGATTACCTTGATTTTTCACTGGCGACCGATGGTTTGGTGGCCGAAAGGGAGCAGGGCATCACTATAGATGTGGCCCATATTTATTTCTCCACGGCAACCAAAAGCTACATCATAGCTGATACCCCTGGGCATGTGGAATATACCCGTAACATGGTTACCGGTGCTTCCACCTCGCAGGCGGCCATTATTTTGATCGATGCCCGAAAAGGGGTCATAGAGCAGACCAATAGGCACTTTTTCATCAATAACCTGTTGCGTATCAAGGATGTGATCGTGGCCATCAATAAAATGGACTTGGTAGATTTCTCCGAAGATGCCTACAATGATATCAAGGCCGATTTTGAGGAATTGATGGGCAAAAGGGATTATCAGGACCAGAAAATTACCTTTATTCCGGTGAGTGCCCTAAAGGGTGATAACGTGGTGAACCGTTCCCAAAACATGGACTGGTACAAAGGCCAGACCTTGTTAGAACATTTGGAGGAATTGGATCTGCAGGATATTTACAACGTGGGAACGCCTCGTTTTCCTGTACAATATGTCATTAGACCAAAGACCGAAGAATTCCATGATTTCCGTGGATTTGCAGGGAAGGTGTACGGTGGCGAGTTGAGCGTGGGTGATGAAGTGGTGGTGTTGCCATCCATGACCCGATCCAAGATCAAGGCCATTTATTTTTACGATACCGAATACCAAACCGCACCACGCCGTTCCTCGGTGACCATTACCTTGGAAGATGAGGTGAATGTGAGCCGTGGCGATATGTTGGTGAAAGTGGGAGACCTTCCTATCATCGACAAGCAATTGACGGCAACCATTTCTTGGATGGACTCCAATCAATTGACCATCGGTGGAAAGTATGTGTTGCAACACGGTGTCAACAAGGCATTGGCCAAAGTCGATGCCATCGACCATAAGATCCACCCAGATTATTCAGGTATCGAGGAAAATGTGTCCTCTCTTAATATGAACGATATTGCCAAAGTGCGTTTACGATTGAACAAACCCATTTTTTATGATAGGTTCAAGGAGCACCGCACCAATGGTTCCTTTATCATTATCGATAGCAGGACGAATCATACAGCAGGCGTAGGTTTCATAGAATAACAGGTAATGCCCAATTGAACAATAGGAAAGATTTTTATTATAAACCTATAAAAGTGATAGGAAAAATAGGATAATGAAAAGTTTTAGAACAGAAATAGAGAACCCGGTAGTAGAAAAGGATATCATTGATTTGGAGAAAAAAATTCGCCAGTTCAAGGATGGCAACATCGATGAAGAAAAATTCCGAAGCCTTCGTTTGGCGCGTGGGGTCTATGGCCAGCGTCAACCTGGGGTGCAGATGATCCGTATCAAATTGCCCTATGGTAAAGTCACTTCCAAGCAGTTACTTCGCATAGCCGATGTTTCCGACGAATATTCCCGAGGGCGTCTGCACATCACCACCCGTCAGGATATCCAAATCCACTATGTGGATTTGGAACGGACACCAGAATTGTGGGCTGAACTGGAAAAAGATGAAGTGACCATCCGCGAGGCATGTGGGAATACCGTTCGTAACGTAACGGCCAGTGAAACAGCAGGTATCGATGTGGATGAGCCATTCGATGTATCGCCCTATGCACAGGCCTTGTTCGAATACTTTTTAAGAAACCCCATCGGTCAGGAAATGGGACGAAAGTTCAAAGTTTCTTTTTCTGCCAGCGATGCCGATACCGGATTGTCCTACATGCACGATCTAGGTTTTATCGCCAAAATTGAAAATGGGGTAAGAGGGTTCAAAGTAATGTTGGCCGGTGGTTTGGGCTCCCAACCTCGCCATGCCGATGAACTGTACAGCTTTTTGCCTACGGATAAGATCATCCCGATGATGGAAGGCGTGGTTCGTGTGTTCGACCGTTACGGGGAACGCAAGAGTAGGGCCAAGGCACGTATGAAATTTTTGTTGAAGGATATCGGTTTGGATGGTTTCAAACAACTATTGGAAGAAGAACAGACAGCCATTCCTATTCAATCCTATCCTATCGATTTTGAAAGTTATCCGCAGGTACAAGTGGCCGAGGTGGAAACGCCCAAGGTTGAAATTGAGGATACCAAAGCATTTGAACAGTGGAAATCCACCAACTTGGTGCCCCAAAAACAAGAAGGCTATGTGGCCATCGGTATTAAGGTGCTATTGGGTGATTTTTATACCGATAAAGCAAGGGAATTGGCCCGTTTGGTGCAGGATTATGCAGCAGGTGAGCTTCGCCTCTCCTTGCGACAAAATATATTGATACCCTTCGTAAAGGAGGAATTGGTTCCTTTCTTCTATCAGGAACTAAAGAAATTAGGCTTTGCCGAAGCAGGTTACAACAAAGCTTTGGACATCACCGCCTGTCCAGGAACGGATACCTGTAATTTGGGTATTGCGAGCAGTACCGGTATCGCCGATGAATTGGAAAGAGTGATCAAGGCCGAATACCCACAATACATCAACAATGCTGATGTAGTGATCAAGATCAGTGGATGTATGAACGCATGTGGACAACACAACATGGCCCACATCGGGTTCCAGGGAATGTCCATCCGTACCAAGGATAAATTGGTGGCACCAGCCCTTCAGGTGTTGTTGGGCGGTGGCAACTTGGGCAACGGAAACGGAAAGTTCGCGGACAAAGTGGCCAAAATCCCAAGTAAAAGAGGACCTCAGGCCCTCCGTTTGATCTTGGATGATTTTGAGGCCAACGGAAACGGGGCCAACTTCACCGAGTATTATGAAGAAAAAGGACAGCTTTATTTCTATGATTTCTTAAAACCATTGACCGATGTGGACAACCTTACCCAAGAAGATTTTATCGATTGGGGCAACGAGGAAAAATACGTTCAGGAAATCGGGGTGGGGGAATGTGCCGGAGTCATCGTGGACTTGGTGGCAACCCTGTTCTTTGAAAGCCAAGAAAAAATAGAAAGTGCCGAGGAGGCCTTAGAAGAAGGTAAATGGGCTGCCAGTATTTACTATTCCTATCAATCCATGGTTAACTCTGCCAAGGCATTGTTGACTGCGGAGAAACAAAAAGTGAACACCCATGCGAGTATCATCAAGGATTTTGATGAACTCTATGTGGCCGCAGGGAAAATAACATTTGAAGGTGGATTTGAAAGACTTGCTCTTCAACTGAATCAAAATGAGCCTTCCGAAGCATTTGCGAAAAGCTATTTGGAAGATGCGAAAACCGTATTGGAACGATTGGAAGCCTATAGAAAATTGGAGTTGGAACATGCGTAACGGAAAATTGACAGTAGTAGGGGCAGGCCCCGGGGATGTGGATTTGATCACCCTAAAGGGTGTGAAGGCATTGCAGGCCGCGGATGTGGTGTTGTACGATGCTTTGGTGTCCGCAGCATTGTTGGATTATGCTCCCCGTGCCGAAAAAATATTTGTAGGCAAACGCAAAGGTTGCTATGCCTACCAACAGGAACAGATCAATGAACTGATCGTGCAGCGAGCCGATCAAGGCCTTCATGTGGTCCGACTAAAAGGGGGCGACCCATTTGTATTTGGACGTGGTGCCGAAGAAATGGAATATGCTGCGGAATTGGGACTTGAAGTGGCCATGGTTCCTGGGATTTCATCCTCGGTATCGGTTCCTGCTTCCCAAAACATTCCGGTGACCAAACGTGGTGCGGCCGAAAGTTTTTGGGTGATTACAGGTACCACCAAGGAACATAAACTTTCCAATGATGTAGCCTTGGCCGCGAAATCGAGCGCTACGGTCGTCATCCTTATGGGAATGTCAAAGTTGGGGGAGATCATGGAACTCTTCAGGCAAGAAGGAAAAGAGAATACGCCAGTGGCCATCATCCAAAATGGGACCACGGAGCATGAAAAAATTGGAATTGGCACTGTTGCTTCCATTGAGAACAAGGCAAGGGAGCAGCAGTTGTCCAACCCAGCGATCATCATCATCGGAGAGGTGGTGAACCATCGCCAAAGAATATTGGATATTCAAAAGGAATATCAGAACAAGGGAAAAGAATTGCTAGTTAAAGTTTAAAAATTGTCAGGTAGAGATGGAAACCTGAGCGAAGTCGACGGGACTTTCCAGACTCATTAAAAGCAGTAGTATGATTAAAACAGACATCATTATAATTGGAGCGGGACCAACCGGGTTGTTCACCGTTTTTGAGGCGGGCTTGTTAAAGTTGAAATGCCATTTGATCGACGCACTTCCACAACCGGGTGGTCAATGTGCCGAAATTTATCCTAAAAAACCGATTTATGATATTCCAGCTTTTCCGGAAATCCTAGCTGGGGATTTGGTGAGCAACCTGATGGAACAGATTAGGCCTTTTGAGCCGGGGTTTACCTTGGGTGAGCGTGCCGAAACCTTGGATAAGCAAGAGGACGGTTCTTTTATCGTCACTACCAACAAAGGTACTCAACACCAAGCGCCTGTTGTGGTCATCGCCGGGGGATTGGGATCTTTTGAGCCCAGAAAGCCATTGATTGCCAATATTGGACTCTTTGAAAGCAAAGGTGTGGAGTATATGGTGAAGGATCCCGAGCAGTTCCGTGACAAGAAAGTGGTCATTTCCGGTGGAGGGGATTCCGCTTTGGATTGGGCCATTTTCTTGGCCGATGTAGCTTCCGAAGTTTCTTTAGTACACCGTAGAAATGAGTTCCGTGGGGCTTTGGATTCCGTGGAAAAGGCAAGGGAATTGGCCAAATTAGGCAAGATTCAATTGTATACCGAAGCAGAAGTACAGGAAATCCATGGTAAGGAAGAGCTACAGGCCGTGGTGATCAAGTACAACGATGAAGCCAAGGAAGATTCCTATGTGGAGACTGATTTCTTCATTCCTTTGTTCGGATTGTCCCCAAAATTGGGACCTATTGGCAATTGGGGCTTGGAAATCGAAAAGAATGCCATCAAGGTGAACAATGCCAAGGATTACCAGACCAACATCCCAGGCGTATTTGCCATTGGCGACGTAAATACCTACCCAGGTAAACTTAAATTGATCCTGTCCGGTTTCCATGAAGCAGCGGTGATGTGCCAGTTTGCCTATCAGATCATCAATCCCGACAAGCGTTTTGTGATGAAATATACTACCGTTGGTGGTGTGGAAGGATTCGATGGTTCCAAAAAAGAAGCCAAGAAAGAAGTGGTGCAGAGCATCAACTAGAACTAATTATATTAGCAGGGTAAGCACCTTCCAAAAGCAATTTTTGGAGGGCTTTTCTTTTTTTTTGGACTATATTTGAATTTTACAAGAAATGTCCGGTCCATTTACACTTACGGATTTTTATGGCAAGCTCAGTCTGCCCATTCCCGAGAACATTGGGAAGGATATCGGACATTTCAATGTGTTCAATATTGCCGAATACCGTGTCAGGCTCAATAAAGGAGAGATGCGGTACGATAGGAGATCCTACTTTAAGATCAGCTTGATCAACGGAAAGAACCGCGCCGAATATGCCGATAAGGTCATCGACATTGCCGACAAGGCCCTTTTGTTTGCCTCTCCCCGCATTCCATACCACTACGTGCCACAGGATGAAAACCAATCAGGCTACTTCTGTGTGTTCACTGAGAACTTTTTATCTAAAGATAAAAGCGGGATCATTTTGGAAAAACTGCCCCTTTTTCAACCCGGTGGTTTTCCCATCTTCACTATTTCCGAGGAGGATTATGTCGAATTGGAACAACTTTTTCAAAAGATAGACAGGGAGCTGTCCTCGGAATATCCCTTTAAATTTGACCTGATCCGTGCCTATGTGATGGAGTTGTTGCACATGGGACAAAAGCTGCAACCCGTTCAACCTGTGGACAATGGAAAAAATGCAGCGACCCGGATCACAGACCTTTTTGTGGAACTGCTGGAACGTCAGTTTCCCATCAACACCCCGGCCCAACGGTTGGTGTTGAAAACGGCGAACGACTTTGCGGAGCGATTGGCCGTACATGCCAACCATCTGAACAAAGTGCTCAAAGAGACTACCGGAAGTACCACCACGGCCATCATCCATGCCCGTATTTTTGAGGAGGCCAAAATCTTGCTCAACAACACGGATTGGAACATTTCCGAAATCGCGTTCAGTTTGGGGTTTGAGGAAGTGGCCCACTTTTCCAATTTCTTCAAAAAGTTTTCCCACACTTCCCCATTGAAATATCGAGGCCGTATTGCCATTTGATTTTCGCAAAAAATGGATTGATGCTCGCAATCCATAAGGGTACTTCGTTTCGGAACTTTGTACCTGAATCAAAAATCAAATAAAATGAGCAAGAACAAAATAGCACTGGTAACTGGAGGCAGTAGAGGCCTCGGAGAAAATATGGCCATCAACTTGGCCAAAAAAGGTTTGGATGTTGTGTTGACCTACCAAAGCAATAAGGTAGAAGCGGACAAAACAGTTCAGGAAATCGAAAGCTTGGGTCAAAAAGCCTATGCGCTGCAATTGGATGTGTCCCAAGTAGACAATTTTGACACTTTTGTGGATCAGGTCAAAAAAGTGATTGGTTCCCATTTTGAAGCGGACCACATCGATTATTTGATCAATAACGCAGGAATTGGCATCAATGCCATGATCACGGATACTACGGAGGAGCAGTTTGATGCTTTGGTGGATATCCATTTCAAAGGGGCATTTTTCCTGACCCAAAAGTTGTTGCCTATTATGGCGGATGGTGGAGGGATCGTGAATATTTCCAGCGGATTGGCACGATTCTCTTTTCCTGGGTATTCGGTTTATGGAGCCTTGAAAGCAGCCATGGAAACACTTACCAGATATCAAGCGAAAGAGCTTGGCGCAAGACAAATCAGGTCCAATGTGGTAGCACCAGGAGCCATAGAGACCGACTTTGGTGGCGGTACCAACAAAACCGATGAGGGCAAAAGAGCGGCCATTGCCAATTTCACCGCCTTGGGCCGTGTGGGCATACCCAGCGATATAGGTGGTGTGGTCGCCTTTTTGTGCACCGAGGATGCCAAATGGGTCAACGCACAGCGTATAGAAGTTTCAGGCGGAATGATGATTTAAACAAAGCATGTGGATCATAGGAAACGGGTTGAGCGATCAACCCGTTTTTTTATGGCCGGTTTTCTAAAAATTCAAGCGCTTTTTTTGCTTTTCACTACCGAGTGCCGTTTCTTTGCAGTTCAGTTCTTTAATAAGTTGAAACTGTTATCAAGAAAGGTGGAGGGATTGGACCCTGCGAAGCCTTAGCAACCCTCGACTTCCGAGAAGGTGCTACATTCTACCCTTATCCTGAATTGTTATCGGGAAGGTACGGCGCATGATCCTGCCAATGGGGAAGGATAACGTAAAGAATACTTCGCAGTATTTTCCAAGCATTTCTTGATTTCGACATATCCTTTTTTGAAGGGAAATTGTACTATGGAAAAAATTGAAGATATTTTAGAGAAACGGATTTTGGTGTTGGACGGGGCCATGGGCACCATGTTGCAACGCTATAAATTCAAGGAAGTCGATTTTAGGGGAGAACGTTTCAAGGATTGGCCATCCGATCTACAGGGCAACAACGACCTTTTGTCCTTGACCCAGCCACAGGCCATTGCCGATGTGCATAGGGCCTACCTGGAAGCAGGCGCGGATATTTTGGAAACGAATACCTTTTCGGGCACCACCATCGCCATGGCCGATTATGGCATGGAAGCATTGGTGTATGAACTGAACTATGAATCTGCGAGGATTGCAAAGCAAGTGGCTGAGGAATTCACCAAAAAGGACCCCAGCAAACCACGGTTTGTGGCAGGAAGCATCGGACCCACCAACAAAACGGCAAGCATGTCGCCAGATGTGAACGATCCTGGGTATCGAGCCGTTTCCTTTGACGAGCTCCGTGTCGCCTACAAGCAGCAAGTAGAGGCACTTTTGGATGGAGGGGCCGATATTCTATTGGTGGAGACCATTTTTGATACACTGAATGCCAAGGCGGCCCTTTTCGCCATTGAGGAAGTAAAGGACGAGCGGAATATTGAAGTGCCTATCATGGTCAGCGGTACCATCACCGATGCATCGGGAAGGACATTGTCCGGACAAACAGCGGAGGCTTTCTTGATCTCAATTTCACACATTCCGATTTTATCCGTTGGGTTCAATTGTGCCCTAGGTGCCAAACAATTGGTGCCCCATTTGGAGGTGATTTCGGCCAAATCCGGATTTGCCACTTCGGCCCATCCCAATGCTGGATTGCCCAATGCCTTCGGCGAATATGACGAAACTCCGGAGCAGATGGCCGCCCAGATCAAGGAATATGTGGAAAAGGGGTTGGTGAACATTGTAGGCGGTTGCTGCGGAACAACACCGGAACACATTAAGGCCATTGCCGATCTTGTCAAAGAATACACACCCAGAAAATTGGAAACCACCCATGAAAAAACCATTTAGTATATCCGCACTGATCATTGCCATGGTTATTTTTATTTCCTGTGGGGAGAAAGAAAAACCCAAAGAAAAAGAAACTGTAATCGTTGAAACCAAAAATGAAATCATGGGCAATTGGCTTTTGGTCTATGGGGAAACAAGGACAGCGGATATCATAGAAGTGAAGGATTTATCCAATACCGAATTCATAAAGATATTGAACGAGGACCATTTTGCCTTTTTCAACCAAAAGAAAGATACGGCCGAAGGATTTTACGGAGGCGGAGGAACATATGCCCTGAAAGGAAATGTATACACAGAACGGTTGGACTACATCGGCGTGAAGGAATTACGCGGACATGAATTTACTTTTGATATAGAGGTCAAAGGGGATACACTCATCCAATCAGGAATAGAGGATGTGCCCGAGGCAGGCATCAAGAGGCATATTGTGGAGAAATACGTAAGAATCAAGTAAAACCAACGCATGGCTGAAACAAGAGCTTTGAAATTATCGGGTCTGGAGCCCTTGGTGATTACTCCCGAGAGTAATTTCATCAATGTAGGAGAGCGTACCAATGTTGCTGGTTCCAAACGATTTTTGAGGCTGATCAAAGAGGAAAAGTTTGATGAGGCCTTGGATGTCGCACGAGATCAAGTGGAAGGAGGTGCCCAGATCATCGATGTGAATATGGATGATGGGTTGATAGATGGAAAAGAAGCTATGGTCAGGTTCTTGAACCTGATCGTTTCCGAGCCCGATATTGCCCGTGTGCCCATCATGATCGATAGCTCCAAATGGGAAATCATTGAGGCGGGCCTTCAAGTGGTGCAGGGTAAATGTGTGGTGAATTCCATCAGCTTGAAAGAAGGGGAGGAGAGCTTTATACGACAAGCGAAATTGATCAAGCGCTATGGTGCTGCGGTCATCGTGATGGCATTTGACGAAGTGGGGCAGGCGGACAACTATGAGCGAAGGATTGAAATTGCCAAGCGCTCCTATGATATTTTGGTGGGCAAAGTAAAGTTCGCCCCCGAGGACATCATCTTCGATCTCAATATATTTCCAGTGGCCACCGGAATGGAGGAACACAGGCGTAACGCCCTTGATTTCATAGAGGCCACCCGTTGGGTAAAGGAGAATCTCCCCCATTGCAGCGTCAGTGGAGGGGTCAGCAATGTTTCCTTTTCCTTTCGGGGCAACGACCCCGTACGCGAGGCCATCAATTCTGCATTTCTGTTCCATGCCATCAAAGCTGGAATGAATATGGGCATTGTGAACCCGACCATGTTAGAGGTGTACGATGATATTCCCAAGGATTTATTGGAGCATGTGGAAGATGTGCTGCTCGACAGAAGGGACGATGCCACTGAAAGATTGCTGGAATTTGCAGAGACCGTTGTAGGGACCGCAAAAGAAAGCAAGGTCGATCTGTCTTGGAGACAAGAACCCCTTCAGGACCGAATCACCCGTGCGCTGGTCAAGGGGATCGATCAATATATCATCGAAGATGTGGAAGAGGCCCGTCAACAAGCTGAAAGACCGTTGGAGGTCATCGAGGGGAATCTGATGGCAGGAATGAATGTGGTCGGTGACCTTTTTGGAAGCGGGAAAATGTTCTTGCCCCAAGTGGTCAAATCCGCTCGTGTTATGAAAAAGGCAGTAGCCTACCTAACTCCCTATATTGAAGCATCCAAAGAAAAGAATGCCAAAGCTGCTGGTAAAATATTGATGGCTACGGTAAAAGGAGATGTGCACGATATTGGAAAGAACATTGTGAGCGTAGTGCTTGCCTGCAACAATTATCAGATTGTGGATCTTGGCGTAATGGTACCCCCGGAAAAGATCATCAACAAGGCCAAGGAAGAGCAAGTAGATATTATCGGTCTAAGCGGATTGATCACGCCATCCCTGGACGAAATGGTGTTTTTGGCCAAGGAGATGGAGCGTCAAAACTTCGAGGTACCCCTCTTGATCGGGGGTGCAACGACGAGCAAGGCGCATACCGCAGTGAAGATCGACCCACAATACAGTCACTCCGTGGTCCATGTAAACGATGCATCCCGTGCAGTGACCGTGGTAGGAGACCTATTGCAGGACAAGACATCGGAAGGGTACAAGAAGGCCATCAAATTGGACTATGAAAGTTTTCGGGATAAATTTTTGAGCCGTTCCAAACACAAAGAATATTTGACATTGGCTGAGGCTCGGAAGAACAAATTCCAGATTGAATGGAACCCTGCCGACATCAAAAAGCCGAACCATTTGGGAATTCAGGTTTGGGAAGATGTTGATCTGACCCGATTGGAGGAATTCATAGATTGGTCCCCCTTTTTTAGAAGTTGGGACCTGCACGGCAAATACCCCGATATTTTAACCGATGAGGTCGTGGGGGAACAGGCCAAAGAGCTTTTCAAGGATGCCCGAGTGCTTTTGAAAAAGGTGTTGGATGAAAAATTGTTGAAGGGCAAGGCCATCTTCGGACTGTTTCCTGCCAATCAAATTGAGGACGATGATATTGAAGTTGTCAGTTCGAGCGCAGTCGAGGACGACACTACAAAAACCAACATTTTTAGGACCCTTCGCCAACAATTGAAAAAGCGTGAGGGGGTTCCCAATATCGCCTTGGCAGATTTTATCGCGCCTAAAGAATCAGGCATCCAAGATTATATCGGCTGTTTTTGTGTGAGTACCGGCTTTGGGACGCAAGAACTGGCCGCTGAATTTGAAAGGAACCATGATGATTACAATTCCATCATGATCAAGGCTTTGGCGGATAGGTTGGCAGAAGCCTTTGCGGAATACCTGCACAAAGAAGTCCGCACCAAATACTGGGGCTATGCCGTTGACGAGGATTTAGGGAACGATGACCTGATCAAAGAAAAGTACCGTGGCATCCGTCCGGCGCCGGGTTATCCCGCCTGCCCTGACCACTTGGAAAAATTGGCGATTTGGGATTTGTTGGGCGTGGAAGAAAAAATAGGCGTAAAATTGACCGATAGTTTGGCCATGTGGCCTGCGGCCAGTGTGAGCGGCTACTATTTTGCACACCCGGAGGCAAAGTATTTTGGACTGGGAAAAATAGAACAGGACCAAGTAAAGGATTTTGCAGAACGAAAGCATATAAAACTGGAGGAAGCCCAAAAATGGCTGGCTCCCAACATAGTTGATTAAGACCGATGAAAATTACCGACCATATAAAAAAGGCCAACGGGCAGACCCTTTTCAGTTTTGAGATAGTACCGCCCGTGAAAGGGAAGAGCATACAGGAGCTGTACAACAATATAGACCCCTTGATGGAGTTCAAACCTCCGTTCATTGATGTGACCACTTCCAGGGAAGAATACATCTACAAAGAAAAAGATGGATTGTTGGACAAAAAGCTGACCCGTACCCGACCAGGAACGTTGGGAATCTGTGCATCCCTGAAGCATAAATACAATGTGGACACCGTGCCACACGTACTGTGCGGAGGGTTCACCAAGGAGGAGACCGAATACCTATTGGTGGACTGCCAATATTTGGAGATAGAGAACGTGATGGCACTTCGTGGTGATGCACGGAAAGAGGAAAAATATTTTACACCGACCCAAGGAGGCCACCAATATGCCACCGAGTTGGTCAAACAGATTCAAGACATCAACGAAGGGAATTACCTGCACGACACCATTGAAACTAGTGATTTGAGTAGTTTCTGTATTGGTGTGGCCGGCTACCCCGAGAAGCATATGGAAGCACCGTCCCTCCAGTCCGATCTTAAGCGATTGAAGGAAAAAGTGGATTTGGGAGCAGATTATGTGGTCACCCAGATGTTCTTTGACAACCAAAAATTCTTTGCTTTTGTGGAAGCGGCCAAGGAAATGGGCATCAATGTGCCAATCATACCGGGCATAAAGCCCATTGCAGTAAAGCAACACCTGCAGTTGTTGCCACAGGTCTTTCGAGTGGACATCCCGCAAGATCTCATCGACGCCGTGGAAGCCTGCAAGACCAATCAAGACGTGCGACAAGTTGGGGTGGAGTGGGCCATTCAGCAATCACGTGAACTAAGGGAGTATGGTGTGCCCGTACTGCACTACTATTCCATGGGAAAATCAGATAATGTGGAGGCCATTGCCAAGGAACTTTTTTAAGATGTCATTCTGAGGGAACAATGTGACCGAAGAATCTCAAAGAAATCAAATAAGTAGAAGTGCTTTCCTGACAGGTTGGATTCTTCACTGCGTTCAGAATGACTGGGCAATCTTTTGTATTAATTTTCCAATTCAATGAGTAGGCTGTTTTTTTATTTCCCTACTTTAGCCCTCCATGAGATACCTACTCTATCCAGTATTTCTGCTGTGTTTTTGCATTGGTTTTTCCCAAGACGGGGATGTTCCAAAAAAATACACATTGGACATGAGCCAGTTCTATGGTTCCATACTCTTGCACAACACGGACATTTCCCACCTGATTACCAACCATCCAGGTGGTATCATTTTGGGTTTTAACCGTAAGCGTTTTGGACATGAAAATTGGGAGGCTGCCCTCGGCTATCCCGATACCGGCTTTTCCTTTGTGTACCAAGATATGAACAATCCCACCCTTGGTGAACATTTTGGGTTGTATGCCCACTACAATTTTTATTTTTTAAAGAGAAACCTTCAACTACGGATTGGTCAGGGAGTCGCCTACAACACCAATCCGTACGACAAAAATGAAAATTTCAGGAACAACGCCTATGGCAGCCATCTATTGAGTTCCACCATGGTGATGTTCAATTATCAGAAGGAAAATATTGTAGCGGGATTGGGGTTCAAGGCCGGTATTTCGATCATTCATTACTCCAATGCCAATTTCAAGGCCCCAAACACATCTACCAACACCATGGCCTTTAATTTTGGCCTGACCTACGATTTGGACCAAGATGCCGCCATTGAATATATAGTGCCGGAAGAAAAGGAAAAAATAAAGGAGCCCATTCGCTATAATTTGGTGCTCCGCGGTGGAGCCAACGAAAGTGATGTGATCGATATGGGGCGATATGGCTTTGCCATTGTTTCAGCTTATGCCGATAAGCGTTTGGGAAATCGGAGTGCCATTCAACTGGGGACCGATGTCTTCTTCTCCAATTTTCTGAAGGAATTGATCCGTTACCAGTCAACCTCTTTCCCCGAACTGGATGTGGCTCCCGATACCGATTACAAAAGGGTGGGCGTGTTTTTGGGACATGAGCTGTTTGTGAACAAATTGAGTGTGGTGGCCCAACTGGGATATTATGTGTACTATCCGTTTGATTTTGAAGGACGAATGTACAACCGGGTCGGGTTGAAACGGTATTTTGGGGATAAGATGTTCGGGGCGGTCACCTTAAAGTCGCATGGGGCCAAAGCAGAGGCCATAGAATTTGGAATCGGAGTCAGGTTATGAAAGTTGGAAAGCACGAAATACAAAATACAAAGTGTCCCCTTGAGGGGACTTTAGGGGTGTTTTTGATACTGTTCACCTTTTTGATGGTATCCTGCAATGGCGAAAAGGTGCCCGATTGTTTTCAAAATGCAGGTGATATGGTCCGCCGACCCGTTGATGTTTCTAATTTCACCACCATTACGGTTTTTGAGAACCTGAATGTGGTTCTGAAACAAGGCGATGAACCATTGGTGGAAATTGAAACCGGGGAATACCTGTTGAGCGATGTTTCCGCTGAGGTTGAAGATGGTCGTTTGATCTTAAGGAACGAAAACAGTTGCAATTATGTCCGGGAATATGGCTTGACCACGGTATATGTCACCTCACCAAATATCACCGAAATCCGAAGCAGTACGGGATTGTTGATTTCCAGTGACGGTGTTTTGGCTTATCCAAGTCTGGCTTTAATTGCCGAAAGTTTCAATAATCCAGAAGCCGAGACCACGGATGGTTCCTTTGACCTAAACCTGAATACAACATCGGTCAGCATCGTGGTCAATGGGATAGCATATTTCAAACTACGGGGGACTACGGAAAATTTCAATGTCACCGTAGCTGCGGGTGATTCCAGAATTGAAGCAGAGAATTTGATTTCAGAAAACGTCACCATCAACCATAGGGGCTCCAACGATGTCCTTGTGAACCCGCAGCAACGATTGAGCGGGGTCATTCGTGGTACCGGGGATGTAATCAGTGTCAACCGCCCTCCAGAAGTGGACGTGGAGGAGCTGTTCAATGGCCGTTTGATTTTTCAGGAATAAGCAGGAGGCCATAACGGCCCAAAACTTCAGGAACTCCCAAGTTTTCTCAGTACTTTTCGGATATCTAAAAATGGCACCTTTGGGCAGATTTGTTCCCTTTATCAAGCGTTTGTTTTCCTTTGCACCCAAAGTGAGGTCTTTGTATGGGCTCCATGGCCTGGAGAAGGCTGATGCCCTTTTTCACAACCTCGTGGCCGAAAACAAAGTGCCCGGCTTGGCCGTCACCATCATGGCAAAGGGGAAAGTGCTATGGCAAAAAGGATATGGCCAGGCTGACCTGGAACGAAAAAAACCTGTTGATCCTAGGCAAACGGTGTTCAGGATAGCCAGTATCTCCAAATGCATCACTGGGTTGGCTTTGGGCAAAATGATGGAAGAGGGGCTTGTGGAGTTGGACACCTCATTTCATAGGTATGTCCCGTATTATCCAAAAAAGGACCATGATTTCACGTTGCGCCAACTGGCAAGCCATACGGCAGGGATCAGAGGATATCGCGGTAAGGAATTCGCACTGAACCAAGGCTTTTCCATCAAGGACAGCATCGGAATCTTTCAACATGACCCTTTGGTTTTCGAACCGGGAAAGGGATACCTGTACAATAGTTTTGACTTTGTGCTACTTTCCTTGGCCATGCAAGAGGCCAGTGGAGTCCCGTTTCAAAAATACGTTCGGGAAAAAGTGCTCATCCCTTTAGGGATGCAAAGTACCTTTTCACCCCAAGAAATGGATGTCGGTTCGAGCGTAATCGGCAGCACGGCACAATTCTATACCAAAAGCTCGCTGTGTTTCAAGAAATCGATAGAAGTGGACAATGCCTATAAATTGGCTGGCGGTGGATTTTTATCGACCAGTACCGATATTGCCCAGATGGGGCAGGCCATTTTGGAAGGGAAACTGCTCAAAAAAGGAACTTACGAACAAATATTGACCTCACAAATGGTGAATGGCAGGCCCACCTACTATGGTCTGGGCTTTCAGGTGAGCCGAGATGCCAATGGCCGGGAGTTTGTAGGTCATGTGGGCAATAGTGTAGGGGCGTATACCAACTTTTTTGTTTATCCGAAAGAGGAAAAAGTAATTTCCATATTGATCAATTGTACCGACCCGAAGGTGCAAGAACAACTGGATATGGCCATTTCGTCCATTGTAGGGGACAGGACTTAGACTTTGCCCGCTATCAGTTCCTCTTTCTCCAATGCGAATTTTTTGCAGAGGTCAAGAGTTTCGGTCACATCCTCCATGCTGGTCCTGGGGTTGATGAGGCACATACGCAACACTACCTGCCCATGGAGCAGGGTCGTGACCAACAATGCCTTCCGGGAGTCCACCACATGTTTTGAGATGTACTGGTTGATCTCGTCCAATTCTTTCTCCTTATAGTTTTGCTGGATGGGGTTGTACCTGAAATTGATCACGGCCAAGGTTGCCGGAAAGACCACTTCCCAACTTTTGCTGCCCCGCAATAGATTTTCCACCTCTTCGGCAAGGTCAATGTTGTAGGTGACGGCATCCCTGAACTCCTTGAGTCCGAAGGTCTTTAAGGACATATAGAACTTGAGTGCCCTGAACCTTCGGGTGAGTTGGATGCCATGGTCATAAAAATTGATTTCCGAAGTGTTTCCTTCAATATCACGGAGATACTCCGGTTTTTCAGTGAAGGTATGGCTGAGGTTTTTGTGGTTCCGTACCAACAAACAACCCATTTCGTAAGGCTGATAGAACCATTTGTGTGGATCAACGGTCAAGGAATCGGCCTTTTCAATGCCTTTCAACAGTTGTTTGCCCTTGGCGGATAAAATGGCCGCACCACCATAAGCGCCATCAATATGGAACCAAATATCTTCTTTCTTGCAAATTTTTGCCAATTCGGACAGTGGGTCAACAGTACCCGTGTTGGTGGTTCCAGCAGAAGCGATCAAACAAAAGGGTTGCAGGCCTTCCAATCGATCTTTGGCAATACAGTTTTTGAGTTTGTTCACCGCAAACTTGAACTCATTGTCGGTGGGTATGATCCGGATCTGCTCTTTTTTGAAGCCCAGCACATGGATGGCCTTGATGTTGGAGGAGTGGGCCTGGTCGGACAGGTAGATGACTGCTTTGGAAAAATCGTCCCCACATTTGATCCTTCGGGCCGTCACCATTGCCGTTAAGTTGGCCATGGAACCGCCACTGGTGAAAATTCCTCCTCCCTTTTTTCCAGGAAAACCAAAGATCTTCAACAGCCATTGAATGGTCACGATTTCCAGTTCAGCAGCAGCTGGGGAAGCCGACCATCCACCTGAAAAGATATTGTAGCCTGTGGCAAGTGCATCGGCCATAACACTGACATAGTTGCTGGGACCCGGGACAAAGGAAAAGGACCTTGGGTGGGCCATATTGGCACTGTTGGTCATCACTTTTTCCAACACAAAATCCAAAACCTTGGAGGCTTCCATGCCCGCTTCTGGGGCTTCTTCCAAAAAGAGGTTGTCCATTTCCTCCCGCGAGCCCCATGCCACGGGAAATTTTTGGTGTTGGGTGTGGTGGTGCTCCACGATCGCATCCACAATCTGGTAGCCATACTTTTGCATCTCCTCTTTGGAAAGCTCTAATCTTGCAGTGTTCTTCTTCATGTGCCCTACTTCTGTTGAACTGCAAAAATATCATATTTGGAATGGTCGTAAACGGGAAAAGGCGAGAAATATGTTTTTAGGGCCAGTAATGCTAACTTTGCCAATGGAATTGCCCTGAGGCATTTTTGATATGGAAAAACAGGATATAGCGAACAGAGAGGATGTCTCATTATTGGTGCATCGCTTTTATGAAAAAGTGCGTGCTGATGCAGAAATTGGCCATTTTTTCAATGAAACCATTACCGATTGGCCGGAACACATGGAAAAGTTGACCGATTTTTGGGAGATGAACCTGTTCTTCGTCCAAAAATACAAAGGGAACCCCATGCAGGTCCACGCCGAGTTGGACAGGGATATGGGCAGGACCATTGACAATTATCATTTTGGGATATGGCTCAGACATTGGTTTGCAACCCTGGACACCCATTTTAGTGGTCCAAATGCTGAAAAGGCGAAACAACGGGCCAGAAACATCAGTGTTCGAATGTTCTTTGCGATATATGAACAGCGAAAACGGGATGGGGTTCTTTAATATTCCGATAATTAGCGGGTAAGCTCGGTGAAAAGGCTTTCCAAATTTTTGTTCTTCCTACTCAACTGAAGGGTTTTCAATTGGTTGTCATGCGCAAAATCGAAAACGGCAGGTCGCATGTCCGTAGAGGTGCTGAAGGTGATCTCATAGACGAAACCGCCAATGTTGGTCACCTTGGACACGTGGGGCAGCTGTTGTAGCAATTGTTCCTCCACCCGGTAATCGAACTCCACTTCAATGATCTGTTCTTCCGCTTCGCGCAGTTCTTCCAATTTTTTGTCGGCCACCAGTTTTCCTTTGTTAATGATGATGACCCTGTCACAGACAGCTTCCACTTCCTTCATAATATGTGTGGACAAAAGGATGGTCTTTTCCTTTCCGATATCGCGGATCATTTTTCGTATCTCGATCAATTGGTTGGGGTCAAGTCCTGTGGTGGGCTCATCCAAGATCAGTACCTCTGGGTTGTGGAGTAGGGCAGCAGCAAGGCCCACACGCTGGCGGTATCCTTTGGATAACTGTCCTATTTTTTTGTGGGCTTCGGGGGTAAGCCCAGTCTGCTCTATCACTTCCTCGATCTTTGATTTTGGAACCTTGTACACATCTGCGTTGAAGGCCAAATATTCCTTTACATACATCTCCAAATAAAGGGGGTTGTGTTCGGGGAGATAACCAATGCTCTCCTGAACGGCCCTTTCGGCAGTGAGTACATCATGTCCGTTCACTTCGGCATCACCACTGTCCGCTTTGTAGTAGGTGGTCAATATCCGCATCATGGTCGACTTTCCTGCCCCATTGGGACCCAAAAAACCAACAATTTCCCCCTTTTTGATGGAGAAGGAAACGTTGTTCAGAGCTTTTTGCTGACCAAAGGTCTTGGTGATGTTCTTTACGGTGATGGACATTCAATTGGGTTTGGAAACCAAAAATACACTTTTAGACGCTTCAATCCATTCCTTTGTTCGGTCTCAAATGTTGAAACTTTTGGAGAGGTCAAATCGCTATGGGAAATGAATTCTCAAAAAAGGTCGTTTTCTTGGATACAATCTGCAATGAAATCGGCTTTTTCAAAAAAAATCAAAAAAAATTTAGGAATGATCGCCACTTTCGGATTGAATACCTAAATTAGCCGGGAATTTACATCGAAATGACAAACACGTATTTCTGGAACGGTTTCTATTTTTACTTCTTTTTTAAGAGAGGTGCGGGACTGTTGTGAATGCGTTTAAAGTATAACCAATACATGAAGTCCCGATACAAATCGGGGCTTTTTTTTTGCCATGGGTTTAAAAATAGCCATACAGGGAATCAAGGGGTCCAACCACCATCAGGTCGCAAAGGATTTTTTTGGGGAGGACATCGAATTATTGGAATGCATGACCTTTGATGCCATCATCGACCATCTGTTGGATGGGACCGCGGACAAAGGCATCATGGCCATTGAAAATTCCATCGCGGGTTCCATTATCCCGAATTATAATCTAGTGTATCACAATAACATACATGTAATTGGGGAGCATTATCTGAGCATCCACCACAACCTTATGGTGCTCAGGGGAACCACCATGCAAGACGTCAAGGAAGTCCACTCGCATCCCATGGCCCTGCTACAGTGCAAGGAGTTCTTCAAGGACTATCCACATATCAAATTGGTAGAGAGCGTGGACACTGCCGAAACGGCCAAACGTATCAAAGAAGGCAGATTGGCTAATATTGCTGCAATTGCTCCAAAAATGGCTGCCGATCTCTATGATTTGGATATTATTGCTCCTGAAATTCAGACCATAAAGAACAACGCCACGCGATTCATCATCCTTAAAAAGCAGAACAAGGTCCTGCCGAAGGAAGAAATCAATAAGGCATCGTTGCGTTTTATGACCGATCACAAAAGGGGGAGCTTGGCCACGGTACTGAACGTGATGAGCGATTGTAACATGAACCTGACCAAGATACAGTCCCTCCCTGTGATAGAGACTCCATGGAAGTATGCTTTTTTTGTGGATGTGACTTTTGAAGAATACGATCACTTTTCCAAGGCAAAATCCTTGCTAGAGATCATGGCCGAAGATTTTACGGTCTTGGGTGAATATAAAAACGCATTGTTGATATGATTACAGCTGACAGGCTGCACAGTGTGCAAGAATACTACTTCTCCAAAAAGTTGAGGGAAGTAAGGGGGTTGATGGATCAGGGGAGGCCCATCATCAACATGGGTATTGGAAGTCCAGATTTGGCGCCATCGCCAAAGGTCATGGAAACGTTGAGGGACTGTATTGCCGATGCAGGTGCACACCAATACCAAAGCTATCAGGGACTCCCAGAGCTCAGAAAGGCCATTGCCGATTTTTACCAACAAAAATTTAGGGTTACTGTTGACCCTTCCACAGAGATATTGCCCTTGATGGGTTCCAAGGAAGGCATCATGCACATCAGCATGGCGTTCTTGAATGTGGGGGACGAAGTGTTGTTGCCCAATCCGGGTTATCCGACCTATGCATCGGTCACAAATTTGGTGGGCGGCGTTCCAGTGACCTATGACCTGAACCTGGAAAATGGTTGGTTCCCCAATTTGGAAGAACTGTCCCAAAAAGACCTTTCCAAAGTGAAATTGATGTGGGTCAGCTACCCACACATGCCCACAGGGGCCACAGCAACAATGGAGCAATTGAAATCTTTGGTGGATTTTGCCAAGGCGAACGATATTTTGCTGGTCAATGACAATCCGTACAGTTTTGTTTTGTCCAACAATCCGATGAGTATTTTGTCCATTGATGGCGCAAAGGAATGCACCTTGGAGCTGAACAGTCTCAGCAAGACCTTCAACATGGCCGGTTGGCGTGTGGGGATGGTGCTTGGTAATGCCGAACACATCAATGCTGTGCTCAAGGTGAAGAGCAATATGGATTCGGGTATGTTCTACGGTATTCAGAAAGGTGCGGTGGCTGCACTACAAAGTGGCCCCGAATGGTTTGAGGAACTGGATAAAGTGTACACGAAAAGAAGGGAGCTGATGTTCCAATTGGCGGATAAACTGGGCTGTGAATACGACCGAAATGCCGTGGGCATGTTCGTCTGGTGCAAACTCCCCGTGGGGTCGCTTTCTTCCGAAGCGTTCATTGACCAAGTTTTGTATGAGAAGTACATCTTCATCGCGCCGGGGACCATCTTTGGCAGCAATGGCGAAGGATATATTCGGTTTTCCCTTTGTGTGAAGGAAGAAAAAATCAAAGAAGCGATAGAAAGATTTTAACATGGACGTAGTCGTAATAGGAATAGGATTGATTGGGGGGTCGTTCGCCAAAGATGTGAAAAAAATGCATCCCCATGCCAAAATCATTGGTGTGGACAAGAATGAGGCCCACTTGGAAGAAGCCATGTCCCTTGGGATCATCGACGGGAAAGGAAGCTATGGTTCCTTGGAAACTGCAGATATGGTCTATGTGAGTATTCCTGTAAATGTTCTGGTCACGGAACTGCCCAAGATTTTGGATGCAGTGGGGGACGAAACCGTGGTGATGGATGCAGGCTCCACCAAACGGTTGATTTGTGAAAGTGTGGCCGATCATCCCAAGCGAAGGAACTTTATGGCCTGTCACCCCATTGCAGGAACGGAGTTTTCAGGACCATCGGCCGCCTTGGAAGGACTGTATGCGGAAAAGACGATGATCATTTGTGAGGTGGAGAAAACAGCATTCAAATTGCAGGAAAGGGCCTTGGCCGTTTTTCAGGAAATGGGGATGCGAATCCGGTACATGAATCCCGTCGCACACGATAAGCACATCGCCTACGTATCACATTTATCACACATCAGTTCATTTATGTTGGGAAAGACGGTTATTGAGAAAGAAAAAAATGAGCGTGATATTTTTGACATGGCGGGAAGTGGTTTTGAGAGCACGGTCCGATTGGCCAAAAGTTCACCTGATATGTGGACACCCATATTTGAACAGAACAAGGACAATGTGGTGGAGACCTTGGAGGAATACATCCAAAACCTGACCACCTTCAAACAATTGATCATGGACAACGATTTTGAAAATGTCCATCTGGAAATGAGCAATACCAACAAAATAAAACAAATACTTAAAGGAATTCCACTTACAAAAAAATAGGAAGCATTATGGAAAACAAAAAGGAAATGAGGAAATGGTTGGATGATATGAACCTGTCACATCCATTGGTAATAGCCGGGCCATGCAGTGCCGAGACAGAAGATCAGGTGCTGAAGATCGCACACGAACTGAAGGATACCGATGTAAGCTACTACCGTGCCGGAATCTGGAAACCCAGAACGCGCCCTGGAAATTTTGAGGGAGTGGGGGCCATTGGATTGAAATGGTTACAGAAGGTAAAAGAAGAAACCGGCCTGAAAACCGCTACCGAGGTGGCCAATAAGGCCCATGTGGACCTTGCCTTGGAATACGATGTGGACCTTTTGTGGATCGGTGCGCGATCTACCGTGAGCCCTTTTATCATCCAAGAAATTGCGGACGCCCTTGAAGGTACCGATAAGATCGTATTGGTGAAAAACCCCGTGAACCCTGACCTATCCTTGTGGTTGGGCGCTGTAGAGCGTTTGCATACGGCCAATATCAAGAAATTGGGGGTGATCCACCGCGGATTTTCCACTTATGAGAAGACCAAATACCGAAACATTCCCGAATGGCAGTTGGCCATCGAACTTCAAACGAAGTTCCCCGACCTGCCCATCATCAACGACCCGAGCCATATTACCGGAAAGCGCGACATGATCTTTGACGTGTCCCAAACAGCTTTGGATCTGAACTTTGACGGGTTGATGATCGAAACCCACCACGATCCGGACAATGCCTGGAGCGATGCCGCACAGCAGGTGACCCCTCAGCGATTGGTACAGATCATGAAGGATCTTCGCATCAGAAAGGAAACCGACGAAGAGGCCGAATACAACAGCAAACTGAGCAACCTTAGAGCACAGATAGACGTGTTGGACAACCAATTGATCGACCTGCTCGGAAAACGGATGAAGGTTTCCGACGGCATCGGTGAACTGAAAAAACAAAAGAACGTTGCCGTGTTGCAGAGCAACCGATGGAACGCCATCTTGGGCAATATGATCCTCGAAGGGGAGCAGAGGGGATTGAGCGAGGAGTTCATCCTGAAGATGTTCAAGGCCATTCACCAAGAATCCATCAACCACCAAGAAAAAATCATCAACGCATAGTCTGATTTTTTCTCGATTCTCATCAAAACTATCTGTGGCTTGACCTATTTATCAAGATTGCAGATAGTTTTTTTGTTTGGAACTGTAACAATTGGAAGAACCGTTCATCCTTATGGAGTAAAAACACTGTATCACTAAACACCTTCAAATTTCAAGACATTCATTTTCAATAACTTAAAAACTTTATGCAGATGAAAAAACTATACACATTGGGGCTTCTATTGCTTCCTTTATTGACGTTCGCCCAACGGATCATAGACACAGAGGTAGGGGAATTCAAGGAAATCAAGGTCTTTGACCTGATTGAGGTGAACTTGATCCAATCCGATGAGAACAAGATCATGATCAAGGGGTGGAACGTGGACGATATCATTTGGACCAACAAGAAAGGTGTGTTGAAACTCCGCATGCAATTGGATAAAAAATTCCAGGGCGAGGACACCATGATTGAGGTGTACTATACCAACCTGGACGTAATCGATGGCAATGAAGGGGCGCAGATCACCTGCAACGAAATGGTGCAGAAGAGCAAAATTGAACTAAGGGTCCAAGAAGGGGCCAAGATCCATATCGGTATGGATGTGGATTATGCCGATATCCGTGCGGTCACGGGAGGCATCGTAGAGGCTTCCGGATTGGCCAAGAACCAGACCGTGGTATTGAATACTGGCGGAATTTTTGACGGCCGCGATCTTAGGACAGCCAATACCGATATCAAAATTTCTGCAGGTGGCGAGGCCGATGTGTTCGCTTCGGAAGTGGTGGACATCAATGTGAGGGCTGGTGGTGATGTGAACGTATACGGCAAGCCGAAAAAAGTGTACAAAAAGACTTTTGTGGGTGGAAGGATCCACATTGTGGATTGACATTGATAATGAAACAGAAAGCCCGCCCTGGAGATCCAAGGCGGGCTTTTTATTTGGGTCCTTTCCCTTATTTCTTGAAAATGTAGCGGGTAATGAAGATACCTTGTCCATCCCCTTTTCCGCCTTCACTTTCCACACCACTTACCACAAAGGCCAGTTCCCATCCGTTGGAGATCATATCGTTGATCATGGAGGTGATCAGGGCATCGTTGGCAGCGATGTTCTGAAAACGGATACCGCCCAAGTTGTAGAAGTTCAACAGTTTGGTCTCTTCAAAGTTCTTCACCCGGATGTCGCCCCTGTCGGCCTTGTTCCTTGTGTTGTCCTCTTCGGTCTGTACGCTGGTGTATTCCTTGTAATCCTTGTCCTCGAGGGCATTGATGATCCTAGATCGGCCAAGACCATTGGGAACGATGGATTCCACACTGGTAATTACCTTGTACTGTTGTGCGTTCGCACTGAACGCGGCAGCTAGGGTCATCACTGCGATAAAAACGATTTTTTTCATGATTGATAGATTGTTGATTGTTAAAACTGTTAACAAAGATATGCGCACAAGAAGAAGGATTATTGTTTCTTTGTAATGAAAATATGAACAAATCGTGAACGGAACTGTTTATAAATCAACAGGGAGCTGGTACACCGTGAAGTCGGAAGATGGTGTTTTTTATGAGTGCAGGATAAAGGGCAAGTTCCGGACGCAGGGGATCAAAAGTACGAACCCAGTGGCCGTTGGGGACCAAGTGGTCTTTGAACTGGAGGACCATGGGAACGAATCGGTCGGGGTCATTTCCGAAATTCTCGAAAGGAAAAATTATATCATCCGAAAATCGGTAAAACTGTCCAAACAGACCCATATCATCGCCTCCAACCTAGATCAGGTATTTTTGTTGGTGACCCTGAACAATCCGCCCACCTTTACCAGTTTTATAGATCGTTTTTTGGTGACCGCAGAAGCCTATGACATCCCCGTTGTACTCTTGTTCAACAAAATGGATACCTATAGTGAGGGTGAGAAGGCAGAGGTGGCGTATTTGATGGACCTATACGCACAGATCGGGTACACATGCATACCGATAGAGGCCAAGGGCGGAAAAAATGTCGATAAGGTAAAACAACTGATGAAGGACAGGACCAGTATGTTCTCGGGACATTCCGGAGTGGGGAAATCCACTTTGGTGAATGCCCTGGAAAAGGGACTGCACCTGAAGACAGCCGAAATCTCCGAACAGCACTTACAGGGACAACATACCACCACTTTTGCCGAAATGTATGACCTCTCGTTCGGGGCAAGGATCATAGACACTCCCGGAATCAAAGGATTTGGTATCGTGGATATGGAGCAGGATGAGATAGGGGATTATTTCCCCGAGTTCTTCCAGTTGAAATCCAAATGCAAGTTCAACAATTGCCTGCACCTGGACGAGCCCAAATGTGCCGTGAAGGAAGCCTTGGAAAGAGATGAGGTGGCCTGGAGCAGATACCGTAGCTATGTGCAAATGTTGACGGGTGAGGAAGAAAACTATCGAACGGACAATTACAGATAAAGACAGATGAGGGCAGTGATCCAAAGGGTTTCAAGGGCAAGTGTAACCGTGGAAGGACAAGTGGTCTCCGCCATCGGGCAAGGTTTGTTGGTGCTGTTGGGCATCGAGGATGCCGATGGCAAGGAAGATTCGGATTGGTTGTCCCAAAAAATCACCAATCTACGGATATTCAATGATGCAGATGGAGTGATGAACCGTTCCGTACTTGACGTGGGCGGGGATATCATCGTGGTAAGCCAATTTACCCTGCATGCCCAGACCAAAAAAGGCAATAGGCCATCCTACACCAAGGCTTCAAAACCGGACGTGGCCATTCCCATTTATGAAGCATTTGTCCAAAGGATGGAACAGGACATGGGCAAAAAAGTCGGGACCGGAATATTTGGGGCCGATATGAAAGTGGAACTGCTCAACGATGGTCCTGTGACCATTATGATGGACACCAAAAACAAAGAATAATTGTTTTTTATCGAAAAAGTTATCTATTTTGTAAGAAATCAAGCACTTTAGCCAACCAAGCCTAACCAAATTGCTTAATGAGATTTCTTGCCATACTTTCCGCGCTCTTATGGTGCAGTTTTTCTTTTTCCCAAGACCATAGTGTAGAATCCATACCAAAAGAGCTTTTGGACAATGCGGATGCAGTGATCAGACTGGATCATTTGGCCATACAGGTTCATTCCATCAACCAAATGTCCTATCAGGTCAGGCAAATTGTGACGGTGCTGAACAAATCTGGGGATGGACATGCCGCGGCCAGGGTATTTTACGATGACGATAAAAAAATAAAAAAAATAGAGGCCACCATCTATGACGCATTCGGGAACGAAGTGGAGCAGGTAAAAAGGCGCGATTTCAAGGAAGTGGCCGCTGCTGATGGTTTTTCACTTTACTTGGATGACAGGTTGTTGTACCATGACTATGTTCCTGTACAATATCCCTATACAGTTGAGTTCACCTATGAAATAGAGACCTCCGATACGGGGATGATGCCGCAGTGGTACTTTGTGTCGGGCTATGGGGTAAGTGTTGAAAATAGTAATTACACCATTACATATCCATCCAATGATTTAAAACCCATCATCAAGGAGGAAAATCTTCAGGAAATCGATTTTAAAAAAGAGGAGTCCCCGACTATGTTGAGCTACACCTCTTCAGGGATTCCGGCTTTTGTCGAGGAGGGTCTTAGTCCACCCTTTCAAACCTTTTCGCCAAGACTGTCTGTTCGGTTGCCCAAGTTCCATTACAAGGGGATTGATGCGGAAGTGACCGATTGGAAGGGTTTGGGTGGTTGGATCCAAGACGAGCTTTTATCAGGTAGGGACGAATTGGAGGAAAGCACCATTTCCAAGGCCAAGGAATTGGTCAAGGGTATCGACGATGACTTGGAAAAAGCCAAGATAATCTACAAATATGTCCAAGACAATACCAGATATATAAGCGTCCAAATTGGGATAGGAGGGCTACAGCCCATAAGCGCTATTGAGGTGGACAAAGTAAAGTATGGGGACTGTAAAGGGCTCACCAATTATACCAAGGCATTGTTAAGGGCAGTAGGTGTGGAATCCTACTACACCGTGGTGGAATCTGGGCGGACCAAGGTTGATTTTGAAGAGGATTTTCCCGATTTGCTTCAGGGAAACCATGTCATCTTGGCCATTCCCTATAAGGGGAAATATTATTGGGTGGACTGTACGTCGCAGATCCATCCCTTCGGATTTATTGGGGACTTTACGGACGACCGGATGGTTTTGGTGGTGACTCCCGATGGTGGCGAGCTGGTGAGGACCGATTCCTATTTGGACATTGACAATGCGCAGTACATAAAGGCCAATTACAAGATTTTGGACAACCTGTCCATTGATGCACAGGTGGCCATAGAAACCAAGGGCACACAGTACGATAACCGGTTTGTGTTGGAAAGAAGTTCAAAGGACGACATCAAAAAATATTATAAGGACTTTTGGGACAACATCAACGGGTTGGAGGTCAGTGACTATTCCTTTGATAACGATAAGGAGAAAGTTTCCTTTACCGAAACCGTGAATTTGAGTGCCAGAAACTATGTTTCCAAGAACGGAAATGATTACCTGCTCATCTTGAACGCCTTCAACAACAACACCTATGTGCCCCCTAGGTACCGGGACAGAAAGCTGCCTTTTATGGTACAGAGGGGTTTTTATGACCAGGATGAGACCACGATCGAGATACCTGAAAGCTTCCACTTTACAGATTTGCCCGATAAGGTCAGCATGGAAACCGAATTTGGGAGTTATGTTGCAGAGGTCGAGAAAAGAAATGACAGGGAGTTGGTATACAAAAGAAAGCTGCTTTTAAAAGCGGGCGAGTACCCCAAGGAATCGTATGATGAATTCAGATCTTTTTTACGATCTGTAGCTAAAATGGACAACCAAAAAATACTTCTAAAAAATGAACCTCAGGATTAAACCAATACATCTGATAGTAGCTCTGCTGGCATTGGGAATTACAAATGCCCAAGATTACAAGTTTGGAAAAGTTTCCATGGAAGAGCTCCAAGAAAAAGTGTACCCGGGTGATTCTTCGGCATCGGCAGCATACCTCTTGAAAAAAAGGACTTCATACTATAGTTATAACAAATCCATAGGTTTAAGACTCATCACGGAAGTCCATAACAGGATCAAGATCTATGACAAAGATGGATTTGACTATGCCAGTGAAATCATAAATCTATATGAATCAGGTAGTTCCGATGAAGGTGTATCCTCTGTCAAAGGGTATACCTATACCTTGGAAGATGGTGAAATTGTGGAGACCAAATTGGACAAAAAGGATATTTTCAAGACAGAGCAGTCCAAGAATTTGAACCAAGTTAAGTTCACCATGCCCAATGTGAAGGAAGGGTCAGTGGTCGAATATGAGTACAAGATAACCTCCCCATTCGTGCAGAGCATTGATGAGTTTGTTTTCCAGCATGGCATCCCCATTAAAAAACTGGAAGCCGAAATGAGGATCTTGGAATATTTCAAGTTCAACCAAAGATCCAAAGGATTTCTTGCCTTTAGGCCAACGGTCAGGGAGTTTACGGATCATACCATTGGAACAAAGGTCACGGAATTGACCTTTGATCTGGAAAACATACCTGCATTGAAGGATGAGATCTTCGTATCAAACATCGCAAATTACCGTGCAGGTGTAAAGTTTGAGATAGTTTCTTTGGAAGTTCCGGGTTCCGTTTATGAATCGTATTCCAAAACTTGGGAAGATGTTGTAAAAACTATATACCAGAGCAGTTCCTTTGGGGACGAACTGAAAAGGAAGAACTATTTTGAAGAAGAATTGGATGCTGTTTTGGCTGACACCTCAGACCCATATACAAGAATGGGCAAAGTTCTGTCATTCGTGAAGCAAAAGGTGAAATGGAACTCTTACTTGGGAGTTGGTTCTGATGAAGGAACCAGAAAAGCATATAAAGAAGGAGTGGGTAACAGTGCCGATATCAATCTGATGTTGATATCCATGCTCAACCATGCCAATGTGAAGGCATACCCCGTATTGGTGAGCACACGGGACCATGGTGTGCCGATTTTCCCTACTCTGCAAGGTTTCAATTATGTGGTGGCAGCGGCCAAGATAGAAGACAGGTATTATTTGCTGGATGCCACAAACAGTTTCACTGCAATCGATGTTTTGCCCACTAGGGCCCTGAATTGGTTTGGCAGGATCATATCAGAAGATGGCAATTCTGATATCATAGACCTGATGCCCAAAGAAAAATCGATGGACATTGTAATGATGAATGTGGATTTGACCGACGATGGCGCCATCACGGCCAAGTTTAGGCAACAGTTTACCAATAACAACGCTTTTTTGTTCAGGAACCTATACAATGGTGGTACCGAGGAAAGCTATCTTTCGGATCTGGAAAAAGAGAACGGTGATGTGGAGATAGATGGATACGAACTGAAAAACAACTTTGATTTTGATAAACCCATTATACAGGATTATGAATTTTATAAGGAAGACGCCTATGAGACCATAGGAGGGAAGATCTATTTTTCGCCACTGTTCCACTTTGCTGTCCAAGAGAACCCGTTCAAAACTGAAAAAAGGGAGTTTCCTGTGGATTATGGTTTTCCTTGGGAAGATAGGCATATGATCACCATCAACATTCCCGAAGGTTATAAGGTCGAACATCTTCCAGAACCTATTAGTATGGTACTTCCGGAAAGCCTGGGCAAGTTCACTTATAATATCTCCACTGTCCAGGACAAGATTTCGGTTAGGGTCGAAATCGAAATGAACACCCCTGTTTTCCCTCCACAATACTATCAAAACCTAAAAGAGTTTTACCGACAAGTGGTGGAAAAGGAGTCTGAAAAAATAATCCTTGCCAAAACCTAAACCTATATGAAATCTGTTCTGAAAGTCTTTGTGCTTGCAGTGCTGTTCCACGGTACAAAACTGAGGGGACAGCAAAAAGTGGAATTTGGGCTGCTCTCGGCAAGTGAGCAAGCGTTCACTACCTATGCCAAAGATACCACTGCCCATGCTGTTTACCTGTACGAAAAAGGGGAAAATTATTTTGAGGTCAGGGGCAATTATGTGTGGTTGATCAAAAAATACCATGCAAAGAAGAAAATTTTGGACAAACAAGGAATGGATGAGGCCAATATCACCATACCCTATTACCGTTCGGACAAATCAAAGGAAATTGTAAAGGACATAAGGGCACTTACCCACAATGGGGTGGTAAAGCATAGCCTCAGAAAAGAAAATGTATTCGATGCCGATGTGAGCGAAAGGTGGTCCGTGAAAAAATTTACCTTTCCAGACGTGAAAGAAGGCTCCATTCTGGAATATTCCTATGAGATACAGTCCCCGTTTTTCTTTAACCTCACTGGATGGAAGTTCCAGGAAGCAATCCCAAAGGTCTATACGGAATACAATGCCAAAATTCCTGGAAACTATAGGTACAATAGGGCCTTGATAGGGGAGATTGCCCTGGATGTGAACGAAGCAACCATAAAAAAGGACTGCTTTTCGATACCAAGCGCTACGGAAAGTGCCGATTGTGAGGTTTTGAAATATGTGATGAAGGATGTCCCTGCATTTAAGGAGGATGAAAGCTATATGTTGTCCCCAAGCAATTACCGTTCTGCTTTGGAGTTTGAACTGTCGGAGCTTCTTCGATTTGATGGGACCAAGGAAAGATATACCAAAACATGGAAGGATGTGGACAAAGAGTTCAAAACTGATAATGATATTGGAAGACAGCTCAAGAAGGTCAACTTTTTTGAACGGAACATCCCTGTGGACCTGATCAGCGGTCCGGGAGATCCTCTGGAACGCGCGACACGGATCTATCAGTTTGTAAAGGACCATTATGTTTGGAACGGGGATTATGGCATTTTTTTGGACAATCGCGTAAAACAGGCCTTTGATGAGCATAAAGGCAATGTTGCGGAAATCAACATCACCTTGATCAACCTGCTCAATGCAGCGGGAATAGATACCGATATGATGGTGCTCTCCACCCGAGATAACGGATTGCCCAAAAAATCCCATCCCGTCATGTCGGATTTCAATTACCTCATTGCAAAGACGGAGATAGACGGGACCACCTATTTGTTGGACGCAACGGAAAAGCAATTGCCCTTCGGGATGTTGCCCTATCGCTGCCTGAATTATCATGGAAGGGTAATGGACCTGGAAGAGGAGAGCTATTGGTATGACATTGTCCCCATAGAACCCAATATGAAGACAGTAAGGATAGAAATGTCGCTGGATCCTGAAAACAGTTTGGTGTCAGGTAACTTTCAAGAGATAACAACCGGGTACGAAGCTTTCTTCAAAAGGGAGCGTTTGGCCTCGTTGTCCGAAGATGAATACCTGGATAAAATAGAGGATAGTTCCAACGGGGACATTTTTATCAAATCCTATGAAGTGGATTCCCTGCAGTCCGATGATAGAAAATTGGTGGAGAATTTTTTCTTTGAAATGGAGGGGCTGGGCCAAAACAAGAACCTTTTCTTCAATACCTTCCTTGTTCGTTTTTTTGAAAGCAATCCCTTCATGTCAGAGACCCGTCACTATCCAGTGGACTTTGGGTATTTAAGGTCCTACATGTACTATGCGAAAATTAAGGTTCCAGAAGGGTATAAGGTCAAGGAAATACCCAAGCCCATCAATCTGGGCCTTCCTGAAAACAGTGGTGTTATGCGGTTCAATTGCAGTGAATCCCAGGGCCAGGTGATGGTCCAGTTCAGCCTACAACTCCGCTCGACACAATATACAAGTGCGGGATATGCCTATGTAAAGGAGTTTTTTGAAAATGCGGTGACCACACAAAACAACAGTTATCTGGTTTTGGAAAAGGAATAAGCAGCTTGTCCTTACCTTTGTGGCCAAATCTTAAAATTGAAACGGTGGACATAGCAAATGCACAAAAAGCGGTTGATGAATGGATCCAAAACCATGGGGTCCGTTACTTCAACGAACTGACCAATATGGCGCAGCTCACGGAGGAAGTAGGAGAGGTGGCCCGAATCATTGCCCGCAGGTACGGCGAACAGAGCGAAAAAGAATCGGACAAGGCCAAGGACCTTGGCGAGGAACTGGCCGATGTGGTCTTTGTGGTACTGTGTTTGGCCAACCAAACCGGGATCGATCTTCAAAAGGCCTTCGACAAAAAATTGGACCTGAAGACCAAACGCGACCACGACCGGCATCAAAATAACAAAAAGCTCAAATAAAGTTGTGTCCCAAAGGGAACATTAGGGCTGTTTTTTCTAGTTTTGAAGTTTCAATCAAACCATAGAACATTGAGACTCCAGCTTTCTGCACCCTCCACAAAAAACATCCAAAAAACAATACAGGTCACGGGCTCCAAAAGTGAGACCAACCGCTCTTTATTGCTACGGGCACTTTTTCCCAATATCAGCATAGAGAACCTGTCCATTTCGGATGATGGTGAGGTCATGCAAAAGGGACTCCAAATATCTTCTGGCGAGGTGGACATCCACCATGCCGGGACCGCAATGCGGTTCCTGACGGCCTATTTTGCCTCACAACCCAACAAGGAAGTGGTGCTCACAGGATCTCAACGGATGCAAGAACGACCCATTCAGGTGTTGGTGGAGGCCCTAAGATCCCTTGGTGCAGACATCCAATACGTCAAGCAAGATGGGTATCCGCCATTGAAGATTTCGGGGAAAAAACTGACCAAGTCCCAAGTGTCCCTTCCGGCAAACATCAGCAGCCAATATATTTCGGCACTTTTGCTGATCGCCCCAAGTTTGGAGAACGGACTGGAACTGGAGCTCGTGGGCAAAATAACTTCGGTGCCCTATATCAAAATGACCTTGGGTCTATTGGCCCAGATTGGGGTACAGACCACCTTTGAGGGAAACAAAATCCGTGTGGAGCCCCAAAAAAAGGTAGATGCCATCAAATTGGTGGTGGAATCGGATTGGAGCTCTGCCAGTTACTTTTATAGTATTGCCGCTCTTTGTGAGGTGGGGACCAAGATCAAGCTGTCATCATACAAACAAGATTCACTGCAAGGCGATAGTGTGTTGAGCAAGATCTACACGGACTTTGGCGTTGTCACCACTTTTTCGGACAATCAGATTACCCTGGAAAAAACCGAAGAGAGCAGACAGGAAAACGTCTTTTACGACCTTTCCAACGCTCCGGACATTGCCCAGACCATTGCAGTGACCTGTTTGGGATTGGGTATGGGCTGTCATCTCACAGGACTTCACACCCTTCCAATCAAGGAAACTGATCGTTTGGCAGCACTGCAAACCGAAATGTCCAAATTTGGTGCAAAGGTGACCATTGATAGCGAGAGCCTTACCCTGCAACCCATAGCTGCCATCAAATCGGGGGTGGATGTGGATACCTACAATGACCACCGGATGGCTATGGCCTTCGGTCCACTTGCGCTAAAGACCGATTTGATTGTCAATGATGCGGGAGTGGTCTCCAAATCCTATCCTGACTTTTGGAAGGATCTCAATACCCTCGGATTTGACGTGTCCGAAATGTAACAGACATTTAATCATCAAATTACTTGACATCCGCTATCACGAGGTCGTATATTTGCCCCTCTTTAAAAAAATCCAAAAAAAGTCTAGATGAAATTATCCAACTTCAATTTTGAATTGCCCAAGGAACTATTGGCCGAATACCCCGCTGAAAACAGGGATGAATCCAAACTGATGGTGATTCATAGGGATTCTGGAAAAATCGAACATAGAATGTTCAAGGACCTTATCGAATATTTTGATGAAGGTGATGTGATGGTCCTGAACAACACCAAGGTATTCCCTGCGAGACTGTTTGGGAACAAGGAAAAAACTGGGGCTCGCATAGAAGTGTTCTTGCTTCGGGAACTGAACCAGGAACAACGCCTTTGGGACGTTTTGGTGGACCCGGCCAGGAAGATAAGGATAGGGAACAAGCTCTATTTTGGGGATGATGAAAGTTTGGTGGCTGAAGTAATCGACAACACCACATCCAGAGGGAGGACCCTTCGTTTCCTTTATGACGGTTCCTATACTGATTTTAGGAGAAAGCTACGGGAATTGGGAGAAACACCACTTCCCAAATACATCAAAAGGAATGTAGAGCCCGAAGATGAGGAGCGTTACCAGACCATTTATGCAAAACATGAAGGAGCTGTGGCGGCCCCGACTGCGGGATTGCATTTTTCAAAACATTTGTTGAAGCGCTTGGAAATCAAGGGCATCGATTTTGCAGAAGTGACCTTACATGTGGGCTTGGGAACCTTTAACCCTGTGGAGGTAGAGGACCTTTCCAAGCATAAAATGGACAGTGAGGAGCTGGTCATCGATGAAAAGGCAACAGAAATTGTGAACAGGGCCAAAGTCAAGAAAAAAAGGGTCTGTGCCGTGGGTACCACTGTGATGAGGGGTCTTGAAAGTGCCGTATCTTCAGAGCATACCCTAAATACCTACGAAGGGTGGACCAACAAGTTCATCTTCCCTCCATACGATTTCAGCATCGCCAATTGTATGGTCACCAATTTCCATTTGCCCAAATCAACTTTGTTGATGATGGTATCCGCATTTGCGGGTCATGACCTTATCAAAAAAGCCTACAAACAGGCCATTTTGGAAGGATATCGCTTTTACTCCTATGGGGATGCGATGTTGATTCTATAAATGCATAAAATGAACAAACCTAGAATCCCGTTCGGTTCCGCGACCAACGGGATTTTTTCTTGATTATCTTTATCCTGTGGAAACCAAAAAGAAGGACATACGGGCATTGACCAAGGAACAGCTTCGGCAGTTCTTTGTGGAGCATGGGGACAAGGCCTTTCGGGGCAACCAAGTCTATGAATGGCTTTGGCAGAAATCGGCCCATACCTTTGATGCCATGACCAATGTTTCCAAGGAAACCCGACAAATGTTGGAAGAGAACTTCGTGATCAACCACATACGGGTGGACCAAATGCAGCGCAGTTCCGATGGAACCATCAAAAATGCGGTGCGCTTGCACGATGGACTTGTGGTGGAATCCGTTTTGATCCCGACCGAGACCCGGACCACCGCCTGCGTTTCCAGTCAGGTGGGTTGTAGTCTGGATTGCCGGTTCTGTGCCACTGCCCGCATGAAACGGATGCGAAACCTGAACCCGGATGAGATCTACGATCAGGTAGTGGCCATAGACAACGAAAGCAGGCTCTATTTTGACCGTCCTCTGAGCAATATTGTGTTCATGGGCATGGGCGAACCCCTGATGAATTATAACAACGTGCTTAAGGCCATTGAAATGATTACCTCGCCCGAAGGATTGGGCATGTCCCCAAGACGGATCACGGTATCCACTTCCGGGGTGCCCAAAATGATCAAGAAAATGGCCGATGAAGAAGTCAAGTTTCGTTTGGCGGTCTCCCTACATTCCGCTATTGATGAGGTGCGGACCTCCATCATGCCCTTCAATGCCACCTTCCCCTTGAAAGATCTTCGGGAGGCATTGGAATATTGGTACAGCAAGACCAAAAACAGGATTACCTACGAATATGTGGTCTGGAAAGGCATAAACGATACCAGGGAAGCGGTGGATGCCCTGGTCAAATTCTGCAAGTTCGCTCCGTCCAAGGTCAATTTGATCGAGTATAACCCCATAGACGATGGCGAGTTCCAACAAGCCTCCATGGATGCGGTCGAAATGTACCGAAGCATTCTGGAGAGCAATGGCATTACGGTTACCGTTCGTAGGTCCAGAGGAAAGGATATCGATGCCGCATGTGGGCAGCTGGCCAATAAAAGTTAGTTTTAGGAGTCAGGAGTCAGGAGTCAGGAGTCAGGAATTGTCACGTGAGCTGTCACCCTGGGCATTGGTTACTGAGCGTAGTCGAAGTAAGTCGATGGGGCAGTCGAAACGCAGAAAGTCGGCAAATACCAATTTTAAAATCCCAAATTCCAATAACCAAGTAAACAGAAATTTTGTTTCTTCCTTAACCCTTAACCCTTAACCCTTAACCCTTAACCCTTAACCCTTAACCCTTAACCCTTAACCCTTAACCCTTAACCCTCAACCCTCAACCCTCAACCCTCAACCCTGAAACCCCTCAAATCATCGATACTTTCGCCCCTCGAGCTTAAATCTTTGCGCATCTTTATACCAACTCTTTCATTTTCCCTACTTTTAAGGCTTCAAAATCAAACGCACCAAACTGTTGTTGAAAATAGTATCTCAGATCAGGGAGCCCATAGAGGATGAAATGGAACTTTTTGAGGAAAAATTCCTTAAATCCATGTCGTCCAAAGTGGCATTGTTCAATAGGATCACCTACTATATTGTCAACAGAAAGGGCAAACAGATGCGGCCCATGTTCGTTTTCCTTACCGCTAAATTATTGAATGGCAAGGTGAACGAAAGGACCTATACCGGGGCTTCAATCATCGAATTGATCCACACGGCCAGCCTGGTCCATGACGATGTGGTGGACGACAGCAACAAACGAAGGGGATTTTTTTCCATCAATGCCCTTTGGAAGAATAAAATTGCCGTTTTGGTGGGTGATTTTCTTTTTTCGAAAGGCCTATTGGTCTCCTTGGAAAGCAAGGACTACGATTTGCTCCATATCATTTCCAATGCCGTTCGGGATATGAGCGAAGGTGAGTTGTTGCAGATTGAGAAGGCTCGTCTCCTCGACATTACCGAAGAGGTATATTATGATATTATCCGCCAAAAAACAGCGACCCTCATTGCGGCCTGTTGCAGCATGGGCGCCTGTTCCGTCCGGCCCGATTCCGAAGAGGTGGAGACCTTTAGAAAGTTTGGGGAACTCTGTGGCATGGCCTTCCAGATAAAGGATGACCTTTTTGACTATGGTGCCGAACAGATCGGAAAGCCCACGGGCATCGACATCAAAGAGCAGAAGATGACCCTTCCCTTGATCTATGTTTTGAACCAAAGCGACAAGGAAAGAAAAAAATGGCTGATCAATTCCATCAAAAACCACAACAAGAACAAGAAAAGGGTAAAGGAGGTCATCGCCTATGTGAAGGAAATGGGCGGGTTGGAATATGCCGTGTCCAAAATGTTGGAATTTAAGGACGAGGCCCTTGCCATCTTGGACAATTACCCCGATTCCGAATACAAAAGTGCCCTCACACTGATGGTCAACTATGTGGTTGATCGAAAAAAATAAAATATAAATAATTGATTTTCAGTTTTTAATGAAAAAATTTATTTTTTCAGGCAACTCCTATTGTACATTATCCGTCTATCTAAATAGAACCGCTTTTTGAAACCAAACTTTTGAAGATCATTTCGCTATATAACAATGAAGGCCAATTGATAAAAAAGGCTGTGAAAGGTGACCAGCAGGCCCAAAAGGTACTGTATGGGAAGTATGCGCCAAAAATGTTGGGCGTGTGCAGACAGTACATCAAGGACCAGCATTTTGCGGAGGACGTCATGATCAATGGTTTCATCAAGGTGTTCAAAAACCTGGACACATTTGCGCACAAGGGAAGTTTTGAGGGGTGGATCAGAGCCATTATGGTGAGGGAGAGCATTTCCCATCTGCGGAAAAAGCAGTTTGTGGTCTATGACGATGAAGTGTTTGATGCCCAGCCCAAAGAAACGGTCAGTGGTGATGGATTGTTGGATGTGGAATACGTGCAGCAGCTTATCGATTCACTCCCAGAAGGGTACAAAACTGTTTTCCTGCTCCATGCCATAGAGGGGTATGGCCACCAAGAGATAGCCGAAATGCTGGAAATCTCGGAAGGGACCTCCAAATCGCAGCTGTTCAAGGCGAGAAAGATGCTTCAGGAAAATTTGACTTTAAAAGGAATGTCGCCCAAAACAAGGTTGGGCAAGTAAAGCATAGGATATGGATAAATTGGAAAAGCATATCAAGGAAAAGCTGGAGGAGCGTACCATAACTCCTTCACCCGGGGCCTGGGACAAAATTGCGTCGCAATTGGATGCCGCACCCAAGAAGAAAGGCAAAAAATGGCAAGTGTATGCCATGGCCGCAAGTTTTGTGGGCATTTTGCTGCTGTCCCTATTGTTTGTGAACAAAGGGAAAACCATCCCGGAAATCCAAGTCGTGGAAGAAAAAGTGGATCAAATCGATATGGAAAAGAAAAACGAAACCCAATCCCCTCGACAGGAGCTTACCAAAACCCTTCCGGTACAAGAGGAGACCAAGGTGGTCAACAACGGTCTGGAACCGATGCCCGAAGAAAACCCAAAGGGTTTTACCGACGAGCTCCCGATTTCGCAACCGGTATTGGCCCAAGAGGAAACAAAACAGTTGGAACGGGACAAGCTGATCAAAGAGTCGGATGCATTGATCACGCAGAAAGTGGAAGAAGTGGTGGCCCAGGTACAGCATATGGAAGGTTTGAACAGGGGGGTCTCGGATGCTGAGGTGGATTCATTGCTCAGGGAGGCCCAGAAACAGATCATGGCCGACAAATTGTTCCCTAAAAACGGGTCTGTGGATGCCATGACCTTGCTCGCCGAAGTAGAGGAGGAACTGGACGAGTCGTTCAGGGACCAAATATTCGATGCGCTCAAGGAGGGATATTTCAAACTGCGTACTGCCGTGGCCGACCGAAACAATTAAAATTTTTATTCATCAATCAAAATACCTTTCTATTCCTGCCCAAGCTGTTTGGGCAGGGACAAGGAAGGCTATAATCCAGAAACAATCATGAAAACAATTACATTTTATTTGGCAACACTGGTATTTCTCTTGGTTTCCCACCAAATCTTGGGGCAGGAAGACTATGAAAAGGAAATCAAGGCCCTGAAAATCGAAAGGGAGCGTATCGTGGAACAGGAAAAAGAAGCTCTCAAAGTAGAGGTGAAGGACATCAATAGGCGTTTGGAACGGGGAGATATTTCCGAAGCCGAAGCAAAGGTGCTAAAAGAGGAAGTGGCCAAACGTAGGGCCATGAACATTGAAGAAAGGGTTGCCATTGTGGACAACAGGATCTCCCTTTTGGAGCGCAACGAAGGGCAGGTGCTTACCTTGTCCGAACTGGATACCTTGGATAACGACCGGACCCACATCGGCATCATGATCGATGGAAAACCTGCAATCTGGTTCAATTCGAACAGATGGAAAAAGGACATCAAATACGACAGACGGACCTACTCTGACTTTGTCATGGCCATAGGTCTCAATAATGCCCTGATTGAGGGGCAATCATTGGACGATTCCCCGTACAAAATCGGTGGGAGCCGATTTTTTGAAATGGGTTGGCAGTGGCGCACCCGTGTTTTTGAAAATTCGAACTGGCTGCGGCTCAACTATGGGTTTTCATTCCAGTTCAACGGTCTGAAACCAAAGGACAACCAGATTTTTGTCAAAAATGGCGATCAGACTGTTTTGGAGGAGTTCGAATACGACTTGGACAAATCCAAACTGCGAATGGACAACTTGGTCTTCCCGGTACATTTTGAATTTGGCCCTTCCCGGTTTCGAAAAACGGAACGCACCATCCGATATTCCATTCGAGATCAGTTCAGGGTAGGTCTGGGAGGATATGGAGGTTTCAATTTGGGAACCCGTCAAAAACTCAAGTATAGTAGGGATGGGGAGGATGTCAAGGACAAGCTCAAGAGGGACTACAATACCAGCGACCTGATCTATGGAGTAAGCGGCTATATGGGATTTGATGGGGTGTTGCTATACGTCAAGTACGACCTGAACCCCATTTTTCAGGATGCAGATATCAAACAGAACAATATTTCCTTGGGCCTTCGGTTCGATATATGACCGAAACAATGTTGAATGTAAAGGTCTAAAAAGTGTCATTCTGAATGAAATGAAGAATCTTATTAAAGTTCAACTCTTCGATAATTGGTTGAACGAGATTCTTCGACTGTCCCTTCGACTGCGCTCAGGGTGACAGCTCAAAATGACACTTTTTAGACCTTTTTTTGTTAGGACGATAGGGCCCGTTCCATCTCAGGCGTAAACTCTTCCTTGTAATAGACCCGTTTGCAGTGAGAACATTCCGCATGGCGGATAGTATTGAGGGTAAAAATGGGTATCCAGAACAAATGGGCATGATTGGGCTGGGAAACTGCTGTCAATGTATCCTTTTGGTGGCAGTGCGGACAGTTGACATTTTTCAAGGTTTTGGTCTCTTTTTTTCCAGGCCTGGTTCCGAAGAAAAGAATCATATGTTTCGATTTGTATGCAAAGATACAGCCTTGGGATCATTCCAGGATCGGGAATTCGAGTGCCAGTCTTTTGGCATCGTTCCTCCATCCCGCTTTATGATCCCGGTCCACAAAGAACACCGTAAGATCTGCCTTGTATTCTCGATCTACAAAGAACACCTCAAAATCTGCCTTGTAATCACTGTCCGTAAAAAACCATAGGCCCTTATTGTATTTCGCCTTGTATTCCCGGTCCACTTTATGGACAAGGAGGTCGGCTTTGTATTCGCTATCTACCTCAAAAATCAAATAATCGGCCTTATAGTCGGCATCCACTTCAAAGACACGTTGCGCCGAAAGGGCAGGAGAAAGGAGGGTCAGGATAAGAATAGGGAGTATGTTTTTCATAATGAAATGATTGGGACAAAATTGGTGCCATGATATATTGGTATAGGTTGAGCATGTCCAAAATAAGAAAAACAGCGGTTCATTGTTGAATATTCTCTACATTCGCACACATTTTGAACCATTGGAAACCTACCACAGTTTGGAGGATTGGTTGTCTTGGATGGATGACCTCTCCAGTAAGGATTACGTGATCATTGACCATTTTCTTCGGGATGAACTCTATGCCGAGATCAGGTCTTTTTTTCTGGACATGCTGCCCAAGTTCAATGAGGCGGGGATAGGTGCCGATACCGAAAAGCAGGTTAACAGCAAGATCAGGGGCGATTTCACCTATTGGCTGGATCGGGAAAGGGACAGTCACCTGAAGACTTATTGGGGATTGGTGGATGAAACCATGCAGATGTTCAACCGATATTGCTACCTCAGTCTTTCTGGATATGAGTTCCATTTGGCGCATTACCCTTCGGGTGGGCATTACGATAAACATTTGGACCAGTTTGAGCGCAGGAACAACCGGATGATCTCTGTGGTGATTTATCTTAATGAGGGTTGGCAAAGCGGGGACGGTGGGGAACTGGAAATCTTTGAAAAGGACGGTTCCAGTTTTTTGGTAGACCCTTTGGCCGCTCGGTGCGTGATGTTCAAAAGTGCGGAAGTGCCACATGCGGTGCTCCAAGCGCACAAAAGTAGGTTCAGCCTAACGGGATGGCTGCTCTACCAGCCTTCTGCCTTGGGCCAGTTTTTTGGATGAGCCTAGCTTCTTGCCATCGGAATTTTTTTGATAAGCTCTTCATTTTGGTTGTGTTCCGCACTGTAGGACATCACTAGAGTGCCCTTGGTGCCGTCAGAGGCCTCAATGGTGAACACGGTGGCTTGGTCTTCAGGGTTGGTCATTCCCTCAAATCGGTAGCTGTTGACAATTTTTAGTGCGTCGGGCTGATATTCCTTTTTGGAATATAGTGCTTTGATGCAGTTGTCCCCAGCTTCAAAATCTTCCTCATACCCTTCTTGGGTCAAGGTGTTTATGGCTTCGGAAAGCGTGTCAAAATTATGTCTGTCCATGGGTCTTCTATTATTTTGTTTCTACTTCATTGGATAAAAAATTCGATTTTTCTTCCATTTAAGGATTTGTGACGGGGATTTTTCCTCCCACTACAGGAAGAACGAGCTGCGTTCCGTCCAAGTCCACGGTCAGTTCCGTGCCCGGCTCGGGCCATAGGGTGAATTCCTTGTCACTGGAGAAAATCATCAATCCGATCTGTTGTCCTTTGGGGATGATCTGGTCATCCGGCATCAACCCAAATTCCATTTCATAGAATTTGTTCGGCACCAATGGCCCACTTTCGGTAAGGGATTTGTGATTCTGGGGATCCGCCCATCCCCGGGTAATAATGTTGTCCGTGATCTTGGTGTTGCGCCGCTCGGTCCAAGGCAGGGAAACCAACCAAACGGAGAGATTGGCAGCCGGCTTGCTACTGGCCAGTCTTATCTTGATTTTTGGGATGCCCGAAATGTGCACATCCTCGGAAAGGGGGGGGGTTACATAGATCAACCTATGGTTGGTTATCTCGGCCTGTGCCAAGCTGGACCCCGAAAAGGAATAATTGTCCACCAACGTCTCCGTTCCCTGTTTTTGTGGTTTGGAGGTGGAGAGCTGTCCTTTTTCCGGTGCCCCTTTGGTCAAAAACAAGGTGGTCTCGGTAGCTTTCGGATTGGGGTAGTCCTCATAGGATGTCGGGTTTTCCACTTTGTCATCTTCCCGAACAATCCAGGCTTTCGGGTCGTTTTCCACCCCATTGTCAATGCCGTGTAGGTATTTGGTGAACCAGCGGTTCATCATGGAAATGGGAGGTGGGCCACCGTGTCCATTTTGATGGTAATAGATCTGAACCGGCAATCCTTTCTCCCTAGCCTTGTCATAAATGCGGTAGCTGTGTTCGGGCATCACGTTCCAGTCGTTGAACCCATGCGACATCAATAGGGCAGCCTTCATGGGGCCCATATCGTTGAGGTAGTCCCGTCCGGCCCAAAAATCGTTGTAATCCCCAGTGATACGGTCCTGCCCGTTCTTCATCTCCGTGTCGCGGACTACTTTGTTGTTCCTGGCTCTTTTGGATTCATCACCACTGTGGATAAAATCGTAGAGTACGTCAATGTCCTCTCCCAAATACCCGCCGGGCGAGCGTACGAGTCCATTGGAACGGTAGTAATGGTAGTAGGAGGTGTTGGGGGCGATGGGGATGATGGCCTCCAGTCCTTCCACGCCCGTTGTGGCAGCGGCCAAGGGCAGGGTGCCATTGTACGAAGTGCCGGTCATGCCCACCTTGCCCGTGGACCAATAGGCCTTTACTTCGGTGTTGCCGTTTCGCTCAGTATATCCTTTTGCCCTGCCACAAAGCCAGTCGATAACGGCTTTGGGTGCCAAGGACTCATTGTCGCCACCAACGGTCGGTGCCCCATCGGAAAGTCCAGTGCCAGGTGAAGAGGAATGGACCACGACATATCCCCGTGGGACCCATGTATTTATTTGGGAGTTGGATATGATGGGCCGTTCGCCTATCCGGGTCACTTCTGGGTGTTTTCGGGGTTTTCCGGCTTCACCAAGTTCGTGCCTTACATCCCAGAAAATGCCATCGCCCAACCCGGCAGTGCCGGCATAGTAGGGGCTGGATTCATAGACGACGGGAAGTTTCAGGCCTTCGGTCTCGGTCTGCTCTGGACGGGTCACATCCACATGCATCCGATCCAATTTTCCATCCCCATCGGAATCAAACTCGGTTTCCACCCAAAGATCGTGGCGTATCCATTTGCTGGGGTCGGAAAAAGCATCGACCACTTGGGCTTCCCCATTTTCAAAGATCGGTGCGGCTTTCTCGGCCATTTGGGAATGTGCATTGAAGGCTATTCCTAATGAACAAATGGTCAAAACGGCTAACTTCTGTAATCTTTTATGTGTCATATTTCCCCTGTATTTTTTAATATCCCAAACGGATAAAGAGTAATGGACTTCTAAGATAAGAAATCTTGGAGGGGAATGTTGGTACCAGATTCACCAAATCTTTGTTTTTATTTACCTTTAACAGCTATAAAACATCGTCCTTGATTTCAAAAGCCACCATAGACCAAGTATATGAGACCGCCCGATTGGAGGAGGTGATCGGGGATTTTGTGCAGCTGAAGAAATCGGGCTCCAATTTTAAGGGACTCAGCCCTTTTACGGACGAACGCACCCCAAGTTTCATGGTGTCCCCCGTCAAGCAGATCTGGAAGGATTTCAGCAGTGGAAAAGGGGGTAATGTGGTGGCCTTTTTGATGGAGCACGAGCATTTTACTTACCCCGAAGCGATCAAATACCTGGCCAAAAAGTACAATATTGAAATAGAGGAGACCGAGCAGACCAGCGAGGAAAAGGAACAGGCGAACGAGCGGGAAAGCATGTACCTTGTCTCCGAACATGCACAAAAATATTTTGCGCAGACTCTCTGGGAGTCGGGCTCCGGAAAGGCTATTGGTCTTACCTATTTCAAAGAGCGTGGTTTTACTGATGGGACTATCAAAAAATTTGGGCTCGGATATAGCTTGGACGAGTGGGAGGCCTACACACAAACCGCTCTGGACCAAGGGTACCAATTGGAGTTTTTGGAAAAGACCGGGCTCACGATTGTCAAGGAACAAACAGGCGGGGAGATCAAACGGTTTGACCGTTTCAAGGGAAGGGTCATGTTTCCCATCCATTCCATGAGCGGACGGGTGTTGGGCTTCGGCGGAAGGATTTTGGGCAACGATAAAAAGGCGGCCAAATACCTCAATTCGCCCGAAAGCGATATCTACCACAAGAGCAAAGTGCTCTATGGGATCTATTTTGCCAAACAGGCCATTGCCAAGGAAGACAACTGCTATTTGGTGGAAGGCTATACCGATGTCATTCAGATGTACCAGAAGGGTGTCGAGAACGTGGTCTCTTCCAGTGGTACGGCCCTGACCTCGGAACAGATACGGTTGATCAACAGGCTCACCAAGAACATTACGGTGCTTTTTGATGGGGATGCGGCCGGATTGCGTGCCTCGCTCCGTGGTATCGACCTGATTTTGGAGCAGGGAATGAACGTGAAGGTGTGTACCTTCCCCGAAGGCGAAGACCCCGATAGTTTTGCCAAGAACAATACGTACGAGGACCTGGTGCTCTATTTGGAGGAGAATGCCAAAGATTTTATCCAGTTCAAGACGTCTTTGCTGGCCAAGGAGGCAGCCAATGATCCCATCAAGCGAGCGGATACGGTAAGGGATATCGTGAACAGCATCAGCAAGATACCTGATCGGATACAAAAGGAGATCTATATTCAGGAATGTGCCAAGATCATGCAGATTTCGGAGGAAGTGCTGTACAACACTTTGGCGCAGATCGATAAAAAAGGCATGGTAGATGCCTCCAAGAAGATCAAGGAGGAGCAGAAAGTCTTTAATGTCGTTAAAAACGACGCTGTGGTGGAGAAGGTGGATGTGCAATATGAACTGGAGCGGAAGATCATTGAAGTGCTGTTGCTGTATGGAAACCAAAAACAGGAGTTTGAAGACCTGGTACTCAAGGAAAATGAGTCAGGAGAATTGGTCCTGGAACCGGAAATCGTTGAGGCTAAGGTGTATGAAAAGGTATTTTTAGACCTTCAGGAGGATGAGATTGAGCTCACCAACGGACAGTTTAAGACCATTTATTACAAATTGATAGAAAACCTCAATGAGAATGAGGAATTTTCGTTGAACACTTTTTTGGCCGAACTAGATCAGGATGTGGTGCCAGAGGTATCTTCTATCTTAATGGAAGAAGAGCAATATGTCCTGCACGATTGGGAACGCCGTGAAATCTACCCCAAGCAGAAAAAGTTGGGTGTGGCCCAGTTGGTCGGAGAGACCATTCTTACCCTAAGGTGCAATCTGATCAAGAACCGTATCCAGAAACTACAGGAAAAGACGCAAGAGAGCAATGGGGACCATACGGAAATTTTAGAAGAGATAGTCAATTACTTGCAATTGAACAAGTTATTGAATGCAAAACTGAACCGGGTGCTTTCGTGATGGCATAAAAAATCCCGGAAAGTAGAAACTGTCCGGGACTTACTTTAGTTGGTTTGGTTGGGTATTTTCAATACAATTCCAAGGCTTTCGCCTGTTGTAACAGGTCCACCAAATTGTCCACATTCAATTTTTTCATCAAACGGGCCTTGTAGGTACTCACTGTTTTTTCGTTCAAGTTGAGTCCTTCCGCGACTTCCTTGTTTCTTTTTCCACTGGCCAGAAGTTTTAGTACCTCAACTTCCCTTGAGGACAGTTTTCTGAAGAACCTTCGTGGTTTTTGGGTGCCTTCGTCAAAGGCAAGGCGTTGGGCCAGTTCATTGGTAATGAACATATTGCCGTCACTCACTTTTCTTACTGCAGAAATAATGTAATCCAGGTCGGCGGTTTTGGATAGATAGCCATAAGCTCCCGCTCGGATGGTGCTCAGTGCATACACATCTTCCGATTGACCGCTATACATTAAAGTTTTGATGTTCGGGAATTCCAACTTCATTTTTCTCAGAGTGGCAATTCCGTTGATTTCTGGGATATCCATTTCCAAAATGACCACGTCCGGAGTCATTTTTCCCAATGTTTCAAAAAGTTCTGATGTAGTGGAGACGTCTGCAATGATTTCAATATCTGAGCTAGATTCAAGCACCTGTTTAATACCAAGCCTTACTACAGGATGGTTGTCAGCAATCAATACCTTTATCATTCGGTTTGAGTTTAATTTATTGTTTAGCTAGTGTCTGATTACCTGCACGGTATAGCTGGCAAGATAACAATTTGACGATGCAAATTTGTATTTTTTTTCTTAAAACCGTAGTTTTTCTATGGTTTTTTTCGTTTTAAACTGGGATTTTTGGGTCAAAAGGTCATTTCAACTGCTCTGGAACCTCACAAATGGGGATAGGAACCATCTTATGTTTGTTTGCAGTATTGTACTTTTTATATATAGAGAATACTTCCTTTTCCCTGTCAGAGAAATCTTTAATTGTCTTTCCGGCCTCATCCATTTTCATCGCCCATTCCAATTCTGGGTACGATGCCCCTATCTGGTCTTCATCGGTTCTACTGTCTCCCCAAAGGCCATCGGTGGGTGCAGCTTCCATAATATCCTGGTTGACGCCCAATACCCTTCCGAGTTCATACACTTCGGTCTTTACCAAGTCTGCTATAGGGCTAAGGTCCACGCCGCCATCTCCGTATTTGGTATAGAAACCGACTCCGAAATCCTCCACTTTATTGCCAGTTCCTGCTACCAAATATCCCTTCAGGGCGGCAAAATAGTAGAGCGTGGTCATCCGCAATCGGGCCCTGGTATTGGCAAGGGACATCAAGCGCTCCTCTTCGTTCTGCACTTTTGGAAAAGCGGCGACAAGACTATCGAACACGGGTGTGAGGTCCACAGGCTGCCTGGACACGTTCTGAAAATTTTCCATCAGCCAATCGATATGTCGATCGGCACGTGTGACCTGGCTCTGACCTTGGTGTATCGGCATCTCCAAACACAAGAGGTCCAGCCCGGTCTTGGCGCAAAGTGTTGAAGTGACAGCGGAATCGATTCCTCCCGACACCCCGATTACAAAACCTTTGCATTTGGCATTGGTCGCGTAAGCTTTCAACCAATCCACAATATGGGCTATTACCTTTTCTGTTTGCATATCTTACTTTTTGTTTTCAATAAATTACCTTTGTTCCCTGTAAATTTAAACCCTACGCCCATAAAAATGAAGAGGTTGTTCAAATACTTTGTAAAACAGGCACCTTTGTGTTCGGTTTTATGGATTTTTCTTTCCCTTTTCTCCTGTAAACAAACAGACAAGATGGAGCAGGAGATTGCCAAGGTTCCTATTGAACTTCATATTTCCCGTTTTGACCGTGAGTTTGCACAGGCGACCCCGGAGGGTATTCCCCAGTTGAAGAAAAAATATCCCTATCTCTTTCCGGAGCAATTTCCCGACAGCATTTGGAAGGCAAAATTGTCCGATACCCTTCAGATTGAACTTTCCGAAGAGGTGGAAAAGACCTTCGGGGATTTTGAGGAGGAAGCCGGGGAGTTGGAGTCCCTTTTTCAGCACATCAAATATTATTTCCCGGAGTTTGAAGTGCCCAAGGTGGTCACGCTCACTTCGGATGTGCGGTATGAGGACCGCATCATATTGACGGATACCCTTCTGTTGATAGGGTTGGACAATTATTTGGGCCCGGACCATCGTTTTTATGGCGGCATACAGCGATATATATCGACAGGATTGGATAAGCAATTTCTGGTTTCCGATGTGGCCAGTGCTTTTTCCAAAAGAGTGCTGACCTATCCTAGAAACCGGACCTTTCTCTCGAGGATGGTGCATTACGGCAAGGAACTTTATATAAAGGACAGGTTGATTCCCAATATCACGGATGCCCAAAAAATAGGCTATACCCAAGAAGAAATGGACTGGGCCATAGCGAACGAGGAAGAAATGTGGAAGTATTTTGTGGAGCGGGACCTGCTCTACAGTACGGACTCCCAACTGGACCGAAAGTTTTTGGATCCCGCACCGTTTTCCAAATTTGGACTGGAACTGGACAATGAATCACCGGGAAGGTTGGGCAGATTTGTAGGTTGGCAAATTGTTAGGGCCTTTATGGGAAAAAATGAGGTGGGCCTCCGACAGCTTTTGGATATGCCGGCGGATGAAATCTTAAAAGAATCAAACTATAAACCAAGAAAGTAGATGGCGGTAGTACATACTTCTGAAATAAAATTGACAGTGGGACTTGATGAGAACAGGGTCCCTGAAGAATTGAAATGGTCTGCTCAGGACGGTGGTGTGCAAGAGGAAGATGCAAAGGCCATGATGTTGTCCGTTTGGGACAGCAAGAACAAGGAATCCCTTAAAATAGACCTTTGGACCAAGGATATGCCGGTGGACGAGATGAAGATTTTCTTCCATCAGACCCTGGTGACCATGACCGATACCTTCATGAAGGCCACACAGGACGATAAAATGACGGCCACCATGAGGGATTTCTGCGATTATTTTGCCGAAAAACTGGAGTTGAAAAAATAATTCCAGAATAAGTAGGTCATTTTATGATCTCCACATAACCCCGTTCAGAAAGTGATTCGGTTTTGATGTGTCGGTGCCGATGTTCCGAAGCAATTCCCGTCCGTTTATCCACGTTGTATTGGCTGCTTAGCGATTGCGATAGGACCTGAACCGTATAAAAGGTATCGGTTTCAATAATGGTGATACCTTCATTCCTTGCATTCAGCAATTCCCTATGTTTTCTGAACGAAGTGGTCCCGCCCAATACAAATTCAATGGTTTTCATGTCCTGTTTGGACGGTTCGTAAAAAGGGAAGTGCTTGAAAGCATCTATTTGGGCCTCCGTGTTTATGATGGGGGTATAGCCAAAGGTTTTCGAGATCGCATCAACGGTGGCACCATAATAAAAGGCCGTGTTCTTGGCCGCAAAATGGATGGGCAGGTCAAATAGGACTATCACCGAACTGTCATTGGCGAACACTCGGGCGTCATAACTATCAGGTACTTTTTCGCCACTATTCTCCATGATGAGGGTCTTGGCCATTTGTACAATGTGTTTCTTTCCAAGATGGATGATTTCTTTGGCAGTTGGATTCATCTTGCTCATTTTGGGATGGATGGACGAGCATTGGGTGTTTGCCATTATGGAAACGAAGACGGCAAAGTGGTAAAGTATATTTCGGGCAGACCGGCTCATCACTCATGTTTCTGATATCCAAAGAAAAGGAAATGGGGACAAAGCCAGACTGTTGAATTGACCAATGCCCGTTTTCAATTGATGGATGAAGGTTTTGGCCAACAAAAAAGCCCCGACCGGGGCTTTTGTTTTATGGTTTCACTTGAAAAATCAACGTCCAATGCTGCCAAGGCCCATCGGTACTTCCATGAGCAGCACCCTACTGTCCGTATGGGACTTCAGGTCGAAGGAGTCCGTTTCCCAAAGTCCAAAACCATCCCGTTTTTCAAGTTGCTGTCCATTGATGTCCACTGTTCCTTCCAGTACAAAGACATAGACCCCATTTCCTTCTTTCTTGATAGTATAGATGTCCATGGCGCCAGCTTCAAACTTGCCCAAATGGAACCAGGCATCTTGGTGTACCCACACACCTTCATCATCGGGGTTTGGGGAGAGTACTTGGTAAAAAGCATTCTTTTTCTCAATGTCCCTTATGGAAATCTGGTCATAACGGGGCTCCACATTTCGTTTGTTGGGGAACACCCAGATTTGTAGGAACTTCACCTGCTTGTCATCATTCTTATTGTATTCACTGTGAAAGATGCCCGTGCCGGCACTCATCACCTGCACGTCCCCTTCTTTTATGGTGGTCACATTGCCCATGCTGTCCTTGTGCTCCAAATCCCCTTCCAAAGGAATGGAAATGATCTCCATATTGTCATGGGGGTGGGAACCAAATCCCTTCCCCGGTGCCACTTGGTCATCATTTAGTACACGGAGTACCCCAAAATGCATCCGTTCTGGATTTTGATAGGCTGCGAAACTGAATGTATGGTAACTGTTGAGCCAGCCATGGTCGGCATGCCCTCTGGTATCTGCTTTGTGCAATACGGTCTTCATATGTCTTATTTTTTGTTCCCTACAAAGGTCGGGCAAGCAAGAGGTTTTGGGGATATGAAAACACGGGAGGGACTTATGAAAATCCGATATCAGGCCAATTCTTTGAACTTGCTCGGTGAAACGCCCGTACACGATTTGAAGAATGCGCTGAAGTTGGCCGGCTCCGAAAAACCAAGTTCAAAGGCGATTTCTTTCTGGGACAGGGCCGAAAAATACAGCAATCGTTTGGCGGCTATGGTAATCCTGCTTTGGATGTGTTCCTTGGAGGTCTTCCCGGTGAGGGATTTCACTACTCGGTTCAAGTGGTCGGGGGTGATGTGCAGCGCATCGGCATAGGCTGAGGCATGGTGCCAATTCTTGAACTTTTCGTTCACTAGTTGTTTGAAGTTGCGGACCAGGACAGCGCCGACCTCCATGGTTTGGGAATCCAGTTGGTTCAAAGAACACAGGTTGTGACAAGCGATTAAAAGCAATTTGAGCAGTGCACCGATGGCCTCAAACTTATAGGTGTCGTGGGACTGGTAATAAAATTCCATTTCCGAAGCGTAGGAAAGGATTCGGTCCATTTCCGGTTCACTGACCATCAGGGGCGGGGTGTTACCAAAATCATTGAACAGGTTGATGTCGTCGATGAAGTCCACCAAAATGTGGTTCATGGCCAAGAACTGTGCGGAGAAAACAATGGAATAGCCAAAGGAGCTCGTTTCTTCCTTGAGTTGATGGACCTGCCCGGGACTGATGAAAAAAACCTGGTTTCCGGTAACGGGATGCGTCTTGAAATCGACCAAATGGACACCCTTTCCCTTTTTGACCACAAGAATGGTATAATAATCATGTCGGTGGGGTTCATCGGGCAGGCCGTTCCTCTTTTTGTGGATATCCTCCATCTTGGAAATGCCAAAACTGAGCGAACCATCAGCCTTGTTCACATTATGGTAAGTCTTCACTACATCCATGGTCCCAAAATTGTATGGAAAATACGCATTAAAAAAATAAATCCTTTGGATTTATGCAGGCATCATTGTTTGGAGAAAAATTGTTGGTTGATGCCATCTATGAACTCCAAAAGTTCATCCTTGCCCATCCGGTTACTGGACGAGGTGGTAAAATGTGGGGGAGCTTCCTCCCATGCACCTTCCCTTAATTTCTGTAGATAGGCCTCAGCTTGTTTTTCAATGGTGCCGGGCTTGAGCTTGTCCGCTTTGGTAAAGATGATGGCAAACGGAATCTGATTGGTGCCCAACCATTCCATGAACTCAAGGTCAATGGGTTGTGGGTCGTGACGGATATCCACTAAGACAAAGCCGCAGACTAATTGCTTCCGTTTTTGAAAATATTCCGTGATGTATTTCTGAAAGGTGTTTTTGTCCTTTTTGGAAACCCTTGCATAGCCATAACCTGGCAAATCCACCAAAAACCAGTTGTTGTTGATCTTAAAATGGTTGATGAGTTGGGTTTTGCCCGGTCTGCCAGAGGTCTTGGCCAATCCCTTTCTGTCCACGAGCATATTGATGAGGGACGATTTTCCCACATTGGATCGCCCAATGAAGGCATACTCCGGTAATGGTTCATTGGGGCATTTGGCCACATTGGAGTTGCTCATTATAAATTCGGCGGAAGAAATCTTCATGCGTATCGGAATAAAATATGGCAAACAAGATACAAGAATTACGGACAAGGAACCTATTTGCTGATTTCGGTCTTGTCCCTTGGCTCCTGTTTGTTAGGTCTTAACAATTAAAAATCACGCTTTTTCAACCAAGCTTCAAGGATACGGTTAAAGTCCTCGGGGTGCTCCATCATGGGGGCATGGCCGCATTTCTCGATCCAGTACAGGTCGGAATCGGGCAAAAGTTCGTGGAACTCCTTGGCCACGTTGGGAGGGGTCACCGTATCGTTCTCGCCCCAAATGATGCACGTGGGGGTATTCATGTGTGGCAGGTCCTTGGACATGTTGTGGCGAATGGCACTTTTGGCAATGGCAAGGGTCTTTACCAACTTCATCCTATCGTTCACTGTGGCAAACACCTCGTCCACGATTTCCTTGGTTGCAACTTCGGGATCGTAAAAGACATCTTGGGCCTTTTTCTTGATGAACTCATAATCACCGCGCTTGGGATATCCGTCCCCCATGGCGCTTTCATAGAGTCCGGAGCTACCGGTAATGACGAGTGCTTTTACCATATCTGGGAACATTTTGGTGTGGAGGAGACCAATGTGCCCACCAAGGGAATTGCCCAAAAGGATAACTTCCTTCAATCCTTTGGCCTCAATGAAGCCCTCCAAAAACTTGGCGAAGTTCTTTACCGTAGTCTTCAGTATGGGCATGTCGTAAATGGGGAGCTCGGGAATCAAGACCTTGTAGCCCTTGGAGGGAAAATAGTCAGATACGCCCTGAAAATTGCTCAGTCCGCCCATAAGTCCATGAAGGATGATCATGGGGGTTCCCTCGCCCTTTTCTATATATCTGTATTTGCCATCCTCAATTAAATGCTCTTCCATTAATAGTCAGTTGGTAGTAAGAGGCGCAAATATAGGCATTTCATGTTACAAAGAATTCAGGTTTTTGGTACATCGGGAACAAGTTTTTTCGGTTTCCCCAAGATCAGGGAAGTGGACGGGCCTGTTCAAAGGGAACATTTTCTAGGTTCAAAAATTTGTTTTTGGGTTAAAAGTGGTGAATTTATTAACAAAAGTGGTACTAAGTGGAGAAATGTGGAAATAAAATCTATATATTTGAGTTGTATTAAGTAACCAATTGATTTCTAGTGACCCATATCATAGGACAGCATGATTGCAAAGCGGATTCAAAAGGAAGGGTATTGTTGCCCATTTCTTTGAAGAATCAGCTATTGCCTGTCCTGAAAGAAGGGTTCATTATCAAGAGGTCGGTCTTTCAGCAGTGTCTGGAACTGTATCCCAAACAGGAGTTCGATGCGCTGATGCAAAAGGTGATGAAAAAGAGCAAGATCAACAGGAAATACGACGCCTTTGTGAGAAACTTTGTGGCCGGGATGAAGGAAGTCGCCATCGACGGGGATTCCGGTAGGTTGCAGATACCCAAGAACCTGGTGGATTTTGCGGGGATCGACAAGGAAGTGGTGCTCAATGCGGTCTTTGACAAAATTGAGATCTGGGACAAGGACAAGTATGAAAAAGTCTTGGCCGAAGGGGAGAAGGATTATGCGGATTTGGCCGAAGAGATCTTTGATGACGATGAGTAATGCATATCACAATCCGGTACTGTTGCAAGAGTCGGTGGACGGATTGGACATAAAGAAAGATGGGGTGTATGTGGATGTCACCTTTGGTGGTGGAGGGCACTCCAGTGAAATATTGAAACGATTGGGCGAGGGCGGAAAGCTGTTCGCATTTGATCAAGATGAGGATGCCCTGCAAAATGCGCTGCATGATGACAGGTTCCAATTGATCAACCAGAATTTTCGCTACCTCAAGCAATATCTAAAGTTCTATGGTATTCGGAAAGTCGATGGAATCTTGGCGGATTTCGGGGTTTCCTCCCATCAGTTCGATGAAGCGACCCGTGGTTTCTCCACTCGGTTCAATGCGGATCTGGACATGCGTATGAACAAGGGCAATGCCCTGTCGGCCTATGAGGTGATCAACTCCTACCCCCAAGAAGATCTGGCCTCGGTACTGTTCCAATATGGGGAACTGCGAAATGCAAACGCCATGGCCAAGGCCATTGTGGAGGCAAGGGGAGTCAATCCGATCAAAACCACGGAAGAATTGAAACAGACCTTGGGCAAGTTTTTGCCCAAGATGAAGGAGAACAAAATTTTGGCCCAGATCTATCAGGCCATTCGGATAGAGGTCAACCAAGAGATAGAGGTGCTGAAGGAGTTTTTGCTCCAAGTGCCGGAAGTTCTGGAAAAAGGTGGTCGATTGAGCATGATCAGTTACCACTCCCTGGAAGATCGTTTGGTGAAGCGTTTCATACGCGACGGACGGTTTGAGGGCGAACCTGAAAAAGATTTTTATGGGAACATCGATGTTCCCTTGAAAAAAGTGGGAGGGCTCATTGTGCCATCCGCAGAAGAAGTGGCCCGGAACAATAGGGCAAGAAGTGCAAAACTCCGCATTGCGGAACGCATATAGAAAAAATGAGAAAAGGATTGCTGGACATATTAAAAGGAAAGTTTTTGGTGAGCGGGGATGCTCCCAAGAACTGGATGTTTTTGTTGTATGCCTCTTTCTTGGCCGCATTGATGATCTCCAGTAGTCATAATGCCGATAAAAAAGTAATGGAAATAGCCGACTTGAACGAGGAGGTGAGAAAATTGAAAAGCGAGTTTTTTCAAGGAAGGTCCAATGTACAGCAACTCAAGTTGGAGTCCACTTTGCGAAAAGAAGTGGCGGACAAGGGACTTGTTCCTTCGGAAAACCCACCGAAGAAAATAGTGGTAAAATCAGCGGAATAGTGGCAATCACCGAAAAAAATATCATGAATAGGCTCTACCTGGTCGCAGGTGGACTTCTGGTCATGGCCATTGCCGTGGTGGTGAAGCTGGTGGATATCCAGATGGTGGAAGGTGAAAAGTACAAGGAACTTGCCCTGAGCAAGACCGAAAAAATGTTTACCATAGAACCCAATAGGGGCAATCTGTATTCCGAGGATGGTAGCTTATTGGCCGCATCCGTGCCCAAATATGAAATTAGGTTCGATGCCCAGACAGTGTCCGAAACGAATTTTCAAAATCATGTCGCTGCTCTGTCCGATTCGTTGGGAATCCTTTTCAATAGACCTTCTTCCTATTACAGGCAACTGTTCAGAAAGGCCAGGGCCAATGGGAGCAGGTACGAACTGGTGGCCCGTAACGTGGACTATCTGAGTTATGTCCGCATCAAACAGTTCCCTCTTTTTAACCTAGGTCCATATAAAGGTGGATTCATCGAAACCCATCGTGTGGTGAGGGAATACCCTTTGGGCAATATGGCGGCCAGGAGCATTGGTTATGAAAAAGTGGATGAAAACGGGTACTACACCCGTGTAGGTTTGGATGGTGCCTTCGGGGAGACTTATCTGAGGGGCAGGGAAGGAAAGCGTTTGAAACAAAAAATAGCCAAGGGCCAATGGAAACCCGTGGGTTTGGACAATATTGTGGAGCCGCAGGATGGATTGGACGTGGTGTCCACCATTGATGTGAACATACAGGACATTGCCCATCATGAACTTTTGGCACAGTTGGAAAAATATAAGGCAGACCACGGTTGCGTGGTGGTTATGGAGACCAAGACCGGGGAGGTGAAAGCCATTTCCAATCTGGGTCGCACCTCTGATGGGAAATACTACGAAAAACTGAACTATGCCATAGGAGAATCGCACGAGCCGGGCTCCACTTTTAAATTGATGTCCCTGGTGGCCGCTTTGGAAGATAAAGTGGTGGATACCAGCACGGTCATCGACACGGAAAAAGGAAGGTACAGGATATACGATGGCGTGGTAAAGGATTCCAAGTGGGGCGGATATGGGAAGATTTCCACAGCGAGGGCCTTTGCGGTTTCCTCGAACACCGCTTTTGCCAAGATCATCAATGAAAATTATAAGGATCAGCCAGCCAAGTTCGTGAACCGTTTGATGAACATGGGGCTGCACAAAAAATTGGACCTGCCCATCATTGGTGAAGGAGATCCCGTAATCCGATATCCAGGAGACAAGGGTTGGTCGGGGATATCCCTCGGATGGATGTCCCACGGCTACGAAGTGTCGTTGACTCCTATGCAGACCTTGGCCTTTTACAACGCCATTGCCAACGATGGGGAGTTGGTAAAGCCCAGACTGATCAAAGAGGTAAGGGAAGGCAGCAAAGTGGTGAAACGATTTGATAAGGAAGTGCTGAACCCGTCCATCTGCTCCAAGGAAACCGTGGACAAGGTAAGGCAGCTTATGAAGGATGTGGTGGAGAAAAAATACGGCACTGGGCACGGGCTGTACTCCAAGAACTTTTCCATGGCAGGCAAAACAGGGACGGCCCAGAAGAATTACGTGGAAAAAGATCCGGACAAGCTGGCCTATATCTCATCTTTTGTTGGGTATTTTCCAGCGGACAACCCCAAGTATTCCTGCATCGTGATCATCCATGAACCGGATAAGAGCGAGGGGTATTATGGAGCTGATGTGTCAGGGCCTGTCTTTAAGTCCATGGCACAAAAGATACATGCCATCTCTCCTTTGGTGGACGAAGTGGAGACCAAGGAATATGATGATCCTGATCTGGACAAAGCATACGAACAATACTATGCCATGGCCCAGAAAAAATTTGGGATCGTGCCCAACGTAAAGGGAATGAGTGGAATGGATGCAGTCTCCCTACTCGAAAATTTAGGGCTCGAAGTAGAGGTGCACGGAAATGGAAAAGTGAAGAAGCAGTCCATAGATCAAGGAACGGACATTAAAAAAGTAAAAAAAATAGTACTGGAGCTTTCATGAAGTTGTTGAAGGACATATTATATGGTGTGAGCCTTAGTGCGGTGAGCGGGGATACCCATGTCATGGTGAACCATATCCATTTCGATTCGAGAAAAGTGGAGATGGACGATGTGTTCGTAGCTGTTCGGGGTACCATCACCGATGGGCACAAGTACATCCAAAAAGCGGTGGACTCTGGTGCCAAAGCTGTGGTATGTGAAGAACTACCGGAATTGTTGATCAATGGCATTACCTATTTGAAGGTGCCGGATTGCAACAGTGCCTTGGCCATTATGGCTTCCAATTTTTATGGAAACCCGTCAAAAAATCTAAAACTGGTCGGGATTACAGGCACCAATGGAAAGACTACGGTAGCCACGTTGCTCTATAACCTTTACAAGAAAGCGGGTTACAAAGCGGGCCTTCTTTCCACCATAAAAGTGATGGTAGGAGATAAGGAATATCCTGCGAGCCACACTACCCCAGATGTCATGGCCATTAATGATTATCTGGCAAAGATGAGTGCAGAAGGAGTGGAATGTTGTTTCATGGAGGTGAGCTCGCACGGCATCCATCAAAAAAGATCGGAAGGTCTGTATTTTGCAGGGGCGGTCTTTACCAATCTATCCCATGATCATTTGGATTATCACAAAACCTTTGCAGAATACCGCGATACCAAGAAAAAACTCTTCGATAGTTTGCCCAAGACGGCTTTTGCGTTGGTCAACATCGATGACAAAAATGGTTTGGTGATGTTGCAGAACACCAAGGCCAAAAAATACACCTATGCACTGAAATCATATGCCGATTACAGGGCCCAGATATTGGAAAGGCAGTTCAATGGACAGCTGTTGAAATTGGATGACAATGAACTATGGTCCAGGCTTATAGGGGATTTCAACGCCTATAATATGTTGGCCATCTATGCCGTGGCGGATCTTTTGGGGCTGGAAAAAATGGAGACCCTGAGGTTAATGAGCGAACTGGAGACGGTGGATGGCAGGTTCCAATACTATATATCAAAAGAAAAAATAACGGCAATAGTCGATTATGCCCATACGCCGGACGCACTAAAAAATGTATTGATCACCATCAATGCATTGAGGACTGGAAATGAAAAGGTCATCACCGTAGTGGGGTGTGGTGGTGACCGCGATAAGTCTAAGCGTCCGGTTATGGGTCATATCGCTTCCGAAATGAGCGACCAGGCCATATTCACATCCGATAACCCCAGGACAGAGCCCCCGGCAACCATCATTGAGGAAATGGAAAAGGGAGTGGAGGCCCAGAACACCAAAAAAGTATTGTCCATTGAGAACAGAAAGCAGGCCATAAAGGCGGCTTGCAAGTTGGCCTTGGCCAATGATATCATTCTGGTGGCGGGAAAAGGCCATGAAACCTATCAGGAAACCAACGGTGTGCGGGTGGATTTTGATGATTTTAAAGAAGTGAAAGAAGCTCTGGCGAGCCTAAATAAGTAATTGAATGAAAGAAACAAGAAAAAGGAACATTCATTTGAAGCACCTTCTGTCTTGCGTCTTAGATCTTAAGTCTTATATCTGAATATGTTATACTACTTGTTCGAATTTTTGGAGAAACAATACCAACTGCCGGGCGCGGGACTTTTTCGGTTCCTGACCTTTAGGGCGGCCATGGCCGTGATGTTGTCTCTTCTGATAGCAATGGTATATGGAAAACGAATTATCCTGTTTTTACAGAAAAAGCAAATTGGTGAGACTGTTCGTGACCTAGGTTTGGAAGGCCAACAGCAAAAAGCGGGAACACCCACCATGGGGGGCATCATCATCATCATCTCGACCTTGCTACCTGTGCTCTTGTTTGCTGATATCAAGAACATCTATGTGATTCTATTGATAGTCACCACCATATGGATGGGGATCATCGGATTTGTGGACGATTACATCAAGATATTCAAAAAGGACAAAAAGGGCCTGAAGGGAAGATTCAAGGTCATGGGGCAAGTAGGTCTCGGGCTGATCGTGGGCATCACGCTCTATTTTCACCCTATGGTGACCATCAAAGAGAAAGATACCACCACCATTACCGAAAATTTCAAAGTGGAAAAGGTTTTTGGGGAAGAGACCAAGGCGGTCCGTACGAATGTGCCATTCTTTAAGAACAATGAGTTGGATTATGCCGACTTTATTTCATGGATGGGCGAAGGGATCGAAGACTATGCGTGGCTCATTTTCATCCCAGTGGTCATTTTGATCGTCACTGCAGTTTCCAATGGGGCCAACCTGACCGATGGTATTGATGGTCTTGCAGCAGGTTCGTCCGCCATCATTGTGCTCACTTTGGGAATCTTTGCATGGGTTTCGGGCAACATCCAGTTTTCAAACTATCTGGACATTTTCTATCTGCCCAGAGTAGGGGAATTGGTAGTGTTCATTGCGGCCTTTGTAGGTGCGTTGGTCGGATTTCTATGGTACAATACCTATCCCGCCCAAGTATTTATGGGCGATACGGGAAGCCTTACCATTGGTGGGGTCATTGCGGTGATAGCCATTATGGTGAGGAAGGAATTGCTGATTCCCGTATTGTGCGGGATCTTCTTTGCCGAGTCACTGTCGGTGATGTTGCAGGTGGGGTATTTCAAGCATACCAAAAAGAAATATGGTGAAGGGAAACGGATATTTCTGATGGCTCCTCTGCACCACCATTATCAAAAGAAATTATATCACGAGAGCAAAATAGTGACACGGTTCTGGATCATAGGGATTTTATTGGCGGTCATCAGCATCGTCACACTAAAAATTCGATAGATGGATCGCTTGGTGATACTTGGAGGAGGAGAAAGTGGTGTGGGAACCGCCATTTTGGGGAAGAAGAAAGGATTTGAAGTCTTTGTCTCGGACAAAGGGGAAATCAAAGAGAAATACAGAGAAGTTCTTGAACATTTTGAGATTGAATGGGAGTCTGGCGACCACACGGAGGCCAAGATTTTGAATGCCGATGTGGTGATGAAAAGCCCGGGTATTCCCGATAAGGTGCCATTGGTCAAAGCACTCGTTGCCAAGGGTATTCCTGTCATTTCGGAAATAGAGTTTGCATCAAAATATACCGATGCGACCCTTATTGGAATCACAGGAAGCAACGGCAAGACCACCACGACCATGCTCACCTACCACCTTTTAAAAAATGGAGGTTTAAACGTGGGAATGGCCGGAAACATCGGTGACAGCTTTGCCAAAATGGTAGCGGAGCAAGATTTTGATCAGTATGTGTTGGAGATCAGCAGCTTTCAGTTGGATGGCATAGTGGATTTCAAACCGCACATTGCCGTGATCACCAACATCACCCCGGACCATTTGGACCGATATGAGTATCAATTTGAAAACTATATCGCCTCCAAGTTCCGCATCGCCATGAACCAGGACGAAAATGACTACCTGATCTATGATGCCGATGATGAAGTCATGGAAAGTTGGTTAAAGAAGAACCCTGTTCAATCCAAATTGGTCCCTTTTTCGGTCAAAAGAAAATTGGAGGAAGGAGCCTGGTTGGAGGATGAAACGATAAAAATAAAATTAGAACATAAAACCTTGGAAATGAGTACAGATATTTTGGCCTTGGAAGGGCAGCACAACGTAAAGAACACTATGGCCGCAAGCATGGCCGCCCTCTTGGTGAAGGTCAGGAAAGAGACCATTCGCCAGAGCATCCAGTCCTTTCAGGGAGTGCCGCATAGGCTGGAAAAGGTGTTGAAGATCAATCATGTGGAGTACATCAACGATTCCAAGGCGACCAATGTCAACGCCACATTCTATGCGCTGGATGGTATTAAAAAGCCCATTGTTTGGATAGCGGGCGGAGTGGACAAAGGAAACGACTATGCGGAGTTGATGCCCTTGGTAAGGGAAAAGGTGAAGGCCATTATCTGTTTGGGCGTGGACAATACCAAGTTGAAAGAGTCTTTTGGTAATGTGATAGACCTTATGGTGGAGACCTATTCCATGGAGGAAGCGGTCAAAGTGGCCTACAAGGTGGCGGAACGGGGCGATGCCGTCCTTTTGTCGCCGGCCTGTGCCAGTTTTGACCTTTTCAAGAACTACGAGGATAGGGGAGACCAATTTAAAGCAGCAATTAAAAATTTGTAGAACGTGTTGGCCATAGTCAAAAATCTGAAAGGTGATAAAGCCATCTGGGGCGTAGTGGCCCTTTTGGCCCTTTTCTCATTTTTGCCTGTCTATAGTGCAAGTACCAATTTGGTGTTTGTGAACGATGACGGGACCACATTCGGACACTTGGTGAAACATGCCGTGCTCCTGTTCTTGGGCTTTGGGATCATTTATGCCATCCATAAGATTCCTACCCATTATTTTAAGGGGCTTTCCATCATTGCGCTGCCCATTGTGTTGATTTTGCTGGCCTATACTTTGACGGTGGAAACCCGCATTGGTGGGGTCACGGCAAACCGTTGGATCAAGATTCCTTTAGTGGGGGTCAATTTTCAGACATCCACCTTGGCATCGGTTGTGTTGATGATATGGATTGCTCGGTATCTGACCAAGATCAAGGATGTAAAGATCACTTTTAAGGAAAGTATTTTACCACTTTGGCTTCCGACGGCCTTGGTGGTGATGCTCATTTTGCCCGAAAACTTTTCAACGGCGGCCATCATCTGTTTTATGGTGTTGGTGCTGTGCTTTTTGGGTGGATATCCGCTAAAATATCTGTTTGCCATGGTGGGCACGGGAATCGTTTTGGGCGGTATGTTCATGTTCGTCCTTTTCAAGGCACCCGAAGTGTTGCCAAATAGAGCGGGCACATGGAAATCCAGGATAGAGACCTTTATCCATCCAGAAGAGGCGGACAAGGATGACCTGCACCAGCTCACACTGGCCCAGATAGCCATCGCCGAAGGGGGCGTAGTGGGCAAAGGGGCCGGAAAGAGCGTCATGAAAAATATGTTGTCGCAAAGTACCTCGGATTTCATCTTTGCGATCATTATTGAAGAATATGGATTGTTGGGTGGGGGAGCCTTGCTGTTTTTTTACCTGTTGTTGTTATTCCGGATCGTGGTGGTGGCACACTCGGCCAAAACAGTATTTTCAAAACTGTTGGTGATCGGGGTCGGGCTGCCCATTGTGTTCCAGGCATTCATCAACATGGCCGTGGTGGTGCAGTTGTTTCCGGTAACGGGCCAGCCATTGCCGCTGATCAGCATGGGAGGTACTTCCATATGGATGACCTGCTTGGCGATAGGCATCGTACTGAGTGCGAGCAATAAGACAGAGAATTTGGAGGAGCAATCCTATGACATAGATGAGACCAACCCTTTAGAAGTATTGAGTGGGCAGTTATAGGTTCATACTTTCAGGGGGAGGAACGGGAGGACATATCTATCCCGCAGTGGCCATAGCCAACGAGCTGAAGAAAAGGCATCCAGATGCCAAGTTCCTGTTCGTGGGGGCCAAGGATAAAATGGAGATGGAAAAAGTGCCACAGGCCGGTTATGAGATCAAGGGCTTGTGGATAAGTGGAATACAACGGAAACTGACATTGAAAAATCTCATGTTTCCCTTTAAAGTGATAAGTAGTTTGTTGGAAGCCAGAAAGATAGTGAAGCAGTTCAAGCCCCATGTGGCCATAGGCACGGGAGGCTTTGCCAGCGGACCATTGTTAAGGATGGCGGCCGGTGCGGGCATTCCCTGTGTGCTTCAGGAGCAGAATTCCTTTGCGGGCATTACGAACAAACTATTGGCCAGCAAAGCTCAGAAAATATGTGTGGCCTATGATGGGATGGAGCGGTTTTTTCCCAAGGAAAAAGTCGTGAAGACGGGCAATCCCGTCCGCATGGATTTGGTGACCCAGGAATCGGGCAAGGAAGAGGCCCTTGGTTTCTTTGGCTTGAATGCGGGCAAGAAGACCCTCCTGATCTTGGGAGGCAGTCTGGGTGCCAGACGCATCAACCAATTGGTGGGGAAAGAGTTGAATTTTTTTGAAAGACAGGGCCTGCAAGTGCTTTGGCAGTGTGGCAAGCTCTATGTGGAGGACTACAAAGCATACGATTCGGATTCGGTAAAGGTATTGGCCTTCGTCAATCGTATGGACTTGGCCTATGCTGCTGCGGATGTGATCATTTCGAGGGCCGGGGCGGGTTCGGTTTCGGAGCTGTGCCTGGTGGGAAAACCGGTAATCTTTATCCCATCGCCCAATGTGGCCGAAGACCATCAGACCCAAAATGCAAATGCCCTGGTGTCCAAGGAAGCTGCCATCATGTTGAGGGAAAGTGAACTGGATGCCGAATTTGAAAAAAAGTTTACGGAATTGATGGCTTCCAATGACATGCAGGAACGTCTGGGAATGAACATCAAGAAATTGGCCATGCCCAAGGCCACGGAACATATAGTGGATGAAATTGAAAAATTGCTGAAGTGAACCTGAAGGATATACATAGCGTCTATTTTATTGGTATAGGAGGCATAGGGATGTCCGCTTTGGCCCGTTATTTCGATTTTATCGGAAAACCGGTTGCCGGGTACGACAAGACCTCAACGCCTATTACCGATGGCCTTCAGGAAAAGGGAATCCAGGTTCATTTTGAAGATGATATCGCTTCGGTGCCGGACACGTTCAAGCAGCCGGGTACCTTGGTGGTCTATACCCCTGCGGTCCCCTCATCCCATGGTGAGCTCAATTTTTATAAAGCGAACGGTTTCGAGATCAAGAAGCGTTCGGAGGTGTTGGGTATCATCACCAAAGACTCCTATTGCTTGGCCGTAGCCGGCACACATGGAAAAACGACCACCTCATGCATCTTGGCGCACCTGCTCAAGGAGTGTGGGCTTCCCTTCACTGCATTTTTGGGAGGGATATCGGAAGATTTCAACAGCAATTTTGTGTTGGAGGGTACTGAATATTCCGTGGTGGAGGCCGATGAGTTCGACCGTTCCTTTTTGAGGTTGTCTCCCACGGTGGCCTGTATCACAAGTATGGATGCCGACCACTTGGACATTTATGGCACCCATGAAGAATTGCTTCAGTCCTTTCGGGATTTTGTAGGAAAGATAAAACCTGGTGGGAAACTGTTCGTGCGAAAAGGATTGCCCATGGAGGGCACCACCTTTGGCATAGAAGATGGCTCCGACTTTTGTATTGAACATATTGACATTGAACATGGAACCTACGTATTTGATCTCGTTACGCCTTCCGAGGTGCTGAAACAGGTTCGTTTTGGCAAGCCTGGAAGGCACAATTTGCTCAATGGATTAGCTGCTTTTGCGATGGCGGTGCAAACGGGTTGCCCACCCCACCGCCTTGCCGAAGCTTTGGCTACGTTCAAGGGCGTACAGCGTAGATTTTCGTACCAGATCAAGGAAAAGGATTTTGTCTTTATCGATGACTACGCGCACCATCCCGCTGAAATTGATGCGGTGCACCAGGCCATACGAGAGATGCACCCCGGGGAAAAGGTGACGGCGATCTTTCAGCCCCATCTGTTTTCAAGGACCAAGGATTTTGCGGACGATTTTGCCCAAAGTCTTTCCCAGTTCGATGAGATCATCCTCTTGGACATCTACCCGGCAAGGGAAGAACCTATGGAGGGCATCACATCGACTTGGCTGTTGGGGAAAATAGATAACCCGAATAAAAAACTAGTTCCCAAAGCGGAATTGATAAAAGAAGTAAGTAACTGTAAAACAGGGGTTTTAGTGGCTCTTGGGGCAGGGGACATAGGGCTTGAAGTGCCCAAAATAAAAAAAGAATTGGCTTATGCGGGTTAATTGGAATTACATCAAATTGGCTTTTCTGTCGGTGGCCGTAATTGCACTTTACGGTTTTGCCGATCAGCGGAGCAAAAAGAGGAAGATAGACGATATCTCGGTTAAATTTGTGGGCGACAACAACTTGTACTTGACTGAGGATGCGGTTAATAAATTGTTAATACAAAATTACGGCCCCGTAAAAAATAGGGCCAAAGAACAATTAGTTTTGAATACCATAGAGGAGGTAATTCTGTCCAACGATATGGTGAAAAATGCCCAAGTCTATCTTACTGTAAACGGGGAACTTATCTCAAAGATTGTTCAGCGTAAACCGATTGGAAGAGTAGAAGGGGTCTCCAAATTTTATTTGGATGATTTGGGAGAGCGTATGCCATTGTCCAAGCAACATTCGGCAAGGGTGCCCATCATCACGGGTAAAATTACGGGCAGGACCCTCGAGGACGCATATGTGATCCTCAACTATATCAACGAAGATGATTTTCTCAGGAAAAATGTCATCGGGATACACATTGAAGATGAAGGAAACTATCAACTCAAATTCCGCATGGAGAACTTTGTGGTGAATTTGGGGGGAGTGGACAATCTAAATACAAAGTTCAAGAATTTCATGGCTTTCTATGCTAAGGCGGCCAAGGACAATTCCTTGGAAGATTATGTAATAGTGAGTTTGGAGTTCAACAATCAAGTGGTTTGCACCAAAATATAAGATATGGAACAGGGTAATTATTCAGTTGGGTTGGATATTGGAACCACCAAGATCGTAGCGATCATTGGTAGGGAGAACGAGTATGGAAAAATTGAGGTTCTGGGCATGGGCAAGTCCAAAAGTCTGGGCGTGCACAGAGGGGTGGTGAACAACATCACCCAGACCATCTCCTCCATTCAACAAGCAGTGGAGCAGGCAGAACTGAACTCTGGTCTAAAAATAGGCTCGGTTGTCGTTGGCATTGCCGGACAGCACATACGGAGCCTGCAACACAGTGACTACATCACCAGGCCTAATTCCGAGGAAGTCATCAACAATGACGATCTGGACAGGCTTTGCAACCAAGTCTACAAATTGGTCATGCTTCCCGGTGAGGAGATCATCCATGTACTACCACAAGAGTACAAAGTGGACGGCCAGTCCGAGATAAAGGAACCCAAAGGAATGTACGGTGGCCGTTTGGAGGCCAATTTCCATGTAGTGGTCGGTCAGGTGTCATCCATCAAAAACATTGGAAGGTGCATCAAGAGTGCCGGGCTGGACCTAGGCAACATCACCTTGGAGCCCTTGGCTTCTGCCGAAGCGGTTCTGAGCCAGGAAGAAAAAGAAGCGGGCGTTGCCCTTATCGACATAGGTGGTGGAACCACGGACCTTGCCATTTTCAAGGATGGGATCATCCGCCATACCTCCGTTATCCCATTTGGTGGCAACGTGATCACCGAAGATATCAAAGAAGGCTGTTCCATCATTGAAAAACAGGCCGAACTGTTGAAGATCAAGTTCGGTTCCGCATGGCCGGGCGAGAACAAGGACAACGAGATTGTCTCCATTCCTGGTCTAAGGGGAAGGGAGCCCAAGGAAATCACCTTGAAGAACCTCTCCAAGATCATCCATGCAAGAGTGGTGGAAATCATAGAGCAGGTCTATGTGGAGATCAAAAACTATGGTCATGAGGACCAAAAGAAAAAATTGATCGCTGGAATCGTATTGACCGGTGGGGGAAGCCAATTGAAACACTTGAAACAATTGGTGGAGTATATTACCGGGATGGATACCCGGATCGGTTATCCCAACGAACATTTAGCTGGCGATTCCGACGAGGAAATTGCCAGTCCGTTGTACGCAACGGCGGTAGGATTGTTGATGAACGCCCTGGAGTCCAAAACAATGGGCAAGGTGGTAGATCAACAGGAAGAAGTGCAAAAAGAGGAAAAGGTGCTGGTGGAGCAGGAGCATGTTGGGGCAGAGGCCACCTTGACCTCGCACAAGGAAAGAAAATCCATTTTTGACAAGTGGTCCGAGAAGCTGAAGGACTTTTTGGACAACGCAGAATAATAACCCCATTAACGAAACACAACTGTCATGAGCAAGAACACTGAATTTGACAACATCGCTTTTGATTTGCCCAAGAACAAGAGCAACGTAATAAAGGTAATAGGAGTAGGCGGCGGCGGTAGCAATGCCATCAACCACATGTTCCAGGCAGGGATCAATGGAGTGGATTTCGTGATCTGCAACACCGATGCCCAAGCCTTACAGAACAGCTCTGTGCCCAACAAGATCCAGTTAGGGGTCTCCCTCACCGAAGGTCTAGGGGCAGGGGCCAACCCCGATGTTGGGGAGCAGGCCGCCCTTGAAAGCATGGAAGAGATCAAGGGCATGTTGGGACATAATACCAAAATGGCCTTCATCACAGCAGGTATGGGAGGAGGAACCGGTACCGGGGCCGCGCCCATTCTTGCCAAACTGGCCAAGGAATTGGACATTCTGACCGTGGGCATCGTTACCATCCCTTTCCAGTTTGAAGGGGCCATGCGTAACAAGCAAGCACAGTTGGGGATAGAAAAATTACGGGCGAATGTGGATTCGCTCATCGTGATCAATAACAACAAACTTCGTGAAGTATACGGCAATCTTGGGTTTAAGGCTGGCTTCTCAAAGGCAGACGAAGTGTTGGCCACTGCGGCAAGGGGTATCGCAGAAGTCATCACACACCACTATACACAGAACATTGACCTTAGGGATGCCAAGACGGTGCTTTCCAACAGTGGAACGGCCATTATGGGTTCTGCCGTGGCGTCAGGTTCAGCTAGGGCCACAGAGGCCATCATGAAAGCGTTGGATTCGCCATTGCTGAACGACAACAAGATCAATGGGGCCAAAAATGTACTGTTGCTGATTGTTTCCGGTTCCCAGGAGATTACCATCGATGAGATTGGGGAGATCAATGATCATATCCAGATAGAGGCCGGACACGGTGCCAATATCATCATGGGTGTGGGTGAGGACGAGAATCTCGGAGAGGCCATTGCCGTGACCGTGATCGCCACTGGCTTCAATGTGGACCAGCAGGACAACATAGTAAACACGGAATCCAAGAAGGTATTCTATACGTTGGAGGACGAGCAGACCGCGCAACAAGATTTGACCCCTGAGGCCACGGCGGTACGGGAAATGAGGGTGGAAAAGGCTCCCATTGTGGAACCTGAACCAGAACCCACCGTGGTGAAGCACACTTTGGAAATGAAAGAAGAGGAAGTGGAGGAGCGTAGTGTGCCCAAGGCCAAGATGCAAGAACCCGATTTGGTGCCCACCACAAGCTATATCAGGAATTTCAATGTATTTTATGAAGAAGTGGTCCCTGAATATGTGGAAGACGACTTTATCATCATAGAAGCCAAGAATATCATCAACAATATAGAAGTAGTGGAGCCTGAAGTGGTTACTCCCAAGTCACAGGAAGACCAATTTACCTTGAGTTTTGACATGCCCCTCCACAATGAAGTAGAGGAGGAAGAGGATGAAAGGGAACACACGGTCACCTTCAATTTGGATGATGGCATTGGGGATGTGAGGGTGAATGAATATGTGGAGGTAAAACCTGTTTTGGAATACAAAAAGCAGGGGGAGACCCGCTACAATTTGGAAGAGTATATGGAATTGGAGACCAAACTGACCGGTGCCAAGTCCATGGCCGAGACCCATGAGCCCAAATTGGTGGAAAATGAACTTGTCTTTGAGAAAAAGACCTTGAAAGTCGAGGCCGCCAATCAAAAAGAGGAGACCACGGACAGCTTGGACCCTTTCAACAGTTCCATCAGCGATCTTCTAAAGGATAGGGCGGACGAGCGCAGGAGAAAACTGAAAAATTTCAACTATAAATTCCAGAACAACAGGAACAGTATAGACGAAATCGAGAAACAGCCAGCATACAAGCGCCAAGGGGTAGATCTGAACGATGTTCCAAAGGAGCAGAAGGTTTCCAGGACCACATTGAGCGAGGATAGCAACGATGATCTACAGTTGCGTTCCAACAACTCATTTTTGCACGATAATGTTGATTAGTAGTGTTTAAATTGACATCCATTTTTTAAATGGAAGCATGAACCCGAAAGTTGAGATACTTTCGGGTTTATTTTTTATCTTCGCAGCCCAAAATAGATGGAAATGGGTTTGCAGGAAAAGGTAATGACAGAAATGAAGGTGGCCATGAAGGCAAAAGATACTGTTGCCTTGGAATCATTGCGTGCCATCAAGTCGGCCATTTTGTTGGCAAAGACGGAAACAGGTGCCGGTGCAGAACTTTCGGAGGAGGAAGAAGTGAAACTGATCCAGAAATTGGTAAAACAACGAAAGGACAGTGCGGCTATCTTCCAACAACAAGGAAGGGAAGATTTGGCCGGACCAGAGCTTGCACAGGTGGCGGTGATCGAGAAATTCTTACCCGAACAATTGTCCGAGGAAGAGGTTGAAAAAGTGGTGCTCAAAACCATAGAATCCGTTGGTGCTTCGGGGATGCAGGATATGGGCAAGGTGATGGGCATCGTATCCAAGGAATTGGCAGGTCAGGCCGATGGAAAGACTATTTCCAGCATTGTAAAGGCAAAATTGAGCGTATAAAAATAAACTCCTGTATTTTTGGGAGTGGAATGGCCCAGTAGTTCAACTGGATAGAATATCAGATTTCGGCTCTGAGGGTTGGGGGTTCGAATCCTCCCTGGGTCACAGATAAATCAAAAGGCTTCACGTCAAATCAAGTTAACTTGAATTTGTAAGTGGGGCTTTTTGATTTTCATGATGGAACGTTCAGGGATATACAATCCTTATCTAGGTCACAAAAACAAAAGCAGGCATCATTGCCTGCTTTTGTTATAATGGCCTAAAAAAATAACCCGACAGACAAAGAAGGTATGGTATGGGAACGTCTGTCGGGCGTGAATGAATATTGAATTAAGGCTTATTGGTCCAATCCGAGCAAAGTAGCAGCCTCACCAAAGTTTTCAGGCATTTTGTTGACCAAATCACTGGCCTGGGCAACGTTGGCGGGAACTATCACGTATTTTATCAAATACGCATCGTTATTTTCAAAGTTGCTCACATCGTTTGCTTCACCGACTATCACCAACCCAGGTGGTAAAATATTGGGGTCTGTAGCGGTTGCGGTATAGGTATAGATATGATCGGAACCATCTTGATATGGGAGTAATAAAGTAAAAGTGCCCAAACCATAATCACGCTTTAGATAAACCAGGATTACGCCACCGGTTTCCAAAAAGGCTTCAATGTCTGCTATCCCGGGTATTTCTTCAATGAACATTTGTCCAAAAGTAGGAGGAACATTGTTGTCTACATTGTCCCAAGCAATTTGCATCCAATCGGAAACGATGACATTGGCGTTCCCATCTTGGCCCTGTTCTCCTTGGGGTCCTTGCACTCCTTGAGCTCCTTGCTCTCCCTGAATTCCCATTTCGCCGTTGAGGCCGTCCTTGCCATCTTCGCCAGAGCAGGAAACCAAGACAATACCCATCCCCAAGAAAAGGAGAAGGGTCAATTTTGATAGATTTAAAAGTGTTGTTTTCATAAAATAAATAAAATGGATTAGTAAAAATGTATATGATGTTGGTATGAGTGGGGTTTATTTCGGTGTTGTCTGTTCACCAGCAAAACGGAAGTGTAATGGGCTGATTTCAAACACAGATATGCAGTATTTTTATCTGGACAAAAACTTATTGTTGCAATCCAAGTAAAGTTGCAGCCTCACTAAAACTTTCGGGCATATTGTTGACCAGATCACTGGCTTGTGCAATGTTGGCAGGGACAATCACATACTTTATCAAATAGTTATCGCTGTTTTCCATAGAGGAAACATTGATCGATTCACCTCTTATGACCAATCCGGGCACAAAAAGATTGGGATCGGTAGAGGTCACAGCATATGAAAAGATGCGTTCCGAACCATCTTGATGTGGAAGTGGTGTTGTAAAGGTGGCCAAGCCGATATCACGTCTCAAATAAAAAAGAACGACTCCTCCTGTGTCTATGAATACATTAATGTCATTGATGCCAGGAATTTCTTCGATGATCATTTCTCCCCAAGTAGGAGGAACATTGTTATCTGCATTGTCCCAAACGATGTACATCCAATCGGAAACGATGACATTGGCGTTCCCATCTTGGCCATTCTGTCCGTCCAGTCCATCTTGACCGGGTTCGCCTTGTGCTCCCTGCTCACCCTGAGGTCCTTGCTCCCCTTGGGGTCCTTGTTCTCCTTGCTCTCCCTGAGGTCCTTGTTCGCCTTGTGTCCCCGGTTCCCCCTGTGCTCCTTGCGTTCCTGGTTCCCCTTGTGGACCTTGTGCTCCTTGGACTCCCATTTCTCCATTGATTCCATCTGTGCCATCTTCGCCAGAACAGGAAACGATGATCATGCCTAACCCCAACAGAAGGAGGATGGATATTTTTGATAGATGTAAAAGTGTTTTTTTCATATAATGAATTGATGTAGGGTGTATATATAAAATTGGTAAGAATGGTTTAAAAATATCAGTGCTGGGATTCGGATTAAATTCATGTAAAGACCAAAATTAGAAAGTGGTTTCAAGTAATTTTCAGACAATTGACGGATGGCCGTTTTGGGTTGACGGATGGGCGGTTTGAAGAAGCGGAAGTGATTTTGGGAAGGTAAAACCGCACCTTTGTTTTAAAAAATGTTGAACAATAATTTCATGGAAACCTATTGCTCCAACCCGAGTAAATTGGCAATCTCGTCAAACTCCTTTGGTATTTGATTGGTTATGCCGCTGGTCTGAGCGATGTTGGCGGGTATCAGTACATAGCGTATACGTGTGGCTGGGTCGTTTTCCACAATGTCAAGATTGGAATGGGTCACAAACACTCTGATACCTGTAAAACTTGTACCAAATTTGCCATAAGCAAACTCGTAGCTCTGATAGTTGGAGTACATTGGGAGTGCCCGAACAGTTGTACCACCATAATCGATCCTTAAATACACCATCACAACCCCTCCACTTTCAGCGAAATCCAAAATGTTTTCAACAGGAATGTCCATCCAAGCGTAATCCACCTCATTGGTATGGCTCCAGACAAAGGGCATCCAATCGGAAACGATCACGTTGGCATTTCCATCTTGACCAGCAGGTCCCATTTCGCCGTCGATTCCATCTTTGCCATCTTCACCTGAACAGGAAATCAAGATGGTGCCAAGTCCCAAGAAAAGAAGAAGGGACATTTTTGATATATTCAAGAGTGTTGTTTTCATAAATTGAATGTTACTTATTAGTCAGTAACCAAGCTTTCGATATTCAAATTAGCAAATGGCTTCGAGGAATTTTGGGACAATTGATGGATAGCCATTTTGGGTTGACGGATGAGCGGTTTGAAGAAGTGTAAATAATTTTTGAAGGAGAAAAGAGTGCTTTTTGATGATGGCCAAAGCCTGGAAGTGTGGTCGATCGGTTTGGATTTTATCATAAATCGGTGAAAGGAATAAAAAGACCTTCTGACTAACCCAGTCCAGACCACTGGATTTCCCATGTTGGTCAAATGAAACGTAAATACAAGTACATATGAAAAAAGCGCTTCTTGCCCTCTTTTTGACCATCAGTTTTTTTGCCCATGCACAGAGTGTTGACTATAACGTTCATAAGGGCTATGCCGCTAATGGATATGATGTGGTTTCCTATTTTTCAGGTAAGGCCCATGAAGGGCTCAAGGAGTATACAACTGAATATGATGGGGTGAAATATAAGTTCGAAAGCCAATCCAATATGGAAAAATTCATGGCTGAACCTACAAGATATCTACCTGAGTATGGAGGATATTGTGCCTATGCTGTGGCCGTGTCTGGAAAAAAGGTAAGGGTGGACCCGGAAACTTTTGAGATCAGGCAGGGGAAACTTTACCTGTTCTACAACGCTGGTAATACCAATACCTTGGACTTATGGCTCAAAGAATCTCCAAATGTCCTGAAAACCAAGGCGGACGAGAACTGGAAAAAGATCAAGAATCCGTAACATTCCGAAGAAATCCAAGTCTAATGTGCAGGTTGTTCCTGTTCTGTGCATACGTTTTGGAGCTCCATTAACAACTAATCTCTATATGCCCAATTACGCAAAAGTCTGTTTTTATGGTTTGCTGATCAGCTTCGTTGGGGCTTTGCCCTTCGGGACGCTCAATCTTACTGCTTTTGACATTGCGGCTTCACAGGGTCTGGTCTCGGCAATTTGGTTTGCCATGGCTGTGGTTTTGGTAGAACTCTCGGTGGTCAGGATCACCCTCTACGGGAATGAAAGGTTACATTTGGGGGAAAGGGCCCTGAAGTATATCCTTCCCCTCGGCATTGTTTTTTTGCTCTATTTGTCCTTGTCCAGTTTTTTGGAAATGGACAGCGTTACGGTGACCGATTCCAAGACGGATTTTTTCCCTCAGATTGGATCGACCTTTGTGTTGGGGCTGTTGCTGAGCGCGCTGAACCCCTTGCAGTTCCCTTTTTGGATGACCTGGAACCAAGTATTGGACCGCAAAGGGATTTTGCAGAGATCGAACAGTCATTATGTATTTTATATACTGGGCATAGGTTTGGGAACCCTCGTCGGTTTGGGAATTTTTATTCTGGCCGGCAAGTTCATTTTTGCCAACTACGACCGTTATCATACCATCACAAATCTGATGATGGGGTTGTTGTACCTTGGATTTTCTTTCTACCTTATGTTCATTTTCATCAAAAAACGAATTCATCATAAAATTGAGTAAGTATGTTCAAATCTTCTTTGGATACCCTTGAGCAGTTTAAACACATCCTTTTGGAATTGCCAAAGGATTGTTATGCACAGTCATGTAGTGTACTCTCCAACTCCAGTATCGGCCAGCATACCCGCCATATCATTGAGCTGTACCTTTGTTTGATAAATGGTTATGAGACCGCCGATGTTTCCTATGATCGACGGGAGCGCAACCTGAAATTGGCCGAAGAACTTCCCTTTGCCATTGAGCAGCTCAGTTGGATCCAGGACCGGTTGGAACGCCCCAACAAGCCCATCAAGGTCAATTATGAACTGGGAGGTGAGGATGTCTGTTTGGAATCCAATTACCACAGGGAAGTGATGTACAATCTAGAGCATACCATCCACCACCATGCGCTCATCAAAGTAGGTATCCAACATTTTACGGAAAAGCAGCTTCCGGAATCTTTCGGAGTGGCGCCGTCCACCATACAATATAGAAAGGCATGTGCACAGTAAGTTTTGTACCTTCGGGGGATAAGTACATTATCACATCCAACAGGGATGAGCACATCTCCCGACCACTGGCCCATGAACCCAAAGAAGAAACCTTAGGTTCCGTGAAAGTACTCTTTCCCAAGGATCCCAAGGCCGGGGGCACTTGGTTCGCCCTCAACGACAACGGCGCCATAGCGGTTCTGCTGAACGGGGCCTTTGTGAAACACAGCTCCAATGGTAACTATGCAAAAAGCCGTGGTTTGGTCCTTTTGGACATCATTGGTAGCGAAGCCCCACTGACCATGCTCTCGGAAATCGATCTCTATAACATTGAACCCTTCACTCTTGTGTTGTTCCATGCCCATTTATTGGAATTCAGGTGGGATGGCGGACAAAAATATTTTAGGCCCTTGGACAAGTCCAAAAGCCATATCTGGTCATCTGTTACCTTGTATGATGATGCCGTCATCGGGCGCCGAGCTTCGTTGTTCGATGGATTTATGAAAAGAACCCATCCCATTGAGGCTTCGGATGTAGTTGATTTTCATACCAACAACCATGAGGATTTTGAGAACGGGTTTATCATTGACCGTGAAACCGGGTTGAAGACCTTCAGTGTGACCCAGACCATATTGGAGCATGAAGGGCAGGGCCTCTTGAAGCACATCGACCTACTGAACGATAAGGCATTCGAAGTCTCCCTTTCACCGAACCAACTCACTGTGTAAAGAATGACCTCCCTAAAATTGAAGTGGCATAAACTCACCCATTGGGAATATTGGCCGTTATGGGCCATTTATTATCCACTGTTCCCGGTTTGGCTCTTCTATTCCCTAAAGGCAGGTTCCTTTTTCTTTTTCAATGCCGCCAATCCCAGCATGAAAAATGGAGGAATGGCCATGGAATCCAAAATGTCGATCTATGGACTGATACCCCGTCAGTACATCCCCAACACAGTCTTCATTACCAAGGATGAGGCGCCCAATGTAGCCCTAGGGCGAATACGGACTTCAGGCATATCCTTTCCCTTTATTGCCAAACCTGACATTGGGATGAAATCCTTTGGGGTGGAAAAAATACATGATGAGGAGCAGTTCAGGGACTATGTTCGGAAAACCCCTTCCCACTATCTGGTCCAGGAACTGATTCCCTACGGAAATGAAGTCGGTATTTTTTATGTACGAAGGCCAGGGGAGACCCATGGGAAGATCACAGGAATTGTGTCCAAAGAATTTCTTTCCGTTATTGGGGACGGAAAAAGCACCATCTTGGAACTCATCAAGAAAAATCCGAGAAGCCACCTGCAATTGCATATACTCCAAAAGAAGTTGGGAGAGCGGCTCCACACTATTTTGGGAGAAGGGGAGGAATATATCCTGGTCCCCTACGGAAGCCACACGAGGGGCGCCAAGTTTGTGGACATCAGCCATAAATTGAACGATGCACTCACCAAGACCATAAATGAGGTTTGCATTCCCATGGAAGATTTTCATTACGGTAGGTTGGATGTGCTCTATAATACGTTTGAGGAGTTGTGCGAAGGGAAGAATTTCTGTGCCATTGAGATCAATGGGGCAGGGGGGGAGGCTACCCACATTTATGACCCCAAACATTCCCTATGGTTTGCATGGCGGGAGATTACGCGGCATTGGGGCTTGATGTGCGAGGTGAGCATGCTCAACCACCAAAATGGACATTCCTATTTGAGTTTTAGGGATGGAAGGGCCATGCTCAAGGCCAACAAAGTGTTGCAGGCTCAGCTCAAGACCATTTGAACTGGATACCGCGTTTACTTTTTGAACATAAAATAGACCGCCAAGACCAGAAAAATAAAGGAAATAATGTGGTTTGCCCTAAAGGTCTCGGTCTTGAAGACCACTAGGGTAAAGATGGCAAAGACCACCAAAGTGATGACTTCCTGGATTACCTTCAATTGAATGAGACTGAACGGTCCCCCGTTTTCCCGAAACCCGATCTTGTTAGCGGGCACTTGGAACATGTATTCAAAAAGGGCAATTCCCCAACTGATGAGTACAATGGAGATCAGGCCCAGTTTGTTGAACCATTTCCATTCGTGGAATTTGAGGTGGCCGTACCAGGCAACCACCATGAAGGTATTGCTCAAGATCAATAGTCCAATGGTAGCAAGTGCTTTCATAGATATAATCAAAGTTGATGGGGTTACTGGTGCTAAAGTAAGCCATCGCCTTGATTTTTGAACACCCTAAAACTGTACAGGCATCAAATTTTGATGACATAGGAGATGATGGATTTTACTTTGGCGTCTCTGCCACTGCTGAATTCATAGAAGTCCGAAAAGGCATATTTTTTCCCATCATGCATTTTAAGGGTGCCGTTCACAGCTCCTTCCTTTCCATGGGTCAGAATTTTGTGAAGGACAAGTTCTGAGGCAATGGACACTTTCATCGTGTCCAACTCCTTCAGGAAGGTTTCCTTTCCTTCCAAGGTCTTGTCCCCAATAATTTCCCAGCGGATACTATCGGTCACGCAGGCGTCCAGGAAGGCCACATCCCCTTTCGCAAAGGCAATGTTCAGTTTTTTTAGGAATTCCCTTTTCGGTGAATTTCCGCAATCGGATGCTATGATGATCTTGGTCATATCCAAAACTTTTGGGGTTGAACATCAACAAAGATAAAAATGCAAAACGAATACAGTTTTGCACGCTATGGTTCATTTCGGGTAATGCCGGAGGCTTTTCCTTTGGAGAAACTTGATCAATGCGGACGTATTGTCAGATGGATTGAACTATTACACAGATGCTTCCTTGTGCGTGATGGCGTCCATGATGATGGGGGCGTGGATACGGGAGTTTTCGATAAACCATTTATGGGTTTCCATCCCACCACAGATCACTCCGGCCAAGAACAGTCCGGGCACATTGGTCTCCATGGTCTCGGGGTCATAGGAAGGAAGCCGCTTTTCATCGTCGGAAAGAGCAATGCCCAGCCTTTCCAAAAAGGTGAAGTTGGGCATATAGCCCGTCAATGCGAGCACGAAATCGTTTTCCAGTGAAGTCTCGCCCTCTGGGGTGTCAATGATGATTTCCCTTGGGGCGATCTCTTTCACCGTACTGTTGTAATAGGCTTTGATACTGCCTTCCTCGATTCGGTTGATGATGTCGGGGCGCACCCAATATTTTACCCTTGGGCCTACCTCTGGCCCACGGATGATCAAAGAGACCTCCGCGCCCTTTCGCCAACATTCCAAAGCGGCATCGATGGCCGAGTTGCTGGCCCCGATCACGGCCAATTTCTGACTGGCATAAAAATGGGGGTCTTTGTAATAATGGGATACTTTCGGCAAATCCTCGCCCGGCACGTTTATGCGATTGGGCAAGTCATAGAAGCCAGTGGCCACAACCACATTTTTTGCCTTGTATTGATCTTTGTCGGTATTGACCTGGAAAATATCATTTTCTTTTTCCACGGTGATGACCTTTTCAAACAGGTGGATGTCCAGTTGGTTGGAGGTCACGATCCTTCGGTAGTATTCCAAGGCTTCGTTGCGCTTGGGCTTGGCCTCCTTGCTGATAAAGGGGATGCCATCTATTTCCAGTTTTTCCGAAGAGGAAAAAAACTGCATATTGATGGGATAGTTGAACAGTGAGTTGACAATGGGTCCTTTTTCAATGATGATATAGCTGAGGCCTCTTTTTTTGGCTTCCAGCCCACAGGCAATGCCGATGGGGCCGCCCCCAATGATTACAACATCAAACTCCTGCATTATAACGTCCTTTCTTTTAGATCTTTGATGGTTTCTGTCGGATTTTTGCTTTTGAACACAAAACTGCCGGCTACCAAAACATCGGCACCGTGTTCCACCAGTTTCTTGGCGTTGGCCGCGTTGACGCCCCCATCTATCTCGATCAGGGTATTTGCATTTTTTCGTTGGATCAGTTTTTTCAGGTCTTTCACCTTTTGATAGGTGTTCTCAATGAACGATTGCCCACCAAAACCGGGGTTTACACTCATCACGATTACAATGTCGATATCTTGGATGGTATCTTCCAACAAGTTGATGGACGTATGTGGGTTGATGGCCACACCGGCCTTCATACCCTCTGCCTTTATGGCCTGCAAAGTCCTGTGCAGATGGGGACAAACTTCATAGTGCACGGTCAGATGGTCCACGCCCAATTCCGCGAAGGCTTTGATATACCGATCGGGGTCCATGATCATCAAATGGGTGTCCAATGGTTTTTTGGCATGCTTGGCAATGGCTTCCACCACAGGCATCCCGAAGGAAATATTGGGAACGAACATCCCGTCCATGATGTCCAAATGGAACCAATCGGCCTCACTTTGGTTGACCATTTCGATATCGCGTTGCAGATTGGCAAAATCAGAGGCTAGTAACGAGGGGGCGATTATTGTCTTGTCCATGGTACAAAGTTAGCCAATTACAAGCTTCCTATAAATGAAAAAACTCCGGTAATCAGCCGGAGTTTATTCATCAATCAAAAAACGAACAGTCATGATTAACTGTTGTAGGTACACAAATTACAACTTTCCTGCCAAAAAAACAATTTAAGGTATGTTTAACTGTAATTTATTGTGTTTTTTTAGCACTTTATCCCAGATATGTCTTTAAAATCTTACTTCTGGAGGTGTGTTTTAGCCTTCTGATGGCCTTCTCTTTGATCTGTCGGACCCTTTCCCTGGTCAGGTCAAAAGTCTCGCCGATTTCTTCCAAGGTCATGGAATGTTGTCCGGCCAAACCGAAGTAAAGCCTGATAACATCGGCCTCTCTCGGGGTCAAGGTCTCCAGTGCACGCTCGATCTCCGTGCGCAAGGATTCATGCAAAAGCTCCTTGTCCGGGTTAGGGGACTCCCCACTTCGCAATACGTCATACAGATTGGAATCCTCACCATCGATCAAAGGGGCATCCATGGATACGTGGCGGCCCGAATTTTTCAGGGATTGCTTCACATCTTCCACGGTCATGTCCAATTCTTTGGCAATTTCCTCGGCAGATGGGGTACGCTCGTGGGCCTGTTCCAAGAAAGCAAAGGTCTTGTTGATCTTGTTGATGGAGCCGATTTTGTTCAAGGGCAAGCGCACAATCCTGGATTGTTCCGCCAAGGCTTGAAGAATGGACTGACGGATCCACCAAACGGCATAGGAAATAAATTTAAATCCTCGGGTCTCGTCAAAACGTTGAGCGGCCTTGATCAATCCCAAGTTCCCTTCATTGATCAAATCGGGAAGGGTGAGTCCTTGGTTTTGGTACTGTTTGGCCACGGAAACGACGAACCTGAGGTTGGCTTTGGTCAATTTTTCCAGGGCTACCTGGTCTCCCGCCTTTATCCGTTGTGCCAGCTCCACTTCCTCATCGGCGGTGATCAGATCCACCTTGCCGATTTCCTGCAAATATTTGTCCAACGAAGCGGTTTCCCTATTGGTAACCTGTTTTGTAATCTTTAACTGTCTCATCTAAAAATTTTCCCTTCAAATTAAGTTTGTGAGCAGAGGCTCATTAGGTTATACGTTGAAAAATTTAAAAAGTTACATTTTGGCGGATTTTCTTTCTAAAAGTTTTCTAAAAACGAAAAAACCCCGGGAATGTTTCCCAGGGTTTCTCTTATAATATGAAAGTTGACTTAGTCCCTTCTGGGCTTTCTGTCACGATCGCCACCTCTGCGGTCACGGTCACCACCTCTTCGGTCACGGTCGCCACCTCTTCGGTCACCACCACGATCATCTCTTGGAGGTCTTTCTTTATAGCCTTCCGGTTTGGGCAACAGTGCCTTTCTGGACACTTTTTCCTTTTTGGTCCTTGGGTCGATACCTAGGTATTTCACGTCAAAGACATCTCCCATGTTGACTACGTCGGAAACATTTTCGGTACGCTCCCAAGCCAATTCGGACACGTGGAGCAATACTTCGTTACCAGGAGCCTCGGTATATTCCACCACGGCGCCAAATTCCAACATCTTGATAACCTTCACTTCGTAAACGCTGCCCACTTCAGGCTTGAACATCAACGAGTCTATTTTGGCCAACACCATATCGATGCCATCTTGGTCGGTACCCAAAATTTCCACGATACCTTCTTCGGTATCTGGATCTTCGTTGATGACAATCGTGGTCTTGGATCTCTTTTGAAGATCTTGGATGACTTCTCCACCTTTTCCGATCAGTGCACCGATGAACTCACCAGGAATGATTCGGGTAATGATTTTTGGAGCGTAAGGTTTCACCTCTGGTCTTGGGGCTGCGATCGTGTCGATCAATTTTTCCAAGATATGCAACCTTCCATCCTTGGCCTGCATCAATGCCTTTACCAAGATTTCATAGGAAAGTCCCTTTACTTTAATGTCCATTTGGCAGGCAGTGATACCATCTGCGGTACCTGTAACTTTAAAGTCCATGTCGCCCAAGTGGTCCTCATCGCCCAAGATATCCGAAAGAACGGCATACTTGCCACTTTCAGTATCCGTGATCAATCCCATGGCGATACCGGAAACGGGTTTTTTCAATTGTATACCGGCATCCATCAAGGCCATGGTGCCCGAACAAACGGTAGCCATGGAAGAGGAACCGTTGGATTCCAATACTTCGGAAACCACACGAACGGTATAAGGACAATCTGCTGGGATCATTCCTTTAAGTGCGCGTTGTGCCAAGTTACCGTGTCCGACCTCTCTTCTGGAAGTGCCGCGTATAGGTCTTGCCTCTCCTGTTGAGAAAGGAGGGAAGTTATAGTGCAGGTAGAATGTCTCCTCACCTTCGAAGGAAGGCATGTCTATTTGGTTGGCTTCCCTGGAAGTTCCCAAGGTCACCGTTGCCAATGCCTGTGTTTCCCCTCTGGTAAAGATGGATGAACCGTGAACGGAGGGCAAATAATCCACTTCGCACCAAATGGGGCGGATGTCGGTCGTTTTCCTTCCATCCAAACGAAGGCCTTCTTCCAAAGTAAGGTTCCTGACGGCTTCTTTTTCGGCTTTATGGTAGTATTTGGAGACCAAGCCACCAAATTCTTCAAGTTCTTCTTCGGAAAAAGCGGCCTTGATCTCTTCCTTGATATTGGCAAAGGCCTCACTGCGTTCTTTTTTGGAAGAACCTGCTTTGGCTACTTGATAGACCTTGTCATAGGCCATGTCATGGATTTTCTTCTGAAGTGCTTCGTCTTCAACGGCCTGTTCGTACTCTCTGGTTTCTTTTTTACCAACGGCTTCGGCCAATCTGACCTGTGCGGCACACTGTACCTTAATGGCTTCATGGGCAAATTTGATGGCCTCTACCATTTCCTCTTCGGAAATTTCACCCATCTCACCTTCCACCATCATCACGGAATCTTCGGAAGCACCGATCACCATGTCGATGTCGGACTCCTTCAATTGTGCCATGGTAGGGTTGATAACGAACTCACCGTTCACCCGACCTACACGAACCTCAGAAATGGGGCACTCAAAAGGAATGTCGGATAATTGGATGGCTGCAGAGGCGGCCAATCCTGCCATGGCATCCGGCATGACATCTTCGTCGTGGGACATCAATTGGATCATGACCTGGGTCTCTGAGTGGTAATCTTTGGGGAACAATGGGCGCAATACCCTGTCCACTAATCTCATGGTGAGCACTTCGCCATCGCTGGGCCTTGCTTCACGCTTGAAGAAACCACCTGGATAGCGTCCCGCAGCGGCAAATTTTTCACGATAATCTACGGTAAGTGGCAAAAAGTCCACATCCGAAGCTTGATAATTGGAGACAACTGTACATAGTAACATACATTTGCCTGATTGGACAACTACAGAACCATGGGCCTGTTTTGCCAATTTTCCGGTTTCGATGGAAATCTCCCTACCGTCACCAAGGTCAATGACCTCTTTAAAAGTTTTTGGAATCATACAAATAATCTTACCCGATCCTAATGATCTGGGTCGTTAAACATTTGGTCTACCGCCGTCCGGGCGATCGGGTTGTGTTGTTGTTGTGTGCCAAGGGCACTGACCAATGAAAAACTATAAGCAGCTTTTTGTGTTTGCCCGATTTTTGGACCGGGACTTTTTAAAATTGGAACAAATCCAATAAAATAAAAAGGGGAAGCCAAGGCCTCCCCTTCCATTTTTATTTTCTGATACCCAACTCTTTGATAAGGGTACGGTACTTTTCAATATCTTTTTTCTTCAGATAGTCCAAAAGACTACGTCTTTTACCTACCAGTCTTACCAAGGAACGCTCGGTGTTATAATCCTTGTGGTTCCTTTTAAGGTGTCCTGTCAAGTGGTTAATACGGTGTGTGAACAGTGCAATCTGCCCTTCCGTAGAACCGGTGTTGCTCTCAGAGCCGCCGTGTTTCTTGAAAATGTCGGCTTTTACTTCTTTGGTTAAATACATTCCAATATTATTTAAATGATTTTTATGTATCGATCGACCTTCGATCAGCGCGCAAAGATAGTTCTTTTTTTGGACTATGAAATTTTAATGGGAGGCAAATGGCCCCTTTTACGACCTGATGGGTTGATTGGTGATCAAATCAATATACAGGTTGATGTTCTTTTTCAAGTCCCTGCGATGGGTGATGAAATCCAAAAATCCATGTTCCTTGAGAAATTCTGCGGTCTGGAAACCATCCGGAAGGTCTTTTCCTGTGGTATCCTTGACGACCCTTGGTCCTGCAAATCCGATCAAGGCACCGGGCTCGGAGATGTTGATGTCCCCTAGCATCGCATAAGATGCGGTGGTCCCACCCGTAGTGGGATCTGTGCACAAGGAGATGTAAGGTATCTTCGCCTCGGCCAACTGGGCCAATTTGGCGGATGTCTTTGCCAACTGCATAAGGGAAAGCGCAGCTTCCATCATACGGGCACCCCCGGATTTGGAAATCATCAGGAACGGAATCTTTTTCTTCATGGCCACATCAATGGCGCGGGAGATCTTTTCCCCAACCACGCTGCCCATGGAGCCCCCGATAAAGGCGAAATCCATACAGGAAACCACGAGTTCCTTTCCCATCGACTTGCCCACGGCACTCCTCACGGCATCTTTCAGACCGGTCTTTTGCTCCGCGGCCTTCAGGCGTTCGGAATATTTTTTGGTGTCTACAAATTTCAAGGGGTCTTTGGATCTTAGGTTGGCATCCAGTTCCTTGAACTTGTTGTCATCAAAAAGAATCTCGAAATATTCTTTGCTGCCGATCCTAACGTGGTAGTCATCCTCGGGACTTACATAGAAATTTTTGGCAAGGTCTTCAGATTCAACAATTTTACCTGTGGGGGATTTATACCATAGTCCCTTTGGGGTGTCCTTTTTTTCCTCTGTTAAGGTCTGTATTCCTTTTTCCTTTCTTTTAAACCAAGACGACATGTAATCAATATTTAGTTAGATGACCTATAGCGTGTTCACGTTGTTCAGGTCTTCAAAAGCTTTCTTGAGGCGGGCAATGAAGGTTTTTTCACCTTCCCTCAACCAAACCCTTGGGTCGTAGTATTTTTTATTGGGTTGGTCATCCCCTTCGGGATTCCCGATCTGTGCCTGAAGATAGGCGGATTTGTTCTGTACATAATCCCTCACACCTTCCAAAAAGGCATATTGAAGGTCAGTGTCGATGTTCATTTTAATGACACCGTATCCGATAGCTTCCCTGATCTCTTCCAAAGTGGAACCTGATCCTCCATGAAAAACAAAATCGATATGGTTATGTTCCACACCATATTTTTCTGAAATGTATTCTTGGGAGTTTCTCAGAATTTTTGGGGTCAGCTTTACGTTTCCGGGCTTGTAGACCCCGTGAACGTTACCGAAAGCAGCTGCTATGGTGAACCTATGGCTGATTTTTGAAAGTTCTTCATAGGCATAGGCCACTTCTTCGGGCTGGGTATAGAGTTTGGAATCGTCAACATCGGAATTGTCCACCCCGTCTTCTTCGCCGCCGGTGATACCCAATTCGATTTCCAAGGTCATGTCCATTTTGCTCATTCGCTTCAAGTATTCCTTACAGAGTTCGATGTTCTCTTCCAAAGGTTCTTCGGAAAGATCGATCATGTGAGAACTGTACAAAGGTTTCCCTGTGGCCTTGAAATGTTCTTCGCTGGCATCCAAAAGCCCATCGATCCAGGGCAACAATTTTTTGGCACAGTGGTCGGTGTGGAGAATCACCGTTGCCCCATAGGCTTCCGCCAATTGGTGTACGTGCTTGGCACCTGCTATTCCCCCAAGTATGGCCGCTTTTTGGCCATCATTGGAAAGTCCCTTACCGGCATTGAACTGTGCTCCTCCATTGGAAAACTGAATGATGACCGGAGAGTTCAGTGTTGCGGCGGTCTCCATCACCGCATTGATCGTATCAGATCCAATTACGTTTACGGCTGGTAATGCGTAGCCGTTTTCCTTTGCATGTTTGAAAATTGCCTGAACTTCATCACCGGTAGCAACGCCCGGTTTAATATTATGGGACATAGTTTTAGATGGTTTCGAGTTAAAATAGGGAACAAAAGTAATAAATTATTTCCTCTAGAAAGGATAATTGATCCCGATATTGAGGACCGCATTCCTGATGTTGTATTCATTGAACCAACGATCGGCTCCCACTCTTGCAGGATTGTAGGTCTTGAACCCGACATCCAACCGGAATACAAAGTAAGTGAAGTCATATCGGAGTCCCAGACCTGTACCAAGGGCAATGTCGCCCAAAGAGGAAATTCCCTGGAATATGGCATCGGGGTTGCTTTCGTTGTCAAAAACGTTCCAGATGTTCCCTGCATCTGCAAAAAGGGCCCCTTTTACGTCCCCTGCTATGGGGAAGCGGTATTCTACATTGAAGGCCAGTTTCAGGTTGGCCTCATTGAAATCGTTGATGTTGCTCGTCTTTCCGGGTCCCAGTTCGTAGGCGTTCCAAGCTCTGTTGTCGTTGGAACCCCCAGCAAAATAACTCCTCACAAAGGGGATGTTGTCCGAATTTCCGTAGGGTACGGCCATTCCGAAGAAGCTCCTGAATGCGATCACCTGTGAATCACCTATTTCCCAATGTCGTATGTAGTCGAGTTCTGACTTGATGTATTGGGAAAAAGGAACCCCGAACACCAAAAGCTGTCCATTGTCATTTTTATTGTAGGGGACAATATTTGACATGAGCGAGAGGACATTCCCTGCACTTTCCAATTTTATACGGTATTGGTAAAAATCATTGTCGTTGATGCCCGATTTGCTGTTCTTGGTATGGGTGAAGTTACTGGCAAAAATGAGGTTGTTGTCCGTCAATCGTCTTCTTCGTTCCGCAATGCTGTTCACCTCGTCCAATTGGTCCTCGGTGACAGGAACCTCGTTGTTGAGCACTGCCCGGACAAATTCGTTGGCACCTTCGGGTATGTTCAGACGGAGTGAATCAGTGGTATTGTCCACTGTTTCATAGAACGATGCAAATTGGGGGTCGTTTTGAAAATCGTCCGCAATGTTGTCGAGGTTTGAAAAAGTGTTCCGGTACACGTTATAAAAGTTGTCCGGGTTCACATTGCGCACAAATTCGACGTTCAATAGTTCAATATTGTTCTTGAGCCTATCCGTGGGCGACCAGTTGTAGGATAGTATGGAATTGAGCGACTGCTTGTCCAATCCTATGTTCCGCTGGAAGTTGGTACCCGCCAATAACCTGCTCTGGGGCAGCATGTAGCCGGGAATTATACTTTCCGTATTGAAAGGGAACCAGATTCTGGGAAAGGTAATGTTGATGTCCCCACCAAGTTCCGAAGTGAAGGTCTCGTTGGAGAGCGACGCATCGCTTAAAAGCCCGATAGATCCCCTTGCCGAAATGTTCAAGGTCTCCGCCCCCCCGAATACATTACGGGTGATCACCGACGTACTGAAAGCTGTTCCCACCTGTTGGATATTGGAATGGGTGACGTCAAAATTCAGGTTCAACGAAAATTTGGGCTTCGCCGCCAAATAGATATTGGAGATCAATTCCGTTTGGGTGGAATCTGCAATGAACTCTATGTTGGGATATTTAAAGGTGTTCAGGTTGGTGATCTGCCTGTACGTCCTTATCCGGTCCAAATCCCTATAGATACTGTCCTTTTGAAAGAAAATGGCATCGGTGAGCGCCTTGGGCCTGTACCTGAGCTTGTCATGGTAATGGATGGTGTAATTGTCGTATTCCAGTGTTTTTAGGGAATCCGAGTCACCGTTTATGGCGTAATCCGCATAGATGTTGATTTTTTTGAGGCGGGCTATCCTATAGGGTGCATTGGTATCGGAACTGTCCGTGGTGCTCCTGAATTTTTTGATGTTCAGTTGGACATCCATGAGTTGGTCATCGGCATTTTTTATGGTGTCCCTTAAAATATCATAGTTGATGGAACTTTCTTGAAAGTTATAGACTCCCGAATTCCTGAAAAGGGTGGTCAGCCGTTCCCGCTCCAAAGTGAAATTGTCCAGGTCGAACTGTTCGCCTTGCTTTACGAAACTCCGTCTGGCAGAGAGAGTGTAGATGGAGTCCAGCTCTGGCGAAGTGATGTTTTTCTGAACGGTATCGATGATGTAGGGTTTGTTCAGGTTGATGTTGTATTCCACTTCGGCCCTTTTCTTTCTTTTGCCCTCCACGATCTCGTAGGAACCATTGTTGTTGAAATACCCTTTACTGTTGTAGTAGGCCTCCAACCGCTCGACGGACTTTCGGGTAAGCGAAGTGTCGATTACCACGGGTGGCTCGCCTACCCGTTCCAGAAATTCACTGGCACCTTTTACGATGAAGGATTCCTGCAATCGGCTCACCTGCTTTTGGGAAAGGAGATTGTTCAGGCGTTTTTCCCTTTTTTCCTTTCTGTGCAACCAGTCTTGGAATGAAGAATCAGGATTTTCCTTGGCAAGGTTGTACAGGTTCAGGCGAAGGGGATAGCCGAGGACACTGCTGTTGGGTTTTTGGGAGATCAGGCCCTTGATTTCACTCGTGGAGACTTTTTCCTCGTTGACATAAATGGAGTTCTTGGTAAGCAATAATTCATCTTCCCCCACCTTTTTGAGCGTATTGCAACCCATCGTACTCAACATAAGCAACAATAGTCCTATTTTTGCCCAGTTGCCCATTAGACCTAAAGAACCCCTCATAGACGCCAAAAATACACGATTTAGATGGTTACAAAAAACCAAATTAAACTAGTTGTAAACCTAAAGCAAAAAAAGTACCGAACTCAACACGCCCTATTCGTAGTGGAAGGGGAAAAGTTAGTGAAAGAGTTGTTACAAGCGGGTGTGGAGCCATTGAAGATTTTTGTTGATGGGACATGGAAAGGGAGTGGATTGGGAGAAACGGAACTTGTTTCTGGAGCCATTCTCAAACAGATGAGCAGTTTGAAGCAGCCCAATGGGGTATTGGGGGTTTTTTATATGCCCAAGCCCCTGAAAACAGAAGTGTCGGATTGGGTGGTGGCCTTGGATGCCGTGCGCGATCCGGGCAATCTGGGGACCATCATACGGTTGTGCGATTGGTTCGGGATTCGGGAATTGGTCTGCTCCATGGACACTGTGGATTGTTATAACCCAAAGGTGCTGCAGGCCACTATGGGGTCCATAGCAAGGGTAAACATAGTTTATGCACCTCTCCCCGAATTTTTGAAAAATGCCGAACAACCCATTTTTGGTGCTTTTATGGATGGCGAACCGGTGTATGGAAGAGAGCTTCCTGCCAAAGGCATTTTGGTGATGGGCAATGAGGCCAATGGCATTTCCGATGAGGTGGGTGCATGGGTCACGGAGCGGATTTCCATTCCGCAGTTTGGGGCAGAGACCGCCGAAAGCTTGAATGTGGCCACGGCTACGGCGATTCTTCTCAACGAAATAAGGAGGTAGTTGGATTTTTAGATGGTTGGATTCTTGGACTTACAGAAGTCTAAATATTCAATGATTTAGTTTATTCAAAGGTGAAATTGATAAAGATGCCCCGCGTTCGCATGGCATTGATGTTGCCCGTCCATGGACTGTTGGGGTCGTTGTCGGGGACAAGTTCGTCCGTAAGGGCAAAAACGCCCCTGATGGAGGGTGAAAACTTGAAATATTCCGTGTAAAAATCGATGCCGAAACCCAATTCGTACCCATAGACGTTCTTCTTCATACGGAACTCACCACTGCTGTTGTCGTCCAAACTATCTTCTTTGCTCCCAAGGTTCATCGATGTGTAGACACCGCCTACGATAAAGGGTTTCCAATTGCCGATCCTTTTGGTACTGGCCTTGAGTAAAAGAGGAAACCGAATGTAGGTAGAGCGTACTTCGCGGATGGCATCGGCCTGGCTGGTGAAACCAGGGAAACCTAGGGTACGTGCGGTATAAAGAAGTCCTGGCTCAAAGCGGGCGTCCAAAAATTCGTTGATGCGCAGCTCACCGATCAAACCCACATTGAACCCAAAACTCTTGTCGACCAAGACATCTCGGCCCACATCGTCCTTGTACTCGAACTGAAAGTCATATTGGTTAAAACCCAGATAATACCCCCAGTTCAAAAATCTCTTGTCCTCGTTCTGAAGGTTGAGAATGGGGTCTTCCCCAAATTGCGCGTTGGATTTTGGACTTGCGAGGATCAGCAGTCCAAACAGGATAAGGACATTTTTCATCAAACTATTTTGTGGCGACATAGATGGAGGCTACTCCCAATGTCTGGGGTTTGTTCTCTATTCCTATAAACCCAATTTTGGCCAAAATATTGTTGAAGGCCTCCCCATGTGGGAAAACCGAGGCCGATTCGCTCAGATAAGTGTAGGCCGAACGGTCTTTGGAAAAGATCTTGCCAATGGTAGGCATAATGTATTTGGTATAGATGCGGTATCCTTGCTTGAACGGGGTCTTGGTAGGGACCGAGGTCTCCAAGATCACCAGATTTCCCCCTTTTTTCAGGACCCTTCGTATTTCTTCCAGTCCTTTTTCGAGGTTTTCAAAGTTCCGGACCCCGAAGGCCACCGTCACGGCATCAAAGGAATTGTCCTCAAAAGGAAGGTTCTCGCTATCGCCCACTACCATTTCAATGGTATCCTGTAGTTTTTTTCTCGAAACCTTTTCCTTTCCCACTTCCAGCATCCCGGGGGAGAGGTCCAGACCAATGATTTTCTCGGCACCTGTTGGGGCCAAGGCTATGGCAAGGTCGCCTGTCCCGGTTGCAATGTCCAGAATGGTCTTTGGGGATTTTTCCCTTAAATAGGAGACAATGCGCTTGCGCCATTTGATATCGGTGCCAAATGAAATCACCCTGTTGAGTCCATCATAATCTTCGGAAATGTTATCGAACATTTGCCTTACTTGCTCCTTTTTTCCCAGACCGGATTCTTTATAGGGGGTCACTTTTTCTGACATGGCTTCCATTTGCTGGCAAATATACAACTTAGGCATCTGGGAGGAAGACAAAAATATTTGTGTAATTTTGCCGAGGAATAGCGGAACCTTTTCCGTATTATGTTAATAGTATGTCATTTAGACTTCGATCACCATTTTGTGGCGTACAAGTTGAAATTATTTGGAAACACTCTTATTCTAATCAATGAAGATCATTATTGCTGGAGCTGGTGAGGTAGGCTTTCATTTGGCAAAACTATTGTCCTATGAAGCCCAAGATATTACTTTGATCGACACGGACAAGGAGAAGCTGTCCTACGCGGACAACCATTTGGACATACGCGTCCTGAAGGGGGATGCCACTTCCATTCAGGTGTTGCAGGATGCCGATGTGGATGGTTCGGATTTGGTGATCGGGGTCACGGCCTCCGAAACCACGAACCTCACCCTTTGCCTATTGGCAAAACAACTAGGTTGTAAAAGGACCATGGCCCGGATATCCAACACGGAATTTATGGACAATCGGGATATCCTAAAGTTTGAAGAGTTGGGGATCGATGAGCTCATCTCCCCGGAACGGCTTGCCGCTATGGAAATACAGTTGATGCTGAACCAATCGGCTTTTAACGATACCTACGAATTTGAAGGAGGTCTGTTGACCATGTTCGGCGTGATCCTGCCCAAGACCGCACCCTTTGTGGGCAAAATGGTCAAGGAGGCTGCCCGTATTTTCCCGGAATTGCATTTTATGCCCATTGCTTTGCAGCGTATGGGTACCCAATTCACCCTCATTCCACGTGGGGATACTGTGTTCAAGGAAGGGGATCAGGTCTATTTCATCACTTCGGACAAAGGGGTGGAGGAATTGTACAAACTCACAGGGATGCAGAAGCAAGAGATCAAGAACGTGATGATCCTTGGTGGGAGCAAGGTCGGTTTCAAGACCGCACGGGACCTATGCAGTAAAAAATTCAATGTCAAACTGATAGAGAAGAACAAAGAAAAAGCGTTCGATATTGCCGATGAACTTCCCCATGCGCTGGTCATCAACGGGGATGGGAGGAATGTGGAGCTTTTGGAAGAGGAGAGCCTCGAGTCTATGGATGCCTTCATAGCCGTCACAGGAAATTCGGAGACCAACATCATGTCCTGTCTTGTGGCCAAGAACAAAAAGATAAAAAAGACCATCGCCTTGGTGGAGAACATGGATTATTTCCAGTTGTCGCATTCCATTGGTGTGGATACGCTCATCAATAAAAAACTGTTGGCCGCCAATAGCATATTCCGATACATTCGAAAAGGCGAAGTGTTGGCATTGACCCGCCTCAACAACCTCAATGCGGAAATATTGGAGTTTGAGGTAAAAGCTACCTCATTGGTAAACGGAGAGATCATCAAAGAACTGAACTTTCCACGCGAGGCGAGCATAGGAGGGGTAATTCGGAATGGAGAGGGCATCATTGCCCTGGGCGATTTTAGGATAGCCCAAGGGGACAAAGTGGTGGTCTGTTGCCTACCCAAGGCCATTCCCAAGATAGAAAAGCTGTTCCTATAATGAGGCTCAATACACGAATCATTATCCACATTATGGGGCTTTTGCTCCTTTGTAACGGCTCTTTCATGCTTTTGGCCGCTTTTACCAGTGCCATATATAAGGATGGTGCCACTCTGGACATTTCCCTTGCTGCCATTGTCACGATGCTTTTTGGGATCATGGCCATGTTTTATACCCGAGGGCATAAAAAGGAGGTCAAGCGAAAAGAAGGCTATATTGTGGTGACCTTCGGATGGATCGTGATGTCCATTTCAGGGATGTTGCCCTATCTTTTTTCGGGGTCCATTCCTTCCATAACCGATGCCTTTTTTGAGACCATTTCCGGCTACACCACAACAGGTGCCTCCATTTTGGACGATATTGAAGTACTCCCCGAGGGAATTTTGCTTTGGCGGAGCCTTACCCATTGGATCGGCGGAATGGGGATCATTGTGCTGGCCATTGCCATATTGCCATTGTTGGGTATAGGGGGCATGCAGTTGTTCGCGGCAGAGGCCCCTGGTCCTGGTGGGGACAAATTGCACCCTAGGATAACGGACACGGCCAAACGACTTTGGCTTATCTATTTCGGTTATACCGTATTGGAGACCTTGTTGCTGAAGCTGGCAGGGATGACCTTTTTTGATGCGATCAACCATTCTTTGGCGACCATGTCCACGGGTGGGTTTTCCACCAAAAATGCAAGTTTGGCCTACTGGAACCACCAACCCATCATACAGTACATCACCATTCTTTTTATGTTCTTGGCAGGGAGCAATTTCGTCCTCAGCTATTTCGCCTTGACCGGAAAAGTGCAACGAGTACTCCGGGACGAGGAATTCAAGTATTACCTATGGTTTATATTGATTTTTAGTGTTTTGGCTGCATTGGGTGTCTATTTCAAAGCAGATATTGGCGTTTCTGAATACCATCCCATGGTGTGGGGCGAGGCGGAAAGTGCCTTTAGGCATGCCCTTTTTCAAGTGGTCTCGGTCATCACGACAACAGGTTTTGTGTCTGCTGATTTTACGGCATGGACACCTTTTTTGACCGTTTTCTTTTTTGGGTTGATGTTCCTGGGAGGCTCGGCAGGATCTACGGCAGGGGGCATCAAGGTGATGCGCCACCTGATCATCATCAAAAATGGTATTTTGGAGTTCAAACGGACCCTGCACCCCAATGCGATCATTCCTGTCCGTTACAATGAAAAGACAGTGACCGAGCATATCGTGTACAATGTGATCGCCTTCTTTGTGCTGTACATGTTGCTTTTCATCATAGGCTCCTTGGTGCTCGGATTCTTGGGCCTTGACTTTATCTCCGCTGTTGGGGGTGCCGCCTCTTCGTTGGGCAATGTGGGTCCTGCGTTTGGCGAACTGAACCCTGTGAGCAATTACAACAGCCTTCCCCCGGCAGGAAAATGGTGGTGCGGCTTTTTGATGTTGTTGGGACGTCTCGAATTGTTCACCGTACTCATTGTTCTTACCCCATATTTCTGGAAAAAGACGTAATAAAAAACCTCTTGAGGTTGTCAAGAGGTTTTTGTGCTAAGAATAGCTTTGATTGAAATTTTTGTTCTCCTGGACCGGTTTTCAGGATTTGATTTCAATGTTTCCAAAAGGATGGGATGCTGAACCGAGTTCAGCATGAATCCCTATAATTACACCACGGCCTTGATACGGGCAATGGCTTCCCTTAATTCTTTTTCTGAAGCTGCATAGGAAATACGGATGCAGTTGGGGTTTCCGAATGCTTCACCCGTTACCGTGGCCACATTGGCGTGTTCCAACAGATACAATGCAAAATCCTCGGCACTGTTGATGGTGGTCCCTTTCAATGTTTTTCCGAAGAATGCGGAAATATCGGGGAACACATAGAAAGCACCTTCGGGTACATTGAGTTTGAACCCATCGATTTCACCCAACAATTCGAGGACAAGATCTCTTCTCTTGTGGAACTCGTCGATCATGTACTGGATTTTGCTCACTGGCGCTTCCAAAGCGGTGATCACGGCACGTTGCGCAATGGAATTGGCCCCGCTGGTCACCTGTCCCTGAAGTTTGTTGCAGCCCTTGGCAATCCATTCTGGGGCTCCAATATATCCAATTCGCCATCCGGTCATCGCAAAGGCTTTGGAAACACCGTTCACGGTCACTGTTCTGTCATACATTCCATCGATTCCGGCAATGCTTACGTGTCCTCCTTTGGTGAAATTGATGTGTTCGTAAATTTCATCGGAGACCACATAGATGTCCGGGTATTTTTTCAAGACCTCGGCCAAACCTTCCAACTCAGCTTTGCTGTACACTGAACCACTGGGGTTACAAGGGGAGCTGAACCAAAACATACGGGTCTTTGGGGTAATGGCAGCCTCCAATTGCTGTGGGGTCATTTTGAAATCGGTCTCGATCCCTGTCGGTACTTCAACGGGGACACCTTCTGCCAATTTCACGATATCGCTGTAGCTTACCCAATAGGGGGCAGGTAGGATCACCTCGTCGCCTGGGTTCAATACTACCATGGCCACATTGTAGAGGGATTGTTTTGCCCCTGTGGAAACCACGATCTGGTTGGGTCCGTAGTCCAGTCCATTGTCCCTTTTGAATTTGAGGGTGATGGCCTTCTTTAGCTCGGGATACCCATCCACTGGGGTGTAGCTGCTATAATTTTCATCAATGGCCTGTTTAGCCGCCTCTTTTATGAAATCGGGGATATTGAAGTCGGGCTCTCCCAAGCTCAACCCTATGATATCCTTGCCTTCATTTCGTAACTCCCTGGCCTTGGCCGCCATGGCCAAAGTTGCTGACGTGGACATGTTCTGGATCCTGTCAGATAGATGGTTGCTCATGTGATATGCTAGTTTTTACTGGTATTGAAGTGACGGGTTTTTGCCCAGTTCCTTCAAATGTTTGAAGTGCGAAATTATAGCTTTTCTGGTAGTTTTATATTCGTTGTAGGGTAAATTAAACTCCTTGGCCGTCTGTTTCACAATTTTGGAAATTTTTGTGTAGTGGATATGGCTGATGTTCGGGAATATGTGATGCTCCACTTGATGGTTCAATCCTCCCGTGAACCAATTCACTATCTTGTTCTTTGTGCCAAAATTTACAGTGGTGAACAGTTGGTGGATGGCCCAGGTGTTCTTCATATTGCCCTCCTCATCGGGGAGAGGGGTGTCCGCATGGTCCACAATGTGTGCCAATTGGAATACCACACTCAGGATAACACCGGCCACATAGTGCATGATGAAAAACCCAAGAAGCACTTGCCACCAAGCAATATCGGCAAAAATCAATGGAAGGACAATCCAAATAGTGATGTAGATTACTTTGGTAATGACCAGTGTGCTCCAGTTGATCACGGGGTTTGGAAGTTTGCCGTAGCTTAGTTTGCGCTTCATATAGCGGTACATCTGCTGGAAATCCGTGGTGATGGCCCAATTGAAGGTCAATAATCCATACAGCAGGATAGAATAGTAATGTTGGAACTTATGGTGTTTCCTCCATTCTGCATGCTTGGAGAACCTTAGGATCCTACCCGCTTCCATATCCTCATCGTGTTCATGGATGTTGGTGTAGGTGTGATGGAGGACGTTATGCTGTACTTGCCAGTTGTACACATTGCCCGCCAAGATATAGATGCTGCTTCCCATCAGCTTGTTCACCCATTTCTTGTTGGAATAGGAGCCGTGGTTGCCATCGTGCATTACGTTCATGCCCACACCGGCCATGCCCACTCCCATGGTGATGGAAAGTAAAAGATAGCCCCAAAAAGGCAGGTTCAAGGTCAACATTAAAAAGTAGGGTGTCAAAAAAACGGCAAACATCACTATGGTCTTGAGGTGAAGTTTCCAGTTTCCGGTTTTTTTGAGATCATTTTCATTGAAGTATTCGTTCACTCTTTTGTTCAGTGTCCTAAAAAACTGTGCTGAATCCTTTCTTGAAAACCGGACGGTATTCTTATCCATAAAAAAAATTTTTACAAAGGTAACCATTATTGACCGTATAAGATCAACAACTACCTGTTAGAACGGTGTTAAGGTCTTTAAAAGTATTAATTTTGTTGAAATTAACAGTTGGGATATGAATGCGGACCTGGTTTTCAAATATTTTACGACGCTCACCGATTTACAAAAGGAGCATTTCAAGGAGTTGGAATTTTTGTACAAGGACTGGAACACCAAGATCAATGTGGTTTCCCGGAAAGACATTGACGAGCTGTACCTTCGCCATGTACTCCATTCTTTGGGTATTGCACGTATCCAGACCTTCAATGAGGGCAGTCAGATATTGGATGTAGGGACCGGGGGAGGATTTCCTGGGATTCCGCTGGCCATTTTATTTCCCAATGTGGAGTTCACTTTGGTGGATGCTATCGGGAAAAAGGTGAAAGTGGTGCAGGAAGTGGTGGATGGGCTGAAACTCCAGAACGTTACTGCTATCCACACCAGGGTCGAAGATCTGCCCGGCCAATATGATTTTATCGTAAGTAGGGCCGTGGCCGCAATGCCCACTTTTGTGCATTGGACGAAGGGCAAGATCAAAAAGGATTCATCGCACGAGCGAAAAAATGGCATACTTTACCTCAAAGGCGGAGACCTTACTGAGGAGCTAAAGGATTATACCACCATTCAAACCTTTGATTTGAAGGAGTATTTTGAAGAGGATTTTTTTGAGACCAAGAAGGTGGTCTATCTACCACAAAAATTCAAGGGAAGTCACTAGATGCTGTACATCCGTTCATAGACCCGTTTGCACTTTCTTGAATAGTCCTTGGCATATTGCCAAAAACGGTCGTATTTCTTGATCATCAAATTTCCCCATGCATTGATTCGTTCTTTCATATCTAAATGATTTAAAGGTGTTAAGTTAATAAAGTTACATTTGGATAACAATTACTTAACGTTAATTTTACATTTAAATTATGGATAAGTTGATGTTTTATAGTGGAATAACGCTCATTGGGCTATCATTCATATAGGTTTTCCGTGTCCGCATCGGCAATATCGACGAACAGTTTTGCCATTTTTGAGCAAACGGCCTCAAAAAACAACTTTCCCTTTTCTGCTGTTGCTTTGGATGGATCACCAACACCTGTATCCGCACTGATCTTGGACCATGGTCGCTCCGTCCAGGCCCATCCTTCGGAAAAGGCTTTGATCTTATTTTTGAATTCTTTTCCATCCCCCCAATCTTCTTTGGGGAGTACTAATTCTGGCGTCAAATGAAGAATGAGACTGGTTTCCATTTCATCGGCATGGTCACCGGGATTTTCAAAGATGTCCTTTTTTCCCACTATTTTGAACCAATTGGTCACACAGATGAACATTTTGGGGAAGAGCAGTCCCAATTCCCGTACCAGTGCTTCCCAATTGTTGCCGCCATGACTGTTGAGGATCATGAATTTATGGATTCCTTGTCTGTCCAAAACGGTCAATATATCCTTCAAAATGGCAAATTGGGTGCTGGGGTTCAGATTCATATCCAGATAGATATCGGATTGCCCCGTATTTACTCCAAATGGAATAGTGGGCAACACTACAACCTTGCAACCTTGGTCCCAAGCCAATCGTGCGGATTCTTCGGCGATTGCCGTGCCTTCAATGGTGTCCGTGGCATACGGCAGGTGATAGTTATGGGCTTCAGTGGCACCCCAAGGGAGGACGACCAAATCAAAGGATTCGTCTTTCAAATGTTTCCAATTGGTCTCGGCCAAAATATAGGGTCTGGGCATTTTGTTGCGTTTAGAGGATGAAAAAAGGCCACTATTCTTTTGGAATAATGGCCATGAATTTAATGAATAAGCTTTTAATCTATCCCAAAAATGGGTAACGATAATTTTCAGGGGTCACAAAGGTCTCCTTGATCAACCTAGGGGAAACCCAACGAAGCAAGTTCTGCATGGAACCGGCCTTGTCGTTGGTCCCAGATGCCCTTGCACCGCCAAATGGCTGTTGGCCCACAACGGCCCCAGTGGGCTTGTCATTGATGTAGAAGTTACCGGCAGCGTTCTGCAATGCCCTGGTGGCCTCGTCGATTGCGTAGCGATCTTTGGCCAACACGGCCCCGGTCAACCCATACTCGGATGTGCCGTCCACCAGCTCCAATGTTTTGCTCCAATCCTTGTCCTCATAAATATACACGGTGACCACTGGGCCGAACAACTCGGTGTACATGGTCTCATACTTTGGATTGGTGGTCAAAATAACGGTGGGCTCCACAAAGTATCCCACAGATTTGTCGTACCCGCCACCTACAATGATTTCGGCATCCTTGTCGGCCTTGGCCTGATCAATGTATTTGGCCAATTTGTCAAAAGAGCCCTCATGGATCACCGCGGTGATAAAATTGCTCATATCGGCCGGAGTGCCCGGTTTGTTGAAAGACGCCACATCCGCCTTCACCAAATCCAAGATCTCGTTTGCAGTGGATTTGGGCAGATAGACCCTGGAGGCAGCACTACATTTCTGTCCTTGGAACTCAAAGGCACCGCGGGTAATGGCCGTGGCCACTTGTTGGGGCTTGGCGGTAGGGTGGGCTATGATAAAGTCCTTTCCTCCGGTCTCACCAACAATCCTAGGGTATGTTTTATAGGTATGGATGTTGTTCCCGATCTGTTTCCAAAGCTCCTTGAAGACATGGGTGGATCCTGTAAAGTGTATCCCCGCAAAATCAGGACTGGCCAACAAGGTATCGGAAATCATCACGGGATCGCCATAGATCACATTGATGACCCCATCGGGCAATCCTGCTTCCTTGAATACGTCAACGATGACCTTGGCGGAAAACACTTGGCTGTCGCTGGGCTTCCAAACCACTACGTTGCCCATCATTGCGGCACTGGCCGGAAGGTTTCCGGCAATGGCGGTAAAGTTGAACGGGGTAATGGCATAGACAAAACCTTCCAGAGGCCTATATTCCACACGGTTCCAAACCCCTTCGGAGGATTCGGGCTGCTCGGAATAGATCTGTGACATGTATTCCACATTGAACCTCAAGAAGTCCACGATTTCACAAGCGGAATCAATTTCGGCCTGATAGATGTTCTTTGATTGGGCCAGCATGGTCGAGGCGTTCATCTTGGCACGGTAGGGGCCTGCGATGAGTTCGGCAGCCTTCAGGAAGATGGCGGCACGCTGCTCCCAAGTAAGGTCTGCCCAAGCCTTTCTGGCTTCCAGGCAGTTGGAGATGGCTTGTTCCACATGCTTTTTTTCGGCCAAATGATAGTGGCCCACAATATGCTTGTGCTCGTGTGGAGGTGATATGGGTCTGGTGTTTCCGGTCTTGATCTCTTCACTGCCAATATAAAGAGGAACATCAACCTTTCCATTGTAATAGGCCTCGTACTGTTTTAATACTTCTTCGCGCTCCGGACTGCCCGGGGCGTAACTTTTTACCGGCTCGTTGATTGCGGTTGGAACTTGAAAAAATCCTTTTCCCATGTTTGCTTTTAATTTTTGTTAGAATATTTATTACACAGTGGCAACAAAGTTACTAAAAGCAAAATCGATTTGGAAAGGAAGTGGTGCCTAGTTTATGGCGAAAGGGGCAGCGAACTTGAATGTGGGGATGTCCACTTCAAACTCTTCGGCATTGGTAAAATTCACCATGTGGTAGTGGCCCTTCATGGCCCCAATGGGCGATGCCAACAAGCAACCTGAGCTATAGGTGTGGGATTTTCCGGGTTTTATGACGGGTTTCCTGCCGATCACGCCCTCGCCATCCACCGTTTCGAGGTCCTTTAGGGCATCAAAAATGTCCCAGTGCCTTGCGGTGAGCTGCACCGTGTCCTTGCTTAGGTTCTCTATGGTAATGGTGTACCCGAAAGCATAGTGCATCCTATAGTTTTTGAAGAAAGTACCCTCAAAACTGGTCTGCACAGATACCTTTATCCCTTTGGTGACTTGAGTGAACATATGTTAGTTATAGATAAAAACGCTTCCTGTGAACAACAACAACGCCATGAAGAATGCCAATATCATGAATGTAGTGTTCAGAAAGAGATATTTCACAATAGTTTTAAACCTTCCCTGTCCATAAAACCGGCGCATTGCTTTGTACAGATAAATACTGAAAACCAATACAAAAAACCATGCACTCGATATATTGAAAGCCATGTCGATCAGCAGGCTAAGGATGAGCAAGATAAACAACAATGACTGATTGTGGAAACTAAAAATAAGATGATCGGTGTAGGTGTATTTTTTTCTGATGTACACCAGCCAAATGAAGACGGTGAACAGCGGCATGAAGAAGAAAACGACGAACGGCAGCTTGGATATGGTATTCTTCAGGAAGATGCTCGGCCGCTGTAAGATGGTCAAAAAATTATTGGAGGAATTGAAGGCCATTTTGTTGGAGATGGTACTTTCAATAGTGTACTTCTCTTTGGCTTGGTCAAAGGAGAACAAGGTGTCCTTTTTGATCATGTGCACAAAAAACTCCACTTTGTCCGAAAAGGCATCCATGCCCTTTCCCTTGCTGATGCTGTCAAAATAATAGGAAGGGTTTGCCTCCATCAACGAATCCTTGTTCACCTTTGGTTTTTGGTTGTTCAAATGGGAAAGCGAATCCAACATACTGAAAGAGCGTGCTACTTCGGGGTCGGAGTTCCGTATCGAATCGAACTTTTTCAGCCCAAAAGTGAAATTGGAGTTGGACTGTTCCATGGAATCGAGGGATTTCAATACGTTCTCGGCCTGTTGTTTCAACTTTACACTGTCCACCGCGACGTCGCCTGATTTTACATTATAGGAAACGGGAGAACCCCCTGTAATGTTCCCGTCGAAAGATTTGGCGGCCTTGTCGAGGTCTGAAAATTGATTGTCGAAGGTGAACATCAAAAAATAGATGAAGGCCAAGCTCAATAAAAAACGAAAGGGGTTGGTGTAGGTGACCCTTTTTCCATTGATGTAGTCCCTTGTGATGTTCCCAGGCCTCAACAGCAGTGTGGAAAGTGTTTTGAACAGCTTGGAATCATAATTGAACAGGCTGGACATGAACTCGTCAAAAAAGTCCTTCAGGGTCAATTTTTTGGTGCTGTTGGCCTGTGAGCAACTAGGGCAGTACCTGTCGCTCATGTCCAATGGATGGCCACAGTTCAGGCATTCAACGCCCCGGAACCTGAGTTCGTACCGGCCTTTGCTGATCAAACTGCCTTTTTTTTCCATGCGTGGTTTGTGGTTGGGTTATGGGACTAAAGATAATTAATTGCTGATAGTTGCGGAATTGACAGAGCCTATACCTATTATACTGTCATACATGTCGCCAAAATCCCTGTAATAGACCAAAATCAAATAATTGTTTTCGGTAAAGTGGAAATTGCCGCCCACAAAGTTGGGTTCCACAGTGCCGTCCTGGCGTTCCACCTCATACCTGAAATTGTAAAAACCCTGTTTCATCATCAATGTCAGTTCAAACTTGCCACTTTCGTCGTTGTAGGTCATTTTATTTTCCTCCTCTAGGGCGTAGTTGTTGAACTTCCCCGTCACATAGACGTTGTCCAGTCCAATTTGGGCGGAGTAAGGCAGGCTAAAGTGTACCTTGGAATATTCAGCCTCCCTGGAAACATCCTCGCCCTGCAAGGTGCGTACCACAAAATCGCCATTGATGTCAGGGAAGTATGTGTAAGGTCTATCATAGCGATATTCGTTGGTGAACAGGTAGTGGTTATAGACCTGTCCCATTTCTATCCTTGATATGGCAAAGGTGGGGGAGCGAAGGTCCTTCGTGTCAAAATTCAGGAATTCATTGCCCCCAAAGAAAGCGGTTTCCTTATCATATTTATAGACCAGTTCCGTGCCGATGGTAAACTGGGGCTTTATGTTGAAGAGGGCCGTGGGCCAAAAATGGTTTTGGAGAATGGCCACCTTTATTTCGTTTTTGGGGTTCACCACCGGAAAGCCTCCCGTGTTGATGGTAAACTGCACCACTTGTTTTTCGTTCAAAAAGTTGAAGTCCCTCGAGCGTTTGACCATGCCAGCGACCGTAACGACATCGCGGTACACCACGAACCTTCTGGAAAATTGGAGGTCCCCATAGCTGTTGTGGATTTGGAGCACATAATTGCCCGTGACCTTGAGGTCCACATTCTCGTTTGGAATGGTCAGTCGGTAGTTGGAGTAGGGCTGTAACGTTGTGTAACTATTTTCGTAGTCGATGATACGTTGGTTGTCGGCACCCGACAGGTATTGTGATTTCAACAATTGGGATGGTGTCCAATCGTAATCGCAGTGTATGATCGTGTAATAATAGTCCTGTTCGCTTGCAGTAAGATCATCAAACTCCAAGGTCATGGATTCCCCCAATTGTACAACCGGGAACTGATCCTCGGTGGGACCCTTGAAAATGATGGTCTTGATGTTCTCGGGAGGGTTTACCTCGTCCTGCACTTGGGCAAAAATGCCGTGCACAAAAAAAAGCAGGAAAAATAGTTTGATCAAAAAGCGCATTTAGGGCCATAATTTTGGGTAAAGTTAAACAAAAAGTGGGTCTGGGGAATTTAGCTCGATATAATCCCATTTTTATGGACAATTATTATGAAAACAATCCTTTAAGTACTAAATTTGCGACCGATTTTGATAACAAAAGGTCTACAACAATATGTCTAAAGACATCCGGATTCGAAAGGGGTTGGATATCAACCTCGTCGGGGCAGCAGAGCAGACTACTTCCAAAGCCGTTACTAGTAACGTTTATGCCCTAAACCTAGATGATTTCCACGGAATCACTCCAAAAATGTTGTTGAAACAAGGGGAAGAAGTGAAAGCGGGCGAACCCCTCTTTTACAACAAGAACAAAGAAGAAATGCACTTTGTTTCCCCTGTGAGCGGTGAATTGGTGGAGATTGTACGTGGTGCAAGGAGAAAGATTTTAACCCTTAAGATCCTTGCGGACAAAACGCAGGATTATGTGGTCAACAAAGTGCCCGATCTGGACACTGCCGAAGCTCCTGCCATCAAGAGCTTTTTATTGCAGTGTGGCGGTTGGCCGTTCATAAAGCAGCGCCCCTACGATGTCATTGCCGATCCGGACGTGACCCCTAAGGCCATCTTTATCTCAGCCTATGCAACGGCTCCTTTGGCGGCCGATGTGGATTATGTGCTGAAGGACAAGGAGCAGGAACTCCAGGTGGCGGTCACTGCCTTGGGCAAGTTGACGCCTGGGAAGATACACGTGTCCGTGGGAAGGTCCAATAGGTCTCCTTTCATGGATATCAAAGGGATTGAGATACACAAGGTGTCAGGGCCCCATCCATCTGGGTTGGTGGGTACACAGATCAACCAGATCGACCCCGTCAACAAAGGAGAGGTGGTATGGACCATATCCCCCCAGGATTTGTTGATTCTGGGTGAACTGCTCTTGACAGGGAAGTTCAATGCGGAAAGGACCATTGCCCTTGCAGGGTCCATCATCAAATCCCCTAAATACTACACGACCAAGATTGGTGCCGAAATTTCCACCTTTTTGTATGCCAGTGGGGTGAAGGAGGATAGGTTCAGGTTGATCAATGGGGATGTGTTGACTGGCAAAAAGACCCATACTGAAGGCCATTTGGGATTCTATAACAACACGGTTACCGCTATACCAGAGGGTGATGATTATGACCTGTTTGGATGGAACAAGCCGATTTTCAATAAAGTTTCGACCACTAGGGCCTTGACGTTCTCTTGGTTACAGCCCAAAAAGAAATATGACCTGAACACCAATACCAATGGTGAGCATAGGGCTTTTGTGGTAACAGGCCAGTACGAAGAGGTATTTCCTATGGATATTTATCCTCTTCAGCTGCTAAAGGCCTGTATGGTGAAGGATTTGGACGAGATGGAACAATTGGGACTTTATGAAGTGGCTCCCGAGGATTTCTCGTTGACCGAATTTATCTGCATATCAAAACAACCGCACCAACAAATAATCAGGGAAGGCTTGGATTTGTTGCAAAAAGAACTTGGATAATATGGGCATGAAAGAAAAATTACATCAGCTTAAGTTAAAGTATCAGGGAAAAAAGATGGCGCCAGCCTTCAACGCCCTGCATACCTTTCTTTATACACCGAACGAGACCACGCACAGTGGCGGACACGTTCGGGCGGCCGACGATTTGAAGCGTACCATGAACACCGTGATCATGGCCTTGGTGCCCTGTTTGTTGTTCGGTATGTTCAATGCGGGATATCAGCATTACTCGGCCATCAACGGATTTCCTGAAAATTTTGACCTTTTTGAGCATTTCTTGACATGGGACAACTTCTGGTTGGGATTGGTCACCGTACTTCCTTTGGTGATCGTGTCCTACGGTGTGGGTCTTGCCATTGAATTCTTGTTTGCCGTGATCAAAGGTCACGAAGTGGAAGAAGGGTATTTGGTGACCGGAATGTTGGTGCCATTGATCGTACCCGTTGACACCCCACTTTGGATGTTGGCGATTGCCGTAGCATTCGGTGTAGTGATTGGAAAAGAAGTGTTCGGGGGTACGGGGATGAACATCCTCAACCCGGCATTGACCATTCGTGCCTTTTTGTTCTTTGCCTATCCAACATGGATGAGTGGGGATAAGGTTTGGGTACACGGAGCCGTGGATAGGGCCGGTACGGCGGATGCCATTTCCGGGGAGACCGTATTGGGCTTCTTGGCACAAGGAAACGCTTCGGAAATTAGCTATACCCTTTCGGATATGTTCTATGGATTCATTCCTGGGTCTGTTGGGGAAACCTCCAAGTTGTTGATCCTTTTAGGTGCCTTGTTCCTGATTTTTTCAAAAATAGCATCATGGCGTATCATGGTAAGTGCCGTCATCGGGGCTTTGACCATGGGATTGATCTTCAATGGTGTCGTGGAAGCAGGTTGGTTGCCCGAATACAGCAAGTTCTACACATTGATGAGCTTTGAATTCTGGAAACACCTGCTGGTAGGCGGATTGGCCTTTGGTATCGTGTTCATGGCCACGGATCCCGTGACCGGATCGCAGACCAATAGGGGCAAATGGTTCTATGGATTCTTCATTGGGCTCCTGTCCGTAATGATCAGGGTGTTCAATCCAGGATATCCCGAAGGTGTTTTCTTGGCGATATTGCTGATGAACGTGTTCGCGCCGACCATTGACCACTATGTGGTACGGGGCAACATCAAAAAGAGATTGAAACGGTTGAAGACAGCCACCATATATCCAAAAACTTCGGATGAGGTTGATTCATTAAAAACGGAAACAGCTTAAGTATTATGGCCATCAACACAGAAAAAAATAGCTATACCGTAATTTTTGCGGTAATCATGGTAGTCATTGTGGGTTCTGTCCTAGCTTTCTTCGCATCGGGTCTTAAACCAAAGATCGACGAGAACGTGCGTTTTGAAAAGCAGCAGAACATCCTGTATGCCATGGGTGTCAATAACAATGAAGGAGAGGGCAGCGTTGATTTCATTCCTACTACCGAAGTGGAAGCCGAATTTGCCAAGTATATCAAAAAACAATTGGTCGTGGTAGGTTCCGAAGCAAAGGAAAAAGATAACGCCTACTTGATCGATGTCCAGAAGGAGCTCGCCAAGGTGAAAAACGGGCAAAGTGCCGAACTGCCCTTGCTTGTCGGGGAAAAGGATGGTAAGGAATATTACATCATTCCTATGTACGGCAAAGGACTTTGGGATGCTATCTGGGGCTTTATGTCCGTGGACTCGAACATGAAGGTGCAAGGAGTATACTTTGACCATAGAGGGGAGACCCCCGGATTGGGAGCCAATATCAAGCAGCGCTTCTTTATGGACGATTTTGAAGGGGAAACCGTTTTGGATGGGAACAGCTACGTAGGTGTGGCAGTTGCCAAAGGAAACAACGATCCTTTGAACAACGACAAAGAGGACAACCAAGTGGATGCTTTGGCAGGGGCCACCATTACAGGAAATGGAGTGACCGCCATGATCAAAGAAAGCCTGAAGCTTTACAAACCTTATTTAGAAACTATTAGAACCAAGTAATATGGCGCTACTATCAAAAAAAGATGCGAATCTGATATTGGATCCCTTGGCGGACAACAACCCTATCACCATTCAAGTATTGGGTATCTGCTCCGCTTTGGCAATTACCGCCGAGCTCAAGGCTTCCGTGGTAATGGCAATATCCGTAATGTTTGTCCTTGCCATGGGGAATGTGGTCATCTCATTGATGCGTAACATTATCCCGTCAAAAATCAGGATCATTGTGCAATTGGTGGTTGTGGCCACCTTGGTGATCATTGTGGACCAAGTGCTCAAAGCCTTTGCCTACGAGCTCAGCAAGACCCTATCGGTCTTTGTGGGGCTTATCATCACCAACTGTATCATCATGGGGCGTTTTGAGGCCTTTGCCTTGGGTAACGGGCCATGGAAATCTTTCTTGGATGGTATAGGAAACGCGGCAGGATACGGTATCATACTGGTCATTGTCGGATTTTTCAGGGAACTTTTGGGTTCTGGGACCCTGTTTGGGTTCAAGGTACTTGGAGATCCCGTGACAAAGACGGGCCTATATTCCATCGGGTACGAGAACAATGGTTTCATGATCATCCCGCCGGCTGCATTGATCGTAGTGGGCATCATCATCTGGGTACAACGTTCCAGAAACAGGTCATTAATAGAAGAAGCATAAACTGAGGAAACATGATAGAGCATTTAGAACTTTTTTTCAAGTCGATCTTCATAGACAACATGGTGTTCGCGGTTTTTTTGGGAATGTGTTCCTATTTGGCCGTGTCCAAGAAAGTGTCCACTGCCGTAGGCTTGGGGGCCGCCGTAATATTCGTTTTGGGTGTTACCGTGCCGCTCAACTGGTTGCTGGACCAATATTTACTGAAGGATGGGGCCTTGGTTTGGTTAGGGCCTGAGTATGCCGATTACAACCTCAGCTTCCTTTCGTTCATCCTTTTCATCGCCACTATTGCCACCATGGTGCAATTGGTGGAGATTGTGGTCGAAAAATTTTCACCTTCCCTATACAACTCATTGGGTATTTTCTTGCCCCTGATCGCTGTGAACTGTGCCATTTTGGGAGGTTCCCTGTTCATGCAGGCCCGTGAGATCCCGAACTTGGGATTGGCACTGAATTATGGGGTGAGCTCAGGGATAGGATGGTTCTTGGCCATTTTGGCCATTGCTGCCATTCGTGAAAAAATCAGATATTCCAATGTGCCCGCACCATTGCGTGGCCTAGGGATTACCTTTATCATTACGGGGTTGATGGGTATTGGTTTCCAGAGTTTTGGAGGAATGCTCACAGGTGACAATGAACCGCCTGAAGAGCCTACTGCGACCACTACCGTGGAGGCCAAAGAAGAAAAAGAGATCAAAAAGGAACTGGAGGACGAAGAAAAAACAGTCTCCTATAACGAAGTTATAAACAAGTAAAGATGATTTTAGCCGCAAGTACCGGAGGTACCATTCTGATTACCGTAGTAGCCTTTTTGGTTTTGTTGTTGTTGTTGGTGGCATTGTTGCTTTTTACAAAAGAAAAATTGTCCCCTTCAGGTCCTGTTACCATCACCATCAACGGTGAGAAAAAGATAGAGGTAGGGTCAGGAAGTTCGCTTCTTTCCACCTTGGGGAACCAAAAAATATTCCTGCCTTCCGCTTGTGGAGGGGGTGGAACCTGTATCCAATGTGAATGCCATGTGCTATCGGGCGGAGGTGAGGCATTGCCTACCGAAACCCCCCATTTCTCGAAAAAGGAATTGCAACACGGGGCGAGATTGGCCTGTCAGGTGAAGGTAAAACAGGATATGGAGATTACCATTCCTGAAGAGGTCTTTGGAATCAAAAAATGGAATGCCAAAGTGGTCAGGAACTATAATGTGGCCTCTTTCATCAAGGAGTTTGTGGTGGAGATTCCCGAAGAAATGAACTATAAGGCAGGGGGCTACATCCAGATCGAGATACCCCCATGTGAGGTGAAATATTCGGATATCGATATTACGGCCCACCCAGAGGAACATGAAACCCCGGACAAGTTCAAGAATGAATGGGACAAGTTCAATCTATGGCCCTTGGTCATGAAGAATCCGGAAACTGTGGAGCGGGCCTATTCCATGGCCTCTTACCCTGCCGAAGGAAGGGAAATCATGTTGAACGTACGTATCGCGACACCGCCATGGGACCGGTCCAAAAATGGGTGGATGGATGTCAACCCCGGAATCGCTTCCTCTTATATCTTTGGGTTGAAGCCAGGCGACCCCGTGGTGATTTCAGGTCCGTTCGGTGAGTTCTTCATCAACGAATCCGAAGCCGAAATGCTCTATGTTGGTGGTGGGGCCGGAATGGCGCCGATGCGTTCACATTTGTACCATCTGTTCAAGACTCTACGGACTAATAGAAAAGTGACCTATTGGTATGGTGGACGTTCCAAGAGGGAGTTGTTCTATATTGACCACTTCAAGAAATTGGAAAATGAATTTCCGAACTTTAAGTTCTACATGGCACTTTCCGAGCCTTTGGAAGAGGACAACTGGAAAGTAAAGAAAGACATCAATGATGAGGCAGGTGATGGTTTTGTTGGGTTCATCCACAATTGTGTTATCGAAAATTATTTGAATCACCATGAGACTCCCGAAGATATTGAGCTCTATTTCTGTGGACCACCCTTGATGAACAAGGCGGTAGAGAAAATGGGCCAGGATTTTGGTATTCCAGATGAGAATATCAGGTTCGATGACTTTGGAGGATAGACCAAAAGTTGAAAACTTGACCTCAAACACTTGCCCCGAAATTGGTTTCGGGGCGGTCAACGAGGGGAATATATAAAAACCGACCGATGCCCAAAGCATCGGTTTTTTGTTACTTATGGGAAGAGAATTGACAGAACAGGAACTGCACAACCTGGCCATGAACATAGTGGGACGGGAACTGGAGGCCGATGGCTTTGAGTTTATGGCCATCAACAGTAAATTGAAAAAGAATCCCCAATACGTATGCCTCAAGGAAAAATTGCTGCACTTTATCGTGGTGCGCAATGTGGAGTTTCCGCTGGACCCAAGGGAATATGATGCTGAATTGATGCAGATCGTGAAGGACCATGCCCTGAAATTCGAAGCAAAGACCTTTTATGCCGGGGTAGGACTTTCCAATGCTGAGGACAGGGGGCTACCGTTGTATCTGGATGAAGAGTATATTGTGGACTACCAAGGATTGATTGAGATATAGACCATGAAAAAGACATTCATTTTAGGGGTGTCCCTATTGTTTTTATGCTGCACGAAAGGGCAATGGACCAAAAACCAAAATTGGGGCAATGCACTGGGCACTACGTATTCCATCATTTATATTTCAGATAGTGAATTGGACTACCAACAAGAGATCGATTCTGTTTTCCAAGTGGTGAACCAATCTATGTCCACCTACATTCCCACATCGGACATCTCCAAGATCAATGCAGGAGACTCCACCATTGTTGTGGATGAAATGTTCAGGGAAGTTTTTGAGATTTCGAACAAGGTACACAAGGCCTCAAACGGCTATTTTGACCCCACTGTGGGCGTTTTGGCCAATGCGTGGGGGTTTGGTCCCGGAGAACAGCTAGAACTGGACAGCCTGCGGGTAGATAGCCTCTTGGCTTATGTGGGATGGGACAAAGTGGCCATCAATAAGGACAATACCATATTTAAGGCACATCCTGCCATCCGTTTTGACTTTAATGCCGTGGCCAAAGGCTATGCCATAGACCGATTGGGGGCCATGTTGGATGCCAAGGGCATAAAGAACTATCTGGTGGAAGTGGGGGGAGAAGTACTGGCAAAAGGAACCAACCTGGTTTCTGAAAAACAATGGACCGTGGGCATAGACGACCCGCAAGTCGAGGAGGGCCGCCAACTCAAGCAGATAGTTTCCCTTAAGGATAGGGCCATGGCCTCTTCGGGCAACTACCGAAAATTCAGGGTGGACCCTGAAACGGGAAAGAAATATGTGCACACCATCAACCCCAAAACGGGATACACCAAAAGTTCCAATGTATTGGCTACCAGCGTCGTTGCGAACACCTGTGCGTTGGCCGATGCCTTTGCCACGACCTTTATGGCCATGGATTTGGAAGAGTCCCAAAAGATTCTTGGGGACCACGGAGAATTGGAAGCTTACATCATTTATTTGGATGAAGAGGGAAATACCAACGAATATATGACTCCCGGGTTCAAAACGTTGGTTGCACAATGATCATTTCCGCACCAAAGGAATGATCTCCCCTTTGGCCAATCGGTACCGTTCCACGGCTTCCTTTGGAAGAACGGAAGTGTAATCCACTTCCTCGACTGTGAATCCCACGCTGCGGAGTTTGTCAAAATAGTCCCTTCCGTAAATACGCACATGGTCGTATTGTCCAAAGATTTTGGCCCGCTCCTTTTTATCGGTGATGGTGTCGTCCTCAAAGGTCCTTTCCCGTTTTAGGTCCTGCGGAATCTGGAAAATGCCCCACCCTCCCGGTTTCATCACCCGAAAGAGTTCCTGCATCGCTTTGGTATCGTTGGGGATATGCTCCAATACATGGTTACAAAGGATCACATCAAAACTATGGTCGGCAAAGGGCAGGTTGCAGATGTCCGCTTTCACATCCGCCAAAGGCGAATTGAGGTCGGTCGTGGTATATTCGATGTTTTTCAGCCTTCTGAACCTTTTGTAAAAGGCCTGTTCAGGGGCAAAGTGCAAAACTTGGTGCGTTTTGGTGAAGAAATCCGTTTCGTTTTTGAGATAAAGCCAAAGCAGGCGGTGCCTTTCCAAGGAGAGCGTGGAAGGAGAGAGTACATTTTCCCGCGGATTTTCATAGCCGTAAGGAAGGAAGCTCCTGAAAGTTCTGCCATCAATGGGGTCGGTAAAGTTTTTTCCCTTTAGGGAAAGAGCGATCAAGGGGCGTACCCAATAACTCAATCTAATTAGAAGGGGTCTTGGAATAAGATTGAGAAGGTATTTAAAAATTTTTGACACGAATTACACAAATTTACACGAATGACTTAAAGTAAAACTCTCTTATACGTAAGTTGATCCTCGCCAAAATTCACAATCAAGCCCAGCTTCATTTGGGATGCAGCCAAGTAATTCATGGTTTGCTTGATATGGCCACTGGATATTTTTTCTATGGCCTTTAATTCCAGAATAATTTTGTCATCCACTATAAAATCGGCATAATATTGATGCTTCAGTGTTTTGCCCTTATACTCAATATTGAATTTGACCTCTCTTTGAAAAGGGACTCCGTTGGACTTGAGCTCAATTTCAAGAGCATCGCCATAAACAGCTTCACTGAATCCCTTGCCAAGTTCATTATGGACATTCATACATAGACCAATGACAAAGTAGGACTCGTGTTTATAAATGATTTGGGACATTTATTGGAGTAATTGGTGAAATTAGTGTCAATTCTTTACACTAAAGTACCAATTTTTTGCTCCGGAATTCATCCTCTTCATCACTGGTGATGCCCAGGGCATCATAGATGTATTGATAGGTGGAAAGTAGTTCCGGTTTTCCGTCGACCAAAGCCACATCGTGTTCAAAGTGTGCACTGGGCTTGCCGTCCGCGGTGAGAATGGTCCATCCGTCCTTCAGCTGTTTGATGCGCCTTGTTCCCATGTTGATCATGGGTTCTATGGCGACCACCGTACCATTGACGAATTTTTTCCCACGCCCCCTTTTTCCATAGTTGGGCATTTGGGGATCTTCATGGAGTTCTCTTCCCAAGCCGTGGCCCACCAGTTCGCGTACCACACCATAGCCATGGTCCTCACAGTACTTTTGGATGGCGTAGCCCACATCGCCCACTCGGTTCCCTTCCTTGAATTCCCGAATACCGATATATAGAGACTCCTTGGTCACCCGCAGTAGCTTTCTGGTCTCCTCGGCCACTTCGCCCACCTCAAAAGTGTAGGCATGGTCCCCGTAATAACCATTTTTGAGTGCACCGCAATCCACGGATACAATATCGCCTTCCTTCAAGGGGTCATTGTTTGGAATGCCGTGTACCACTTGGGCATTGGGGCTCCAGTTCAGGGTATTGGGAAAATCGTACATGCCCAAAAATCCAGGAACTGCCCCTTGTTCCCTGATGAATTCTTCGGCCATTTTATCCAGATGCAAGGGATTGGCCCCCGGTTTGATTTCCTTGGCCAACATGCCCAAGGTCCTGGAGACCACTAAGGCACTTTCACGCATCAATTCGATTTGCTCTGCTGTCTTGACTTGAATCATAGCTGCAAAGATAAATTGATTCTATGGAATTTGCCCATCTTTGTCTAAACGAGTGGTTTTTGTGTCATCGCTTCAGGCTGTGCCACTCCCATCAGTTTTAGGATGGTCGGGGCAATGTCCCCTAGAACACCACTTTTTATCTGCTTCAGTTCCTTGTCCACCAAGATCAAAGGTACCGGGTTGGTGGTGTGGGCCGTGTTGGGGCTGCCATCCGGATTCACCATGGTGTCACAGTTGCCATGATCGGCAATGACAATGGAGGTATATCCATTTTCCAATCCTGCGGTAATGACATCCTTGGCACATTCATCTACCGTTTCACAGGCCTTGATGGCCGCTGACATGACTCCGGTGTGGCCCACCATGTCGGGGTTGGCAAAATTAAGGCAGACAAAGTCCACCTCACCTTTTTGGAGTTCAGGGATGATGGCATCGCGTATCTCGTAGGCACTCATTTCCGGTTGGAGGTCGTAGGTGGCCACCTTTGGTGATGGACAGAGGATGCGTTGTTCCCCTTTAAAGGGTTCCTCGCGTCCGCCGTTGAAGAAAAAGGTCACGTGTGGGTATTTCTCCGTTTCCGCAATCCGGATCTGTTTTTTTCCATTTTTGGAGAGTACTTCTCCCAAGGTTTCCTTGATGTTGTCCTTGTCATAGATGACTTTGACCCCTTTGAAGGATTCGTCATAGTTGGTCATGGTGACATAATACAGGTCCATTTTGTGCATGTTCTGCTCATGGAAATCCTGTTGGCTCAATGCCTGGGTAAGCTCCCTGCCACGGTCGGTCCTGAAGTTGAAGAAGATGATTACGTCCCCTGGTTGGACTTTGGCCAAAGGCTCTGCATTGGCATCTGTTAGCACCAAGGGTTTGATGAACTCGTCGGTGACCCCTTCGTCATAACTTTCCTGCATGGCCTTGCCGATGTCCTGTATCTTTTCTCCTTCGGCGTTCACCACTACATCATAGGCCAGTTTTACCCGTTCCCATCGTTTGTCCCGGTCCATGGCGTAGTACCTTCCGATGACCGTTGCTAGTTTGGTGCTTTTATCTGAACAGAAGTTGACCAGATCGACCAAAAAACCTTTCCCGCTTTTGGGGTCAACGTCCCTGCCATCGGTGAAGGCATGAACGAATGCATTCTTGACACCGCTTTCATCGGCGGCCTTGATCAGTGCTTTTAGGTGGTCTATGTGGCTGTGTACGCCTCCATCGCTCACCAGGCCAAGAAAATGTACCGCTTTGTTGTTGCCTTTGGCAAAAGCAAAGGCCTCCTGGATCACTTTTTCGTTTTTCAGGGTATCCTCCTTCACGGCCTTGTTGATCTTGGCCAGGTCTTGGTACACGATCCTGCCTGCGCCCAAGTTCATATGTCCCACTTCGCTATTGCCCATTTGTCCTTCGGGCAGACCAACGTTCATACCATCGGTGAGCAGGTCCGCATTGGGGTATTGGGTATAGAGTGAGTCCACAAATGGGGTGTTTGCCTGTGCTATGGCGGAAACTTTGGGGTCTGGGGATTTCCCCCAACCGTCCAATATCATTAAAATGACCTTCTTGTTCATGTGATGGAAATTATGTTTTCAAAAATATTGAATATCCGTTATAAGTAATGATCTCTTTTACGTGTCATTCCGAATTTATTTCGGAATCCCATAGCATAGAAAATCAGTAATTCAATGAGAACCTGAAACAAGTTCAGGTTGACGAAAGTTTTGTTTCTGATAAAATCAGGACAATCCACAAAAATAAAATGATCTGCTTGGATGCCCTAGGGTTTCCCTAATTTTCTGATTGCGAAATTGTTAATTATTTTATGTTAAAATTGAAAGGTTGTTAAAATTTAGTTATTTAAGTGTTAATCGTGTAACATCTTGCTTCTAGGGGAGTCTATTTTTACAGAAGTTATAATTCATTAATCAAAAAACAATCATCATGAAAAAAGCAATTTTTGCAGTAGCTGCATTGTGCATGCTAGCAGTGACCGGCGTTTCCGCCAACGAACTTCCTTCCAATGAAAATCCGAACCTTACCACAACAGTTCCAGAACTCAGCAGCTTTTGCAAGGCTGTGATGCAGGGCGACGTTGAGACCGTGAAAAAACTTATTGAACTTGGAGAGGATGTGAACCAAAAATCCTTGGGCATGGCCCCTGTGCATTATGCAGCACGGTACAACAAGGCAGAGGTACTGCAGGTGCTCATTGACAATGGAGCCAACCTAAAACAGCGCTGTGACAAGGGCTATTCGGTAAAGAAACATGCCGAGTTGTCCAATGCCACTGATGTACTGGCTCTTTTGGAAACCGCTATGTAAAAGAAAAAAGAGTTTATTCGTCCAAACAAAAAGGCCCATCCTTAAGGATGGGCCTTTTTTTGCCTCATTTTACCTAGTTTAGTGTTCTTGCAAAAGAGTATGTTTTGGCTCAGAATTCAAAGCCTGTAAAAGCCCTGTACAAAAATGCATATACCGCCATGAACAGCATAACCGCACAAAAGATGGAGTACCCTTTCAAAAAAAGTACCACAAAGCTTGGTTTACAATCGTCAAATGCCTCAAAATAGAGGTGCTTAAAGTGTAATAGTGTTCCCATAATGTGTTCTCTCGTTTAGATAGCACAAATGGGTAAGCAAATGCATGTTGTAGGATTTGGGGTTACCTCAAAGATAGTGAAATCTAATGACTTGTGTCCTTTTCTCGATGAACGTGTCGATTCTATCGACCTGAATATTTGGCTATGGCTTCCTTGATCTTTTCGATTCTATTTTCCGGGTCGGGGTGGGTGCTCTGAAACTCGGGGACCCGATTGGGCCCTGCTGCCGATTTTAAAATTTCCATCACCTGGATCATTTCATGGGGGTCATATCCAGATTCAATCATGAACAGCACGCCAAGGTCATCGCTCTCCAGTTCGTCGCCACGCCCATTTTTCAACAAGGTGTTCTGTCCAATACCACTCACCACACTTCCCATATCGCCACCCACGGATGCGCCAGTGGCCAATGTCTGCCAAAATCCGCTCTCGGCAATACGTTCCGCAGAGTGCCTGCCGATCACATGACCTATCTCGTGCCCCAGTACGCCGGCCAATTGGGCCTCGTTGAGTTGGGAGAACAGGGCATAAGTGATGAAAATTTGCCCGCCCGGAAGGGCAAAGGCATTAATGGTGCGGTCGTCTGCCAGCAAATGGAAATCATATCTATATGGAGTCTCCTTGGCAATGCTGTTCTGGACAAGCCGGTTGCCCACCTTGTCCACGAGGTTCTGCAAACGCTCATCGGGATATAGCCCTCCGTGCTGTTGCGCCATTTCGGGTGCGCTCTGCAGCCCAATGGCAATTTCCTGTTCCGTGGTCATGTCAATGTTCTGGACCCTCCCGGTATAGGGGTTTTCTTCTTGGTTGCTACAGCGACGGATAAAGGCAAAGGCCACAATGGCAAGGCCAACCAAGATTCGGATCCTCCAACTCCCTCTTCTCATGGTGTTCGTGTTTAGCGGTAGTTGAAGATACGAAAAAAGGGCTATAAAAATGTGCAGTGCATTTTGAAGATTCTTTGGCTTGAAATTCTAGTTCTCGATACGATTTTCATTGGTTTCGACTTCACTCAACCATCAAAAATCACTCGAACTGACAAATTTTAATCAAAATGCGCAATGGCTACAAAAGTTTTGGGTTGATGTCCAAAATATGGTCTTGGACATAGGTCCGTACAAACCCGGCCGTGAAGTGCTCAATGCCCAGAAACTCTTCCTGGAGCAACAGTTTCATAACATTCAACCTGCGGTATGCGGTGAGCATGGGAATGGAAATGGGCGCATAGCTATAGTGCCAAGGCTCATATTTGAAGCCCCTTCGTCTGGGGTCATTGGTATAGACCAGATAAAACCCGAACTTTTCCGAGTTCTCGTCCAACCATAGCTTTAGCCCCTCGTAAGGTCCCCCGTTTTCAAATTTTCTGGGGACCAGCACATCTCCCGATGCTTTGGGATAACCATCTATGATGTCGATGTCGGTACCCCAGTGATGTCTGCTGGTGCCGGGGATGGTGGAATATTCAATGATCTTGTCGATGGCCTTTAGGGGGGACAGTCGCTCGTCCTCGGTATAGCTAAGGTATTTACGCTCCCAAATGCCCTCCTGTCGGTAAAAATCCCTGAAACTGGAAACGATCTTGATGTCGAACCCGGCTGAATAGGCGGCCTTTTTCATCTCCAAAAAGGAATCGTGTGCCGCTTTCCTCAGGTTGATGCCTTCTCCGAAAAGTTCCACCTTGGCCTTTCCCATGAGCTCTTCGGTGGTGTATTCGTCATTGGTCGGAAAAGGAAAAAATGGGGGCAGGGCACAGGCCAGGCCCGATACGGAGGTGGTTTTTAAAAAAGTCCTTCTTTTCATCGTAGATACGTTATGCCGTTGTTCGGTTATTTAGCTATTGGGTCAATGTTTGTTGTGCTGGATGCATGAGATCAGTTCTCTACTCTTGTTTCTTTTGTCTTTCGTCATTTTTCGTGGTTCTGTTTTCTCATTTCTTGAACCTGAAGTTGGACTTGGGTTTTCTACTCCTTCGACTTACTTCGACTACGCTCAGGGTGCCAGCTCAGTGTGGCCGTTGTTCATGGACCATAGAACCTCCTCCCATCAAACAACGTAAAAATCGCAATAATCTGTCAATGGAGCCAAAAAGAGATCAAAATTTATCCATATATAGGACGGGATATTCGGCTTGAAGTTGTGGTTCTCGATACAATTTTTCATTGGTTTCGACTTCGCTCAACCATCAAAAATCACTCGAACTGACAAATTCCAACCACAACCCATAATAGATTGCCCTAGCTGTGGAATGGGTTCTTTGGAAATCAGCGATCCAGGAAGAGGAAGCCGGTGTATTGCAGGTTGAGGTCGTCCAGGGTGACCAGGTAATAATAGATTCCTTCGGGAAGGCCAACGTCCTGGCTCATGACGAAGCTCCCGGTGTTGGAATCACCTCTGAACTCGTTGGTGTAGTTGATTTTTTCAAAAACCTTTTGGCCCAATCGGTTAAAGATACGCAGGCTGTTGTTGGGCGACTCGTCCATATTGTCAATGACCAGAAAATCGTTCACGCCATCGCCGTTGGGACTGAGGAAATAGTTGCCCAAGGTAGGGTTGTTCACCGCAAAAGTGTCCGTGGGCAAAGGAATGGTGCCAAAGGTAATGGCCGCATAATCACTGGGCACAAAGGTTTCCGAGGTCACAAAACCCTCGGTCACATCACCGCTGATGGCGGAATTACCGATGATGACCCATTGGTTGGAAGACTTGCTCCAGCCCACCACGATTATCGCCTCCAAAGTAGCATTGGGAATCAGGCCCAAAGCACTTCGGGTGTTCCAGCTGATGGTCGCTTTAGCGGGTACATCGCTCTGAAAGATCCAAAATTCCCGATTGGTGACGGTGCCGATGTCCCTTACCTTTTCCTCCACATCAAAAGCGCCCGGAACGGACAGGGGTGTGGAAGGGTCCTCGAAAAAATAGGCACATACGGCCAGGGGCGTACTGCCCTCCGATTCCATCGTCAAGGTCCGGAGTTGGTGATGATCCCCAACGGGAAACCGAAAAAAGTCGCGGTTGTTCACGGCGGCAAAGCCGGTGACCTTGGAGTCGTCGTTCTCGCTGGCGGAAAAACCATGCTCCATAAAGTTGAGGTAGACCGTCTGATCATCGGTAGGGGTGTTCACGTTGCCCTCAATAAAGTTGGCATTGTTTTGCACCTGTACGGGAATATGCAAAAAGATTTCGCTAGTGGCCATAAACTCCACATCCCTGAACGTGGGGATGGTGTTGCCCCTTACCTGAATGGAACTGTTGCCATAGAAGCCCACCAAGCCTTCGTTCTGCTCAAAGGGGGCATTGTTGGTAAAGTTGGTGTGCAGGCCCAGGCCACTGTTGGAACCGCCAAAATGTACCCGCATGTTGCCGGCATGGTGCAGGGCGCTTTGCGCCACTGCAAAATGGGCGAACAATAGGAATGCTATGAGGTGGAGGGGTTTCAAGATTAAAATGCTATTACAGTGAAATGCCAATCAGAGTCTGAAAGAGAGGTGCCTTCATAAATTTGTACCTCAAATGAGTTTGCAGTTTGATTAGTTACTTGAATTGATCTTGCTCCAAGATTACTAGAAGTAGTTAATTGCACTATAAAATCTGACGGTGTTGTGCTTAAAATAATTTCATAAGAACCACCTGTGTTATTAGCAAAATTGTTAATTCCAAAATTTGTTCCAAGAGCTCCTGATATGATTTTTCCCATAGCAATAACAGGATTGGTAACCGTCACATTAAATTCTTGGCCGGAGGGGGTTACTGTGATTCCTTCACCTTCGGTGACAGTTATACCATCCACATAGGCCTTCGTTGCGGCATCCTGAGGGTCGGTCGGGTCCAGGACATCGGTGATGGCACTGTTGCCCGCACTTGGGTCAATGGCTATCACATCGGCAAGGTTCTGTGCCTCGGTAAATGTACTGTTGATGACATATGGAGTGGCGGCGGTTCCGTTTCCGGTGATATTGATGTCGGTTCCATTGTTGAGGATGGTCTCCGACCCATTGGCGGCATTGTTGGTTATCTCGGTGTCCACATAGGCCTTCGTTGCGGCATCCTGAGGGTCGGTCGGGTCCAGGACATCGGTGATGGCACTGTTGCCCGCACTTGGGTCAATGGCTATCACATCGGCAAGGTTCTGTGCCTCGGTAAATGTACTGTTGATGACATATGGAGTGGCGGCGGTTCCGTTTCCGGTGATATTGATGTCGGTTCCATTGTTGAGGATGGTCTCCGACCCATTGGCGGCATTGTTGGTTATCTCGGTGTCCACATAGGCCTTCGTTGCGGCATCTTGTGCTGCGGTTGGGTTTTGCAAATCTTTAATTTGCTGGTTTCCTGCACTGGGGTCTACAGCAATGACGTCGGCGAGATCCTGAGATTCGGTGATGCTGATATCCGCTTCGTTGATCAGGGTCCATGCGCTGCCATTCCATTGGAAAAGGTCGCCATTGGCACCTCCATCTTGCAAATGGGAGAGTCCTACGGATCGAGGGGCCAAATCTTGGCTGCCCACGGAACCGTTTTGGATTTTGTCCCCGTTCACTGCCGAAGGGGCAATATTGGCCCCGTTGATGATGCCCACCTCAAAATTATAGTTGATACTGCCGTCCGGGTTGGGCGTTTCCGTGATCACCACGGTATTGTCCAATGCATTGGGGTTGATCGGCCGCATATGGTCCGCCCGGGTGCTCACCGTAAAGGAATTGTCCAGTTCCTCACAAATGTTGACCCACTCCGTTCCCGTATAGTAGTGTAGGCAGTCGTGGTCGGTATTATAGACCAACGCACCGCGCAAGGGGGAAATGGCATTCATTTGGAGGTCATTTACCCGCGTGATGACGAGCACACGCGAGGTACTTTCCAATTCCAGTACAGAGGAATTGTTGAGGTTTTGTGGATTGTCGCCAATCTTGACCTGTGCGGTCAGAGTATGGGTCATCAGTAGGGCAATGACCAAGTAGCTAATGTACGTTTTCACAGTGTTAGTATTTGAGGATTCGCTAACGTAATCCACAAAACTAATCTTATATCATTATTTTTTGACCATTTCCCGTCCAAATGCGAAGTTCAGGGGTGAACGGAGTTCGGGTTGCGGGTTGTGGGTGGGGCAAAAGACGAGAGACAAGGGATGAGAAACATGAAACAAGAGACAGCAAACTCCAAGCCTTACACTTGAAACCAAGAAACCATAGCCAAGACTGCTAAGCTGCGTACCGCCTACTGCAATCTACTGCCTGCCCACTGGACGTATAATTAACAAAAGTTTAGAACCCCTACATTTTTTTATATGGGCTTCAAGGGTTTTCTTTAACTTGTGCTTGAGGTGTTATGGCAAAGAGCTGTCGGCACAATTGTCATTTTAGGGGTGGTCGGGCCACTTTTGGACGGCTGATTTTGCCGTATCTTTGATGACAAGCCTCGGTTTAGGCCCCAAAAGGGCATCAATCTAAAATACAAACAATGAAAAATATTCTTTTGGTCGTGTTCTCCTTTCTGTTCTCTGCTACATCGCTGGCACAGGACGATCGCCAATTGCTCCGTGGAAAGGTACTGTACCGAAACACCAATGTGCCCAATGAGAACGTGATCAACTCTACCTCGGGCGAGGCCACCATCACCAACGATGATGGGGAGTTCACTATTGCGGTGAAAGTGGACGATCAAGTGGTGTTCACGGCGGTGAACTACCAATTGATGGTGGTGAAGATCACCCCGGAGATCTTACAGAACAACCGATTGGTGGTGGAGGTGACCGAAAAGGTGACCGAACTGGACGAAGTGATCGTGACCCCCGAGAACCAAGAGGGCTTTCTTCGGGTAAAGAACGAGGATTTTAAGCAGTTCGACTACGAAATAGACAGGGGCACCGAGGTGGTGAACGTCGCGGAATCGCAAACCGTTCGGGGCATGCAGAACGGCCTCAATTTTGTAAACATCTTCAAGGCCCTTTTCAAATCCCGCGAAGTGGATGGTCAGGAAAGGGAGCCACTAAAAGTGAGCGAGGTGCTCAGGCATGTGTATGACGATGAGTTTTTTGTGGTGGACCTGAAACTTCCGCAGGACAAGATAGATGCCTTTTTGCTCTATTGTGATGATAAGATACCCTCCCAGACCCTTCTCAGAAAGGATAACGAGTTCCAACTGATTGATTTTCTGGTCACACAGAGCAAGGAGTATTTGGAAACCTTGAATGAGGAATGAAGCATTTTTTTCTTCCTTTGCTGTGCTTCGTGGGCTTTTTTGCCACCGCCCAGGATGGGCCTGTGAAAGCATTGAGGGGAAGGGTCACCAGTGCCGATAAGGATGTGGTAGGGGTGGTGGTCCAGAACATCAGCTTGGAGCAGGCGGTGATCACCGACATGGATGGCAACTTTACCATCAATGTGCAATTGGGCGACACGTTGGTCTTCTCAGCGGTCCATTACCAGAGAAAAATAGTACCCGTGACCGAAGTGCTGTACAAAACCAGTTTTGTGGAAGTGCCCATGGAAGAGTTCGTCAACGAGCTGAAAGAAGTGGTGGTACGACCCTATAACCTTTCGGGGGACTTGAGCCAAGACTTGGACAAACTGACCTTGGAAAAGGATGTGAGTGCATCGGCCCTGGGTCTGCCCAATGCAAACGTAAAGCCCCTGACCCAAAGTGAACGGTTGCTTCGGGAAGCATCGTCCATGACCATGACGGCAGGCGGCGGTGTTGGCGGAGCAGGGGGTGGAATGTCGCTCAATCCCATCATCAATGCCATCAGCGGACGTACCAAAATGTTGAAGAACCGGGTGAAAGTGGACAATACCTACGCTAGGACCCAACGCGTACAGGATTTTTATGTGGATTCCCTGTTTGTGATGACCTTGAAGATTCCTATGGAAAAATTGGACGACTTTATGTATTTCTGTGAGGTGGACGAGACGTTCCAGCAAACAGTCGATACCCACGACAAGTTGAAAATTTGGGACTTCATGGTGGAGAAGAGCCGTGCTTACCGTAAGAACAACAATTTGGACTGAAGTTTTGTGGTGTTGGAAGCCGGGAGTCAGAAGTCGGATATCTGATGTCGAATTGCCAACCATAGCTGTCACCCTGAGCGTAGTCGAAGGGGCGAAAAATTCAAGTCCAAGTTCTAGAACAGAGAAAATGGACGAAAAACAAAGGAAGCAAGAGCCAAGAACTGACCTCGAGCATCCAATACCAAGCACAATAACCAATAACTCAGTAACAAAGTAATAAGCTGACATATAGTACTTGGTCTGGTTTCTTATGTCTTGAAAAAGTTGTTTTGGCAAACAAATTGCAGATAACCCTATAAAACTGTAACATTGCCCTAATAATAACGTCAGATATACCATGATGAAGCGGAAAATTGCAAAAGTATTGGTCTCGCCTTTGGCAATGGCCCTTTTTTTGTCCTTCACCACCGCACATAAATTCTATGTGAGCGTCACCAACATGGTCTATGCCGAGGAGGAGGATGCGTTTCAGATCACTTCCCGTATTTTTATAGACGACTTGGATGCCCTTTTGGCCGAACGCTATGGCATCAAGGCCAAGTTGGCCACCCCGGACGAGGCCAAGGTGGCCGATGAATACATTGAAAAGTACCTACGGGCCAAATTTCTGGTCCTATTCAACGGGGAAGCGGCCCAATACAACTTCTTGGGAAAGCGGTACGATAACGATGTGGTCATTTGCTATCTGGAAATTCCGAAAGTAAAGCTATCCTCTATCACGACCATGACTGTGGAGAACGAAGTGCTCACCGACCTGTTTGACGAACAGAAGAACGTGGTCCATGTGAAATGGAAGGGGAACAAAAAGAGTTTCGTGCTGATGAAGAGCAATAATAAAGGAATGTTAAACTTATAACGCTTTGTTAACAATTGGTTAAAATGCGTTATTTTTCACCCTCATAAAATCAAATTGAAAATGAACAGAATCAAACATTACGTAGCATCCCTGCTCTTTCTTTTTGGTGCCATGGCCATGGCGCAGGAAGGAGAGGCAAAAAAAGAACGGGAGCCAGGACACTACAACCAAAGTAGGTTCAAACAATTGTACGAGGAGTTCTCCACTCCCAACACCTATCGCTCGGCTTCGGGCGCTCCGGGACCAGACTACTACCAGCAACAGGCAGATTATGTCATGAACGTGGAACTGGACGACAAAAATGCCAAACTCTATGGTGAGGAGACCATCACCTATCACAACAATTCACCGGACAACCTGGAGTTCCTTTGGGTACAGTTGGATCAAAACGTACGTGCCAAAGACTCCAAATCCCCATTGAGGGACGGTAATGGTGTGAACATTGCCTACACTGCGGGCAATTTTACCGAAACCTATATCAGTGAGCCTTTCGATGGAGGGTTCAACATCGAGTGGGTGAAGGATGCCAGTGGTAAGCCATTGTCCTACACCATCAACCAGACCATGATGCGGGTAAACATTCCCCAAGCCCTTAAAAGCGGGGAGAAGATTTCCTTTTCCATCAAGTGGTGGTACAATATTCCCGATCACACCGTAAACAGGGCCCGTTCTGGATATGAGTACTTCCCCAAGGACGGTAATCGTGCTTATGTGATCGCACAGTTCTTCCCTAGGATGGCAGTCTATAGCGATGTGGAAGGATGGCAAAACCATCAGTTTTGGGGAAGTGGCGAGTTTGCCCTGCCTTTTGGAAACTACGATGTGAGCATCACCGTGCCTGCTGACCATATTTTGGATGGCACCGGGGTATTGCAGAACAGGGAGGATGTGTTCTCCAAAGAAATGATGAAACGTTACAAGGAAGCCACCAAGTCGTATGACAAACCGGTGATCATTGTGACCCAAGAAGAAGTGGAAGCTGCGGAAAAAGGTTTTTCCACGGATAAAAAAACATGGAAGTTCAAGGCGACCAATGTCAGGGACTATGCCTTTGCCTCTTCGCGCAAGTTCATTTGGGACATGCAGGCCGTCAAAATAGGCGGAAAGGACGTTATGGCCGTTTCCATGTACCCCAAGGAAGGAAACCCATTGTGGGAAGACATGTCCACCAAGGCCGTGGTTCAGACCCTGCAGACCTATTCAAAACATACGTTTGACTACCCTTACCACAAGGCAATTTCCGTACATGCCAAGAACCAAGGGATGGAATACCCCATGATCTGCTGGAACTATGGACGCCCCAATGAGGACGGTACCTATTCCGATAGGGTGAAATACGGTATGATCAGTGTGATTATCCACGAAGTGGGACACAACTTCTTCCCTATGATCGTCAACTCCGACGAGCGTCAGTGGGGATGGATGGATGAGGGTCTTGATACCTTCATGCAGTACTTGGCAGAGCAGGATTTTGGAAAAACCTACCCGGACATCATTGCCCCGAACGGAAAATATCCATCCCAAAGGGGTGAACCAGCTGCCATTGTGCCCTACATGAGTGGTGACCAAAACTTTATCTCCCCCATCATGTCCAACCCCGAGAACGTGTACCAATTGGGACCCAATGCTTATGCCAAACCAGCTACTGCACTGAACATCTTGAGGGAAACGGTAATGGGCAAGGAATTGTTCGATCATGCCTTCAAGACTTACGCACAACGTTGGATGTTCAAGCACCCCACTCCTGAGGATTTCTTCCGTACCATGGAAGACGCATCCGCAGTGGACTTGGATTGGTTCTGGAGAGCTTGGTTCTACACCACTGATTATGTGGACATAGGGGTCAAAGGGGTCAAAAAATACTATGTGACCAACAAACCTACCAAAGAAATGGAGAAATATATGGCCGATAGGAATCTTACCGAGGCCGACCTTCCCCCATTGGTGTACTTGGCAGAAGAGGATAGCGAGGACTATATGCCTGAGCTGAAGGGAAAATCCCCAACAGAGACTTCACAGAACTTGAAGGAGTTTATGATGGACAACATGACCGAGGCCGAAAGGTCTCAAGTGAAGGAACCCAAATATTTCTATGAGATCACTTTTGACAAGCCGGGAGGTGTTCCCATGCCATTGATCGTGGAATATACCTATGCCGATGGCAGCAAGGAAAATGTGACCTATCCTCCAGAAATCTGGAGAAAGAACGACGCCGAAGTCAAAAGGGTCGTTGCTTCACAGAAAGAATTGGTGGGCATCGTGGTGGACCCCAAACTGGAAACCGCCGATATCGATACCACCAACAACTCCTGGCCCAAGAAAGACGAGAAGTCAGACTTTGATAAGTTCAAGGAGAGTATTAAAGGAGAAAAATAGCGAAAATTTAACTATTTAGGGCCCCGTGATTTCACGGGGCTTTTTTTATTTTCCTACCAAGTTCTCATTATATTTGTTGTATGTATTTTCTATTCATAAGCGGTGCGGAGATATTTTTCATCCTATTCATAGTGGTGATGGTCTTTGGTGCCGACAAAATTCCAAGTATAGCCAAGGGACTTGGCAAGGGAATGCGCCAGTTGCGGGATGCCACGGACGATATCAAACGTGAGATTCAGAAAAGTGCCGAAAAACAGGGCATCGATACCGATTTCACCAAGGATATCCGCAATGAGCTGAACGAGGTGAAAAAGAATGTGGACGAAGTGACCGGCTCCATCAAAAGAAGCTCCAAATAATCCATGCTTGAAAAATTGCTCCAATGGGATCGGGATACTTTTGTCTATCTCAACAGTTTGGGCATTGAAAAATATGATGCTTTTTGGTCCACGGTGACCCATATTGCCACATGGACACCCCTTTTCGTTCTTTTTTTGGTGTTACTCTATATGAAATTTCCCAAAAAGGATGCCCTTTATAAATTCTTGACGGTATTGGGATTGGTAATTTTTGTCACTGCCATTACCCATTTCACCAAAATTTCAGTGGCACGGTTACGGCCTAATAACACGGAGGAGATCAACACCCTGATCCGGATATTGAAGACCCCGACAGACTATAGCTTTTTCTCGGGGCACGCCTCCAGTTCCTTTTCCATTGCCATGTTGATGTACCTTTTTTTGCGGGCAAAGCTGAAGTGGGCCCTCCTTTTCTTCATTTGGCCCATTCTTTTTACCATGAGCCGCATTTACGTCGGTGTCCACTTTCCCATTGATATCATTGTAGGAACGGTGGTGGGCCTACTGTCCGGTTGGCTGTTCCATGCGCTATACAAACGCTTTATAACACCCTACTCAGCGTCAGTCCATCCCTGATGGGCAATAATACCGTTTCTACCCTCGGGTCATCCTTGAGCTTTTGGTTATAGGCCAGAAGGGCCGCAGTGGCCTTGTCGGATTTTTCAATGGGTTCCACCACCTTGCCAGACCATAGCACATTGTCGGAGAGAATGACACTGCCCGGTCTTGTTTTTTGGATCACGGCCTCAAAATAGGCATCATAGTTTACCTTTTGTGCATCAATAAAGACCAAGTCAAAAGTCTGTTCCAGTTGTGGTACCAAGTTCAGTGCATCGCCCGTATGTTGGATGATTTGTGGACCATACCCGCTCCTGTCAAAATACTTCCGCTGGATCAGTCGTAGCTCTTCGTTCACCTCAATGGTGTGCAATTGCCCCCCTTTTTCCAATCCTTCGGCCAAGCAGAGCGCCGAATATCCCGTGTAGGTCCCGATTTCCAAAATATATTTTGGGGCGATGATCTTGGACAGCATACTGAGTACCCTTCCCTGAAAATGCCCTGTGATCATTCGGGGCTGTACTACTTTGAGGTGGGTTTCGCGGGTCAGTTCCCGCAACAGTTCGGGTTCCGGTTCCGAATGGTCGGCAATATAACTTTCCAACAAAGGGGAGAGGAAATGCATGGTCAAGTTTTCGCAAAAATAGGGAAAAGAAGTACATTCGACATGGATTCACGAATTTGGAAGATGATGTCAAAAACGATACATATAAGGAGGGGCACCTTGGAAGATCTGCCCACACTGCTGCAATTTGAACAAGAGATCATTAGGGCGGAACGCCCATTCGATGTCACCATCAAGGAAGGCCACGTAAGCTATTATGACCTGGCCCAGATGGTACAGGATACCGAAGCCCATGTGGTCGTGGCCGAAGCTGATGGAAAGCTTGTGGCGTCCGGCTATGCCATCCCAAAGAAGGCGAGGCACTATCTGGACCACGATTGGTATGCCTATTTGGGGTTCATGTACACCGACCCAGAATACCGAGGGTTGGGCATCAATGCGAAAATTGTGGATGAATTGAAGCAGTGGTCGGTCCAAAAAGGGTTCAAGGAAATACGGTTGACCGTTTATAGCGATAATCTTCCTGCCATCAAGGCCTATGAAAAAGTAGGATTTAAAAAACATATCATCGAAATGCGGTTGGAGTGACTTCCCAAGCCAGATTTAATCCCACAAATCGTATTTTTGAAGCAAAGCAAAAACACATGACATTCCAAAATACGCTGGAATTCGCACAGCAACTTGATGCAGCGGACCAGCTTTCCAAATACAGACAAGGGTTCCACTTTCCGCAGGTAAATGGCAGGGATGTCATCTATTTCACCGGAAATTCCCTCGGTTTACAGCCCAAGCGCACCCAAGCGTATGTGGATGAGGTGATGAAAGATTGGAGGGAACTGGCGGTGGAAGGTCATTTTTATGCCGAAAAACCTTGGTGGGACTATCATGAACGATTGGCGAAAGGATTGGCAAAAGTGGTAGGTGCACGGCCCAAGGAGGTTTCAGTGATGAATACGCTTACCGTGAACCTGCACCTTTTGATGGCTTCCTTCTATAGGCCGACCGCAAAACGGTTCAAGATCATCTGTGAGGAGAAGGCCTTTCCGTCGGACCAGTACATGTTGCAAAGCCAGGCCCGTTTCCATGGATGGGACCCCAAGGAAGCCATCATTGAGGTGAAGAAAAGGGATGGGGAACATGCTTGGCGAACGGAGGACATCGTTGCAAAGATCAATGAGGTGGGTGATGAACTCGCTTTGGTACTGATGGGTGGGGTGAATTACTACAACGGGCAAGTGCTGGACATGCAGGCCATCACCGCAGCGGGAAAGGCCGCTGGAGCCTTTGTGGGCTGGGATTTGGCACATGCTGTAGGTAATGTGAAGCTACAGTTGCACGATTGGGGCGCGGACTTTGCCGCTTGGTGCAGCTACAAATATATGAACAGCGGTCCTGGGAATGCCTCGGGTATTTTTGTCCATGAACGACATTTGGACAAGGAAGATATCCCTCGTTTTGAGGGATGGTGGGGAAACAAAAAGGAGACCCGCTTTTTGATGAAGCCTGAGTTCGACCCCATTGCTTCTGCCGATGCTTGGCAGTTGAGCAATCCGCCCATACTGTCATTGGCCCCCTATTTGGCCTCTTTGGAACTGTTCGATGAGGTGGGGATGGATGCCTTGATCGAAAAACAACGAATCATCGTGGCCTATCTGGAATTTATTCTCCATGAGATAGACAAGCAGGTGGACAGCACTTTTGAGATCATCACCCCAGCAGAAAGGGGCTGTCAACTTTCCGTGTTTCTGCATGGTGAGGGCAGGGCCTTGTTTGATTACTTGATGAAGCAGGGGGTGATCACCGATTGGCGGGAACCCAATGTGATACGCTTGGCCCCGGCTCCCTTCTATTGCTCCTATGAAGATATGTACCGTTTTGGGCAGATTTTGAAACAAGGCATACTGAACAAATAAGCATTGACCACTCTTTATATGAACCCAACCAACCGATTATCTTTATGAAGTCCCTAAAATTGATTCTGTCCAATCCAAGGTATTTTGGAGCAGCATGGGTTTTTACCAGCATCAATATCTGGTTTGGTACCTGGGCCATATACATCCCCACCGTAAAAGAGAAGTTGGGCATAGATAAAGCGGACTTGGGAATTGCTTTGTTTTGTCTGTCCCTTGGCGTGTTTACCATTATTCCAATGGCATCCAAGCTCATCAACCGAATTGGTGTGGGCAGGGCTTCTTGGATCGGTGTTGTAGGGGTTACCGCTACGGCCATGTTGCCGCTCATGGCCCCCAATTATTACTTGTTGATGGCGGCACTGTACCTATTTGGGGCGGGCAATGGTTTTATTGATATTGCGATAAACACCTTGGTCACGGAGATCGAAAAAGAGGACAAGCAAAATTTCATGTCGGCGGCCCACGGCTTTTTCAGTCTGGGTGGTATTTTGGTGGGATTGGGCAGTTTTCTGATTCCTGTTATTGGGAGCCCTGTGCTGCACATGGGCATTACGGTGGTGCTGGTGTTTATCCTCAACCTCTATTTTAGAAAACATTACATCCACATCGTTGCAGCTCCCGTGGAGAAAGAACCGTTTAGTCTTAAACTTTTCAAGCCTTTGCTGCTGTTGGGGATCATAGGTTTTGTTTCTTTTGGGAGCGAAGGTGCCATTATTGACTGGAGCGGGCTTTACCTTAAAGAAATGACCATGGCCCCCGAGATGCTGATTGGCATGGGATTCTTGGCATTTTCCACAACCATGACCTTGGGCCGATTTCTTGGGGATGGGATCAGTTCTAAAATTGGACCCATAAAAATTGTGGGGCTAGGTGCCTTTATAGCCGCTTTGGGCTATTTGTTGGTACTGACGCAGCACACCACATTGTCCATTATTGGGTTTGCTTTCAATGGCCTTGGATTTTCGGTCATTGTCCCCGAATTGTTCCGAATAGGCGGTAATGTAAAGGGAGTGGACTCTTCCCAAGGAGTTGCCTTTATTGCAGGGTCGGGTTATATTGGTTTTTTGTTGGGGCCTGTCATTCTCGGGTTCATTGCAGAAAGTGCTTCGTTGAAGTATAGTTTTATGCTGTTGTTGTGTATGGCCCTATTGGTTATGGGAATCACCTTTTTTCTCGGTAAGAAGCGAAAATGATTGGCATAAATATGTAGCAAGCTAAATTAATTTTTGCCATCGGCTGATGGGGCCTCTACCGTACAGGTGTCCGGTTCAATATGGATCAAAACATGTCCCAAATTGGGGATTTCTTTTCTCAAATGGTCTTTGAGCTGATGGGCAATGTAGTGACCTTCCTTTACAGAAATCTCTGCATCCACAATGGCATGCAGGTCCACATGGTATTTCATTCCGGCTTTTCGGATAAAACATTTTTCCGTCCCGACAACACCTTTGACCTTGATGGATTCTTCCCTGATCTCTTCCAAAAGATCATCATATAGGTGCTCGTCCATGATTTCCCCTAGGGCAGGTCTAAAAATCAGATAGCTGTTGTAGAGAATAAAGGCTGACGCCAAAAGGGCCGCCCAGTCGTCTGCCGTTTCATACCCCTTGCCAAACAGGAGTGCAATCGAAATCCCGATAAAGGCCATTACCGAGGTTATGGCGTCACTTCGGTGGTGCCAGGCATCCGCCTTTAGGGAGGAACTGTTGGTTTCCTTGCTCTTCTTTATGACGATCCGGAATGAGATTTCCTTCCACAGAATGATGCCGCCAAGTACGAGCAATGTCCAAGGTTTAGGGATTTTGTGGGGGGTCCGGATGTTTTGGATGCTCTCGTAGGCTATCACCGTCGCCGAGGTGACAAGAAAGGCAACCACCAAGAAGGTGATCAGGGGTTCTATTTTTCCATGTCCGTAGGGGTGGTTTTCGTCCGCTGGCCGTTTGGCATATTTGAGTCCGAACAGCACAAGGAGGGAAGAGAAGATGTCCGTTGTGGACTCGATGGCATCTGCGATCAGCGCATAGGAATTTCCAAAGAATCCGGCCAGCCCTTTGATCAATGCCAAACTGGTATTTCCAATGATGCTGAAATAGGTGGTTCGAATTGCGGTATGTTCGTTGTTCATTCCGTTTTTTACTTCCAAGGTCCGTTTGTCCGAATGTTCCCTAGTTCGCCGTTTGGATGGATTCGGTATAGCCCTCCTGCACAGCCCAGACATAGGTTCTCGGCCTTGTCCTTCAAAAAGCTCATGGTCGATTTGGGAACATCGTAGTGCACAAATTTATTGTTTTCAAATGCATAGACCCCATTGCTCGTTGTGCTGATCCATATTTGGTCAGCGTTGTCCTTGTACAGGGTAAAGACATCACTGTTGTTCAGTCCTTCAATTTCGGGAAAATGGATGAACTTTTCACCATCATATTTGTTCAATCCGCCTTTTCCCAACCGTTTGTTGACATCTGTGTTGTCCTTTTCGGCCACTCTTGTTCCAATCCAAATAATTCCTTCTTTGTCTTCAACAATGGATTGGACGTTGTTGGAATTCAGACCCTCATTGATGGTGAAGTGGGCAAAAATAGTTCCATCAAATTTGCTCGCCCCATAGTCATCCCTGCCCAACCAGAGGTTGTCCTTGGAATCTTGGAAGGTCTCAACGACATAATCTCCAATCTGAAGGCCATCCTCCTGATCGGCCTTGGTTTCCATTTCAGCAGTTTCGGCTTTTGTTTTAGGGGAGTTGCAGGAAACCCATACGCAGGCCAGCATAAAGAGTAAGCCGTATTTCATTTGGGAGCTGTTTTTTGATTGGATGAATGGTCACACATAACCATCTTCAAGTTAGTGTTTTTTCAGTCTTTATTTGCCAAACGCTTGAAAGTCCCTTTTCATGCCATCTTCGGAAGGTCTAAGTAAAATCAGGTAAAGGATGAGCAAGAGGCCTAGTGCCACAAGCTCTGGTTTCAGAAAAAGAATCAAAAATGCGGCCCCTTCTATCAGTGCCCATCGAATAATGAGTGCGGTTTGGTAGGTTGCCAATTTTTCTTCCAAGGGCAACTTGGTATCCACCTTTTGCAATTGTTGCCTATACATGAGCTGTCCCACAAAAATGGCGGCCATGGGGATCAATACATAAAGGAAGGTGGTGGCATCGGTTTCGGGTATTTTTAAAAAATCCCTGGATCCAAGGTCTCCCAGAAAAAAGTAAGCCAATGCTATTCCCAATATTTGTCCGATGTGGATTGTTTTTAGTGCTTTTAGTCGTTGTTCCATGGCTGGTCCTCTTGAAGTGGAGTTATGTGTTCGGCTTTTTCTGTGTCGCCTACATCTTTTGGATTTTGCTCTTGATCAATATTTTCTCCGGTTCGGTCTTGCAAAGCTCCAACGCCTTGTTCAATGCAGATAGTGCTTTTTCCCTATCCGTCTCTCTATGTAGTTCACTCACAAGTACGTAAAAAAAGTGATTGTCCTCCAAATTCAATTTCTCGGCTTCTTTCAGGGCCTGTTCATTTCCTTTCACTTTTGCCAGTGCCATCAGTCTGTTCATGGCCCCAACGGGTGTAGTATCTATCGTAAGGAGTTGGTCATACAGTTTTAAGATGCTCTCCCATTTTTCCTTGTGGTCTTGTTTGACGGTATGCCAGTAAGCTATGCTTGCCTCAAGGTAATATTTGGAGACCACTTCCCATTTGGAGGCCTGCTGTAGGTAGTGAAACCCTTTTTCAATGAGCGTTTTGTCCCAAAGACTCGCATCTTGGTCCTGATACAAAATGATTTCTCCCTTTTCCGATAGTCTTGCGTCCAATCGGGAGGCGTGAAAACACATCAGGGACATCAGTGAATTGCTCGAATGGTTGTTCGTAAGGTCATTTTGAAGTAGGAGGTACACCAAATTCATGGCTTCCAGACACAGTTCCTTTCGTATCAGGGAATTGTTGCTCTCGGAATAATAGCCTTCACTGAACAGCAGGTACATGGCCCGCAGAACGGTGTCCAATCTCATTTGTAGTTGACCATCATCCGGGAGGGCCATCCGGATGTTCTCCAAACGCAATTTTTCCTTTGCCCGTTGCAGTCGTTTGGTAATGGTTTCTTTGGTGGTCAAAAAGGCATCGGCGATTTCGTCAATCCCAAACCCGCACAATACCCTCAACGCCAAACTGATCTGGGATTTTTGGGAAATGGAAGGGTGACAGATAGTGAAGAGCATTTGCAATTGGCTGTCGGTGATGCTTTTGTGGGATAGGTCTATTTCCAATCTATCCCATGGTTTTTCACCTGTTTTCAGCTCGTTCAAGATTTTGTCCCGGAATGTCTTGTTCCTGTTGAGGTGGTTTTTGGCCTTGTTCTTTGCCACGGTGTATAGCCAAGCTGTGGGATTTTCGGGAATGCCTTTGTAGGGCCAGGTTTCGACGGCCATCAAAAAGGTTTCGCTGGTGAGGTCTTCGGCAATTTCGATATGTTCAATACCAAAATAGCGGGAAAGTACGGTCACGATCTTCCCGTATTCCGACCTGAACAGGTTTGGTATGATATCAGTTTTGCCCATAAAAAAACCCCATTTATGGGGCTTTGCTTTACATTTTAATGTGATATGATCTGCCGTACCTCCACAGTGTTGCCCTCGCCTTGCAAAACGGGTGCTCCTTTCGCAAACTCCGCAGCTTCGTCCGCCGATTCCGCTCTAACGGTAATGTATCCGCCCAGGGTTTCCTTGATGTCCCCGAACGGGCCATTGGTGACCATCTTGTTGTGGTCTACCACTTTGGCATCATCAAAGAGCAGTCCAGTACCGCCAATAAATTTGTTTTGGGCGGCAATGCTGTCCACCCATTCCATTTGTTGCTTCATCCATTGCTGCATTTGCTCTGGGGAAACCTTGCCGTTTGCATTTTCGTGCCTGAAAATAAGAATGAACTCTTTCATTGTTTTGGATTTTTAGGGTTAATGAATCTTCGTCTTATATTTCAATGACAATCGGGATGGATCAAAGTGGACATTTTTTTTCAATTATTTTTTTGAGAGGTGCTTTTTGGTCATGGTTTCGTTTTCTTGGCCAATGTTCACGGCGCTGGTTTGCCCCAATTTTGAAGTCGGTCAAGATAAAGGTAGCTCTCCACAAACTTTCGGTGTTCTGGGCTCGTCATGATTTCGAGGAGTTCCAATGCGGATATGTAGCTGGCCAAATTGCCGTTGGAGGACAGAAATTTGCCATCCTTCACATAAGTGACCAAGCTGTCATCCTCGACTTTCAGGTTGGGGTAGTCTTTTTGGAGCTGCTCACCACCACCGATCCAGGTAACGATCTTATGCCCGTCTGCAATCCCAGATGCCCCTATGAGCTGTGCCCCGGCACAATTGCTGACCATATATTCGGTTTCTTTGTTCTTTTTACTGATGAAATTTACGATCTTATCGTTGTGGACCTGGGCATACATGTCATAGGCACTGGGCACGAACAGTACTTTCAGTTTTGGGGCGTTCTCAAATGTATAATCAGGGACAAGTCTCAGCCCTTCTTCAGTGGTGATGGGGTTTTTGGTCTCGGCAATGGTGACGACATTGAAGATTTGGGTTCCATCCTCCATAGGTTTGGCAAATACATCGGATGTGGCCACTACTTCGCTTTGGAGCACTCCATTGTACATCAATAGGCCAATGGTGGGCAGATTGGGGTCAAAGGACTTCAAATGTTTGGTAAGGGTGTCGGAGGCCAACTCCTTTGGTTCCTGGACCTCGGTTTTTGTATTGGCCTTATCGGAATTACAACTCGATACCATCACAGCAATAACAAGGGGTGCTAAAATTCCAAATCTTCTCATTTTTTTGTGCGGATTTTACGCTTTTTGTTGTGGTTAAATTCTTTGTGTTGAGTTCTTTCGAACCTATTTGGAAGAATGAATAGTGTCCGCTTGATATCAAAGATAGTTCATTGCAGGATTTTTGAAGGGAAATACGGTTACAATGAATTGTAGCCGTGATTGTTCGCCAGTATTTTAATTCAAAGGACTTGCCGTTGAACTTTGTTGAAGTTCAATCATTTTTTAGTTTTTCGGCCACCCCGTCATAGTATTCTTGCGTCACAACCTCAGTCCACGTGGTGGGTTGTTCTCCGCTATATAAAGCCAAATACGTTACATCACTAAATTTGGTGGAGGAATGCCAGTGTTCGATATCTTTTCCACATTTGATCACATCCCCTTTTTTCAGGATTACAGGCTCATTTCCCTTCTCCTGATAATAAGCATTTCCCTCTACAATGATCAATACCTGGGCAGAACTATGTTTGTGCCAGTCCAAAGTGGAGTTGGCCTTAAAGGTTGCTTTTGTGATGTTATAGCCCAATTCGCTGTCATCGTGAATAATGGCATTCAACCAAGCTTCCCCTATGTAATGGGTGTTCGGCGCTTTTGTGCCCTCTGTCAGATAGGAGTGGACTTGATATGCTGAATTTTGGGAGAATACGGATACGGAAATAAACAGAAAGAAAATTATTTTTTTCATCGGATATCTTTTAGAGTTGTTGTTTTACTCAATTAATTGGATTTCAATCCTTGCGTACAGGCAATTACGAATAGCCATTATTGGCAGTAGTTTTTAATTCAGTCAGTTTTTTATAGTCAGAAATTGGGAATTCGTGCCTCCACTTTTCTTTATATCCTTCAATTCCGTTTTCGTCTAATATTCTTTTTATTGAATCAAATGCGTTAGAGAAGAAACCTTTTAAAGTTGTTTCACCTTTAAACAGTGATACATATTTATCCGTATCAATCACATATTCAGTTGCGTAATCCTCATACCATTTTAATTCAATCGAAACTTTGTTGGAATCAATTTTTTCAATCACTAATTGGTGTTCTCCAGGTTCGTCATAGAAGGGAATCGCGACCCTTTTTCGGTCGGTCAAAAGTCCGATTATTGCATTGATTATCGAATTCAAAGTATCGTGAAGATATGAGGCATTAAATTCAGTCGAAAAATCTCTTGATTTAAGCATTCCAATTGCCCAACCGTTTTCTTTTAATATGTAGTCAAATTCAATTTTCATCTGGTTGAGTCAGTACGACGCACAACTTGTTTATATGGATGTATTGGGTCATCCGTTATGTTTTTTGGGGAACTTAAAAAATAGTTTGGACGCTGTTGGCCCAAAAACAAAACGCCTATTCCATACTGACCGATAGTCCGGAAAAGTACAATTTCGTGCCACCTTCGGGGCGGTTGTGCTGCTGTGCCAGCTCCAGTCCTTCAATAGTCACGTAATCTTCCCACGTGGAGACCAGATTGGGCTCCTCTTGGTTGGATTTTCTATACGCCCATTCCCGGATGATATGATCGTCCTTAAAATAAAGGTCATAGGCATCGCCCGGGGTATAGCCGCCCTCGTTCTTGTACACAATGGTCAGTTTTTGCATCTGCTCCCCGCTTATGGGCGCAGTGGCCTCGGGAGTGTGCTCATAAGTATAGTTTTTGGCATCCCACATCAGGTTGAAGGGGGCCAAAAGCCAGTACCGGTCGTTGATGAACCCACTATTGGTCTTATAGGCAATGGAATCCATGCTCCCCTTATTGTAGACCAAGGTGTCCGGCCCGGAAATGGCGGTCACTTCGTTCAGTTTGGGTCTCCAGGCCCAACTGCGCTCAAAGTGCATGGAATCCCTGTCCACATTGAAGGTAAAGGTGATCTCCTTCACCGATTTCCAGTTTTGGAAACCATGCGCATCCGCCACCAGTTCGGGGACGGTTTTTTCAGGTTCCACAGTCTCTTCCGTTTTTTTGGTTTCGGTTTTGCAGCCTATCAAAAGGATCAGGGAGCACATTCCAACGAGGTAAACAGTCTTCATATCTGGTTTTTAACCAAATATACCTGAAATTCCCCTATTTTTGCGCCCCTTTTTGAAGGATGGCACAAATTAAATCGACCCCGGAGTGACTTTTTTTAAAAAACTGTTTCTAATCGTCATAAGTAACCCCGACAAAACGTTTTTGGAAGCAGAAGATCTTTATGCCCATCTGTCGGATGAGGAATTAGTGGAACAGATTGTTGCGAGCAATGATCCCTTATTGTTCGAGAAGTTGTACGATCGTTATGCCAAGATGGTGTACAACAAATGCTATGGATTTGCAAAATCCGATGATGAAGCCGAGGATTTGACCCAGGATGTTTTTCTACAACTTTTCATTAAACTGAGGACGTTCAAGGGAAAATCCAAGTTTTCCACATGGCTCTATTCTTTTACCTATAACTTTTGCGTCAACTATGTCAACCGGAACAAGCAGCGGAAAATGCGTGATCTATCCGTACAGGTTGAAGAAACGGAATATAAGCTTACGGAAGATGTTCCCGATGAAAGCTTATATGAAATGAAGGCGGACAGACTCAAAAAAGCCCTGGAGTTGATCACTGCCGAGGATAAGTCCATATTGCTCTTGAAATATCAGGACGGTGCCAGCATAAAGGATATGGTGGAGTTGATGGATATAGGGGAGAGCGCCGTGAAAATGCGGTTGAAGAGAGCTAAGGAAAGATTATTGGAAATCTACAATACCCAGGAATAGATGGCAAAGCAACACAAAAACCCGTTCAAAGAGTTGGAGGCCTCGCTAAGGGAGGCCCCACCCGGTATGAAAAAGAAGGTAATGAACGACATAGCGGCCGCAAAGCTGATCATGGACATGGCCTCTTTGTTTTCCATCAATTTGGGAAGTGCCTTGCGAAAACTTTTTAGAACACTGGGAGAGAACTGAGAACCTAACAACAACACTATATAAACAAACAACAACTATGGAAACAATCAACAATTGGACGAACATTACGTTTGATTCCTTATCGGCCATGGGCAAGGAAATAGCATTGGTTTTTCCCAAGATCATTGGGGCCATTGTAATCATGCTACTGGGATGGCTGGTCATTAAAATAGTCCTGTTCCTGTTGGGAAGGATCTTGAGACTGGCCAAGGTGAACCTTCTTAATGATAGGATAAATGGTATGGGGCTCACAAGCAAAGGTGATTTTAAGATCGATGTGGCCAAGATTGTCCTCGGCTTTGTCAAATGGCTCTTGATCTTGGTGTTTTTGATCGTGGTCGCAGATATCCTCAATTGGCATATCATATCGGTCGAGATTGGTAACCTGTTGCATTACCTGCCCCGTTTCTTCAGTGCACTTGCCTTGCTCATGATCGGGTTCTACATTGGGAACTTTGTCAAGAATACCGTAAAGCGGCTGTTCGATTCCCTGGAGTTCGGAGGCAGTCACTTGGTGAGCAACCTATTGTTCTACGTCATTGTCATCTTTATGTCCGTCACCGCACTCAACCAAGCGGGGGTGGACACCACCATCATCACCAATAATATTACCATGATCATGGGGTCCTTCCTTTTGGCCTTTGCGCTGGGGGTCGGTCTTGGTTCCAGGGAGATCATTGCGGATATCCTGAGGTCTTTCTATACCCGAAAAACCTATGCGGTAGGGGACATCATTGTGATCGGGGATGATGAGGGCACCATAGAATCCATAGACAACAATAGCCTCACTTTGGTCACAGAAAGGGGTAAATTCGTCATCCCGATAAAGGATGTGGTGTCCCAAAAAGTGGAGATACGCTCCTAAACCGACCATTGTGGCAAACCTGTGGCGAGATTTCCTTGGAATTTGATTATTTTTGAGGTTCACAACAATTAAAAAATGAGTTCAAAAAAAGGAAAGGTTCAAGAATTGATCCAAGAGAAGTTGCTCGATGAGCGCAAGATATTTTTATGGGGCCAAGTGGATGATGATTCTGCCAAGCACGTCATAGACCGTTTGCTCTATTTGGATCTTCAAAACCATAAGGAGATCCAATTGATCATCAACAGCCCAGGAGGTTATGTGACCTCGGGCTTTGCCATTTATGACACCATCAAGCAGATCAAAAGCCCGGTTTCCACCGTTTGTAGCGGACTCGCTGCCTCCATGGGGTCCATTCTTTTGTCCGTGGGCGAAAAGGGGAGAAGGTTTATCCAGCCCCACGCACGTGTGATGATCCACCAACCCAGTGGCGGTGCAAGGGGACAGGCCTCTAACATCGAGATACAGGCCAAGGAAATTATCAAGACCAAGGAACTGGGAGCCCGGATCTTGGCGGATAACTGTGGGCAGTCGTTTGAAAAGGTCATGAAAGATTTTGACCGTGATTACTGGCTGGGCGCCGAAGAATCTGTTGAGTACGGCATTGTGGATCAGATTTTGAAATAGAATCCATAAATACTAAAAGGGAAAAAGTCCTTCGCAAATTTTTGAGAAGGACTTTTTTCATATATATGGACGCCGAAGCGGGATATTTGTTATATATACGGTGGTCTCCGAGCAAAGGGATTTCCAAGGAATGTTAAAAATTCTTAAACATGGCCGTGGTGGATTCCATCAACCTTTCATAGGCTTGGACAAGAATTGTATAAAGCCATAAGTTGCAGGGAACGCAAATGAAAAATCCGTATTTTTGAAGCTTAACTAGAATTGGCCCAGTTGGGCATTTATGGCACAGACTCCCAAAAATATCGCCATCATCGGTTCCGGATTGGTGGGCTCGCTCTTGGCAATTTATCTTCGAAAAAAAGGACACTCCGTCACGGTTTTTGACAGGAGACCCGATATCAGGACCATCAAATTTTCGGGTCGATCCATCAACCTGGCCATGAGCAATAGGGGATGGCGCTCCTTGGAACAAGTAGGTCTTGAGGCAAAAATCAAGGAAATAGCGATTCCTTTGGACAAGCGTGCCATGCACGTGAACGACAAGCCGGTGTATTTTCAGAAATATGGTAAGGAAGGGGAGGCCATTTGGTCCATTTCCCGAGGGATCCTGAACAAGCGCATGATCGATTTGGCGGAAGAGGAAGGTACCGAGTTCCGCTTCAATGAAAAAGTATGGGACATTGACCTTCCCACGGCACGACTATATACGGGCGAATCCGAAAAAGGGGAATGGAAGGAATATCAGTATGACCTCGTGTTTGGATGCGATGGCGCCTTTTCAAGGGTCAGGCATAAGATGCAGCGCCAGAGCAGGTTCGATTATTCCCAAGATTTTATTGATGTGGGCTATAAGGAACTGACCATTCCAGCCAATGAGGACGGCACCCACAAATTGGACAAAAACTCCTTCCACATATGGCCAAGAGGCCAGTTTATGCTCATCGCCATGCCCAATGTGGATGGCAGCTTCACCTGTACCCTCTTTTTACCTTTTGAAGGGAAAGTGTCTTTCGAGAGCATTGCAACGGAAGACGATGCCCGCGTATTTTTCAAGGAATATTTCCCCAATGTGCAAAAAGATATCGAGAACCTGACCAAGGATTTCTTCAACAACCCTACAAGTGCCATGGTCACCATGAAGTGCTATCCGTGGACCTATTGGAACAAAGTGGCCCTGGTCGGGGATTCCGCGCATGCGATTGTACCCTTTTACGGACAGGGCATGAACGCTGGCTTTGAGGACATTTATAGGCTCGATAAGTTGATGGAATCCCACGGGGACGATTGGGATACCATTTTTTCAACCTATCAAAAAGAGCGCAAGCCCAATGCAGATGCGATTGCGGAGCTGAGTTACAGAAATTTTGTGGAAATGAGCAGTAAAACGGCCGACCCCAAATTTCTATTGCAAAAAAAGATAGAGAAGCATTTTGCGGCAAAACATCCCGAGAAGTGGGTGCCGGTCTATAGTAGGGTCACTTTTTCCGAAAGACCTTATGCGGAGGCATTGGCCATTGGGGACCAGCAGGAAAAGATCATGAAGGAGGTGATGGGAATGTCCCTTATCGAAGAAAAATGGGACTCCCAGGAAGTGGAGGACAAGATATTGGAACTGCTGGGGGAGGAATAAAGCAAAACAGAAACCAACAAAAAAGCCACCCAAAGGGTGGCTTTTTTTTATCTGGTGGAATGCAATTAAAACTTAGCGAAAAGTTCTTGCATTTTTTCCTGTTCTTCCTCGGCCAAAAGCGGGTCGACCAAAATCCTACCACTGTGCTCATCGGTGATGATCTTCTTGCGGGAAGCGATCTCTACCTGTACTTGTGGGGGGATGGTGAAGAAAGAACCTCCTGAGGCTCCACGCTCCACAGCAACTACAGCAAGACCGTTTTTCACATTGTGGCGTATCCTTTTATAGGCTTGTACCAATCTGTCCTCGATCTTGTCCTCGTATTCCTCTGATTTTTTCAAAAGGGCTTTTTCCTCTTTTTCGGTTTCGGCCAAAATAGCGTCCAATTCCCCTTTTTTATGCTTTAGGTGTCCCTCACGCTCGGTCAGTTTGTCCTTGGTTTGGGCAATCACCTCTTTTTTCTGCTCAATCTGCGCCTTGAACTCCTTGATGTTCTTTTCGGCCAGTTGGATCTCCAGTTCTTGGAACTCCACTTCCTTGGTCAACGAATTGAACTCACGGCTGTTCCTGACGTTCTTTTGCTGCTCGTTGTATTTTTTGATAAGTGTTTTGGACTCATCGATAAGGTTTTTCTTGGCAGTGATCTCAAAATTGATGGTCTCAAGATCGGTCTTCAACTTGTCCAACCTAGTCCTAAGGCCATGGACCTCATCCTCCAAATCCTGTACTTCCAAAGGCAGTTCGCCCCTTATGTTGCGTATTTCATCAACCCTGGAATCGATAAGCTGCAAATCGTACAGAGCTCTCAATTTTTCCTCCACGGTGCTTTCTTTCTTGTTCGCCATATAATTTATAGATACTTGATGGGATTCGTAATACTCTCTGATAAAGCGACTGCAAAATTAGGAATTTTTTTTGTAAGATGATCAACCAATAAATCTTTTGTAAACTGCTCAGTTTCAAAGTGCCCAATATCGGCGATGACGATTTGGTCCTCGGCTTCAAAAAACTGGTGGTATTTAATGTCGGCCGTAATGAAAACATCGGCCCCGGCACGCTTTGCCGCAGCTATGGCAAAGGCACCACTGCCCCCCAGAACGGCCACTTTCCTGACCTTTTTGCCCAACAGCCGGGTGTGCCTCACCACAGAAGCCCCCATCCGCTCTTTGACCAATAGTAAAAAATCCCTTTCGTTCATCTCATGTTCCAAAGTGCCTACCATGCCCATGCCCATGTCTTGGTTGGTGTTTTCCAAGGTGACCACTTCATGGGCCACTTCTTCATAAGGATGGGCCTCAAAAAGGGCCTCCAATATTTTCTTTTCCTTTTCAAAAGTATAGATCACATTGATCTGCGTTTCCTTTTCAAAATGTACCTCCCCAATTTTTCCCACAGCAGGATTGGCATTGCTGCCCGCTTTGAAGCTCCCGGTGCCCTCGAGACTATAGCTGCAGTTACTGTATTTGCCGATTTCACCTGCCCCAACGGCAAAAAGCGCATCTTTCACCTTTTCGGCATCTTTCAAAGGGGCATAGGTGGTCAGTTTTTTTATGGCACCTTTTCTAGGAATGAGGATCTTAGGATGTTTGATGTCCAAAACCTCGCAGATTTTCGCATTGACCCCCATAATGCTATTGTCCAGGGCAGTGTGCATGCTGTAGATGGCGATGTTGTGGGTAACGGCCTTCATCACCACTCGTTCCACATAGGTACTCCCGGTAAGTTTTTTGAGGCCACTGAAGATGATGGGGTGGAAGCTCACGATCATGTTGTATTGCTTCTCGATGGCTTCGTCCACTACATTTTCAAGGGTATCCAGCGTCACCAACACGCCCTTCACGGGCATGTTCGGGTTTCCCACCAATAGTCCCACGTTGTCAAAATCCTCGGCATGTGCCAAGGGAGCGAGCTCTTCCAGTATTTTTGTGATGTCCTGTACGGTCATTTTAAAATTCTTAATCGCCTAAAGATAAAATATTATATTTTCGTTCAATGCAGCAATTGCTCCGTAAAATAGCATTCCCGTTTTCCCTGATCTATGCCTTGGTGGTCCACCTAAGAAATGCACTCTACGATGTAGGGGTATTTACTTCCATTTCCTATGGAACGCCCACTATTTGTGTAGGCAACCTGAGTGTTGGGGGCACGGGCAAGACCCCGATGACGGAATATCTGATCCGTATGCTACAGGGCCAAAGGGTGGCCGTGTTGAGCAGGGGATACAAAAGAAAGTCCGAAGGATTTTTATTGGCCACACCACACACAGGGGTTTTGGACCTTGGGGATGAACCCTATCAATTAAAAAAGAAGTTTCCGGAAGTGGCCGTTGCTGTGGATGCGGACAGGCGAAACGGCATAGCCCAACTGGAAGAGTACGTAAGACCCGAAGTGATCATCTTGGACGATGCTTTTCAACACAGGCGGGTGAAACCTGCGTTTTCCATCCTTCTTACCATGCACAGTGCGCTCTTTGTGGATGATTGGTATTTGCCCACAGGAAATTTGAGGGATGCCAAAAAAGAGGCCCAGAGGGCAGATGTGATCATTGTGACCAAATGTCCGGCCAGTCTATCCAGTGCCGAACGGGAGCAAATTGCAAAGAGGTTGAGGGCCAATGCCAATCAGAAAGTGCTTTTTGCCACTTTGGAATACCACAACGAGGTGACCGATGGGGGGCAACAAAGGATGGAATTGTTGGAACTGAAGGGGAAACAGGTCGCCTTGGTCACTGGAATAGCATCCCCACAACCTTTGGTGACGCATTTGAACTCTATGGGAATCCAGTTCGAACATTTTGAGTATGGGGACCATCATCATTTCACGGATAAAGAAATCCAACAGTTCAAAGACCATGAAGTGGTATTGACCACGGAGAAAGATTTTGTGAGGCTCGAAGGTAGATTGAAAAATCTCTTTTATGTGCAGATTGCCCACAGTTTTGATGCCAAGGATAGGGCCATACTGGAAAAGATGGTCAAAAATGTGGTTTAGATAGAGCGGATGGACCCTTGCATTTTGCTCTTGAAGATGTTCTCACCGATTTTCTGGTAGAAGACCTCTGGCTTGAAAGGTTTGGTCACCACATCGTTGCAGCCTGCTTGATAGAAACTCTCCAAGCTGTCATCCAAAGAAATGGCGGTCAGGGCTATGATGGGGATGTCCTGGTTGAATTTTCTGATCTGACGCGTGGCTTCCTCACCACTTATGCCGGGCATGTGGATGTCCATCAAAATGGCATCGTAGGTGTTGGTCTTGGCCAAATCGATGGCCTCGTTCCCATTGTTGGCGATATCGCAGCTGATCTCTTTTTTGTTGAGCATTTTTTTGGTGATGACCTGGTTGATCTTGTTGTCCTCAACAACCAAAACATGTAGCCCGCTGAAATCAAATTCTTCCGGATTCAGTTCAAAGGCCAGTTCGTCCAAGGCCTTGCTGTCACATTTTAGGTCCATTTCAAAGAAGAAGGAGCTACCATGTCCCAGTTCACTTTCCAGATGGATGGTACTGCCAAATAGACCCAAAAGACTTTTAACGATGGTGAGGCCGAGACCAGTGCCCCCATACTCGCGGTTGATCTGGATGGATCCCTGTTCAAAGCTGTCAAAAATGTGCTGTTGCTGTTCATCGGAAATCCCGATACCGTTGTCCCTCACCTCAAAATACAGTTTCACTTGGTCCTCTTCCTTTCTGAGCAGTTTGGCGATGACCTCTACCTTGCCATTTTTGGTAAATTTTAGGGCATTGCCCACCAAGTTCATGAATATCTGGGAAAGTTTTATGGGGTCTCCAAGAAGCTGTGTCGGTATGTTGGGGTCATAATCCAGGATCAACTTGGTCTTTTTCTCGTTGGCATTCTGTTGGAGTGAGTCCACAACATCCGTGAGCACTTTGTTCAATTTGAATTCTATGCTCAGAGGCTCCAACTTGTCGGCATCGATTTTGTTGATCTGCAGGATGTCATTGATGAAGTTCAATAGGTATTCCCCAGAGAATTTCAACGACTTCAAATGTTCTTTTTGGTGCTCCGAAGGGTTTTCTTCCAAAAGCAGGTGGGTGAGTCCGGTCACGGCATAGAGTGGCGTTCGGAGTTCATGGGTCACGGTGGACAAGAAATTGGTTTTGGCCTCCATGGCGGAAACTGCGGCGTCCCTGGCCAACTCCAGTTCTTTGTTTTTGGTGTACAGAAGATCGTTCGTCTTCAATTTGATCTGGTTGTTCCTGAAAAGGGACACGGCCAATAGGGAGATAATGGTCAAAAACGCCGATGTCAAAATAGCGGTGATTTCCGAACGGTTCTTGGATTCGCTCAGTTCCTCATTTTTGGCCTGTAGCTTGTTCAGTTCGATCATTTGGTGTTCAAAACGGATCTTGTCGGCGGTGGCAATATCCAGTTTGGCTTTTTCTATGTTGAAAATGGAGTCCTTTATGCGTTCCAGTTTCTTGTTGTAGAACAGGGATTCATCGTAGCGCCCTGTTTTTTCATAGATGATGGACAATTGCTCATAGGCGTTTTTTACTTCCTTGGAAAACCCGTGTTTCTCGGCCAGTTCCAAGGTGGCCTTCGAGTGGATAATGCCTTCGTCCAGATCGTTGAGGATGATACTGATGTTGGCCAATTGGAGATTGGCCTTGGTGGCGAGGTAGGCCCGTTCCTTATCGTCTGAGTTGACGATCAATGCGTTCAGGTTTTTGATGGCGTTCTCATAGTTGGTGATGTTGGTGTAGATGTACGCCTCCAAAAGAAGTATGTTGTTGCCAAGGTTCCTGTTGTTACTGAGCTTTCTGGATTCTTCAAGCAATTTCAGGGACTGGAAATTGTTCCCTTCATCAAAACGTAGTGCAGCTTCCAAATAGAGGTGGAAGGCCTGCCCGTAGGAATAGGAAATGTCCCGGAGGAGGATATTGGCCCGGTCCCAATAAAAAAGGGCGGTTTCCCTATCACCTTCTTCGAGGAACAAGCGTGAATATTGGTGGTAAATGTCGAGCAGTAATTTGGCATCTTCATTGCTTTCCGCAATATTGGCGGCCTCGTCAAGGGTTTCCAGTGCCTTGTCCACTTTGTTCTGGTGCCTATAGTCCATGAACTTATCGAAAATGGACTGTATCTTACTGGTGGAGCTGGTATCGTTTTGACCAAAAGATGCTTGCGTGCATATCATAATGCACAATATAAGAAGCGTTTTTACGCCCATCCATTTGTGTTGCAAACCTGAGGTCAAACGTAGTCTTTCTTTATAAGCAAAGCTATTAAATCGATAATTCTGGAGCAATATCCAGTTTCATTGTCATACCATCCGATAATCTTTACCATTTTGCCTATCACGGAGGTCATCAATGAATCAAACGTACAAGAATGATAACTATTGTTTATGTCGATGGAAACAATGGGGTCTTCGGTGTAATGCAGTATGTTTTTTAACTCATTTTCGGCATAGTCCTTAAAGGTAGCATTTATTTCGGCAATGGATGTTTCCCTTTTCACATTAAAGGTGATATCGGTAAGTGAACCATTGGGAACGGGTATTCTTATGCCGCATCCACCGATGACATTGGACAGTTCGGGGAAAATACCCGTCAGTGCCTTTGCTGCTCCGGTGGTCGTAGGGATGATGGATTGCGATGCTGCCCTGGCCCTTCTGAGGTCCCGGTGCGGGGCATCGTGGAGGTTTTGGTCCGAGGTAAAGGAATGTATCGTGGTGATATAGGCCTGTTCTATCCCACATAGTTCGTTGATGACCTTGATCATGGGGGCGGCATTGTTGGTAGTACAGGAGGCATTGGAGATGATGTGGTCTTCTGCCTCTATGTGTGATTCATTCACTCCTAACACTACCATTTTGATGGAGTCGTCTTCTGGGGGTACGGAAAGGATCACTTTTTTGGCCCCATTGGTCAAGTGATGCTGTAATTGCTCCCTTTTCTTGAATTTTCCGGTCGCTTCCACAACGAGGTCCACTTCAAGGCTCTTCCAGTCTATTTCTTTGGGGTGGTTTTGGTTCAATACCTGTACCTGTCGGCCATTTGCGATGATGGAGTTGCCCTCTGAACGGATATCCGCATCGAAGGTGCCATGTATGCTGTCGTATTTCAGCAAATGGGCCAAGGTTTTGGCATCGGCAAGGTCGTTGATGGCCACCACCTGAATGTTCGGGTGTTTTTCGAGGAGCCTGAAAAGGGTCCTGCCGATACGTCCAAAGCCGTTAATACCTATTCTGATGATTTTCATGATGGGATAGGGGAAGGTTAAGGACTAGTGAATGTGCTTGTGCGCTTTGTAGGATGAGCGGACCAAAGCCCCGCTCTCCACATGTCTGAAGCCCATTTCCAGTCCAATTTCCTCATATTTTTTAAACTGCTCGGGCAGGATGAACTGTTTTACGGGCAGGTGTTTTTTGGAGGGCTGCAAATATTGGCCAATGGTGACCACGTCCACATCCGCTCTTCTGAGGTCTTCCATGGTGGTGATCACTTCATGTTCCTCTTCCCCCAAGCCCAGCATAATACCCGATTTGGTGCGATTGGCCCCGTTCTTTTTCAGGTAGTTCAATACCTCGAGGCTTCTTTCATATTTAGCCTGTATACGTACTTCACGGGTGAGTCGCTTCACAGTTTCCATGTTGTGCGAAATGACCTCTGGAGCCACTTCGAGTATTCGGTCCAAGTGGGATTCAATTCCCTGAAAATCAGGAATCAATGTTTCCAAAGTGGTTTCCGGGTTCATCCTTCGTACCGCTTTTACGGTCTCTGCCCAGATGATGGATCCCATATCTTTTAGGTCGTCCCTGTCCACAGAGGTAAGCACGGCATGTTTGATGTTCATGATCTTGATGGACCGCGCCACTTTTTCGGGTTCTGCCCAGTCCACGCTTTCCGGTCTTCCCGTCTTCACCCCGCAAAATCCACAGGAGCGGGTACAGATGTTGCCCAAAATCATAAAGGTGGCCGTGCCCTCTCCCCAGCATTCGCCCATATTGGGGCAACTCCCGGAGGTGCATATGGTGTGGAGGTCGTACTTGTCCACAAGCCCCCTGAGCTGGGTATATTTTTTTCCCGTGGGAAGCTTTACCCTGAGCCATTTGGGCTTTCCTTTGGGAGGCTGTACGTTTTCCGCAACACTTGTGCTCATACAAAGAAATTTGATTTACAAAGATACGAAACTGGGAAGGAAAATGGAGTCGTTGGAACGGCTCACTTTTTTTTGATGATCTCGGCCAGGAGTTTTTTGGCGCGGAGCAATTTTACCTTGACATTGTTTACCGGTTCGTTGAGTTCCTTGGCAATGGCGGCATAGCTCAATTCGTTGAAATAGCGAAGGTTGATGACCTCTTGGTAGTGGGGCTTCAATTTTTTGATGTCCAACAGCAAATCGGCAAGGTTCTGTTCCGTGATCAAGCGGTCCTCCACCGTGGGGGTTTCGTCAAGAACTTTTTTTACGGCATCCCCTTGGGATTCCATTTCGTCCAAAAGGCTTCTTTTCCGCTTCCGGATGAGGTCCACATGCAGGTTTTTGGAGATGGCGATGAGCCAAGTCTTGAATTCGTAGGCATCATCGTAGGTGTCTATTTTGTCGAATGCGCGGGAAAAAGTGCGAATGGTGATGTCCTCCGCATCGTTCTCATTTTTGGTGCGGAGCAATTGAAAACCGTACACATCGTTCCAAAACGTATCCAAGAGTGTGCTGAAGGCAATTTGGTTTCCTTCCTTTGCCTTCTTTATAATGTTTTTGATGGAATCGTCGGTTTTTTCCAAAAATATGGCTTTGCCTAGAATATTATATTGATGGGATTATTGCAATCCGGGTACTGAGTCTCTTTTACATTCCTGTTCGTCGGGCATTTTCCCGCAAAATCCACAAGCCTCACCTTCTTTATTGAGAAAAGGGCTTTCGCTGGCACAGGTGCCTGCGAACTTCCCGTCTTTTTTGCCCCAAATCTTGATGGCTATCCCAGCGAATGCAAGTGCCAGCAGACCAATGGTCAATAGTGCTAACTTCATAATCCAACTTTTATGCAAAGGTACAAAATACCTGAATAAAAGGGTTGCTTTGGGCTATCAATATGTGATGTTGGCAACGATGTTCTCCACGGTGGGCGAAGTGTTCCCGCCTTCTGGCTCAATGGTGATATAGCCTATGGCCTTGTCGGCATAAGGAAGTGCAAGGAGCTTGTCCTTTTCATTGAACTGCTTGATCACCCCCAAGTTCACCAGTTCCCCGTTCACCTCGGCCCACATCTGGAAGCATTTGTTCTCAGGTAGCTGGGGAACATTGCTCACATTGATGTAAGAAAGTTTCTTTACCGGGTTGATATAGGCGATGGCCTTGAGTTCCTTGCCCTCTTTTTTACCATTGACCTGATATTTCTTGGTATCGGGGTTGTTGAGGACGATAAACTGGTTTCTCATGTCTTCCAGTTGGTTCTTCATGTCGTCCTCCAAGTATTTGATCTTGTTGGTGACCAGGGCATTTTCCTCTTGAAGGTTTTTGTTCTGGTTCCAGAAGAACAGGGATGCTCCCGCAAAGACCATTATTGCCACGCTGGCGGCAATGGCATACCTGAAGAAGCTTCTGCTGACCATTCTTTCCTTACGGGCACTGCTCAAGATGATTTCCTTAAGGCCCTCAGGGGTTTTCCTTGCATACATTTTTGCAAAGGTTTCCAGATTTTTCTGGAGCTCATCATAGGTTTCCCTCACTTCGGGATACATGGCGATGTACCTTTCCACTTGTTGGGATTCTTCTTTTGAAGTGTGTCCCAATAGGTATTTTTCCAGTGAGTCGGATTCTAGAAATATTTTAACTTTTTCTTTCATGACAATAGATTTAAAACGATGAGCAAGGCCATTGTTGTGCCGTAGATCTTTCCAAGTTCCCTAAGTCCGATTTTCAGTCTGGATTTGATGGTGCCCAAGGGGATATCCAGTTCCTCACTTGCCTCTTGTTGCGTCATTCCCTCAAAAAATAGGGCTTCCAAAACTATTCTGTACTTGGGTTCTATCTTATCCAAGTTTTCTTGGATGTCCAGATGCTCGGGGCTAATGCCACTCACTCCAAGATTATATACGTCTGAAACGTCGATTTGGACTTCCTTGCTCGCTTTATTGTTCACACTTCGCAGTTTGTCGATGGCCGTGTTCCTGGTAATGCGGAACAACCAAGTGAACAGCTTGGCTTTTGAGGCATCGTAAGAGTCGGCTTTTTTCCAGATTTTGATGAAACTTTCTTGGAGCACATCTTGGGCAAGATCATCGTCCTTGACCACTTTGTGGGCCACCCCATAAAGCGTATCCCCATAGTTTTCATACAGTAGGGCAATGGCCCTATCATCCTTTTCTGCCAGTAGTGAAACAATGTGTTTCTCAATCAATGTGCTCATTTACGATGCTTTGGGTATTTTTTTTGGGACAAAAAATCTAAAATAGGATTTATATCGTACATACTACAACGCTAAGGTAGAAAAAGCATTACTTGTTAGCGTTGGATTGAGCAAGAAAAAGGGGTAAAAACCCTATACGATATATACAATTTTGGTTAGTTTGGTTTGGTATAACCCCCGTTATTGGTTTCAATGCGGGGGTTATTTTATGATGTTCACTTCGGGATGGATGTTTATCCCAAAGTTTTTCTGTACTTCCTTTTGTATGTTCTCGGCCAGTTGCAGGATTTCTTTCCCGGTGGCGTTTCCATAATTCACCAACACAAGGGCCTGTTTTTCATGCACCCCGGCATCCCCGAAACGCTTTCCCTTGAACCCGCTCTGCTCTATGAGCCATCCTGCCGGTATTTTGTACTGATCATCATCCAGTTCATAAAAAGGGGCTTTGGGATGTGACTTGATGAACTTGTCGAACTTTTTTTTCGAGATCACGGGGTTTTTGAAAAAACTACCGCTGTTGCCCAGTTCCTTGGGGTCGGGCAATTTGCTTTGTCGAATGGCTATCACTGCATTGGAAATGTCCCTGATAGTGGGGTACACGATGCCATTGTTCTTGAGCTCTTCCTCAATGGCGCCATAACCTGTGTGCAGCACGTGGTCTTTTTTGGTCAATCTGAGGTTTACGGAGGTGATAATGTATTTGTTCTTGGCCCCGTTCTTAAAAATGGAATCCCTGTACCCAAATTCACAATTTTCCTTATCGAAAGCGACCAATTCACCGGTTTCCACATCCATTGCGGTGCAGCTTACAAAGATGTCTTTCAGTTCCACACCATAAGCGCCAATGTTCTGTATGGGTGCAGTCCCCACATTGCCAGGGATAAGGGATAGATTTTCCAGCCCGCCATACCCCCTGTCCAAGCTCCACATGACCAGATTGTGCCAATTTTCACCGGCCATGGCCTTGATTTCAACGGTTTCCCCATTTTCTTCGGTGATGGAGATGCCCTTCAGGGCGATGTGCATCACAAGGGCATCAATGTCCTTGGTGAGCAACATATTGCTTCCTCCACTGATGATGAACCTTTTGGGATATGCCGTCAGCTCCAGTACCTTTTGTAGCTGTGCCAATCCGGTTATCTCCACAAAAAAGCGTGCCTTTACATCAATACCAAAGGTATTGTAGCTCTTGAGGGATATGTTCTCCTGTATGGTCACTTGGTGTTGTACTCCTTTAAGGCCCTGCCCAAAATGTGGACGGCCTTTACAAGTTGCTCTTTTTTCAGGACATAGGCAATCCTGATCTGGTTTTTTCCCAATCCGGGAGTGGCGTAAAAGCCTGCTGCCGGGGCTACCATGACCGTGTTTCCGTCCAGTTCAAATTTTTCCAACAACCACTGCGCAAAATCATCGGCATCGGCAATGGGCAATTCCACCACACAATAAAAAGCGCCTTGCGGCACGGCCACTTTTACACCTTCCAATTGTTGGAGCTCGGAGATGAGTACGTTTCTACGGGAAACATATTCTTCAATGACATCATCAAAGTAGTCTTGGGGGGTTTCCAATGCGGCCTCGCTGGCTATCTGGGCAAAAGTAGGGGGGGACAACCTCGCTTGGGCAAATTTCAATGCGGTCTGGATGACTTCCCTGTTCTTGGAAACGATACATCCGATGCGTGCCCCGCACATGCTGTACCTTTTGGAAACGGAATCCACCACAATGGCGTGTTCTTCTAGGCCATTGACCTGCAAAATGGAATAGTGTTGTCTTCCTTCATAGGTGAACTCGCGATAGACCTCGTCCGCAATAAGGAAAAGGTCGTGCTTCTTCACCAAGGTGGCCAGTTGTTCTATTTCTTCCTTACTATAAAGGTATCCTGTAGGGTTCCCTGGATTACAGATCAGGATGGCCTTCGTCTGTGGGGTGATGAGTTTTTCGAATTCAGCGATGGGGGGGAGGGCAAAATTGGTATCGATGGAAGAGGCAATGGGCACCACCTTTACTCCTGCTGCAGTGGCAAAACCATTGTAGTTGGCATAAAAGGGTTCCGGGATGATGATCTCGTCCTCGGCATCCATGATGGTTCCCATGGCAAAGGAAAGGGCTTCCGAGCCTCCCGTGGTCACGATAATGTCCTTGGCGGTGACGCGGATGTCCTTTTTTTCATAATAGGCCGCTATCTTTTCCCGATAGGTTTCCGAACCTTCGGTCATGCTGTAGGCCAAAACCTCAATTTTATGGTTCCGGACAGCATCCAAAGCCACTTTCGGGGTCTTGATGTCAGGTTGACCTATATTCAGGTGGATGACGTGGATCCCTCTCTTCTTTGCAGCTTCGGCATAGGGGACCAATTTTCGGATCGGGGAGGCAGGCATTTGCCTTCCTTTTTCGGAGATACTTGGCATGTGCTAAATTTTAGGCAAAAATGGGAAAACCAGCATTTGAAAACAACACATTGCAGGTTTATTTATCTGTTGTCCAAAATGTTAAAATAAGGTAAACGAATCGTCTTATTTTGTATATTTAATATGTACAATCGACTAGAATTAAGAATGTTGGGAAAAAAACTTGCTTTTTTTGTGTTTCTTGTGATGGTGCCCTTGTTGGTTTTGGCGCAGGGATATTTCTTGCCCAAAGGACAAAAGTTCGAGAAAATCAAGTTTGAGCTGATCAACAATCTCATCATCATCCCTGTGGAGATCAATGGGGCCGAGCTTACCTTCATTTTGGACTCTGGGGTCAGCAAACCTATCCTGTTCAACCTTTCCCAATCCGATTCCATACCCATCAACAATGTGTCCGAAGTCACCATCAGAGGCCTTGGGACTGGGGAACCTATGAAAGCACTTAGTTCAAAATCCAACATCTTTCGACTTGGGGATGTGCGGAATTTTTCTCAAGACCTTTATGTGGTATTGGACAGGGAAATCAATTTTTCCACCTCTTTGGGGATACCGGTCCATGGAATAATGGGCTATGACCTCTTCAAGGATTTTATCATGGAGGTGAATTATGGTTCGCGCACCATAAAACTCCACAACCCTCAGCTGTACAAACACAAAGAAAAAAAGAATTCACAGACACTTCCCATTATCATTCAGGGCAACAAGGCCTATATGGAAGGAACGGTACTGATGAAGGACACGGCCAATATTCCCGTCAAACTGCTCGTGGACACAGGTAGTAGTGATGCCCTGTGGCTGTTCCAAGAACCAGAGAAGGGACTGGATATACCGGAAAAAAACTATGAGGATCATCTGGGTAGGGGACTCAGCGGGGATATTTTTGGAAAACGGAGCAAAATAAATGGGGTCAAAATAGGAGGGTTTGAATTGAAGGAAGCCAAAGTGGCCTTTCCGTATTGGGAATCCTTTGCCGCATTGGAAAATCTGGGCGACCGTAATGGCAGTGTGGGAGGGGAAATCCTAAAACGGTTCAACATTATCTTTGATTATACTCGCGGATTGGTCACCCTAAAAAAGAACGGTAACTTTAAAGAGCCTTTTCAATACAATCTGGCAGGAATTCAACTCCAGCACAACGGACTGCGGTACATTGCCGAAAGTATTGCCGGGTCCGGCGGAATTGTAAAAGATGACGACTCTACCTTTGGGAATGTCCAAATCCTATTGGAGAACAAGACCAGGCTCAGTTTGGTGCCGGAGATCATTGTGTCTGGTATTAGGGCCGGAAGCCCAGCTGCAGAGGCCGGACTGCGTGAGGGGGATGTTATTTTGGCCGTCAATGGAAAGAGCATCCACCGATATAAGCTACAGGAAATCCTCAAAATGATGAACGAAAAAGAAGGTAAGCGCATCAAAGTTCATATCGAGAGATACAACAAGGACCTCATGTTCTCCTTTGTGCTCAAGAAGGTCTTCGATGATGACTAAAAAAATCCCCGAAAAACAATCGCTTTCCGGGGATAGGGTCATAATTTTCTTTTTACTTACTTAGCTCCTGGGCCGTTTACATTCCCTTTTATTTTTAGAACCTTGGTAGGAGTGTCCGCATTCGAGGTCACCGTAATGGCCTTTCTGATGGGGCCTACCCTGTTGGTATCATATTTCACCTCTATCTTCCCAGTTTTTCCAGGCATGATAGGTTCTTCAGGCTTTTTGGGGATGGTGCAACCACAGCTTGATTTTACGCTGCTGATCACCAATGGAACATTCCCGGTATTGGTAAATTCAAATACCCGGACACCGTCGCTTCCCTTTTCAATTTCACCGTAATCGATGGTCTCGCTCTTAAATTCAATCTTAGCAGTTTCCTGGGCATATATCCCTAAAGATAGAAGCCCGACAAACAGCATGAGTACAGTTTTTTTCATCATTTTTGGTTTTTGGGTGAATTTCAAATGTAGATGTTTTGTCACCTGCATCCAAAATTCTTTTGTTATGTAATAACGTTACTTATTTTTGTTTCGTATTTCTGGATTGGCTTCCATCAGGAGAATTGCATTAAATTAACATTGTGTTTCCCTTCAATAAAGACCAATCCATAGCCATTTAACAAAAACTGTACCGAAAAATGGAGATTCCATCAAAATATGAACCCCAAAGGGTTGAAGGGCACTGGTATGCCTACTGGACGGAGCATGGATATTTTAGTTCAAAACCAGATGAAAGGGAGCCCTATACCATCGTGATTCCCCCACCAAACGTGACCGGGGTACTGCACATGGGACATATGCTCAACAATACCATCCAAGATGTTTTGATACGAAGAGCAAGACTTTTGGGCAAAAATGCCTGTTGGGTGCCAGGAATGGACCACGCTTCCATTGCCACGGAGGCCAAAGTGGTCGCCAAATTAAAGGATGAGGGCATCAACAAAGCCAACCTATCCAGGGATGAATTCCTAAAACATGCCTGGGACTGGACAAACCAGTATGGTGGTGTTATTCTTCAGCAGTTGAAAAAGTTAGGTTGTTCTTGTGATTGGGACCGAACCAAGTTCACCATGGATGACGATATGTCAGCCTCGGTAATCAAAGTTTTTGTGGATTTGTACAATAAAGGGTTGGTTTACAGGGGGTACCGAATGGTGAATTGGGATCCAGAGGCCAAGACCACCTTGTCCGATGAAGAGGTCATCTATGAGGAAAGACAGGGAAATCTGTATTATTTGGCCTATACCATAGAAGGTTCCGACGAAAAAGTGACCATTGCGACCACCCGCCCGGAGACCATTTTGGGTGATACCGCGATATGCATCAACCCCAATGACGAAAGATATCATCACCTCCGCGGCAAAAAGGCCATTGTGCCCATCTGTGGTCGTGTGATTCCCATCATTGAGGATGACTATGTGGATATGGAATTCGGGACCGGGTGCCTTAAAGTGACCCCGGCCCACGATGAGAATGATAAAAACCTTGGGGACAAACACAATTTGGAGGTCATCGATATTTTCAATGAAGATGCGAGCCTCAACTCCTTTGGACTTCACTACGAAGGAAAGGATCGTTTTGTGGTCCGAAAGGAAATTGCGAAGGAGTTGGAAGAAAAAGGCTATTTGGTCAAAGTGGAGCAGCACATGAACAAAGTGGGCACTTCGGAACGGACCAAAGCGGTCATTGAGCCCCGACTATCCGATCAATGGTTCCTGAAAATGGAAGAATTGGCCAAACCGGCCCTCGAAGGTGTGCTGGAAACGAATGATATCAAACTATATCCATCCAAATTTGACAACACTTATCGCCATTGGATGGAAAATATCCGTGATTGGAACATTTCGCGCCAGTTGTGGTGGGGACAGCAGATTCCGGCTTACTATTATGGCGATGGGAAGGATGATTTTGTGGTTGCTGAAACGCCTGAAGAAGCACTTAAACTAGCGCAATCCAAAAATCCAGCAGTCCAACAATCGGACCTACGCCAGGACCCAGACGTACTCGACACTTGGTTTTCCTCATGGCTGTGGCCCATCAGCGTGTTTGGTGGCATTTTGGAACCGGACAATGAAGAGGTGGACTATTATTACCCGACCAACGATCTGGTCACTGGCCCCGATATCTTGTTTTTCTGGGTGGCCCGTATGATCATGGCCGGATATGAGTACCGCGGAAAACGACCATTTGAAAATGTATACCTGACCGGATTGGTTCGGGACAAACAACGCAGGAAAATGTCCAAATCGTTGGGAAATTCGCCCGATGCGTTAAAATTAATCGAGGATTTTGGGGCCGACGGCGTTCGTGTGGGACTGCTCTTGAGCTCAGCCGCGGGCAACGATCTGTTGTTCGATGAGGCACTTTGCCAACAAGGTTCCAACTTTGCCAACAAGATTTGGAACGCTTTCCGGTTGATAAGAGGATGGGAGGTTGCCGATATTCCACAACCTGAAGCAGCAAAAGTAGGAGTGGATTGGTACAGGGCCAAGTTTGACCAAACGTTGGTGGAAATAGAGGACCATTTTTCCAAATATCGCATTTCCGATGCCCTGATGGCCATCTATAAATTGGTATGGGACGATTTCTGTTCCTGGTTGTTGGAAATTGTGAAACCGGATTACCAGAAGCCCATCGATAGGGCAACATTTGATGCGGTCATACAGCTATTTGAAGAAAATTTGAAGCTGCTGCACCCATTCATGCCATTTTTGACCGAAGAAGTCTGGCAACACATTGCGGAGCGAACCCCGGAAGAAGCGTTGATTGTGTCCCAATGGCCAAAACCTGGTAAAGTGGATATAACACTCATCAACGGATTTGATTTCGCTGCCGAGGTGATCTCTGGTATAAGGACCATCCGAAAGGAAAAGAGCATTCCCCAAAAAGATGCCTTGGAACTTTTCATGATGAACACGGAAGGAGTGGACAATCAAATGGATGCCATTATTCGGAAGTTGGGGAACCTGTCCAAATTTGAGGTTGCAAACGCCAGTTTGGATGGTGCACTGACCTTTAGGGTGAAGAGCAACGAGTATTTCATTCCCATCAGTGGGGCCATCGATGTGGAGGCGGAGATTGCAAAAATCAAGGAAGAACTTAATTATACTAAAGGCTTTTTGAAATCGGTGCAAGGGAAATTGAGCAACGAACGCTTTGTGAACAATGCGCCTGAACAGGTGGTGGCCATCGAACGAAAAAAAGCTGCCGATGCCGAGGCCAAGATAGAGACTTTGGAAAAAAGCTTGGCCAGTTTACAATAACCTTTGGTTATTTGTACGATTTTTGAAAAGGGAAGCCAGCTTCCCTTTTTATTTTTTTTACTTTGGAATGGATTAGAACCAACACCCTTTATTGCCCATGAAAAACCTCAATAGAAGAAGTTTTATTCAAAAAACTTCCTTAACGGCTGCAGCTGTGGCGATTGCACCCAATTATTTGCGTGCAGCATCCGAAAGACCCATTTCATCAGCCTATATGGGCGGTTTTTCCGCTCCAAAGATTGCCAAGGTCCGTGCCGCCTTCATAGGGGTAGGGGCCAGGGGAGGTACTCACGCCAAGTTCTTTGCAGCCTTGGAAGGTACGGAAGTTGTTGCCATTTGTGACCTCTACGAAGATTTAGTAAAGGAAAAGACGCAGTGGGTAAAAGAAGCAGGCGGGTCAAACAAGCATAAAAACATAGCGCAATATTGGGGGGATGAAAACCAATGGCGAAAAATGTTGCAGGAGGTACGGCCAGATGTGGTCTTCATTGCCACCAACTGGGTGAACCATGCCCCTATGGCCATCGGAGCCATGGAGCAGGGTGCCCATGCCTTTGTGGAGGTTCCCATCGCATTGACCATCCAGGAAATGTGGGACATTGTGGACACCAGTGAGCGTACCCAAAAACATTGTATGATGTTGGAAAACGTGAACTACAGTCGTGATGAACTCATGTTTTTGAACATGTGCCGGCAAGGGGTGATCGGTGAGATTTTACATGGTGAGGCCGCCTATATCCATGAATTGCGGTGGCAGATGGAAGAACAGGAAAGGGGAACCGGTTCTTGGCGCACCCATCATTATGCCAAAAGAAATGGGAACCTATATCCGACCCACGGCTTGGGACCTGTTGCCCAATACATGAATTTGGCCCGAGGAGAGGATACCTTTGGCAGTCTAGTTTCCTTCTCCACCCCATCAAGGGGCCGGGAGCTCTATGCGGAAAAGAACTATCCAAAAGACCATAAATGGAACCAATTGGAGTTCAAGGGTGGGGATTTGAACACTTCCATCATCAAAACGAATTTGGGAAGGACCATTATGGTGCAATGGGACGAAACCAGTCCCAGACCCTATTCCAGATTGAACTTGATCCAGGGTACCAAAGGTACATTGGCCGGATTTCCGACCCGTGTCGCACTTGAAGGAGGCGTTGAGGGGTTGACCAAGGACCATCATTCTTGGGTGCAGGGCGAGCAATTGGAAAAATTATATGAGAAATACGATCACCCACTATACAAAAGGTTGAATGAAGCTGCCAAGGGCAGTGGACATGGCGGAATGGATGGGATTATGGTCTATCGTATCGTGGAATGCCTCCAAAAAGGACTTCCCTTGGACCAAAACGTCTATGAAGGTTGTCTCTGGAGTGCCGTTTCGCCATTGAGTGAACGCTCCGTGGCCAGTGGGGGCGCTCCACAACCCTTTCCTGATTTTACAAGGGGCAGCTGGAAAGAAACCGTGCCCTTGGACATTATAAGCTGACCATCACATGATTCAAATACAAGTTCCGGCACGTATCTGCTTTTATGGGGACCATCAAGATTATTTGGGACTTCCGGTAATTGCAGGTGCCATAGATCGATATATCAACATAACGGCCCGGCCCAATGCCGAAGGAAAATTTGTTCTGAAACTCCTTGATCTGGGAGAAGAAGACTTCATTGCCTTGGACGATGACCTAAAAAATGTCCGGCCCGGTGATTTTTTCCGTTCGGCCATGGCCGTTTTGAAGAATGAAGGGTTTCGTTACAGGCAAGGCTATACCGTCGAAATCTCGGGGAATATTCCGGTAAATGCAGGTCTTTCCAGTTCCTCGGCCTTGTTGGTGGCCTGGATTCGTTTTTTGGTGGCCATCAATGTTAAATTGGATGAAACAACCGATTTTCAAGTAGGTAGATGGGCCTATGAAGCCGAAGTAGTTTTCTTCGATTCCCCAGGCGGATTGATGGACCAATATACCATTGCGCAGCGCGGTTTGCTCTACATCGATACAGAAAGTGGAAAAAGTGAACGGTTGGTGGGGAACATGGGACAATTGCTGGTGGCGGAATCGGGCTTGGCCAAAAAGACCCTCGAAGTGCTCAAGAATGCCCGTGTCTATGCCCAAAACGCGGTCGATGCCGTGAAAAGGAGCCATCCCGAATTTGTTTTGAAGGAATCTGTGTTGGGCGATTATCAAAAATACCTGGAATCGGTTCCCAATGAATTTCAGGACCATTGGTATGCGGCCATCCATAACTATCAAATCACCCTCGAAGCCAAGGAGGAGTTGCAAAAGGAACTGCCCGACCTTCAAAAATTGGGGGATTTGATGAACAGTCACCAAAAAATCCTTCAGGAACAGATCCAGAATACTCCCGCTGAAATGGTGCGGATGATGGAAGCAGCCAGAAGGGCAGGGGCCATTGGGGCAAAAACCATAGGTTCTGGCGGTGGTGGCTGTATGGTGGCCATGGTCACTGGCGATGTCAAGGAAAAAGTACGGGAAGCGTTTCTGAATGCCGGTGCCAAAGCAGTGTACGAAGTTGAAATAACAGCATAACGAAGATGGAAAACAATAGTTTGGTGATCATGGTAGGAGGGGCTTCGTCCCGAATGAAAAGAAGTCTGTCATCAGATCGGGAAAACAAGGGTGTGATGGATCACATTCCGCATAAAAGCCTTATTCCCGTTGGAAAAAACGGAAAGCCTTTTTTGTTTTATCTGGTCAGGAATGCCAAGGAGGCGGGTTATGAAAACCTCTATTTGATCACCAGTCCTGGGAATAAGGCTTTCAAAAACCTAGTGGACGAAGGTGGTTTGCCATCTGGACTGCAGGTGTTCATAGCCATTCAACAAGTCCCCGGGGAAAGGGAAAAGCCCTTGGGCACGGCGGATGCACTTCAGCAATGTTTGGACCAATATCCAGTGCTCAAAAATTCCACTTTCACGGTCTGCAACGGGGACAATTTGTATTCCGTAGGGGCCCTCAAAGATTTGAGGGGTGAAAGAAAAGCAGCCAATGCACTTATCAGCTATGCCAGTTCCGGATTTGAGTTTACGGACGAGCGTATCTCGAAATTTGCGGTCATGGATATTTCCGAAGATGGTTTTTTGAAGAAAATTATTGAAAAACCGTCCGCACAGGAGATTCCCAATTATATGGATGATACAGGGGAACTCAGGGTGAGTATGAACATTTTCAGTTTTTACGGCACGGACATCTATCCCTATTTGCAAAATTGTCCCCTAGATCCGGTCCGGGACGAGAAGGAGTTGCCCAAGGCTGTAGGCAATTTGGTGGTGGACGACCCACAAAGTGTGCTCTGTATTCCACGTTTGGAACACATTCCGGACCTGACCGATGCCAACGATATCCAATTATTCAAAAATTTGGAGTAACTTCATGGTGCACAGCCCCATACTTGCAGCGAGTAAAATTTTAAACTTTTGGAATGGAATCGTATGCAACGGCATTGTTATATGCCACTCCCTTTTTTATAGGTCTGGTACTTTTCGAAGTGCTCTACGGCCGTTTTGTGAAAAACCAGAAGCACAACTTGATGGATACCGTGAGCAGCCTCAGCTCTGGATTGACCAATGTGGTAAAAGATTCTTTGGGGCTTGTACTCGTCTTGGTCAGCTATCCATTTTTATTGGAACATTTGGCGCTTACCGAGATCAAGGCAAGTTGGCTGGTCTGGGTGGTGGCCTTCATAGTGCTTGATTTTGCGGGGTATTGGAACCATCGGCTCAGCCACCACATCAATTTTTTCTGGAACCAGCATGTCATTCACCACAGCAGTGAAGAATTCAATCTGGCCTGTGCCCTTCGGCAGCCCATTTCCAATCTTTTGGGCTATTATGCGCTGCTGTTGATCCCTGCTGCTCTTCTTGGAGTTCCGCATGAGGTCATCGCTGTTTTGGCGCCCATCCATCTTTTTGCCCAGTTTTGGTACCATACCCAACATATCGGAAAAATGGGATGGTTGGAGTACGTGATCGTTACCCCTTCGCAGCATCGGGTTCATCATGCCATCAACAAGGAATACATCGACAAGAACCTAGGGCAGATATTTTGCATTTGGGACAGGATGTTCGGAACATTCCAGGAGGAGTTGGATGAGGTACCGCCCCAATATGGTGTCTTGAAACCTGCCAACACGTGGAATCCCATCATCATCAATTTTCAGCATTTGTGGCGACTTATGAAGGATGCATGGCGGACCAAGAGTTATTGGGACAAACTGAGGATTTGGTTCATGCCCACTGGGTGGCGACCTGCGGATGTGAAGGAATCCCATCCGGTGGAAATCATTGAGGATGTCTATAATTTCGAGAAATACAGGCCTGAAGCATCCAACTCGCTCAAGGCATATGCATTGTTCCAATTAATATTGACCACAGTTCTGATGCTCTTTATGTTCTACAACTATTCCAATATAGGTTTTGATGGACTTTTGCTGTTCGGGGGCTTTGTTTTTGTCGGGGTCTATGGGTACACGACCTTGATGGACCGAAAAAAATATGCTGTCTGGATCGAAGTGTTCCGGGGAGTGGCGGGGCTGGCCTTGATTTTCTTCACCAAGGATTGGTTCGGGATCGATTCTTTTTTGCCAATGGCCAGTTATTCAGTGGCAATCTATTTTTTGATCACCATTTTTGGTGGGGTCTATTTCACCTATTTTGAAAGGCCATATGAGGCGACCAATTTGGCGTCTTAAAGTGTCCTTATTTCCGAATTGACAAGTTCAATGTATTTTTCCATGGCCTCTTTTCGGCCCATGTTCTTTGCTTGAAACAATGCATTGGCCTTAAAGGCATTGATCAATGGTGTCCTGCTGCCTGGATTGTCAAAATTTCGGTTGGCAATCTTGAAGTAGGCATACAGTTTCAATAGAAGATCCGCGGGCAAGGGCTCGGTGTAGTCGTTTACAAAGGCCACTGCCTCATCAAATTTTTTATGTAAAGCTTCGTCAATCATCTTCTCTTCTTACAGATGCAATACAGGTTTTGGCCCCGGTCACTTTTTGGTTCAGTTTTACGGTGATGTTGCAATTCAAGGGCAATAAAAGATCTACCCTTGATCCAAACTTGATGAAGCCGGCATCTTCACCCTGCGTTACTTGTTCGCCCTCTTCCGCATAATTGACAATACGCCTCGCCATGGCACCGGCAATCTGTCGGTACCCGATCTCGCCGAATTTAGGGGTATGTAGAACTACAGTGGTACGTTCGTTCTCGGTACTGGATTTGGGGTGCCAGGCCACCAAATATTTCCCAGGATGGTATTTGGAATAGGTTACGGTCCCGCTGGCTGGGTATCGGGTGACATGCACGTTTACGGGTGACATGAAAATGGAGACCTGTCTTCTCCGTTCCTTAAAATATTCAGGTTCGTCCACTTCCTCTATGACCACGACCTTGCCGTCCACAGGTGCCAAGATCTCATCAAAGTTGGGTGTCACGGGTCTTTTGGGGTTCCTGAAAAACTGGAGGATGGCGATCAGGATAAAAAGGGCGGCAATCTGTATGGTGAACCGGGCCCATTCCACATCTATCAAATACTGTGCGGCGAATATGGCGGCGACCACAAGAAAAAAAGTAAAAATGACTATTTTTTGACCCTCTTTATGAAACATAGGAGAAAATATTAAGTATCAAATATGCAAATGGTGAAGCAAACACCAAGCTGTCCAATCGGTCCCAAACCCCACCATGACCGGGAAGGATGGCACCACTGTCCTTCACTCCCGCCATACGTTTGAATTTGGATTCCAATAAATCGCCAAGGCTTCCCGCAACCACGATCAGGGTGGCCATTGCCATCCATTCCATTAAACTAAGTTTGGTTTCGTACCAAGATAGGATGTATGCGGCCACCAGTGCAAAAATAAGACCTCCTACAGAACCTTCAATGGTTTTTTTTGGGGAAACTGCAGGGAACAATTTTGTTCTGCCCAAGGCCCTCCCCACCAAATAGGCAAAAGTATCGTTGACCCAGATCAGGATAAAGATACCCATGATCAAAAATTGGGCAAAGGCATCATCCTTATAGGGGATCATAGTCAGGAAGATACATCCGCCACCAATGTAGAAAACGGCAATGATGAATTTTTGGAGCTCAGTGAACTCTCTTGGTCTTTTGGAGAAAAGAAAGGCGAGAAGCGCCAAGTCCACCGTTATGGTCAGTAGCATGAGAAGGGTAACCAGTGCACCGTCCCGAACAAGATAAATGAATATCCACCACAACGCCAGATAGGCTATAAAGATATAGTATCCCTTAAGCTTTACGATCCGTTTGAATTCGTACAGGCAAGCCAGTCCAAAAGCCATGAAGAGGAAGTCAAAGGCATCCGAACTTAAAAAAACCGCTCCCAAGAGAAGCACCACATAGATGACCCCCGTTATGGAGCGCCTTAAAATTTCTTTCATGTACTAGTAGTCTTCCAGGAGTAAAAGATAGACATTTTTTGAGGCACTTCCATAGGAAAGGAAATCGTCCTTGTTCTCCGGTGTGGGTTGAAAATGCTTTAGTGTGGTGATATTGTTGGGAATATCTTTTCTATATTTTTCCTTGATGATCTTGAGTGCCCCGCTGATGGAGTCCACCAACTGACTGGTGGTGGCAAACACGATCAAGTTGGAGGGGAGTTCGTCCAATTTCTTTTCCTTGATCTGGTTGGAGCACACCAAAATGGAGCCGTTGTGGGCGACAAGGTGTTCGCAGGTGGTGAAGAAAATATCACTTTCCTGCCTTTTGTCGGTAAATTCAAGTTTTTCTGAGGCAAAGCGGCTCTCCAGTCTGGGATTGAGGGAGTAAAGCATATGGTTTTGCCAGTCGTTCTCCGAAATGATATTTTTCAACGCTTCGGATATTTCTGAAAAATCCTCGCAATAGATGAACTTGCCCCCGTTTTTCTTGAAATAGATCGTAAACTTTTCGTCAATGGGAATTTTCAGATCGGGCATATGGTCTCCACGGGTTTCCAAAGTTTCCTTGGAAACCTTTTTTCCTCCTCCGAAAATCTTCTTAAAAACTCCCATTTAACGTATCGAGTGCATTTTTCCTATTTCAGTTTGAACGCTATTGATCGTCCAGCTTATCGGCAGGTTCCAGTTTCTCCTCCTCTTTTTCAAAAGGCCTTCTGCCAAAAATCTTTTCCAAATCGTCCTTAAAGATAACTTCTTTTTCCAAAAGCCTGTCAGCAAGCTCGGTAAGTTTGTCCTTATTGTCGGCCAATAATTTAATGGCTCTTTGGTATTGCTCTTCTATCATTTTGGAAATTTCCTGATCGATCCGTTGGGCGGTCTCCTCGCTATATGGCTTGGTAAACCCATATTCGTTCTGGCCGGATGAATCGTAATAGGTAATGTTCCCCAGTTTGTCGTTGAGACCATATATGGTGACCATGGCCCTGGCCTGTTTGGTCACTTTTTCCAAATCGCTCAAAGCTCCTGTGGAAATCTTATCGAAGATGACCTTCTCAGCGGCCCTTCCTCCCATGGTGGCACACATTTCGTCCAACATCTGTTCCGGACGAACGATCAAGCGCTCTTCGGGTAGGTACCAAGCTGCTCCCAACGATTGTCCGCGTGGAACTATGGTGACCTTCACCAAAGGTGCGGCATGCTCCAACATCCAGCTTACGGTGGCGTGACCGGCTTCGTGGTATGCAATGGTCTTTTTCTCTTCGGGGGTAATGATTTTGTTCTTTTTCTCCAAACCACCGACAATCCTGTCCACGGCGTCGAGGAAATCCTGCTTGGTCACCGCCTTTTTCTCTTTACGGGCAGCAATAAGGGCAGCCTCGTTACATACGTTGGCGATGTCAGCACCTGAGAAACCTGGGGTCTGTTTGGCCAAAAAGTCCAAGTCCAATGTCTCCGCGGTCTTGATGGGGCGCAAGTGCACCTCAAAAATCTCTTTTCTTTCGTTTAGATCGGGAAGGTCCACATAAATCTGACGGTCAAAACGTCCGGCACGCATCAAGGCTTTGTCCAATACATCGGCACGGTTGGTGGCGGCCAATACGATGACGTTGGTATTGGTTCCGAAACCATCCATCTCGGTGAGCAATTGGTTCAAGGTGTTCTCGCGCTCATCGTTGGAGCCTGTAAAGTTGTTCTTGCCCCTGGCACGTCCAATGGCATCTATCTCATCAATGAAGATGATGGCAGGTGACTTGTCCTTGGCCTGTTTGAAGAGGTCACGTACCCTAGAGGCACCAACACCCACGAACATTTCCACGAAATCGGAACCGGACAGTGAGAAGAAGGGCACTTTGGCCTCTCCGGCCACGGCCTTGGCCAAAAGGGTCTTACCTGTTCCCGGAGGTCCTACCAAAAGGGCTCCCTTGGGTATTTTTCCTCCGAGAGAGGTGTATTTATCAGGGTTTTTAAGGAATTCCACAATCTCTTGCACTTCTTCCTTGGCACCCTCCAATCCAGCCACATCCTTAAAGGATGTGCGGGTATCGGTCTTTTCATCAAATAGTTTGGCCTTGGATTTTCCGATGTTGAAGATCTGTCCTCCGGCACCTCCCCCGGCACCTCCTGACATCCTACGCATCAAATAGATCCAAATGGCAATAATCAGCGCAAAAGGTAACAAGGACAGCAATAGATCGCCCAGGACATTGGATTCGGTGTCGAATTCCACAATGGTGTCCAGGTTGTTCTCTTTCTTGATCTCCGTGATCTCGTTCTGGAAAATCTGTAGGTCCCCATAGTCCAGGATATACTGTGGCATTAAACTGGAGGAAGGGAAAAGGGGTTTTTTGGCCACACCCTTGTGCACATCTTTGTTGAGGGCCTCTTCGGTGAGATACACCTTGGCCTGTCGGGTATTAGTGATGATGACGATCTTGGAGATGTCACCATTGCGTAAAAATTCCTGTAGTTCTGAAGTCGTGGTTTTCTCGGTACTGGAGAAACTACTTCCTCCAAAGAACTGGAAGCCTATGATCAGGGCGATGACCACGCCGTATATCCACCACGAACTGAAACGGGGTTTCTTAGGGGTATTTGGATTGTTTTCTTTTGCCATTTTTTTTAAGAATTGTAGCTGCTCTCCACCATCGTTACCTTGGCATCTCCCCAAAGTCCTTCAATGTCGTAGAATTCCCTGATGTGTTTTTGAAATACATGAACCACCACATTTACATAGTCCATCAATACCCATTCTGCGTTTTCGGAACCTTCAATGTGCCAAGGCTTGTCTTGGATGGCCTTGCTTACGGTTTTTTGGATAGAGGAAACAATTGCATTGACATGCGTGTTGGAAGTACCGTTGCAGATTATGAAGTAGTCACAAACTGTGTTTTCGATTTCCCTTAGGTCCAGTAGATTGATATCAACCCCCTTTACGTCTTCTATCCCGTGCAAAATCAAGGCAATCAGTTCATCTGCGCTGGCTTTCGTTTTCTGCATTCAAAAATTTTAGTTTTTACAAAGTTATATTTTTTTTGTTTTCTTAGCCTTAGTTTTTAACAAATCGATAAGGCGTACCACATTGGGAGAACATACTCGGATAATCAAACTTGATGCCACGGATTCCACGAACGTATTCTTAAAGGAACTGTTACAGTCTTCCGGCCCATTGGAAGATTACACTACCATAGTGGCCACCAAACAACTTAAGGGTAGGGGACAGATGGGTTCTGCTTGGGAATCTGAAGGAGGTAAAAATTTGACATTCAGTGTTTTAAAGTGCTTTGATTCGTTGCGGGCAGAGCAGCAGTTTTTGTTGAACATAGGGGTGTCATTAGCGGTCTGCGATGCTTTGGAGGCGTATGAAATACCCAATTTGAAGGTGAAATGGCCCAACGACATTATGTCAGGTTCCTTTAAAATCTGCGGCATTTTGATCGAGAATGCCCTAAAAGGGCAGTGGGTGCAACATTCGATCATTGGGATTGGGCTGAACGTGAACCAAGAACGTTTTGAAAATCTGGACAGGGCGGCCTCCCTAAAATCCATTACTGGCCATTTTTATGATCTGGACGGACTTCTGAACCAAATCCTGGAAAAATTACAGGGGCATTTGGATGTTATGGAAGGGAAAACGATGGCCCAACTTTTGCCAAGCTATGAAAAACATCTGTTCAGGAAGGACAAACCTTCCACTTTTACCGATGCCGATGGCGAACTGTTCATGGGATTCATCCGTGGGGTATCATCCACGGGCAAGCTCGTTGTGGAACTTGAAGATCGAATCTTCAAGGAATTTGACCTGAAGGAGGTGACTTTGCTCTACTGAATTGTTGTTTGGTTTCAGGGACTTGGCACTTCCCTTTTTTGAACTTGATGTTTGAACTTGAATGAAACACTGTCAGATGTCACTGATCTGCCTTCAACTTCTATTACATTTTGCCCAAGTTTTTGGAAAGGGTCTCCATGAAATTGGTGATGGGCGATTTGATCATCATGGCCATCATGGCATTGAACTGACCTTCGAAACTCAATCCGACCTCACTTTCATTTTCACCCAAAGAGGTAATGTCCGCAGTCAGGGTAAAGGGCAGTTTATCACTGGCAGCGCCCAAGACCACTTTGTTGTTGGGGCTTTGCTCCTTCAACCTAAGAACGATTTCCGGCATGCCCTTTAGGGCAAATTTGAAGGTGTTTTCATCCAGAACCTCAAACTTGTCGATGTTGTCTGGCATCAGGGTCTCAAAGTTTTTGATGTCCGTGAGGAAGTCAAATATGTCCTTATCGTTCTTGGATACTTTCTTTTTGGAGGTCTCTATGTGCATGGTGTTCGTTTATTTCCATTCCTGTGGATTGGATCTCCACTCCAACAGGGTCTTCAGTTGTGATTCTTTGATGTAATGGGTCTCGGAGGCCTGTTCCACCAAGTGTTCGTAGTCGGAGAGGGTGTGCAGTTCCACACCTTCCTGTTCAAAATTGGTGGTGGCCACAGGGAAGCCATAAGTGAATATGGCCAACATGCCCTTCACTTTGGCATTTTGGTCTTTAAGGGCCTTAACGGCATTGAGGCTACTTTTTCCGGTGCTGATGAGGTCTTCGATGACCACAACGGATTGGCCGGATTCAAATTGGCCTTCAATTTGGTTTTGACGCCCATGGGATTTGGGTTCGGGCCTCACATAGATGAAGGGAAGTCCTAAGGCTTCGGCCACCAAAATACCTATTCCGATGGCACCTGTGGCCACACCGGCGATGACGTCGGGCTTTCCGTAGAGGTTTTCCACTTGTTTGGCCATTTCCTCTCTCACAAAATTCCGGATTTCCGGGTAGGAGAGCATAATCCTGTTGTCGCAATAAATTGGGGATTTCCACCCAGATGCCCATGTAAAGGGATTTTCGGGTTCCAACTTTATTGCATTAATTTGTAAAAGCAGCTCTGCTGTCTTTTTAGCAATTCCCTTATCTAAAACCATTGCGCAAATGTATGAAGTTTTTGTTAATGAGTCCCCACTGATCTTAACAAACGAGCGCCCAGAAAAGTCCAACGGCAACCTGTTCTCCATGGATGGGGATTCCATAATGGAGGCCATTGAGCTTTTGTCCAAAAAAAAATTGAAAAAGGCCTACCTGTACCATCCGGATGGGGATAGGATACTCAAACTTTTCATGCACAAGATACCTGTGGTGGTCGCAGGTGGTGGTTTCGTGGTGAACCCAAAGGGAAAGGTGCTTTTCATCCATCGAAATGGAAAATGGGACCTGCCCAAGGGAAAGGTGGACAAAGGGGAATCCATTGAAAATGCCGCTATCCGTGAAGTAGAAGAGGAGACCGGGGTGAAAGGCTTGGTGATTGAAAAATTTCTGCGCACCACCTACCATGTTTTCAAACGGAATGGGGAATACCAATTGAAACAGACCCATTGGTTTTTGATGTCCACTGACTACAATGGGAAATTGGTCGCCGAGAAGGCCGAAGGTATCAAAAAGGTGAAATGGAAAGGCCCTGAAAAAGCAGCGAAGGCCCTTAAAAATTCATACAACAATATCAGGATATTGTTTGACGATCCATTTATTTCCTAGCCAATATGCCAGAAGCCTCACTGCCCTTTGCCACCCTGTACACGGGGTAGGAGAGATAGGCTTCCTCCAGATGCACGGAACGTTGGAAAATCCAATCCAGTTGTGCGTACCAGTTGTTCGCAAAATTGAGGTCCAGTTTCTTTTTGGTCTCAAAATTTTGGCGCAGAATGGAATCTTTCTGTAGCATCTCCAAGGCAACATCTTCAAAGACATAGGGCGAAAAACCTTCTTTCTGCTGAAGGAAGGTGTCAAAGAAGTTCCAGTTGAAAAAGGAGTCCACGGCATGTGGTTCCAAGGTTTCCAAAAGGTACCTTATGCCCGGTTGACGGGTGGGGACTACAAAATCTCCTGGTTTAAAAGTGACTTTTTTGGTCGTTTTTTCAACTTTGGTATTGTAGTGCAGGTAATGGCCCTCATATGGAGTGTTTCGGGTATCGTATTCCAATATGGTGTAGGTCTCCACGGTGAGCGTAGTGTCCTTGTCCAATTTGAAATATTGGATCTTGTTGGCATCCAATCTCTCCATCACCTTTTGTTGGCTTTGCCTTATGATGTAGGCATCGGGAACGGGAACAGTGTCGGTGGGGTAATATTGGTCCTGATATACCACTTCTTTGGTGAAGGGTCTTGTTCGGTCATATTTTAACCGTGGAAGTCCGGTCACCTCGCTCGTAAACCGTTCTGCTTCGTATCCTTTAAACTGGAGTGTGGAACTTTGCGTGGTGTCCACCTGCCAGTTCAGGTAATATTCGGCAAGGTCCAAGTTTTTTTCCAAGGTCTCCTTGCGCAGGTTCTTTATGTTTTCATGTTCTTTTTCCACCACGGCGATCAAGCTTTCCATGATCTCGTATGTGCCATCCACCCTTTGTTTGTAAGGTTTCAGCATGTGGGTTTCCACCATCAGTCCCAAGGTGCTCCAAAGTGTGGTATAGCCAGTGGAATATCTGGGATGGTCTATAAATTGGCTAAACCCGAATTCTGGAGGCATGTTGAAAACGTTGACATAGGGCGTAATGTCCCAATCTTTTTCCGCCAACGATTTTTCTATACCGGGCATGAAAGAATTGTAGAGATATTCCCCAAGATCTCCGCCCAATTTGTTGTGCTGGGTGAACAAATGGGTCAGTATGTATTGGTAATCGGCACCATTGCTCACATGGTTGTCTATGAATACATCGGGCTTTACCAAATGGAAGATGTCCGCGAAGGTCTTGGCGTTCTTGGAGTCCATTTTGATGAAGTCCCTGTTCAGGTCATAGTTGAGGGCATTTCCCCGGAAGCCATATTCCAAAGGCCCATTTTGGTTGGCCCTGGTGGTCGAGTTCCTATTGAGTGCCCCTCCAATGTTGTAGATGGGTATGGTGACCAATACCGTTTTTTCCGGTGCCGGTACATTCTTGGTGGCCAGGTCCCTGTAGAGCATCATGGTGGCATCGATGCCATCGCTTTCCCCAGGGTGTATGCCGTTGTTGATGAGGATGATCGATTTTTCTTTTCTGATATTCTCAAAATTGAAGTCCCCATCCGGATTGAAGGTCACCATGTGCAAAGGTTGCCCACTGTCCGTTTTTCCAATGGTATGTATGTTTATCTGTGGAAAGTCACGCGCCAATCTTATGTAGAAATCGATGGTTTCTGCATAGGTGGCGGTCTCTTTCTCACCCGATGCTTCGTAAATGGTCTGGTATGAGGTTTCCTTGTTCTGTGTTTTGGTCTCACAGGATAAGAATAGGAGCAGGACTGTAAAAAAGAGGATGTGTTTCAAGGTGCCACGTATTTGTTATAAGTAGAGCCAAAAAGAAATTGACCTTTTTGCAGTCCCAAAAATAACGAATTATCTGCTTATGAGGCCATATCGATGTTGTCCAAATCGCTGGTCTCAATTTTGAATATGGGCTTGTTCTTAAAATTGAGGGTATGTGGACACTTGTCCTTGAACTCGTTCCACTTTTGGTAGTCAAGGGGATCAATGGAAGAGGTGATCATGTTGATGATAATGCGCTCCTTGATGTCCAGGCCTATCAATTCTTCCAGAAAGTCCCAACCGTCCATGATGGGCATGTTGATGTCCAAAAAAATCACCTCGGGGATGCTCTGTTCGTGCTCTGTCCTTTCCTTAAGGGCATCAAAGGCTTCCTTGCCGTTCTGGAAAATTTGCACATCATCGCAAATGGCCACAGGTTTCAATACCTTTTTGATGCCAAATACGGTTATAGGGTCATCGTCCACAATAAAAATACTACTTACTTTCTTCATTGAAATATACGTTGAAGGTAGCGCCTTTGTCCACTTCACTGTTAACTGTTATACTTCCGCCCATGGCCTCTATCTGGTTCTTTATGATGTAAAGGCCGATGCCTTTGGCGTCCTTCCTATTATGGAACGTTTTGTACATCCCAAATATTTTATCGCCGTATCTCTCAAGGTCTATTCCCAGACCATTGTCCGATACGCTGAAAATTAATGTTTTGTCCCTTTTTTTTGCATCCATGGTGATGACAGGGCTTCTTTCGGGGCTGCTGTATTTTACCGCATTGGTCACCAAGTTCAGGATGATGCTGTCCAAGTAGGCGGGAACGCTCCACACGATCATATCCTGTGGGATGTTGTTGATGATCTTCACTTTGTTCTTCTCCAGGAAAGCGGAAAGGTTTTTTCGCACTTTATCAATGCTTTCGTTCAAGTTGAGCGGTTGTTTGCTCAGGGTCACATTGGTGTTGATGTCCACTACTTGGTTGAGGTTTTCCAAGGTCTCCAACAAACTGTCGGATGCCTGGTTGAGCATGTTCATGATATGGGCCTTTTCTGCTTCGTTCTGTTCTTCGGACAAAAATTTCAACAACATGGAAAAGTTTGCCGAGTGCGAGCGCAGGTTGTGCGATACGATATGGGCAAAATTGATGAGTTTTTTGTTCTGGACAGAGGTGATGTTGATCAAATTTCTCAACTGATCCTCCTTTTTCTTCATGGCGGTAATGTCCATGCCTATGCCTATAAGACCACTGATCTTTCCTTCCAGGTCGAAGAGGGGTATCTTGGATGTAAGGAAATTAGTGATTTTTCCATCTTTCTTGATGTTGATGGTCTCCTTTCCCAACATTGGCTTTAAGGTTCTGATGACCTCAAGGTCTTCTTCCCGTGATATTTTTGCGACTTCCTTTTCGTACAGGTCAAAATCGGTTTTGCCAATGAGTTCCTTGGTACTTTTTCCCAAATAGTCGCATTCGGCCTTGTTCACCAATATCTTTCTGGAATCCAAATCCTTGACGAACACGTTCAACGGTAGGTTATCAATGAGGGCGGTCAGTAATTGTTGGTGGTGCTTTATCCGGGTTTCTGAAGTGACTTGTTCGTTGATGTCCTGAAAGGTCCCGAGCAATTTAACGATCTTTCCGTTCTCGCGAATAGGTTTTCCAGTGGCACTCACCCATTTTTCTTGCCCGTTTTGGGTAATGATGGTCAATTTTTTATTGAAGGGTGTCCCTTCATTGATGGCACTGTGGAACAGCATCGATATTTTGTTGCGGCTGTACCCCTGTTTGTAAAAGGCAATGGCATCTGCCACATTTGGTTTATAGGATAGGGGCACATTGTGGATTTTTTTGGTCTCGTCGCACCAGAAAAGCTCCTCTGTGGCTAGGGTATACTCCCAACAACCTACTTGGGACACCTCGGATTTGATCTTTAGTATGTTGTTGGTCTTTTCAAGCTCCATTTCCTTTTCCACCTCACGGGAAATATCATCGGTCTGTATAATGGACCCAATCACATTTTCCTTTTCATCGAACCATGGGGCAAAGGTGCTCTCGAACCAATTCTCCTCCATTTTATTTTCGATACCGTGCCTGAAGGAAAATGATTTGCTCTCTTGCAACTTTTGTTTCAGTAGACCACTTTCTCCGTAGAGGTGAAAGATATTGACCTCCGAACAGTCTTTTGGATTGACCCCAAAAACATCCAGCCATGAATCGGAGGCATCCACTACCGTGCCATCCAATGCCACAAGGGCCGTGGCTTTGGGTAACTGTTTCAATAAGTAATGTTGGGCAATTCTCTCGACTGCTTTCAAAACTCGGGGGTGTTAGGGAAACTTTATGCTATTAAGAAATTTCTGACCAATGTAAGTGTATTGCATCAGCTTACTCATTTATTGTTGTGAAAGGGTCGAAAAATGTTGTTTTCTTGACAAATGTCAATAATTGTGGCAAATTTTCCGGACAACAATATGAAAAGAAAGAAAGTGCGGGATGGAAATATCAGAAATTGGCCACAACAGTGTCGGGAACCAAACCTGTGTAATCTCCCCCGTTGCGAATAACGTCCCTTACTATGGAGGAGCTTATGTAGGATTTTCCTGATGATGTCAACAAGAACACGGTCTCTATTTCGGACAGTTTTCGATTAGTGTGCGCTATGGCCTTCTCAAACTCAAAATCGGCAGGGTTGCGAAGCCCCCTCAGAATAAAGGTCGCCCCTATTTTTTTACAGAAATCCACGGTCATGCCCTCATAGGTCATCACCTTGATCTTGGGTTCGTCCTTGAAGGCTTCCTCTATGAACTTCGTGCGTTCCTCCAAAGAGAACATGTATTTTTTGTCGGCATTGATTCCAATGGCGATCACCAACTCATCAAAGAGCGTAACACCCCTTTTTATGATGTCGTAATGCCCTAGGGTAAGGGGGTCAAAGGAACCGGGGAACACTGCACGTCTCATGGTTGAAAGGTTTTATCCAAAAATACGGTTTTCTATCGTAAGGCCTCTTCAATGGCACTATCAAACAAGGTTTCCAAGGAAATCCCTGACACGCCGGCCTGTTGGGGCAGTAAGCTCTCTTCAGTAAGTCCCGGTGTGGTGTTGACCTCCAAAAGATGGGGCACATCCCCGATAAAGATGAATTCACTTCGCGTAAAGCCTTTCAGTCCCAAGGTCCTATAGATGAACTCTGCCAATTTCCTCACGTTGGTCTCCTGTGCGGCCGATATGCGGGCTGGTGTGATTTCCTGTGATTTTCCCATGTACTTGGCCTCAAAATCAAAAAAATCGTTCTCGGAGACTATTTCGGTAATGGGCAATACGGTCACTTCGCCCTTGTAGGTGATCACGCCCACGGATACTTCGGTACCATCCAAAAAAGATTCAATGATCACTTGGCTGTCCTCTTTGAAAGCCGCGTCTATGGCCCCCGCCAGTTCATCCTTTTGGTACACTTTGGAAATCCCGTAGCTGCTGCCGGACCGATTGGCCTTTACAAAACAAGGGAGTCCCACTTTTTCCACAATGGCCGCCTCGTCCACGGCCTGCCCCTTGTTCAGGTAATAGGAAGTGGCGCAGGGCACACCATAGGGTTTCAACGTGCTCAGCAAGTCCCTTTTGTTAAAGGTGAGGGCCGATTCGTAATGGTTGCAGGAGGTATGGGGAATGCCCAGCAGTTCAAAATAGGCCTGCAACAATCCATCCTCACCTGGAGTGCCGTGGATGGCATTGAAAACACAGTCAAAATGGATTTTAGTGCCATTGGGTCGGATGCTGAAATCTGCCTTGTCCACTGGGAACTCTTCGTTGGAAGCGTCAAGATAGACCCATTTTTCCCTACTGATCACGATTCGGTAGGTATTGTATTTTTGGGCATCCAAAAATTTGTGCACCACGTTGCCGCTCTTGATGGAAATATTGTATTCACTGGAGTGGCCGCCCATAATAATGGCAATGTTCTTTTTCATCTGCTTTTCAAAATATCGCTTTGCCAAAGTAAAGAAAAAAGGGAAGGCTTTCCTATATTTGTTCCGATAAGGTTTTCTGCATGAAAAATTTTTTGGAGTTCTTGAAAAGTAAAACGTTCCTCATCCAGTTGGGACTGGCCGTGGTGGCCATAGTTGTGATTGTTTTTGCCACCTTGCAATGGCTCAAAGGCACGACCAACCACGGTGAGTTTGTAGAGGTTCCGGATTTTTCAAAAATGTCGGTCGCAGAAATGCGAAAAGCAGTTGAGGAAGCAGGGTTGCGCTATCAGGTGCTAGACTCGTCCGAATACAATCCCGATTATCCGAGATTTTCCATTTTGGACCAGAACCCACCCGCGGGCAACAAGGTAAAGTCCAATAGGAAAATTTATTTTACGGTGAACCCATCCGGGTACAAAAAAGTGAGCGTACCCGATATCATCCAAGTCACCCAACGCAACGCAACGGCTATGCTCAGAGCCGTGGGATTGGACGTGGAACGGGTGACCTACATAGACCAACTGGGCAAGGACATGGTCTACAATATGAAGTTCAAAGGGAAATACGTAAAGCCAGGTGACAAGTTGCCCAAGACTTCCAGGATCGAACTGATCTGTGGGAACGGGACCATACCCGAAAGTGCACGTGTACAGGCAGATTCCCAATAATCATGGATATCGAGGACAACCAAGAACTCTCCCAAGACGAACTTTTTGAGCATTACAGGTTCGTGGCCTCCAAAGGGCAGGAACCACTCCGTGTGGACAAATTCTTGATGAACTTTATAGAGAATGCCACCCGTAACAAGATCCAACAGGCGGCCAAGCAGGGCCATATCTGGGTCAACGGCACCACAGTAAAGCAAAACTATAAGGTAAAAGCCGGGGATGAGGTAAAGGTCATGTTCGAGCACCCTCCCTATGAATTTCTGTTGACCCCAGAGAACATTCCATTGGATATTGTCTATGAGGACGATTCCCTTTTGGTGGTGAACAAGCCGGCAGGTATGGTGGTCCATCCGGGGCATGGCAATTATTCAGGTACACTTATCAATGCATTGGTGTACCATTTTGAAAACCTGCCCAACAATAGCTCGGAAAGGCCGGGATTGGTCCACCGTATCGATAAGGACACTTCGGGATTGTTGGTCATCGCCAAAACGGAAAGGGCCATGACCCATTTGGCACAGCAATTTTTTGACAAGAGCAGCGAACGGGAATACGTGGCACTGGTCTGGGGCAATGTGGAAGAAGACGAAGGAACTGTTGAGGGGCACATTGGGCGAAACCCCAAGAACCGTTTGCAGATGATGGTCTATCCCAATGGGGAGGATGGCAAGGAAGCCGTGACCCATTACAAGGTGCTGGAGCGGTTTGGCTATGTTACCCTGATCTCGTGTCGATTGGAAACGGGCAGGACCCACCAGATACGGGTACACATGAAATATATTGGGCATACGCTTTTCAATGATGAACGCTACGGTGGGGAAAAGATATTGAAAGGGACCACTTTTACCAAGTACAAGCAGTTTGTGGAAAACGCCTTCAAGGTATTGCCCAGACAGGCATTGCACGCCAAGACCCTGGGCTTTGAACATCCCGTGACGGGAGAGTTCATGCGGTTCAACACCGAATTGCCGGAAGACATGGTCAACTGTATCGAAAAATGGCGCGGATATGCCAAACACCACGAATCATAGTTTCTTTCAATCTTAAGATTGAAAACACCTTTTGCGTATCTTTCCATTAAATCCAATCCTTCATTATTTTTACCAAAAATTGAGGTATATGGAATGAGCCATGACCATTCTTGATGCCCATCAAAATGTTCAGGCGAGTTTTAAAAACAGTAAAATTAGAACACATGAAAATTGTTGTATCCCCGGCCAAGTCGCTCGATTTTGAAACGGCATTGCCCACATCGAAATATAGCCAGCCACAGTTTTTGGAGGAAGCCCAAAAGTTGAACGGGGTCCTGAAAAATAAAAAACCAAAGGCACTCTCCCAGTTGATGTCCATTTCCGATAATCTGGCCCAACTGAACTGGGAGCGCAACCAACAGTTCGAGCCCCCTTTCACCCCAGAAAATGCCAGACCGGCCGTATATGCCTTCAATGGCGATGTGTACCAAGGCCTTGATGCCTATACCATTCCGGAGAAAAAATTGGACCAATTACAGGACACACTCCGGATTTTGTCCGGTCTTTATGGAGTTTTGAAGCCTTTGGACCTGATCCAGCCCTATCGATTGGAAATGGGGACTCAATTGAAGGTGGGCCGCAAAAAAAACCTGCACGAGTTTTGGAAAAAACAGCTCACCGACCACCTGAACGCCGAGTTGGAGGATGGCGAACTATTCATCAATCTGGCGAGCAACGAATATTTTGGGGCAGTCGATGAGAAAAAACTGAAGGTGCCCGTGATCACACCCATTTTTAAGGATTGGAAGGACGACAAGCTAAAGGTCATCAGTTTCTTCGCCAAGAAAGCCAGGGGGTCCATGGTGCGCTATATCCTGGACACCGATGCCAAGACCTTGGAGGACATCAAAGGTTTTGATCGTGATGACTATACGTTCAGCCAGGAGCATACCCAAAAACCCAACGAGCCGGTTTTTGTGCGGTAATTTTTTGGGAAAAACTGCCAGATTTCCTATGTTTTGGAAAAATGGGGTGTGCTGTTACGTTTATGGGACACATGCCCTAAATTGTGATACATTCAAATTTGACCCAAAGATTATGCTATAATCACGATCTTTGGGGACATCGTTCAACATACAAACACTAACACCGAAAAATCCATGCAGCAGTCCAGACGGTTAGAAGAGTTCAAAAAGTCGGTCACCAACAAGTTCAATATATACAACAGCCTTTTCTTGAGCTTGCCGTATAAGAATATTGAAAATGTGGGGATCCTCATTCCCGTTTTGCTCGATCAGTGCGAAAGGGGACTCAGGGAAGGCAAGGACCCCAAAGAGATTTTGGAGGTCTTTTTCACCAACTTCGCCAATATCAAGGACGAAAGGGAACGCCTGGATTTTATGTTCCGCATCATCCAATACGTGGAACGTCAGGTGGTGCTCTATGATAGTGTGGAAGATTCTGCCTTTCCCCAGCTCCAAAAATACAGCAACTCGCTCACCATTAAGGATTACTTTGAATTGGTGAACCGCACCAAGAATTGGGACAAGGTTTCCAAAAAACTGTCCACCTTCAGTGCACGGATCGTTTTGACGGCACACCCCACACAGTTCTATACCCCCGCTGTTTTGGACATTATCGCCGAGCTGCGTTCGCTCATAGACGAGGACAGGATCTATGACATCGATGTGACCCTTCAGCAGTTGGGGCTCACCTCGTTGATCAATGCCAAAAAGCCGACCCCTTTGGACGAGGCCAAGAACATCATCTACATCCTCCGAAATACCTATTACAATGCCGTTGGTGAGCTGTACCAATATGTGAAAAGTAATATCAAGGACGAGGACTTTGAGAACTACAACATCATCAAACTGGGCTTTTGGCCAGGTGGGGACCGTGACGGGAACCCTTATGTTACGGCGGACATTACCCGAAAAGTGGCCGATGAACTAAGGCTCACCTTGATGAAATGTTATTATAACGAATTGAAGGAACTCCGAAAAAAACTCACTTTCAAGGGCATGCAGGACGACCTCACTAAACTGAGCGACAAACTCTACAAGGCAATGTTCGATCCCACGGTTCCCATAACCTATGCGGAGATCATTGGGCATCTGGAGGACATCAGGGAAAAACTGATAGCGGATTACCACGGATTGTACCTGGACCTTTTGGATAGTTTCACGGACAAGGTACATATCTTCAAGACCCATTTTGCCACTTTGGATATCCGTCAGGACCATAGCAAACATAAATTGGTGGTGGAAACGGTGTTAAAAAAGGAAGGAGCCATCAAAGAAAATTTGGAAGAACTGAAGGAAAAGGACCTAGTGAAGTGGTTGCTCCAAAAAAACCTAAAGTTGGATGCCGCTGATTTTGATGATGAAATCGTGAAAGATACCATTGCCAATATCCAACAGCTGAAGGAAATACAGAAAACGAACGGGGAAGATGGATGCAATCGGTACATCATCAGCAATTCTGAGGATATTTTTGCCGTATTGTTCGTCTTCGGATTGTTCAGATGGTGCGGTTGGGACGAGAAGGACATCACCTTTGACATTGTTCCCCTTTTTGAGACCATGAAAGGGATGGAAGTGTCCGAAGAAGTCATGCAGACCCTTTTTGACATTCCGCAGTATCGAAAGCATCTGGAGAAACGAAACGAAATGCATACCATCATGCTCGGATTTTCCGATGGTACCAAGGATGGGGGCTATTTGAAGGCCAACTGGTCCATATTGAAGACCAAGGAAACACTGAGCAAGGTCTGTAAGAAGAACGGGATCAAGGCCATTTTCTTTGACGGAAGGGGAGGACCACCAGCAAGGGGAGGGGGCAAGACCCACAGGTTCTATGCCGCTCAGACCAAAGATGTGGCCAACCATGAGATCCAATTGACCATCCAAGGGCAGACCATAACCAGTACCTATGGCACCAAGGAACAATTCAAGCACAACTCTGAACAGTTGCTCACCGCAGGGCTCAGCAACAATATTTTTGGAAAGGAGCTTGTCATAACCGCTGCGCAGCGTAAACTGATCGAGGAACTCTCGGATTTGAGTTTTGATAAATACGATGCACTGAAGCAGCATGAAAAGTTCATTCCATATTTGGAGCACCGCAGTACCTTGAAATATTACACCAAAGCGAACATTGGCAGTAGGCCGGGCAAGAGGGGCAACAAGGCAAAACTGACCCTGTCGGACCTTAGGGCCATCTCCTTTGTGGGATCCTGGAGCCAGTTGAAACAGAACGTGCCCGGATATTTCGGTCTTGGAACGGCCATTCAGCAACTCAAGAACGAAGGAAGGCTCAACGAGGTCAAGAAGTTGTACAAGGAAGTCCCCTTTTTCAGGGCATTGATGCACAACAGTATGATGTCCTTGGCCAAGACCAACTTTAACCTGACCAGTTACATGAAGGACGATCCCGAATTTGGGGAGTTTTGGCACATACTCCATCAAGAGTTCCAACTTTCCAAGAAAATGCTCCTCCAGATTTCCGGGCTCAAGATCTTGATGGAAGATGAGGAGGTATCAAGGGAATCGGTAAAGATCAGGGAAAAAATAGTGCTGCCCCTTTTGGTGATCCAGCAGAATGCCCTGTATCACATTACACAGGATTCGGAATTCAAGGAACTGTACGAAAAGATAGTGACACGTTCTCTCTACGGGAACATCAACGCTAGTAGGAACTCGGCGTAGGGCAAAAAAGGCTGGTGGATAAACCATTCAAACATACACACCCCTACGAACCTTTTTTATTCCCAGAGGTCACCAAATTGATTGTGGGAACCTTGCCGCCGCCCCGCTTCACTACGGGTGATCTCAAAAAAGAAGATGTCGATTTCTGTTATGGGAGCTGCAATGGGATGCTTTGGCCCATTTTGGATCGAATCTTTGAACTAGGGTTAAAGTATGAGACCACGTTTGAGGCCATTTCGCAGCGGGAAACATTCCTCCGTAAGCACAAAATTGGGGTCTGTGATATTGTTGCAAGTGCCGAACGGACCAAAATTGATGCCTCCGATCTTGGGATGCAAAATGTGGAACTTCGGGATTTGGTCGGATACCTCAAGAAATATGCGAACATCCATACGATTCTCTTTATGGGAGGCAACAGCAAGAACGGCCCGGAATATTTCTTTCGAAGACAACTGAAGGAACATGACCTGAAATTGGATGTGGTGAATGATGAAGTGCCGCGGGTCCATCAATTTGAATTGCCAACGGATTTAAGTCCAATGTCGGTTCGAGCGCAGTCGAGAACCATAAAAACCGTATCCCTGACCGCTCCTTCGGGTACTGCCAATCGTGCAGTGGGAAGTTTACAGGCCTACAAAGACCTCAAGGCTATAAATCCTGAATTCAATACGTTGGATTTCAGAGTGATGCAGTACCGTGCTTTTTTTGAAAATGACCAATAAACCCGATTTTTTAGAACTTTTACGATTTGGTTAAGACAATTTTAAATCCCTTTCTACGTATATACTTAAATCACAAAACCTAAAATTCAAAAAAATGAAATCAATCCATAAATTGATCGGAATCATTTTCGTTGTTATGCTTATGGCTTCATGTTCTGCGCACATCCATGCCAACAAGAATGGTATTCCTCCAGGACAGGCCAAAAAAATAACCGGGGCAAAGAGTGCAAAGGCATATGCTCCTGGTCAGCAAAAGAAAAACTAGTGTTTGGACAGATTCAAATAAAAAAGGCCCATATATATGGGCCTTTTTGTTTTTTCAAGTTACCATTTTTAGCTTTTTGGAGTCGATAGAATACCATAGAACATCTTGATGCCATAGGCCAACTGGCCAATCTTTACATTTTCGTTCGGACTGTGTTGGTTGTTGTCGGGGTTGACCATCGGGACGATAAAGGCGGGAATCTTCAGTTCATTGATAAAAGGGGCAATAGGGACTGTTCCGCCCATGGTGCGTATCTGTACCACATTGGAACCGAAGGTGTTTTTTAAGGTCTCTGTCAAGAATAGACCATAAGGGTTGTCCAGTTCTGTGCGGAACGCATCGGTGACGCTCCCTTCTTTGACGGTGACTATTTTGTCATACTGCATGCGTTCTTCTTTGGAGGGTTCGTGGTCCAACACTTTGAAGCCTTGTTGGGCAATATGGTCCTTCACCAATTTTTTCAAGCGGTTTCCGTCGGTTTCAACTACCAGACGAAGGTCCAGTTCGGCGGTGGCACTCTCGGGAACAATGGTCCTGGCCTTTTCCCCGATCCATCCGGAACCCAGCCCACGGATGTTCAAAGAGGGATACTGCAATGCTTCCTGGTAAAAACCGCCTACTTTTTCCGCTGATCGGAACTGTAGTTTTTCAGCAATCTCTTCATCGCTGTCAGGAACACTTTTCAAGATTTCCTTGGTGGCCTCGTCAAGGGTAATCCCATCATAGTACCCGGGAATGGTCACTTTGCCATCGGCATCCTTCATGCTGGCCAACAATTGGGCCAATTGGAAGCCAGGGTTAGGGGCGTAGTTTCCATAATGGCCACTGTGTTGCGGTTTAATGGGACCATAGGTGGTCAGGGAAAGTGTAGTGATGCCCCTGCAGCCATATACGATGGTCGGTACGCCAGTGGCATGCACGGGACCGTCCACGATCATCAGAAAGTCGGCCTCCAACAGTTCGCGGTACTGTTTTACGGCTTTGGGCAAGGGTTTACTGCTCTTCTCCTCCTCACTGTCCAAGATGACCTTTACATTGAACGGGATATCCTTTCCATCATTTTTTAATAGGTCGAAAGTGTTCAACAAGGTCACAATGGGTGATTTATCATCCGAAGTGGAGCGACCGAACAAGCGCCAATCGTAATTGATATCCTCCCCCAGTTCATCAAAAGGGACTGTGGTGAAGCTATCGCCTTCAGGCATTTTCAGCACCATTTTATAAGGGTCGGGTTGGTCCCATTTGCTAGGGTCCACCGACTGCCCATCCAAGTGCATGTAGATCAAGACCGTGGGTTTTTCATTGTCCACCGGGGTGGCAGCAAAGAACAATGGAAGTCCATCCGTATCCAAAACAGCAGTGTTGAATCCGCGCTCCCCGAACTTTCGTTTCAACCACATGATATTCCTGTCAATATCATCAGGGTTCAAGGCATCGTTGGGGATGGCAATGAACTCCTGAAGCTCGTTGATGGCATCGGCCACTTGGGATTTTACGGCAACATCATCTTGGGCAAAAAGGGAAAATGAAAGTATAAGGGAAAGGAACGAAATGATTTTTCTCATGGGACAAAATAGGGTTCATTATAAAAGTTGAAATTTAACGAATTTGACCCACAAAATCACTGATTCCGTCCACCCCATTTTGTGTTAAATGTTTGATGAAGGCCGAACCAATGATAGCTCCCTTTGTCTTGGCGGTGGCCTGTTGGAAGGTCTGTGCATTACTGATCCCGAACCCGACAATTTGCGGATTTTTTAAATTCATTCCTGCAATGCGTTCAAAATAAGAAGCTTGCTCCGTACCGAAACCTTCCTTGGCCCCGGTAGTGCTAGCGGAACTCACCATGTAAATGAAGCCTTCAGAAGCATCATCGATTGCTTTGATACGAGTATCACTGGTCTGTGGGGTAATCAAAAATACATTGATCAAACCGTGTCTTTTGAAAATGGTTTCATATTCTTCTTGATACACGTCAAGGGGCAAATCAGGAAGAATGAGCCCATCGATGCCTATTTCCTCACACTTTTGGCAAAAGGTCTCAACACCATATTGCAACACAGGATTGAAATAGCCCATCAAAATCAGCGGAATGGAAACCGATTTACGGATATCCTTTAATTGCTCAAAGAGCAAAGTTGTGGTCATCCCATTTTTAAGTGCTGCGGTAGAACTTGCTTGGATGGTAGGACCATCGGCCAAGGGATCACTGAAGGGCAATCCGATCTCGATTAGATCAACACCGCTCTTTTCCAGATCTTGGATGATTTTTACCGTATCGTTCAAAGCAGGGTAACCTGCGGTAAAATATATGGATAGGATTTTTTTGTCCTCCTGTAGTTTTTGTTTGATTCTATTCATCATGATATGTTGTGTCTAATCCCCCTTTGAAGGGGGTACGGGGGATGTGAAAACACCCCTGAAGTCCCCTCAAGGGGACAGTTATAAATTAAAATAATCGATATAATTCTGTAAATCCTTATCCCCACGGCCTGAAAGGTTCACCACCACCACATCATTTTCCTTAAACTTCCGATCTTTAAAAATGGCCAAGGCGTGTGAGGACTCAATAGCTGGAATGATACCCTCCAATTTACACAGATCCAATCCGGCTTTCATGGCTTCATCATCCGTAATGGAAATGAATTCCCCGCGACCCGAAGTGTATAAATGGGCATGCAAGGGTCCTACACCGGGGTAATCCAATCCCGCGGAAATGGAGTAGGGTTCCGTGATCTGTCCGTCCGGGGTCTGCATCAACAGCGTTTTGCTCCCGTGGATGATGCCTACTTTGCCCAAGGCAGAAGTAGCGGCACTTTCCCCGGAATGGATGCCTTTTCCTGCCGCTTCCACGGCAATGATGCCCACTTCGGGAGTATCCAGAAAATGATAGAAAGCTCCGGCGGCATTACTGCCACCCCCTACACAAGCCACCACAAAATCCGGGTTTTCACGGCCCTCTTTTTCCAACAATTGGGATTTTACCTCTTCAGAAATGACCGATTGAAATCGGGCCACCATATCAGGATACGGGTGTGGCCCCACGACCGAACCGATAATGTAATGGGTATCTACAGGGTTATTGATCCAATCACGGATGGCCTCGTTGGTGGCATCCTTAAGTGTTTTACTGCCCGAAGTGGCAGGCCGTACCTCAGCGCCCAACATTTTCATTCGGGCCACATTGGGGGCCTGACGGGCAATGTCTATTTCACCCATATACACCACGCACTCAATACCCATGAGGGCACAAACGGTTGCTGTGGCCACCCCATGCTGACCTGCACCGGTCTCGGCAATGATACGGTGTTTGCCCAACCTTTTTGCCATTAAGATCTGTCCGATGGTATTGTTGACTTTGTGCGCACCGGTATGGCAAAGATCTTCCCGTTTCAGGTAAATCTTGGTGTTATACTTTCTGGATAGGCGTTCCGCAAAATATAAGGGCGTTGGCCGGCCCACATAATCCTTCAGCAATTGATGGAATTCTTCCTGAAAGGAAGGTTCGGCCATAATCTGGAGATAGTTTTGCCGTAGTTCCTCACAATTGGGATACAACATTTCAGGGATGAATGCCCCTCCAAATTCCCCGTAATAGCCTCTTTCATCAGCGTGATAGCTCATAATCAGTTGTCAGTTTTAAGTTGTAAGTCGTCAGTGAGTTCATTGATGAATGTTTTCAATGACGGTATGTCTTTTAGTCCGGGCTCGATTTCTAATTTGCTGTTCACATCTATGGCGAAGCAATATTGTGAAGCCGGACTGTTCAAAAATGCTTTCAATTTATCCACAGAATCCAATCCGATTCCCCCACTTAAAAAAAAAGGTTTGGTGGAGGGATAGCGTTCCAAAACGGACCAATCAAAAGTGTATCCGTTGCCACCGGGCAGTCTTCCCTTGGTGTCGAAAAGAAAATAATCGCAAACGGATTCGTAATTCTTCAATATTGAAAAATCAAAATCATCCTTAATGGAAAAGACTTTGATGATTTCCAACCCGTCACCCCGAACTTGTTTCGGGGTCCCATCCTTTTGAGATGCTGAAACGAGTTCAGCATGACGAAGATTGCTGCAATATTCAACACTTTCCTTGCCATGAAGTTGAACCGCATCTAAATGATGATGTGCAACTTTTACCATAACCTCTTCCACGGAAGCATCCACGAACACCCCTACTTTTTTAATGGATTTCGGGAACGTGGGCATGTCTCCCCCAAAATACCGTGAGGAAGGCTCCCAGAAAATGAAACCCAGGTAGTCGGGGTGCAGTTGTGCCACCTCTATGGGGTTTTGGTTCATGCCACAAACTTTTAGTTTCATTTTATTCTTCTTGGTTATTTCTCACTTAGATTTCGACTGCGCTCAATCTTACATTTCGAAATAACATTATTTTTCCTTGCTGGTCATTTCGAACGAATGTGAGAAATCTTCATTTAGATTTCTCAATCGCTTCGCTCATTTCGAAATGACATCATTTATTTAATTCATTAATAAATGCTTTGGCACCGACGCCAGGATTATCTGTTTTCATGAAATTCTCGCCGATCAAAAAGCCTTTGTACCCAAATTCTCTTAACCCCTGAATGGCTTCAATGGAACTGATACCACTTTCGGACACTTTTACAAAGTCATCTGGAATCTGTTCCGATAGGGTTTTACTGGTATCCAAACTTACCTCGAAGGTTTTCAGGTTTCTGTTGTTCACGCCCAACATATCCAGACTGGGCATGATGGATTTATGGAGTTCCTCTTCGTTGTGGACTTCCAACAAAACATCCAATCCCATACTTTTGGCGGTTTCAGAAAACGTTTTAATCTCCTCTCGAGATAAAATGGCCGCAATCAACAAAATCACATCGGCTCCATAAGCCCTGGCTTCCACAATCTGGTACTCATCTATGATGAATTCTTTCCGCAAAAGTGGAATGTTCACGGATGCCCGCGCCAGAACCAAATCATCCAACGAACCACCGAAATATTTTCCATCCGTTAATACAGAAATGCCACAAACGCCAGCGTCGGCATAGCCCTTGGCCACATCCTGCACGTTCAGGTTTTGGTTTATGACCGATTTGGATGGGGAACGCCTTTTGTGCTCGGCAATAATGCCCGTATTACTTTTCCGCAGGGAGGCAGCCAAGGAAACTGAAGTACGTTCCATCATCACCGAAGCTTCCAATTGGGGAAGGGTGATCAAGGATTTTTTCAAATCGACCTCTTTGCGTTTGTCGGCAACTATTTTATCTAATATGTTCATTTATTTTTTATGATAATGAGATGCTGAAACGAGTTCAGCATGACGTCTTTTTTTACTTTGTCATTCTGAACGAAGTGAAGAATCTCTTTTTGGATTATTGTCTTCCTTCAACTCTGCTCAGGAAACTTCAGCATCATATTTTAGTCATTCTGAACGAAGTGAAGAATCTATTAAATTCTCTCGACTGCGCTCGAGATGGCACTAATTTTCACTCAATTTTTGCAACTTTTTCAACGCCTCCAATCCTTTTCCGCCCAATAGTGATTCTTTGGCCTTTTCAAATCCTTCTTTTGGCGTAATCCCCTTCACGGTGGCAATGGCAATGCCTGCATTGGCACAGACCACATTGTTCTGGGCCTCGGTGCCTCTTCCTTGTAGTACGTTCATAAAGATTTGGGCAGATTCGGAAATGTCCTCTCCACCTGTAATCTCTTCTTGGGTTACTTTTTCTACCCCAAAATCCGCTGGGGTCAACATGGCCTCTGAATTATTGGAGATGGTCTTCGTGTCTCCCGTCAAGGAAATTTCATCATAACCATCCAAGGCATGGAGTACTGTGAATTTTTTATCGGTATTTTGATAAAGGTAGCCATACATCCGTGCCAATTCCAGATTGAAAACACCTACCATCTGGTTTTTTGGAAAAGCGGGGTTCACCATGGGCCCCAACATATTAAAAAAGGTCTTTACCGCCAGTTCCTTTCTTATAGGGCCTACGTTCTTCATGGCAGGGTGGAAGAGGGGTGCGTGCAGCACACAAATACCTGCTTCCTCGATGGACTTTTTCAGGAAATCGGCATCATTACTAAATTTGATGCCCAAAAATTCCATGACATTGCTACTTCCACATTTGGAAGAAACTCCGTAGTTGCCGTGTTTGGTGACGGGAATTCCTGCTCCGGCCGTTACAAAAGAGGCCAAAGTGGAAATGTTGAAGGTATCTTTGCCATCACCCCCGGTTCCGCAGAGATCGATGGGGTCGTAATCCGATAGGTTCACAGCCAAGCAAAGGTCCAAAAGGGCGTCGCGGAATCCTTCCAACTCTTCAATGGTGATGCTCCGCATCATATACACGGTAAGGAATGCAGCAATCTGGGAGGTATTGTAATCCCCTTTGGCAATGTTTACCAATACCTGTTTGGCCTCTTCCTTGGGCAATATTTCGTGATTGATCAGTTTGTTTAAAGTCTCTTTCATTTCAGTATTTTGTCATTCCACATGGATGCTGACCGGAGTCGAAGCATGATGTGGAGTCTTTTATTCAATTAGGTTTATTTGGATTCCTGCTTTCCCTTCGGCTACGCTCAGGGTACTGCAGGAATCACATATTACTAGCTATTCAACCAATTTTTAAGCATTTGTTTTCCTTCTGGGGTCAAAACAGATTCAGGGTGAAACTGTACTGCGGTCACATCATATTCCTTATGTCGAAGCGACATGATCTGCCCGTTTTCATCCACCGAGGTGATTTCCAGTACTTCGGGAACGTTGGGATCTACCACCCAGGAATGGTATCTTCCCACCTGAAGGTTTTTTGGCATTCCCTTGAAAATGGGGTCGTCTTTCGTCACCGTGATGGTAGTTGAAACACCGTGATATACTTTGTCCAGGTTTATCAAGGTGCCACCAAACACTTCACCGATGGCCTGCAGTCCTAGGCAGACGCCAAAAATTCTTTTGGTAGGGGCATAGGTTCTGATGATGTCCTTCAAAAGACCTGCCTCATCTGGAATACCTGGGCCGGGGGACAACACAATGTATTGGAACGGTTCCACTTCATCCAACGTAAGCTGATCGTTCCGTTTTACGGTGACCTCGCAATCCAAATCCTCCAGATAGTGCACCAAATTGTAGGTGAAGCTATCGTAATTGTCTATCATTAAAATCTTCCTTCCCATGGTTAGATTGTTTCGGCAATTTCAAGGGCTTTGTTCAAAGCGCCCAGTTTGTTATAGGTTTCTTGTAGCTCGTCTTCGGCGTTAGATGCGGCAACCAACCCGGCTCCTGCCTGATAGTGCAGTTCATGGTTTTTACTCAAAAAGGTACGGATCATGATGGCGTGGTTAAAGTTGCCTTCAAAATCCATGAACCCGATGGCCCCACCATAATAGGATCTACTGGTTTTTTCATATTTTTCAATGAGTTGCATGGCCATGTGCTTGGGTGCGCCGCTCAAAGTTCCTGCCGGGAAAGTATCGGCCACCACTTTCATGGTGCTGATGTCCTTCTTTTTTTGCCCGGTGACCTTGGATACCAAATGGATGACGTGCGAGAAGTATTGCACTTCACGATAGGTTTCCACATTGACGGTATTTCCATTTCGGCTGAGGTCGTTTCGGGCCAGATCTACCAGCATCACATGTTCGCTGTTCTCCTTATCGTCTTGGGCCAATTGTTTGGCGAGCTCGGCATCCTTTTCATCATTCCCGGTACGTTTGTAGGTGCCGGCAATGGGATGGATCTCGGCTTTGCCATTCTTCACGATCAATTGTGCCTCGGGCGAGCTACCAAATATTTTAAAGTTGCCATAATCAAAATAGAAGAGGTAAGGGGAGGGGTTGATGGAACGTAGGGCACGGTATACATTGAATTCATCCCCCTTGAATTTTTGCGTGAACCTCCTTGATAAAACCAATTGAAATACATCCCCACGTTGGCAATGTTTTTTGGCGAGTTCCACATGGTCCATATACTCTTCATCCTTTAGATTGGATTTGGGCTCCCCATCCTTGTTAAAATTGTAAGAGGAAAAGGTGCGTATGTTGAAAAGCTGCTCAATTTCATCCACATTACTTTCTGAATCATAGCAATGGGCAAAAAGATAGGCTTCGTTCTTAAAATGGTTGATGGCAATGATGTTCTTGTACACTGCATAATAGATATCGGGTATGCTTACGGAATCGTCTTTTTTTGAAATCTCGATGTCTTCAAAATACCGTACCGCATCATAGGCCATATAGCCAAACAGGCCATTGTTGATGAACTTGAAACCGTTTTGGGTCACCGAAAACTGTTTGGCAAAGTTGTGGATGACTTCGGTCACATCCGTTTCAGAACCAATGGGGGTCTCTACTTTTTTACCATCGGGAAATTGTTGGGTAATGGTCTCGTTCTCCACTTTGATATAGGCAATGGGATTGCAGCAGATGTACGAGAAACTGTTGTCATTGGCATGATAATCGCTACTTTCCAGCAAAATGCTGTTCGGGAACTTGTCCCTTACCTTAAGGTAGACACTCACCGGGGTGATGGTGTCCGCCAAGATTTTTTTGTAATGTGTTTCTAAAGTATATTTCATTTTGTCCTAAAAAAGAAAAAGGCTTGTCGTGATGACAAGCCTCTTGTATGGTTATAATGGGGACTTAGCTCACGACGTTTGAAGTAAGTTGTTCCACCACCAATTATTTGCTGTTCTAGTATTCATTGCCTCAAATATAGGGAGGAATTTTTAACGGGCAAACATTGTTTTGTGTAAAATCAAAAATCCCGCCCAAGAATTTCCTGAACGGGATTTTCACACACTAAACATGGGCTGGCTACATCTGTAGGTCAACTACCAAATCAAACTCGTCATAGATCAATTTGTCCTTGGCGGTACCAATGATTCCGGAACCGTATTTTACATCATAGTTGGTCCTGTCCACTTTCAAAGAGGCTGTGGCCTTGTCACCGTAAACGGATACATCAAAAGTTACAGGTTTGGTTGTGCCTTTAATGGTAAGGTCGCCGGTAACTGCATACGAGTTTTTGCCGGTAGCTTTCACTTTAGTGAACACCAATTTGGCAGTGGGGTGTTTTTCGATGCCAAAAAAGTCGTCAGAACCCAAGTGGCCATCCAACTTGTTTTTGTAATCGCCTTCCAAGTCAGTAGTGTTGATGCTGGTCATATCCACCACGAATTCACCACCTACCAATTTTTCACCATCAAACTCTAGGGCACCTGATTTTAGGGAAATAGTTCCTGTGTGGGAACCCCCAACTTTGTAGCCCTTCCAGGTTACGTTGCTTTCGGAAGTCTTCACTTCTTTGGTTTCTTTTTTGATCGGGTTTGCAACTGCAGAAGCTCCAAAAAGGGTAACTAGGGCTAAACTTAAGATTGTCTTTTTCATGATTGTTTTAAAATTTCTGTTTTTAATTGTTATTGATTTATATAAGGGTAAATAATTCTTCTGTCGATTTTCTCACTTTGGGTAGATGTTGGGTGGCATCTTCCTCTGAACGGTAGCCAATAGTAAGCACCACGGTAGCATTCAAGTTCTTCTCGGTGAGGCCTAAAATTTCGTTGTACTTATCCGCTTCAAAACCTTCCATGGGGCATGTGTCAATTTTTAATTCTGCGGCCGCCTGCATCAAATTGCCAAAGGCAAGATAGGCCTGCTTGGCAGTCCAATTGCTTTTGGTCTCGCTGGGGAGCGACACCAATTTGGATTTCATGAAATCGGAGTATCCCTTAAGGTTTTCAGAGGGAATACTTCTGGTGGTGCTGGTGTTTTCGATAAAATCATCCACCAATTCCTCGCCAAAATCTGATGCATTGGCAAAAACAATCAGGTGAGATGCATCAGTGATCTGGGATTGGTTCCAAGAAACAGGTTTCAATTTTTCCTTGGTCTCCTGATCGGAGATCACAAAAATGTGATAGGGTTGCAATCCGTAGGAAGAAGCGCTCAATCGAGTGGCTTCCAACAGGGTTTCCAAGTCTTGGTCCGATACTTTTTTAGACGGATCGAATTGTTTGGTGGCATAGCGCCAGGTTCTATGTTCAATTACGCTGTTCATTATATTTAAAATTTATCCAATAGGTGATTTAATTGTTCCAATTCCTCTTTGCTGAAATTTTTTACAACATTCTTTTCGGCTTCAGCAACAGCCTTGTCCATTTTTGAAAGTGACTCCAGACCGGATTGCGTGATGATGATTTCCACCTTTCGCCGGTTCGATGGGCAAACCGACCGGTCCACATATCCTTTGGCCAAAAGTTTGTCCACCAAACGTGTCGTATTGCTCATTTTGGTCACCATACGTTCGTTAAGGGTGCTCAAGTTGGCAGGTTTCCCCTGTTGTCCTCTTAGGATTCGGAGCACATTGAACTGTTGCATTGAAATCCCATAAGGCTTCAAGGCATTGGCAAAGGCTTCGTTGTTTTTGTTTTGGACCAAGGTCATATGAATTAGGGTCCGGCTTTCCAAAGGCAACTTTTGACTCGTCTTAATAATTTCCTCCACTTTCATGTACAAACAATATTTGTATATACAAATGTATGTCGATCTTTTGATTTCAACCTAGCTTTTAACAGATAAAATTTTGTTAAAAGGAATCAAAGGGATAGTCCATTGGTTAACTTTATGGGTGTAAATCGCAGTAAATGAATAGGTTATTGATTTTGTTTTTGATGGCTTCCTTGGCATTGGGTTGTGGTGATGGTAAAAAGCCAAAAGATATGGCTGACAACCAAGAAGTTGCCGTGGAATCCCAAAATGAAGAAAAAGTCGCTTTTCCCATCTATGATTTTGAGGGCCTGGAACCGCTCCTCCACAAAGAAGATGACCAGACCTACATCATCAATTTTTGGGCGACATGGTGTAAGCCTTGCTTGGAGGAACTTCCCCATTTTGAGCGCATCAGGGAGGAGCAAAAGGAAAATAAGGTCAAAGTGATACTCGTAAGCCTTGATATGCCGCATATGTGGAAATCCCGATTGGAACCTTATGTAAAGAATAAAAAGATACAATCGGAAGTGGTGATCTTGGACAATCCCAAACAAAATGAATGGATCCCCAAAGTGGACAAAGAGTGGGGAGGGGGTATTCCCGCTACCTTAATATATAATAAGGATAAGCGGCAGTTTTTTGAAAAGGGCTTTACGTATGAGGAACTGAACGAAGCGTTGAACAAATTCACAAAATAAAGACTATGAAAACAAAACGAATACTAGGTTTTTTGGTATTACTGCTCATTTTTGGAGCATCTTTTGCCATGGGAATCAGTGTCGCAAAAGAAGATCTTGTGGGTGATGGGTATGAAATCGGAGATGTTGCTTCCGATTTTTCGCTTAAAAATGTGGATGGCAAAATGGTGTCTTTGTCCGACTATGCCAATGCCAAGGGATTTTTGGTCATTTTCACTTGCAATACCTGCCCATATGCGAAGGCCTATGAAGATCGTATCATAGCATTGGACCGCAAATACAAGTCCCGAGGTGTTCCGGTCATTGCCATTAACCCAAATAGTAAATCAGGAGATGGATTTGCGGAAATGAAGGAAAGGGCCAAGGAAAAGGGATTTACTTACCCCTACCTTTATGATGAAGGACAAAAAGTATATCCGCAATACGGGGCCACCAGGACCCCTCACGTATTCTTGCTGGAAAAAACCGCAAAAGGAAATGTGGTGCGTTACATCGGGGCCATTGATGACAATTACCAAGATGCATCGCAGGTCAAGGACAAGTTTGTGGAAAACGCGGTGGATGCCATGTTGGCGGGAAAAGAAATAGATCCAAGTACCACGAAGGCCATCGGATGTGGAATCAAGTAAGGAGACTGTGCTAAAATAAAACACATGGAAATCCGGAGTAACGCTCCGGATTTTTATTTTTGCAGGAGATAAAAACAGAATACTATGTCAGATCTATCACAAGAAGAATGGGCGGAGCAGCTCGAAAATGATGATAACGCCTTCATATTGGATGTGCGTACCCCAGAGGAAGTGGAAGAAGGGTATATCCCCGGAGCTACCAATATAGATATCTATTTGGGGCAGGAGTTTCTGGACGAACTGGAAAAACTGGACAAGACCAAGAACTATTATGTGTATTGCAGATCGGGTAACCGAAGTGGGCAGGCCTGTGCCATCATGAACAGTATAGGAATAGAAAATGCATATAACCTGGAAGGCGGCTTTATGAACTGGGAAGGCGAAGTGGCAGAGTAGACCTCCATTCATCCCAAATCGATGCGAGAAGACCTACTACATTTTATTTGGAGGCACAACAAGCTTCCAAAGAATGGGCTATGCGCTGGGAGCAATGGGAATGTGGTGATAAAGGCCGCAGGAACCCAAAATCCCTACGCAGGCCCCGACTTTTTCAATGCCCAAGTGGAGATCAATGGCCAACTCTGGGCAGGCAATGTGGAAATGCACATCAAATCATCCGATTGGTATGCGCACCACCATGAGACGGATGAAAATTATGACAGCGTCATCCTCCATGTAGTTTGGGAAGATGACGTTGCTATTTTTAGGAAGGACGGTTCCCAGATTCCAGCCTTGGAGGTGAAGCAATATGTGCCGGAGCAACTTTTGGTGGCTTACAAGGGCCTTTTGGAAAACTCCAAACCCAGCTTCATCAATTGTGAAAAGGACTTTGGGGCAATCGACCCTTTTTTGGTCGAGAGTTGGTTTCACCGATTGTACATCGAACGGTTGGAGCACAAATCAGGTCTCATACTCGACCTGTTGAAAAGGTCGAACAATGACTGGGAAGCGGTCCTTTTTGTATTGTTGGCCAAGAATTTTGGATCCAAGGTGAACGGATCCTACTTTTTGGAACGGGCACAGCAATTGGATTTTTCCATTGTAAGGAAGACCAGCAACGAACCTTTTCAGTTGGAAAGCTTGTTGTTCGGGCATTTTGGGCTTCTGGATGAAAAGGATTGTACGGATGTATATTACCTGCAGCTCAAAAAGGAATACGATTATCTCTCCAGAAAGTACGATCTGCCCATACGTACTGGGAAACCCGAGTTTTTTGGTCTCCGGCCGCACAATTTTCCGACCCTTAGAATTTCACAATTGACCAATCTGTACCATGGCAGGCAGGGCCTATTCTCGGAGTTGATGGCCAATCGCTCCCTAAAGGATATCTACCATATTTTTGATGTGGGGGCCAGTCCCTATTGGCATGACCACTTTACCTTTGGCAAGACCTCGCGGAAAAGCGCAAAGAAGCTTTCGAAAAAGTTCATCGACCTTTTGGTCATCAATACCCTTGTGCCGCTCAAGTTCTGCTATGGCAAACAATTGGGTAAAGACTGGAACGAAGAGTTGCTCTCCTTGGTATCGGAAGTGGAAAAAGAGAGCAATTCCATCATTGCAAATTTTGAGCGATTGGGGACAAAAGCCAAAAATGCTCTGGAAAGCCAGGCCCAATTGGAACTATACACGAACTATTGTGCAAAGAATAAATGCCTGCAGTGCAGTTTGGGCACCCAATTATTGAACAGAAATGTCTAATTTTGAGTATGTCTTTGTTCTATAACACCCTCTATTATTTCCAGAAAAGGGGCTTCGAGGTCTGCAGGCGCATAGCCGAGCGATTGGGAATCCGCGCCAGGGTAGTGCGTACCAGTTTCATCTATCTGACCTTTGTGACCCTGGGCTTTGGTTTTGCACTCTATCTTTTCATCGCCTTTTGGCTCCGCATCAAGGATTTGATCTATACAAAGCGCACTTCTGTTTTTGATCTGTAACGCTATTGAAAACCAATGTAACTTCTTGAATGAATCAAGGTGATTGCATCATATGTGGCTATGTTGAATGGAAATGACATCTCATTTTTGGTGCCAATACAAAATTTTCCACATAGCGTAGTTAAAAAAACATAAAATTTGATAGCGTTGATTTTTTTTTGGATATTGCTGCCTTTACCATACCAAAAACTAACTAATACCAACATATGAAGTATTTTCTTACTCTAATGTCATTTTTTGCCCTATCCATGGGCTTTTCACAGGAGTTGACCGTTGATGGCAAAACCTACAACGTATCCCCGAACATTAATGATGGGGCCATTGAACTTGAAGTGAGCGGAGGGGTTGAGCCCTACACCTATAAATGGAGCAACCAAAGTACACCGCTGACCTCAAAAAGGGCGCAGGGCCTTGTGGAAGGAATACCATATAGTGTTGTGGTGACCGATGCGGCCGGAAATTCCGTGACAAAGGAATTTGAGATCAAGACAGAGTCAATCACAGAAATTTTTAATGGAACCATGACCCCGGCAGTAAGCGCTTTGGGGTCTGTTCTTTTTTGGGACCCTTTTGCGGCCATCGGAGTCTATGATCCCGTGGCTTATGCAGATGTCAAGTTGATCGGGGTCCCCGATTGGAGCAATGAGACCCAGGACAAGTTTGTGATGAAGCAATGGCTGAAGACCGATGGGCAAAATGTTGCGGTCGGGGACGATATTGCCATCATCACCAGTGACAAGAACGGCGATATTACCATCAAGGCAACAGCGAAAGGAAAACTCCGTCACAAAGTGAAGGAGGGAAAAGTGATATACAATTCCGAGAACCAAGAGCATGTCATCGAGCAAGGCGCGCACTACTTTGCGGAAGTGGAGTATGATGAGCCTATCGCCATGGTTCATCCCAATGGAGATCCTATTATAAAAGGTATCCCATTTATTGTGATCTGGTTGGTGTTGGGAGCTTTGTTCTTCACCATTCGTATGGGCTTTATCAACATTCGTGGGTTTAGGCACTCCATTGATTTGGCCAAAGGAAAATATGATGACCCGGATGCACCTGGGCAAGTGACCCACTTCCAAGCTTTGGCCACTGCCGTTTCTGGCACCGTGGGTCTTGGAAACATCGCAGGGGTTGCCGTTGCAGTCTCACTAGGGGGTGCAGGGGCCACTTTTTGGATGATCGTTTGTGGATTGCTGGGTATGTCCTCCAAGTTTGTGGAGTGTACGCTTGGGGTCAAGTACCGTGACATATTGCCCGATGGTCGTGTGTTCGGTGGCCCGATGAACTATTTGCGTTACGGTCTCGAAAAAAGAAACATGAAAGGCTTTGGAAAGGTGTTGGCAGGTGTTTTTGCCGTGCTGGCCATCGGTGCCTCCTTTGGGGGAGGGAACATGTTCCAGGCCAACCAATCCTTTGAGCAATTGGCAGGACAGTTCCCCATGTTGGCGGGCAACGGATTCTGGTTTGGGGTGGTCACCGCAATTTTGGTCGGAGTGGTCATCATCGGTGGGATCAGCAGCATTGCCAAGGTAACGGGCAAGATAGTGCCTATCATGGCATCGATATACATTGTGGCGGCCCTTGCCGTTATCATCATGAACATACAGAACATTGGCCCGGCCTTTTCCGCCATTTTTGATGGGGCGTTCAGTCCTTCTGCGCTAAAAGGTGGTATTTTGGGGGTATTGGTCATCGGTTTCCAAAGGGCGGCCTTTTCCAATGAGGCAGGGGTCGGTTCCGCTGCCATCGCCCACAGTACGGCCAAGACCAACAACCCGCCTTCAGAAGGTTTTGTGGCCTTGTTGGAGCCTTTTATAGATACTGTTGTCGTGTGTACGCTAACGGCATTGGTATTGATCTTTACCGGTATGCATGAAGTTGAGGGAATGGCAGGGGCCCAGTTGACATCCGATGCCTTTGGAAGCCAGATTTCTTGGTTCCCATATATATTGGCCTTGGCAGTTTTCCTTTTTGCCTTCTCTACCATGATTTCCTGGTCCTACTACGGAATGAGGGCATGGACCTATCTTTTTGGGAAGAGCAAGCGCTCTGAAATGCTATACAAAATGCTGTTCTTGGTATTTGTGGTCGTGGGAGCTTCTGTAAGTTTGGGGGCCGTATTGGATTTTTCCGATATGATGATCTTGGCCATGTCCTTTCCGAATATCATAGGATTGTACATCATGTCCGGTGAGGTGAGAAAAGATCTCGACGGTTATTTGCAAAAATTGAAATCCAACCAGCTTTTCAAAAAAGCGAAGAGCTAAGCATTGGTTTAGAATAATGATAAGACCATCCCACTTCAGGTTCAACAAACAGGAACGGAGTGGGATTTTCTTTTTGTTGCTCCTTGTCGTGCTACTGCAGGGAGTTTATTATGTTGTACAGGCAAAACCTTTTGGAGGCAGGCCAAAATTTACCGAGGATACCGTGGCCTTGGCCAAATTGGACAGTTTGAAAAAAGTCACTTCAGGTGACACTTTGAAACTGGCCCAGTTCAATCCTAACTACATTACGGATTATAGAGGGTATGTGCTTGGACTCTCCACAGACGAACTGGACAGATTGGTCGCTTTCCGGAAACAGGGAAAGTATGTGAATTCCGTATCGGACTTTCAGGAAGTGACCCAGATCTCCGATTCCCTTTTGGAAACCATCTCCCCATATTTTAAATTTCCGGTATGGCGACAAAAGGAAGCTGTAAAGCCATCAGGGCCATTTGTGCAAACTAAGGAGGGCGTTGTTCCGAAAGACCTGAACCTCGCCACCAAGGAAGAATTGATGCGGGTGAACGGCATCGGGGAAAAACTATCGGACAGGATCATCAATTTTAGGGACAAGCTTGGGGGGGTTTTGGTGAACGAACAACTCTACGATGTGTATGGGCTGGATTCGGAAGTCGTAAAAAGAGCATTGGTCAGCTTTCGGGTGCTCCATCCACCAAATATTGCAAAAATCAATATCAATACAGCATCAGCACAGCAACTTTCAACTTTGCTGTACATCAATCGAGACCTGGCAAGGGAAATTGTATCGCATAGGGAGGCCAATGGAGCCTTTTCAACATTGAACGAATTAGCGAACGTTAAGACGTTTCCAAAGGAAAGGATTGATAGAATTAAGCTATATTTGACCCTATAAAATTGCACGAATGGTTACGGAAACTATATCCATGATGAACTTTGATTATTCAGAGACCCAAAAAATGGTAGCTGAATCTGCACGGGATTTTGCCCAACAATACATTCTTCCCCATGTGATGGAGTGGGACGAGGCACAGACCTTTCCTGTTGAAGTTTTCAAAAAGGCCGGGGAGTTTGGTTTTATGGGTGTCCTGGTCCCTGAAGAACTGGGAGGTTCTGGACTGGGCTACCATGAATATATTGCCATTTTGGAGGAAATCTCAAAAGTGGACCCCTCCATTGGGCTTTCCGTGGCGGCGCACAATTCGCTTTGCACCAACCATATCCTATCGTTTGGCAATGAGGAGCAAAAGCATCGTTGGATCCCTAAATTGGCCACTGCCGAATGGATCGGTGCCTGGGGGCTTACCGAACACAATACGGGATCGGATGCAGGAGGGATGAACACCACCGCGGTGAAGGATGGGGATGATTGGGTGCTGAACGGTGCCAAAAACTTCATTACCCATGGCAAGAGCGGGGATATCGCCGTGGTGATTGCCAGAACAGGGGAGAAGGGGGACAGTCATGGAATGACTGCCTTTGCCGTGGAAAAAGGTACGCCGGGCTTTACGAGCGGAAAAAAAGAAAACAAACTGGGCATGAGGGCCAGTGAAACAGCAGAACTCATCTTTTCCGATTGTAGGATTCCCGATGCCAACCGTTTGGGCGAAGTGGGCGATGGCTTTGTACAGTCCATGAAAGTGTTGGACGGCGGCCGGATTTCGATAGGGGCCCTTTCGCTGGGTATTGCCAAAGGGGCATACGAAGCCGCCTTGAAATATTCCAAGGAACGGGTGCAGTTTGGAAAGCCGATATGTGAGTTCCAAGGTATTTCCTTCAAATTGGCGGATATGGCCACAGAAATAGAGGCATCGGAGCTACTGTTGCACAAGGCCGCTTTCCTTAAGAACGAGGGAAGGCCCATGACCAAATTGAGCGCCATGTCCAAAATGTATGCTTCGGAAGTTTGTGTGAAAGTGGCCAATGAGGCTGTTCAGATCCATGGGGGATACGGATACACCAAAGACTTTCCCGTTGAAAAGTTTTACCGCGATTCAAAACTCTGTACCATAGGGGAAGGGACCACCGAGATCCAAAAACTGGTGATTTCAAGAAATATTCTCAAGTAATTTTTGCACGGGAAAAATTAATAAATGTATATTTGCACTCCAAAATTCTAAAAGAAAGGAGGTTGTAGCCCATGTTGATAATACCAGTTAAAGAAGGAGAAAACATCGATAGAGCCCTGAAGCGTTTCAAGCGAAAGTTTGACAAGACAGGAACCATGCGCCAGTTGCGAAGCAGGCAGCAGTTCACCAAGCCTTCTGTAGAGCGTAGAGCTCAAATTCAGAAAGCGCAGTATATTCAAGGTCTAAGGGACCAAGAAGAAGTATAGGGTTCAGCTGAACAATATATACGATCCCGTTCCATAATTGGAACGGGATTTTTTTGTTTTATATCCCAGGCCTGCCGGATTTCGCTATTTTTGGGATATGTCCGTACCTGCTTTCATATCGTATCTCAAACTGGAGAAGAACTACTCGCCCCATACCATAAAGGCCTATGAGCGTGATATCGGGGAATTTTCCACTTTTTGTGAGGAACACCACGACATATCTTCCATAACCAATGTGGGATACCCGCTGGTCCGAAACTGGATCGTTTCCCTGTCCAATGGTGGAATGTCCAATAGGAGCATCAACAGAAAAATATCTTCCCTGCAAGCCTACTACAAATTTTTGATGAAGGTAGGGCAGATTACCGTTTCACCTTTGGCGAAGCACAGGGCGCTCAAGACCGAGAAGAAGGTGGAGGTGCCGTTCTCCGAGCGCGAAATGGACACTATTCTTTCCGAAATACCCTTTCCGGATGACTTTGAGGGGACACGGGACAAACTCATCATAGAACTACTGTACACCTCTGGAATGCGAAGGGCGGAAATGGTGAATCTTAAGGTGGGCGATGTGGACCTGAACAGGGGTACCCTAAAAGTTTTGGGCAAAAGGAACAAGGAGCGTATCCTTCCGCTTTTGCCTTCTTCTGTAGAGCTCATCAAAGGCTATTTGGAGCGACGTTCCGAGGTGGAAAACGGGGCTGGGGCACTTTATCTTTTTTTAACAGAAAACGGTCTTAAAATTTATGAAACACTTGTTTATCGCATTATAAATAAGTATTTTAGTTTAGTGTCCCCCAAGGTAAAAAAGAGCCCGCACATACTGCGGCATACCTTTGCAACACACTTGCTCAACAGGGGGGCTGATTTGAATTCGGTCAAGGAATTATTGGGCCATTCAAGTTTGGCATCCACTCAGGTGTACACACACAATAGCATTGCCGAACTTAAGAAAGTTCATCAAAAGGCCCATCCCAGAAACAAGAAATAGATTTTTCTTGTATTTGTTTAACACCGCTGCTACTTGCAGCACTAAAAACTAAGTCCTATGAAGGTAAATGCACAATCGGTAAATTTTGTAGCTGATGGTAAGCTCATCGACTTTATCCAAAAAAGAATGGATAAGATGGAATTGTTCTATGACAGGGTCATTGATTCGGATGTTTTCTTAAAAGTGGACAACACCAGTACGAAAGAGAATAAGATAGTGGAAATCATGGTTTCCGTGCCCAGGGATAAATTTATGGTGAAAAAACAGTGCAAGACCTTTGAAGAAGCGGTGGATTCGGCCTGCAGTTCATTGGAAAGACAATTGGTGAAACGAAAGGAGAAATTAAGGGCGAAGGCTTGATCAAAATTTTTAAAATTTTATTTTGATTAAAAAAAAATATCTCTACATTTGCAGTCCGTTAGAAATAGCGGACTTTTTTTGTGACCGAAAGAGGTACAAAATGCCGATATAGCTCAGTTGGCTAGAGCACGTGATTTGTAATCTCGGGGTCGTGGGTTCGAATCCCTCTATCGGCTCGTAAGTTACTGAAAATAAGGCGGGGAGATACTCAAGCGGCCAACGAGGACAGACTGTAAATCTGTTGGTTTTCACCTTCGCAGGTTCGAATCCTGCTCTCCCCACAGAAATTGTTCCCGGAACAATTGGTGAAAGGGACGCTTTTTTGAAATATTGAAAATTTTGGGGAAGGCCCCAAAAAAAATGCGGGAGTAGCTCAGTTGGTAGAGCGTCAGCCTTCCAAGCTGAATGTCGCCGGTTCGAACCCGGTCTCCCGCTCTAGATTTGAAACTTTGGTTTCAAGAAGAAGGTTGAAGTTTTTGCGAGCTTGCTTGTGACTTTAAACTCTAAACCTGATTAACCCATAGGCCGGTGTAGCTCAGGGGTAGAGCGTTTCCTTGGTAAGGAAGAGGTCAGGGGTTCAAATCCCCTCATTGGCTCAAAACGATTTGTACACTAATATAAACTAAGAATTAAATTATTTTAAAATGGCAAAGGAAACTTTCGATCGTTCCAAACCCCACTTAAATATTGGTACCATTGGACACGTGGATCACGGTAAAACTACATTGACTGCCGCTATTACAACCGTATTGGCGAACGCAGGTCTTTCTGAGATGAGAAGCTTTGACTCCATCGACAATGCGCCAGAGGAGAAAGAAAGAGGTATTACTATCAATACTTCACATGTTGAGTATCAAACTGCTAACCGTCACTACGCCCACGTTGACTGTCCTGGTCACGCGGATTACGTAAAGAACATGGTTACCGGTGCTGCTCAGATGGACGGTGCCATCTTGGTTGTTGCTGCAACCGATGGTCCTATGCCACAAACCCGTGAGCACATCCTTTTGGGTCGTCAGGTAGGTATTCCACGTATCGTTGTTTTCTTGAACAAAGTTGACATGGTGGACGATGAGGAGCTTTTGGAGCTTGTTGAGATGGAAGTAAGGGAATTGCTTTCTTTCTACGAGTACGATGGTGACAACGGTCCCGTTATCGCTGGTTCTGCACTTGGTGCCTTGAACGGTGAGCAAAAATGGGTGGATACTGTAATGCAGTTGATGGATGCTGTTGACAGCTGGATTGAACTTCCTGAAAGGGATGTTGATAAGCCTTTCTTGATGCCTATCGAAGACGTGTTCACTATCACAGGTCGTGGTACTGTTGCAACAGGTCGTATCGAAACAGGTGTTGCCAACACAGGTGACCCAGTAGAGATCATTGGTATGGGAGCTGAGAAATTGACTTCCACTATCACTGGTGTTGAGATGTTCCGTAAGATTTTGGACAGAGGTGAAGCTGGTGACAACGTTGGTCTTCTTTTGAGAGGTATCGAAAAATCCGATATCAAAAGAGGTATGGTAATCTGTAAGCCAGGTTCCGTTAAGCCACACGCCAAATTCAAAGCTGAGGTCTATATCCTTAAGAAAGAAGAAGGTGGTCGCCACACTCCATTCCATAACAACTACCGTCCTCAGTTCTACGTTCGTACAACTGACGTAACAGGAAACATCAACCTTCCTGATGGAGTTGAAATGGTTATGCCAGGTGACAACTTGACAATCACTGTTGATTTGATCCAGCCAATCGCGTTGAACGTAGGTCTACGTTTCGCTATCCGTGAGGGTGGTAGAACAGTAGGAGCTGGTCAGGTTACCGAGATTCTAGATTAATCATATATAAAAATATTGCACTAAAGGGTGTCCTGAGCCATCGGGATACCTTTCAGTGTAAATATAAACGGGTGTAGCTCAGTTGGTAGAGCACTGGTCTCCAAAACCAGGTGTCGGGAGTTCGAGTCTCTCCTCCCGTGCAAAGAAAAAAGCATGATGAGGATTGAAAGTCTCTCTCTGGTCTGTGCTGAGCAAGGCCAAAACATGCAAGATAATTCAAAGAAGATTATGATCACTTACATAAAAGAATCTTTCGAGGAGCTAAAGAACAACGTTACTTGGTTGGAAAAAGGCAAAGCCTCCAACCTAATGGTCATCGTGGCAGTTTTTTCAATTTTGTTCGCATTGGCAACGTGGGGAGTGGATTCCCTGTTCAGTAAGTTGATCAGATTGTATTTTGAAAAATTAATAGGATAACGATCGGTATGTCTGAGGTTCTGGAGAAAAAATGGTATGTGGTAAGAGCGGTCAGTGGTCAGGAAAACAAGATCAAGGGCTATATTGAAACAGAGGTAGAGCGTAATGGTTTTGGCGATTACCTTGATGAAGTTCTTGTGCCTACCGAAAAAGTCGTACAGATCAGAAACGGAAAGAAGATCAACAAGGAGAGGGTTTACTTTCCGGGCTATATCATGATCAAGGCCAATTTGGGTGGTGAAATGGTGCACATTATCCGTTCCATTACCAATGTGATCGGCTTTTTGGGAGAAACCAAAGGAGGTGATCCCGTGCCTTTGAGAAAATCAGAGGTGAACCGTATGCTAGGAAAAGTGGATGAACTGGCCGTAAACACGGACAATGTATCCATTCCATTTGTGTTGGGTGAAACGGTCAAGGTTATTGATGGACCTTTCAATGGATTCAATGGAACCGTTGAAAAAATCAATGAAGAAAAGCGTAAGCTGGAAGTGATGGTGAAGATTTTCGGAAGAAAGACACCATTGGAGCTCAGCTATATGCAAGTAGAAAAAGTATAACAAGAGCTGTTACATAGATAAAGCTGTGTTGCTTCCAATTGACACAACTTTAAATTTAATTAGAAACAATGGCAAAAGAAGTAAGTAAGGTAGTTAAATTACAAGTTAGGGGAGGTGCTGCGAACCCATCGCCACCGGTTGGACCCGCCTTAGGTGCTGCTGGTGTTAACATTATGGAGTTCTGCAAGCAGTTCAATGCTCGTACGCAGGACAAACAGGGCAAGGTATTGCCTGTTGTTATCACCGTCTACATGGACAAATCTTTCGAGTTTGTCGTAAAAACACCACCTGCGGCAGTTCAATTGATGGAAGCAGCTAAGATTAAAAAAGGATCGGGCGAACCTAACAGGGTCAAGAACGGTACCGTATCATGGGACCAAGTGAAGACCATTGCAGAGGACAAAATGGTGGATTTGAACGCATTCACCATCGAATCTGCAATGAGCATGGTAGCAGGTACTGCCAGATCAATGGGCCTAAAAGTATCGGGCACCAAACCTTTTTAAAATCTCAAAGCAATTTATAAATGGCAAGATTGACGAAAAAGCAAAAAGAAGCCCATGCCAAGATAGAGAAGAACAAACTCTATTCATTGCAAGAGGCATCAGCTTTGGTAAAAGAAATAACCAATGTAAAATTTGACGCTTCCATTGATATTGCAGTTCGTTTGGGTGTAGATCCACGAAAAGCAAACCAAATGGTGCGTGGCGTGGTTACCCTTCCCCATGGAACTGGTAAGGACGTAAAAGTTTTGGCATTGGTGACCCCGGACAAAGAGGCAGAAGCTAAAGAAGCTGGAGCCGACTTTGTGGGGTTGGACGATTATTTGGATAAGATCAAAGGCGGTTGGACAGATGTGGATGTGATCATCACCATGCCAAGCGTTATGGGCAAATTGGGTCCATTGGGTCGCGTATTGGGACCTAGGGGATTGATGCCCAATCCAAAGACCGGAACCGTGACCATGGAGGTCGGTAAAGCCGTATCCGATGTGAAGGCCGGTAAAATTGACTTTAAAGTGGACAAAACTGGAATTGTGCATGCCGCTATCGGTAAAGCTTCGTTCTCTGCGGACAAGATTGCAGGAAACGCCAAGGAATTGATAGATACTTTGGTGAAACTGAAGCCTTCCGCAGCAAAAGGAGTGTACATGAAGAGCATCTACTTGTCCAGCACCATGAGTCCCAGTGTTCAATTGGATCCCAAAGCAGTTTAATTTAACTGGTAGTTCAATATTTTAACTATGACAAGAGAAGAAAAAGCAATCGTAATAGAAGATTTGACTGCACAGTTGGCCGAGGCCGCTAATATTTATTTGGCGGATATCTCCGGATTGGACGCTGTTGCCACTTCCAACCTAAGAAGGGCATGTTTCAAGGCGAACATTAAACTCGCGGTGGTCAAGAACACCTTGCTTGCAAAAGCAATGGAAGCCTCCGATAAGGAATTTGGTGAACTTCCCACCGTGTTGAAAGGCAATACATCTTTGATGTTGTCCGAAACAGGGAACGCACCTGCGAAACTTATCAAGGACTTTAGAAAAAAATCAGATAAACCTTTGTTGAAAGGAGCTTTTATAGCTGAAGCGATCTACGTTGGTGACGAGAACCTCGAGGCACTTGTGAACATCAAGTCCAAAGAAGAGGTCATCGGGGATATCATCGGATTGTTGCAGTCTCCTGCCAAGAACGTTATCTCTGGACTTAAGTCCGGTGGTGGCAAACTGGCTGGAATCCTCAAGACATTATCTGAGAAATAATTCGCGCACAATAAACTAAGTATATTTTAAAATTTTATTAAACGATAGAAAAATGGCAGATTTAAAAGATTTTGCAGAACAGTTGGTAAACCTTACAGTAAAAGAGGTAAATGAATTGGCCGACATCCTTAAGAACGAATACGGTATCGAGCCTGCTGCTGCTGCAGTAGCTGTTGCTGCTGGCGGTGCCGCTGGTGGTGATGCTGAGGCCGCTGAGGAAAAAACCGAATTCGACGTGATCCTTAAGGCAGCCGGTGCCTCTAAATTGGCAGTGGTTAAATTGGTCAAAGAATTGACTGGTCTTGGATTGAAAGAAGCTAAGGACATCGTTGACAGCGCACCAAAAGCTGTTAAGGAAGGTATTTCTAAAGACGAAGCCGAAGGCATCAAAAAATCATTGGAAGAAGCAGGAGCAGAAGTTGAGCTTAAATAATAGCTTTTCCCATATAAGTTTGGTTAAGGTCTTTCCATTTTTTGGTTAGACCTTAGCCTATTTTAATAAGGAGTGTATAAAGCCGTACACCGACCCAGATAGTATTCACGTTCAAAATTTGTCCATAGATGTTCACAAACACTATTGAAAGAGTTAATTTCGCATCCGCTAAGAACATACCGGAATACCCGGATTTCTTGGACATTCAGATCAAATCATTTCAAGACTTTTTCCAACTTGAAACCAAATCTGACGAAAGAGGGAACGAAGGTCTCTACAACACCTTCATGGAGAATTTTCCAATCACCGATACCAGAAACCAGTTCGTGCTGGAATTTTTGGATTACTTTATAGATCCACCCAGATATTCCATCCAAGAATGCATCGAGCGTGGACTCACCTATAGCGTTCCCCTGAAGGCACGCCTTAAACTGTACTGTACCGATCCCGAGCACGAGGACTTCGAGACCATAGTTCAGGATGTGTACTTGGGCACCATCCCATACATGACTCCCAGCGGAACGTTTGTGATCAACGGGGCAGAACGTGTGGTGGTTTCCCAGTTGCACCGATCCCCAGGGGTCTTCTTTGGACAGTCGTTCCACGCGAACGGCACAAAACTATATTCGGCCAGGGTAATCCCTTTCAAAGGATCTTGGATCGAATTTGCTACGGACATCAATGGTGTAATGTACGCCTATATTGACCGTAAGAAAAAATTACCGGTGACCACCCTTTTCCGCGCCATTGGCTTTGAAAGGGACAAGGACATCCTTGAAATCTTCGACCTTTCAGAGGAAGTAAAAGTTTCCAAAGCAGGATTGAAGAAGGTATTGGGCCGTAAATTGGCCGCTAGGGTGCTGAACACATGGCATGAGGATTTCGTGGACGAAGATACAGGAGAGGTAGTGTCCATCGAGCGTAACGAGATCATCCTAGATCGTGATACCATTTTGGAAAAAGAGCATATCGATGAAATCATTGACGCCGATGTGAAGACCATTCTGCTTCACAAGGAGAATAATGCACAGTCGGATTATGCCATCATCCACAACACATTGCAAAAAGACCCTACCAACTCTGAAAAAGAAGCGGTAGAGCACATCTATAGACAATTGCGTAATGCCGAGCCGCCCGATGAGGAGACCGCTCGTGGTATTATCGAGAAATTGTTCTTCTCCGACCAGCGTTACTCCTTGGGAGAAGTAGGGCGTTACAGAATGAACAAGAAATTGGGCTTGGACATCGGTATGGACAAAGAAGTCCTTACCAAAGAAGATATCATCACGATCATCAAGTATTTGATCGAGTTGATCAACTCCAAGGCAGAGATCGATGATATCGACCACTTGTCCAACCGTCGTGTACGTACCGTTGGAGAGCAATTGTCCCAACAGTTTGGTGTAGGTTTGGCCCGTATGGCCCGTACCATCCGCGAGCGTATGAACGTCCGTGACAACGAAGTGTTCACCCCGATCGATTTGATCAACGCGAAGACCCTGTCATCCGTGATCAACTCTTTCTTCGGTACCAACCAGTTGTCCCAGTTCATGGACCAGACCAACCCGTTGGCAGAGATTACGCACAAGAGAAGATTGTCCGCATTGGGACCAGGTGGTCTTTCCCGTGAAAGAGCAGGATTCGAGGTGCGTGACGTTCACTATACCCACTACGGAAGATTGTGTCCGATCGAGACACCTGAAGGACCGAACATTGGTTTGATCTCCTCACTTTCCGTATTTGCCAAGGTGAACAGCATGGGCTTCTTGGAAACCCCATACCGTAAAGTTGTTGATGGCAAGGTCGATGTGAAAGAACACATCTACCTGAGTGCAGAGGAAGAAGAAGGTATGAAGATCGCCCAGGCCAATATTCCATTGAAAGACGATGGGACCATTGACAGGGAGAAGGTCATCGCCCGTGATGAAGGGGATTTCCCAGTGGTAGATCCAGTGGAGATCAACTACACCGACGTTGCCCCGAACCAGATTGCATCCATTTCCGCTTCCTTGATCCCATTCTTGGAGCATGATGATGCAAACCGTGCCTTGATGGGGTCCAACATGATGCGCCAGGCCGTACCATTGTTGCGTCCAGAATCCCCAATCGTGGGTACCGGTTTGGAAAGACAAGTGGCTACCGATTCCAGGGTATTGATCAATGCAGAGGGAGATGGTGTTGTGGAATATGTGGATGCACAGAAGATCACCATCAAATATGACAGAACCGAGGAAGAGCGCTTGGTAAGCTTCGAAGAAGATTCCAAGACCTACGAATTGGTGAAATTCAGAAAAACCAACCAAGGTACCAGCATCAACTTGAAACCCATCGTAAGAAAAGGAGACAAGGTGAAAAAAGGCCAGGTACTTTGTGAAGGATATGCCACCGAAAAAGGGGAATTGGCCTTGGGTAGGAACATGAAGGTAGCCTTCATGCCATGGAAAGGATACAACTTCGAGGATGCGATCGTGATCTCTGAAAAAGTGGTTCGCGAGGATATCTTTACTTCGGTGCACATCGATGAGTATGCGTTGGAAGTAAGGGATACCAAATTGGGAGCGGAGGAATTGACCAATGATATCCCCAACGTATCCGAAGAGGCCACTAGGGATTTGGACGAATATGGTATGATCCGTATCGGTGCCGAAGTGAAGCCTGGTGATATCTTGATCGGTAAAATCACTCCAAAAGGAGAATCCGACCCAACCCCTGAAGAAAAGCTCTTGCGTGCCATATTTGGTGACAAGGCAGGTGATGTTAAGGATGCTTCCTTGAAGGCATCGCCATCTTTGAGAGGTGTGGTCATCGACAAGAAATTGTTCTCACGTTCCATCAAGGACAAGAGAAAACGTTCCGAGGATAAAGAAGCGATCTCAAGGTTGGAGATGGACTACGAAGTGAAGTTCCAACAACTAAAAGATGTGCTGATCGAGAAATTGTTCGGTCTGGTCAATGGAAAGACATCGCAAGGTGTCATCAACGATTTGGGTGAAGAAGTACTTCCAAAAGGAAAGAAATACACCATCAAGATGTTGAACGCCGTTGACGATTTCGCCCACTTGGTAGGAGGTAGCTGGACAACCGATGAGGATACCAATGCTTTGGTGGCCGATCTGTTGCACAACTACAAGATCAAATTGAACGATATCCAAGGAAACCTGAGAAGGGATAAGTTTACCATCTCCGTAGGGGATGAGCTTCCTGCAGGTATCATGAAGTTGGCCAAAGTCTATATCGCCAAGAAACGTAAGTTGAAAGTAGGTGATAAAATGGCAGGACGTCACGGTAACAAAGGTATCGTTGCCCGTATCGTTCGTCAAGAGGACATGCCTTTCTTGGAAGACGGAACCCCTGTGGACATCGTATTGAACCCACTGGGTGTACCTTCAAGGATGAACATTGGTCAGATCTATGAGACCGTTTTGGGTTGGGCAGGTTTGAAATTGGGCCAGAAATATGGTACCCCAATTTTTGACGGAGCTACCTTGGACGATATCAACGAACTTACCGATAAAGCTGGTGTTCCAAGATTTGGACATACCTACCTATATGATGGTGGAACCGGTCAACGCTTTGACCAAGCGGCCACGGTTGGTGTGATCTACATGCTGAAATTGGGCCACATGGTGGACGATAAGATGCACGCACGTTCCATCGGACCATACTCATTGATCACACAACAACCATTGGGTGGTAAGGCCCAATTCGGTGGTCAGCGTTTTGGAGAGATGGAGGTATGGGCATTGGAAGCCTATGGAGCTTCGGCTACCCTTAGGGAAATCCTGACCGTGAAGTCGGATGACGTTATCGGTAGGGCCAAGACCTATGAATCCATCGTAAAAGGTGAGACTATGCCAGAACCCGGTTTACCGGAATCTTTCAACGTATTGATGCACGAACTCAAAGGTTTGGGCTTGGATATCAGATTGGAAGAATAGAACACTATACATTAATTATATCATCACCATATTGTTATGGCTAGAATAAAAGACAATAACGCACCAAAAAGGTTTAACAAGATCTCCATCGGATTGGCCTCACCAGAGTCCATTTTGGCCGAGTCCCGTGGCGAAGTGTTGAAGCCTGAAACCATTAACTATAGAACGCACAAGCCCGAGCGTGATGGATTGTTCTGCGAGCGTATTTTCGGTCCCGTAAAGGACTACGAATGTGCCTGCGGAAAGTATAAGCGTATCCGTTACCGTGGAATCGTTTGTGATCGTTGTGGTGTAGAGGTAACAGAAAAGAAAGTACGTAGAGATCGTGTGGGTCACATCAATCTTGTTGTACCCGTAGCGCACATCTGGTACTTCCGTTCATTGCCGAACAAGATAGGATACCTTTTGGGACTACCTTCCAAAAAGTTGGACATGATCATCTACTACGAAAGGTATGTGGTCATCCAGCCCGGTATTGCCAAAGGTCCAGAAGGTGAGGAGATCCATAAATTGGATTTCTTGACCGAAGAGGAATATTTGAACATTCTGGAATCACTTCCATCTGAGAATCAGTACTTGGAAGAGAACGATCCCAACAAGTTCATCGCCAAAATGGGTGCCGAGTGTTTGATCGACCTATTGGCCCGAATCGATTTGGAACAACTGTCGTACGAACTTCGTCACAAGGCCAATACCGAGACCTCAAAGCAGCGTAAGACCGAGGCATTGAAGCGTCTTCAGGTAGTTGAGGCATTGCGTGAATCACAGGACAACCGTGAGAACAACCCAGAGTGGATGATCATGAAGGTGATTCCCGTGATCCCACCGGAATTACGTCCATTGGTGCCGTTGGATGGTGGTCGTTTTGCCACTTCCGATTTGAACGATTTGTACAGACGGGTGATCATCCGTAACAACCGTTTGAAGCGTTTGATGGAGATCAAGGCACCAGAGGTGATCTTGCGTAACGAAAAACGTATGCTTCAGGAAGCTGTGGATTCCCTTTTCGACAACACCAGAAAAGCATCTGCGGTAAAAACAGAATCGAACAGACCATTGAAATCCCTTTCGGATTCCTTGAAAGGTAAGCAAGGTCGTTTCCGTCAAAACCTTTTGGGTAAACGTGTGGATTACTCCGCTCGTTCCGTGATTGTCGTTGGACCGGAAATGAAATTGTACGAATGTGGTCTTCCAAAAGATATGGCGGCCGAACTTTACAAACCGTTCATCATCCGTAAGTTGATCGAAAGAGGTATTGTAAAGACCGTTAAATCTGCTAAAAAGATCATAGACAAGAAGGAGCCCGTGGTTTGGGATATTCTTGAAAACGTCCTAAAAGGACACCCTGTATTGTTGAACCGGGCCCCCACATTGCACCGATTGGGTATCCAAGCGTTCCAGCCTAAACTGATTGAAGGGAAGGCGATTCGTTTGCACCCATTGGCGTGTACCGCCTTCAACGCGGATTTTGATGGGGACCAGATGGCAGTTCACTTGCCATTGGGGCCAGAGGCCATTTTGGAAGCACAGCTATTGATGTTGGCTTCACAGAACATCCTTAACCCAGCGAACGGTTCTCCGATCACCGTACCTTCCCAGGACATGGTTTTGGGTCTGTATTATATGACCAAAGAGAAAAGATCCACTCCAGAAGAGCCCGTAATAGGGGAAGGACTTACCTTCTATTCTTCCGAAGAGGTCGAAATTGCCTTCAATGAAAGAAAAGTTGCCCTTAATGCCATCATCAAGGTAAGAACGAAGGATTTCAATGAAGCAGGAGAGTTGGTCAACAAGATCATTGAGACCACGGTGGGCCGTGTATTGTTCAACACTGTGGTGCCTGAACAAGCAGGATATATCAATACTGTTTTGAACAAGAAATCCCTACGGAACATTATCGGGGACATCCTTGCGGTGACCGATGTGCCTACCACAGCCGACTTCTTGGACAAGATCAAGACCATGGGATATGAGTTTGCCTTTAAAGGAGGTCTGTCCTTCAGTTTGGGGGATATCATCATTCCAAAGGAAAAGCACGAAATGATTGCCGAGGCCAACGAACAAGTGGATGGCATCATGATGAACTATAACATGGGTCTGATTACCTTCAATGAACGGTACAACCAGGTCATTGATGTTTGGACCTCTACCAACGCCATGTTGACCGAATTGGCCATGAAGCGTATCCGTGAGGACAAACAAGGATTCAACTCTGTATATATGATGTTGGATTCCGGGGCGAGGGGTTCCAAGGAACAGATTCGCCAGTTGACCGGTATGCGTGGTTTGATGGCCAAGCCTAAAAAATCGACAGCCGGAGGTGGCGAGATCATTGAAAACCCGATTCTCTCCAACTTTAAGGAAGGATTGTCCATCTTGGAATACTTTATCTCAACCCACGGTGCACGTAAAGGTCTTGCGGATACCGCTTTGAAAACTGCGGATGCCGGATATTTGACCAGACGTTTGGTGGATGTTTCCCAAGACGTGATCATCAATACCGAGGATTGTGGAACATTGAGGGGAATTGAGGTGGAAGCCTTGAAGAAGAACGAAGAAGTAGTGGAGACCCTTGGTGAGCGAATCTTGGGTAGGGTATCACTGCACGATGTATATAACCCACTGACCGAGGAGCTTATCCTTAAAGCAGGGCAGGAAATTTCCGAAGCCGATGTGAAGAAGGTCGAAGCTGCGCCTATTGAAAAGGTAGAAGTAAGATCACCATTGACCTGTGAGGCAGCCCAAGGAATCTGTGCAAAATGCTACGGAAGAAACTTGGCCACCAATAAAATGGTACAACGCGGTGAAGCCGTTGGTGTGGTTGCGGCCCAGTCCATTGGAGAACCTGGAACACAGTTGACATTGCGTACCTTCCACGTAGGGGGTATTGCAGGAAACATTTCCGAGGACAGCAAGCTGGAGGCCAAATTTGACGGTATTGCAGAGATTGAAGACCTAAGGGTCGTCGAGGGTGTGGACAATGGTGGAGGTAAGAGTGACATTGTAATCTCCAGAACATCAGAAATCAAGATTGTTGATGCAAAGACGGGTATTACATTGAGTACCAATAACATTCCTTATGGTTCCCAATTGTTCGTCAAGAACGGCGAGAAAATAACCAAAGGAACTGTTATCTGTCAATGGGATCCCTATAACGGTGTCATCGTGTCCGAATTCACAGGGCAGATCGCCTATGAGAATATCGAGCAAGGTATGACTTACCAAGTGGAAATCGATGAGCAGACCGGTTTCCAAGAAAAGGTGATTTCAGAATCCAGGAACAAGAGGTTGATCCCGACCCTATTGATCAAAGACGGTAAGGGAGAAACCATACGTTCATACAACTTGCCTGTTGGTTCCCACTTGATGGTGGACAACGGTGAGAAGATCAAAGAAGGTAAGATTTTGGTGAAAATCCCACGTAAATCTGCCAAGGCAGGAGATATCACCGGAGGTCTTCCAAGGGTGACCGAGCTTTTCGAGGCACGTAATCCATCCAACCCAGCAGTGGTAACGGAGATTGATGGTGTAGTGTCCTTCGGTAAGATCAAGCGTGGTAACCGTGAGATCATCATCGAGTCCAAGGCCGGAGAAGTGAAGAAATACTTGGTCAAACTTTCCAACCAGATCCTGGTTCAGGAAAACGACTACGTACGCGCTGGTATGGCACTGTCCGATGGGTCTATCACCCCAGAGGATATCTTGGCTATCAAAGGACCATCGGCAGTACAGCAATACTTGGTGAACGAGGTACAGGAAGTATATCGTTTGCAAGGTGTGAAGATCAATGACAAGCACTTCGAAGTTGTGGTACGTCAAATGATGCGCAAGGTCCAGATCCAAGATTCAGGGGACACCACTTTCTTGGAGAACCAATTGGTGCACAAGGATGACTTCATCAATGAGAACGATGAGATCTTTGGTAAGAAAGTTGTAGAAGATGCAGGCGATTCTGAAAGATTGAAGCCTGGTCAGATCGTAACGGCCCGTCAATTGAGGGATGAGAACTCGATCCTTAGGAGAGAGGACAAGACCTTGGTTACCGCAAGGGATGCTGTGGCAGCTACTGCCACTCCGATCCTGCAAGGTATCACAAGGGCATCGTTGCAGACCAAGTCGTTCATTTCTGCAGCATCGTTCCAGGAAACCACCAAAGTGTTGAACGAAGCCGCCGTAAACGGTAAAGTGGACACCTTGGAAGGATTGAAAGAGAATGTGATCGTTGGACATAAGATTCCTGCCGGTACCGGTATGAGGGATTACGATAGCATCATTGTTGGCTCGAAAGAGGAGTATGATGAGATCATGGCCCGAAAAGAGGAATTTAAGTTCTAAATAACAGAAACCCTGGCTTAATGGCCGGGGTTTTCTTTTTTATACAGTTATATCAATGGCAGAGGAAAAACAGAAACAGATCAATATTGAATTGGACGAAAAGACCGCCGAGGGAACCTATTCCAACTTGGCGATCATCAATCATTCCGTATCGGAGTTTGTGGTGGACTTTATCAGCATGATGCCTGGTGCGCCAAAGGCGAAGGTGAAGAGCCGAATCATCCTGACACCCCAGCACGCCAAGAAATTTTTGAAAGCGCTGAACGACAATGTAGCCCGGTTTGAAAAGACCCACGGACCCATCAAGGATTATGAGCAACCTGCTATTCCCTTGAACTTCGGACCTACGGGAGAAGCATAAAAAAGCCCCAAACAAAGTTTGGGGCTTTTTATTTGTATTTATGTCAACCAACCTTTTTGAATTCCTTTTGATTTCAGTTTTATTCGAACTCCGAAGTAAAATGGAGTTTTACCGATGGGTATTTTTGTTGGGTCATCTGTAGGGAAAAAGGTGAGTCTGCCAAAAAGACCAGTTGTCCACGTTTGTCCGTGGCCAAAAACTTCTGCTTCACTCGTTTGAACTCGGCAAACTCTTCATTGTTTTTATCAGTGGGTTCCACCCAGCACGCTTTGTGCACGGGGAAATTCTCATACGTGCACTTGGCCCCATATTCATGCTCCAAGCGGTATTGGATCACTTCATATTGCAAGGCCCCAACGGTACCTATTACTTTTCTTCCGTTCAATTCCAAGGTGAACAACTGTGCCACGCCCTCGTCCATCAGCTGGTCAATGCCCTTGTACAATTGCTTGGCCTTCATGGGATCGGCATTGTTGATGTACCTGAAATGTTCCGGGGAGAAACTAGGAATACCTTTGTAATGTAACTGTTCACCACTCGTCAACGTATCTCCGATCTTAAAGTTGCCCGTATCGTGCAACCCGACAATATCACCAGGATAGGAAATGTCCACAATTTCCTTTTTTTCGGCAAAAAAGGCATTGGGGCTGGAGAACTTCAATTTTTTGTCGTGCCGTACATGGAGGTAAGGAGTGTTCCGTTCAAAAGTACCGGAAACCACTTTGATAAAGGCAAGTCGGTCCCGATGCTTGGGATCCATATTGGCATGGATCTTAAACACAAAACCCGAAAACTCCTTTTCATTGGCTTTGACCAAACGCTCTTCCGCCATTTTTGCCCGAGGTGATGGGGCAATCTCCACAAAACAGTCCAATAGCTCCCGGACGCCAAAATTGTTCAGGGCCGAACCGAAAAAGACAGGTTGCTGTAGCCCTTTTAAATAGGTCTCGGTATCAAAGGGAGGGTACACGCCGTTGACCAATTCCAAATTGTCACGTAGGTTTTCTGCGGCCTTTGTGCCAATGATCTTTTCCAACTCAGGGCTGTCCAGATTATCGAAGGCGATGGTCTCTTCGATATTTTTTTTGCTGCTGCCGCTAAAAAGGTTGATGTTCTTCTCGTAGATGTTGTAGATTCCCTTGAAATCATATCCCATGCCGATGGGAAAACTCAGAGGAGTGACGGACAGCCCCAATTTTTGTTCCACCTCGTCCAAAAGGTCAAAGGCATCTTTTCCTTCCCGATCCAATTTGTTGATGAAGACAATCATGGGGATGTTGCGCATACGACATACCTCTACCAACTTCTCCGTTTGTTCCTCCACACCCTTCGCCACATCGATGACGACGATCACACTGTCCACAGCGGTCAGCGTCCTAAAGGTGTCCTCGGCAAAATCCTTGTGTCCGGGAGTGTCCAGAATGTTGATTTTCTTGTCCTTATAGATAAAGGCCAACACGGAAGTGGCCACGGAAATTCCCCTTTGGCGCTCTATTTCCATAAAGTCACTGGTGGCGGATTTCTTGATCTTGTTGCTTTTCACGGCACCGGCCTCTTGGATGGCCCCCCCGAACAAGAGCAGTTTTTCCGTAAGTGTCGTTTTTCCCGCATCAGGGTGGGAGATGATCCCAAATGTCCTTCGTCTATTTATTTCCCTTTCAAAATCCATCAACAAAAATTTCGGCAAAAATAGGGGAATTATATGTTTCAGCACTCATTTTGTAAGAGATATCCCATTGTTGATATCATTGGAAAAAAATGCGTGGACAAAGACCGGTTAGATCGAAAAGAAAAGTAATTTCAGCCTGTTTTTTAGCAGGCTCTCCTTTGGGTTTGTGTCGTACATTCTATTGACGAAAACAGCAATAGATCATAAATGGGTATCTAATAATGAGGAATGCGCCTTTTATCGAGAAAAATAGGAGGTGAGCCCCAAAAACTTTAATTATGTGACCATTTTGTATGGACATGTGTCGAAGGGACTAGAATACAAAAAATAAGAAAACCCCAATTTTCTTACGCATACGAGAACTACTACAGGCCATGGTGATTAGTTGACCAAAACTTAATCATTTATGGAGAACATTACTTTTGAGCGGGCACCACGTGGAGTAGTCCGTAGTATTTTATTCATAACCATTTGTTTGATTTTCGAATCAACTTCAGCGTATGGCAAAGCCTTAACACCAGTGGCAACTGACCATCATACAAGTGTTCTTAAAATCGCCCCTGTTTATTCTAACGGCGTAGATCAATCTAAAGCAGAATATAGCTTTTATGGTTTTTTGGAAATTTTTGATTATAGTCTCGTTAATATAACAAATTTTACAACGGATTGTGATGGAGACGGTGTTAGTTGTGATCAGGAAGCCAAGGACGGAACCGACCCCAACGATCCCTGTGATTTCATATTGGCACATCAGGATTGTGAACCTTCTGACAATTGGAAAAAGGATGACTGTGATGGTGATGGCGTGACCAATGGCAAGGAGAAAGAGGATGGTACAGATCCATTGGACCTTTGTGATTTTATATTGGCGCATCAAAATTGTTCCCTATCCGACAAATGGAAGAAAGAAGATTGTGACGGAGATGGTGTGACCAACGGTAAGGAGAAAGAGGATGGCACCGACCCGTTGGATCCCTGTGATTTTATATTGGCGCATCAAAACTGCTCCCCTTCCGATAAGTGGAAAAAAGAGGATTGTGATGGCGATGGCGTAAGCAATGGCCAAGAGAAGGAAGATGGAACCGACCCGTTGGATTCTTGTGATTTTGTGTTGGAGCATCAGGATTGTGAACCTTCTGACAAGTGGAAAAAAGAAGACTGTGATGGTGATGGCGTGAGCAATGGGCAGGAGAAAGAAGATGGCACCGATCCATTGGATCCCTGTGATTTTGTTTTGGAGCATCAGGATTGTGAACCTTCGGACAAGTGGAAGAAGGAAGATTGTGACGGCGATGGCGTGAGCAATGGGCAGGAGAAAGAAGATGGCACCGATCCATTGGATCCCTGTGATTTTGTTTTGGAGCATCAGGATTGTGAACCTTCGGACAAGTGGAAGAAGGAAGATTGTGACGGCGATGGCGTAAGCAATGGCCAAGAGAATGAAGATGGAACCGACCCGTTGGATTCTTGTGATTTTGTGTTGGAGCATCAGGATTGTGAACCTTCCGACAAGTGGAAAAAGGAAGACTGTGATGGTGATGGTGTGACCAATGAAGACGAAAAAGAGGACGGTACAGATCCGTTGGATCCTTGCGACTATAAACCAGAGAGTGTCACCTTGCCACAAAGTGGCGATTACCTTGATGCTGATTGTGATGGTGACGGTGTTACCAATGAAGATGAGGAAAAGGATGGAACGGACCCCCAGGATCCCTGTAGCTTTGTATTGGGCAGCCAAACAGTGGACCCATCTTCTACATGGAATGCATCGGATTGTGATGGAGATGGAGTGACCAATGAAGACGAAAAAGAGGACGGAACCGATCCGTTGGATCCTTGTGACTATAAACCAGAGAGTGTGACCTTGCCGCAAAGTGGCGATTACCTCACTGCAGATTGTGATGGTGACGGTGTTACCAATGAAGATGAGGAAAAAGATGGAACGGACCCCCAGGATCCCTGTAGCTTTGTATTGGGCAGCCAAACCATGGACCCATCTTCTACATGGAATGCATCGGATTGTGATGGTGATGGTGTGACCAACGAAGACGAAAAAGAGGACGGTACAGATCCGTTGGATCCTTGTGACTATAAACCAGAGAGTGTGACCTTGCCGCAAAGTGGCGATTACCTCACTGCAGATTGTGATGGTGACGGTGTTACCAATGAGGATGAGGAAAAGGATGGAACGGACCCACAGGACCCCTGTAGCTTTGTATTGGGCAGCCAAACCGTGGACCCATCTTCTACATGGAATGCATCGGATTGTGACGGTGATGGTGTGACCAACGAAGACGAAAAAGAGGACGGTACCAATCCGTTGGATCCTTGTGATTACAATCCAGATAGTATTACGTTGACCCCTTCTGCAGATTGGGAGGCCTTGGATTGTGATGATGATGGCAATCCAAATGGGACCGACCCTGATCCATTGGTGGCGACCGCAAGGGATGATTCGGGTTCGACCCCTGCACTTACCGAAGTGGCCATCAATATTTTAGAAAACGATGATTATCTTCCAAACGATGATGGAAATAACCTAGGTGTGACCAGTTTGTCCAGAATAGGAGGAAATGCCTTGGGTACTGTTACTTTTGATGCGGAAACAGGTTTGATGACCTATACTCCGGTAGTATCTGAGTCCAATACCACGGTCACTGTTATCTATGAAGTTTGTAATGTGCTGCCAGACCCAAGTGTCTGTGCTTCAGCAACAGTTTATATCCAAGTCGGTGCAAATACCATCGATGCGGTGGATGATTCCTTTATCGCTGATGGCGAGACTGGTGGCGTAATCCCGGACAGCAATGTATTGTCCAATGATACCTTGAACGGGGAGACGCTCGACCTTTCGGATGTGATCCTGACCTCCACACCAACGGATGTGTTGACCATCAACCCTGATGGTAGCGTGAACGTGGAACCTGGAACTGCCGATGGCACGTACACCATTGACTATACCATCTGCGAAGCGGCCAATGTGGACAACTGTGACACGGCCACAGTGACCGTTGAGGTGAGTTCTGGCATGGGCAGCATCATCGATGCGGTGGACGATTCCTTTACCGCTGATGGCGAGACTGGTGGCGTAATCCCTGACAGCAATGTATTGTCCAACGATACCTTGAACGGGGAGACGCTCGACCTTTCGGATGTGATCATGACCTCCACACCAACGGATGTGTTGACCATCAACCCTGACGGTAGCGTGAGCGTGGAACCTGGAACTGCCGATGGCACGTACACCATCGACTATACCATCTGTGAAGCGGCCAATGTGGGCAACTGCGACACGGCCACAGTGACCGTTGAGGTGAGCTCTGGCATGGGCAATATCATCGATGCGGTGGACGATTCCTATACCGCGTATGGTGGAACGGGTGGGGTAATTCCTGACAGCAACGTATTGTCCAACGATACCTTGAACGGAGAGACGCTCGACCTTTCGGATGTGATCCTGACCTCTACGCCAACAAACGTGTTGACCATCAACCCTGACGGTAGCGTGAGCGTGGCCCCTGGTACGGAATCGGGAGCATATACCATCGACTATACCATCTGTGAAGCGGCCGACACCGGCAATTGTGATACGGCCACGGTAACGGTAATTGTTGTTAATATCGAAGTGAACCAAATGCTGACACCCAATGGGGATTTAAAAAATGACTTTTTATTCATCAGAGGTGTCAACTTTATAAAATCCAGCACGATTAAAATATTTAACCGTTGGGGTACCTTGGTCTATGAAGGAAAAGATTACGACAACGTCAGAAATGTGTTTGATGGTCGCGTCAGGGGCAAGTCAGCTTTGAATGCGAACGATTATCTTCCTGCCGGGGTGTATTTTTATATCTTTAATTATGAAACGGCGGAAGGAAGTTTTACGGACTCCGAATACATATACATAAGCAGGTAACACTATAGATAGAATGATAAAAAAGAGTTTTTTAATTCCGTTTTTGTTCATTGGAATAACATTTCAGGGCCTCATGGCCCAGCAAGATGCGCAGTACACGCAATATATGTACAACACCATGAGTGTGAACCCTGCTTATGCCGGATCTAGGGGACAGTTGAGCTTTGCCGGACTGTACCGCTCCCAGTGGGTAGGTTTGGACGGCGCACCTGAGACCTTTACATTGAACCTTCACTCCCCAATCAGGAACAGCAGGTTGGGGTACGGCATATCCATCGTAAATGATAACATAGGGGATGGTGTGGTGCAGGAAACGTATTTGGATGCAGCCATATCCTATACCATACAAGTGGCCATGGACGCCAAGTTGTCCTTCGGGTTGAAGTTGGGCGGAAACATGCTCAGTCTGGATTTTAATGGCCTTAGGAATTTTGACGAAGAAGTGGTGAGCCAGGACAATATCGATAACAAGTTCAACCCAAATTTTGGATTGGGTGTGTACTATCATACAGATCGATTTTATGCAGGCTTGTCCGCACCAAATGTCTTGGAGTCCGAATACTTCGACAATGATAATTCAGATGGGTCGGTCAATTTTCAATCCGCGGAGCGGATTAACCTTTACTTGATTACTGGTTATGTGTTCGATATGGGCCCCGATCTGAAGTTCAAGCCAGCTTTGCTGACCAAGGCTGTTGGAGGGGCACCCTTGCAGGTCGATCTATCGGCCAGCTTTCTGTTTGCCGATAAGTTCAGCTTTGGTGCTGCTTACCGCTGGGATGCCGCTCTGAGCGGTTTGGTAGGTTTTCAGCTAACGGAACAGCTTATGGTAGGTCTAGCCTACGACAGGGAGACCACGGAATTGGGTGGGGCCCAGTTCAACGATGGATCGTTTGAGATATTCCTGAGATTGGAGCTATTGAAGAGATTTCAAAGAACCGTGTCACCAAGATTCTTTTAATACGGGTTAAGCATGTTAAAAAGAGCACTCATACTTCTCATTGTATTTTCAGGATGTGTTGTCAATATGTCCGGACAGGATACCATTCAAGGCAAGCAACTCGAAAGGGTCATGGGAAGAGCGGACCAGCGTTACAATGAATATTCCTTCAGTCCGGCAATAGATATTTACAAAAAAGTGCTGGATAGGGGCTATGTTTCTTCGGACCTATTGAAGCGCTTGGGAAATTCATACTACTTCAATGCCAAGTACGCAGAGGCCGCTGCCATTTATAAGAGGATGGAAGAGACCTATCCCGATGAAATGGAAGTAGAGGATATTTTCAGGTACGCACAAAGTTTAAAAACATTGGGCAATTACGAAGAAGCCTCCCGTTTGATGGCAGAGTTCAAACAGATGACATCCGTTGACCTCGACATTGACGAGGACTATATGGCCAAGATCGAGAAGAATTCGGGAAGATACACCGTAAAACCGTTCGGCTATAATAGCAAATACTCCGATTTTGCCGCCTCTTACTATGAAAAGGGACTCATTTTTGCCTCCGATAGGGACACTGGAAATTTGGCCAGATATAGACATACCTGGAACTCGAGGGACTTTTTGGACCTCTACAAGGTCGATGTGGACAGTGTGTCCAATGGTAGGGCCGTAAAGCTGGAAGGGGAAGTGAACACTAGGCTCCATGAATCTACATCTGTGGTGAGCAAGGATGGCATGACCATGTACTTTACCCGCAACAATTTTATGGATGGCAGAAAGCGCAAGGATGAAGAAGGCATCATTCGCTTGAAGATCTATAGCGCGGAAAACATCAATGGAGTGTGGACCAATATTACGGAACTCCCATTCAACAGTGATTCCTATTCCGTGGCACACCCTATGTTGAGCCCGGATGGGAAAAGACTTTATTTTGTTTCGGACATGCCCGGAAGTCTGGGTGAGTCGGACATATTTATGACGGAGATTATTGGCGATGGAACCTATGGTCCAATTGTCAACTTGGGCAAGAACATCAATACCATGGCCCGAGAGACCTTTCCGTTCATCACCAAGGATGGGGTGCTGTACTTTTCTTCGGATGGACACCAAGGTCTGGGTGGATTGGACGTATTTGCAACAAAGATTGCCTTTGATGAGTACGATCAGCCGGTGGTGAACGTGGGTAGACCCATCAACGGTCCCAATGACGATTTTTCCTTTATCTACAACATAGAGGACAAGTCAGGCTATTTCTCTTCCAATAGGGAAGGAGGCGTGGGGGATGACGATATCTACCAATTCGTGGAGAACGAACCCTTGGTCTTGGATTGTCTTCAGGAAGTGACGGGAACCGTAAGGGACCGTATTTCCAATGAAGTGCTGGCCGGCGCCACTGTGATGGTCATCGATGAGGAAAACAGGGAAGTCTCGTCCACCATAACCGACTCCAATGGAAACTATGTCCTTCAATTGGATTGCTCCAAAGGCAATTTTGTAAGGGCCTCAAGGGATGGTTATGTTCCTGCGGAGGAATACCTGAACAAATCCTACGGCAAGCCAAGGATCATTGATTTCTATCTGGAAAGGGATGTGATTACCGGAGGTTTTGGTGACGATTTGGCCAAACTGCTACAATTGAGTACGATTTATTTCGATTTGAATAAGTTCAATATACGGCCCGATGCAGAGATTGAGATACAGAAAGTAATTGTGGCCATGGAAAAGTACCCCAGCTTGAAGATCAAGGTGAATTCACATACCGATAGCCGAGGGAATGATGCCTATAACCTTTGGTTGTCACAAAAAAGAGCTGAATCGACGGTCAATTATATGATCTCCAAAGGAATACCAGCTGATAGATTACAAGGTGAAGGATTTGGGGAGACCCGATTGGTGAATGAATGTTTCAATGGTGTTCCCTGTTCCAGTGACCAGCACCAATTGAACCGTAGATCGGAGTTCATCATATTTGAATGATTATAAGCCTGCTAGACGGGCGTCGGACATGCGAATGAGTCACTTATCTAGGGCTTGTTCGCATGTTTTTTAGTATATAAGGATAGCCATTTCCTGTTCTTCGAAATAAAATGGCACCTCATCCAAAAATTGGAAGGTTTAATGGATTTCACAAGTCAGCACAGTTCACTTGTAACTCATGAGGTTCATGAACGGGGCATTTTTTTAAAGTTTATGTAATCCTTTTCGTATGAGGATGAGTTTCTCGTAACCGTTATCTGTACTGCTTTCATCGATAAACGGGTTTTCAAAATCACAGTTTTTGGGGTGTAACCTCAAAATTCGAGGACTATACAGTTGGATATAGGGTATACACAACAAATATTTTCCGCTGCTGAATGTAGGGGTAATTTTGTACTGTGCTGTAAAATGCAACGCGCTGAATTAAAGCAAAGCAAGACCGAGATACACTACTGAAGCAATAAAAACAAAAGACATTACCGACCTTCAACTAATAACAACCTCATGAAAAAGAGCATTTTAGCTTTATTCTTTCTTCTATTTACCGGAATTGCCCTTTCGCAGACCACAGTCACCCTACAAGACCAATGTAATTGCGAGGTCTTGAAAGGAACAGCCGTATCCAGTCCTGGAGCGACTACTCCATCTGGTGCCGATACAGGAGATATTTATGTGAATACCAATACAGGCACCATTTACTTCTGGGATGGTAATTCGTGGGAACTTACCTCATCCGATACCAATACAGTCAATGATAGAATTGAGGTTGTTGGAACGGATTTAGTAATAACTGACTCTGACAATAATACAATTTCAATTCCTTTATCAGAAGTGGCAGCTGGAGGTGCTGTAGGCCCACAGGGTCCACAGGGCGACCCCGGAGACAAGGGGGAGACTGGTGACAAGGGATTGACCGGAGACAAAGGCCCACAGGGCGACCCCGGTATCCAAGGTCCACAGGGTCCACAGGGCGACCCCGGAGACAAGGGAGAGACAGGAGATAAAGGTTTTACCGGTGACAAAGGCCCACAGGGCGACCCCGGTATCCAAGGTCCACAGGGTCCACAAGGTGACCCCGGTGACAAGGGGGAGACGGGAGATAAAGGTTTGACCGGTGACAAGGGTCCACAAGGAGACCCCGGTATCCAAGGCCCGCAAGG
>NZ_QXFO01000025.1 GCF_003584105.1 Flagellimonas taeanensis
TTCTTCAAACACTCCGCGTTTTCAGAATGACAAGCAACGCCAATAAAAAATCCAAACCCCAACAATCGAAACATCCAACAATCCAATTTGCAATAAAATAAAAAACCGGAAGGACACTTGGTCCTCCCGGTCTTGGTCTTAAAAAAATAATCTTCTCACGAGGTACTTAGAAGCAATGGCCACTATCGTCATTGATATCCCAGCTCTTGTTTGCACGGAGAAAGGTATAGGCGTTAACACTCGGGGCATGGCTACAATCTATGGACAGGCCAACAGCACCCAAAACAATGTTTGAGGGAAGATTGGGAAGCTGGGACCAGCCTACTAAGGTACTACCATAGCTCAAGGCACTCATCCCCGAGTTGTCCAACATGTTTTCCATATTGGTCACATTGGAAACGTCCCAGGTATCCAAGATACCGTTAAAGGAGGTGGCCCCTTTGAACATATTGGCCATATTGGTTACCTCGCCCGTGTCCCAATCTAAGATGGCACCATTGAATTCAACAGCACCATTAAACATACTGCCCATGTTGGTCACACTCGAGGTGTCCCAATCATTGATGTCCTGGTTGAACGAAGTGGCCAATTCGAACATACTCTGCATATTGGTCACACTCGAAGTGTCCCAACCACTGATGTCTTGGTTAAAGAGAGCGGCATAGACGAACATAAAGGACATATTGGTCACATGGGAAGTGTCCCAGCCACCGATATCCCCATTGAAGGCAGTGGCCCCATAGAACATAGAAGTCATGTCGGTCACGTTGGAAGTGTCCCAGCCACCGATATCTCCATTAAAAGCAGTAGCATAATAGAACATACGATTCATGTTGGTCACTTGGGAAAGGTTTGGCACATCGGTGGCTTTATATGTCATATTTGAACAATAGCCAAAGGCCGCTACCATTGTCTCCCATTGGATGTTGCCCCATTGGTCCAAAGAGAACAAGTTACTTGGTGTAGTTCCCAAATCCCCATCCATTGCAATAGCAGGAAACTGGCCCAAAATGGCCACAGTGTGGTCGCCGGCCGAGACATAGACATGAGAGGGATTTTCGCTGGTGCTGATCTCCTCCACCGTGCCATCGCCCCAGTCAATGGTATAATCATAGGTAAGGTTGTCCCTAACGCCAATTACGATCTCCTCATTGGCCACAGTGGTCTTCCAAGTGGTGACAAAGGCGTTTGGATCGCTTGCCAGGGATTCGTACACGTCCTCAACAGTGATGGTCACGGTGGCCTGTGCGGTCGCTGTACCATCGCTTACCTGTACGGTGATGTTGTGCTGTGTGGCAGTCTCAAAATCCAGTTGCTTGCCCGCCGCGAGGGAGAGCTCCCCGGCAGTACTGATCTCGAAGAGATCGTTGTCGTTGGTGAAAATGTCAAAGGTGAGCGCATCGCTGTCGGCATCGGTGGCCACAACGGTACCGATCACCTCATTATCGGCAATATTCTCCGCAACGGAGAACCCTTGGTCGGCCATCACGGGCGCGTTGTTCTGTGGGTCGGTCAGGCTCACCTTGATGGTAATGGTGGCCGTTGCACTGTCATCACCGTCACTGACCTCCACGGTGATGGTGTGCTGTGCCTTGGTGGCGAAGTCCAGTGTCTTGCCCGGTGCCAGGCTTAGGGCCCCTGTGGCCGTGATCTCGAAGAACTCGTTGTCATTGGTCTTGATGCTGAAGGTAAGGGCGTCCTTGTCGGCATCGGTGGCCACCACGGTGCCGATGGTCTGGGTGTCGGTAATGCCCTCAAAGGCGGTGAATTCCTGTGCCTTGATCACGGGTGCACTGTTTTTTACCGGTGCAGGGCCGTCGTCCTTGCCGCAAGCCCATACGAGGGCCGAGGCCATCAGTGCAATACCTAATTTTTTCATGGTGTTTTTCATAACAGTTTTTTGTTTTTTACAGTTAATCTTGGCAAGATGGGGCGTTTGCAGGAATGTTTCGGGCAGGATCTGACGGATGCCGAGGCTGGATTGACGGATGGGGTCTTTGGGTTGATGGGACTGGGTTACAGGTTTAAGGTGAAGGGAACAGGGGGTGAAAGTTCAAATTCCAATAATCGAAGCATCCAAGAATCCAATTTGCAATGAACAATAATTCAACAAGGGAATACCTTAATCATTTTCATTCTGAGCAAAGCGAAGAATCTCCTACTGGAGCCAAAGATTCTTCAAACACTCCGCGTTTTCAGAATGACAAGCAACGCCAATAAAAAATCCAAACCCCAATAATCGAAGCATCCAAAAATCCAATTTGCAATAAAATAAAAAACCGGAAGAACACTATGGCTCTCCCGGTTTTTGACTTCTGACATGCCTTGTAATGTGTTTAGTGACAAGGACTATTGTCATTAATGGTCCAAGGCTTAGCCAAGAGATATTGAAAAGCTGTCCAATAGGTGGCATTTTCACAATCAATGGATAGGCCCGTTGCGCCTAGGGTAATATTCGCGGGCACAACATCCTGATTGGACCAACCCAACAAGGTCTCACTATAGTTCAAGGTGCTCATACCAGAATTGTTGAACATATTGGACATATTGGTCACATTGGATATACTCCACCCACCTAGGTTTTGGTCAAAAGCAGCGGCTTCTTGAAACATATAGGACATATCGGTTACATGGGAGGTATCCCAATCTCCTATAGCTCCATTAAAAGCATCAGTCCTATAGAACGCGTAGGCCATATTGGATACTTGGGAGAGATTTGGAATGTCCGTGGCATTATAGGTCATGTTGGTGCAATAGGCAAAAGCACGATTCATGCTCTTCCACGTTATGGCGCCCCATTGTTCTATGGACAACAGTTTGGATGATGTGGTCACTCCATCAATGTATCGAATTGCAGGGAATTCCCCTTGTATGACTACGGTGTGGTTGCCAGCCATAGCATAGACATGGCTAACGGGTTCACTAGAGGTAATCTGTTCTGAAGAACCGTCGCCCCAATGGATTGTATAGTTGTAGGTATAGGCGTTATAGGTTCCTATGACAATTTCCTCGTTATTGGCATCCGTTTTCCAAATGGTGATGAAGGCGTTGGGGTCGTTGGCAGGGTCTGTGACCTCTTCCACATCCTCCACAAGAATGACCACATTGTCTTCGGTTGTGGCCAGCCCGTCGCTTACCTGCACGGTAATGTTGTACGCAGTTGCAGTTTCAAAGTCCAGTTGCTTGCCAGTAGCCAAAGAGAGTTCCCCTGTGACAGTGATTTCAAAAAGGTCATTGTCGTTGGTTTTGATGCTAAATGTAAGCACATCGCCATCTGCATCCGTAGCTAGGACAGTGCCAATAACATCCGTATCCGAGATGTTCTCTTGAACGGTGAACTCTATGAACTCACCATCTTTGGTAAACTCAGGAGCGTTGTTCTGCGGACTTGTCTGGCTTACCTTTATGGTAATGATGGCCTCTGCCGTTGCCGAACCATCACTCACCTCCACGGTGATGGTATGCTGTTCCTTGATAGTGATGTTCAGTTGTTTGCCGGCCGCGAGGGAAAGTTCCCCCGCAGTAGTGATTTCGAAGAGGTCATTGTCGTTGGTCTTGATGCTAAACGTAAGCGCATCGTTATCTGCATCACTGGCCACAACAGTACCAATGGCCCTAGTGTCGGATATGCCCTCGAAAGCAGTGAATTCTTGGGCTGCAATCACGGGAGCAGTGTTCTGTGGGTCTGTTTGGGTTACCTTAATGGTGATGGTGGCTGTGGCACTGTCATCCCCATCGCTCACCTCCACGGTGATGGTGTGTTGTGCCTTGGTGGCAAAGTTCAGCGTCTTGCCCGGTGCGAGGCTCAAGGCCCCTGTGGCCGTGATTTCAAAAAGGGCATTGTCGTTGGTCTTGATGGTGAAGGTAAGAGCGTCCTTGTCGGCATCAGTGGCCACAACGGTGCCGATGGTCTGGGCATCAGTAATATTCTCTGCCGCGCTGAATTCCTGTGCTTTGATCACAGGTGCACTGTTCTTGGGCGGTGTTGGGCTGTCGTCCTTGCCGCAGGACCATAGCAGGGCCATGGCGAGGATGACGATACTTAATTTCTTCATACTATTTTTCATAACGATTTGTTTTTTTAAGGTTAAAAATCATAGCAAGTTGGGGCGTTCTTGGAAATGTTTTGGGTACGATCTGACGGATGCCGAGGTTGGATTAACGGATGACGGCTTTGGGTTGATGGGCAAGGTTGCAGGGGAGCTGATTTTGGGTTGAAGGTGAAAGGGTAAAGGGTGAAAGTTGTGAAGGAGAGGTTTCAAGTTTAATAGTGGGCTGGAATCAGTAGGCAGGTTGCCGTAAACAATATATTTTCTATGGTCTATTCTCTTGCATCTGATAAGACACGAATTTCACCAATGCCGCGAATTGACCTTTGGGTATAAGTCCTCCGACTTTGGACACTGAACACCAAATAACTGAAAAACCCAATAACCAAATAACAAAACAACACCAATGTTTTTAGTATTTTCGTGGAAACCCAAATGCATGATTTCTGAAGAACAATTTCAAAAAGAACTGGACCTGATCATTTCCAATGCGGTGCGTGAAGATGTCGGGGATGGTGACCACAGCTCGTTGGCCTGCATTCCTTCATCGGCCACAGGAAAAGCCAAACTTTTGGTGAAGGACGAGGGCATCATTGCCGGTGTGGAGTTTGCCAAGCTGGTGTTCCGTTATATCGACCCCAAATTGCAAATGGAAGTCCTGATGGAAGATGGAAGTCCTGTAAAATATGGAGATGTCGTTTTTTATGTGCAGGGAAGCTCCCAAAACATCCTAAAGGCGGAGCGGCTGGTGCTCAACGCCATGCAACGTATGAGTGCCATTGCCACCAAGACCCAGGATTTTGTGTCCCTTCTGGATGGCACAGACACCAAGATCTTGGACACCCGCAAGACCACCCCGGGCATCCGGGCGCTGGAAAAATGGGCCGTGAAGATAGGCGGTGGCGAGAACCATAGGTTCGCCCTGTACGATATGGTGATGCTGAAGGACAACCATATCGATTTTGCAGGAGGCATCACCAAGGCCATCCAAAAGACCCAAGAGTACCTCAAGGACAAGGGAAAAGACCTAAAGATCATTGTGGAGGCCAGGGATTTGGACGAGGTCGATGAAATTCTGCAATCCGATGGGGTGCACCGCATTCTGTTGGACAATTTTGATTATGAACAGACCCGTGAAGCCGTAAAACGGATAAACGGAAAATGCCAGACCGAATCCTCGGGAGGGATCAACGAAGAGACCATCCGGAACTATGCCGAGTGTGGGGTGGATTATATTTCCTCTGGTGCGTTGACCCATTCGGTCTACAATATGGACCTTAGTTTAAAAGCGGTGTAGATGTCAGTGGCCATAGAAGAGCAATTGGAAAAAATACCCGTGGTCAATTGGTTGGTGCGTTTGTTGAAGCGCATCAAACTAAAGGCCTTTGAGGGCCTTTCCTTCTATGATCTGATCGAGATGTATTTGGTGGGCATCGTCAAGGGGACGTTGTCCTCCCGTGCCAGTTCCATTGCCTTCAGCCTTTTTATGGCCCTGTTCCCGTTGCTCATCTTTTTGGTGACGCTCATTCCCTTTATTATTCCCTTCGTGAGTGTGGGCAATGAAAATTTCGATGCGCAGTTCCTTGATTTTTTGGAATCTTTCCTACCGTCGGCCACCAGTGACTATTTTGGCGACATCTATCAGCAGATTAAGGACCAGAAGCAGGGCGGCCTCCTGTCATCGGCATTCTTGGTGTCCATCTTTTTGGTAGCCAATGGGGTGAACGCCATTTTTGGTGGGTTCGAAAATTCGTACCATGTGGAGCTTACCCGCAATTTTTTCAGACAGTATGCCTATGCATTGGTGGTGGGGCTCATTCTTTCCATTTTGCTGATCATTGGAGCCGTGGCCTTTGTGTATTTTGAGTTTTATATTGTGGAGTACACCAGCGAATATCTGGGAAAGACCTTGGGCTATGATGTTGAAAAGGGGGATGGCATAGGGATACAGGCGGCCAAAATCCTCTTTTTCCTGAGCCTTTCCTATCTTACCACGTCCATCCTCTATTATTTTGGGACCGCGGAGGGGAGGAACGCGAGGTTTTTTTCGGCAGGGGCACTGATGACCACGTTGTTGTTCCTTTTGACATCGTATCTATTTGGGATATATGTGGAAAAATTTGCCCGCTACAACGAACTCTATGGGGCATTGGGAGGATTATTGATCTTGATGGTGTTCATTTGGCTAAATTCCAATATATTACTATTGGGTTTTGAACTCAATGCTACCCTCAACTCACTAAAAAAAAGACATGAAAGGCAACAGAACAATCCATAAATACATTTTCCTACTGGGCTTTCTATGTTTTCAAGAGACATGGTCACAGACCGTTTTTGGGAAATGGAAAACCATTGATGACCGTAACGGCGTTGCAAAGGCGATTATCGAAATATATAAGGAAGATGGCCTGATGCATGCCAAGGTGGTCAAAATATTGGAGGATGGGAAGCAGGATGCCCTCTGCACCAAATGTGATGGTGAGCTCAAGGACAAACCGGTGCTGGGCATGAAGATCATGGACAATTTTGAGGAAAATGGAAGAGGGGAATACAAAGGCGATAAGTTGTTCGATCCCGAACAGGGAATGACCTTTAGGGGCAAGGTCTGGTTGGACGAGGAAAATGAAAACCGCCTGAAAGTGAGAGGATACCTGGCCTTTTTGCACAGAACGCAGACTTGGCACAGGGTGATTGAGGAATAGCGTATGGAATATTTTTTGGAAGTTGTTCTTCCCATCCCATTAGAAAAACTTTTTACCTATAGCATAACCCAACGGGAGGCGGACTTTATCCAATCGGGAATGCGCGTTGCCGTTCCCTTTGGGAAGTCAAAGATATACACGGCCCTGGCCTATCGGGTGCACCAAAATGCCCCGACCGCATACGAAGCCAAGGAAATCTACCAAATTCTGGATGATGTTCCCCTCGTAGGTCCATTTCAGCTGCAACATTGGGAATGGTTGGCCAAATATTACATGTGTACCTTGGGGGAAGTGATCCGTAGTGCCTTGCCTAGTGCCTTTTTATTGGAAAGTGAGACCTTGATACTCCCTAACAAGGAGACTGTTGTGGATGAAATGGAACTCAGTGACGATGAGTTTCTGATCTATGAAGCATTGCAGCACCAATCTGCGCTGAAGGTTCAGGAAATAAGCGATATCGTGGACAAGAAAAATGTACTTTCCCTGATCAATGGATTGGTGCAAAAGGGGGTGGTCCAACAAAAGGAAGAACTCTATGAGCAGTACAAGCCCAAATTGGTCCGTTATGTGAAACTTTCCGAAAAATATGACGATGACCAACAATTGGAAGAACTGCTGAACGAACTTTCCAGGGCCCCCAAACAGAGCCATGTCGTACTGTCCCTTTTTCAGCTGCGGAGCGGGAACAACAAGCCCATTCCCATCACCGATCTGGAAAAGCAAAGTGGCAGCTCCAAGGCCGTGATCAAGGCCCTCATCGATAAAGATATTCTAAAAGAATATCAGATCAGGCAGGATCGGGTGGTGTACGATGAGGAATCCGAGGAGGCTCGGAACATTGCCCTGAACGAACACCAAAGCAAGGCACTGGAGGATATCAACAAAGGTTTTGCGGAGGACAGACCAGTTTTGCTGCATGGGGTCACTTCATCAGGAAAAACTGAGGTGTATGTGAAATTGATCCAGCAATGTCTGGACGGTGGCCGACAGGCACTCTATCTCTTGCCTGAAATTGCGCTTACCTCCCAGTTGATCAATAGGTTGAGGGACTATTTTGGACACAAAGTGTCCGTTTATCATTCCAAGTATAGCATCCACGAACGGGTCGAGGTCTGGAACAATGTGCTGAAAAACGCCGAGAAGGCACAGATTGTCATTGGTGCGCGTTCCTCCCTGTTTTTGCCTTTTTCCAACTTGGGGCTCATCGTGGTGGATGAGGAGCATGAAAGCTCCTTCAAGCAATTTGATCCCGCGCCGAGATACCATGCCCGTGATGCAGCTATTGTGCTGGCCTCACTGCACAAGGCCCATACCGTTTTAGGGTCGGCCACACCCAGCATAGAGAGCATGCACAACGCCAGAAAGGGGAAGTATGGTTATGCTTCCATTGATCAGAGATATGGAAATGTACTGATGCCCGACATCAACTTGGTGGATATTAAGGAGGCCACCCGAAAGAAACGGATGAAGGGTCATTTTTCCGAAACCCTGATCAATGCCATTTCCGAAACGTTGGAAGCAGGGGAGCAGGTCATCCTTTTTCAGAACCGAAGGGGGTTTGCCCCATTGGTGGAGTGCACTACCTGCGGGCACGTGGCCCAATGCCCCAACTGCGATGTGAGCTTGACCTATCACCAGCGCATCAATCAGCTTCGGTGCCACTATTGCGGTTACCATATGGCGTTGCAACAGGCCTGCCTGGCCTGCGGGAGCCCCACTTTGGACAAGAAAGGATTTGGAACGGAACAGGTCCAGGAAGAATTGGGTCAATTGTTCCCCGAAATCAATGTGGGACGAATGGATTTGGACACGACACGGGGAAAGTATGCCTATGAGAAAATCATTTCCGCCTTTGAGAACCAAGAGATGGATATTCTGGTGGGTACCCAAATGGTGACCAAGGGACTGGATTTCAGGAATGTAAGCTTAGTGGGCATCATGAATGCGGATACCATGCTCAATTTTCCCGATTACCGTGCCCACGAGCGGAGTTTTCAAATGCTCACCCAGGTAGCGGGTAGGGCAGGACGGACCCGGAAAAGGGGAAAGGTGCTGATACAGACATACAATCCCTACCATCAGATCCTGCAGCAGGTCACTACCAATGATTATGATAAAATGTTCGCGGAACAGTTGTACGAGCGCGAACAGTTCAAATACCCACCTTTGGTGCGGATCATCAAGATTACGCTTAAGGACAGGGACTTCAACAAACTGAACGAGGCTGCCCAATGGTTGGCCGAGTCGCTCCGCAATGTGCTCGGACATCAAATTTTGGGGCCGGAATACCCTCCTGTGGGTAGGATACGGCGGGATTACCTGAAAAACATCTTGATCAAGATCCCAAAAAAACAGTCGTTGGCACAAACAAAAAATAGCATTAAAAGAATTGAAAAATCCTTCAATGCTATTTCAAAGTATAAAAGTGTAAGACTGGTCTACAATGTGGACCACATATAGCTTTTGACTATACGTTGGCGAGCGCTTCTGCCAGCTCCGTCTTTTTGTTTCTGCTCAATGGAATCTGTCTGCCACCGACCTCAACATTTTTACTGTTGAATTTCTCGATTTTTTCCAGATTCACGATGTACGATTTATGGATACGCAGAAATTTTTCGGCAGGCAACTGCTGTTCAAAAGATTTCATGGTGGACAAGATCACGATATTGGCTTCATCGGTCACCAATTTAATGTAATCCCCGAGTGCCTCGATCCATTTAATGTCGTTTAGGATAACCTTACGTTTCTTAAGGTTGCTCTTTACAAAAATGTGCTCTTCGTCCTCATCTACCCGGTTCAATTGCTCAAATTTGGCAACAGCTCTTTTTACGGAAGCCTCAAAACGGGCCAAGGTGATGGGTTTGTGAAGGTAATCGGTCACGTCATAATCAAATGCCTTGAGGGCATAGTCAGGTTTTCCTGTGATCAAAATGACTTGTGGTGGGTTCTCTAGGGCCTCTAGAAGGTCAAAACCACTGATGATCGGCATTTCAACATCCAAGAAGATAAGGTCGATGTCGTGGTTTTTCAGGCCATTTTTGGCTTCAATGGCGTTGCTGTACTCGGCAACCAAAGCAAGATGTGGATGATTGTTGACCAATTTTGCAACGGCCATCCGCTGCATGGAAGAATCGTCTACAATTATACTTTTTAATTTCATAGAATGGGGTGATTTGTAGGGTTTTAAATCATCGGCAAATTACATAAAAAAGACGCTTAGGAGCAACAAAAGATGTAAACATGGTCTATTTTGTTGTGTATATTACCATTTACGTTATTTAGGTTTATTGGGTTCATCGGTGTTGATAACTCTTGTACTTTAAACGAAGTTTTATCGGTTTTCTTGCAAGGGGATGGAATAATTATTACTTTTGCGCTCCTTTAAAAATATATAATATGAACCATTACGAAACTGTTTTCATTTTGAATCCCGTTCTATCTGAGACCCAGATAGAGGAAACAGTCAAGAAATTCGAGGATTTCTTGATTACGAATGGTGCCAAAATGGTCTCCAAGGAAGATTGGGGACTTAAAAAATTGGCCTATCCCATTCAGCACAAAAAAAGTGGTTTTTACCACTTGTTCGAATTCACCGCTCCCGGTGAGGCCATTGGCCCCTACGAGTTGGAATTCAGGAGAGATGAGCGCATCATGCGTTTCTTGACCGTTAAACTGGACAAGCATGCAATTGCTTGGGCAGAGAAAAGAAGAACCAAATTAAAAGCAAACGCATAGGGACATGGCATCCATAGAACAACAAGCAAAAGCAAAAAAGGACGGGGAAATCAGATATTTGACCCCTCTCAATATTGAGACCAACAAGCAAAAGAAATATTGCAGGTTCAAGAAATCAGGTATCAAATACATTGATTACAAAGACCCGGATTTCTTGATGAAATTGGTGAACGAGCAAGGAAAATTGTTGCCTAGAAGACTTACAGGTACTTCCTTGAAATACCAGAGAAAAGTGGCCCAGGCCGTTAAGCGTGCCCGTCACATTGCGTTAATGCCGTACGTTGGCGATATGTTGAAATAAAAAATACCGGAGAATGGAACTTATTCTAAGAGAAGATGTACAGGATTTGGGATTTAAGGATGATATCGTTTCCGTAAAGAACGGTTACGGCAGAAACTACCTTATCCCACAAGGTTTGGCCACATTGGCCACGCCATCTGCCAAAAAAGTTTTGGCCGAGAACCTTAAGCAAAGAGCCCACAAAGAGAAGAAAATCGTTGATGAGGCTACCAAGATTGCCGAAGCCCTAAAACAATTACAGATCCGCATCGCTGCCAAGGCAGGTGCCGGAGACAAATTGTTCGGGTCGGTGACCAATATTGACCTTGCTGCCGCTTTGGACAAGGAAGGACACCAGATCGATAGAAAATTCATCAATATCAAAGGTGGAGCTATCAAAAGGGTAGGTCCTTATGAGGCTGTTATCAGACTTCACAGGGAAGTTGTATTGGAATTCCCTTTTGAAGTGATCGCCGAGGCGAACTAACGATCAAATGTGATATGATTTTAGAGGGCCGTGCTTGCATGGCCCTTTTTTTGTTTCCGTTTTTGTGCATCAAAAACCACTCTTACTATTTTTGCACCATGAAGTACAAACGATTGACCAAGGAACAATTGGAGGAACTGCATCCGGAGTTCATCAATTTTTTGGCCACACAATCCATCACCGCCGAAGAATGGGCAACCCTTAAAGCGGATAAGCCCGAGGTTGCCGAAGAGGAAATCGATGTGTTCAGCGACCTGATCTGGGAAGGGGTGTTGTCCAAAGTGGAATACCTGGAGAACATTTCCGAACAGCACATGCACCTGTTCCACCTCACGGAGAAGGAAATGAAGCTCCTTTCCGTAAAAGTCCTGAATCCTGAGATTGACCTGCGGACCAATGAAGGGTTTGGGTGGTTCAAGCGCAATTTCCAGTCCGATTTCGTGGAATACCTTACCGCATCCAAGGCCTATGGCGAGGACAAGAACGTGGACAAGTTTGAACTTTTGAAGCAAGGGGCCGTCATCACCAAAGGTGAGCTCTACCAATGGTTTGAGCAGATTATGGAGTGATTCAGGTTTTAAGTAAAGGGCCATTGGTAAAGGGTAAAAGGTTGCGTAAAATGTCATTTTGAGGAAGAAAAGCGACCGAAGAATCCCTTAACCCTATACCTTTCATCTCTACGCCTTTGATCCATTCACCAAAACCGTATATTTGCACCAGAATTTTAAAAACCACATGGCACAGAAACCATCCATACCCAAAGGGACCCGCGATTTTTCACCTGCAGAGGTCGCTAAGCGCAACTATATCATCCAAAACATCAAAAAACATTTTGAAACCTTTGGTTTCATGCCGATAGAGACCCCATCTTTTGAAAATTCGGACACCTTGATGGGCAAATATGGGGAAGAAGGCGACCGCTTGATTTTTAAGATTTTGAATTCTGGGGATTTTATTTCCAAAGTGGATGATGTCACCTATAGCTCCAAGAATTCGGCATCCCTTACGCCAAAAATATCGGAAAAGGCCCTTCGTTATGACCTTACCGTGCCCTTTGCCCGCTATGTGGTGATGCACCAGAACGAAATAGATTTCCCTTTTAAAAGATACCAGATTCAACCCGTTTGGCGTGCCGATAGGCCCCAAAAAGGCCGTTTCCGTGAGTTTTACCAGTGTGATGCCGATGTGGTAGGGGCCAATTCCCTGTTGCAGGAAGCGGAATTTGTGCAACTCTACGATGCCGTTTTCACCGATTTGGGCTTGAAGGGCACCACCATCAAGATCAACAACCGCAAAATCCTGTCTGGCATTGCCGAAGTGATCGGGGCCAAGCATTTGTTGGTCGATTTTACGGTGGCCCTTGATAAATTGGACAAGATAGGAGAGGAGAAGGTGAAGGCCGAAATGATGGAAAAGGGCATTTCCGAGAATGCCATAGCCAAAGCACAGCCCTTGTTCGAGATGACAGGCTCTGCTTCGGAACAACTGGAGCAACTAAAAACCCTGCTTGCCAACTCTGAAGTGGGCATGCTCGGGGTTACGGAACTGGAAGAGATCATTTCTACCGTTGGGATGATCGGGCTACAGTCTGCCCAATTGCAATTGGACGTGACCTTGGCACGTGGGCTCAACTACTATACGGGGGCCATTTTTGAAGTGGCCGCTCCCGAAGGTGTGAGCATGGGTTCCATTGGAGGGGGAGGCCGCTACGATGACCTTACCGGAATCTTTGGTTTGAAGGACGTTAGTGGTGTGGGCATTTCCTTTGGATTGGACCGCATCTATCTCGTTTTGGAAGAATTGGGCCTATTTCCGGACAGTCTGGACACTTCGTTGGATGTGCTCTGCCTCAACTTTGGAAAACAGGAAGGTTTGGCTGCCCTCAAATTGGTGTCCTCTTTGCGCAAACTGGGCTTAAGGGCCGATTTGTACCCCATGGATGCCAAAATGCAAAAGCAGTTCAAGTATGCCGATAAGCGGGGAGTTCCCTATGTGGTCCTTTTGGGCGAGCAGGAACTTGCCGAAGGCAATTTTGTAGCGAAGAACATGAAAACAGGCGACCAGAAAGCTTATGGTCTGGATGCTTTTGCACAATTTGCAGAAGCCGTCAAATCCGACTTTTAATCTCCTTAACGATGGTTTTGTAATAGGTGGGGCCGTGGGGCACATATTTGGCCGCATTGGCCAATCCCCAGGTTTCCTCGGCAAATTTGAACAAGGGAATCAGGGCTAGATCATCCACTTCACTGTCTTGCTTGGTCAATGTGGTCAGAGGAACCTTCAATTCGCATAGAAAAATGTGATGGAACTCTGCATCGATGAAATCTTCGGAAATTTTATGAATGGCCTTAAAAGTACCGATGGGCTCCAAGTCCGCTTCGGAAATGGTGAGTCCCACTTCCTCCTGTACTTCCCGGACCGCGGCAAGCGGAATGTTTTCTCCAGAGGCTACATGGCCGGCCACCGATACGTCCCAAAGTAGGGGATGGGTGTCCTTGTGTTTCCCGCGTTGTTGGATCAGTACCTTTCCTTCCTGAGTATAGAGCCAAACATGGATAGTAGGGTGCAATAGCCCTTTTCGGTGCGCTTCCGACTTCAAACAAGATTGTCCGGTCGGGTTGCCCTGTTCATCCAGAATGTCTACCAGCTCTTCCATAGATCCATAAAGATAGGAAATTGTTCCCTCGACCACGGATAGAAAGCAATAGTTCTTCCCGAAGATTTTCAGGCCATTTGAACCAGTCGTTAAAATCTCAGAACTACATGACTACGTCACCCTGAACTTGGTTCAGGGTCTCATGTCAAACGGTATGCGATGCTGAAACAAGTTCAGCATGACCATAGTCTATGAATTAGTCAAAATAGCTAAATGTCTCGCCCTCTTTGATGGTCAACAAGGTTTCGTAGATTAATCGGATCACGTTTTCCACATCGTCCTTGTGCACGGTCTCCACCGTAGTGTGCATGTAGCGCAATGGGAGCGATATCAGGGCAGAGGCCACGCCACCGTTGCTATAGGCAAAGGCGTCCGTATCCGTTCCGGTGTATCTTGAGGAAGCCAATCGTTGGAACGGTATTTTTTTGCCTTCGGCCGTTTCGATGATACGTTCCCTAAGCTTGTTCTGCACCGCTGGGGCATAGGAAACCACGGGTCCGGAACCTATCAAGATCTCACCTTCCTTCTTCTTGTCGATCATGGGCGTAGTAGTGTCATGGCACACATCGGTGACAATGGCCACGTTGGGCTTTATGGTCTGGGTGATCATTTCAGCTCCGCGCAGACCAATCTCTTCCTGCACCGAATTGGTCACATAGAGTCCAAACGGTAATTTTTTCTTGTTCTCGTGCAACAGACGCGCCACTTCGGCAATCATGAACCCACCTACACGGTTGTCCAGCGCACGGCACACGAACTTGTCCTTGTTTAGAATGTGGAACTGGTCGGGATAGGTGATCACGCAGCCTACGTGCACCCCCATTTTCTCCACCTCGGCCTTGTCCTTGGCACCGATGTCGATGAAAATGTTCTCCAATTTTGGTGGTTCTTCCTTTCCGCGATCGCGGGTGTGGATGGCCGGCCAGCCGAAAACCCCTTTTACCACACCGTTCTTGGTGTGGATGTCCACCCACTTTGATGGTGCGATTTGGTGGTCGCTGCCCCCGTTTCGGATCACATACAGCAATCCGTTGTCGGTAATGTAGTTGACGTACCAAGAAATTTCATCCGAATGTCCCTCGATCACCACCCGGTATTTTGCCTTTGGGTTGATGACGGCCACTGCCGTTCCGTAGGTGTCCGTGATAAACTCGTCCACATAGGGTTTGAGGTAGTCCATCCAGATTTTCTGGCCTTCCCATTCGTAGCCCGTGGGCGAAGGATTGTTCAGGTATTTTTCTAAAAATTCAAGGGACTTTTTATTGATGATTTTCGCTGAAGCCATGTATTTCGTTTAGTCCACAAACTTAAGAATATTCACTTTTATTTAATAGCAAATCATACCTTTATCCTTAATTTTGGTAGGACTTTTGAGAATTTGACCAAATGTTGCGCAACTGTTCCCTTGTTGTTTTTCTAGTGCTGAGTGCCCTTGGATTTTCCCAGGAATCCGAAAAGGATTCTTTGTTGTATCCGAAGGATTCCATTGAGGATTATTACGTTCGGTTTGAAGGCGATTCCGTCCTGCTCAGTTCCATTGAACTGGACGAGGTCTATATTTTTGGGGAGCTCGACTTTGCCGATCGGAAGGAACGATTGCGCTATTTGATCCTGCGCAGAAAGACATTGAAGGTCTATCCCTATGCTAAATTGGCTGCAGAACGTTTGGTGGAGCTGAACGATAGTCTACAACATATCAAGAAGAAACGACATCAAAAAAAGTACACCAAAAAGGTGCAGAAATACATCGAAGGGGAATTTTCAGAGGAGCTCAAGAAACTTACCCGTACCGAGGGGCAGATTTTGGTCAAGTTGATCCACCGTCAAACGGGGACAACAGCTTTTGACTTGGTCAAAGAGCTCCGCAGTGGATGGCGTGCCTTTTGGTACAATACCACGGCGAGTATGTTCAAGATCAGTCTCAAAGAAGAATTCCATCCGGAGTTGGTGCATGAGGACTATCTCATTGAAGATATTTTGCAGCGTGCCTTTGTGGCCAATCAGTTGGAACGGCAAAAATCGGTTTTGGACTACGATTATGCCCAGTTGACCAATAAATGGAAAAACCGTTCTCCCGAACCTAAGGACTAATCTTTGGTCTTTTTCCCAAAAACCGCATCCATAACGATGTTGACGGAACGGAATCCTAAATAGATGGCCGTTCCTGCACAAATTATCCCTACGATCAACACGGGCAAATAAAATGGGTGGTCCTGATTTTTAAAGGCCTGATAGATCAGAAACGGTCCTGCGAACATGGCCAGAACCGTATAACCAAACGATTTCAATCCTTTTACCAAAAGTTCCTTGTCGGTGTGCCTCATAGGACCAAAGTAGCAATATTAGCTTATATTTAGAGGGTAATGCACAAAAATTAACCATGGAAATACTTGTTCTGGGAGCTGTGGTGCTCTTTATCATCATCGCCACGGTAAAATTCAAGATGCATCCCATTTTTTCCCTTACCCTAGTGGCGGTAATCTCAGGTTTTCTTTTGGGGTTGTCCCCGCAACAAATCATGGAAACTATCGGGGAGGGATTTGGCAAAACACTCTCCGGGATTGGGTTGGTCATTGCCTTTGGGACGGTCATCGGCATTTATCTGGAAAAGACCGGGGCCACCCAGGTATTGGCCAACAGTATCTTGGGGTTGATAGGGTTGAAGCGGTCCCCATTGGCCATCAACTTGGCAGGATATGTCATTTCCATACCCGTCTTTTGCGATTCGGGGTTCATTATCCTCTCATCCCTGAACAAGGCCATCAGCAAGCGCACGGGCATCCCTGTATTGGTTTTTGCCATAGCATTGGCAACGGGATTGTATGCCGCCCATGTTTTTGTGCCCCCAACCCCTGGACCTTTGGCCGCTGCGGCCATTTTGGAGGCCGATTTGGGATTGGTGTTGGTATTGGGGCTTTTGGTCTCCTTACCGGTCTCCTTGACGGGTTATTTTTGGGCCATGTTTATTGGCAGATCCCTCAAAGAAGAGGATACCGCAGGAAAAACGGAAGCAAAAAAAGAAATGCTATCAACCGTAAAACCCCTTCAGGCATTTTTGCCGTTGTTGGTTCCGATTATCTTGATCGCATTGAAGTCCGTGGCCAATTATCCTTCTTACCCTTTGGGTAAGGGGTGGGTTTTTGGGATGCTCGATTTTTTGGGCAGCCCTGTGATTGCCCTGCTCATTGGTGTGTTCTTTGCTTTTTCCTTGGGGAGAAAAGAACCAGCAAAGGAGAGAGGGGAGTGGGTGTCCGAGGCCTTTAGACAGGCCGGGGCCATCGTTTTGATCACGGGTGCGGGAGGTGCTTTTGGTGCCATATTGAGAACTGTTGACATTGCTTCCATCATCAATTTGGAGTCCAGCACCGGGGTAGGAGGGTTGTTGATCGCCTTTGCGATTGCGGCCGTTCTCAAGACGGCACAAGGTTCTTCCACGGTGGCCATCATCACCACTTCGGCCATCATAGCCCCCTTATTGGAGACTTTTGGGTTGTTGTCCCTAACGGATAAGGCTTTAGCCGTATTGGCCGTAGGTGCCGGGGCCATGACGGTGTCCCATATCAACGACAGTTATTTTTGGGTGGTGTCCCAGTTTTCCAACATCAATGTAAAGACCGCTCTGCGGGGCCATACCGTGGGGACCCTGCTACAAGGTATCACGGGCATTTTGATGGTCCTGCTCCTATATCTCATACTGTGACCTATTCGATAGTGAGGGTACTGGAATAGGCCTGTACCACTGCAAAATAGCCTAATGCAAAGTCATTGGGGCGCTCCACATTGTCAAAAATGTCAATATTGTCCAAACCTGTGATATCAAACACATTGCCCCTAGCAGTTGCCACAGGGGTCTGAAAAACTCCCCCGTTGTTAGTGGTCTGTTCGATGACCAAGTCCATATAGTTGTAAAAATCTTGGGTGGCTCCCAGAATACTGACTGTAATATCCTGTCCTGTATTTAGGCTATCATCATAGAAATAGGAGAACTGGAACTCTTGTCCCTGGAAAAATTGGTCTTCCACGGTCAGGAACTCTCCAAACCCGAAATCAAATACATAGAAATCATCACGCTCAGGGTCGTCCATAAAAGTTACGACCACTTCGGTCTCCTCTTCGTCAAAAAGGGTGTCATCTCCTTGCTCCAAATTATCTATGGGTACTGTGGGGACATACTCAGTCTGAGCATAGTAGGTTTTGCCCTTGTGGGTCAACTCGAGGATAAAGACCATTCCGGGTTCCACAACGGAGGTCCGGATGCGTTGATCCGAGGAAAAATTGGGGTCCGGGATATAAATGCCACTTCCCGGCTCTTTTTCAGCCAGGGAACAGAAAGCCAAACTTTCAAAAATATCGCCGTTCAGGGGCTTGCCGTAGGTGATGACGGCATTTTCCACTTGGGTGGGCAGGTTCTCATCAAAATAATTGGTGGTTTCCTTCATACGGATCTCCACGTTCACAAACTCCTGACTTTTGTCCACCCGTAAGAGGCCATCGACAATGAGTTTGGGTTCCACTTCGGGCAAATCGACATCCACAACATCTTCGCAAGCGAAGAGTAACATAAGTCCGATGCTATATATGATTCCTTTTTTCATGGTGCTAAAATTTAAAGTTGTAGGTCACAGATGGGATGATGCCGAATATGGAAGTGCGCAGTGCCTCGTTCCGCCCAGTGTCCTCATTCTCCCTAAAGTTGATGGAGGCCGCATTCTTTCGGCTGTACAGGTTGTAGATGCTAAAGACCCATTCAGCCTGAACTTTCCGAGACCTGTTCTTCCTAGGGGTCAGTATGGCCGAAAGGTCCAGTCGATGATAGTCGGGGAGCCTTTCCTTATTTCGTAAGCCATAATAGGGCACGGTGATTCCTTCAAATTCAAATTGGCCAATGGGATAGTTGGTGGGCTGGCCGGTTTGATAGATGAAATTGGCATTGAAGTTCCATTTGTCGTTAAGGTCAAAGCTGCCAAAGAGGGAAAGGTCGTGGGTTTTGTCATATGGGGTGTTGTACCATTGCCCAAGATTGATGCCCGTTTCAAGATTGGATCGGCCCGTGTCAAAATCCAAATTCCTTCCCGGGGTCCGTTGTTCCGATTTGGAGAGGGTGTAGGCCAACCAGCCCGTGAACCTCCCCTCATTTTTCCTAAAAAGTACTTCCAGACCATAGGCCCGGGCCTGTCCGTTGAGGATGACCTGTTCGATGGCATTGTTGGCGATGAGATTGGCCCCGTCTATATAGTCGATCCTATTCTGGATATCCTTGAAAAAGGCCTCTGTTTCGAACGTGTATTCCCCGCCCTTGATATTCCTGAAATAACCAATGGCATATTGGTCCAGCAATTGGGGTTTTACAAAAGGACCACTCGGCGTCCAGACATCCAAAGGAGTAGGGGAGCTGGTGTTGGACAGAAGGTGTAGGTATTGGGACAAGCGCGTGTAGCTTGCCTTTACAGCGTTTTTTTCATTGAAATTGTAGGACAGGGACACTCTGGGTTCCAAGTTGAAGAATTTTTTCAAGGTGCCAGACCTTCCAGGGTTGATGGAGTCGATGGGTTCCGCTTCGCGGTAGACCAGGGTGAAAGGATCAAAGATTACGGGGTTGTTGTTCTGGTACACATAGAACTCATCTTGGCCCAATCGGTTGAATTGGCTTGCCCTAAGGCCGTATTCGATGCTCAGGTTTTCGGTCACATCGTGTTCCACATCAATATAAAGGGCAGTTTCGTTGGCATATTTTTTGGTCAATTGCTCCTCGACGATACCAGAGTCTGGGCGATTTGGGGTTATTTCCCCCGGATTGAACACATAATAAATGTTCTGGAGGCCGTAGTTCATCTGGACCTTATCACTGAGGTAGTGTTTCAGGTCGTATTTGAGGTTGAAGTTCTGGATGCCAGAATTCCACTCAAATCCCACAAAATCAAGCTCCAGTCCGTAGTAATAGTCCGAATAGATCAACGATAGGTTGGAAAAGAGCTTTTCCGAAAATAAATGGTTCCATCTAAAGTTTCCTACGGCATTGCCATAAGTGTTGACAAAACGATCTCCGATACTGAACAGGTCCCTGCCGAAGTAACCGGAAAGGTAGATGTTGTTGCTGTCATTGATCTTATGGTTGATCTTGGTGTTCAGATCGTAGAAATAGGCCTTGTTGTCCACATCAAAAAGTGGAAGGAACAGATGTGCATAGGAAGCCCTTCCTCCAATCAGAAAAGCGGTCCTATCCTTGATGATGGGTCCTTCCAAGAGTAATCTGCTGGCCACGGCACCAATCCCACCATTGACTTTGAAATCCTTGCTGTTCCCTTCTTTTTGGAAAATCTCCAGAACAGAGGACACCCTTCCGCCGTATCTGGCAGGGATACCTCCTTTGAAGAGTTTCACGTCTTTTATGGCATCAGGGTTGAAAACGGAGAAGAAACCGAACAAATGTGAGGAATTGAACACTGTGGCTTCGTCCAAAAGAATCAAGTTTTGGTCAACGGCCCCGCCCCTGACGTTGAATCCCGATGATGCCTCACCTGCATTGGAAACCCCGGGCAACAACAGAAGGGATTTGATGACATCGGCTTCCCCGAGAACCACGGGAATCTGTTTGATGGTCTGTGCGGTCAATGTGTTCACGCTCATTTGGGGCTTCTGGATGTCCAATCGTTCCACATCATCGGTGACCACCACTTCATCCAGTTCCTCGGCCTCTTCGGCCAAATAAAAGTCTTTCTTGATGTTTCGGTCCAGGGCCACGTTTTCCATCACGTCCTGGAACCCCAAATAGCTTACCATGACCCTGTACTCGCCTTTTGGAAGGGTGATGGAATAAAAGCCATACTCGTTGGTCGTGGTCCCTGTCCCCAATTCCGGAACGGCGATGGTGACACCGATCAGGGTCTCGTTACTACTGGCTTCAGAAACCGTGCCGCTCAGGGTAAATTTTTGTTGTGCTTGGATCCATGAACATTGAAGGAGTAAGATGGCATAAATGGCCAGTAGTCTTTTGGACATTGAAAAGATGTTTTTCTCTAAAAATACATACTACTTGTCAATTTTGAATAAAAAAGCACAATCCTGCAAATTTGCAGGATTGTGCTTTTTACTTTAAACTATTGATTGTTACCTATTACGAAATAGAACTTAGTATTTTGTTCAATGTTTCACTGGGTCTCATCGCATTTGATGCCATCTCCGCATCGGGAAGGTAGTAGCCTCCGATGTTCACGGGTGAACCTTGGGCATCTATCAGTTCTTGGGCAATTTTAGCCTCATTGGAAGACAGTTCACCAAAAACCTTACTGAAGGTGGCTTTTAGGTCACCATCCTGGTCTTGTAGGGCCAATTGTTCGGCCCAATAGAGCGCCAAATAGAAATGGCTGCCCCTTGTGTCCAATTCGTTGACCTTTCTTGAGGGGGATTTATCATTTTCAAGGAACTTCTCGGTGGCCTTATCCAGTGCATCGGCAATCACTTGGGCCTTTTTGTTGTTGTTCTTTTCTCCAAAGAATTCCAAGGATACGGCCAATGCCAGGAATTCACCTAAAGAATCCCATCGCAAGTGGCCTTCTTCCAGAAATTGTTCCACATGCTTGGGCGCAGAACCTCCAGCACCGGTCTCGAACAATCCACCACCGTTCATAAGGGGCACAATGGACAGCATTTTTGCACTGGTGCCCACTTCAAGAATAGGGAAGAGGTCAGTAAGGTAATCCCTCAACACGTTTCCGGAAACCGAGATGGTGTCCTTGCCCTCCTTTATACGTTTTAGGGTAAACTTGGTGGCTTCCAATGGTGAAAGGATTCTTATGTCAAGACCATCCGTATCATGGTCTTTGAGGTATCGGTTTACTTTTTTGATCAATTCCGCATCATGCGCCCTGTCCTTATCCAACCAGAAAACAGCGGGAATATTGGTTGCCCTTGCCCTAGAAACGGCCAATTTTACCCAGTCTTGGACGGGAGCATCCTTTACTTGGCACATCCTCCATATATCACCTTGTTCAACTTGGTGTTCCATCAAGGTTTTTCCAGTGGAAATGCTCACCACCCTTGCAGTTCCCGCCTTTGGGATTTCAAAGGTTTTGTCATGCGAACCATATTCCTCTGCTTTTTGTGCCATGAGTCCCACGTTGGGAACCGTTCCCATGGTGGTGGGGTCAAAGGCACCATGCTCTTTGCAGAAATCGATGGTGGCTTGGTATATGTCCGAGTAACTACTGTCGGGAATAATGGCCTTGGTATCTTTCAATTTACCGTTCTTGTCCCACATTTTTCCTGAGTTTCGGATCATGGCAGGCATGGAAGCGTCGATGATGACATCACTGGGCACATGCAGGTTGGTGATTCCCTTTTCGGAGTTCACCATGGCCAGGTCAGGCCCATTTTCAATATTTTTTTCAATGGCCTGCTCAATCTCTTTATGTAGATCGGCCGGCAACTTTCCAATTTTATCCAATAGGGTTTCCAATCCGTCATTGGGGTCTATGCCCAGTTTTTCAAAAGTTTCCCCATAAGTTTGGAAAAGGTCGGCAAAATATACTTTTAGGGCATGGCCAAATATGATGGGGTCGGAGACCTTCATCATGGTCGCTTTAAAGTGAAGGGAGAGTAGCAGTCCTTCCTTGCGGGCATCTGCAATCTCTTTGGTAAGGAAATCGACCAATGCCTTTTTGCTCATGACCGTGGCATCAATGACTTCCTCTTTCTGAAGGGTTATTTTATCCTTTAGGATAATGGTTTCTCCATTGTTGCCCACAAGTTCAATGCGGATGTCATCTGCATTGGACATGGTGAGCGATTTTTCATTGGATTTGAAATCCCCGTGTGACATACTGGCCACGTGGGTCTTCGAATCGGATGACCACTCGCCCATAGTGTGGGGGTGTTTCTTTGCGTAGTTTTTCACGGCTTTGGGCGCTCTTCTGTCTGAGTTCCCTTCCCGAAGTACAGGGTTTACTGCGCTCCCTTTGATTTTGTCATATTTGGCCTTGATGGACTTTTCCTCGTCGGTTTTTGGCTCGTCGGGGTAGTTGGGGAGATTGTACCCTTTTTTTTGTAGCTCTTCAATGGCCTCTTTCAATTGGGGGATGGAGGCACTGATGTTCGGGAGTTTGATGATATTGGCCTCGGGCGTTTTGGCCAGCTCGCCCAAAATGGCAAGATCATCGGGTATCTGTTGATCCTTTTCCAAATACTCAGGAAACATGGCACAGATCCTACCGGCCAAGGATATGTCCTTGGTCTCTATGGCAATATGGGCAGTTTCGGTAAAGGATTTTACAATGGGTAGGAAAGATAATGTTGCTAAGGCGGGTGCCTCATCGGTCTTAGTGTAATAGATTTTAGCCATTTATATGTATAATGTTTGAGCGGTTGCAAATATACAATTTTATGTACGTTGAACGGCCAATAAAACTAACAGGGAGAAGCGGATGCGTGAAAAAACGAAAGCCATATCTGTGCCTGAACATAGATATGGCTTTCAGAAAAGAATCTTGGATTGTCCTGCATTGCTGCAAAACCTGCAATCTTAGATTGCATCCACAGACCCTTTAACGTTTCCTCTGTACGTGTTTTTTAATTTTTCAACTAAACTCCATCGTGCAAAGTGTACCTCGTTCCCAAAATTTTATCAAGAGGGGAAATTGCTCTCCCGTCCGCACATAAAATTCTTTATTTCTCTTTCGGACCTGCCTAAGCCTGTCCCAATTTGAAATTCCTTTTGTGATCAGTAGTGTTACCAATTAAAAGGGGAATCTTCGGTTTTTAAAGAACGTCAACTTTAAAATCGAAATACGATCCTGAATGGTATCATTTTCATATCTCTTGTACTAAAGTATAACAAACTTTGGGATAATCAAATTTTATAACCGATTAAAAATCAACAACGTATGAACCGAAGTTATTAACAATTGTTCATAAAAAAAGCACCCTTTTGGGGTGCTCTTTCTTTGAAGGGAAAATAGAATTATCCCCTGACTTCTTTGATACGGGCCTTTTTTCCGGTAAGACCTCTAAAGTAGAAGATTCTGGACCTACGTACTTTACCTTTTTTGTTGACCTCAATTTTTTGCAATGCGGGCATGTTGATGGGGAAAATTCGCTCTACCCCTACAGTACCTGACATTTTACGGATGGTGAAGGTTTCGGTTGCACCGCTTCCCCTTCTTTGGATCACAACACCTTTGAAGAACTGGGTACGTGTTTTTTCACCTTCCTTGATTTCATAATACACGGTGATGGTGTCACCGGAAGAAAATTTTGGGAAATCTTTTTTTGGAACAAATTCGTCTTCAACAAATTTTACTAAGGATTCCATGGTATTTTTTTTTATCGTTTACCAAGACCAACTTTCACGTATTTCGTCAGAGGTTGATTTTGAGACTGCAAAAATAATGCAATAATTATAAAGTGCAAGTGGTTTTTTGCTTTTTATCTCAAGGAGTCGACTGATTGCTCCTTGCTGCTGTATGCTTGGCGGCGAACAACAATAGTCCTATTACGAACAAGAGATATGGGAATTGGACAAAAATGTTCAGGACCGCCATAGCTTGCGCATAGGATTCTGGTTTTTCAATGTTCGCAAGGGCGGTCCATGCCACACGGCCCACGGTAAAAACTATGGACAACAGACTGCCCAATAGCATCAGCAACGTAGCAATGTTCCGTTGTTTGTAGATCAATACCGCACAAGCGATGAGGAGCACGAGTTGTCCTATAGTACCAATTACGCTGCCCGTCATGTAGTAGATTTCCAAGTTTTCCATTTTTTATTCCAATAAATCAGGTCTTCTTTTCTTTGTTCGTTCCAGGGCCTGTTCCTCCCGCCATTTTTCAATTTTGGGCAGGTTTCCGCTCAATAGTATCTTGGGCACTTCCAGTCCTTTGTACTCGGCAGGCCGCGTATAGACGGGAGGTGCCAACAGATTGTCCTGAAAGGTATCCGTAAGGGCGGAGGTCTCATCGTTCAAAACTCCCGGTAAAAGCCGGATCACCGCATCGCAGACAATGGCAGCGGCCAGCTCGCCCCCGGAAAGCACATAATCACCTATGGAGATCTCGCGGGTTACGAGCATGTCACGCACCCTTTGGTCAACACCTTTGTAGTGGCCACACAATATAATGAGATTTCCCTTTAGCGATAGCTCATTGGCCATACTTTGGTTCAGGGTTTTTCCGTCGGGGGTCATGTAGATGACCTCATCATAGTCGCGCTCGGCCTTTAGTCCTGAAATACATTTGTCAATGGGTTCCACCATCATCACCATACCTGCACCGCCGCCAAACTGGTAATCGTCCACCTGTTTGTAATTGTTGGTGGCGTAGTCCCTCAGGTTGTGAAGGTGGATCTCCACCAATCCTTTCTCAATGGCCCGTTTCAAAATGGAAGCTTCAAAGGGGCTTGTCAGAAGTTCGGGCAGTACTGTTATGATGTCTATCCGCATGGATAAGGTCTGTTATGGATTTTTGGCCAAAAGTAGTGAAAGCTGCTATAAACTTATGGATGGTCGCAAAAGAAAAGGCTTCCTTTTGGGAAGCCTTCGGTTCATTTTTTCTGTTTGTTCAGCTCGTCCTGTAGTTGTCTACTTATTTTTTGCTCGCGCTCCAGCGCCTTTCTTCTGTGGTTTTCGTACTCTTCTTCCAGATCGGCCAATGCGGATTTGGCCTGTTGGGTCAAAAAGTTGCTGTTCCTGAATCGGTAGATGAAGAACAAAAGCAGCAACAATAGGCCAAAGATGATGGACCAGAGGATAAAATTATAGGTTCCCTTCCCGATCAGGATACCAAAGAAAGAAATACTGTCCTTTTCTTCTGTAATGGTATTCAACTTTTCGGTGGTGTCCCGTAATTTGGTATTAAGGCTCTCTATTTCGGCCTCATTGGAGGTTATGGTGGCGGAAAGATCCTTTATGGTTTTACTGGAGGTGTTGATGGAATCAAAAATATTGTTCTTAACCTTATAAAGGTCCGACAGCTTGATGACTTCATATTGGATGCCATTGGCCCGGTAATTCCCTGATTTTCGTTCCAGTTCCTCGAATTGTCCCTTAAGGGAGCTATCTTCTTCGGTAGAGGCTTGTTCCTCTTCTTGGGCCTGTGTTGAAAAAAGTGGAATCAGTAAGGCTAGAATCAATAAAATTCGTAAATGCTTCATGGTCAATGTGTTCTCGTATTAAATTTAGATTAAGGGTAAGACGAAATTACACCAATAAACCAAAAATCAAAAGAAAAACCTGCTTACCGGTGATATCTATCCCTATTGTACAATTGTTAATAATACGTATAACGCCTTACTTTGGCAATATATTTTGCAAGTCGTATCACTTGGTGCGAATAACCATATTCATTGTCATACCAAACATAAAGTACCACACTTTTTCCATCTGCGGAAACTATGGTTGCCTTGCTGTCATAGATGGATGGGGCAGAGGTTCCCACAATATCGGAAGAGACCAGCTCGTTGCTCAAGGAATATTTGATCTGTTCCACCAAATCACCTTCAAGGGCATATTTTTTCAGGATGGTATTGATGCTTTCCGCAGTGGTCTTGTTCTTGACCTCCAAGTGGAGAATGGCCAGCGAGCCATTGGGCACGGGAACCCTTATGGCATTTGAGGTCAATTTTCCCTTCAATGAGGGCAATGCCTTTGCCACGGCGGAGCCGGCCCCGGTTTCCGTGATTACCATATTGAGTGCAGCGGCACGCCCTCTGCGGTATTTGCTGTGCATGTTGTCCACCAAGTTCTGGTCGTTAGTGTAGGCATGAATGGTTTCCAAATGTCCTTTCCGTATGCCCAGGGAGTCTTCCATTACCTTTAATATTGGGGTAATGGCATTGGTGGTGCAGGAGGCCGCGGAGTAAATCTTGGTCTTCTCCGGATCAAAATTTTTGTGGTTCACACCATGGACGATATTTGGCACTTCCTTGCCCGGTGCGGTGAGGAGTACCCTACTGGCCCCTTTGGATTCCAAATGTCTGGAAAGGGCTTCCTTATCACGGAAAGCCCCTGTATTGTCTATGATGAGGGCATTATAGATTCCGTATGCCGTGTAGTCAATATCTTCAGGTTTATTGGCACGGATAAACTTCACAGTGGTCCCGTTGATGACCAATGCTTGATTTTGGGCGTCCACATCCACAGTGCCCATGAACTGGCCGTGCACCGAATCGGTTTTCAGCAGAGCGGCCCTCTTTTCAAGGTTTTCAGCAGTCAGTTCGTCCCGCACCACAACGGCTCTGAGTCTGAGCTGGCTTCCCCGGCCTGTCTTAGCCATGAGTTCCCGGGCCACGAGCCTCCCGATCCTGCCAAAACCATACAATACCACATCCTTGGGTTTGATTTCTTTGGTATGTTGGGCATCTTTTAATTTTTCGACCACAAAAGCCTTGACATTCAAGTGGTTGTTGTCGTCCGAATGATATTCATAGGTCAATTTTCCAATGTCCAGCTTCGCAGGGGGCAGGTTGATGTCGTTGATGGCCCTCAAAATCTCCACGGAATCAAAAATGGAGATGGGTTTCTGGACAAATTCCCCCGCATATTCGTGCAGGTTGATGATATCACTGACATTCTTGTCGATGATCTGGTTTTTGAACAGGACCACTTCTATCGCCTTGTCATACCAAAGATCGCTGATGATCTTGATGAACTCGGTGGTCGCTTTTCTTCTATCTGCCTGAAAGGCAAGCTCCTTTTCGTAAGATTTGATGTTGTTCATGGGATAGGTAGCAGTTCTGTAGTTGAAAAATTTTGGGCTAAAATAAATATTTCAAACGTTTTCGTAAAAGAATTTGAAAAATAAAAAGCACTCTGAAAAGAGTGCTTTTTAAGTGCTTTGTTGGCACTTTTATCAAAGGATCATACGTACTTTTTCACCTTCTTCGGTGACCATGGTAAAGCTGGTCCTGCCGTATCTCGAGATCTTTCCAAAAAGTTCTTCGGCATCATCGATATTGTTGATTTCCTCCCCATCTAGCTCAATGATGACCTTATCCTTTAATTGGTATTGGCTGAATGCTTCGGGAACGGCGATTATTTTTACCCCTTTGGAAACCCCAAATTTCTTTTTGTCCTCTTTGGAAAGGTTTTTTACCAAAAAATTGGTCACAGGAAGTGTGACGGATTGTTGCTCCTTCAGCGTCACATTTTTGACAAAACTTTTTCCATCACGGTCCACGGTTACCTTCACGATGTCGCCCGGTCTTTTGGAAGAAAGATATCCGTTGAGTTCGGAGAACTTATGGATAGTAATGTTGTCCACCTGTTTGATGATGTCGCCCTCCAACAGCCCGGCATCATCCGCTCCGGATTCTTCCTCTACGCTATGGATATACACGCCTTCCAATTGGTCAAGGCCTTGTTCAATTGCAGCTGGAGAGTTTATGTTTGCCGCAGAAATACCCAAAAGACCTTTTTGGACGTTGCCGAACTCCATGATGTCTTCCACTACTTTTTTGGCAATGTTACTGGGCACGGCAAAGGCATATCCCACGTAGGAACCGGTCTGCGAAGTGATGGCGGTATTGATACCGATCAGGTCGCCGTTGGTGTTCACAAGGGCTCCGCCACTGTTACCGGGATTGACGGCAGCATCGGTCTGGATAAAGGATTGTGACTTCAAGGGTGACAATGACCTGGCCTTGGCACTGACGATCCCTGCCGTTACGGTAGAGGTCAGGTTGAACGGATTCCCTACGGCGAGTACCCATTCCCCGATCTTGGCATTGTCCGAATCCCCGAAAGCCAAATAGGGTAATGCCTCTTCGGCATCCACTTTCAGCAAGGCTATATCGGAATCGGCATCGGTACCGACGAGCTCAGCCTTGTAGGTCCTGTTGTTGTTCAGGGTCACTTCCAATTGGCTGGAGTTGGCAATCACGTGGTTGTTGGTCACGATGTATCCGTCCGGGGTGATGATCACTCCTGACCCAGTTCCCACTTGTGGGGTCTGTTGGCGTTCAAATCCATAGAAAAAGTCGGAAAGGCTACTGGGGCCTTTGCTCATGGTAAGGTTTTTCACGTGTACCACCGCATTGACCGTTTTTTCGGCGGCTAGGGTAAAATCCACTTCATTGATACCGGCCCCTTTGGCGGAGACAGGCACGTTACTGGTGGCCACAAACGGCATTTCCTGCTCTGAGGTCACCCATTTATAATTGTCCTTTTCAAAGAACAACTTGTACGCACCTAGTGTGATGGCACCTGCAAAAAGTGATACGACGAATAAATTGGCTATTCTCTTCATAACTCAATACGTATTTAACATTTAGCATTAACAAATTTAAAAGAATTGCATTTTTGGCTTGGTCTGTTTAACTCTGTTTTAACTGCAAAAATATCCTTAAATAATACCCTATATTTGTTCCTTTGTAAGTAATGATGAAACTGCAGTTTTTTAAATATCAAGGAACGGGAAACGATTTTGTCGTGATGGACAATCGTCAGCATATTTTCCCCAAAAACGATACCAGTTTGGTGGCACACCTGTGCGATAGACGTTTTGGCATTGGGGCAGATGGCCTTCTACTTCTCGAAAATGACAACATGTCGGATTTTAGGATGGTCTATTTCAACGCCGATGGGGCGGAGGGCAGCATGTGTGGCAATGGCGGCAGATGTTTGGTGGCCTTCGCCAACCACTTGGGCGTAGTTGGGGAAGAAGCGGTCTTCAATGCCGTGGATGGCCTGCACCATGCCCATGTGGATGGAAATATCGTCAACCTGAAGATGGTGGATGTCGACGAGATCCATGAAAAGGGCAATTACAGTTTCCTGAACACGGGATCTCCCCACCATGTGCAATTGGTAAAAGATCTGGAGCATTTTGATGTATATAAGGAAGGAAAAAAACTTCGCTACGGATTGTATGGACAATCGGGCAGCAACATCAATTTTGTGGAGCAGTTGGATGATGACACCTTCCGCGTGCGGACCTATGAAAGGGGAGTGGAAGATGAGACCCTTTCCTGTGGTACCGGGGTCACCGCTGTGGCCTTGGCCATGCATAGATTAGGAAAAACTACGGCAAAGAATGTCAATATCAAGACGCGAGGTGGGGATTTGACCATCGGTTTTGAAGAGCAGGGCGGGAAATATAGCAATGTATTCCTCAAAGGACCAGCCGATCAAGTGTTTAAAGGAGAAGTGGAATGCTCAATTTAAAAGGGAAACAAGTTCAACTCAGGGCGTTGGAGTCCTCGGATCTGGATTTTCTGTACGAACTGGAAAATGATACGGCCATTTGGGAAATCAGTGGAACGTTGAAGCCCTATTCCAAAAAAGTGCTCCAGTTGTACCTGGAGAATGCCCATCGGGACATCTACGAAGTAAAACAGCTTCGCCTCTGTATTTGCAAGGCAGACCAGGAATGCGTCGGTTTGATCGATCTGTTCGATTTTGACCCCAAGCACCAAAGAGCGGGCATTGGCATTGTGATCACCAACCCAGATGATCGGAACAAAGGACTGGGTGCCGAAGCACTGTCCCTACTGTGTGATTATGCTTTTTCCACTTTGGACCTCCATCAATTGTACGCCAATATTTTGGAGGACAACGAAGCCAGTATCCATCTTTTTGAGAAAATGGGCTTTGTGCCGATCGGAGTAAAAAAAGAGTGGATAAGGACCAGTTCAGGGTTCAAGAATGAAATCATGTTTCAAAAGATAAATTCAAATGTATCTTAAAAAAATCTTGTGGGCAGTTGCCATTTTGGGGCTTCTGATCTGTGGTTTTGTTGCTTACCAGATCTACAGCGCCATTTTTAGCCCAAACACCCAGTTCAACAATCAGGAAGCCTATGTGTATATTCCTTCCGAAGCAATTTTCACCGATGTAAGGACCTCGTTGGAACCTTTGTTGAAGGACCTTTCCAGTTTTGAGGCCGTTGCCCGTCGAAAGGGATACATTACCAATGTGAAGCCTGGAAAATATGCCCTGAAAAAGGGGATGAACAACAACGAGATCATCAACACCCTTCGCAGTGCCAATATTCCTGTGAGGGTTTCTTTCAATAATCAGGAGTCCTTACCGGCGTTGGCGGGAAGGATATCGGAACAGATTGAAGCGGACAGTCTTTCGCTCCTTCAAGCGTTCAATGACCCTGCTTTTTTGAAGGCGTCCCATTTTGATGAGGACAGCAAGCTTGGGATGTACCTGCCCAATACCTATGAATTCTTTTGGAATACCAGTGCGGAAGGTTTTCGGGAACGGATGTGGACGGAATACGATAGGTTTTGGAACGAAGAGCGCAGAAAAAAGGCGCAAAACTTGGGGCTGACCCCGAATCAGGTCACCTCTTTGGCCGCTATAGTGCAAAAAGAAACCGCAAAAGTGGATGAACGTAGACGTGTGGCGGGGGTTTACATCAACCGTGTTAAAAAAGGAATGTTCCTACAGGCCGATCCTACGGTCATCTATGCCATCAAAAAGGAAACGGGCAATTACGACACCATCATCAAGCGGGTGCTCTATCGGGATTTGGAAATGGATTCGCCCTACAATACCTATAAGTATGCAGGCATTCCACCAGGGCCTATCACCATGCCGGACATCTCGTCCATAGACGCTGTTTTGAACCCTGAAAAGCACGATTATCTCTATTTTGTGGCGGACGTTTCCAACTTCGGGTACCATATTTTTGCCAAAACCTTGGCGCAGCACAACCGAAATAAGGTGCAGTACACCCGATGGCTAAATGAGCAAAAAGTGCTCAGATAGCGTTCTTCATCGTTGATATTCATCGATTTAACGGATTTTAGGCTTCATTTAAGAAAATCTTAGGAGCTTTACGGTACCCGTTAAGTGAACTCCCCCTATATTTGCCGGCCAAATTGATTTTTGATACGTATATAGTATCGAGATCACAAATATGAACATTATGAAAAGATGGATAGGTTTCGTTCTACATCTTGCCATGATCGTAGTTTTGACAAGTTTTGGTTCCTATACCCTGATGAAAAAAGTGGACTATAAGGTTCCCGATTCATTGAAGGTAGAGACAGGTCTAGAACAATTTGCACCGCTGGATTCCATTTCGTCCGTGGGTGAAACAGGGGTTGTACCTCCCTTTTTGGGGAAGGCCTACAACGGTTTCAAGGAGGCGCTTGCCTTCAAAGAGTCCCAGGGCAGATATCACGTAGTAAATTCATTGGGTTATTTGGGTAAGTACCAGTTTGGGGGCAGTACCCTCAACCTTATGGGTATTTATGACATGGATGCCTTTTTGGACGACCCCATACTGCAAGAAAAGGCGTTTGAGGCCAATATTGCGCGTAACAAATGGATTTTGCGCAAGGATATCAAACGATTCAATGGAAAGAAAATAGCCGGTGTGGAAGTGACAGAATCAGGGATTTTGGCCGCGGCACATTTGGCCGGGGCAGGAAACGTCAAGAAATACCTACGTTCCTATGGACAGGAAGATGTGACGGACGCTTATGGAAGTAGTATCTCGTACTACATGAAAAAATTTGCGGGATATGATATTTCCAACATTGAGCAGAAAAAAAATGCCAAGGTGTAAGAAAGACCAAGGAAAACAATAAAAGACCCGGACCTGCTCCGGGTTTTTTTATGCCTGAATGATATAGATGGTAGGCCTTTTGTCGAGGTCCAGTTCAATTTCGCCCCACTCGTGCACACTTTTGGTCTGGATGAACTCCGTGGGCAGCGTAATGTCACTTGCAATGCAAAGACGGGTGGTTTTTTGGAGGATCCGTAGGAGCTCCTTCAATAGTTTGTTGTTTCGATAAGGGGTCTCCATGAAAATCTGTGACTGCCCTTTTTCACGGGACAGTTTTTCCAAGTTTTTCACCATGGTCTTGCGTTCGGCATTGTCTATGGGCAAATACCCGTTGAAGGCGAAATTCTGACCGTTCATGCCGCTGGACATCATGGCCATCAAAATGGAGGATGGCCCCACTAGCGGGACCACTTGTATCCTTTTTTGATGGGCGACCCTGACCACATCGGCACCGGGGTCGGCTATGCCCGGACAACCAGCTTCCGACAAAAGACCAATGTCGTGGCCGTGTATGCATGGATCTAAGTAGGAAGGGATTTCTTCCGGGTTGGTGTATTTGTTCAAGGTTTGGATAAAGAGACTGGGCTGAGGTTTACTGGGGCTCACTCTTTTGATGAAACGTCGGGCCGTCTTCTCGTTTTCCACGATATAGTGGTCAATGCGTTCAATGGTACCCTTAATGGAGATGGGCATCACTTCCAAGGGTGCGTTGTCTCCGAGTGTTGTGGGAATCAAATAGACTTTGCCCACGACCAAACCAGGTTTGTTCTCTTCCATGGGGTCAATTTAACTTTTTGGCGATAGCCTCGCAAGCCTTATCGATCATTTGATACACATCCTCAAACCCATCAGTCCCACCATAATAGGGATCGGGAACTTCGGAAATGCCCAGGGAGACCTCTTCCAGCAACAGTTTTACCTTTTGGGCCTCTTCAGTTGTGGAGGCCAAACTGGCCACATTGGAAAAATTGCTTCGGTCCATGACATAGATGAGGTCAAACTCCGCAAAATCGTCTTTGGAAAATTGTCTGCACCTTTGGTGGCCGATGTCTAAGCCATGTTTCCAAGCCACGGCAATAGATCTTCGGTCAGGCGGATTTCCCACATGGTATCCCGCTGTTCCAGCAGAATCCACAAAGACATTTTCCGGGTCCACTTTGGATGCCAATATGCCTTCGGCCAAAGGTGATCTGCAAATGTTGCCCAAGCAGACCATCAAGACTTTGGTTTTCATAAAAAGGGAATTGGTTCCTAGCTGAACTTTTTGTTCAGGTCGTCGATGTACTTTCGGAACTGTTTGTCGGTTTCGGCCAGGTTGTCCACAGTTTTGCAGGCATGGAGTACTGTGGCGTGGTCCCTTTTTCCGATTTGGGAGCCAATACTGGCCAATGACGCCTTCGTGAATTTCTTGGCAAAGAACATGGCCAGTTGCCGAGCTTGTACGATATGTCGTTTCCGGGTCTTGGACTGCAGGGTGGCCACATCCATTTCGAAGTAATCGGAGACCACTTTCTGGATATAATCAATGGAAACCTCACGCTTCGTGTTCTTCACAAACTTTTCCACCACTTGTTGGGCCAGTTCCAGAGTGACCTCCCGCTTGTTGAAGGAAGATTGGGCAATCAAGGAGATGATGGCACCTTCCAGTTCGCGGATATTGGTCTTGATGTTACGGGCCACATGATCTATGATGTCATCGGGCATTTCCACACCATCCCTGTACAGCTTGTTCTTTAAGATGGAAACCCTGGTTTCGTAATCCGGGCTTTGGAGCTCGGCGGACAGTCCCCATTTGAATCGGGACAATAACCGTTGCTCAATGTCCTGCATGTCCACGGGCGCTTTGTCCGAGGTCAGGATCACTTGCTTACCGTTTTGGTGCAAGTGGTTGAATATGTGAAAGAACACGTCCTGGGTTCCAGATTTGCCCGAAAGGAACTGTACGTCATCAATGATGAGCACATCGATCAACTGGTAAAAATGGATGAAATCGTTCCGGGTGTTCTTCTTTACAGATTCAATATATTGTTGGGTGAACTTCTCCGCGGAGATATACAGCACCGTCTTTTCTGGATATTTGTCCTTGATCTCCACACCAATGGCGTGGGCCAAGTGCGTCTTTCCCAATCCGACCCCTCCAAAGACGAGCAATGGATTGAAGGAAGTGCCTCCCGGCTTGTTGGCCACCGCCATACCTGCCGACCGTGCCAAACGGTTGGAATCCCCTTCCAGGAAATTGTCGAAATTATAGTTGGGATTGAGTTGGGACTCTATCTTGATGTTCCGGATGCCGGGTATGACAAACGGGTTCTTGAGTTCGGGACTTTTGGAGGTGATCGGTACGTCCAATTCTTGGGGTGCGACCGCAGTACGGTTGGAACTCGGAATCTGCTCAGTGAAGGGCTCCTTGTTTCCGTACTTGTTCTCCATTTTTATAATGTAAATGAGCTTGGCACTGCTTCCCAGTTCGCGGGTCAGGGCCACCTTCAAAAGCTTCACATAATGCTCTTCCAACCACTCGTAAAAAAACTTGCTGGGAACTTGAATGCTGAGTGCCTTGTCTGTTAATTTGATAGGCTTGATGGGCTCGAACCAAGTCTTGAATGCCTGCGGTTGGATGTTATCCTGGATAAAAGCCAAACAGTTGTTCCATACGGAATTAGCAGTGACACTCATAGAAGTTTTTCCTTGTTTTTGTTGGTTAGCTATAACACTTTTGATGCAGCATCTATGGGTATCTTAGACGCTTTTGGATGCGACAAATATGTGAACAATTCTTTTAAAAAAAAAATCAATTTGTCATTGAATGTTCTGTTTTTTTTTCGCATGTTGCTTGCAACTTAACCAAGACTTTAAATATATAATTTTTAAGTTAAACTATGCAGTTAAATTCACATTCTTTTCGTGTCCGTTATGCAGAAACCGACCAAATGGGCGTGGTCTACCATGGTAATTATGCACAATACTTGGAGATGGGGAGAGTGGAGTGGCTCAGGGCCTTGGGCATCACCTATAAAAGTATGGAAGACAGCGGGGTGATGCTGCCCGTAATATCCTTGCACATCGATTATAAAAAATCTGCGCTATACGACGACCTGCTCACTGTGGAGACCCGCCTGAAGAGTCGGCCGATGGTCAAGATAGCGTTTGAGTACAAGGTCGTCAATGAAGCAGGGGAGTTGTTGGCCACTGGCCATACCGTTCTGGCCTTTATGGACAAGAATACGGGCAAGCCCATCAAATGCCCCGATTATATCCTTGAAAAACTGGAGGATTGATTTATTAATAGACCGTAGACAAGGAACAAGGGACAAGTTCAAGACCAAGTTCAAAATAGATTCGAGTCAATTCGTATCATTCGTGTCAAATGAAGATGTGGGAGTCAGGAACCAAGAAACCAATTTCAACTCCCGATAGCTGACTTCAAAAATCAAGTTTCAATACCCCCGTTATTAGTGTACAGATTTCAATATCCTTCAACCTTAAACCCGAAACCAAAAGGTCTTTATTCTTATGTCTTAAAGCGAAGCGGTCTTGGTTCCATTAAATAATAGACACATCCACCCCCTGCATTTCATCGAAAAGTTGGAGCACCTGTTCTGTTTCACTTAATCGGACCGATAGGATCAATTCACAATCCATATCCATTTTTTGGGAAACCATGTCGAGATTCTTTTGCTTGATGGCCCGCATCACCTTGTCCATTTCCGGGTAGCCGAAACGGAGTAGGAGCTGGTCCTGTATGACCCGTTCTACAATTTCTGTACTCTCAAGGGCCATTTGCGCCGCGGTTTTGTAGGCCTGTATCAATCCGCCTACCCCTAATTTGGTGCCACCGAATATTCGGGTAACTGTAACCAGAATGTTGGTCACATCAAAGGACTGTATCTGCCCATAAATGGGCATGCCTGCCGAATTGTTGGGTTCTCCATCATCATTGGCGCGGTAGGAACGTTGTTTTTCGCCCAACTGCCATGCGTAGCAGACATGGTTGGCCGTGTGGTATTTCTTGCGAAGCTCTTCCACGATTGGTTTCACCTCATCTTCGGAAGTAATGGGGAATGCCGAGGCAAAGAACTTGCTCTTCTTGTCCTTGTATAGAATTTCAGGGGAAGGTGCTCCAATGGTTTTGTAGACATCATCTTTCTCCATCAGAACAAAGCTACCAATATTATGCTCAGAATGGCCAAAACGACCCCTCCCCAGTTTTTTGCACCCAACCTTTCCTTGAACAGAAGGATGCCGAGAATGGTGGAAAGCATAACGATGGCCACATTGTTCAGGGTGAAGACCGCGGCACTGTTGAGCATGTCCGAGCGAAGGGCCCGTATCAAAAAGAAGACGGAAAAGTAATTGGGCACCCCAAGCGCAATACCGCCAAGGATGTTTCTGAAGTTGACCCTCAATGGTGTCTTGAAGGACTTGATGCCGATGAAAATCAATCCGGTCAATGCGGCACAGCCGAACACCATGGAAGAAAAAATGGGAATCTCTTGGTCAGTCAGGTGTTTTTCCTCAAAATATTTGATGCTGGTGTCAATAATACCTGAACCCAAAAACACCAATAGCGGTAGCAAGAGGTCCTTTCGGTTGATGGTGATGCCCTTCTCCTTTTGGGAAGATAGGTAAACAGCCAACAGGGCGAGTACAATCCCAACGATTTGAAGGATGGACAGTTCTTCCTTATATACAACCACTCCAACCACAACGGGAATTACCAACGACATTTTTGTGGCCACGGAGGTCACGGAGACCCCGGACACCTGTGTGGACTTTGCCATCAAGTTGAAAATGGTGATAAACAGTACGCCAAGCGCAATGGGACCCCAATACCACGAAGTACTGGACAATTGTGCAATATCCATATCCCCCTCGTATAGAAACAGACCAACCAAGCACGCCACCACATAGTTGGTGATGATGGCATGCAGGGTCTGGACTTTATAGACACCGAATAGCTTGAAGGCGACGAAGATCAGGGTGGAGCTGAGAACGCTAAGGGCCAGGTCTATCATTTATAGGTGTGATTTTAGTTGGGTGATGTCTTCTTGGCCCACTTGCAGGTTCCACACATGGATGCCCAAAAGCGCAGCGGCATCCGTATTTTCCTTCACATCGTCCACAAAAAAGGTCTCCGGGGCGGTCAGATTGTTTTCTTCCAGCACAAATTCAAAGATTTCGGCATCGGGTTTCCGCATGCCCATTTCGTAGGACAGATAAAACACCTCGAATGCATTTTTGAACCTATTGAACCGCTCCATGCCCATTTGCTCCCTCACGCATTCCATGTGCAAATCGTTGGTATTGCTCAATAGGAACAGGCGATATTCATTTTCTTGGGCAAGGTTTTCCAAAAACTCCAACCGGTGTTCCGGAAAATCCAATAAAATGGCGTTCCAGGCATGGGTCAGGTGCTCCATGTCAGCATTGGGGAAAAGGCCTGAAACTTCGCTGAGAAAGCTAGAGGAATTTATCAATCCTTTTTCATAGTCCTTGAACAAGGTGTCCAAGGTAGGAGTGATGCCTTGAAACCCATATTTCATCATGGCCATTGCCGTTGCCGGTTTATCTAGGTTGATGAGCACATCGCCAAAATCGAAGATGATGTTTTTGATCATTTGGTGTAGATGGATAGAATGTCGGACAAGATCGTTTCTCTATGCTGAAGCACGGCATTTAATTTTGGGGCAGCAATCCCATTGCCAAAACGAATGGCTCCCGTGAATATCCGGGCTTCGTCCCAAAGTCCCTCATCGATAAAAGTTTGAAGGGTTTTTGCGCCTCCCTCCACAATAACGCTGCTGATGGACTGTTTATGGAGCACTTCGCAAATCTGTTGGGCCATAGGCTTGTTGAAATCCAATACTTCATATGCAATTCCTTGTATAAATTTTGAAGAATCCGTTTGTTGGGTAAGCACAATGGTCTTCACGGACCCGTCCAGCACATGGAAGTCGGGGTCTATTCTCAGGTTTTTGTCCAAAACGATCCGGATCGGGTTTTTGCCCGCCCAATCCCGGGTGTTCAATTTCGGGTTGTCCTCCAAAACGGTGTTGGTCCCGACCAAAATGGCCTGTTCCTCGCTCCGCCATTGGTGCACCAACTGTCTGGAATAGGGATTTGTGATCCAATAGGGTTCAGGCTTGTCCTTCCTTTTGGTGTCGTCGGGGGCCATAAAACCATCTTGGGTCTCGGCCCATTTTAGGATGATGTATGGTCTTTTCTTTTCCTGATACGTCAGAAATCGTTTGTGATGCTCCCTACATTCCTTTTCCAAGATGCCGACGGTTACCTTGCAACCTGCTTCTTCCAGTTTTTGGATGCCCTTTCCGGCCACCTTGTCATGGGGATCCTTCAGCCCAATGAATACTTCTGGAATGTGGTGCTTTATGATCAAATCGGCACAAGGAGGTGTTTTTCCATAATGCGAACAGGGTTCCAAAGTCACATAGAGCGAAGCTTGTGAAAGTACACTTTTGTCCTCCACGGAGTTGATGGCATTGACCTCTGCATGTGGACCACCATAAGGACTGGTAAAGCCTTCCCCGATGATTTTTCCATCATGCACGATCACGCATCCCACCATGGGGTTGGGGGCAGTGGTTCCTAGGCCCTTTTTGCCCAGTTCCATGCAACGGAGGATATATTTTTGGTGTATATTCACCCAGCAAAAATAGCATATTAAACGGCATTATGGGAAATGCAAAAATTCGGGAAATTAGCCCCGAAGATAACGAACAAGTGGCCAAGGTAATACGCAAGGTCTTGGAGGATATGGGGGTCCCAAAAGTGGGCACAGCCTATGCGGACAAGGCGCTGGACGACATGTATGCCGAATATGATGTGCCGAGGGCAACCTATTTTGTGGTGGAGCACGATGGAAAGATCATCGGCTGCGCGGGCATTGCCCCATTGCAGAACTATGCGGGCAACGTTTGCGAGCTCCAAAAGATGTATTTTTTGGAAGAGGCCAGGGGCAAGGGCATCGGTTCGGAAATGATGCAGGTATGTTTGCAAAGGGCCAAGGATTTTGGGTTTGATGAATGCTATCTGGAAACCATGCCCTATATGGCGGCGGCCCAAAAACTGTACAAGAAAAATGGCTTCGAATATATTGATGCGCCTTTGGGGAACACGGGGCATTATTCCTGTCCCGTTTGGATGCTTAAAAAGTTGTAATGCTGCTCAAGGAGATCAAGAACATTTTTCATAAAGAACTGGGGAAGACCTACCCCAAGGAAGAAATCGACTCTTTTTTTTATCGGTGTATTGAACACTACCTGAGACTGGAAAGGTTTGTTTTGGCCATTCAGCCTGAACTTACTTTGACCAAAGAAGAGGAGCAGCCGTTGTTTGAGGCATTGTCACAATTGAAGCAGGAACGGCCCCTTCAATATATTTTGGGAACGGCCCATTTTATGGACCTGGAACTTCAAGTGAATGAAGCCGTACTGATCCCAAGACCTGAAACCGAGGAGTTGGTGCAGTGGATTTTGGAAGATTGTCAAACAAAAAAGAAGGATTTGGACGCTGAGCGGAGTCGAAGCGTCATTTCGACAACGCCCAATGATTGTTCTTTGCAAATTTTGGATATCGGCACCGGAAGTGGTTGTATCGCCATTGCGCTGGCCAAACATCTGCCCCAAGCAAAAGTATATGCCATCGATGTTTCGGAAAAGGCACTCGAAGTGGCCCGTGAAAATGCAAGGTTGAACCAAGTGGACATCACCTTCCTGAAAAATGACATTCTTGCCCCTGAACTTGCTCTTGAACTTGAACTGGATTTTGACATTATCGTGTCCAATCCTCCTTATGTCAGGGAGTTGGAAAAGGAAGAAATCAAGAACAATGTCAAAGACCATGAACCATCTTTGGCGCTTTTTGTGTCCGATGGGGACCCACTTGTTTTTTATAGGGCCATTGCCCAGTTTTGTGGAAGCCATTTGAAAGAAAAGGGAAGTCTCTATCTGGAAATCAACCAATATCTGGGTGAGGAAACAAAGGCGCTTTTGAAAGCCCATAATTTTTCGGAAATTGAACTGCGAAAGGACATCTTCGGCAATGATCGAATGCTAAAAGCAATTGTTCCCAAAGGCCTGCCTGCCGAAGGTAGGGGACTTTAGGGGTGTTTTTAAATCGGATAATAAGACAGATGAGCATAGAACAAAAAATAGAATCCCTCAGAAAGGAACTCAACGAGCACAATTACAAATACTATGTGCTGGACCAACCCTCCATCTCCGATTATGAATTTGACATGAAGCTCAAAGAGCTTCAACAACTGGAAACGGAGCATCCTGAATTTTACGATCCCGCTTCACCCACGATTCGGGTTGGGGGTATGGTCACCAAGAACTTTGAGACCGTGGCGCACGAGCATCGGATGTATTCCTTGGACAATTCGTATTCCAAAGAGGACCTTGAGGATTGGGAAAAGCGTATCCAGCGCATTCTGGGTGATGTGGAGGTTGAGTTTACCTGTGAGCTGAAGTATGATGGAGCCTCGATCAGCCTGACTTATGAAGAAGGCAAACTGATAAGGGCGGTCACACGGGGCGATGGTTTCCAGGGAGATGATGTGACCACCAATATCAAGACGATACGATCGGTCCCCTTGCAATTGAAAGGAGATTATCCCCCTAAATTTGATATCCGAGGAGAGATCATTCTAACCTTGGAGGGGTTTGCCAAAATGAACCAGGAACGCATAGAGGCAGGGGAGGATCCATACATGAACCCACGGAATACGGCTTCTGGCAGTCTGAAGTTACAGGACAGTGCCCTTGTGGCCCAACGCCCTTTGGAATGCTTGCTCTACAGTGTTGCGGGGAGCAACTTGGGCATCTCCTCCCAATTTGAAATGTTGGAAAAGGCCAGATCATGGGGTTTCAAGGTCCCGACGGTGGCCAAACTTTGCAAATCCACAAAGGAAGTAATGCAATTTGCGGATTATTGGGATTCGCATAGGCACAGTATGCCTTTTGAGACCGATGGTGTGGTTGTGAAGGTGAACAGTATACAGCAGCAAGAAGAGCTGGGGTATACCGCCAAGTCGCCCCGATGGGCCATGGCCTATAAGTTTCAGGCGGAACAGGCCTCCACAGTGCTCAATGAGATCACCTATCAAGTGGGTAGGACCGGTGCCATAACACCCGTGGCGAACCTTCAGCCCGTTCTGTTGGCGGGAACCACGGTAAAGCGCGCTTCCTTGCACAATGCCGATCAGATCGCCAAACTGGATGTTCGGGTAGGAGATACCGTTTTTGTGGAAAAAGGGGGCGAGATCATCCCTAAGATCATTGCGGTGGATTTCAGCAAGCGATCTGCTGATTCCAAACCGACCGAATATATTACGCATTGTCCTGAATGTGCTACCGAATTGATCAGAAAAGAAGGGGAGGCCCAACATTTTTGTCCGAATGACACAGGGTGTCCAACCCAGATCACGGGGCGCATCCAGCATTTTATTTCCCGAAAGGCCATGGATATAGAGGGTATGGGGAGCGAAACGGTGGAACTGCTCTTCAAGCAAGGGTTGATTGCCAACTACGCAGACCTGTACACCTTGACGAAGGAACAGGTGGTACCCTTGGAACGTATGGCGGATAAATCCGCAGAAAATTTGGTGAACGGGGTGGCTGCTTCCAAGGCCATACCTTTTGAACGGGTACTTTTTGCCCTAGGTATTCGATATGTGGGGGAAACCGTGGCCAAAAAACTGGCCAAGGCCTATAAAAATATCGATGCCTTGATGGCTGCATCCCAAGAAGAATTGGTGGCCGTCGATGAAATTGGGGAGCGAATTGCGGAAAGTGTGGTCAACTTTTTCTCCGAACCTGCCAATTTGGTGATCATTGACCGCTTGAAATCCTACGGATTGCAATTCTCCTTATCGGAAGAACAACTGGAGAACCAAACGGACAAGTTGAAAGGACAGATCTTTGTGGTGTCAGGGGTTTTTGAGACCGTCAGTAGGGACGAATTGAAAAAGATGATCGAGGACAATGGGGGTAAAGTAGCCTCTTCCATATCTTCCAAAACCAGTTTTGTGGTAGCAGGGGACAATATGGGGCCAAGCAAAAAGACCAAGGCAGAAAGTCTGGGGGTACCCATCATATCCGAACAGGAATTTTTACAAAAGCTGCAAGCATGACACCCAAAACCTACGAAGCTTTTCAGGAAAGCCTGGATTTGACCACTCCGCCCAAGGATTGGCCAGATTCCTTGCGGGCTCTCTGGTTTGCTGCCAAGGAGGATTGGGTGGCCTCGCACGACATTGCACAGGATATCCACACATCCATGGGCAGTTGGATACACGCTTATCTACATCGATGGGAAGGTGACAAGTGGAATGCGGGATATTGGTACCGACAGGCCGGACGGCCTTTTCCAGAGTATGGCCTGGAAGAAGAACTCAAGGTTTTGGTTGAGGCCCATTTTTAAGAAGTTCAAGCGTGAAGTTTCAGGTTCAAGTTCAATTGTTTCTTTGGGAAAATGGAAGGAGTATGTGTTTGAGGTCAGAAGTGTCACGTTGAGCGCAGTCGAAACGTCGGGAGTATTTCGTGCCATTTATGAAATTAGTGTCAAAAAGACCAAAGACCATAGACGATAGAAAATAGACTTTTGTTGTTCTGCTACTGCCAACTGCTTCCTGCACACTGTAATTTGTGATTTGGTGCTTGGTTATTGGTTCTTTTGCTCTTGAATTTGAACTTTGACCTGAAACCTGAAACCTGAAACCTGAAACCTGGAACCTGGAACTTCCCATAGTACATTAAACCACAATACTCACTCCTTCGGCAGAGGCATTTTTATCGGTGTCAAAATAGAAATCGATGCGTCCCAAATTGATGCCATAACAGCCCACTTGGTTCACTAAAACGTTATTCCCTTTTTGGTTGGTCCGCACATCCGGTTTTTCAAGAAAGGTATGGGTGTGTCCACCAATGATCAGATCGGTATAATGGGTGCGTTGGGCCAATTGGGTGTCCATAGGCCTTTCAGGATTGTCATAGTCGTATCCCAAATGTGAAAGACAGATGACCAGATCGCAGTTTTCCTCCTCCTTTAATTTTTGTTCCATATCCAAAGCGATCTCATATGGATTCAGATATACGGTTTCTTTGTACAACTTTTTGGTCACTAGGCCATCCAGTGCAATGCCAAGTCCGTATACCCCGATTTTGACCCCGTCTACGAGGTAGGTCTTGTAGGGCTTCACATACCCGTTCATTACCGTATTGGTGAAATCGTAGTTGGCGCAGATGAGTTCAAAGGAGGCATGGGGCATCTGGGCCAATAGCCCGTCGATTCCATTGTCAAAATCATGGTTGCCGATGGCCGATGCGTCATACTTTAATTTGCTCATCAACTTGAACTCCAGTTCACCGCCATAAAAATTGAAATAAGGGGTTCCTTGGAAAATGTCCCCGGCATCAAAGAGCAGGGTGTTCGGATTCTCGTTTCGTATCCGCTCCACCAAAGTGGCCCTTTTGGCAATTCCGCCCAAATTGGCAAACTCGGAATGCGAAGCAGGAAATGGGTCTATGTGGCTGTGCACATCGTTGGTGTGCAAAATGGTGATATGCTTTTGGCCCAAATGGGAACAAGAGTTCATGCCCAATCCTCCAAGACCTATGAGGGTAGAGGCTGCGGCGGTGTTGGTTAAAAAATCCCTTCTTTTCATTGGTCCAGTTGTATAAAACGATCATCCACCACGGCCTTCAAGGTGTCCACTTTCCTAAAATGGTCAATGATGGCATTGCGCAATAGATAATCGGTATCGGTTACAGAAATCATTTCGTTGAAAAAGCCGATGCTAGGCCCACCTTGTACCAGATAATCGGAAGTGGCGACATAGTAGTTGCGGGTCTCGTCAAATGGTCTTCCCTGGATATCCACAGATTCCAGGCCACTGCTCTTGTCCACCACGATCTGAATTCCAGAAATGGGATGTTTTCGGGTGGCTTTGGTCAAAAAATCGATAAGCTTTCTCACGGCGGAACCATTGAGTTCCACCACTACAATGTAATTCTCAAAGGGCATCACCTCATAGGCATTCCGGGCGCTTACATTCCCCGCAGAAATGATAGAGCGTACACCCCCGTAATTGAGCACCACAAAATCAAGTTCTTTTCCTGTCCTGCCTTTAAATATAGGAGCCGTTTCCTCAAAAACAATGTCCGCCATCAGATTTCCCATGGAGGTGTTCCGTTTGCCATCGTCCAGCAAAAATGGTTTTGGGGCATAGGCCAGTGTGCTGTCCAGCACTTCGTTTATCCGGTTTCTGTATGGGGAGATAAATTCGGAAATGGAATCATTCTCTTTAATGGATGCATCAATGGGAATCTGTTTTCCTTGAATTTCGGAGAGCTCACCAGTGGTATTTTTACAGGAGAATAAAAAACAAAAAGTTACAATTGCAACAATTTGTTTAAATTTTAAATCAATCACGTGTGTATCTTTGTTAAGTCGTCTTGGTAGATTATTTACCTTTGTAAAAATGCACAAAAATATGTTCATAAGGGGACTCCAAGACAAATTTAAGGTTAAATCTGGGCTCAGATATTTGAAGGAGGAAATGGAAAAGCCTTCGTTGCCCATAGACCGGGAAAAGGGAATTACCAGTGTTGGCTGCATAGTGGATGTGGACAATTTCCAGAAGGCCGAGCTCTTTTATGAATTGATCGAGGAATTTTCGCTGCGCCCCAACGCCATAAAGATAGTTGGGTACAAAAGGGAATACGATAAAAATTCACCATATTCCATCCAAATGTTTTCGGATAAGGATTTGGGATGGAAGGGCCAGATAGAGAATGGATATGTGCTGGAGTTTTTGGGTAGGGAGTATGACATGCTCATCAATTATTATGAAGAGGACAACCTGATGATGAAACTGTTGTCCGTGAAGACCCAGGCACGTTTGAAGGTCGGGTTGGGACCCCAGGACCAGAAAATCAATGATCTGATTTTGAACACGCCCTTGAAGGACTTTAAATTGTTCAAGACGGAGCTGAAAAAATATTTAAAGGTTTTAAACGAAATATAGATGGAACAATTGATCGGAACAGGAGTCGCTTTGGTCACCCCGTTCAGGGAAGATTTATCCGTGGATGCCAATGCGCTGCAACAGATTGTGGAGCACAACATCCAAGGGGGTGTTGATTATCTGGTGGTGTTGGGCACTACTGGCGAATCTGCCACGCTTTCCAAGGCCGACAAGCAATTGGTCATGGATGTGGTGGTGCGCACCAATGCCGGAAGATTACCTTTGGTATTGGGTGTAGGCGGAAACCATACAGAAGCTCTTGTAGAGGAATTGAATACGTTGGATTTGACAGAATTCGACGCCATTCTTTCCGTTTCCCCTTACTACAACAAGCCCACTCAAGAGGGCATCTATCAGCATTTCAAGGCCATTGCCGGAGCTTCCCCTAAGCCAGTGATCCTGTACAACGTACCCTCAAGGACCGGAAGTAATATGTTGCCCGAGACCACATTGCGCCTCGCAAACGATTTTTCCAACATCATTGGCATCAAGGAAGCCTGTGGCGATATGGTGCAGATCGATAAGATCATTGCAGGTAAACCCAAGGATTTCTTGGTCATCTCCGGAGATGATTTCACGGCACTTCCGACCGTTTTGGCGGGTGGGGCAGGAGTGATATCGGTCTTGGGACAAGGATTGCCTTCCCAATTCTCCAAAATGATGAATTTGGGCATTCAGGGGAATGCCACGGAAGCTTATCGGATTCACCACAAACTTTTGCCATTGATGTCACTTATCTTTGAGGAGGGAAATCCCGCTGGAATCAAAAGCATATTGGAAAACTTGGGCCTTTCCAATGCGGTGGTCAAGTTGCCACTGGTGGAGGCAAGTCCCTCATTGAAGGGCAAGATCCAAACATTTTTGAAGTCGATGGACGCGGCCCGTGTTTAAAATTCGTTAAATATTGTGCCTATTATTGGGGAGTGACCTCTATACCCTTATTTTTGAGCGGTAAAATCTTTTTTTAAATCCGTTCATTATCACTAATTTTGCAAAATGTTTTTGAAAATAAGGTCAATTCTTCTTCTTTGCTCTGCAATAGCTTTCCTAACATCCTGTAGCGAGTACCAAAAAGTACTCAAGAACACGGATGCCAAGGCCAAATATGATATGGCCGAAAAATTGTACAATGAAGGCGATTACAAGAGAGCGGTAAGGCTCTTCGAGCAGATAGCTCCGCAATATGTTGGCAAACCACAAGGAGAGCGGGTGATGTTTTTCTTTGCCGACTGTTATTTCAAAAATGAGGACTATTACTTGGCCGGCTATCAGTTTGAGCGTTTTGTGAAGTCTTATCCCAGGAGTGAAAAGATACAGGAGGCCAGCTTTTATGGGGCCAAGAGCTATTATGAGCTTTCTCCACGATATTCGCTGGATCAAACGGATACGGACAAGGCACTCTCCAAGTTGCAGATTTTCATCAACACATACCCAGAGTCGGAATTTTTTGAAGAGGCCAATGCGATGGCAGTGGAGCTGACCACCAAAAAGGAGAAAAAAGAGATTGAGATAGCCAAGCAGTTCAATAAATTGGGCAAGTTCAACTATCCCATTTTGATCTCAGCCATCACCGCACTTGACAATTTTATCTCGGACAATCCAGGTTCCATCTATAGGGAAGAAGCGCTCTACTATCGTATTGAGGCAACCACCAACTTGGCGATGAACAGTACCGAGGATAAAAAGAAAGAGCGTTTGGAAGATGCTCTTGGATCATACAACAATTTAATGCGCTATTTTCCGGAAACCAAGTTCAAGGACAAGGCAGATGACCTAGCCAAGGCCATCCAGAAGGAATTGAGCGTCTATACCGCTACCGTTTCAAAATAAAAAGTTTAAAGCTGCAACATTATGCAAGATTTGAAGAATACCAAAGCTCCAGTTTCCACAGCTACCCTCAACAGGAATGAGTTCGATTCCAAGACCGGGAACATTTACGAAGCCATTTCCATAGCTTCAAAGCGTGCTGTCCAGATCAACTCCGACATCAAAAAAGAGTTGTTGGAAAAACTGGAGGAGTTTGCCACCTACAGCGATAGTTTGGAGGAAGTTTTTGAGAACAAGGAGCAGATCGAGGTTTCCAAGTTCTACGAAAAACTGCCAAAACCCCATGCTTTGGCCGTTCAGGAGTGGTTGGAAGACAAAATCTATTACAGGAACACAGAGAAAGACGCCTAAGAAATGCTTGGCGGTAAGAACATCCTTTTGGGTATTTCCGGGGGAATTGCCGCATACAAGACCACATTTCTGGTTAGGTTACTCATCAAAGCTGGTGCCCAGGTCAAAATAGTGATGACCGAGAGTGCCAGCTCTTTTGTTTCCCCCCTCACCTTGTCCACTTTGTCCAAGAATCCCGTATTGTTGGATTTTGTCCATGAAGAGGAGGGGAGCATTTCTTGGAACAATCATGTGGAGTTGGGCCTTTGGGCGGATATCATGCTCATTGCCCCAGCGACGGCCAACACACTTTCCAAAATGGCCAACGGCACTTGCGACAATCTTCTTTTGGCCACCTACCTTTCCGCAAAATGCCCTGTGTATTTTGCACCCGCAATGGATTTGGACATGTACAAACATCCATCCACCAAAACCTCCATTGAAAAGTTGGAATCCTTTGGCAATGTCCTGATTCCTGCTGAGTCAGGGGAATTGGCAAGTGGATTGCACGGAGAGGGACGCATGGCAGAACCGGAAAACATCATCAGCTTTATCGAAGCAGATTTGGCAAAAGGATTGCCTTTGAGTGGCAAAAAGGTATTGATCACTGCTGGTCCGACCTATGAGGCCATAGACCCTGTTCGTTTTTTGGGCAACCACTCATCGGGTACCATGGGCTTTGAACTGGCCAAAAAGGCCGCAGACCTTGGTGCAAAGGTGATTTTGGTCTCCGGACCTACCTACTTGAACATTGATCATGGCTCTGTCGAATTGATCAGGGTCACATCGGCACGGGAAATGTACGATGCCTGCCACCAGCACTACCAGACGGTGGACGTAGCTATCTGTGCAGCAGCGGTAGCCGATTATCGACCCAAGCATGTGGCAACGGAGAAGATCAAGAAGAAGGATGGTGACATGCAGATCGAGCTGGAACGGAATCCAGACATCCTCCTGTCCCTAGGAGAACAAAAAACACATCAGTTTTTGGTAGGTTTCGCCTTGGAGACTGAAAATGAACTGGAGAACGCGAAGGGCAAGTTGAAACGCAAGAACCTGGACGGTATTGTCCTGAACTCACTTAAGGAAGATGGTGCGGGTTTTGGTGCAGGGACCAATAAAATTACTTTCATTGATAAGAATTTGGACATAAAAACGTTTGGATTGAAGACGAAGCCCGAAGTGGCCTCGGACATTTGGAAAGAAATCATCTCCAGGATCCATGCATAAGACACTGTTGTCCATTTTTTTACTTTTCATTTCTTTGTCGATCTCCGCTCAAGAGCTCAATTGCGTGGTCACAGTCAATTCCGATCAGGTGGGTCAGACCAACCAGCAGATTTTCAAGACCTTGGAGCGATCTCTGAACGATTTTGTCAATAAAAGCAAATGGACAAACAGAGTGTATCGGGAGAACGAACGGGTGAATGCACGCATGTTCATCACGGTGACCCAATACGAATCGGACCGTTTTGAGGCCAACATACAGATACAATCGTCAAGACCGGTGTTCAACACTTCCTACGAAAGTCCTGTGTTCAATTATAAGGACGATGCCTTTAACTTTCAGTATCAGGAGTTTCAGCCTTTGGTCTACAATCCCAATTCATTCGATTCCAACCTAGTGGCCGTGATTTCCTACTACGTTTATGTGGTTTTGGGATTGGATGCCGATACCTTTTCATTGGAAGGCGGAAATGATTTTTACCGAAGGGCACAGAATATCGTTACCCAGGCCCAGAGCTCCAATTATAGTGGGTGGAGCCAAGAAACAGGGCAGCGTACCCGGTTTGAATTGGTGGACAATCTACTCAGTAACTCTTTCAGGGAATACCGTATAGCCATGTACAACTACCACAGGAAGGGATTGGACATTTTGGCGGACAACAACAGCACCGGCAAGCAGATTGTCGCGGGAAGCCTTCGGCTTTTTGAGACCTTGGTGCAACGCAGACCCAATGCCTTTTTGATTCAGACCTTTTTTGATGCCAAGTCCGAGGAGATCCAGAACATCTTTTCCGATGGACCTACGGTGGATGTCGTCAAACTAAAAGAAACCCTGAACAAAGTGGCGCCATTCTATTCCAACACTTGGAATGAGATAAAATACTAGTGCAGTTCTATAAAGAGATTTATATTTACGGATAAAATCTTCAGAATTGCTGACAAATCTTTCCATCCAAAATTATGCGTTGATCGACGATGTGAACGTTGCGTTCCCCAAAGGCTTCACGACCATTACAGGGGAAACCGGGGCAGGAAAGTCCATCTTGTTGGGAGGCCTTTCCTTGGTGCTGGGCAAGCGTGCCGACCTCACTTCGCTCAAGAACGAGGAGCAAAAATGTGTCATTGAGGCTGAGTTTGATCTTTCAAAATACCAACTCCAACAGTTTTTCAAGGAAAATGACCTTGATTATGAAGATGTGACCATTCTCCGCAGGGAAATCCTGCCCAGTGGAAAATCCAGGGCCTTTGTGAATGATACCCCAGTCACTTTGGACGTGTTGAAGGCTTTGGGCGACCAATTGGTGGATGTGCATTCCCAGCACCAGACCATGAGGCTCACGGAGAATGACTTCCAGATGAAAGTGGTGGATGCCCTGGCCGGAAATGCTGATAACCTAAAGGAATATGGAGCGCACTTGCAACTGTTGAAGAAGGCCGCCAAAGAGCTGAAAGAACTGGAAACGTTCCAGTCCAATGCGGATAAGGAGCATGAATACAACAGTTTTTTGCTGAAGGAACTGGAAGATGCCAAGTTGAAAGAGGGCATGCAGGAGGAGTTGGAAACGGAGTATGAGCAATTGAGCAATGTGGAGCAGATCATGGAGCAGCTTTCCACGGGACATCAATTGCTGAACGATGAACAATTGGGTATTTTGGGCCGATTGGCCGATTTGAGACGTGCTTTTCAAGCCTTGACCGAGTTTGGCCCTGCTTACAAATCGCTTGGCGAACGAATTGAATCCGTTTTGATAGAAACCGACGACATTGCCTCGGAAATAGAACAGCTGAAAGATACCGTAGAAGCCGATCCGGCACGATTGGAAGTCGTGAACGGTCAGTTGCAGCTACTGTACGACCTTCAGAAAAAACATCATGTGGCCACAGTTGCGGAGTTGATCGCTATACGTGATGAGTTGGCACAAAAAGTGGAAGCCGTTGCCAATATCGAATCAAAAATAGCGGATAAGAGAGGTGAAGTGGACCGAATCACCCAACAAGTGGAAGCATGGGCCCAAAACATACACAAAGCCAGAAAGGGCATCGTTCCCAAACTGAAGCAGGTACTTCAGGAAAATCTAGCTTCCTTGGGAATGCCATCAGCTACTTTTAAGATCGAGATAAACCCTTCTAACATCTTCAAATTCAATGGAAAAGATGATCTCGAATTCTTGTTTTCAGCCAATAAAGGTTCCAGTTACGGAGAGCTGAAGAAAGTGGCATCGGGTGGGGAACTTTCCCGCATTATGCTGACCATTAAATCCATTCTGGCCACCTACGAGCACTTGCCCACCTTGATGTTCGATGAGATCGATACTGGGGTTTCCGGGGAAATCTCCAACCGAATGGGCGAGATCATGCAGCAAATGAGCCAGAACATGCAGGTGTTTTCCATTACCCATTTGCCCCAAGTGGCCTCCAAGGGACAGTACCAGTTCAAGGTGTATAAGGAAGAGAGCGAACAGGGGACAAGTACCCACATAAAGCAGTTGAGCGTGGAAGAACGGGTGAGGGAACTTGCGGAAATGTTGGGCGGCAAGAGCATATCCGAGTCCGCATTGGCCCACGCAAGGGAACTGTTGCAATAGTTATGGGTTATGGGTTCAGAGTTATGAGTCGTTTCGCTCCATTCTTTTTTCTATTCTCTAACAGCGCAGCGGTCTTTTGCTCTTTTATTGGGCAATAGTGGATCAGAATAAATATCTTTGTCCCACAATCAACAATTGAAAGAACATATGGCATACAATCTTTTAAAAGGTAAGAAAGGAATCATTTTTGGAGCATTGGATGAAAATTCCATTGCATGGAAAACAGCGGAACGGGTCCATGAAGAAGGCGGCACGTTTGTACTCACCAACGCACCCATTGCCATGCGTATGGGGCAGATAAAGGAACTGGCCGCAAAGACCAATTCAGAGATCATTCCTGCTGATGCCACCAATGAAGAAGACCTGAAGAACCTCGTGGAGCAATCCATGGACGTTTTGGGCGGCAAACTCGATTTTGTCCTTCATTCCATAGGAATGTCCGTCAACGTAAGAAAGGGGAGGGCCTACACGGACGAGAACTACGATTTTACCGCAAAGGGCTGGGATGTGTCCGCACTATCCTTCCACAAGGTATTGCAGACATTATACAAGGCTGATGCCATGAGCGAGTGGGGCAGCATTGTGGCCCTGACCTATATGGCGGCACAACGGACCTTTCCGGATTACAACGATATGGCTGACAACAAGGCCTATTTGGAATCCGTGGCCAGAAGTTTTGGTTATTTCTTCGGAAAGGAAAAGAAAGTGCGTGTGAACACCATTTCCCAATCTCCGACCCCGACCACGGCCGGGCAAGGTGTGAAAGGTTTCGGTGGGTTCATCAACTATGCCGAGAAAATGTCCCCCTTGGGCAATGCCACGGCCGATGACTGCGCCAACTATACCGTGAGCCTGTTCTCGGACCTCACCAAGAAAGTGACCATGCAGAACCTCTTCCACGACGGTGGGTTCTCCAACACCGGGGTAAGCCAAGAGGTAATCGATGAGTTTAGCAAATAAACAACATAAATAATACAGTGAGCCATCCTTTTAGGGATGGCTTTTCTATTTAACATGAACACCTTTTTCTCCATAGTGGTGCCTGTATACAACAGGCCTGAAGAAATCCGGGAGCTGTTGGAAAGCCTTCGGAAACAGGATTTTAAGGAAGATTTTGAAGTGGTCATCGTTGAGGATGGCTCTTCAGAAAGCTCGGAAAGGGTGGTGGAGGGCTTTCAGGAGAAGCTCCATATTTCCTACTACTATAAACCCAATTCAGGCCCCGGCGATTCCAGGAACTTCGGCATGCAAAAGGCCAAGGGGAATTATTTCATCATTCTGGATTCGGACTGTATCCTTCCCCAACAATACCTCACCGAAGTGGACAAGGAGCTGAAAAGGGAGTTTGTGCACTGTTTTGGCGGTCCGGACGCCGCGGACCAATCGTTTACCACCGTGCAAAAGGCAATCAACTATGTGATGACCTCGTTTTTCACCACTGGGGGAATCCGTGGAGGGAAAAAATCGGTGGGAAAATTCCAGCCCCGTAGCTTTAACATGGGAATTTCCGGTGACGCCTTTGCCAAAGTGGGCGGTTTTGGGCGTATACATCCCGGAGAGGACCCCGACCTCACTTTTCGCATTTGGAAGGCAGGTTTCGATTCGCGATTGTTCTCCAATGCTTTTGTCTACCACAAGAGACGTATCGATTGGGACAAATTTTACATCCAAGTGAACAAATTTGGCATGGTACGCCCCGTTCTCAATAAGTGGCATCCGGGCACCGCAAGGCCTACCTACTGGTTCCCCACGCTGTTTATGGCCGGCCTTTGTCTGTCCTTGATCTTAGCCTTTTTGGGGATGTGGCTCCCCTTGATGCTCTATCTTTTTTATTTTTTGACCTTGTTTCTCGATGCATGGATCAAAAACAGGGATATCAAAGTGGCCTTTTTGGCCCTTTATGCAGCATTGACGCAATTTTATGGGTACGGAGTCGGTTTTCTCAAGTCCACAATCTTGCTTACTTTTAGTAACAGGGAACCAGAGGAACTATTTCCAAAATTGTTTTTCAAGAAAAAGTAGAAAGTGTTCAAGAAGTTGCTGAGCGGGCTCAATCAAAAGAAGGTGAAAGTGTTTTCACTTTTCCTGCTATGCTCTTTTTTGTCTTGGTTTATCAGCAACCTGTCCGAATCGTACGAATCACGGACCGATTTCGTCCTCAACTACAAGAACTTGCCGGACACGCTTTTGTTGGGCAAGGATTCGGAGGATGTGATCCAGGCTAAGATCAGGGCGAGTGGGTTCCAGTTTCTATACCATAACTTTTTCAAGGAACGCATTGATGTGGATGTGTCCCAAACGACATTCCAAAACGGCAAATATGTATTGGCCGGTGAAGAGCTTCGGAAGCAAATGGACCTACAATTGTCCCAAGGCATCTCGTTGATGGATCTGGATAGGAGGGAGCTTATTGTGGATATGTACCGGGTGGCTTCAAAAGAGGTGCCGATCAAAGCGAACCTCCAACTTCAGCTCCAACAAAATTATCTATTGGAAGGAGGAATTCAAATTTCTCCCGACCATATTGTTGTCAAAGGGCCCAACAGGGAAATCGACACCATTGATGAGATCTCGACATCCATGCTACAGCTGAACAATGTTTCCAGTGATTTTTCGAGGGAAGTATCCTTGGTATTGCCCAAGGGGTTGGATAACAGTGTATTTTCTTCAGGCAAGGCCATAGTTTCAGGAAAGGTGGCAAAGTTCTCGGAAAAGGTATTCGAGGTTCCCGTGAAGGTGTTGAACATTCCCGATGGATACCAAGTGCAGACTTTTCCGGACAGGGTAACTGTGGTCTGCAAGGCAACGATAGATCGGTTGAAGGAAATTTCCAAAGCGGACTTCGAAGTGGTGGCGGATTATACCCAATTGAACGGTTCTGAAGGAAGCACCCTGTTCCTGAAAATAACCCAGCACCCCGAAAATGTGTATGATGTAAGGTTGCAGGAATACAATACGGTCAATTTTGTATTGAAACAGTTATGAAAATTGTCGGACTAACGGGAGGAATAGGTAGCGGAAAGAGCACCGTGGCCAAAATGTTCAGGGAACTAGGGGTGCCAGTGTACGATTCCGATTCCGAGGCCAAACAATTGATGGCTTCGTCCTCCAAGGTCAGGAATGCCATAATAAATCTTTTGGGCGAAGCGGCATACCAGAAAAAGGAGTTGAACAGGCCCTTTGTGGCAGAAAAGGTGTTCAAAGATCCAAGATTGCTCCAAAAACTGAATGCCATTGTGCATCCTGCAGTGAGGGAGCATTTCAAGGAATGGGCCAAGGATCAGAATGCCCCGTATGTGGTACAAGAGACCGCTTTGATCTTCGAAAATGGCGCCCAGGACCACTACGACCGCATCATTTTGGTGACCGCACCTCTTGACGTGCGCCTAAAACGAGTGATGGAAAGGGACGGGGTGGGCCCAAAAACCGTATTGGAACGGATGAAAAATCAAATGGACGATGGAGACAAAGTGGATTTGGCCCATTTCTGTATCGAGAACATGGATTTGGAAACCACAAGGAAGCGAGTAGAGGAACTTCACACCAAACTCATGGCATTGGCGACGTAATTTTAACATTTTTGTTAAGGTTAGGTTAAACGGCCAAAGGCCTAAATGTTAAATTTTTAATTTTGGCACAATGAACAAGAAGCTATTCGTTCTTCTGGTCATTCTAATGAGCCTATCCCTTTTGGGGATAATTTTTGTTCAGGTTTATTGGATACGGACATCGATTAACGACAAAGAAGAACAGTTCTCAAGGACGGTCACGGACATACTGGGTAAAGTGGCGGACAGGGTAGAGATGATGGAGATGAAAGAATATTCAGATCGTCTAGCTTCCATGGTGGATAGTATTGGTGAACCAAAGAGCACACAATACAGAAACTTTTTGTTTGTGGATCGCGACTTGAACTCCGATGAGATTCTTTTTTATTCCCACGGAATTCTGGAAGAAGATTATAACGTATCATCTACGTTCTTTGATAACACAACGGGTGAAGACACGACCACCCTCAAAAACTATACGAGCAAGCGTACCAAGGCCGTATTCAAGGAAGAATATGGGCTGGATGGCAAAAGCTTCAATCGGTTGACGCCCATCCAACGAATGGAGAAGATAGGAGGTCTCACCAGTATAGAAAGAGCTGCATGGGAAGATGTTTTCATGGAGTATGCCAAGACAAGACCCATTCACAAGAGGGTGTCCAAGCCAGAACTGGAACTGCTGCTCAGCCAGGAGCTGAACAACCGGAACATCAATATTGATTACGAATATGGGGTGTACAGTCAGGGTTATCCCACGAAGATAAGGTCCAGAAAGTTCAAATTTTCAGGAGCGAAAATATATAAAGCTCCCATTTTTGAGGATAGTGAGGGATATACCAACTTCTCTTTGTTGTTGACCTTTCCCACCATGAAAAAATTCATTTTCAGTTCTATCATGAAAATGGCCCTATTGTCCTTGGTTTTCACCTTGGTGATCATGATTGCCTATACCAGTGCCATCTATCAATTGATAAAGCAAAAAAGGATATCGGAAATCAAGTCGGATTTCATCAACAATATGACCCATGAGTTCAAGACTCCCATTGCCACCATCAATTTGGCCGTGGAGGCCATAAGAAACCCCAAGTCCATCGAGGACAAGGAAAAAGTATTGAGGTATTTGGGGATGATCAGGGACGAGAATAAACGGATGCATGCCCAAGTGGAAAACGTATTGAGGATCTCGAAATTGGAGAAGAACCAATTGGACATCAACAAGGATAGGGTGGACATGCACGACATCATTGGTGACGCCATTGCCCATGTGGAGTTGATAGTACAGGATAGAGGAGGCTACGTGAACGCCCATCTCGATGCTGAAAGGTCAGATGTGTTGGCAAACGATATGCACATGACGAATGTGATCGTGAACATTTTGGACAATGCGGTGAAATACTCACCCGAGACCCCAAAAATCGATGTGTTCACAGAAGTGGTGAAGAACAACATCATTATAAAAGTACAGGACCAAGGAGCAGGCATGAGCAAGGCCGTACTGAAAAAAGTGTTCGAAAAATTCTATCGGGAACATACCGGTGACATACATAATGTAAAAGGCCATGGATTGGGATTGGCCTATGTAAAACGAATTATTGAAGATCATCAAGGCGAAGTTTATGCGGAGAGCGAAAAAGGCAAAGGAAGCACGTTCTTTATAAAACTCCCCTTGATCTAAAAACAAACTATGGAAACAGAAAAAAAGAAGATACTATTGGTGGAGGACGATCCGAATTTTGGAATTGTCCTAAAGGATTATTTGAACATGAACGACTTTGATGTGGTTCTGGCCAAGAACGGGATGGAAGGTTTTGAAAAGTTCAAAAAGGACAATTATGACGTCTGTATCTTGGACGTGATGATGCCTTACAAGGATGGCTTTACCCTGGCAAGGGAAATCCGTGAGAAGAACGAGAACGTTCCCATCATTTTCCTCACCGCCAAGACCATGAAAGAAGATGTGCTGAAAGGTTATAAGGCAGGTGCCGACGATTATTTGAACAAGCCCTTTGATTCCGAAGTGTTGTTGATGAAACTCAAAGCGATACTTCAAAGAAAAGCATCCAGCACCTTGGCAGATAGTAAGCAATTTGAGTTCCAGATTGGGAATTTCCACCTGAACTCAAAACTACGCTTCCTGAAATACAAAGAAGAGGAGCCCATCAAATTATCGCCTAAGGAAAACGAGCTTTTGCGTTTGTTGGCGCTCCATGAAAACGACCTGATGCCCCGTGAATTGGCACTGACCAAAATCTGGAGGGACGACAACTACTTCACCTCGAGGAGCATGGACGTTTACATTGCCAAGTTGAGAAAATATCTCAAACGTGACGACATGGTCGAGATCTTGAACATCCACGGGGAAGGTTTCCGTTTGGTGGTCAAGGCCGAAAACCAGTAAGAAATGGATCAAAGAATACAAAGCCACCCTTAAAGGGTGGTTTTTTTTATTGGGAGAGGTGGGCAGATATCCCTATTGTTTGAGTTCTTTGACGATTTCCCCAACAATTTTGGAGGGTTCGTCCTCAACAGAATAGGTAAGTGCCTTCAAGGGAGGTTCCAAGGTGTCAAACTGTGATTGCAAGAGTTCCAAGGGCATGAAATGGCCTTTTCTGTTTTCCAACCTGGATTTGATGAGATCAAAAGAGCCATTTAAGTAAATGAACCGGATATTGCTCCCCAAGCCGGCCCTCAAAAGACCTCTGTAATTTTTCTTTAGGGCCGAACAGGCAATCACGGCACCCGATTTTTTGTGCTCCAGGGCCAATTGGTTCAACCGGATGAGCCAACCTTTACGATCATTATCATCCAAAGGAGAGCCTGTCTTCATTTTTTTGATATTTTCTTCGGGATGGTAGTCGTCCCCGTCAAAAAAAGGATATCCCATTTTTTCGGAAAGCAATTTCCCAACAGTCGTTTTTCCGGTACCGCTTACCCCCATAACGACCAATACCTTATTGTTTTTAAGCATGGGTCATGGTTTTGAGTCGGTTGGTTATTTGTTCAAGCATTTTCTTGGGTTCAGTGTCGTGTTCCACCCAGAATATGTCCTCATTTTTTCGGAGCCAGGTCAACTGTCTTTTGGCAAAGCGTCTAGTGTTTTTCTTGATTTCCGAAACAGCGAATTCCAGGGAACAATGCCCGTCAATATATTCAAAAAGTTCTTTGTAGCCAACTGTTTGCAGTGCATTCAATGCTTTGTGGGCATGTAGCCTGTTGGCCTCTTCGAGCAAGCCGGACTCCATCATCAGATCGACCCGTGCATTGATCCGTTCATAAACGACACTTCTTGGAGCTTCTAGACCGATATAAAGCGTTTTGAATGGTCTCTCGGGTCTATCGTGGCCCAAGAATGAGGAATAGGGCTTATTGGCGGCTATACAGACCTCTAGCGCCCTGATCAGTCGGTGGGGGTTGTCCAGGTCCACCACCTTGTAATACTCGGCGTCCCGATGCTTTAATTCGTTCTGGAGGGATTCCAGACCTTCCTGATGCAGTCTTTGGTCCAAGGAAGCACGGATCTTGGGATCCACTTCCGGAAATTCGTCCAAACCGTTTACCACGGCATCCATATAGAGCCCACTACCGCCGACCATGACCACAATGTCATGTCTTTGGAACAGGGTCTCCAATAATTCCATGGCCTCGCGTTCAAAATCGCCCACGGAGTATGGTTCAAAAATACTCTTGTGTTGGATAAAATGATGGTTCGCTTCGTTGAGTTCCATTGGTGATGGCACAGCTGTGCCTATTTCCATCTCCCTAAAGAATTGACGGGAATCGGCAGAAACTATTTCCGTTTCAAAATGTTTGGCCAAGAGTATGCCAAGTGAGGTTTTTCCAATGGCTGTAGGCCCGACCACTGCTAACAGGATTTTTTGGTTCATAATAGATGTCCGCAATTATAACAATGGGTGGCATCATCCCTATGGCCTTCAGCTGAGCAATTGGGGCAGGCCTGCGTATTCACATGGACCATGTTGGAACCTTCTTTTCCTTTCTCACCGTTCCTGGAAAATTCGGCGGTGACAATCCCTGTGGGAACCGCAATGATCCCATACCCCAAGATCATGATCACTGTGGCCAGGAACTGCCCTAAAGGGGTTTGGGGAGCAATATCGCCATAACCCACCGTGGTGAGGGTAACAATGGTCCAGTAAATGCTTCGGGGAATGCTGGTAAATCCAGCCTCATCGCCCTCAACAAGATACATTAAGGTGCCTAAAATGACGGAAAGGATCAAAACCACATAAATGAACACGGCAATTTTGGTCCGACTTGCCTTGAGGGCAGATTGCAATTGGGATGCCTCGCCAATAAACTTTACCAATTTCAATATCCGAAAGACCCGCAACAGCCTAAAGGCACGTACCGCCAGAAGCACTTGCGAACCGGCCAAAATATAGGATAGGTACAGCGGAATGGTGGAAAGAAAGTCTATGATGCCATAAAAACTGAAGACGTACTTCCATGGTTTCTTGATGCTGATGAGACGGGCAATGTATTCCAGGGAGAAAAATATCGTGATGCACCACTCCAGGGTCAGTAGCAATCTGTGGTGGTTTTGGTCTACCTCCTCGATGCTTTCCAACATAACCAGGATCACACTGAGAATGATCAAAAAGAACAGTATGATGTCAAACAGTTTTCCCGCAGGGGTATCCGCTTCATAGATGATTTCGTGAAGTTTGCTCTTCCATCCGCTATGTGGTCTGTATGCTTTCAAGGTTTAGGGTTCAACACAATGGTTTTTGGAGCATTGTTCTTTCTCAAAAAGGATTGGATGATGAAGGTGACGTTCTCATCACCGGACATCGGTGTCATAATCGATTCCAAGATAGGAATATTATTGATCTGATAATTGAGTTCCACATGCCCATAACCTTGAACCACACCTGATTTGATCAAAATAAAACTACGTTCACCGGTTTCGCGTCCCCGGTCCAAAATGACCATATCCTTGGCATAGGTACTGTATTTTTCCATGACGGATAGGGTCTTGGCGTTGCATTCTTCCACCGTATCCTTGTCATGTGCCCCCTGATTTTTATCCCCTTCGATGGAGCAGGGGCAAAGCTCAAATTCCGAGCGAACCTTCTCCAGGAAGCTTTTGGCCGAAACCAATCCATTGAACCCCATTTTATCGATCCTCAAGGATTTACTCTTCTCAATTTTCAGGGTAATGTATCCTGAATCGTTCTGCTCAGGTCCGATAATGTGCGAGAAAAGCTTTTTCCTGGGATTGTTGTTGTATTTGGGCTTGTTCTTGAACGTTTCGAGATATTCTTTCAAAACGGCCAACAATTCACTGCCCGTGGTCTCATAAGCTACTTTCTTAGTGTCTTTTTGCAGTTTTCTGGCCAGACTCCCCACATTGGTAAAGTGTTGGTTGACCCTTTTTTTGATATTCTTTGTCTTCCCGATAAAAATGAGATCTCCATCCTTGTCATACATGTAATACACCCCGGTTTCTGACGGGAGGTTCAGGACAATGTCCAACTGGTTGGGCGAGAGTTCCCCGTGGGTCTCTTCGCGCATGACCTCTGTGATGATCTTTTTGTCCGTATCCTTGCTGAGGAGCAACTTGAACAGTTTTAAAGTGGCCAGCGCATCTCCATTGGCCCGGTGACGGTCGCTAGTGGCGATTCCGAGCGAACGGGCCAGTTTGCCCAAACTGTGCGATTCGGCTTCCGGGATCAATTGTTTGGAAAGGTCCACGGTACAGAGCGTCTTTCGTTGGTAATCATACCCAAGACGTCGATACTCGGTCCGGAGGATCCTGTAGTCGAATTGGGCATTGTGCGCCACAATGACGGCCCCTTCGGTAATTTCCACGATCCGTTTGGCCACCTCATGGAATTTGGGAGCAGAACGGAGCATAGCATTGTTGATACCGGTCAACTTGGAGACAAAGGGCTGGATTTCCCTTTCTGGATTGATCAGGCAAATGAACTGGTCCACTATTTGATGCCCATCAAAACGATATATGGCAATTTCCATGATGCCCTCTTCATTGTATTTTCCTCCCGTGCTTTCAATATCGAGTATGGCGTACATGAAAATCCTTGAATTTTATGAATAGTTTCTTGACCCAAATATACTACTTCCAATGCGCACCATCGTGCTGCCCTCTTCAATGGCGATGGTATAGTCACCACTCATGCCCATGGAAAGGATGGAAATACCGGGCAGTTTTTTTCGTAATCCATCAAAGGTGGATTTCAGTTGTGCAAATTCCTTTCGGATCTGGGCCTCATCCGAAGTAAAGGTGGCCATGCCCATCAACCCTACGATTTCCACATTTTTCATGGACTTGAAGTCATCGGAATGCAGCAGTTCTTCCAATTCCGAAGCATCCAACCCAAATTTGGTATCCTCTTCGGCAATGTGCATTTGGAGCAAACAGGAAATCGTACGATCGTGTTTTTCGGCCTGTTTGTCAATTTCCTTCAGCAATTTCAGGCTATCCACCCCGTGGATCAGCGACACAAACTCGGCCATATACTTGACCTTGTTTCGCTGTAGGTGGCCGATCATGTGCCATTCAATGTCCTTGGGCAGTTCTTCCCATTTTTGGACCATCTCCTGCACCTTGTTTTCCCCAAATACCCGCTGCCCAGCTTCATAGGCTTCCAAAATATCCCCGTTGGGCTTGGTCTTGGAAACAGCGACCAAGGTGACCCCCTCGGGCAATTCGGATTTGATGTTAAGGAGATTATCTTTTATCGACATAGTTTACAGTTCATAAATGGCAAGCCCACTGCGGAGCTTTGGTTCAATATACGTGCTTTTTGGGGGCATTACCAAACCGGCATCTGCAATCGCCTTGATTTCTTCAATGGTCGTAGGTACTAGACTGAACCCTACGGCAAAATTGCCCTTGTCCACACCTTCCTTCATCCGGATGAGGTTGTCTTTTCCGCATCCATACGAGATCCGCTCATCGTTGCGGAGGTCACTGATGCCCAAAACAGGCTCCAAAATGGTCTTGAAAAGGATTTGGGTGTCTAATTGGCTCAGCGCATCCGAAAAGGGGTATTGGGTCTTCCGAAGATGCAGGGAATAGAAGGTTCCTGCCAAATACATGCTGAATTCATGCTTTTGCTTTGGCCTGCACAGCCCATCATCCCGTTTCTCGATTCGGAAATGTTTATCCAGTTGGATCAGGAACTCCTCCTTGGCATAGCCGTTCAGGTCTTTGACCATGCGGTTGAACTCATAGATCCTGATCTGGGATTCGGGAATAAGGTAGGCCATGAAATAGTTGTAAGGCTCCATTCCCGTGTGGGATTCGTTCTCGGTTTCCCTTAGTTCCGCCAAAAGGTTGGAAGAGGCACTGCGATGGTGTCCGTCGGCAATGTAAAGGGAGTCCATCTGTTCGAAGGCTCTTTCCAATTTTTCAATGCCCTCTGGATAGGAAATCCGCCAAAGTTTATGGTTCACGCGATCTGTGGTGGTGAAATCGTACTCGGGTTCCCGCTGTATTTTTCGTTGAAAAATCGCATTGATCAGCTCATTGTCGGGATAGGTCATCAACACGGGCTCCGCATTGAACCCGACAGTGTGAAGGTAATCTGCAAAAAGTGCCTCACGCTGTTGGATGGTATCCTCGTGTTTTTTGATGGTGCCATTGCGGTAATCGGCAACACTGCAGGCGCAGAAAAACCCCAGGCTCTTGAAATCCCCTTTTTCAATTTGATACAGATAAAAGCCCGCTTCCCCATCTTTTTGAAAGATATGCTCCTCCAAAAACTCCAAATAACGGTTACGGACCAAATGAAAGCGCTCCTTTCCCGTGATGTTCTTTTCAAACTTGAACCCGGGATTGATGATGTGCAGGAATGAAAAGGGATTGTGCTGTAGCACCGCATGCAGTTCCTCAGGGCCATATTCCTCGTAGGAACGCGAGGCCACAAAAAATGCTTTATCCTTGGTGGGTCGGATGGCCTTGAACGGTCTTATGGTCGCCATGTAGTCTATTTGAATTGGGACGATACCTTTTCCGCTTTTTTGGATTCGGAATAATCGTAAAATCCTTCCCCGGATTTTACCCCAAGTTTTCCTGCCATGACCATGTTTGCCAATAAGGGGCAGGGGGCATATTTTGGGTTTTTGAAACCTTCATACATCACATTCAAAATGGAAAGGCATACATCCAACCCAATAAAGTCCGCCAATTGTAACGGCCCCATCGGGTGGGCCATGCCCAATTTCATCACGGTGTCGATTTCTTCAACCCCGGCAACGCCGTTATATAGCGTCTCAATGGACTCGTTGATCATCGGCATCAAGATGCGGTTGGCCACAAATCCTGGATAATCGTTGACCTCGGTGGGTGTCTTTCCCAACTTTTTGGACAGCTCCATGATGGTCTGGGTCACCTCGTCCGAAGTGCTGTACCCGCGTATGATTTCCACCAGTTTCATAATGGGCACGGGGTTCATGAAGTGCATGCCAATGACCTTTTCGGGTCGCTTGGTGACCGCGGCTATTTGGGTTATGGAAATGGAGGACGTATTCGTGGCCAAAATGGTCCCTGCTTTGCAGGTTTGGTCCAAATCCTTGAAAATCTTCAGTTTGATGTCGAGGTTTTCCGTAGCGGCCTCGATGACCAATTGTACCTCGGAAACACCTTCTTCCAAAGCAGTGAAAGTGGTGATGTTGGAAAGGGTCTCCTCTTTTTTGGCCTCATCAATGGCCTCTTTGGCCAGCATACGATCCAAATTTTTGGAAATGGTGGACAATCCTCTGTCCAATGATGCTTGCGAAATATCGATCAGGTTAACTTTAAATCCGTTTTGTGCAAAAACGTGGGCGATTCCATTGCCCATGGTCCCTGCACCGATCACTGCTATTTTTTCCATTGTTGTTGTAGTTATCGCGTTGTCAGTTTAGTCATCTAGAACCGTCACCCTGAGCGCAGTCGAAGGGGTAGTTGAAGGACGGGACAACAACTTATTGTTTTTTGAACGATTCGATGATCTGTAGGGCCACTTTCAGGGCCTTAGTGCCTTGTTCCAAGCTCACGACCGGTGTGGTATCGTTGCGAATGGCATTGGCAAAGGTTTCCAGTTCGTCCAAAATGGCATTGTTCACATCGATTTCGGGGTTTTCAAAATAGATCTGTTTTTTCTCCCCTTCGGCATTTTGCAATATCATGTCAAAATCACCGGGCTGTTCGGGAGCATCTTTCATTTTTACCACTTCTACCTTTTTCTCCAGAAAATCAACCGAAATATAGGCGTCCTTTTGGAAAAAGCGCGATTTCCGCATGTTCTTCAAGGAGATACGGCTAGAGGTAAGGTTGGCCACACAGCCATTTTCAAATTCGATACGGGCATTGGCAATGTCCGGTGAATTGCTGATGACGGAAACCCCACTGGCGTTTATTTGTTTCACTTCGGAAGGTACAACACTGAGGATCACGTCGATATCGTGTATCATCAAATCCAAAACTACAGGCACATCGGTACCTCTGGGGTTGAATTCCGCCAAACGGTGCGTCTCGATGAACATGGGGTTCTGAATGTTGTCCTTCACCGCCAAAAAGGCCGGATTGAAACGTTCCACATGTCCCACTTGCCCCTTTACCTTGTGTTTTTCAGAAAGTTGGAGCAGTTCTTGGGCCTCTTCCAAAGTATTGGTGATGGGTTTTTCAATAAAAATGTGCTTTCCCTTGCCAATGGCCTTTTTGGCGCATTCGTAATGGGATAGTGTGGGGGTCACGATGTCCACCACATCCACGGCGTCCATCAGGTTGTTGATATTTTCGAAATGGGTGTAGCCAAATTCGGCAGCCACTTTTTTTGCGTTGATCTCGTCGGGATCGTAGAAGCCCACAAGCTCATATTTTTCGGACTGGTTCAACAGTCTGAGGTGGATCTTACCCAAATGTCCCGCGCCGAGGACACCAACTTTAAGCATAATACCTGTTTTTGTCAAAAATAAGGATATGATACCACTCTTCCGCAAAAAATAGGTCCGAACTGACGGTAAAGTATTGGGGAACTTTTTAAATTCGTGGACCAGACCAAAGACGATGAAGGATACGCTCAAGCATAGGGGCATGCGCAACAAATTGGCAGAACTATTGGAAGCCAAGGGAATAACGGACAAAAAAGTGTTGAACGCCATAAAGACCATACCACGACATTTGTTCCTTGATAGTGGTTTTGAGGACCATGCCTATCAAGACAAGGCCTTTCCCATTGGGGCGGACCAGACCATTTCCCAGCCGTATACCGTGGCTTTTCAGAGCGAGTTGCTCCAAGTGAAGCCCAATGACAAGGTGTTGGAAATAGGGACGGGGAGCGGCTACCAAACGGCGGTTCTGTTGGATTTGAAGGCCAAGGTATATACCATTGAACGTCAACAGGAACTCTTTAAAAAAACCAAACTGTTTTTTACCAAAATGGGCTATCGACCTAAAAAAATGATTTTTGGGGATGGTTACAAAGGTCTGCCCGAAGAAGCCCCGTTCGATAGTATCATTGTAACGGCCGGTGCTCCCGAGGTGCCCAAACCCTTGATGTCACAGCTCAAAGTTGGAGGCAGGTTAGTGATTCCTGTAGGGGTGGATGAGCAGGTCATGACCCTTTTTGTGCGAAAGTCCGAAAAGGAGTTCCAGAAGCAGGAATTGGGGGCCTTTAGGTTCGTGCCCTTGCTCGAGGACAAGAATTGATTTTTAAGTTCAAGGACAAAAAAATAGAGAAGGGAACAAAGAGAAAAGAATCAAGAGACAAGAACCCAATTGCCAGTAACTGACTTCCGACTTCGGACTTCTGACATCAAACTCCAAACAATTAAGTAACCGATCAGTCGTTGAAACTTTTTTTCACGCGATCTAAACTGCGTTTGCTGTCCCGGTCCTTTATGGTCTCCCGTTTGTCGTAGAGTTTTTTTCCTTTGGCAAGTGCTATGTTCACTTTGGCGAGTCCCCGATCATTGATGAAAAGATTGAGGGGGATGATGGTGAGTCCCGTGGTGGTGACCTCTTTTCGCAGTTTTTTCAGTTCCCTTTTGTTGAGGAGCAATTTGCGTTCGGCCTTGGGCTTGTGGTTGTAGTAGCTGCCATGGCTGTATTCGTCCACCTGCATGTTCACCACAAAAAGTTCTCCCTTGTCATTGAACTCGCAAAAGCTCTGCGACAGGTTGGCCTTTCCCAACCGTATGGATTTTATCTCGGTGCCTCCCAAAACAATACCCGAGGTATACGTATCTAGGATCTCAAAATCAAACCGGGCCCTTTTGTTCTTTATGTTGATGTTTTTCTGCATTGTGCGCAAAAATATAAACTCTTGGCCAAGAAAATTGTAATGTTGCATTAGATTTTACGATTATACACCAAACCTGTTCCATGAAAAGAATTTTTCTCCCTCTCCTTGTATTGCTATTCCTTGCGTGCAAAGAAATCCCCAAAGAAGACCTAACCGCCCAAGAGATTGTGGATAAGTCGATTACGGACAGTGGTGGGGAGCACTACAATGATCATAACACCTCTTTTCTGTTCAGGGATAAGGAATATGTGTCCAGGAATGAAAATGGGAAGCGGGTGTTCGAACGGATTTCCCGATTGGATTCCATGACCATCACCGATGTGAAAATAGAAAATGATTTTGAAAGGTATATGAACGATTCCTTGGTGGCCGTGCCCGATTCCATGGCTGTCAGATATGCCAATTCCATCAACTCCGTACATTATTTTGTGCGCTTGCCCTTCGGTTTGAACGATGGGGCCGTGAACAAGGAATTGCTAGGGAAGGAAACCATCGGTGAGAAAGAGTACTATAAAATAAAGGTGACCTTTGACAAACAAGGTGGTGGTGATGACTTTGAAGATGTTTATTTGTATTGGTTTGACATTGAAAGTTTTAAACCTGATTACTTGGCCTATGACTTTCATGTGGATGGAGGCGGACAACGATTCAGGAAGGCCTACAACGAACGCTACGTGGGCGGTATCCGTTTTGTGGATTATGAAAATTATAAGCCCAAGACTAAAGACTCCAATATTTTGGAAATAGGAAAGCTATATGACGAAGGGGAATTGGAACTTTTGTCCAAAATTGAAATAACGGACATCGAAGTGCGGAACGATTAATCCATTTTCAAACGGATGTCGGTCGGGACACCGTCAATGATCCGGACAATGAACAGGCTGCCATTGTCGCTGTCATCCATATCTTCATATTTTTCCAGATCGATCATGCGGTTCACGAAAGTGGGTATGGTGTTGCTGTGGCCCACGACCAGCACATTTTTCCCTTCATTCATGAATTTGAACTCCTCAATGTCCACGGCATTGGGGTCGTAATATTTCACATCGATGTTTTTCTTGACCGATGTAGGGGCGGCCGTCATGGAAGTCCGTTCGTAATTGGTGGAGTAGATCACATCCAAGGGAATGGGGTCAAACACCTCTGCCCATCTGATGGCCCTGTTGAGACCGTCCTGGTTCAGCTCCGGATCAGGGTTTTCGGGGTCGGTCCTGTCCTTTTCGGCATGTCGGATAAAATAGAAAGTGGATATGATCGGGTCTTCTGCAATTTTCGTATCTTTTTTGCAGCTGATACTTCCAACGATTAAAATTGCAAGGGCAATTAGAGGTTTGATGGTTCGCATAGTTCTGATCTAAATGGTTCCCCGAGGTTTTTTGTTAATTTGATTTAAAAGTAACGTTTAATTTTCATTTTATCGTATGCACAGGATTTTCGTTTGCACGCTGTGGGCAATGGTTTTGACGATGACGAGGGGTCAGGAACGACAATTGCCCACCGATTTGAGGCAGCATACCCTTGTGCAGTTCGGTTCAAGCCTCATGAATGCCTCCTATGCTCCCGATTGGAACCGGCCCAATTCCCTTTCCGTCTGGACCCGATGGCAATGGCAGGACATTGATGGGGACCCCACTACCATTTTTGCCAATTATACCCATCAAATCAATGCTAGGTCCACTGCTGGCCTTGGCTTCTTGCAGCACAATACAGGTATTTTCCTTTTTACGGGTGGAAATGCCAATTACACCCATACATTTCATTTGGACGATGAAGTCCAGTTGCTGGCAGGGGTGAATGTCTTTGCCTTTCAGCAAACTGTGGCCGATGAACGCTTTGGCCAAGACGGGGAGGTAGATCCGGCCATTTTGGAAAGTTTTGAAGGTTTTCGGATGGCATTTTCACCGGGATTCCGGTTGTTGGTCAACCGGTTCAGTTTGGGATTGGCCTTTGAGAATGCGGTGGGCTTTTATCTTTCAGGGGAAGGGGAAACGGAGAATTTCCAGACCATCATGGGGACTTTGGGGCACGATTTTCCCGTGACCTTGTCCAGTGGTTTGGGCGACAGTTTTGTGCGTCCCATGATTTATGTGAAGTCGGTGCCCGAAGGAGATACCCAATTTGGACTGAACGGCCTTCTGTCCACCTCCAAGTTCTGGCTGCAGGGGGGCTACAATAGTTTTTACGGAGTTTCGGGAGGATTGGGAATTACCTTGGCCAATACGTTTTCCATTGGCGGACTTATGGAATTTGGAATGGATTCATCCTTGGAAGAGGAGGACCCTACCATTGAGATCATTGCTTTTTATCGCTTTGGAAAGCCGGATGGGCGTAAAAAAGTGGTGGGCTTTGATGTGGAAAAGGAAGAGGCTTTGGAGCAGGAGCGATTGAAGAGGCAAGAAGAGGCTGAACTTGCACTACAAAGGGAAGCTACATTTCAGCAAGAAAGGGATTCATTGACCCGGGCCAGACAACTGGCCGAACAATTGCGCGAACAGCAAAAAAAGGACAGTATCGCCCAAGTATTGGTACAACGGCAGCAGGACAGTCTGACAAGGCTCAGAAACCAGAACGTTGAACTGCGGCCCAACGAAAAATATGAGGAGGTGCAAGGTGAAGAAGGGCTGGAACCAGGTTTTTATTTGATAGCCAATGTGTATGGTACCCAAAAGTATTTTGATAACTTCATGAAGACCCTTCGGACCAAGGGATTGGAACCCAAATCCTTTTATCGAAAAGCCAATAAGTACAATTATGTGTATTTGGAGCGGTACGATACGATGGACGAAGCGCGGTCGGTAAGGGATAGTAAGTTCCATGGGAAATACCCCGATAAAATCTGGATTTTCAGGGTAAGAGGGAATTGAAAAACTATTTCTTGATTTCCTTACGAACCAAATGTTCCAGATAGGTAAGCGTATTGATGAGATATTTGCGGTCGCGGGTAATGGTGCTCATCGCAACGGCACCTTGGATCATGGTGAACAGCTGTTTGGCAAACTGTAAGGGGGGAACGGGAAGGTACAATTCATTCTGTTTGGCCCCATTTTCCAACACTAGGGCTATTTTCCCTTCAATGTCCTTGACGGTTTCCTTTACCGCAGCGGCCAACAGGGTGTTATTGCCTTGGGCGTCAATCCCAACGTTCAGAATGGGGCATCCACCCATCGGAAGGGTGAACACGTCGTAATGCTTGTAGAAATTGATAAGGGAAAACAATTTTCCAAGGGAGTCTTCCTCGGCGTCCAATGATTCATCTATGGCGCTTAGCAATTGGTTTCGGTTGTATTCGAAAGCAGAGAGGGCAAGTGCTTCCTTGTTCTCAAAATTGCCATAAATGGCACCTTTGGTGAGACCTGTGGCCTCGGTGAGGTCGCTCATGCTGGTTCCAATATATCCGTGTTTGTTAAAGATGGGGGCGACCGTCTCAATGATATAGGCGGTGGTGCGTTCTGCTTTTTTGGACATGGTGGTATAGGTTGGTTCGGGTGAAACGAAGATATAAAAAAACAATACTGTTTGGTATTATAGCGACTGAAAAGCCATTATTTTAACAGTGTTGGGACGTTTTCCATGCTCCAAAATAGATTGATGGGGATTTTGAGGACGATGTGTCCATCACCCCCAGACCCTTCTCAAGAAATTGAGGTAATTCTGGCTGGTGATGTTTTCGATATCGGATGTCGTATATCCTCTTTTGGACAGTAGTTCGGGGATTTTTTGCAGATCGCCGATGGTGTCCAGGTCATAAGGTCCCTGCTCTGTTCCAAAGCCACCGTCCAAATCGGTGCCAATACCTACGTGATTCGTATTCCCGGCCAACTGGCAGATGTGGTCAATATTGTCTACCATAATTTCTAAAGTGACCCCCATACCTTTTGGGTCGGATTTCCCCCGGACCCAATTAGGAACCATCATCCAGGCATCCAGCACCATCCCGATGACGGCTTCTCTTTGGATCAATTCCTTGAGTTGTTCATCCGTAAACTGTCGGTTGTGGTCCACAAACTTTCGACAAAGGCTATGGCTGGCCCAGACCGGCCCATTGTAGGCAGTCATGGTTTCCCAAAAACTCATATCACACAAATGCGTGGCATCCAAGATGAGGTTGAGTTCCTCTATTTTTTTTAAGAGTTCCCTTCCCTTTGCCCCGATACCTCCAACGGAATCCGTGCCATGCGCATAGATTCCGGGACCATAATGTGCAGGACCGATGGCCCTCAGACCGGCTTCATACGACCTTTCCAAATAGCCCATATCCACAATGGAATCGGCGCCTTCCAGGCTCAAAATGTATCCTATGGGTTTATGTTCCTTTTCGCTTTGCCAAAGTTGTAAGTGATTGTCCAAACCCTGTAAATCTGTGATCTGGACCATTTCGCCTTCATTTTCCATGGCTTTGTACCATGCCAACTGTCCTTGGGTCTGTGCCCAAGCTTGGTGTTGGGAATGCCAACCGGGAAGTGGGTTGCTTTTCTTGACGTAGCGGGCAATCTGTGTGGCCACGCAAAGACCTATATTTCCTTCCCGCATGGCAGGGAAGGAAACCGTATTGTTGCCCCGATCGGGTTTGTCTGTCATTCCCTTTTCCCGTTCCCGTATTTCAGAAACTGGCAGCCTGAGGTCGCGGTTCCACTCCATGGCGTTCATGGAGAGGTCCAAGTGCGCATCAAATATGAGCATAGGTGCTATGGATGAAGTTCGAACATGGCCTCGACCTCCACGGGAATATTGCCGGGAAGCATCATCCCGACGGCACTCCGTACGCCAATACCGTTTTCTTTTCCAAAAACATCGGCCATCAACTCACTGAATCCGTTGACGACATAGGGTTGTTTCCCAAAATCTGGAGTGGAGTTGACCATCCCCAGCACTTTTACGACCCTTTTGATGCGGTCCAAGCTTCCAAAATGGGTGATGATGGTGGATAACATCGTCAATCCCACCTGTCTGGCCGCGAACTTGGCCTGGTCGGCATCCAGGTCGTCCCCGGCGCGGCCTATCAGTAAGGAACCATCGAGCTTGACGGGACCTTGACCCGATACGTATAAAAAATTATCGACGACCAAGATGGGTCTATATACCCCGGCGGGTGGTGGGGCAGGTGGGAGCTGAAGATTCAGTTCCTCAACTCGTTTAGAAGGTGTGCTGTTCATATGTTTAGATGATTGTATTTAAAATTAGGACCCCGATAAGTCCCATAATGCCGACCAAGGTCTCCATAACGGTCCAAGTGGACAAGGTTTCCTTTACCGAAAGGTTGAAATATTCCTTGAACATCCAGAAACCGGTGTCGTTGACATGGGAAAGCATCAAGCTACCAGAGCCTATCGCAAGAACCATCAGTTCGGGGCTTGTGCCAGTGCCAGAGGCCAAAGGGAGCACGATTCCAGCGGCGGTCAAACCCGCAACGGTGGCCGATCCTACACTTACCCGAATGGCCGTAGCAATCACCCAAGCCAGGACCAAGGGAGATATGCTGGAACCTTTTAAACTGTCAGCAATATAATCGCTCACATGGCTGTCGATCAATACCTCCTTCAATGCCCCTGCGCCTGCAATGATCAATAAGATCATGGTGATGCTGGACACCGATGCCGAAATGGAATCCATGATGGTGGACATTGACTTGCCCTTGGACAATCCCAAAGTGTAAATGGCGAGCAACACGGAAATCAATAATGCAATCACAGGATTTCCTATGAACATGAGCACCTCCCTGAGCTTGCCTTCTTCCAGAAATTGTTCCGAGGCAATGGCGATACCAATTAGCAAGATTGGTGACAAAGCGGTCAAGATACTGGTAAAGGTCGATGGTAGTTCTTCCTTTGGGATGATATTGGGGTTGTAGAATTCCTTTAAGGGTTTGGCCTCCACTTTTTTGATGGTACGGGCGAAGAGGGGACCGGCCACAATAATGGCGGGAACTGCAATGACTAGCCCATACAGCAATGTTTTTCCAATATCCGCATTGAACATGGCTGCAATGGCTGTGGGTGCAGGGTGGGGAGGGAGGTACCCGTGAGTCACCGAAAGCGAGGTGAGCATAGGTAGCCCCACGTAGAGCAAGGGCAGTCCCGTTGAAATGGCAACGGTAAATACCAAAGGTATCAGGATTACAAAACCGACCGAATAGAACATGGGAATGCCCACAATGAAACCTGTGACCACCATGGCCCACTGAACATGTTTTATACCAAATTTGGCCACCAGTTGGGTGGTGATCTGTTGGGCGGCCCCACTATCGGCAACCAGTTTGCCCAGCATGGCACCAAGCCCCAATATCAATACCAAAAAGCCCAAAGTGTTCCCGATGCCCCGTTGGATGGATGATACCAGATTTCCCAGTTCCATTCCTTGAAAAACCCCTACAAAAAGGCATACAATGATAAAGGAAAGGAATGCATTGAGCTTGAATTTGGCAATCAACAGAAAGAGCAATAGGATGCCCAGAACGGCTATGAGGAGTGGCATATTTAGGAAATGTATTTGAGCTAAAATAAGGATTTAAATGAAATACAATGCGATTGTTATCGATTTCAAACCAGATGTCCGGAAAATATGTGGAAAATAAAAGAGGCTGTCTAAAAAGGGATTAAATTGTCATTTTGAGCGCAGTCGAAAAATCTTTATTATCTCAATATCTAATAGTTGAATTAGTAGAAGATTCTTCATTTCATTCAGAATGACACTTTTTAGACAGCCTTATGTTCTGCAAATGATGATGGAAAATTATTTCACCAGCTCATTTTGGTTTCGGAACACCAATTGATCGTCAAAACTGTCCAAGAGTACAATGCTGTCGGCCGTGATTTTTCCGGAGAGCAGTTCCTTGGAAAGGTTGTTCAACACCTCTTTCTGGATCAATCGCTTTACGGGCCTTGCGCCATATTGGGGGTCGAACCCTTTTTTTGCCAGATAATCGATGGCTTCCTCGGTCGCATCCAGTGTAATGTGCTGTTTGGACAACATTTTCTTCAGACCGTCCAATTGCAGCCCCACAATATCCTTGATATCCGATTTATTCAAAGGTGCGAACATGATGATGTCGTCTATTCGGTTCAAGAATTCTGGGCGAATGCTTTGTTTCAACAGTCCCATCACTTCAATTCTCGCAGCTTCCGAAGCACTTTCGATATCCACGGCATTCTCAAACTTCTCTTGGATGATGTGACTGCCCATATTACTCGTCATGATGATGATGGAGTTCTTGAAATCCGCCACCCGACCTTTGTTGTCGGTCAGTCTACCTTCGTCTAAAACCTGTAGCAGGATGTTGAAAGTATCTGGGTGCGCCTTTTCGATCTCATCCAACAAGATCACGGAATAGGGTTTTCTTCGCACGGCCTCGGTCAACTGACCTCCTTCGTCATAGCCCACATACCCTGGAGGTGCGCCTACTAGACGGCTCACGGAGTGGCGTTCTTGGTATTCGCTCATATCTATCCGCGTCATGGCATTCTCATCATCGAATAGATAGGCAGCGAGCGTTTTGGCCAATTCGGTCTTACCGACCCCGGTAGTTCCCAAGAAAAGGAAGGAACCAATGGGCTTTTTGGAATCCTGTAATCCGGCCCTGCTTCTTCGTATGGCATCCGAAACGGCAATGATGGCCTCGTCTTGGCCCACTACGCGCTTGTGGAGCACATCTTCCAGTTTCAGGAGTTTTTCACGCTCGCTCTGCATCATCTTGGTCACGGGGATGCCTGTCCATTTGGCCACTACCTCGGCAATGTCCTCATAGGTGACCTCTTCCTTGATCAAGGTTCCAGCGGTCTGTTGGCTTGCAAGTTCATCCTGAAGTTTTTCCAGTTTCTCTTGGGCTTCCTTGATCTTGCCATATCGCAGCTCGGCGACCTTTCCATAGTCCCCGTTCCGCTCGGCACGCTCCGCCTCCAATTTATAGTTTTCAATGTCTTCTTTGGTCTTTTGGATGTTGTCCACCACTGTTTTTTCACTTTCCCACTTGGCAAAGATCTCGTTGCGATCTTCTTTGAGGTTGGCCAGATCCAGGTTCAAGGTCTGCAATTTGGCCTTGTCGTTTTCCCTTTTGATGGCTTCAATCTCAATTTCCAACTGCATGATCTTTCGGTCCAGTACATCCAATTCTTCGGGTTTGGAGTTGATTTCCATACGAAGTTTGGATGCCGCCTCGTCCATAAGGTCGATGGCCTTATCAGGCAAGAAACGGTTGGTGATGTACCGTTGGGACAGTTCCACAGCACCGATCACGGCCTCATCTTTGATCCGGACTTTGTGATGACTCTCGTATTTTTCCTTGATACCCCTAAGTATGGAGATGGCGCTCTCGGTATCGGGCTCGTCCACCATCACTTTTTGGAACCTACGCTCCAAGGCCTTGTCCTTTTCAAAATATTTTTGGTACTCGTCCAAAGTGGTGGCCCCGATGGCGCGGAGTTCGCCTCTTGCCAAGGCGGGTTTCAGGATGTTGGCTGCGTCCATGGCGCCCTGTCCACCCCCGGCACCCACCAAGGTATGGATCTCGTCAATGAAGAGCACAATATTCCCATCGGATGAGGTAACTTCCTTGATCACGGCCTTCAATCGCTCCTCAAACTCACCTTTGTACTTGGCCCCGGCGATCAATGCACCCATATCCAAGGAATAAATAATCTTGTCCTTCAAGTTTTCGGGGACATCACCCTGTACAATACGGTGGGCCAAGCCTTCGGCAATGGCGGTCTTACCCACGCCGGGCTCACCGACCAACATGGGGTTGTTCTTGGTCCTTCGGGAGAGTATCTGCAAAACCCTTCGGATTTCCTCATCACGACCGATTACTGGGTCCAATTTTCCACTGTCCGCAAGCCGATTGAGGTTATTTGCATATTTATCCAAGGAGTTGTAAGTCTCCTCGGCACTTTGCGAGGTCACTTTACCGCCCTTGCGCAATTCCTGGATGGAGGCTGTCAAATCTTTTTCGGTGACGCCTTGGTCCTTTAGGATCTGTGCTATTTTGCTCTTCGATTTAAAGATGGCCAGCAAAAGGTGCTCAATGGAAACAAACTCGTCGCCCATGTTCTTGGCCACAATACTGGCTTCGTTCACGGTTTTTCCTGCCTCTCTGGAAAGCATGATCTCCCCACCGGATACTTTGGCGAAGCTCTGGAGCTCCTTGTCCAGGATTTGGTTGAGCAGGTTCACGTTCACGTTCAGTTTCTTCAAAATGAAGGGAAGTACGTTTTCGTCCACTTCCGCAATGGCTTTGAAGAGGTGTTCGTTCTCAATTTGTTGATGTCCTAATTCTTGGGCCAATTGCTGGGCCCGTTGAATGGCTTCCTGTGATTTTATCGTAAAATTATTAAAGTTCATAGTGTTGTTTTTTTCTGGTATGTCAACAATCCTACCATGGTCGGGCTACCGTCAAAATGTCTTAAAATTTCAAAAAGAACGAGACATTTCGTCAGTTGTAAGGTTTTGCATCCATCCCGACTTATCTCGTAAATTTGCTACATGGGAATATTTGACAGTGTCTTCGGAAAGAAGCAACAAACCGAAACTCAAGATACGAAAATACCGTGGATTTTTTTGGAGTCCATGGAACAATTGGATACCATTGAAACTGGTTCCAAGGAACGGCCACAGGTCATCTTCAAGCATTCATCCACATGTGGCATCAGTAGCATGGTGCTGAAGATGTTCAACGGCTCTTATGATCCCATTTTGGATTGTGATCTCTATTTTTTGACCATCCAAGCACACAGGGACCTGTCCAATGCGATCGCAGACAAGTTTGGGGTAAGGCATGAGTCGCCCCAATTGCTGATCCTGAAAAATGGGAAAGTGTCTTTTCACACCTCCCATGGTGCCATTGCAGATTTGGATCTGAAGGATTATCTATAAAAAAAGCCCCAATTTGGGGCTTTCGTTTTTTCAACCTAGTCGAACTGATATTTCGCTATGATGCCTTTGAGCCTTGCCTTGAGGTCTTCCCCGGCATCGTACACCATTTGCTCATTGGAAGGAAAAGGTACTTCCCTGGCGTTCAGGTACACCAGAAGGTCGTTCTCCAAAGCCCTTTTGTCCCCTTGATAGTTGGCGAAGATATGCTCGAACACAAATTGACTGGATAGGGGATAGGCGTTGATTTCCTGCCCGCTTTTCAGGTCGGTGAACCGCACCTTGGCCCCAATTTGCGCACTTTTGGTCTGGGTAAACTGAAAGAATTTACAGGTCACGGTACGCATTTTGTCCACTTTGATCTTGTTGCCCAAACTGTCCTTTACCGCATTGCCATCCCTGTCCAATAGATATTCCCAACCATCTGCTATCTGTTTTTCCTTGATGATCTGGGTCTCGTTCACACGCTCTGGCGACACATTGATCTCCATAAAATCAAGGTTCATGGCGTAATCATATTTCACGTTGGCCAATGGATTGGTATGGTATTGCAGCCAAAAATTGTCGATGCCAAAGGCATTGAAGTCCAGAAGCTCCCTTTCCAGCCGCTCAGGGATGATCTGCTCGGTCAGGTTTCCTATTTCAACCCGTACGAACTCCAACCCTTTGTTGTAGGCCTCATCCATTTTAGATACCGTTTCTTTATACCCAGGATTGATTTCCTGCAGGTACTTCAAGTCGTCATAGGCGGCACGGAAATCACTCTTATATTTGGCACTTTTCAATAGCCCAATGGCATTCTCATACAAATGCTCGGACAGTTTGTCCTTGGTGTTCAGGATATCGTTGTCGTAATTCTCAAAATGGAACCGTGCATTCCTTCCTTGGTCGTTGATGCGAAGGGGGAGCAAAGGCTTGATGTGCTCCTGTATCCGCTTCAGCTGCACATATTTGTTGTAGATGGTTTCCAGATTGGCCGGATTGCCATCATTCTGTAAAAAGGCAATTTCTTGTTCTTCCCTTTCCGCATTTTTGGCAAAGGCCTCTTCCAATAGGGTGATGTATTCCTGATTTCCTTTTTTGGTCTTGTTTTCCGCCAAATTCTTTATGGCCTTGTCCATGGCGGTAACATAGTTACCGGTGTTCAGCGCTTCCTGGGTCTTTTTGACGCCCCCACAGGCGGCAATCATTAAAATCGTGGTGAAGAGTAGAATTTTTTTCATGATGGTGGTGTATTGGTTGTTTGATCAAGTTCAATAGCTATGCCAAAAATGGTTCTCTATAAACGAAAAAGTCGCACGGGTAGTGTGCAGGTGAGGTTTAAGTTTCAAATATAGAGCATTTAACGACAGTTTCAACTTTGTTAATTTCCGTTTGATAAAATTGGGATGTATGTTGCTTTTTTTGGATATAAATCCCCTTCCAATTCGTAATTTTGCGGCTTATCAAAATAATTTGCAGATGCAACGAGACCATAAGATTTTTGAACTGATAGCACAAGAGAAGGACAGACAGATTGAAGGCATAGAGCTGATAGCTTCCGAGAACTTTACCAGCCCGCAGGTCATGGAGGCCGCAGGTTCCGTATTGACCAACAAATATGCCGAGGGCTATCCTGGAAAGCGCTATTATGGGGGTTGCGAAGTGGTGGACCAGGTGGAACAGCTCGCCATAGACCGTGCCAAGGAACTATTCGGGGCCGCCTATGCGAATGTACAGCCACATTCCGGGTCCCAGGCCAATGCATCTGTATATCATGCCTGTTTGCAGCCCGGGGATACCATTTTGGGCTTTGATCTATCCCATGGAGGGCACTTGACCCATGGTTCGCCCGTAAATTTCTCCGGAAAACTGTACAACCCCGTTTTCTATGGCGTTGATGAGGAAACCGGTACGCTCAATTATGATAAGATCCAAGAGATTGCGGACAAGGAGAAGCCCAAGTTGATTATTGCCGGTGCTTCTGCCTATTCCCGTGACATGGATTTTAAACGTTTTCGTGAAATTGCCGACAGTGTAGGAGCTATTTTGGTGGCCGATATCTCCCATCCTGCAGGATTGATCGCCAAGGGCATCATGAACGACCCCATTCCACATTGCCATATTGTGACCACTACGACCCACAAAACCTTAAGAGGTCCAAGAGGAGGTCTTATATTGATGGGAGAGGATTTTGACAATCCCTTTGGTATCACCTTGAAGAACGGAACCTTACGAAAAATGTCGGCCCTTTTGGATCTTGCCGTGTTTCCCGGAAACCAGGGCGGTCCATTGGAACATATCATTGCAGCCAAGGCTGTCGCCTTTGGCGAGGCACTCTCCGACGAATTTTTGCACTACATGATCCAAGTGAAGAAAAATGCTGCCGCAATGGCCAAAGCGTTCATGGCCCTGGATTACAAAGTAATTTCTGGAGGAACGGACAACCATATGATGCTGATAGACCTTAGGAACAAGGACATCACTGGAAAAGATGCCGAAAAGGCATTGGAACATGCAGCCATCACGGCCAATAAGAACATGGTGCCTTTTGATACGCAATCCCCGTTCATTACTTCGGGAATCCGTTTTGGTACCCCGGCCATCACCACTAGAGGGTTGAAGGAAGCGGATATGGAAACCATCGTTGGGTTTATCGACGAGGTGATCATGGACCCCGCGAACGAGCAGAAAATAGGTCAAATAAAACAAAAGGTCAACGATTTGATGAAATCGCGACCTTTGTTCAGTGCTTAGTATCTATGCTTGCTTAAGTTCTTGCTATTCAAAGAGGAACAGATCCACTTCGTAAAATTTCCTTTTATTTAGGGAATAAATCATTACTTGGTGGGATTCGTCCTCAAAGTAGAGGCCCCAATAGTCAAAATAAGTGCTTTTTCCTTTTTTGGGTTCAAAGACATCAGGCGCTACATATTCATAGACAGGAACAAATATTTCATAGGGCATTTCGGTAAGTCCTTTGGTGTAGTACACAAAGTGTTCACTGGCCTTGAGCAGGATATTTCCGATTTGTTCGGGTACACTGTGTGCATAGACCCTGGAAATGATGATCGATGTGTCCTTAAAGTGCAGAGAGGTTTCCGCTATGTCCAACAAAAAATTGTTCTTGGAATTCAGTTCCACAAAGGCACTTTCGAAAGAAGAGGAGATCTTGTCTTCCTTTTCGGGGAATATCATGCCTCCCCAGGTACCACTCGTGAAGAAATGAAGGCTCTCCGTAATACCGAAGTTGAAGTGCAAATCCAAAACCATATCGGTTTTTTTACTTTCCTTGTCATACTTGAAGTGTATCTTGACATCGGCAAAAAAATCTTTTTCAATGGTCTTCAAAAACTCGTCCAGCCCATTAGCGGCCTCAAATACCTTTGCGCCACTTTGCTGATGACCGGTGTTATTTTTTCTTGGGAGTGACATATGCTATGGGTATAATTTTCTCTTCACCTTAAAGTTAGGATGAATCTTTTTTTTGGGATTGAAGAAAATCCTTAAAAATTCTATGGATTTCCCATAGTTTGTAGGCTTTTTACGTCAAGAATATGTAAAATCTATTACACGATTCGACCAAAAACATTTTTGGATTAGGTGGAGCTAGATGAAGCCCCTATTTTTTGCAGCTATGATGAGGGCCATATCATTCTCGTTCTCCGTGCCAAAAAGGGTTTTTAAGTGCCGCTTTCTGTTCTCAATGGAAGAAGGGGATAGCCTGATGTGTTTTTCCAGGTCCTTGTTCTTGGTGCCCATGGAGAGGTGGTACAGGATTTGTTTATCCTTTTCATCCAGATCAATATCGTTGGCCATTTTCTTGCGGATGGCGGACAGGGCCTTTGATGAGTAATAAGGCGGGTTCAGTACAATGGTTTTCACGGCGTCTTCCAAGGTTTTGGGATCAATGTCCGTCTTTACCAAATAGCCGTCAGGGTCCACTGACTTGAGAATGCTGTTGATCCTGAAATTATCGCTGAAGGAGGACATGAAGGCAATCTTGCTTTCAGGGACCAGTTTACGGGCAAGAATGCCCAGGTCCTCGCCTGAATGGGGCTGGTTCTCGTTCGGCGCGAACAACTGTACATCCAAAAGGAGGATGTCATATTTAAAGGAATTCACGGAATCCTCGATGAGTTTTTTCCCGCCCTCGTATGTGTTGGCGGTATCAACAATAATATCATAACCTTCAAAATCAATGTTCTCAAGGATAAACTTGTATCCGAGCATTGTCATTTCGTGGTCATCTATTGCCAATATTCTCAATGTTTTCATAACTATTAGCTTCTAAGTAGGATTTAGGCATTCATTGCAGGTTTCAAGGTGATGGGGTCCTTGGTCTGTTCAGATTCGATATATTTTGTGGGGATGGACACCGATATGGTGGTGCCCTTTCCTTTTATGCTCTGTATGTCGAACACGCCGTTTATCTTTTTCACCCTTGATATGATATTTCTTAGGCCAATTCCCCTTTTTCCCTTGTTTGTGTCAAAACCGACACCATCGTCCTTGATGGTGAGTTTCAGTTTGTCATCGGTAGACCCGAAGGAAATGGCGATATTTTTACATTTGGCGTGTTTCACACAGTTTTTCAGCGTTTCCTGTACAATTCGGTATGCATTGATCTTGATGTCTCCCAACAGATTGTCCCAGTGTACTTTTTTATCGTATGTAAAGGAGCATGATATACCAGAAGACTTTTGAATGCTACTGACGAGCTCCTCCAACGATACAATAAAATTATGAAATTTTTCATAAGATGCATGGTTGAGTTCATGTGAAATGGTCCTGATATCTTCTTCGACCTCCCTCAATTTCTCTATGAATGCCGCCCGTTGTTCCACGGAAGCACTGTCACCTCGCTCGTTCAATCCGCTCAGTAGCAATCGTATGCCCAACATTTCGCCCAAGATCCCATCATGGAGCTCTTCGGAGATGCGTTTTTGTTCCAATTGTCTGCCTTCCTCAAACTTGCCCTGCTGGGAGAGCATCAGGTTGTAGATTTCCTGATTGCTTTCCTGCTGTTTCTGTTTGAACTTGAGCCTGTTGTTGTTGATATATTGCAGAACGATCACGGTGGTGGTCAATCCCAATACAACGAGGCCCAATACGGCCCCTGCCCATAATTGTCTTTCACGGGAAAGCAAAACGTTCTCTTCTTTGATTTTGTCCGTGTCCAAACGGATACGGGCAAACTTGTCCCGCTTGGTACGCTCCTCTTCCTTGATGACCTCATTGAGCTCATAATACGCATTGGCATAGTTGGCTGCGTTGGCCTTGTCCAATTGGGTGAGTAATTGCAATACCTCCAACAGGCGGTCGTTGTTGTGGGTTTCTAGGGCTACTGTTCTTGACTCCTTGGCATATTGTAGTGCATTGGCCGTGTCTCCTTTGGCCGCCAACAATTCGGCATAGTATTGTTTGGTACGAGCTTGGTGTTCTACGTGGTCATATTTGTCGTTGGCAATGATACTTTCTTTTAGCAATCTTTCGCATTCAGCAAAATTTCTTTCATCTTTGAAAATTGCATAGGCAAGGCTTGTAAGAGCAAGTACATATAGCTCTGAATCTTTATCTTCCAAAGACTTATTTCCCAATAGTTTTTTAAATGACACCTTGGCACTATAATAGTCTTCATTTCTTAATAAGGCATTTGAAATATTGTTTTGGTTTTGCCATACTAATTCTTCAGTTTCAGGGGAATCTAACTTATCCAAATAAGTGCCAGCTTTTTGGTAATATTCCAAAGATTTTTCACTGTCTCCCATACCACTGGAAAGAATGCCCAGCAAATTATAGCAATTATAGATTCTTTCGGTATCACCTAACTCATCAAATATCCTAAGGGCTGTAGTGGCACTAATTTCAGCTCCCAAGTAGTCCTTGTAGGAATCTTGGATTTGTCCCATGCTATATAATATCCTGCCTCTTAATGAACTCGATGAAGAACTCTTTGGAAGCTGTTCAAAACTGTTCAGTGCCTTTTTATAATGGTAAAAAGCACTATCCAAGGCCCCATAGGATTTAAAGAAAGAGGCAAGATCCCAGTGTGAATATCCAAGTGGGGTGAACATGTCCGTTTCCTGTGACATGATCATGACCTGCTTGTTGGTCTCTCTGAAACCAAGGGAGTCTTTCAAGCTTTTATAGGCCAAGGAAATACTTGAAAGCTGCTCCAATGTTATGGAATCATTGGTGGATGTAAATGCTTCTTTTTTGGCATTTTCCAAGAATTGTGTTCGCTTTTCAAGAGGTAGTTGTGTGCTGTCCTTAGCCATTTTGATCCATTTGCGTACGGCGTCCGCTGTTGTGTCTTGGATGGAATCATTCTCCGGGGATTGTTCGTAGCACCCAAAAAAAATGAAGACTAGCAATATAAGAGCCCAGCTTTTCAATGGCAACAGGTTATTTTAATGTCGATACAAGGTACTAAAAAAGCCCCAGACCTTTTAGGGTGATGGGGCTTAGTTCCAAAATTATATTGTGATCATAGATTGCGATCATCGTTGGCACTCAGTTTCAGCCGAAGAATTCTTTTTTGACCAATGCCCAAAAGTGTTCGTTCGTTATATGCCTGATCGAGTGCAGAAGTTGTATTACCTTCTATTTGTATAATTTTTTGAGATTCATCTCTATAGCAGAATAGTGTTCCGCCCAAAATCAACAATAGGAGTATTGAACGTATGAGGTTGTTCATCAATAAATTTTGTTTACTGAAATCAGTTAAGTCCTTCATCATCGCTACGGTCATCATCATTTGATTGATCACCATCCGTGGCATTTTGATCCAATTGTTGGAAAAGCGCTTCTGTTTCTTGGATATCGGTTTCAGTTTCGCAAGAGTAGAATCCAGCGGTCAATAGTCCAAGCGCCAAAATGCATAGTAATTTTCTCATAATATTAGGTTTTAGGGTGTTAATTAATTGGTTTGTCTATACCAAAAGTACCCAAGACCTTTAGGGTGGCACATTGCGCAACGGACTATTTAGAATCCATAGGGATTCTGCTAGAATTTTGCGGCAAACTGCTAGGATTTTGTCAATTAAGGGCCTTTGCGGCAGTTTTGGAGAGCATTTCCTTCAGGTGGTCTATCCGGTCCTTATAGGTTTTGGAAAAGGGGAGTTCCTCCTCGTTCCCATGCTTCAAGGTGCAGATGGACTTGCCATAATTGATGCGGGACACATACCTACTGTTGAGTATATAGCTCTGGTGGATACGTATGAATGCTTTTGGAAGCTTGTCCTCGAAAGATTTTAATGTTTTAAAGGCACTGATGATGTTGCCATCCCTCATGAAAAAATCCGTGGTGTTGTTGTCGGACTTTAGATAGAGGATGTCCTTGGTGTCCAGATACCTATAATCATTATAGGATTTGAGGCAGATGGTGGACGGTACATCCTGCTTGGGATGTCTCTTGCGGAGACGGAGGATGGTCTTTCTGACATCAAATTCGTTGTGGGGGAGAATCCAATAGTCAAAGAATCCACTCTTTATGGCGTTGTAGGCATATTTTTTTGAGGTGGAATATCCTATGATAAGAGGCAGGGACTGTATATACTGGTTCAGTTCGGTGACCATTTGAAAGTATTCCATGCCATCTTCGCCAAGATTGATGAGCACCACATCGGGGGTGAACTTCAAGATCGTGTCCAGACCCTCTGCAGCGGAAGCGGCCACCCCAGTGCAGGACAAATCCTCGTACTCCTCCAAATAGAGTTGCAACTGAAGCTTGGTCGCTGCATTATGGTCTATGATGTTATAGGTATATTCCATGCGCAAAATGCTGAGTGCAAGTTACTAACGAGTTCAAAAAACTCATTGCAGTTTTCCCTTAAAAAAACTATGGGTTTCTCCCTAAAAGGGGCTATTTTCTTACAAAAACCCTTAAAAATTCGTTAAAAGATAACGACCTGCAACAAATCTATGCTTTGACCGACCTGTTTTTTGAACACGTGTCAAAGCATGTTCGTTGATGGGGCAACACACTGGATGAGCATGTATAAATGGTGGTGAAGTTTGGTGTGGTTTTTACTAAGTTCATTTGGTTGAGATGTTGATTGAACACTATTTTACGATTACGAACAATAGAATCAAAGGAATGGAGAGGATTTTTGACGCTGGAACCTGAAGAATTCGATGAACTACACAAAACTGATGCTCGTTTCGTGCACGAAGAGGCAGAAATTGATTATCTGAACAGTTCTTGGACAGATTCTGGGATACGCTTGGGGCGGAACGTTTTTGCGTCCAAAAGGCACCATTCCGTGGTGCTCTTGACCATCAGTTCACCTGTTCGGTGGTTCTTGACCTCAACGACGCGAATGGACAATGGACCTTTACTGGACTTAATATGGGTGGTCACTTCAACGGTATCCCCAAGCACTGCCGATTTGAGGTAGGAGATATTGTGGTTCCGTACCACCCATATCATCTCTATTCGCATATCCTCATTGGCGACCTGTTCCCAATGTTTTTTGGAGATGTCCTGTATCCACTCCACATACCTGATGTTGTTCACATGGTTCAGATCATCAATATCATCCACGACTACATCAAAGATTTCTGAAAATGTCTGCATCAGTCTTTTTTGCGGATGGTTACCTCAAAGAGTTTGTCCCAGTTCTTCCCGGTGACAAAGAATGTTTTTCGTTCGGGATGGTAGGCCACGCCGTTCAGTACGGAATTGGTATCATCCCAGTCGGTACCTCCTTTGGACACTTTGCTTTTCAGCCCGCCAAAGTTGATGACCCCTTCAATGGCCCCGGAAGTGGCATCAATGATCATCATGCTTTCTTTTTGATAGACGTTGGCATAGATCTTTCCGTCCACATATTCCAGTTCGTTGGCCATGTTGAAGATGGATTTGTTGGTCACGGTCTCTATGTGTCCCGTTTCTTCGAGAGTCTCTGGGTCCAAGAACCATATTTTTTCCGTGCCATCACTTTTGAATATTTTTTTGCCATCGTTGCACAGTCCCCAACCTTCCTTGCTTTTGCCGTAGGAGAAGTTTTTGATCTTTTCCAGATTGCTGGCGTTGTATACATAACCCATGCCGCTTTGCCAAGTCAATTGGTAGAGCTTTTCATTCATCAAGGTGATGCCTTCACCAAAGACCGTATCGTCCATTTCGATTTTTTGCAACACCTCTCCCGTTTCAAAATTGACCCTTCTTACCGTGGAACCTCCTCTTTTGCCAGTGCTCTCATAGAGTGTCCCATTATGGAACTCCAATCCTTGGGTATAGGCCTTTGTGTCGTGCGGGTAGGTATTCACGATTTCATAGGTATAGACCTCGGGAGCTGAAGCGGCCAACAGCTTTAGGTTTTCTTCGATTTCGACGGTTTCCCCTTCGATATCGAACTTGGCCGTCAAGATTTTGTTGCCCAAATGGGGAAGGGCCATGGTCAATTGGCCGTTTTCCAAGACAAGTTCTTTCCCATCCATAAAATAGCGGATGTTGGAAATCTCAACCTCTTTTTTATTCTTGATGGAGACCCCCACCCTTTGGTTTTGCTGTAGGGTCTTGTTTTCCAGTTGGATGGAAAAATGCTTGGCGGGATCGGCATTCCCTCCGCAGCCCAAAAAGAAAAGCAGTGATCCCAAAAACGAAGTTAATTTGAATACCATTACGAGTGTGTGTTTCATGGTTTTAATCCTTGGAGGTCGAAATTAAGAATGAATTGGGATTGTCACAAATTTAAAAGGTCGTATATTTGCAGTCGGCAAGTCCTACACGACCAGCTCCTGCAGAATCCCCCAGGGTGGGAACGCAGCAAGGGTATGCGGTCGTAGCGGTGCGATGTAGGTAGCTTGCCTTTTTTTGTTCCCTGAACTCAGCTATCATGGAAAAAAAAGTAGTATTGATCACCGGAGGTTCATCCGGCATCGGCAAATCCATAGGAACCTTTTTGACCACAAAAGGGTACAAGGTGTACGGTACTACAAGGACTCCGGCCAATTATCCCGATTTTGATGTATTTGACCTTATCCAGTTGGATGTGAGGGATGTGGACAGCATACAAGATGCAGTCTCCCATGTCATTGCCAAAGAAGGCCGATTGGATGTGTTGATCAACAACGCGGGAGTGGGCATTACCGGTCCCATCGAGGAGACGCCGCACGAAGAGATCTTAAAAGTGTTCGACACCAATTTCCATGGCCCTGTGCACATGATGAAGGCCGTGCTGCCCCAAATGCGCAAGCAAGGCGGTGGAACCATTGTGAACATTACCTCCATTGCTGGGTATATGGGATTGCCGTTCCGAGGGTTCTATTCGGCTACCAAAGGTGCGCTGGGACTCATTACCGAGGCCCTGAGAATGGAGACCAAGGATTTTGGGGTGACCATCACCAATGTGGCCCCGGGCGATTTTGCCACCAACATTGCTGCGGGAAGGTATCATGCCCCGGTTTTGGACGGCTCCCCGTATGAGGATAAGTATGCAAGAACCATTGATTCCATAAATGGGGACGTGGACAGTGGGGGAGAACCTGAGCAAGTGGCAAGGGCCATTTACTCGATCATCAATAAAAAACGCCCCAAAGTGCACAATCCGGTCGGGGCTTTTTTGCAGAAGTTTTCCCTCACTTTAAAAAGAGTGCTACCCGATAAAGTCTATGAAAAATTACTGCTCAACCATTATAAGTTGTAGCTTTACACTTCTCGAAAAATCACATATAAATAGTTAAAAATGAAGTTTTTTATTGATACGGCCAATCTAGATCAAATTAGAGAGGCGGAACAATTGGGGGTTTTGGACGGTGTGACCACCAACCCTTCGTTGATGGCCAAGGAAGGAATCACTGGCAAGGACAATATCCTAAAGCACTATGTGGATATCTGCAACATCGTTGAAGGCGATGTCTCAGCCGAAGTGGTTGCCACCGATTTGGCAGGAATGATCAAAGAAGGTGAGGAGCTGGCCGAACTGCACGAGCAGATCGTGGTCAAGATCCCGATGATCAAAGATGGTGTAAAAGCATTGAAATATTTCTCGGACAAGGGCATCCGTACCAATTGTACCTTGGTCTTCTCGGCGGGGCAGGCCCTATTGGCGGCCAAAGCAGGAGCGACCTATGTATCTCCATTTTTGGGGCGTTTGGACGATATTTCCACAGACGGACTCAATCTTATTTCAGAGATCAGGCTCATTTACGACAACTATGCCTTTGAAACACAGATATTGGCTGCATCCATCCGTCACACCATGCATGTGATCGATTGTGCCAAAATAGGTGCCGATGTGATGACAGGCCCATTGTCTTCCATCGAAGGACTGCTGAAACACCCATTGACCGATATAGGTCTGGCCAAGTTTTTGGAGGATTACAAGAAAGGAAATTCCTAAGAAAAATAACTATATTGACCAAAAATGAAGCCCTGAGAAATCGGGGCTTTTTTAGTTTATCTGTCAGCTACAGGGCAAATTTTCGGGAAGTTGGATTGTAAAGTTTTTTATGCTTGAACCAAGTCACGGAATAACTGAATAATAACCAAAGGTTATTCGATTATAGGGAAGTGTAGAGATTGGCAAATCCATCAACCACCAGTGTATCCTTTGTGATCACACATTTGTTCAGGCCATCCACCACCATGCTGGTCTGGATTTCCTTGAAGTTTTCACCGTAAAACTGGTTGTTCGTTTCCAAGCCATATTCTTCCAATAGCAGTTTCCACTGTGGATAACTGGTCTTTAGGTTGATGCCTACAAAGTTGTGGTCTGGATACTTCTTTTGGAGCGTGTTGATGTGCTGGCTGATATTTCTGAAGTGACGTTTTTGGGAAGCTGTCCAGAAATAAATGACCGTATTCTTCTTTTTGTCCACCACATCCTTAAGGTGGACCACGTTATTGTCCACGTCCCTGAGTGTAAGATCAGGGATGCGGGAATTGGGTTGAAGGTTCCTTATAGCATTGAAAAGGTGGGTTATTTCTTCCTTGTGAGCTTCATTTGAGGACAATGAACGGAACTTGTCTATGAAGACCTGGCACTCCTCATTGGTGTTTCGTTCCTTTAGTAAGTAATCTATGGCAATGTTTCTGAAGAGAATGTCCCTGAGCCCAACTTCTTTGACCAGACTGTCCACCATGGCAAGCTTATGTTTGTTGAAATGCAAGTGGTCGCTCACGGCCTTCTTCTCCGTAGGGCAGTTTTCCAAGCAGGTCATATAGGACAGGTTGCCAAAATGCAGCTTCATAAAGTTGAAATAAGGCCTATAATAGGTAAGGTCCCTACTGCTGAGGTCTATATTCTTTCTATAGGCATAAAAGGAATCGTCCAGTTCGTGAAAAGTGTCCTCACCGGTCTTTTTCTTGTGGTAAAAAGGATATTTTTCTTTACTGATGTAGGTATTATAGTCAATTGAGGCCTCGGCCATGGCCATAACGCGATCGGACAGTTCATTGTCCCTTGCAAAATCCTTCAAGTGGTTTATTTTGATGGATCGCAATGAGTCTATTTTCTTGCTGAAATCTTCGGGGTCGAGGAGGTAATAGCTCTGGACAATTGGATTTTCCTCCTCAGTCTCATGTGCCAGGTACATCTCGATCATGAAATTGTTGATTTCACTTCCCTTGCCAGAAAACACAAGGGTTTCATCAAATTCCACTGTATTCAATCTGGCCAAAAGGCTATCGCCTTCTTTTAAATAGATGTATTGGAGTTCGGGGGAGTGGTCAAAGTGGTATAGACCTTCTTCTATCCCTTCAAGATTGAAAGAGAAATGGTTATTGGCGTCCAATTTGACAGAATCAACATAGGTATCATTGTGGTAAAGGACGACATAGTCGCTGGTGGGATTCACGATTTCCCCTCCAAAAAATACAGGGGCACACTGTCCAGACTTCTCCGAACATGCAGAAATTGACAATAAGGAAAGGCCGAGTAGAAATCTAACCATATTAAAGGGAACCTCCATTAATTAATCAAAAATAAGAATACCCATGCCCCGACCTTGTTAATGGGTAGTTAAAAGTTAGATCGCCCTATTTTCGTCGCGGCCAATAAGGCGTCCGTAAATTAGAAATTAGGTTTGGTTTTAGCTATTTTTGCACAAAAAATAAAACAGCTGCATGTTATCAGTATCCAATTTATCCGTACAGTTTGGCAAAAGAGTGTTGTTCGATGAGGTCAATGTGACCTTCACACATGGCAATTGCTATGGCATTATTGGCGCCAATGGAGCGGGGAAGTCCACTTTTTTGAAAATATTGTCAGGACAAGTGGACCAGACTTCGGGCCATGTGCATTTGGAGCCGGGAAAAAGGATGTCTATTTTAGAACAGAACCACAACGCCTATGACGAATACCAGGTATTGGAGTCGGTGGTCATGGGGAACAAGCCTTTGTTCAAGATAAAACAAGAGATAGATGCGCTGTATGCGGACTACACCGATGCGAATGCGGAGAAAATAGGGGAGCTGCAGGTCCAGTTCGAGGAGATGAACGGATGGAACGCCGACAGTGATGCGGCCGCCATGCTTTCAAACTTGGGCATATCGGAAGACCTGCACTACACTACCATGGCAGACATGGACCCCAAATTAAAGGTACGGGTGCTTTTGGCGCAAGCGCTTTTCGGGAACCCGGATGTGTTGGTCATGGACGAACCTACCAACGACCTGGATTATGAGACTATCAATTGGTTGGAGAACTTCTTGGCGAATTATGAGAACACCGTTATCGTAGTCTCCCACGATAGGCACTTTTTGGATGCGGTCTGTACCCATATCGCCGATATCGATTTTGGAAAGATCAACCTTTTCTCCGGCAACTATACGTTCTGGTACGAAAGTAGCCAATTGGCCGCCCGCCAGCGTGCCCAACAGAACAAGAAAGCTGAGGAAAAGGCCAAGGAACTTCAGGAGTTCATCATGCGTTTCAGTGCCAACGTGGCCAAGAGCAAGCAGGCTACTTCGCGAAAAAAAATGTTGGACAAGCTCAAGGTGGAGGACATCAAGCCGTCCAGCAGAAGGTACCCTGCCATTATTTTTGATCGCGAGAGAGAGGCGGGGGACCAAATCCTTAATGTGGAAAAACTTTCGGCCACTTCGGAAGATGGCGATTTGCTTTTCCAAGATGTGAATATTAACCTGGCCAAAGGGGACAAAGTGGCCATTCTTTCAAAAGATTCGCGGGCAACCACCGCTTTTTACGATATCATTTCCGGAAAATCCAAGGCAAACGGAGGTACTTTCCAGTGGGGGGTGACCACCACCCAATCCTATCTTCCTGCGGACAATTCGGATTACTTCAAGGAAAACATCAACTTGGTAGATTGGCTCCGTCAATGGGCCAAGACCGAGGAAGAGCGCGAGGAAGTCTATATCAGGGGCTTTTTGGGAAAAATGCTTTTCAGTGGCGAGGAGGCCCTTAAAAAATGTACGGTACTTTCCGGAGGTGAAAAAGTACGTTGCATGCTCAGCCGAATGATGATGCTGCGCGCCAACGTGCTCTTGCTCGACGAGCCTACCAACCACTTGGATTTGGAAAGTATCACGGCATTCAACAATTCGCTCAAGAACTTCAAGGGAACCATCATGCTCACCACCCACGACCACGAATTTGTGCACACCGTGGCCAACAGGATCATTGAGCTGACGCCCAAGGGAACTATTGACCGTTATCTCACCTTTGATGATTATATGTCGGACAAGGCCATCAAGGAACAACGGGACAAAATGTATGCTGTGACCGCTTAGGCATTGAAATACTTACTGTTCCAAATAGCGGGATTGAAGTTTTTGCCCAAAGCAAATCCGTAAAAGATGACCACGGAGGCCATACACTTGAACATAAAGAAAAAAATGATCCAGAACTCTGCGGTGGAGTTGTTCTTGGAAAATAACCCATTGGGTACCATTAGGGTCACGAAATAACTCAGGACGAACACTACAAGGGTCAGGTTCACAATATTCTTAAAAGGCCATGCCATGAACTTTCTCAGGGGATGTAGGTCGTTGCCCCATTTGTGGATCAGATAGAAATAATTGTTGCCAATGGGGGCAAAGAGCAGAGGGTCGTCCCTGTCCTCCAGTTTAAAGAGCCTGGATGGGGCCATGATCTTGTACCCTTTGATCTCGGTATTGTGGGCCGCTTCCAACTCTTTTATTTTTGAAATGGCCGTTTTTGGGATTTCACCCTTGAAAAAAGAGCTGTCCAAAAAACGAAGCCGATAATCGATGCAGATTTTTTTGATCTCATCCAAATGGAATATGTTGTCGGTTTCCAACAGGTCGAACACAAAATCATTGCGATCAATGGGAGCTTTTGAAGCAAGTTGCTGCGCTATGTCTTCTTCTTTAGGAGTATTTTGTTTCAATAGATGCTCCACCTCGGCCAAAATCTGGGCCTCTTTGGCCTGTCTGTCCCTAATTTGGTGCAGCTTTTGCTCAATGTCAGTGCCTCTAAATATCATGGTGTTTTCTTAGCAATTCCCTCAAAGTTAATCATTTGTATCAGCGATTGAAAAAGTTGGAGAAACATCATTGCGTTAACATTGTGTTAAATGGGATTCCACGAGAGAAAATAAATTGTGATTTGGCCAAAAAGATGTATCTTATCGAAGTTTTTGGTATTTAATCGACAGCCATGACCAACCAACTAAAGTCCCAACATTGAGAAACCATAAATGAAAGCCCCCGTCACAAAAATCCTATTTGGTCTTTGCATGGCCTTTGCTTCTTTTTCGTTTGCACAGACCAATACCCAAAACTTAAAGTCCATTGCCCAAAATGCCAATGAATCCGATGATCATAAGATTCTGTTTGCTGCTGTAAAGGCCACAAATTTGGATGATATTTTGGAGGAATCAGGACCGTTTACAGTTTTTGCCCCATCCGATGCAGCTTTCCAAAAATTTTCGCAGGAAAAAATAGAAGAACTCATCAACGCAAGTGATAAAACGGAACTAAAATCCTTGCTTACCTACCACATAGTGGCCGGGCAATTGACAGCTTCCAAAATCTTACGTGCCATGTGCCAAGGAAATGGCAAGGCCAGTTTCACAACGGTACAAGGAAAAAAACTAGTGGCGCATTTGGATGGGTACGACATAGTCTTGACCGACCCCATGGGCAACACAGCAAGAATCACCACTGCGGACCTTAACCTCAAAAATGGGGTGGTACATGAAATTGATAGTGTGATATTGCCGACCCAAATGTAAAGGGCTCTATCTCAGCTCTGCTCCCAATTCTTTTTGGTATTGGGCCAATAATTTACCCATGATTTTATCTATCTGCTTGTCGGTAAGTGTCTTTTTCTCATCCGATAGGGTGAAGCTCACTGCATAGGATTTCTTCCCTTTGGGAAGGTTTTTTCCAGTGTAGACATCAAACAGGTTCACATTTTTCAAAAGGCTCTTTTCCGTTTGCCAGGCAATGTCATACACCTTTTGGAACGAAGTGGATTCATCTAGGAGAAGGGCAAAGTCCCTTGTGACCTCAGGGAACTTTGGAATTTCCTTAAAGGCAATGTTTTGGGTCTCCACAGATTCCAAGATGGCATCCCAGTCAAAATCCGCATGGAACACTTCCTGCTTCATGTCAAACTTTTTCAGAACATTTTTGCTGACCAATCCGTAAGAAGCCAATGATTTTCCATTTTTGCCACAGCTAAGGCCTTCGGCAAAAACAGGGTCGCCGGTGGGAAGGGTTTCCACGCCTTTGATGCCCAAACGGGCAAAAAGCGACTCCACGATGCCTTTTAAATAGAAGAAGTCCGTTTTTTTGGATACAGTGGACCAATTGTTCTGGATGCGTTCCCCGGAGATGAAAAGGGCCAAATGTCTCTTCTCTTGATATTCTCCGCCTACTTTGCGATATGTTTTACCAAACTCGAAAAGTTTCAAATCCGTTTTTTGGCGATTATGGTTGTGCAAAACGGTCTGAAGCCCGGAGGACAACATCGATGTCCGAAGTACGGAAAGATCGGAGCTCAATGGGTTCAACATTTGTACGGGTTCCACATTGTCCCCTGAAACGGTTTCGGATGAGACCAAACTGTTCGTCATGATCTCATAAAAGCCCTTGGAAGCAAGTGTATTGCCTATCACATCCTGTATCCTGTGGTTTTCATACCGCGAGGATTTGGCTATGGATGCGTTCAGTTTTTCTTTGAAACCGATGTTGTTGTAACCATAGACCCTGAGAATCTCTTCGATGACATCCACTTCTCGGGTAACATCCACTCTATAAGTAGGAATGGTAAGCCCAAGGCCGGATTCGGTAACATTGTTGATGCGGATTTCCAAGGAAGAAAGGATGGACTTTATGGTGTCCCTAGGGATTTCCTGACCGATCAGATTATTGATCTTGTCAAAGGTCAGGAACACTTGTCTGTCCTGATTTTTCTTGGGATAAAGGTCCACAATCTCCGAACTGATGTACCCTCCGGCTATTTCACGGATGAGCAAAGCCGCTCTTTTCAGCGCATATTCCGTGATGTTCATATCGATGCCCCTTTCATACCTGAAGGAAGCATCCGTGTTGAGGCCGTGCCGCTTTGCTGTTTTTCTTATGGATACCGGGTCAAAATACGCACTCTCCAAGAATATGGCAGAGGTATGCTCAGTGACCCCCGAGTACAGACCGCCAAAGACCCCGGCAATGCACATGGGTTTCTCGGTATCACAGATCATCAGGTCGTCTTCATGCAGTTCGCGTTCCACACCATCCAATGTCTTGAACTTGGTTCCTGCGGGTAGGGTCTTTACCTCAATTTTATTGCCCTTTATTTTCGATGCATCGAAGGCGTGCAAGGGTTGCCCCAGTTCGTGGAGCACATAGTTGGTCACATCCACCACATTGTTGATGGGGGATAGGCCAATGGATTTCAATCTGTTCTTCAACCAATCCGGGGAATCCTGCACGATAAGGTTGCTGATGGTGAGCCCACAATATCTGGGTGCCAGTTGACTGTTCTTGACCTCAACATCGATTTTCAGGGAGCGGTTGTCTATGGAAAAATTACTGGTGGATGGTGTCACCAGTTCTTTCTGGATCTCTTTTTGTTCCAGACCGGCCTTTAGGTCGCGGGCCACACCGAAATGGCTCATGGCATCGGCACGGTTCGGGGTAAGGCCAATTTCAAAGACCTCGTCGCTCTCCACATCGAAGACTTTGGAGCAAGGGGTCCCCGGAACAAGTTCTTCGTTCAGTACCATGATGCCATCATGTCCTTGTCCAAGGCCAATCTCGTCCTCGGCACAGATCATACCCTGGCTTTCCTCGCCACGTATCTTTCCTTTTTTGATGGTCCAAGCCTCACCTTCCTTGGTGTAGAGCGTGGTGCCGATGGTTGCCACTGGAACCTTTTGTCCAGCGGCCACATTTGGGGCGCCACAGACAATCTGCAAGGGAGTTCCCTGGCCTATATCAACAGTGGTCAATTTCAAACGATCTGCATTTGGATGCTGTTCGCAGCTGAGCACATGTCCCACTACAATACCTTGCAATCCGCCCTTAACTGATTCAAAACGGGAAATGCCCTCTACCTCAAGACCCAGATCGGTCAACAGTTCACCTGTTTTCTGTGAGTCCCAATCAATGTGCAAAAATTGTTTCAACCAGTTGTAAGAAATCTTCATACCCCAATTTTAGAATCGACAAATATAAAACAATAGGGGAACAGATTCAACGGAAATAATGGTTATAGACCGTTTGGTATTGTAAGTTTTCGGTAGTATTTTATACATTTAAGAAAAAACTTTCACTAAATGAAGATGATATGGCAGCCTTTGATGGCACTCGCACTGCTCGTGATGTCTTGCAAAGGGGAAGAAAAAAAAGAACTGGCCTTGGGTGACTGGCTGGCCAGGATAGAGGTGTCCGACTCTCAAAAACTGCCCTTTAATTTTACCGTGGGAAAGGGAGCGGATGGGTATATCATGAAAATGTACAATGCTGAGGAAGAAATCGTGGTGGATGAAATTGAGTTGAACGGAGACTCCATTCGCATCCAGATGCCCATATTTGAAGGGTATTTTGCAGGGACTTTTTCTGAAAATGAGATGGAAGGAAAGTTCATTGAAGAGAGCAAGGAACGGGAGGTGGACTTCACGGCTGTCCATGGACAAAGTGAGCGTTTCGAGGTGAAGGAGAGTGCAAGGGTAAACATCTCTGGGATTTGGGAGACCTATTTTGATGTCAACACCACCAATGAATACCCCGCCAAGGGCATCTTTATGCAGAGTGGGGACAAGGTGAAGGGGACATTCAGGACAAAGACGGGGGATTACCGATACCTGGATGGCGTGGTTACGGGCGACAGCCTGAAACTTTCCGCTTTTGATGGGTCGCATGTGTACCTTTTCATGGCGCAGGTCACCGATAGCACGCTGGATGGTAAGTTTTATTCTGGAAAGCATGCCGTGCAAGAGTTCATGGCCGCAAGGAACGAGGCATTTGAGCTCCCTGAGGCAGACAGTTTGACCTTTTTGAGGGAAGGCTATGATAGGTTTGATTTTTCTTTTCCCAATTCCGAGGGAAAAATGGTCAGTCTTTCCGATGCAAGATTTAAGGATAAAGTGGTCTTGGTGCAGATTATGGGGTCTTGGTGTCCCAATTGTTTGGACGAGACACGTTTCTATGTGGAATTTCTTAAAAACAACCCCGATTTGGATATTGAACTGGTGGCTTTGGCCTTTGAATATGCCAAGACAGAGGAAAAAGCGTTCGAGGCAATCGGCAGGTTGAAGGAAAAAGCGGAGGTGCCCTATCCCATCTTATTGGCGCAATATGGGACTTCCAACAAGCAAAAGGCCAATGAAAAACTGCCCATGCTCAACCACATTCTTTCCTATCCCACCACAATCTATATTGACAAAAAAGGCGAGGTACGGAAAATACACACCGGTTTCAACGGTCCGGCCACTGGGGAAAAATACGAACAGTTCAAAGCGCAGTTTGCAACAATGGTCGAAGGGTTGGCCAATGAGCAGAGCTAAATCCTAAATAGGTTGCTGTTTTAAATAGGCAGGAGCTATTCGACCTTGAACTTGATATTTGAACTTGGGCTTGAAACTTGAAATCAAATAATCGTGGACTTGCCCAAATCGATGTTTTCATCGTTCACACTGAAATTGTCCTCGATATCCACAATGCTATGGGCGATATAATCACCGACCTGTTGGGTGCCGAATTGGCTCTTGGATTTAATGTCAGGGGTCACGATGCCTTTTCGCAAGGACTTGTCCACAGCCAGTTTGATGGCCATGGCCTCTTCCATGAGCCCAAAATGTTCCAATAGCATTGCTGCGGAAAGAATGGAAGCGATAGGGTTGGCCACATTTTTCCCTTTAGCTTGCGGGTAAGAGCCGTGGATGGGTTCAAAAAGGGCGTTTTCATCCCCAATGGAAGCGGATGCCAACAACCCGATGGAACCTCCAATGACACTCCCCTCATCGGAAAGGATGTCCCCGAACATGTTCTCGGTTAGGATGACATCGAACTGGGTAGGGTTTAGGACCAACTGCATGGCAGCATTGTCCACAAACAAGAAATCGAGGGCGACCTCGGGGTAACTTTCTCCGATACGGGTCACGACCTTACGCCAAAGTCTGGACGATTCCAGAACGTTGGCCTTGTCTACTAGGGTCACCTTCTTTTTTCTGCTCTTCGCTGCCTTGAAGGCCAAGTGAGCGATACGGCTGATTTCTGTTTCGGAATATTCACAAAGGTCGGAGGCAACGGTACCTTCCTCGTTTAATTTTTTCTCACCAAAATAGATTCCCCCGGTCAGTTCACGGAAAATCACAAAATCGGTCCCGGAAACAATCTCCTTTTTCAATGGGGATTTGCCCAAAAGGCTGGGGTGGGACAGCACGGGCCTGATATTGGCGAACAGGCCAAGACTTTTGCGCAGTTCCAATAAACCTTGCTCTGGTCTTACTTTAGCTTCGGGATCATTGTCATATTTGGGGTCGCCTATGGCACCGAAAAGTACGGCATCGGCCTCTTGGCACAATTTCAAGGTGCTCTGGGGCAGCGGCCTGCCTTTTTTGTCGATGGCGGCTGCACCGACTAGGGCCTCCCTGAAAATGAACTGGTGGTTGAAGGTTTCTTCAACGGCCTGTAAACATTTCACCGCCTGGGCCAACACTTCGGGTCCAACACCATCACCAGGTAACAAAGCTATATTCAAATTCATATGGAAGCCTTAAACAAGTTGTATTTTGAAGAGGGCAGACTATTGAAAATTAAGCAATACTCTGTATGCGGATGTTACTGGTCTCAATGATTTGGTGGATGTCCTCGTCCAAGATTTCCTTTTTGCGGTCCGCAAACTTCAAGAAGTTTTCGTAAACAGAGTCCAGTTGAACTTTGGTGAGTTCATAGCCTACTTTTTTGGCGCGGTAGGCCAGTGCGGCACGTCCGCTCCTTGCGGTCAACACAATGGAAGATTCATTGACGCCCACATCTTTGGGGTCTATGATCTCATAGGTCTCACGTTGTTTGATCACCCCATCTTGGTGTATGCCGGAACTGTGGGCAAATGCATTGGCCCCAACAATGGCCTTATTGGGCTGCACGGGCATACCCATTTTCTGGGAAACCATTCGGCTGGTGTCCCACAACAGCTTACTGTTGATGTTGGTATCGAGGTTCAAATAAGGGTGTTGTCTCAAGATCATCACTACTTCTTCCAAAGAGGTGTTCCCCGCACGTTCCCCAATACCGTTGATGGTACACTCAATCTGCCTTGCTCCGTTGATTACGCCGGCAATGGAATTCGCGGTGGCAAGGCCAAGGTCGTTATGGCAGTGGCAAGAAAGAATGGCCCTGTCAATACCCTTTACATTTTCCTTCAAATACTTCATTTTGGCCCCATATTCTTCTGGCAAACAATACCCAGTGGTGTCAGGGATGTTGAGCACGGTGGCACCAGCCTTGATGACGGCCTCGCATACCCGGGCCAAAAATTCATTGTCCGTACGTCCAGCATCTTCCGCATAGAACTCCACGTCCTCCACAAAGGATTTTGCATAGGACACGGCTTCTACAGCACGCTCGATGATTTTGTCCTGGGTAGAGTTGAATTTGTACTTGATGTGCGAATCAGAGGTTCCGATTCCCGTATGTATTCTAGGTTTTTTTGCTATTTTGATGGCCTCGGCGGCCACTTCGATGTCTTTTTTGACGGCGCGGGTCAATCCACAGACCGTTGCATTTTGTACCAATTTTGCAATTTCGTGGACGGATTTGAAATCCCCGGGACTTGATATTGGGAAGCCAGCCTCGATCACATCCACTCCTAGTTCATCCAACCGTTTGGCAATGACCAATTTTTGCTCCGTGTCCAACTTACATCCTGGAACTTGTTCTCCATCCCTAAGTGTCGTATCAAAAATTTGTACCTTATCTTTACCCATTATTCCAATCTGTTTATACTGAGACATACGAAAATAGAGAAGAGAGGACGAAAAATAAAAGTAGGCCGGTGCCTGTTACAACGTTAAATAGCAGTAGGGATAACTTAAAAAACTGTAAAACAACACTTTAAATTATATTTTTTACGATGACAAATGCCCATAAGGATGCGTTGTTTGTGTTGATAAAATCGCTGTCCAAATCGGAAAAGCGTCAATTCAAACTCTATGTTGGCCGTTTGGGGGTCAACACGGATGCGAAGTTTTTGGCTCTTTTTAACCTGTTGGACAAAATGCGGAAGTATGATGAACACCAAATTTTGGATAGTGGTATTGTCACCAAGGCACAACTTTCCAACCTGAAGGCGCATTTGTACAAACAGATATTGGTAAGCCTTCGGTTGAATCCCGTAAACCAGAATGTACGCATTCAGATCAGGGAACAGTTGGACTTTGCCACCATACTCTATCAAAAAGGGCTTTACAAGCAAAGCTTGAAGATTTTGGACAAGGCGAAAAGTTTTGCCATCGAAAATGAAGAGAAAAATGTGGCCTACGAGATTGTAGAACTGGAAAAGGTCATTGAAACACAATACATTACGAGAAGTATCCCTGACAGGGCAGATGAGCTGGCCATTCAGGCCAAGGAACTTTCCGCCCATAATGTCATGACCAGCAAGCTGTCCAACTTGTCCCTTCAACTGTATGGTATGATGCTGAAAGTGGGCTATGTGCGTAGCGATGAGGATCTCAACACGGTTAAGACCTATTTTGAGACCCATTTGCCCGCCTATGACCTGGATAAACTCGGATTCCGGGAAAAATTATGGCTCTACAAAGCATATTTGTGGTACAGCTTGTTGACGCAGGACTTTTTGTCCGCCTATAGATATGCCAGCAAGTGGGTGGACCTTTTCTATGAGAACGAAACCATGATCCCTTTGAATCCCGTATTCTTCCTGAAGGGGAACCATTATCTTTTGGAATCCCTCTTTTTTGTAAAGTACGCCTCCCAATTCCGGGAAACCTTGGATAGGTTGGAACATCAAGTGGAAAGTCCGGAATTTCCCCAAAATGACAATATCGCTTCATTGGCCTTTTTGTACATCAACACGAACAAGCTGAACCTCCACTTTTTGGAAGGGACTTTTGATAAAGGGCTATATTTGGTGAACATCATTGAGTACGGTATCAAAAAGCATGGCGAGCGGATAGACGAGCACCACATTATGCTACTCTACTACAAAATCGCCTGTCTGTATTTTGGAAATGGGGACAATAAGAGCTGCATTGTTTACCTCAAAAAAATCATATCCAACAAGAACCTCAAAATGCGCGAAGACCTCATGTGTTTTGCCCGGGTATTGAGTTTGGTGGCCCACTATGAAGCGGGGATGGACTACCATTTGGAAGTTCAGTTAAAGAGTACCTACAAGTTCTTGTTGAAAATGAACGATTTGCATGCGGTTCAGAAAGAAATGATCAAATTCTTGAGGGGATTAGGGGAAATCTATCCGCACGAATTGCGGAACGAGTTCCAAAAACTCTACAACGAGTTGAAAAAATACGAGAACCACCCGTATGAGAAAAGGGCCTTCCTTTATTTGGATATCCTTTCTTGGCTCGAAAGCCATCTGGAGAACAAACCCGTAGGGCAGATCATCCGCGAAAAAGCACTGGCCATCACCCGTTAGTACAGGCATCCCAAACTGGGTCGGGGGGTAAAGGGGCCGTAAACTGCATCATTTCCTTTTTTACGGGGTGTTCCAATTCCAGATATCGGGCATGCAGGTGTATGCCCCCGTCTTTGTTGCTTCGATCTGCCCCGTACTTCAGATCTCCTTTGATGTGGCATCCCAGGGCAGCCAATTGTGCCCGTATTTGATGGTGTCTTCCCGTTTTTAAATCTATCTCCAGAAGAAAATATCGATTCAGTTTTTTTAGGAGTTTATATTCTAAAACGGCCTTTTTGCTGTCCGGGACCTCTTGCGCATGCGCATAGGATTTGTTCTGCTTGGGATTGCGGACCAGCCAATGGGTTAGGACCCCGCTTTCATCCGGTGGAGCATTGTCCACAACGGCCCAGTATATTTTTTTGGTCTTTCCTTCGGAAAACAGCTTGTTCAATCGGGGCAGAGCTTTGGAGGTCTTGGCAAATAGGACAATGCCCGATGTGGGTCGGTCCAGTCGGTGCACCACGCCCAGATACACATTGCCCGGTTTGTTGTATTTTTCCTTGAGGTATTCTTTTACGACATCGCTCAAGGGCGAATCTCCGGTCTTGTCGCCTTGGACAATATCGCCGACTCTTTTATTGATTACAATGAGATGGTTGTCCTCAAAGAGGACTTGTAGATTTGATGATGTGGAGTGCGGTATTTTTTCTGCCAATTGTTTTTTGTTAATTGAACATTGAATCAATACGATTCTTCATCGTTGGGAAAATCCTTACTTTTCACATCGGCCACATATTGGGATATGGCATTGCTCATCTCGTCATAAAGATTGAGATAGCGTCTCAGGAACCTCGGGTGGAATTCGTGGGTCATGCCCAGCATGTCGTGCACGACCAGGACCTGTCCGTCCACATGGCCTCCTGCACCAATGCCGATGATGGGGATGGATACACTTTCCGCGACCTCCTTGGCCAGTTTGGCGGGAATTTTTTCCAGAACAATGGCAAAACACCCCAGTTCTTCGAGCAGTTTGGCGTCATCTTTCAGTTTTTGGGCTTCTTCTTCCTCTTTGGCCCTGACGGTATAGGTCCCAAATTTATAGATGGATTGTGGGGTAAGACCCAAGTGTCCCATCACGGGTATGCCAGCTTGAAGAATACGGCCAACGGATTCCTTGATCTCACTGCCACCTTCCACCTTGATCGCATGGGCGCCACTTTCCTTCATGATTCGGATGGCCGAACGCAATGCTTCCTTGGAATCGCTTTGATAGCTGCCGAATGGAATGTCCACGACCACCAAAGCTCTTTTTGCGGCCCGGACCACGGAAGACGCATGGTAGATCATTTGGTCCAAGGTGATGGGGAGGGTTGTCTCATGGCCTGCCATGACATTGCTGGCGGAGTCGCCCACCAAAATGGCATCAATGTTGGCCGCATCCACGATTTTTGCCATGGAATAGTCATAAGCAGTGAGCATACTGATCTTCTCGCCGTTCTGTTTCATTTCCACCAAGGACTTCACCGTGATTCTTTTGTATTCTTTTTTTACAACAGACATTATGTTCTTCTTTAGCGGTTAAATGTAAGCAGATTTGTTTAATTTGGACTTCAATCAAAAAACTTAACGAATGGGAAAGTTGTTCTGTTTCATGACACTATTGATTTTGGGTGTTTCCGTACGGGCCCAAGTATCCGATGCCTCCGATGCAAGCTCGAAAGAAGAGGTGAAGAGAGTGATCGAGACCTTTTTTGAGGGCTTTCACAAACAAGATTCCACTATCATCAATTCTACTGTCGCCGATCAAGTGGTACTACAGACCACGGGAAGAAACCCTGCGGGAAAGACCATGTTTCGGACTGAGGAATTTTCAAAGTTCATCAATTCAATTGTCAGCATTCCCGATAGTATTCGGTTTGAAGAAAAGCTGACTTCATTTTCCATCCAAGTGGATCGCACCATGGCCAATGCATGGGTAGGGTATGAGTTTTGGCTCAATGGGAATTTCAGCCATTGCGGTATCAATTCGTTCCAACTTGTCAATTTTGATGGGGAATGGAAAATCATTTACCTTATCGATACCAGAGGTAAGGAAGGTTGTTTGGACTAACAATCACTCAAAAACACCCCTACGGCCAAACCTCCCTCGGAAGTTTCCTTGTATTTGGAGCTCATGTCCTTTGCGGTCTCCCACATGGTATTGACCACCTTATCCAGGGGCACTTTGGCCTCTTTGGGGTCACCGTCCAGCGCAAGTTCCGCCGCATTGATGGCCTTGATGGCCCCCATGGCGTTCCGTTCGATGCAGGGCACCTGCACCAATCCCCCAATGGGGTCACATGTAAGCCCCAAGTGGTGTTCCATGGCAATCTCGGCCGCCATAAGCACCTGTTCGGGGGTCCCGCCCATGAGTTCGGTCAACCCGGCAGCGGCCATGGCCGATGACACCCCAATCTCTGCCTGGCATCCTCCCATGGCAGCGGATATGGTGGCACCCTTCTTAAAAATACTGCCCACTTCACTGGCTACCAGAAGAAACTGTCGGACATCATCAAAGTTGGCGTCGTGGTTTTCAATGACCATATAGTACATCAACACGGCAGGTATTACACCGGCACTCCCGTTGGTGGGGGCGGTGACCACCCGGCCTAGGGAAGCATTCACTTCGTTGACACTCAAGGCAAAACAACTCACCCATTTGATGATCTGTCGGAACTTTACCTCTGTTTCCCGAATACTTTCCAGCCATTCCTGCGGATTGGAGTAGGGGATGTCCCCCTTGAGTTTTTGGTGCATTTCAAAGGCCCTTCTCTTCACGTTCAGGCCTCCGGGCAATTTCCCTTCGGTATGGCAGCCCACAAACATGCTTTCCAGCATGGTGTCCCAGATGCGTTGGAGGCCTTCATCTATTTCAGCATCTGTTCGTAGTGAGCGTTCGTTCATCAGCACAATCTCTGAAATGGATTTATTTTCCGATTCGCAGAAGTGGAGCAATTCACTGCCCGTCGTTACTGGGTAGGGGAAGGTCTGGAACGTTTCTTTGTTCTCCTTGGAATGGATGAGTTCTTCCTTCACCACAAAACCACCACCTATGGAATAATAGGTTTCCGAAACCGATGTGCCATCTGTTAATTGTGCCCGGAACTGGATGCCGTTGGCGTGGAAGGGCAGAAACTCCTTTTTGAAAACGATATCCTTTCCAAAATCGAAAGGAATGTTCCGTTCACCGGAAAGATTCAGAAGGTTTTCCGCCTTTACCCTGTCAATACTTCCTGAAATACTGTCAATTGGAACGATCTGTGGGTCGGTGCCCAACAGTCCCATGACTACGGCGATGTCGGTGGCATGCCCTTTTCCGGTCAGGGAGAGGGAGCCATAAAGGGAAACGGAAACGGTCTGTACGTTATCAAAAAGCTGTTGCTCCTTGAGTTCACCGATCCAACGTTCCGCTGCACGCCAAGGGCCAAGGGTATGCGAACTCGAAGGTCCCACCCCGATCTTGAGCATGTCAAACACACTGATACATTCCATAGGTAACGATTGCGGTTTCAAATATAGGAACCTAATGTGATATAATGGGAGAATATCCGACCAAGGGAACCCATATTTTAGGTAGAATGGTCTAGGTGTTTTTAATCGTGAAAGTTCAATTAGCTGACACCTTGTCATATTCTTGCCCATGGCATAATCATTGACATTTCATGACCAAGGACAAAAAAACATTTTTAAACAGATATAACTTTTAGATACGATGAGCAAAATTATAGGTATAGACTTGGGTACGACCAACTCCTGTGTCTCTGTAATGGAAGGAAACGAACCTGTGGTGATTCCAAATGCCGAAGGTAAGCGCACGACCCCATCCATGATCGCCTTTGTGGAAGGCGGAGAGATCAAGGTAGGTGACCCAGCTAAAAGACAAGCGGTGACCAATCCTCACAAAACAATTTATTCCATTAAGCGATTCATGGGAAACAAGTACTCAGAATCGCAAAAGGAAGCGGATAGAGTCCCTTACAAAGTGGTAAAAGGCGACAACGACACCCCTAGGGTGGATATCGACGGTCGTTTGTACACACCACAAGAGCTTTCGGCCATGATTCTTCAGAAAATGAAGAAAACCGCCGAGGATTACTTGGGGCAAGATGTGACCAGAGCGGTCATCACCGTTCCAGCATATTTTAACGATTCGCAACGTCAAGCCACCAAGGAAGCCGGAGAGATTGCCGGACTGACTGTGGAGCGAATCATCAATGAGCCGACCGCCGCCTCTTTGGCCTACGGTCTGGACAAAAAGGACAAGGACCAAAAAATTGTGGTATTCGACTTTGGTGGAGGTACGCACGACGTTTCCATTCTTGAATTGGGGGATGGTGTGTTCGAGGTACTGGCCACAGATGGGGATACCCACTTGGGTGGTGACGATGTGGACCAAAAGATCATCGATTGGTTGGCAGAGGAGTTCAAGAAAGATGAGGATATGGACCTTCGAAAAGACCCTATGGCCCTTCAGCGTTTGCGGGAAGCTGCCGAAAAGGCAAAAATCGAATTGTCATCTTCCGCACAAACAGAGATCAACTTGCCTTATGTGACGGCTACGGCTTCAGGACCCAAGCACTTGGTGAGAACCTTGTCAAGGGCCAAGTTTGAGCAATTGATCGAAGATTTGGTGAAAAGGACCATCGCTCCCTGTGAGACTGCATTGAAATCTGCAGGACTTTCCAAAAGCGATATCGATGAGATTATCTTGGTAGGAGGTTCCACCCGTATTCCTGCGGTACAGGAAGCGGTTGAGAAATTCTTCGGCAAAAAACCATCCAAAGGGGTGAACCCAGATGAGGTAGTGGCCGTAGGTGCCGCTATCCAAGGAGGTGTATTGACCGGGGATGTGAAGGATGTACTCTTGTTGGACGTTACCCCACTTTCTTTGGGTATCGAGACCATGGGCGGTGTAATGACCAAATTGATCGAGTCCAACACGACCATCCCGACCAAGAAGTCACAAGTATTCTCCACTGCGGCGGATAACCAGCCTTCGGTTGAGATCCATGTGTTGCAAGGGGAACGCCCTATGGCCGCTGACAATAAAACCATTGGTAGGTTCCACTTGGACGGTATTCCACCAGCACCAAGAGGTACCCCTCAGATCGAGGTGACCTTCGATATCGATGCCAATGGTATCATCAAGGTTTCTGCAACGGACAAAGCCACGAACAAGACCCAGGATATCCGTATCGAGGCGTCTTCCGGCTTGACCGAGGAAGAGATCAAAAAGATGAAGGCGGAAGCCGAGGCCAATGCCGAAGCGGACAAAAAAGCGAAGGAAACTGCCGATAAGTTGAACGAGGCCGATGGAATGATATTCCAGACCGAAAAGCAATTGAAAGAGTTTGGTGATAAATTGTCCGATGACAAGAAAAAGCCAATCGAGGATGCATTGGAAGAATTGAAAAAGGCTTATGAGAGCAAGGATTTGGCGGTCATTGAACCTGCGTTGAACAAGATCAATGAAGCCTGGAAAGTCGCTTCCGAGGAAATGTACAAGGCCCAAGCTGATGCGGCACAGGCAAACGGTGCAGCAGGAGCTTCTGCGGGCACGGAGAGCGGAGCAACAGGAGCCAAAGAAGGCGATAATGTGGAAGATGTTGACTTCGAGGAAGTGAAGTGATCATCCCCACATCTTAATAACAAAAAGGCCCCGACATTTATGTCGGGGCCTTTTTGTTTTAGCTAAAAAACAGAGTTAAGCCGCATTGAGCTGTCGTATCTCTATTTCCTTTAGCTTTTGCAATGCCTCTGATTTGGAGTTCACATTCAGTTTGACGTAAATGTTCTGGATGTGGAAATTTACGGCACTGGGTGTAACACAAAGTCTATCGGCGATCATCTTGTAGGTAAAACCTTGGGTGAGCAGTTCTATGATCTGGTTTTCCTTTCGGGAAAACGAGTCAAAACTCTTGGTCTGGAACGAGTTGATGATTTTTTTGGCCACATCGTGCTCCAGGGCCACACCATGCAGGTGCAGGGCCTCCAAGGCATTGAAGAGCCTTTCCTTGGTCAATGGTTTGATGAGATAACCCGAAGCCCCTTTTTTAAAGGCTTCCTTGATGAGTTTGAAATCATTTTTTTTACTCATCATCAGTACTTTTAGGTCTTCATTTTTTCGTAGAAAGTAATCTAGGCCGTCTATTCCGGAGATACCGTTGAGCTGTGCCTCACAAATGATGATATCGGGATACGAACGGCCAAAACTGGACAGTAGCCCCTGCACCGATTTGTAGACTCCATGGAGTTCATACTCAACATTTTCACTGAAATAAAGCCGATAAATAGGGTCGAGTGCCTCATCGTTGTCGATGATGGCAATTTTTAAGATGTTAGTTTTCATGATAAGAAAGATTTGGGGGGGATTGATAACTATTACATTTTCTTTGAATTTAAAAGGTTTGCGATAGGGCAAAAAAAGCCCGTTCCACAGTCTGAAAGGGTTGGAAAGGGGTACAATATGCAGGTTCAAGCTCTTGGACGACCAAGAACATGTGCAATACAGACCTATTCCTGGACTTTCAATCCGGGTGCGATCCAAGGGATCAGGTCAAAAAATAAAGTTTAGAAGAGGTAGGTTATCTTCTTAAAAAAGAGGATCCAAATGAGGTTTGGGGATGCCTTTTTTCCGAGAGTTGTAGTTTTTTTTCATGACTAATAGATTTGGGATTGTATTATTTCAAGAGTTAAAGTAAAATTTTTTTGTATCGGATAGAATTTTTTGTAGTGTTTTTCGTTCAAATGCACTTATTGCCACTTCCCGTAGTCACCCAGAAGCAGGTTGATTTGTATGCTTTTTAAAAATCAATTAACTGTATATCAGAAGTATATACAAAAAAAATAGGATGCTTTTGAGAGCATCCTATTCTTGGTGAAAAAATCGGTCAGATTGAAATAATACAACCCGCTTTCTATGATAGACTGTCAGTTCCCCCTGTCTTTCTTATCATGGTCATGAGTGTTTCGAAATCTCGGCTATGAAACGCATCATATGACACTTTACCAGGTAGTTGACCGATTTTTAGTTATTATATTTTCATATTATTTGTCCTCGAAGGAGGTATCGGTGTATTTGTATTCGGACCCTACGTTCATTGCCGTTTGCAGATCAATGTCCCTTTGGGCAATGTCCTTGTAGTCATCTTGTTTTTCAGTGCGCCCGTAGGCCACTGTATATTGTGAGACGGTATTGTTATAGCCCCTGTTGGACACCACTAGTCCCAATTTCTTTTCTGGGCTCAGTTGGATGGCATAGTCATCACTGTCGCTGTTGATGTGGTTCCCTAGATTGACGGAGGGAGTGAGGGTGTTCTGTACCACTTGGGTGGCATACAGGTCCAATCCGCCATAACCGTCACGTCCTTCGGAAGCGAAGAATAGCAAGGTGCCGTTGTAGATGCTAGGGTAGAGTTCGTCCTCTTTGGTGTTCACTTTTGGCCCCAGGTTCTTGGAGACCCCAAGATTGCCATCTTTGTTGATGTCGGCCACATAAATGTCATATTTTCCATAACTGCCTTTCATGTTCGATGCAAAGAACAGTCGTTTTCCATCATCGGATACGGTAGGGTGCTTGGCGGAGTAGTGCTGCGGGCATACTTCCATTTTGGTGATATTGGTCCATTTACCGTTGATATATTCCGTGCGGTAGATTTCGTGTACCAATTCTTTTTTGGAGAACACACCATATAGTGGTTTCTGATAGGTGGCCTTGCTGAAGTAGGCTGTTTTTCCATCCTTGGTGACGGACATGGATGGCACATAACCATCTACGGTGGAAACACCTCCGTTTATGTTCTCATCTATCATTTCTTTTGCCATTTGTCCAAAAGAGCTTTGGGTGGCAAGAATCATTCCTGAAACAAGTAGGCTGTAAATTGTAGATTGTGTCATGATGTATAGATTTGGGGGTTAATACATGACAAAGATCAAAAAGAAACCAAGGAAATACTTATCAATTTTTCATAGGTTTTCACTTTTAACGACTAAAAAGTGTATTTCATCGAATAAATTTTAACCATTTAACAATAAAATCAGCTCTATGATACTGATTAACGAACTTTTTGTACCGATGAGCGACGGAAAACAAGACTTGAAAGAAATGGATTTTAAGCCATAAGCGAAAGGTGTTCTGTCCATAGATTGGGCAAATTCGGTTAACTTCGCATCTCAATAAACGCCAAAAAAGAATAGCTTGGTACATTTTTCAACCACTGTCCTGAGATTATGAACGAAACCATTCTGAACGTATGAGCATTACCATAGAGAACATTATCCTTATTGGCTCTGTACTGCTCTTGATCAGTATCATTGCCGGTAAGACCAGTTATCGTTTTGGGGTTCCCACCCTCTTGCTGTTCTTGACGATAGGGATGTTGGCAGGATCGGACGGTATAGGCGGCATTTATTTTGACAATCCCAAGATTGCACAGTTTGTGGGCGTGGTCTCCTTGAACTTCATCCTGTTTTCGGGAGGACTGGACACCAACTGGCAATCGGTGAAGCCCGTACTCAAGGAAGGGATTGCCCTATCCACTTTGGGAGTTTTGCTCACGGCCGTGGGGCTGGGCTATTTTGTGTATGTGATAACCGATTTTGGACTATATGAAAGTTTATTATTGGGCGCCATTGTTTCCTCCACGGATGCTGCAGCGGTGTTTTCCATACTGCGGGGAAAGAACCTGGCCCTTAAAAAGAACCTGAGACCGACATTGGAGCTGGAGAGCGGGAGTAACGACCCCATGGCCTATGTACTGACCATTGCTTTCCTGTCATTGGTGCAAGAGCCGGAGAAAAGTATCCTTTCCATTTTACCCCTGTTTTTTATGCAAATGGTGATCGGTGGAGTTGCAGGGTTTCTCTTCGGCAAGTTCAGTAAGATCATCATCAACCGTATCCAGTTGGATTTTGAGGGACTTTATCCCGTACTGACCATTGCCCTGATGTTCATAACGTTTTCGGCGACCGACTTTGTGGGAGGCAACGGATTTTTGGCCATATACATCTGTTCGGTATATCTGGGGAACCAGAACCTCATACACAAAAAAACCATCATGCGGATGTTCGATGGTCTGGCCTGGCTGATGCAGATAGCCCTCTTCTTGACATTGGGCCTATTGGTCTTTCCTTCCCAGATTGTGCCTTTTATAGGAATAGGGCTGTTGATCTCCCTCTTTTTGATTTTTGTGGCCCGTCCAGTGGCAGTGCTCATTTCTTTGTTGCCCTTCCGCATGAAGTTAAGGCGCAGGTTCTATATTTCCTGGGTAGGGTTGAGGGGTGCCGTGCCCATCGTTTTTGCCACCTATCCGCTCTTGGCAGGCATAGAAAAGGCCAACATGATGTTCAACATTGTGTTCTTTGTGTCGCTGACCTCTGTGCTCATACAGGGCAGTACATTGTCCCTAGTGGCCAAATGGCTCCATGTGGGCCTGCCGGAAAATGTAAAACCGTTATCTCCCACGGATGAGCTTCTCACGGAACATCCCAAGGCCATTATGAAGGAAATTACTATAAGAGAGGGTTGTCCCACTGTCGGGTTGAAAATCGTTAACCTAAACTTTCCTAAGAAGGCCATTATCGCCATGATAGAACGCGATGGAAATTACCTGACCCCGAATGGTTCCACAGTGTTGGAAGCCAATGACAGGTTGGTGGTACTCACGGACAAGCCCGAGATCTTGGAGAAGGTCTATGAATCCTTATCCTTGTCGGGAGCCAATGTGACCGAAGGATAAGGTTGTCCATTAACCGATCCGAGTACCGTTTTCCACTCGTCTTTCGGGTTGAATCAGGGTCACTTCTCCTTGATTGCCCACACCGCCCAACACTAGACATTCGCTCATCATGTTGGCAATCTGTTTCGGGGGAAAGTTGACCACGGCCACTACTTGTTTCCCAATCAGTTCTTCGGGTTTGTAAAGTTTGGTGATCTGTGCAGAGGTCTTTTTCTGGCCCAAAGGGCCAAAGTCAATGAGCATTTTGTAGGCAGGGTTCCGTACTTCTTCAAACGTTTCGGCCGATAGGATGGTACCCACCACCATTTCTACTTTCATAAAATCGCCCCAGGTCAAATTTTCAGCCATTGTATTTTTTTTTTGAGGGATTAAAAATAACCTCAATTTGACAAAGCCCCTATGATTTGTGCAGATTATCTTTGAACAGGGGAATCTGGTCACGCTGTGTCCAGGCCAGAGCCAAGCAACACAAAAAAGTGATGAGGGCCATGATGAACAAGGTCCCACCATCATCCTGAACGACCACCCCAAGCGTGGTGATATGGGAGAAAAGGGCACCTGCCATGATTCCTATTCCCAAAAGCGCGCCTATCCAAGTGGTCCGGGGAACAAGGAGGAGCACGGCAGTAATAAGCTCCACAATCCCCAGCCCGATACGTCCATAAGGTTCCAGTCCCAATGTTTCAAAAATGAACACTGATTCAGGGGCTGCCGAAAACTTAAAATAAAGAGTCTGTAATAGAATGATTGCCGGAACGATCCGGAGCAGGACAAAGACAATTTGTTTGGTTTTCATGATGAAGTTGTGTTTGACTACCCCGATTGGTCGTCAAACAAGCCCTCAAATAACTTTATTGTAATTTAAATGGACGATTTGTCGGTTTTTCTAAAAAATGAGCTTGGTTAAAACAACCCGTAATTCATTAATTTTACAGAATGAGAGGCGTATTTTTTCTATTACTTCCCATAGTCGCTCTGATGGTCGGCTGCTCTAAACCCCACGTGATTTCGGGTACGTTGGACCTTTCGGACGGGAGTGAATGGCAACCCAAGGTTTATCTTATCCAACCTGGGAAGTGGAGCGAGGTGGGACAAAGTTTTGTAGGCCGTGTTTTGGATTCGGCCGAGGTGGGCAAGGATGGCTATTTTGGTTTCCAAGGGTTACCTGATATAGAAAACCCGTCTTTATTGGAATTGGCAGTCCAAAAAAAAGGAGAGGGTTACGCCAATCTGCTGCAGAACGAAGATCCCCGTACCGACAATTATTTCCCTTTGGTGTGGGAGTCCGGGGATCAAATAAAAATAAAGGCTGGTATCGATAGGTTTCAAGCCAGTTTGTCCATGGAATCCCCATCAAACGCAAATGAGGAGATTTTACGGCTTCGGGATTTGAGAATACGGGCTTTTGAGCGCTATATGGAAAATTCTTCAAGGGTCAGTGACTCGGATGAGGCTTTGTTGGACCGAGAAAAAATGCTGTTCAATTACCAGGCAGAGCTGATGGAGTTTGCAAATGGTACCGAAGAGATGCTGCCCGCATTGTTGGCCATCAGATGGGTGAGTCCCGAAGGGGATTATGAGCGGGTTGCCGAATTCTTCTATGGACAGGCCCAAGAATGGGGCACATTATACCCAGAACATTCCTGGGTGCGGGAAATAGGCCTTAAAGCGGAGAAGGACAAATTGCCCATATTGCAAGGAGATATGATGCCACAATTGGAATTTCCCATGAAAAATGGGGAAACCTTGCTTTTGGATGAAGTGTTGAAAGGAAAGAAACTACTTCTTCTAGATGTTTGGGCCTCTTGGTGTGCCCCCTGCCGAATTGAGAACAGAAGTGTGCTACTGCCACTTTGGGAAAAGTACCAATCCAATCATTTTCAAATTCTGGCGTATGGACTGGAGAGCAGTGAAAAGGCATGGGTAAATGCCATGGAACGTGACGGGGCAGACAGATGGCTGCACGCCTCCCATTTGTTGGGTGACCAAAATCCGTTGATGGATGCCCTGCGTTTGAAAACCATTCCGGCCAACTTTCTACTGGACGGGGAGGGGAGGGTGCTGGCCAAAAATTTACATGGAGAAGAACTCATCCAATTTGTGGAGAGCTATATGGTCGGACTTGTAAAGGAATGAACGGGCTGCCACCTAAAAAACAAAAGCCCCAAAAAAAGGGGCTTTTCACATTATTAAGCGGAGGAAGAGGGATTCGAACCCCCGGAGGTGTGACCCTCAACAGTTTTCAAGACTGCCGCATTCGACCACTCTGCCATTCCTCCTAAGCGGGTGCAAATATATAAAGCTTTTTCCTTCTGTGAAAAACCAAAGCATTTTATTTTTTAATCGCGCAAGAATTCAACTATTGCCTGTACTTTTGCCCCATGTTGGAATGGTATCATTATTTGCTTCTTGTTGCCGTTGGATTTGCTGTTGGTTTTATCAATACTATAGCGGGTGGGGGTTCCCTACTTTCGTTGCCGACACTCATCTTTTTGGGACTTCCCGCCGCGGTGGCCAATGGTACCAATCGGGTGGCCATCGTCATCCAAACGGCCATGGCCACGGCTGGATTTAAGAGCAAGGGCATTTCCACATTTCCTTTTAATGTGTATTTGGGTATTTCCGCTTTCTTAGGCTCCATATTAGGAGCTTGGATAGCGGTGGACATCAATGGGGAGACCTTTAATAGGATATTGGCGATGGTGATGCTGGCCGTGGTGCTAATCATTATTTTTAAGCCCAAAATGAGGTTGGAGGATATGCAGGAACGCCTTACGGGGAAATATCTTTGGATCAGTCTGATCGTTTTTTTTGGTTTTGGGATATATGGGGGATTCATCAACGCTGGACTTGGCTTTCTGATGATGCTGTTCACGCACTACGTTAACCGAATGAACCTTGTACGGTCCAATGCCACCAAAGTAACGGTCGTATTTATCTATATGTTGGCGGCATTGGCCGTATTTGTATTTCACGATAAGGTCAATTGGAAAATCGGGTTAATTTTGGCCATTGGCAACGGATCGGGAGCCTGGGTGGCAAGTCGTTTTTCGGTAAAACGGGGAGATGGCTTCATCAAGACCTTTTTGGTGGTTGCCGTAGTGATCATGGCCATAAAGCTGTGGTTTTTTTAAGTCAAATTAAAATTGAATAGAAGGAATGCCGGGATTTGAACTTTTTGGGGACAAGGAAAGAAAAGAAGTGCAGGATGTATTGGATTCGGGAGTGCTGATGCGCTACGGATTTGATGGTATGCGCAACGGACATTGGAAGGCCAAGGAGTTGGAGGCCGCCCTCGCCAAGCGTATGCAGGCCCAACATGTGCATTTGGTGAGCAGTGGAACTGCGGCCTTGACAGTGGCCCTGGCCAGTGCCGGAGTGGGGGCAGGGGACGAGGTGATCATGCCCACATTCACCTTTGTGGCCAGTTTCGAGTCCATTTTGGCATTGGGGGCCGTGCCTATCCTTGTGGACATTGATGATACACTTACCTTAGACCCCACTGCGGTGGAAAAGGCCATCGGACCACACACCAAAGTAGTGATGCCCGTGCACATGTGCGGTTCTATGGCCAATTTGAAAGCATTGAAGGAGATTTGTGATAGATACGGCCTGCTGCTTTTGGAAGACGCTTGTCAGGCCATCGGGGGAAGCTATCAAGGAAAACCCTTGGGAAGCTATGGCGACCTCGGCTGTTTTTCCTTTGATTATGTAAAAACCATTACCTGTGGGGAAGGTGGGGCGATCATTACCAACCATGAGGCCTATTATGAAAATGCCCACAAATACTCCGATCACGGCCACGATCATATCGGAAACGATAGGGGAGCGGAGCAACATCCTTTTTTGGGATACAATTTTAGGATTTCGGAGATGAACGCTGCAGTAGGTTTGGCGCAACTTTCCCGATTGGACGAATTTCTTTCCATTCAAAAAAGAAACTATTCCATTTTGAGGGAGGCCCTGTCACAAATTCCCGAAATTATGTTTCGAAGTGTGCCCAAAGGAGGGGAGGAAAACTATTCCTTCCTCAGTTTCTTTCTTCCAACGGAGGAATTGGCGCGGAAGGCACACAAAGCCCTTGGGGAGAATGGGGTCGACGGTTGCTTCTATTGGTACAGCAACAATTGGCACTATTATAAAAAATGGGAGCATCTCACCCAACTGAAATCGTTGGGCCAATTGCCGAAAGAGGTGAGGGAAAGCCTTCCTGACTATTCCAAAGCCGACTTTTCGGAATCGGACCATTGGATGGGCAGGACCATTTCCTGTTTGATCAAACTGGGATGGACCGAAGCAGAAGTAGGGGAAAGGGCCAAAAGAATGGTGGAGGCCATTAAAAAGGTTCTCTAGTTGGGTAAAAAAGTACAAGTCTCAAGTACCAAATTTCAAATTTGAAATTCCAAATTCCATTGAACCAGTAAGTTGTATGTAGGTTAACCATCACCAACTGTCCCCTTGAGGGAACTTTAGGGGTGTTTCCTATGGAGTGGACACAAATGTGACGAATCATTCAAACCAAGCCCAAACTTCCGATGACCCAACATTCAATCGCCTTGGACAAAGAAGGGGTCCTCAATACTTTTTCCTTTGGAAAAAACTCGAACTGACATCTTAACGTAAATCCAACAATCCAATAATCCCGTTTTGGATTGGATTCTTCAAACGCTCCGTGTTTTCAAAATGACAAGTATGACGATCATCGAGTAATCGAATAACCAAATACCAAAGTCTATTTTCTAGGGTCCATACTCTTGTATCTAATTCGACACGAATTGCACGAATACTCACGAATCAATGTTCAGACCTCTGACGTCAGACAATCGAAGAATCCCTTTCTGGGTCAGATTCTTCAAACACTCCGTTTTTTTCAGAATGACAAGCATCTCGAATACCGGAAGAACCCAGTAAACCCAATAACGTAACCAGGAAATAAAAAAACCGGGAGGACCTTATGGTCCTCCCGGTCTTTGTCAAAATAAGATATTCTTTAGAAGCAAGAGCTACTTTCGTCATTGATGGTCCACCCTTTGTTCGCTCTAAGGTTGGTATAGGCATTCACGCCCCCCACATTGCCGCAAACAGTCAGGCCTGCCGCATCGAGCGTTAAATTGTCGGGCGTATTGGCATTGAACCACCAACCCGCCAAGGTGGCACTGTAGGTGCTGACCGTCATCCCCGAATTGTTCAGCATGCCGCTCATATTGGTCACATTGGTAAGGTCCCAATCGATAATGCCATTGAAGGCCGTTGCCCCGTTGAACACATTGCTCATATTGGTCACATTGGAGGTATCCCAACCAGTAATGCTGCCATTAAAGGAAGTGGCCCCTGCGAACATGTTTCTCATGTTTGTCACGCTGGAGGTGTCCCAAGTACCGATTTCCTGATTAAAGGAAGTAGCTTTTTCGAACATACTTTCCATTACTATAACACCGGATGTATCCCAATTTTCAATGTTTTGGTCAAAAGCATTGGCCGCGTAGAACATGGATGCCATATCGGTCACGCTGGAGGTATTCCAATTGCCAATGTCCTGATTAAAAGAAGTGGCCTCTGCGAACATATACCCCATATCGGTCACGCTGGAGGTGTTCCAACCACCTATATTCTGATTAAAAGAAGTGGCCCCTGCGAACATAAATCCCATATCGGTCACGCTGGAGGTATCCCAAGTACCAATGTCCACGTTAAAGGAAGTGGCATTGCTGAACATACTCCGCATGCTGGTAACACTACTGATGTCCCAACCACTGATGTCCCCGTTAAAGGAAGTGGCCGCTGCGAACATGCCTGCCATATTGCCCACATTGGAGGTGTCCCAATCGCCGATGTCCCCGTCAAAGGAGGTGGCAGCATTGAACATGTAGGCCATATCGGTCACTTGGGATAGGTCGGGCACGTCCGTGGCGTTATAGACCATGTTAGAAGCACTTGAAAAAGCTTCACTCATACTTTCCCATTCTATACTTCCCCACTGTTCTATGGACATCAGTTTACTTTGTGTGGTGGTGCCGTCAATGTAGTGCATTGTAGGGAACCTTCCCTTGATGGCAACCGTATAGGTACCCGCCACTGCATAGGTGTGGCCCTGTGGGTCGCCACTGGCGACCTGTTCCACAATACCGTCGCCCCAATCAATGGCATAGTCATAGATATAATTGGCATCTGTGCCAATAACGATCTCCTGGTTGGCAACAGTGGTCTTCCAGGTGGTGACAAAGGAAGCGGGGTCGTCTGCCAAACCAACTTCGCCATCCTCCACCACGTTGGTCACCTTGATGGTGATCTGTGCGGTGGCCGTCCTGTCGCCATCGCTCACGCGTACGGTGATGCTGTGCTGGGTCTTGGTCTCAAAGTCCAGTGCCTTGCCCGTGGCCAGGGTAAGCACACCCGTGCCACTGATCATAAAAAGGTCGGTGTCGTTGGTCACAATGTTAAAGCTCAGCGCATCGCCATCCACGTCGGTGGCCACCACGGTGCCTATGGTCGCAGTGTCGGTGATGTCCTCGGCCACGGTGAACTCCTGTGCATCGATCACCGGGGCGGTGTTGTTGGGGTCCGTACCCTCCTTGACCACCTTGATGGTGATGGTGGCCGATGCTGCGTCGGTCCCATCGCTCACCTCCACGGTGATGGTGTGCTGTGCCTTGGTGGCGAAGTCCAGTGCCTTGCCCGTGGCCAGGGACAGTTCCCCGCCAGCGGTGATCTCGAAGAGGGCATTGTCGTTGGTCTTGATGGTGAAGGTAAGGGCATCCTTGTCCGCATCGGTGGCGACCACCGTACCGAACACTTCGGTGTCGCTTATGCCCTCGAAGGCATTGAACTCCTGTGCCGCGATCACGGGCATTGCGTTCTTGGGCGGTGTCGGGCCGTCATCTTTTCCGCAGGACCATACCAGGGCCATGGCGAGGATGGCAACACCTAATTTTTTGATGTAGTTTTTCATGATCAAAATTTTGTTTTACGGTGAATATCAGG
>NZ_QXFO01000026.1:0-238244 GCF_003584105.1 Flagellimonas taeanensis
AGCATTGCTCACATAAAAGTTGTCGATGGAAAAGCTGCCCCCACCTTCTTTGTAGAAAAGGGCACCTTCATCACTGGTGGGACCTACCACGGTGATGTTGCTCAAGGTAGTCGTGGTCACAGGGGTGGCATCGCCATTGTCCCCGTTGTTGGAACCTTCGATACCTGCTTTTGCACCACCAGCGATGTACCAGTAGCTTCCGTTACCGGTCCAACCATCTGCGAAGTCGATGGAATCGTCACCGCTTCCTATGGATACAAGGTAGTTACCGCTTACGGTGCCTCCGAAGAACTCGATACCATCGTCACCACCATTCAAAGACTGTACATATTCGAAAGTGGTTCCTGAACCAACACCGAAGAGGGATACACCGTTGAACTCCTTATCGTTGGAGAAAGTGGCCCCGGTATATTCCACACGAAGGTAGGTGATGGAACCAGAATCGTCATCGGCAGTGGCACCACCATAGGTAAGGTCACCTACCTCAGTGGTCACGTCCACCCCTTTGTTGGTAGGGGCATCACCTGCAATCACCAATCCACCCCAATCGCCAGGGGCAGGAGTCTCGCTAGAAGAAGTCATCACCACAGGAGCTTCAGCAGTACCATTGATGAAAATCTGGGCACCTCTTTCAACACCGATGAAAGCGGCAGTACCTCCAGAGGCCTTGATCACGGTTCCGGCAGGAATGGTCAATGACGCACCAGCTTTTACAATGTAAGATGCAGTAAGTTTATATTCTTTTGTAGCATCCAAATCGGTATCTTCGGTGACCTCTCCAGAAAGTTCCACGGCTGCATCGGCACATGGGGTGCAGGAGCCTCCACAATCAACTCCGGTCTCATCACCGTTCTGGATACCATCCGAACAGGTGCTACCGCCGCCATTGTCGTCACCGCTACACGATACCACAAAGGCCGTTACAGCGAAACTTAACATAAATTTGAAAAATGATTTTTTCATAAGTATAGTTTTAGATTAAAGAAATTCAGATTTAATATTTATCGTTTGATAGTTTTAAAACTTATAGGTTAGGGAGAGGCTGAAATCAACCCCTTTTTTGTAGGATAATGCGGTCACAGGCCCATTTTCCAAGAAACCAGGGATTGCCGGGTTGCTAGTGTCCAAATCTCCCTCAGCATTTTCATTGACACGTTCCACCAATGGATTGAGTAGGTTCCTGATGTTCAACCCCAGCCCGAAATGGTCGCCAAGCTGGGCCGCTGTAATAAAATCAAGGGTAACAAAGCCTTTGTCCACCAAATGCCCTCTACCGGTGCTTCCCAAGGCAAAAATGCGGTCGGAGAAATAGTTTCCGGCCAGTGTGGTCCTCAGGTTTTTGTTGTTGGCGAACTCGGTATAGTAACTGATGTCGGCATTGAAAATGAAGTCCGAGGCTCCTTGAAGGGGTGCTTCCGTGTTGGTAAAAGCAGCAGCAAAATTGGTCTCTTCGGATACTTTTTGATAATCCAACTCCTGATTGGTGTTCAGGTAAGAAATGTTCCCTCCAACGGACAACCGATCGACGAGCATACTTTCAGCGCTTTCTTTTTCATTTTCAAGTACATCCAACTTTACCTCAAGTTCGGCGCCAAAGGCAGTAGCGCTATCCCCTGTGTTGGCATAGCTGAGGTTGTTGGCCGCCGATACGATCAAGAAGGTATTTATCGGGTTCTCGATATATTTCCCGAATACGGCGAAAGAAACCAGTTCGCTAGAAGATGGGAACAGCTCCCATCTCAAATCAAAATTGTAGTTCGTGGAGTTTTCGAGTGCAGGGTTACCCTGTGTATCCTGATTGATTTCCTCTTGGAACAGGAAGGGGGCACGCTCCTTGAATTGGGGCAAGGTATAGGTCTTGCTGGCGGCAAACCTTAGGTTTTGCTTTTGATTGAGCTCATATTTAAGGGCCAATGACGGCAAAAACTCAAAAGTTTCCAGTTCGTTGCTACCCTCACCTTGGATCACGGTACTCCAATCGATTCGTTGCACAATTTGTTCGCCCCTTGCACCTGCAAACAAGGTGAACTTGGGAGTAAACTTGTATTCCAAGGTCAAGAACCCTGCATTGATCTGTTGCTCCCCGCCATAGGTCTGTGGGTCCAATGCACCAGGGGTAGAGGCAGTGCCCCTAAAGGTTCGGATCTGCCAATATCCAGTGCCGGGACCATATTCCTGAAAATAGGCATCAATATTATAAGGGTCAACCGTGGGCTGGTTGGCAACATTCAATATTTGATAGTTGAATTGGGTCGCTTCAAAGGAAACGTCCTTGAACCTACCATTATATCCAACGGTCAACTTACCATCAAAGGCATCGTCCTCATTTTTCTTGAACTTGAAGGAAGTGGAGATGTTGGCGGCAAGTTCATCTTCGGTCAATTCTTGAAAAAACCTATGGTTGGCTGATGCGGCCGATACCAATCGGAATGATTTTGGACCTTGGGGATCATTGTTGGAGTTAGGCAAAAGAATGTTCTGTCTTCTATCTGGGACCAGATTCCGTACATTGTTGTACCCCACGCCCCAATTCAATTCAAGATTTTCGCTCAAATCGTGGCTTCCCAACAATTGATTGATCATCAGCGTGGTTCTTTCAAAAGTGTTCCTTTGGATGAAACCACCTCCGTTGGGGGCATCGTCCTCCCTGTCCAGGATACCATCAAATTCCTCATGCTTTTGCTCAGAATTGTTGAGCATCACGAAGTTGTACTTGATATCATTGGCCGTACCCAAACGGAGTCCAACATTCCCCATAAGGGTAGTGGCAGTTTCGTAACTGTACCTTTGGTAGTCAAAATCAGAGTTTGGCAGTCCCGTTCCCAAATTGGGAGCACCTCTGTTGACCCCTTCCCGGTATGAATTTTTATTGCTAAAGGAACCTACCGCAAAAAAGTTCAATGTGGAATTTTCGCCGATGTTGAATGAGTCCCCACCTTTAAGGGAAAGGCTTGAATTGATGGGAGTGCTTCTTGTTTCACGGTCCCAACTGGTATCAAAAGTATTGTTGAAAGGATTGTTGGGGATTTCTTTATTGTAAAATCCAGAAAAGTCAGGTCCTTCATAGAGGTAGAAATCCTCGACGCCTATTGCCTCCGAGTTGGCCCCTGAACTGACACCAAGCTCCAAAAAGCCTGCCCCAGTGTAGTTGCGGGAAACAATATTGATGTTGGCCCCACCAAAGTCACCATAATTTTGTGCATTGTAGGTCTTGTCAATACCAATGGATTCAATGATGGATGTCCCGAAAAGTCCCAAATCAATGTTCTTCTTCGCAGTATTGTTGGAGGGGAGAGGCAATCCGTTCAAGGTAGTGATGTTGTAACGGTCCCCTAGACCACGGACATATACGTTTCCAGTACCTTCTTCCTTGGAGATCCCGGTAACTTTAGTGACCGCAGTGGCAGCATCACTGGCTCCCTTTCTGGCCAATTCCTGTGCCCCTATGGAAGTTTCCAAGGTTATGGCCCTTTTCTGGTCCAATAGCAATGCTATTTCTGAATCTTTTCTGGCGACGGTGGTCACCACTACTTCGTCCAAAGCAACCCCTTGCGAAGCGCTCATGGGTACGTCAATACTGGTCACTTTACCCGAAACTACCTCAATATTGGGGATTTCAACGGTTTCGTAACCCAAAAAGCTAAATGTCAAAGTGTAGGTTCCAGGCTCCACGTTGGGGATTTCGTAGAGACCATCAAAGTCAGATGTCGTACCCAAAGTGGTCCCTTTAATAAGGATGTTGGCAAATGCTAGAGGCTCATCGTTCTGCTCTCTGTCCGTGAGTTTACCAACGATGCTCCCGGTGGTTTGCTGTGCATAAGTATAGGTTGCAAAGGCAAACACAAAAATCAATAAAAAGTATTTCATTCTCAGCTAAGTATTTGGCGCAAAGAACGCCACAGGCTGTAAAAGCGATGTTAGCTAGGTGTTAAGTGTTCTTTTGCTTATCGTTACAATAAGGTTACCAGATTAAATGAACGTTAAGCATTTATGCCGTTATAGTATTATCTTTACATTTGGGCGTTTAACATAGAAATACCATCCCATGAAAACGAAGGACATTAAGATTCTACTTGTTGACGATGAACCTGATATTCTGGAAATTGTGAGCTACAACTTAGCCTCTGAAGGCTATGAGGTCTTTACCGCCAAAAATGGTGTGGAAGGTGTGGCCAAGGCCAAGAAAAAGACCCCCCATTTGATCATCATGGACGTGATGATGCCCGAGATGGATGGTATCGAGGCCTGCGAAATGATACGCAACACACCAGGATTGGAAAACACCATCATCACTTTCCTTACTGCCCGCGGGGAGGATTATTCGCAAGTGGCCGGTTTTGATGCCGGGGCCGATGATTACATCACCAAACCCATAAAACCAAAAGTTTTGGTGAGCAAGGTAAAGGCACTGCTGAGAAGGCTGAAAGAGGACAAGAAGGAAGTGGAGGACATTGTCAAGGTGGGCAGTATTGTCATCAACAGGGAAGAATACAAGATCATCAATGATGGGGAAGAAATCGTATTGCCCAGAAAGGAATTCGAACTATTGTCCTTATTGACCTCCAAACCCAACAAGGTTTTCAAACGTGAAGTGATCCTGGACAAGGTATGGGGCAATGAGGTCGTCGTTGGTGGGCGTACCATAGATGTCCACATCAGAAAACTTCGGGAGAAAATAGGTGATGATCACTTTAAAACCGTCAAGGGTGTAGGGTATAAGTTTGTTCTTTAATGGCCATCAAGCTAAAGAAGTCATATAAATTTGCTTTAAGGTCGTCCCTTCTGATCACTTTTTTTGTTTCTGCACTGTTCGTGGCCTTTCTTTTGGACAAGGGCCGATTGGATTGGCCTTATGCCATTTTGTTTGCCGTAATCTGCTTCATCGTTTGCTTTGTCGTTATCCAGATCAGGGTGGAACGGTTCATCTATAGGCGCATCAAAAAAATATATGATGATGTGTCCCTTCTGGAATCCACATCATTTTCGTCAAAGCCGGTCACCACGGACATGAAGACCCTTACCGAAGAGATCGAAAAGTTTGCCGAGGGCAAAAAGATAGAGATTGACACCTTGAAGATCCGGGAAGAGTATCGAAGGGATTTTTTGGGGAACGTGTCCCACGAGCTCAAAACACCCCTGTTCACCGTGCAAGGTTACATACTCACCTTATTGGATGGTGCCATGAATGATAAGAAACTGCGCCAAAAGTATCTGCAAAGGGCCAGTAAAGGGGTGGAGCGTCTTATCTATATTGTCAAGGACCTCGATCTCATCACCAAATTGGAAGTTGGGGACCTCAAATTGGCAAGGGAGGATTTTGACATCATAGAACTCATACAGAACACGTTTGATCTGCTGGAGATGAAAGCCGCCCAAAAACAAATAGCCCTCGTCTTTGACATGGAATATCCCAATCCTGTTTATGTGAACGCAGATCGGGAGAAAATCCAACAGGTGATCAGTAACCTTTTGGTCAATTCCATTAAGTATGGCCATGCAAACGGTACTACCGAAGTCAGTGTGGAAAATTTGATCAAGAACAAGGTGATCATTAGGGTGACGGACAACGGTTCTGGAATCCCAAAACAGCACATTCCGCGACTTTTTGAACGTTTTTACCGTGTGGACCAGAGCGGTAGCCGTAGTGAAGGTGGATCGGGATTGGGACTTTCCATTGTGAAGCACATCATTGAGGCCCACGGAGAGAAAATCTATGTGGAAAGCGAAGTGGGTATAGGTTCCGAGTTTTCGTTCACTCTGGAAAAGACCGCAAAAAGAGTCGAATAATCTATATCGGACTCAAATTGGGCAAGCCCCTTAAAATTAGCTATCCTTGACAATTCCGAAAGACGGAAGGCATCCTGATCGCAGTAGGGTACCAGTTCCTGTTTTTCCAATCGCTTGGCCAAATATTCCTGCTCGTACTGCCCTGGAGTAGGTATGAAAAAGGCCTTTTTTTCCAGTTTGGCCAGGTCCATGACCGTGGTGTATCCCGATCGGCACAATACTTTGGCGCTTTGGTTCAGTGCTTCTTGGAGGGCATCGGATTTCATGAAATTGTATAGGTGGAGGTTTCCCTTGGCCAATTTTTGTTCCTCGAAGGTCTGTTCGTCTTCAATTTTCCCACGTACAAAAACGATGTTTCCCTCAAATCCTTGGAGTTCCTTCAATAGTTTTTCCTCCAAAAAAGTACGCTGGGGCTCTGGGCCGGAAAGCAACACCATAAGGTCATGGGAAATAGGGATATCCAATTTTTCAAAACGGCTCAGCGGCCCCAAGTAGGCAATCTTCAACTTGGATTTTTTCAAGTGTCCCAATTTGCCCGTCAGGTTGGGTTTGCCCTCAACATCGGGGACCCAACAGGCATCAAATTTCTGTATGATCTTCTGGTGCGCCTTGGAACTCATCCAAGTGGTGTTTCCGGAGAGCACGTTCAACTGGTGGGTGATGAACACGCAGGGTACTTTTTTATAGAATGCACCCAATCGGTTATCGGAAATGATCCCGTCCAGTCCATGTTCCTTCACCAATCGCTTCACCTCTTTTTTTTCCTTGGCCATGGCCTTGATCACCTTCGGGGAGTCCCAGATCATCTTGATCTTGAAGTTTTTGCCCTTTTCCGCATAGGTAATCTTATAAGACGGCAGTTCAAAAGAGGGCAGTTCGGGGAATTCCTTCTGCAGCAATGATAGGGCTACCCCATCCGATGCAAGGTAGGGCTGGTGGCCGTGCTCCAGCAAAGCCCGAACTATGGGGATGCACCTTGTGGCATGTCCCAGGCCCCAATTCAACGGGGCGACCAAAATCCGCTTGGAATTGAACATAAGCGCAAAAAAACAAAATGTAATTTGCTTGTGGATTTCCTTAGTTTTGCCAAATCATTAAATTTTTGGTCAATTCTGGACAAAAGTGGGAAGCAAGAACAAACTTAAGAGGTTCAAGGAGAACGAGACATTTTCGAACGTGGTACAGCCCACAAGGGATGAGGTCCTTCAAGGATTCAAGTATAAGGGCGATTGGGCCTCATTTTTTGGGAACAACAATCCCATTGTCCTGGAACTCGGCTGCGGCAAGGGCGAATACACCATTGGTTTGGCCGAAAGGAACCCGGACAAGAACTACATCGGGGTCGATATCAAGGGTGCAAGGTTCTGGCGTGGGGCCAAGATCGCTGTGGATAAGCAATTGCCCAATGTGGCGTTCCTGCGTACACAAATCGAATTGGTGGACCATCTTTTTGCTGAAAATGAAGTGGAAGAGATCTGGATCACCTTCCCCGATCCACAGATCAAGTACAAACGGACCAAACACAGGCTCACCAATCCCGTTTTTTTGGAAAAATACAGACACATCCTGAAAAAGGGAGGGACAATGAACCTAAAGACGGACAGTGAGTTCATGCACGGTTACACGCTTGGCCTGTTACAGGGATTGGGATATGAGATTGCCTATGCCAACCACGATGTGTATAAAAACAGTGGGAGCCCCAAAGAGGTTTTGGAAATCCAGACTTTCTATGAAAATCAGTATCTTGAGAAAGGAAAACCGATTACATATATCCAGTTTAAGTTAGGATCTACTGACCAATGACCCATATCCTCATTCTCTTTTTTGCCACATTTTCGGCAGCCTTCATGGCTACAGTGCCGCCGGGATTGCTCAATATGAATGCGGCCAAGATCAGTGTGGAAAAGGGAAAGGTCAACGGGGTCATCTTCAGTTTCGGGGTGTCTTCCATGATTATGGTGCAAGCCTACATTGCGGTCTTCATCTCCAAGTTTTTATACAGGAACCCCGAGGTCATCGACCTCCTTCTCAAAATTGCCATTGCCATTTTTGCCTTTTTTGCGGTGTATTTTTTTATAGTGGCAAAACGGAAGAAAGCGCAGAAGATCAAAAAAGTGAACCTGAGCAAGAAGAACAGTTTTTTCAAGGGAATACTTTTGGCAGCCGTCAACCTGCTCACTATTCCATACTATAGTGGGCTCAATGCCATGTGGAACGAAGCGGGATGGATCAAGTTTGAGGCCAAGGACATTACAACCTTTGTGGTAGCGGCCGGGGCGGGAACATTTTCCGTGCTCTACCTCTATACCTTCTATTTTGATAAATTGGAGACCAAGACCAATCGCTTCTCCAAAAACTCCAATTACATCCTGAGTGCACTTATGCTTTTGCTGTTGGTGATTACCCTTATTCGGATTTTTTACCGTTGATATGGAAGAGGAAAACTTCTTTGACAAAGTATATGCGGTGGCAAGGGAAATTCCCTATGGAAGGGTGACTTCTTATGGGGCCATTGCCAAATACCTTGGAGCGGCCCGTAGTGCCCGAATGGTGGGTTGGGCCATGAACAATTCGTCTGCAAAGGATGTGCCGGCGCATAGGGTGGTCAACCGTGTTGGGGTGCTTACAGGGAAACATCATTTTGAGGGAACCAATCTCATGCAACAACTTTTGGAAAATGAGGGTGTCAAAGTGAAGGACAATCAAATTGTGGATTTTCAAAAATATTTTTGGGACCCCGGAAAGGAGCTTTAAAATCCAGGGGGATGCATCTCGTCAAACCCCGTTCTTTCCTGAAAGGCCTTCGCTAATAGTAAAATACTGGCTTCATCGTATAGGTTGCCCACAAAGGTCATGCTGGTGGGATGCTTTTTATCGTCCAGACCGGTGGGTATGGCAATTACGGGATGTCCTGTCAGGTTGGTGGCCAGCAATTGGTCATTCCCGAACGAAGGTGATATCAGTACATCGTAGTCCTTCATCAACGCGTTCATTTCCTGCATCAATACCTGTCTTTGCCGATTCGCCTGCAGGTATTCCACAGCAGGAATAAAGCGACTTTGCCGCAAGGAATTGGCCCGCGAACGCTGGTCCTGTTCCACCATTTCATCTACTTTTCCCGAACGCACCAATGCATCAAAAAAAGCTCCTGCCTCAGCTCTGAGAATAATGTCAAACCCGCGATAGGGAATGGCTTCGGGCATTTTTACGGCCGTTGGTTCGATTCCTATCGATTTTAGGGTTTCAAGGGCATTTCTCAAATTATCGCCACTTTGCGTGGTGTCTTTTTCGATGTCCTCTTTAAGATAGGCCACCTTTAAGCTGGTGATATCTTTTTTCCAATCGACACCAAAGGGAAGATCGATCGTGGTCAGGTCTTTTTCGTCCTTCCCTTGAATGGCCGCAAATACAATGGCGCAATCCTCAGCGTTCCGTCCCAATGGCCCAACCTTGTCCATGGACCAGCTCAGGCTCATCACGCCATGTCGGCTCACCCTTCCATAGGTAGGTCGCAGCCCTGTGACCCCATTTCTAGTACTGGGTGATGTGATGGAACCCAAGGTTTCGGTCCCGAGGGCAAAGGGGACCAGTCCTGCCGAAGTGGCCGACCCCGAACCGGCTGAAGAACCACTGGCACCTTGAGTGGTGTCCCACGGATTTTTGGTCTTCCCGCCAAACCATACATCGCCCCGGGCCAAGGCCCCCGAAACGAGCTTCGCTACCAATATGGCGCCCGATTCTTCAAGGCGTTCGATCACGGTGGCGGTTTGGTCGATTTCTTGATCTTTGTAGGGAACAGCCCCCCAAGTGGTCGGATATCCGGCAACGAACATCAAATCTTTGGTGCCGTAGGGGATGCCGTGCAAAATGCCCCGATACTGTCCACTTTTGATTTCCTGATCAGCGCGTTTGGCCTGTGCCATTGCGAGACTATCGGTAATGGTGATGCTGCATTGCAACATGGGCTGGTACTTTTTCAATCGGTCCAAAAAGAATTGGGTGAGTTCGGTCGAAGTGATTTTTTGATGTTTGATGAGTGATGCGAGCTGTGGAATGGTATAAAACGCCAGCAGATCATAAGGTTCTGGGATCTCTACATGGTCGGGAATTTCCCAACCCTGATGTTCCAATTGTTCGGGCATTTCAAAGCCAAATGGAATGGGATCAAAACGGATGGCAGGAAAAACAGCATTGTCCAACGGATATTTTCGGAGCGAATCGAACCCTTCACGGTTCCTTTGCAGGTATGGATACAAAGTGTCCCGTGCCTCTTTCGAAAAATGAATGCCGATCAGGCGTTCAGATTTTTTGACATCCCTTTTAGTGAATTCATGTTTTGAGGCGCAGGAAATCAAACAGATCAAAGCAAAGAAGCAAAGGAAAGGAGGAATTTTAAGGTTGGTCGGCATATGTGGTCGGTTATGGGTATGTTCGATAGCCTAAGCTACATTTTTTTTCAAAAAAAAGAGGTCGATTGTGGTTTATATCTATCGGTACAGAAGCATTATTTCCAAGTTTGAAAACCTAAAAAGGCTCAAAAAGCACACTAAAATGGGACAAATCATCACATTATAGAGGCAAGTTGTTCTACCATATTGAAATTCAATGGACCAACTTCTAAATCTAAGCGCAACACCGTATCTTTGTAATTTAGAATCAGTACAAACGACTGCATATAAAATACGGACAATGAAGTTGAAAAAAGCAGATATTCTCAAGGCATTGGAAAAAATTTCTGCGCCTGGAGATGGTCAAAATATAGTGGAGAGCGGGGCAATCACCAACATCCAAGTGTTTGGCGATGAAGTGGAAGTGGACGTCACCATAAAGAACCCAAGTCTTCAGGCCAAAAAGAAGACCGAGGTGGAAATCTTGAAGTGTATCCATAGAGAGGTCTACGAAAAGGCCAAGATCAAGGTCAACCTAAAGGTTGATGCGCCCGCCACACCCAAGGTCAACCAGATTAAGGGAAACCCCATTCCAGGCATCCAGAACATTGTGGCCGTGGCATCGGGCAAGGGGGGTGTGGGAAAATCGACCATTACCGCCAATTTGGCGGTCACTTTGGCCAAGATGGGCTTTAAGGTGGGGTTGTTGGATACGGATATCTACGGACCTTCCATGCCTATTATGTTCGATGTAGCCAACGAAAAACCCTTGTCCATCAATGTGGATGGCAAGGCAAAGATGAAGCCCATTGAAAACTATGGGGTGAAACTATTGTCCATCGGATTTTTCACCCAGCCTAACCAGGCCGTTATCTGGCGTGGTCCCATGGCGGCCAAGGCTCTCAACCAGATGATCTTTGATGCCCACTGGGGTGAATTGGACTTTTTGTTGCTGGATCTGCCCCCAGGGACAGGGGATATTCATTTGAGCATCATGCAGTCCTTGCCCGTCACAGGTGCCGTTGTGGTGAGTACCCCGCAGGAAATTGCCTTGGCCGATGCCCGAAAAGGCGTTGCCATGTTCCAGCAGGAAGCCATAAGCGTACCGGTTTTGGGTATCGTGGAAAATATGGCCTACTTTACCCCGGCCGAACTTCCTGACCATAAATACCATATCTTTGGACAGAACGGTGCCAAAAACTTGGCTGAAGACATTGATGTGCCCTTTTTGGGAGAGATCCCGTTGGTGCAGGGCATCAGGGAAGCAGGTGATGTGGGAAGACCGGCGGCATTGCAGACAGCCACCCCAATAGAGGAGGCTTTTGAAGAACTGACCCGAAACGTGGTGCAGGAATTGGTGAAACGAAATACCGATCTGCCTCCCACCGAAGCAATAAAGATTACAACAATGGCCGGTTGTGCCGCCGTTAAAAAGAAATGAGCATGACATCAGAAGAAATAAAAAGCAATGTTGAAAAGGCCTTGGAGGAAATACGACCCTTCCTACAGAGTGATGGGGGCGATATCACCTTGGTCTCGATAGACAATGACAACTCCGTAAAAGTTAGATTGGAGGGCAATTGCATAGGCTGTAGCGTCAACCAGATGACCCTGAAGAGTGGTGTGGAGATGACCATTAAGAAATATGCGCCCCAAATTGAGGAAGTCATCAATTTGAGCTAACTGATAAAAGTCATTCGTCTTTCCTTTGGTACGCAGTAAGTTGCATGCCACAAAATCCATTGCACATGATCAAGACCGACATATTGATAATCGGAGCGGGACCTACGGGTCTCTTTGCCGTTTTTGAAGCAGGCCTGCTCCAATTGAAATGCCATCTGATAGACGCATTGCCCCAAGCCGGCGGACAATGTTCCGAGATCTATCCCAAAAAACCCATTTACGATATTCCTGGATTCCCCGAAGTATTGGCTGGAGAGCTGGTGGACAATCTCATGGAACAGATCAGGCCCTTTCAGCCCGGTTTTACCCTGGGAGAACGGGCAGAGACCATTGAAAAATTGGATGATGGTACCTTTGTGGTCACCACCAACAAGGGAACCAAGCACCATGCCCCCGTAGTTGCCATCGCTGGCGGTCTGGGCAGTTTTGAACCCAGAAAGCCACTCTTGGACAACCTTGCCCAATATGAGGACAATGGGGTGGCCTATATGATCAAGGAGCCAGAGATGTACCGTGACAAAAAAGTGCTGATTGCCGGTGGAGGCGATTCTGCCCTGGATTGGTCCATTTTCTTGGCCGATGTGGCCGAAGAGGTCACTTTGGTGCATCGCAGGAACGAGTTCAGGGGAGCCTTGGACTCTGTGGAAAAAGTACAACACCTCAAAGATCAAGGAAAAATAAAACTGATGACCCCTGCCGAGGTAGTGTCCCTTCACGGTGAGGGCAAATTGGAGAAGGTCATGGTCAGGAATACCGACACGGATGAAGACACAGAGGTCAGGGTAGACCACTTTATCCCCTTGTTCGGACTTTCGCCCAAGCTAGGACCGATTGGAAATTGGGGATTGGAAATCGAAAAAAATGCCATCAAGGTGGACAATGCTTTGGACTACCAGACCAATATCCCCGGCATCTATGCCATTGGGGACGTGAACACCTATCCCGGAAAGTTGAAACTGATCCTTTGTGGTTTCCACGAAGCGACCCTGATGTGCCAAAGTGCCTACCAGCGTATCCATCCGGATAAAAAATATGTGATGAAATATACCACGGTAGGTGGCGTAACGGGATTTGATGGAAGTAAAAAAGAGGCTCCAAAAGCAGTTGTAAAAGCAATAGATTAATAAGTAGTTAGTAATTAGTATACAGGAGTTAGGTATGGCGGTTCAGAGGTTCGAAGATTTAATTGTTTGGCAGAAAGCTCAAGAACTGGCAGTTATCATCTATAACGATTTTCATGAATGTAAGGATTTTGGATTCAGAGATCAAATAAGAAAAGCTTCTGTTTCAGTATCCAATAATATCGCCGAAGGCTTTGAAAGAAGTTCCAATGCTGACTTTTCCAAGTTTTTATTCTACGCTCTTGGTTCCAATAAATTAAATTTGTTGGCCAAAGGAAGAGCAGATGAAATAATTGAGGTTACCCATGAAGTTTCGAAATTATTATATGGATTGATAAAATCCATGAAGACCAATGCCTCTAACTCCTAATTCCTATTTCCTAAAATAGAATGAGCGACATAAAATTAAAAATAACCGACCGTGATGGCGTTCTGCACGAGGTAGATGCCCCAACAGATATGAACATGAACCTGATGGAGGTGGTTCGGTCCTACGAACTAGCCCCAGAGGGCACCATAGGGATCTGTGGAGGGATGGCCATGTGTGCCTCTTGCCAATGCTATGTGCTTTCAGACCATCAGCTCCCTGAAAAATCCGACGATGAGGACGCCATGTTGGCCGAAGCCTTTTTTGTAAAGGACAACAGCCGACTGGGCTGCCAACTGCACATTACCGAAGACCTCGACGGTCTGGAAGTGGAGCTGGCCCCTGCCGAGGACTGACCCAAGGAGGCCATCGGTCAAATCCAAGAGCGGACAAAGCAACAAAACCCTATCTTTAGTTTTTCTTGCTGAACAAGTTTATGGGAAGGACATTGCTTTTCTATTTTTTGTTGTGGTTCTCGGGATTTTGCTGGGGACAGGACCCGTACCCACAATTGACCGAGATTGTCACGGACAATGCCAATATTTTCACCTCAGAAGAACTACAGGGCCTTAGGACAAAACTTATCCAGTTTGAGGATGAGACCACCAATCAAGTGGTGGTGTTGACCATCAATGATCTGGGCTACGAGACCATTGAAGAATATGCCAACGGGGTCTTTAACCAGAATAAGCTGGGACAGGCGGGCAAGGACAATGGCATTCTTATCCTTTTTTCAAAGAATGATAGGGAAGTGCGTATTGAGGTCGGCTACGGACTGGAATCTTACATCACGGATGCCGTGGCTTCCCGAATCATCCGCAACACCATGATTCCTAAATTCAAGGAAGAAGCCTATTTTGCCGGGATAGATGATGCCACGGGTCAGATCATAGAGTTCCTCAACAACCCTGAAGCCTTGGCGGAATTCAACAGGGAAATTGAGGCAGAAGGCGAAATGCCTTGGTGGGGCTATGTGTTGTTTACCCTGTTCCTATCCATCTTTATTGCTGCAGGGGTATTTGTTTTCTACAAGGGCTATTCGGGTCTGGTGGAAATGTTTCGGGGAATCATGGTAGGGAAATTGGGGCTTGTTCCCGGTTTGTTCATGATTTTCTCCGCGCTGTTCATGGTCGGGTTTGGGTTGGTCTTTATTTTGATGCCGCTTTTTTTTCTCACCATGGTCTATGGCTTCAACTTCAATTTTGAAGCCTTGGTTGAGGACATTACATGGGTCTATTTTGTTTTTGGCGGGTTCTTTTTGTTGACGATTTTTTTAGCTGTGCTAAAGATTTTGGTCAAGGGCAAGGAAGACTTCAAGCTCTCTTGGTTCAAATCGGACAAGACGTATATGGGCAAGACCTTTTCATCTTCGGGGAGCCATTCGTTTGGGTCCAGTAGTTCTGGGGGAAGTTCCAGTAGTTTCTCGGGTGGCGGGGGTAGCTCGGGAGGGGGCGGTGCCAGCGGAAGTTGGTAGGCAAGGGGAATTCCCGTATTTTCATGGAACGAAAACCAAGCCAGTATACCATGAGGACATTTCTTGTTGCCATTCTTTTCGTCTTTCTTTCCTGCTCGGAAAAACCACGGACCGAAGTTGAAGAATGGGAAGCCCAAGCGGCGAATATCACCATCATCCGCGATGATTTTGGAGTGCCCCACATTTATGGGAAAACCGATGCCGATGCCGTTTTTGGATTACTGTATGCCCAATGTGAGGATGATTTCAACCGTGTGGAACAAAATTATATCTGGGCTACGGGCCGATTGGCCGAAGTGGAAGGGGAAGAGGCTCTGTACAGTGATCTACGAGCCAAACTTTTCATGACAGAGGAGGAGGCCAAGGCCAATTATGAAAAAAGCCCCGAATGGCTGAAGAAACTTTGTGATGCCTTTGCCGATGGCATCAATTATTATTTGCACACCCATCCAGAAGTGAAACCCAAACTTTTGACGCATTTCGAGCCTTGGATGCCCATGTATTTCAGCGAGGGGTCTATTGGTGGTGACATTGAACGCATTTCCATTCGAAAGATTAAAAACTTTTACGAAAGTGGTATGGAAATCCCTGAAATGGAATTGCTCCAGCAAAAAAAGGAAGAAGAAATGGCCGAACCCCAAGGCTCCAATGGTATTGCCATTTCTGGGGACCTGACCCAATCTGGCCATGCGATGTTGCTCATCAACCCACATACCTCGTTCTATTTTCGGGGCGAAGTGCACGTGGTCAGTGAGGAAGGTTTAAATGCCTACGGTGCCGTCACATGGGGGCAATTTTTTGTGTACCAGGGATTTAATGAAAAAACAGGTTGGATGCACACATCGACCTATACCGATGTGATGGACGAGTTCAAGGAGACCATTGTGAAGAATGAGGGCAAACTTTTCTACAAATACGGAGAGGAACTGCGCCCTGTGGATTCCAGCCAAGTGACCTTAAAATATAAAGATGGGGATGGTTTGAAGGAGAAGATCTTTCCCGTGTACCGTACCCATCACGGCCCGATCACCCATCAAGTGGGGGACCAATGGACCGCTTCGGCCATGATGTGGGAGCCGGTAAAGGCTTTGGAACAATCCTATATCCGTACCAAACAGGGTGGGTATGATGGTTTTCGAAAAATGATGGACATCCGAACCAATTCATCGAACAACACGGTCTATGCCGATGCAGGGGGCAACATCGCTTATTTCCATGGAAACTTCATCCCGAAGCGCGATACCATTTATGATTATACCCGGCCTGTGGATGGCAGTGATCCCAAAACTGATTGGCAGGGACTGCACACGGTGGACGAGAACATTCTGGTGCTGAACCCAAAAAATGGATGGATACAGAACTGCAATTCGACCCCATACACTTCAGCGTTGGAATACAGTCCCAAAAGAGAGGATTACCCTAACTACATGTCCAAGGACCAAGAAAATTTTAGGGGTGTCCACGCCATACGGCTGTTGACCGGGCGTAGCGGTTATACCTTGGACAGTCTCATCCAATTGGCACACGACCCATATTTGCCTGCTTTTGAAGCGTTGATTCCTGGTCTGGTGCGTGCGTATGATGCCGAACCAAGACAGAAACTGAAAGAAGCTATTGATATCATGCGGAATTGGGATTTTGCAACATCCGAAGAATCTGTGGCGATGACTCTGGCCCATTATTATGGAACGATGAGTTACTCCAAAGCAGAGCGGCCTGAAGGTCTTTCAGGTATGGAACTTGTGGAATATTGGGGCACAGCTTCCCCAAATTCGGAAAAGCTTGATTTGTTTCAAGAGAGTTTAAATCAGTTGACCGACGATTTTGGTAGTTGGAGAATGCCTTGGGGCGAAGTGAACCGTTACCAAAGGTTGAACGGGGACATCTATCAACCCTTTGATGATGCCAAGCCCAGCATTCCCATCGGTTTTGCCAGTGGCACTTGGGGTGCATTGGCGGCCTATGGTGCGCGGTACGACAACGATACCAAAAAGATTTATGGAACCCGGGGCAACAGTTTTGTGGCCGTGGTGGAATTTGGGGACAAGGTCAGAGCCAAGACGATGCTTGCCGGAGGCCAAAGTGGAAATCCCGATTCTCCCCATTTCAATGACCAAGCACAACGTTATGCCGATATCAAATTCAAAGATGCGGCGTATTATAAGGAAGATGTATTGGAGCGGGCCGAACGGACGTATAGGCCCGGGCAGTGATCATTCGTCTTCTTTCACGATGATCAAGCTTGCCTTGGAGCCCGTGGAAAGGTTCCATCGGTTGTTGTGGATCACCTCCCCCTTGTCATCGGTCACGACCACTTGGGCCGTGTTGGGTCCGGATGAACCTTGGTTCAAGGCCTCAAACTCAACACGATTGAACCCTGGGACCAAATCAAGATTGATGCCCTTGAACGAGCCAGATAACAACAGATTGTACTCCACAACTTCTCCATTCACATAGATTTTGATGCGGTCACCATCGACATATTCGTGATCTCTTGCCACAATGCCCACAAACTTGGCATTGGTCTTGAAATCGCCCAGATATTGATCGCCAAAATGTTCGTTGCTGCCTTTTTCCTTCTTTTCCCCGACCTTGGGATCGATGACCATGTCGTGGCCTGCCTGGAGCAGTTCCCGATCGGGCAACATCTGGATGCCGGGTTTCTCATTTTTGGAAGTGAGGTTCTCGTCCAATACAGAAGGCATTCGTAGTAATGTGCCTTGGTTGCTGGCCTTGACATCGAGGTCGTTCTTCTCGCCAATTTTTAACGGACGCGTAGTGGGCAGATCACCCTGTGCGAACGAAGGAGCTGTTGAGAGTAGCATGGCCAGTAGAGCAAAGATTATCTTTTTCATGGCAAGATGGAACAATTTGGCACTTATAAAAGTAACAAATACCTTGCCATGAAGATGATAAATTGACGTTAAATCGTTAATCAGCAAGCGATTTGACCTTTTCTTTTTTTAACCCGAACAGGGGATGCAACCAAGGAATCCTTAAAATGACAAGGTCATAGATCAACCAACTGATGCCAAATGTACCCACAATCAATAGGAATGCCTTAGGCAAAAGACCCCAATCCAGATCCATGAGGTAGTAAGCAATACCCACGGTCACGGTTTGGTGTAGGATGTAGAAAGGATAAACGGCCCTGTTGGCATAAGCAAGACCCTTGCTGGGCCTGTTCAGGTATTTGGAGGCGTAAGCGAACAACACCAATATCCACGACCAAATGTTCACCACTTTCAGTAGGGCCTCGGTGAAATGGACCACATAGCCGTCCTCAAAAAACAGCCAAATGACCAATTGTCCCGAAAAAGCCGCTATGCCGATGATAAGTGCCTTGTGCTTTAGCTGGGTCAGACTTTCCCAGAATACGTTTCCGGTCGCGATCAGGACAAACCCATAGAAAAACAAGATGCCATTGAAGATGATAGTGAACCAGTCCCCGATGAGGGCATGGGTCACGGGAAAGAACGGTTCCACCAAAGCTTCAACAAAATAAAGGGGTATAACAAACAAATAGATTCTCAAAGGCTTCTGGAGCAATCTTTTGATCCAATCGATGAACGTGGTACTATGATTTCTCAAGTAAACAAATAGGGGCGAAAGCACCCAGGAGAACAGTAAAAGGTAGGGAAGGAACCAGAGGTGGTGCCAACTCAGGTTCCCTTCGGGATAGACCCCATCAAAAGCCATGGACCGATAATACTGAAGGTAGGAACCCGCAAAAGAGCCTTCCGCCAAGCGTTCAAAATAAACTTGGGGAGGGACAATGAGCAGCATGCCTGCAACCAGTGGAATCCCCAGCCGAAGGAAACGCTCCCAGGCAAATTTGCCCAAGCTCCTTTTGCCCAGGGCATAGTACGTGCCCATCCCGGAGATGGTGAAGAGTATGGGAAGCCGCCATTGGTTGAGGAACAGCATGGGCCAACGCAGCCAATCGTAGATCACATTGTTCTTCACATGCCAGCCCCAAGGGACAAAGAACATGCCCACGTGATAAAAAATGAGCAATCCAAATACAATCACTCGTAGCCAGTCGAGATCATAACGTCTAATCGTTTTTTCCATTTTGATGAATTTTGGCCAAAGATGGGAAGTGCGTTTGTAAATCGCTTGATTTTAGGTCCATGCAAATGTCCTGAATTACAATTTGGGAGAAATTAGAGCGTTTTTTGCCCGTTTTTCTGCTTTACAAAGGCCGATGGCGATTGCCCCACATGTTTGTTGAAGGCACTGTAAAAAGCGGATTTGGACTTAAAGCCCACCGTTTGCCCAATGGCCTCGACCGTTAGATGGGCAAAATCAGGGTCCATCAACCTACTTTTGGAAAGCACAATCCTTTTCTGGTTGATGTAGTCGTTAAAGTTCATCCCCGTTTGTGAATTGATCAATCTGGACACGGTATTGGCATTGGTGCCCAGTTTTTCTGCCAGATTTTTCAGGGAGGCATTTTGGTCCGAATAATAACCGGTTTCATTCAAAAACTGCTCCATGGTCCCAAACTCGATGGAACTACCTGCCAAGGTCTCATATTTGTCGGCAATCCATGATTTTTCGAAAAATCGGGATTCCGAAAGAATGAAAAAAGAGGTGATGAATACGGTGAGGGTATGGATCATACCAATATAATGGTCCCCACCATCGTCATCAAAATTGAAAAAGATCAAAAAGAGGGTCAACGATAGGATCAAGGAGATCACCACAGTATTCTGCGAAAAAAGGTACTTGTCCAGTTTGATGTTCTTGGTGGACATCCAACCGTTTCTTTTGGATTTCAATACCAAACGGAATAAGAGGACCAAGTAGAGCGAGCAGCTGAACAGAACCAACCACCTAAATCGATCTTTTATGATGTGATAGGAGTGGTTCACCCCATCGGGAATGTCCAAAAAACCAAGGTTTTGATAATAGGCACCCATATAGGCATTGACCTTTACTTCCATCGGGCTTAGATAATAATAGGTCTGCGACAGGGCATAGGCCACGGGCAACAAAAAATGAGGCCAGTGTTTTTTCAGGGTAATGGGTTTGCGCTCGAGGAGGGCATAGAGGAAAAAATATAGGGTAGGGAAGATAAGGAGCACCAAAGGTTCGGTGGAATCGTTCATCCCTATCACATATTTTATAAGACCCGTATAGCACAGGTACACATCCAGGAACACAAAGCATTGAACCAACAGCATCCAACCAAAAAATAGGATGGCGGATTTTCTTTTGGCCCTGACAAAAATGACCAAGGTCAGGAAAAGCCCCTGTGCGATCCCAAGGAACATGATGTGGGACACAAGGTTGTGACGTATCGGGATCTGGTCAAGTAGGGCCTCGAGGCTGTTCATGTCAGGGAGCTATATAATCCGATAGATTTTCAGGGCCTTCCAGCAATACCCGTACAATTTGGAGCGTGCCGTCCGCCTTGGTGGCAATATGCCATTTGATGAGCGAAATCTGGCCGTTTTCAATCTCTATACCTGTAATGCTCCGCGGGTGTACGCAGCTACCATCATTGAAAAAGGGAATCTGTCCCGGTTCGGGGAACCGGGGCCTATGGGTGTGTCCCGCAATGGTGAGCAGAAGGTTTTTTCTCAAGATCCAGCGTTTGATGCGTTTTTCAATGCGGATGAGTTCCTTGTAGTTCTTTGCAGGACTGGTGGGGTCTGCAATGCCCACTACCTGGAGCGGTTTCCAGAGCACCCTTACCAGGAACCTGCCGATGCGCCAGCACACATAGTTCCACCAATCTGCTTGGTGGCCATGGGTACAGAATATCTCCTGCCCAGTTTCCCTGTGCTTCAAGATGAGGGCCTCGTGATAGGTGATCCCTTCAAAAAGGGCTTTATCGGAACCGTCAATGGGCTCAAAATAATGGGAAAGGTGCTTTTTCACATAATTTTCATCACGGTAGACCATATCATGGTTGCCCCAAAGCATGTGCAGCCGTTTTTCCAAATGGAACTGGCGTAACAACTGATATACATTTTTATGGGCCTCGATCAAGGAATCGAAACTAAGGTTTTCCCAAAGCTCATCCCCATCCCCAAGCTCGCAATAGTGGAAACCTTCCCTATAGTAGTGGTTCAGGGCATGGAAATAGATGTTCCTGTTGTTGGCAAAATCATCCGCAAAACTGTTGTCCCCCCTGTGGCAATCACTGAAGAAAATGAATTTGGAAGTGTTGTCAAAAGAGATGGCCTTGGCATTTTCATAGGCCCGGTCCAATCTTGTGGTGGATGACATGGGATAAATTTTACCAAATATCCTCAAAAATGGCAATTAATCCATAAAGATCTGCATTGAACGGAATGCATTTTTTCTTTTTGTAACTTTACGGACTCAATTTCGACTAACACTTCTATGAAGCAGGATAAAGGTATGGAAAGCCCTGTGGTTCAGTTGGTAAGTTTCAATAAACTATTGGAGCATTACGATGAACAGCTGAAGAGTCCCAATACGCATTTGGCCGAGCGGGCCAAATATGTGTTGGACGCACAAGCCCCGTACCCCATATTGAGGGAAGGGTTCAGCGATCTTTCGCTTTTGGAAGAACACAAGGATGTAATCAAGATCATCTTGGAAGACACCTTTGCTCCCATACTCACCAATAATGAGATAAAAACGGCCACTACGGCCTTTGAAGATTTAGTGTTCAATTCCTCGGAACGCTTTCAAAAACTGTTGAAAGAGGCAGGGGAAGGTTTTGAGCCTGAAATCCACAATTTACCCATGGAATACACCTACATTATGAAATGTAGTGTAATCCTCAAATTTCATTACGGTTACAATCTCGACTTTAAGCGTCCCCTTTTCTATGACATTCCTGATGCCAATGGGGTAATGAACCGTTACCGCATCATGTACAATGCTGATTTTATGGAGATTCTTCCCACCGAAAAGGCAAAGGAACTCACAGAGGATGATGTGGATGAGCTCTTGGCTAGTTTTGACAACCTTGATCTGTGGAAGGAAAAGATCCCACCGAACAGCTTTATCGCAAAAGGTTTCATCATCTCCAATATGTTCGATGTGACCGCGGAACATTCCATTTCGGAAATAAAGTCCACATTGATCGGGAGCAAGAAAAAGGAAAACGAACCTTTCATGGAGAGTTTTCAGAATACGTTCCGGTCTTTGTTCAGGTTGAAGGATATCAACGTAGGTTTTGCTGGATATGATTCCAATGCCAACAATTTTTTCAAGATCTATGGCAAGGGTATGGAAAGTTATGTCCTGAACGGAAAGGACCTTGAATCCTGCGATGCCATGCTCTGTGATAATTCGCATGGAAAGTTGTTCGATGAAGGTAAGTACTTCGCCATTTCCAATGTGGAAAAATACTTTGAGAAGTCGTCAGGAGGTGTACAGCCCTATAAAAACCTCATGGAACAAGGGATACGGAGTGCCATATTGGCGCCCATATCTGTCAATGGAAACCTCTTGGGAGTCTTGGAACTTGTTTCCAAAAAGCCCAATGAACTGAACAGTGTAAACGCCAATAAACTGGACGATGTGATGCCCTATATCATATCGGCGGTCATGCGGACCATTGAAGAAGAGGAAAACCTGATAGATGCCGTGATACAGCACGAGTGCACTACGGTCCACCCTTCGGTTTACTGGAAATTCCAGGAAGAGGCCAAGCGTTTCATGGCGGATGAACTGGCAGGCAATCAGCCCGTTTTCAGGGAAATCGTCTTTAAAGATGTTTACCCGCTCTATGGGCAGATCGATATCAAGGACTCTTCCAAGGAAAGAAACCTTTCCATACAAAGGGATCTTATGATCCAGCTTTCGGAGATCAATGAAATCCTCAAAGAGGCTGTGAAGAAATATGGGCTTCCCATTTATGAAGAGCTCATATACCGGGTGGACAACTATCTGGAAGAGGTCAGGGAAGCTTTGTTTACCCATACCGAACAGGCCGTATTCGATTTTGTGAAGGAAGAGATCGACCCTGTCTTCAAACATTTCAAGAAAGAGGACAAGTACCTGAAGGCACTCATAGGGGAATATGAGAAAAAAATAGATGGCACCACGGAGTCCTATTATGACCACCGTCGCAATTATGACGAAAGCGTCATGGAGGCCAATATGCTGTTGGCTTCCCATCTGGACAAAAAACAGGAAGAGGCCCAGGCCATGTTCCCCCACTATTTTGAGCGTTACAAGACCGATGGTGTGGAACACAACATGTACATTGGCAGTTCCATTGCTAGGGACCGTGTTTTTGATAAGCTTTATTTGAGCAATCTTAGGCTTTGGCAACTTCAGGTAATGTGCGAAATGGAGAACAAATACTACGCACTCAAATCCAAGTTGCCCGTAAAGCTTGATGTGGCCTCCCTTATTTTGGTATATAGCACTTCCTTGGCCATACGTTTCCGGATGGATGAAAAGCGTTTTGATGTGGATGGAACCTACAATGCCAGGTACGAGGTCATCAAAAAGCGGATCGACAAATCATACATCAAGGGCACCAATGAGCGATTGACCCAAAAGGGAAAACTTTCCATAGTATATTCCCAGCGCAAGGACGAAAGGGAGTATATGAGATATCTAGGGTTCTTGAAGGCAAAGGGCTATTTTACCAACAATATTGAAATCGTGGAACTCGAAGGGCTGCAAGGGGTGACCGGGCTCAAGGCCATAAGGGCGGAGATACTCTACAAAAAGGACAAAAAATCCGAGCGTACCTATACCTATGACGACCTCATGGAAGAGTTGAGGGCTTAACGATCAGAAAGTTATCCGGTCAGGACCAAAAAACCGAAAGGCAATACCAAAAGCAACTACAGAGATGATCATACCCAACATGAAAATGGTGTAGGTGACCCTTAGTATCTTATACTTCCTGTTCAGTACAAGCCCCAAATAATAAAGATCTTTCGTGAGCGAGGAATATACATACTCCTTGTCCTTGATCAGTTCTTGAAGTGCCCATTCATATTCTTTGAGTTCCATTTTATGGAAATTACCGAAGAACAGCAAATTGACCCTTTTCTGTTCCACATCTTCCTTGGTAAACCTTCCACTGGTAATATTGGGCCTGGTGGCCAAAACGGACAATACCATGGAGGCCACACTGAAAATGATGAGAACAAATGTTGGATAGATAAGGTAGGCATTGGAAGGGTTGTCCAATTTTGTCAGGAGGTTGGCAAGCACCAAAGAAATGATGATGGCATTTACGGACAACAGGAGGTTGGCCTTGGTGTCTGCAATGTCACTGAGTTTCAGATGGTTTTTTAGGGTTACGCGGTAAAGTGTCTGTATGCTCCGGTCAGGGCTTTCATTTTTGTATTTTGCCTTTAGCGCCTCTTTCTTGGCTATGTTTTTTTCGGTTTTCTTCTCTTTGAGCAGTTGTTTTAAGTTACGTTCCTTGCCTTCCCCCCAATTTTCTTTGGCATAGTCGGTATAAAAACCATGATGGTCCCTGAACATTTGGATGTTCTTTTCCCTCCATTCTTTTGAGGAGAAATCGGCAATGCCGAGCAATTTGAGCTCCTCCTTCAAATAATCCGTGGTTTCCCAGTAACTGCTTTGGGCAAAATGGGAGGTGTCGGCATCCCTGATGATTTCTTCGGATAGATTCTGTGGCTCATATCCCATTTTGGTGGCCATGATCAGTTTGCATACTTGGGTTGCATCCGCTGTGCCATATCCATTTTCACCAAGAAAGGACATGGCCATTTTGCAACTGGCCTCCTCATGGTTCTCCCCGCCTTCAACATAGCCAATATCATGGAGCCAAGCGGCCAATAATAACTTCTCATTTTCATCATCACCCAAGCTATAGAAGTTGAGCAATTCTTTAGTACTTTTAACAACACGTTGGGTATGTCGAAGGTTGTGGTATAAAAACCTGGGATCCAGTTTTTCCGTTAGAAGTTTTGATGCAAAGCGTTCAGTTTTTTCAACAATTTCCGACATAATCCTATGTTTGAATAATCCAAAGTACAAAATTTTGGAATCAACCTCATATGGATATGGTTAAACATTACTTACTGTTCCTTCTGATTGCTTTGGTATGTGGTTGTGCCACTTATGAAGCCAAATATGCAACACCTTTTTCCAATAAAGATACGGTCTACGATAAGGAATTGGAGCACACTTTTTACTTGATCGGTGATGCCGGACAATCCCCTATGGGAGAACTCAACCCTACCTTGAAGAGGTTCAAATCTGTTCTGGAGACGGCCAACAAAAACAGTACTGTACTTTTCTTGGGGGACAATATTTATCCAGCAGGATTTGTGGATGAAAATGACGACCCCGTGGGCAACAAACAATCCAAGCACTACTTGGATGCCCAATTGGAAACGCTCGAATCGTTCAAAGGAAACACCATTTTTATTCCGGGCAACCACGATTGGTACAGTAATGGCCTGAAAGGTCTGGAGCGTGAAGAAGAGTACATCCAGGAGGCATTGGGCAGCAAGGAGGTATTTCAACCCAAAAATGGCTGCCCCATAGAAAAGATAGCCATCAGCGACAAGGTCATGGTCATTGCCATCGACACGGAATGGTACTTGACCGATTGGGACAAACACCCCACCATGAACGACAAGTGCGAGATCAAGGACAGGGGTCGATTTTTTGAGGAACTGGAAAGCGAGATCAAGAAAAATTTGGACAAGACCGTGATCATTGCCCTACACCACCCCATGTTTACGTATGGTTCTCACGGAGGTCAATTTTCCTTTGAACAACACCTATTTCCCAGCGGAGGGAAAGTGCCTCTTCCCGTTTTGGGAACAGTTGCCAATTTTTTACGGAAAACCTCTGGCGCCTCAGTGGAGGACCAATCCAACAAGAAATACAATGAACTGAAAAAGAGGATGCTGACCCTGTCCCAATTTTCCGAAAAGGTGATTTTTGTGTCCGGTCACGAGCACACCCTCCAATATGTGGAGGAATATGGGAAGCCACAGATAGTGAGTGGTTCCGGGGCCAAGACAGGTGCCACCCGCCTGTTGAACGGGAGTAAGTTTTCAACGGGCAGGAACGGATATGCCATCCTCAAGGTGTACAAAGATGGGTCATCAACTGTGGATTTTTATGGGGCAGATGATGTTTCGGAGGAACTGCTTTTCCACACCGAGGTGCTTCCCAAAGACAGATCTACTACAATGACTGGACTTTCGGAAGAATTTCAGCCGTATATGGAAACATCGGTCTATACCGATGAAGAAGTGGACAAAAGCGGGTTCCACAAATGGCTTTGGGGCGAACGCTACAGAAAATACTACGCCACAAAGGTCAAGGCACCCACCGTGGATCTGGATACCCTTTTCGGGGGATTGAAGGTGGTGCGAAAAGGAGGGGGCAACCAGTCCAACTCTCTTCGTTTGGAAGATGAAAAGGGAAAACAATACGTAATGCGGGACCTAAGAAAAAGTGCCGAGCGTTATCTTCAGGCCATAGCTTTCCAAGATCAATACATCATAGGCCAGTTTGAGGGCACTTTTACCGAAAAATTGTTGCTAGATCTATACACGGGAGCACATCCATATGCACCCTTCGCCGTTGGCAAACTCTCCGATGCGGTCGGCCTCTATCACACCAATCCTAAATTATATTATGTACCGAAACAATCCGTTTTGGGAGATTTCAATTCGGACTATGGGGATGCGCTCTATATGATCGAAGAGCATGTTTCCGACGAGCACGAAGACCTTGAAAGTTTTGGACGGACAAAGAAAATAGAGAGCACCTACGACCTTATCGATAAGTTAAGGGAAGATGAAAAATACAGCATTGACCAAAAGGAATATGCCAAGGCACGTTTGTTCGACATCCTCATCGGGGATTGGGACCGCCATGTGGACCAATGGCGATGGGCCGAATTTGAAACCAAGGACGGGGATAAAGTGTTCAGGCCCATACCTAGGGACAGGGACCAAGTTTTTTCACGATGGGGTGATGGGGTGATCATGAATTTTGGTTCAAGGGCCGTCCCAGCACTCCGTATTTTTGAAGGCTTCCATAAAGAGATCAGAAGTGTCAAGGGCTTTACATCATCGCCCAGGACCTTTGCCCTCGATATGGCCCTGCTATCGGAAACATCGATGGACGTTTGGGTCGATCAGGCCAAGTTTATTCAACAGCAGATCAACGAAGCAGTGATCGATGAGGCCTTTTTGGATTTCCCAGAGGAAGTAAGGGATGGGACCCTTGCTGAGATCAAGGAGATTTTATTGGCAAGAAAGGAAAATCTTGTAGAGACCGCAAAGGAATATTTTTCCGTGTTGAACAAATATAGCGTGGTGACCGGTACGGACAAGGATGATCATTTCAAGGTGGTTTCCCTGCCAGATGGAAAAGTGGAAGTATGGGGCCATCGAATCAAAGGTGGTGAGATCAAGGATCAATTTTTCCATAAAGTGTACGACCCTGCCTATACCAAGGAAATTTGGCTGTATGGGTTGGATGATGATGATGTTTTTGAAGTGGCCACGGAATCTTCAAAAATTAAGGTACGCATGGTCGGCGGACAGAACAATGATGTGTACCAAATCTCTGAAAAGTCAAAAAAGGCATTTGTGTATGATTTCAAGGCCAAGAAGAACACCTATGATGAAGCCTACGGGGGAAGCATCAACCGTTTGGACGATTATGATACCAATACGTATGAATTTCTGAACATAAAGGCCAGCAACAACCAAATCCTGCCCACCATTGGCTTCAATCCGGATGATGGGTTGCGTATCGGGCTGACGGATACCTATACGTTCAATGGGTTTAGGAAGAACCCGTTCACCCAACAGCACATGTTTAATGCCGCCTATTATTTTGCCACAAAAGGATATGATTTGGGGTACAAAGGGGAATTTGCCCATATCTTCAACCATGTGAACCTGGAATTGAACGCAAGATTCACCAGTCCCAACTTCACGCTTAACTTTTTTGGTTTTGGGAATGAGACCGGCAACAATGATGATGACGAACCTTTGGGTCTGGATTATAACCGAGTGCGTTTGCGGACGTTGAGGTTTACACCTTCCTTGGTTTGGCGGGGCTATCTGGGCTCCAAGGTGCGGGCCGGTATTTCTTATGAAAGTATCGAGGTGGAAGAGACGGAGAACAGGTTCATCAACGAGTTTTATGTAGAAAACGGCGAGGAGAACCACAAGAGCTTTTTGGGAGTGGAAGGCGAATACAGCTATTCCAACACGGACAATGAAGCTTTCCCGACCCTTGGAATGGCATTCACACTGCTCGGCGGCTACAAGACCAATGTGGAAGAGCAAGGCAGGTCCTTTGGGTTCATTGTGCCCAGCCTGTCCATAGATCATAGGTTGGTTCCGAACGGAAGACTTGTGCTTGCCACCAAACTGAAAGGACACTTCAATATTGGCGATGATTTTGAATTTTATCAAGGTGCCAGCATCGGAGGCAATGATGGATTACGGGGCTATCGGTTCCAACGCTTCACGGGCAAAACTGCTTTTTACCAAAGCTCGGACCTGCGGTACAGTTTCAGGGCCAGACCAACAGGTGTCCTACCTGTCACCCCAGGAATATACGGGGGATTCGATTATGGTCGGATTTGGTTTCCAGGTGATGCGTCCCAAAAATGGCATAACTCTTACGGTGGTGGCTTTTTCTTGAACGGCGCAGATATTGTGACGGCAAATGCGGGCTTGTTCCAAAGTGCAGATGGGCTCAGGTTTGCTTTTGGGCTCGGATTCGGGTTTTAATCCAGCTTGAATTGATAGAGGCTCCGCCCACCATACCTGTTCTGTTCATCAGCGATCAACAGGGTTTTGTCGTCCAAAAAACAGATGGACTCAATCTGGGTTTGACAGTCCAAATCGATGGTTTTAATGGAGGCTTTGGAAAAATCGGAGAGTTCAAAATCTGTCAATAAGAACACAAGGCCGTAGCTGAGGAGGGCAATGGTCTTCCCATCGGGGGAAATGTCCGCCCCGGTCACCGAACAATGGTCCTGGTCCCCGCACAGGAACAAGGAACCCAAAGATTCTGCAGCATATTTACCCTCGGTATCAGGAACCCGATATATCAATGTTTTTCCAGAATAGGGGCGTGTCCTGTTCTTGGTAAAGATGTACAGATGGCCGTCCAGATGAAAAAATCCTTCCGTATCAAAATAGAGACTATCCTTTTCAGGAGGGAAACTTTTCTGATCGGGATAGTGGAACGCTATTTTTTTTGCATTCGGTTTTTTCTTGTCCAACTCGGATCGGGGAACTTTATAAATGGTCAAATCTTTGCGCTTATTGGCATTGTTCCCAAAATCCCCGATATACAGATTGCCTTTGTTGTCTAGCGCTAAATCTTCCCAATCCTGATTTTTGGCATGATCGATTTTGAGGGATTGGACCAATTTTGCCTTCATATCCACCTGAAAGATCTCGTCCTCATTTCCACTGTCCTGTATAACCCATATGGCCCCAGCAGGTGAAACCTCTATGCCCGATACCTCTTCGAGTTTGGATGGAAACTTGCCCAATGGCTCCAAATCCCCATAATAGGTTTTTTGGGCACAGGCCTGTACAGCGACCAAAACGAGGATCAATACAATGTTTTTCACTTTGATTCTTTTAGGGGCATATAGACCTCGGTCTTCCAATTCAGCTCGTTGCCGCCCATATTCGGGTTGTTATAAAACACCTCTATGGGTTTGTTCTCAACATCGATGTTGTTTTTCTGGGCGTAATCCAGAAGTGCATACCAAGCTCTGTCCGAAGTGATGTAATTGCCATTGTAAATGGCTTTTAGGGTTTTTTTGCTAAAAATGCGTTTGTATGCAATATCGGGATGGTTGGGTAGTTTTTCGGATCGTAGAATCGGATAGCAGAAATTATAGGTGAGCATATTGGCCTTCAGGTCCCAATTCTCCACTTCCACAAAGGGAAGACCATTCAGCGTAACTCCATTGTCCACCAAAAAGGAATTGAGCAGGGAATAATTGGCCATCATGCCTCTTGCCTTGTTTTCTGGGGTGGTGTTGAGGGCAACGCAGGCGCAAAAAGAGGAAAAAAGCTCTGCTTCGCCCACAATTGATACTTTAAAGTCTTTCAAATGGTCGTTCAAAAAACCATTGAACTGTATGAGGGTCTTTCGGGCCCCTTTTTCAAGATTCGTATCCGAAAAAGGAACGGAAACCTTATTCTTTAAGGTGTGCTCAGGATCTTTGATGTTGACCTTTACTTGACTTAAGGAATCGTGGATAGGGGTGATGTTCCATTCATAGACGTGAACGGAATCGTTCACCACAATGGTCTGTTCAAAATGGGTAGGACTTTCAAATTGCAGGGGCACAACACTGTCAAAGCCCATATTCCATGCCTTCACGGTCTCATAAATAGTGCCCGGGATGGCCTTTGCCTTAAAACTGACCTGATAATCCTGAGGCTTTATGAACAGATACCACAAGAGTAAAACCAATAGGAGTATTGGAACGGATATAAAAACCTTCTTCATAACTAATCCGTAAAAATAGGAAATTAGCCTTTGGTCATGTCCAGTTTGTCCACAATAAATTCTCCTAGATCACGTCCTTGTTTGATCCCCACTTCAATGGCGGCGCGGTAGTGTATGCCACCGTACATCCTGCTAATGGCAGCCTCATCCGCTGCTTGGTTGAACGAAGTGAACGATCGGACGGGAAGGCCATAAGGGGTCTCCGTATCGTCATCAAAGGAGAAGCCATCCCCAAAAATGCTCGTAAGAACGGTGGATGCCGCACCTGAAACCACACTGTGCCCACTGGTATATTCGGGGAAAGGGGGAGTTTGCAGAACGGGGGTCCAACTATCGTCAATATACTCGTTGATCACAGTCTCGGGGCGTATGAGGTTGCTTCGGTATTTTTCGTCCCAGCAGCTTATGAATCCATCTGCAATGGCAATGGAGGTCTTGGTATAGGCAAAAACGGTCCTTGCAAAATCCGCATCGGTCTTCCTACAGGCAATTTTGGTAATCCCGATCCAGTGTGCGCCTGGAGTGATTTTTTTTGTAGCGAACATCAAATGCCCGCGGGTCACAGAAACATAGGGATTACAGTCCCAAAATTTGGCAATGGCCACTTCTTCTGAAGCATCGCCTTTGGCGGTCATCTCATTCCTGACTTCATAGACTTCCATCAGTTCTTTATAAAAGTCGGAATCTTTTTCCATGGAAAATGCAGGTGGTGGTATGGGTTTGAACTGTGCGGCCGAGTCTATGGCAAAGGGCCTGATCTTGGCCCAATGTGGTTCAAGGCCGTTCATGTAGGCCGGAGGTGTGGGCTGCCATCGTGAAGGGTCGTCGGAATCCACTGAAAATTTGGGCATGGTACGGGTTTCCTTGTAGTTGTCCTTACCCATCCACGAAGCGATATAATCCGCAACCTCCATCCCGTAGTCCTTGGAGGCGTTGAACATGGTCTCGTTCTTTTCTGTCCACAGGGTATAGAGACTGTCCCTGAAATTGGAGACTCTTTCCTCGGAAAAAATAAGTCTTCGGCTCAAATCGATATGGGCCACCAATGCGGCCACTTCAAAATTCACGTTTTCAGTATCCTTGGGGTCTGGGATATTGCCTAAACCGGTCAATTGTCCGGCAAGCGACCTGTACTTTTCATCCTTTTTTGCAACAATCTCGTATGCAGCGATGTTGGGATACGCAAAGATCCTGCTGGCTACGGGTGGGGAAAAGATATCGTGTATCATGACCTCGATCACCTTGTCCACTGATTTATGGAACTCCTCCGAAGTGATTACAATGGGTTCTTCCTTTTTTTGACAGGCTGCCAATGTCAAAAGTATTACCGCAAATAAACTCGACCTTAATTTCATGACCTTTTAGTTAATTTTTGAATGTATAAACTTGTGCTTTATCGTTGTTGAACACCGCTAATAGATATTTTTGGTTGTTCATTTCCAGGGTTTGTAGGTGCCTCAATGATCTTTTGGTGAAATCGAGGCCCAACTCGGCTCCTAAGATAACGGTTTCCCCATTTTTGATAAGGGCCCCGGAAAAGGAGTCCAAACGGCCATGGTACGGTTTCACACCGAAGAAATTGCCCCCGCAAAGGGCCTCTGGGGAACCATCGCCATCAAAGTCATCCACCAAGAATGCCGTTATGGGCGAAACTTGGAGCTCATTCTGGAACGGGACAAAGACAAAATTGCCTCCATCGTTCCTCAAATAACCCGATTTTAAGGTGTTGACCTCCAAAACCGTGGATTTTTTCAGGGCTTCCTTTCCGAAGATTTCCTCCATCGTCTTGCCAGCAAAAGATTTATAGGTGGTGTATTTTTTTCTGAGATAGACCAATTGTGCCGTAAGGCCGTCCATGGACTCCAAGGGATAGTATTTTCCATTTTTCTCCATGGCGGTAACGGTCTCTGTCTGACCATTGTCATCAAAATCATCAAAATAGAGCTGCATGGGGAATTCTTGGGAAGCCCTGAATTTGGAGTTGGTGCCCCAATTTCCCAACAGATAGTCCAAGTCGCCATCCCCATCCATATCAAAGGCTGCAATACTCTGCCATAGCCCCTTGAGGTCCAGCGAGCCTACTTCCGTAAAGGTGCCGTTTTCATTTTTTAAGAATTTGGGCGACATCCATTCCCCGACCAAGATGAGGTCGGTTGAGCCATCGCCATCAAAATCGCTCCAAATGGCATCGGTGACCATTCCTTTGGAATGTTCGGCAAAACTGTCGACCAATTGAAATTGGCCTTGATGGTTTTCCAGTAGATAGGATGTGGCGGGTGCGCCAAATTGGGCCGTCAATGTATGTCCTCCGACAAAGACGTCCATGTCCATGTCCCCGTCATAATCGAAAGGTCTTACCACGGATGAATTCTGGAAGATTTCAGGTAGTTGGATGCTGGAAAATGACGAATCTGTCTGAAGGTAACAGGCATCCAATAGGGCATCCGATTGGCCAAAGAAATCACCTCCCCCGGAAGTGACAAAAAGATCGTTCTTGCCATCATTGTTGAAATCTGCAATAGCGGCTGAAACATTTTCCCTAATGGAATCTTTTTGGATGCTATCGAACCATTGGGCCATAAAGACGCTGTCCTGTTGGACATATATTTGGGCAGGGAAAAATTTGGATCCACCAAAGAAGACATCCGTTTTGCCATCATTGTTCAGATCGCCCTGTGCCAAAGCGGGGCCCCTGTCCGACACCTGATAGGGAATGAGTTTTTCGCGGTTGAAGTCTGTATAATTATCTTCAATATGGGTATAGTCCAAGCCCAAATTATTCTCCACGGCCGTGAATAGGGGTGGTGTTGTCTTGTGCAAGGTTCTATAATCAAAAGGCTTTGTGTTCCCTGGTTTCAAGGTCAGGGCCTGGTTTACTGGGACATCTTTCAGGACCTGATAGGTCATGTCCGGCCAAATGATTTTTAGGGAATCCACTTTTTGGATCTTTCCGTACCCAAAATGGATCAAGGGTTCCGAAGAAGCCTGAAAGCCGCGGGTAGGGAAGAGCTCCTTGAACTGAAGGTTCCCCTCGTGATAGGAATATACCTTGGTGCCAATGCCAAACCTATTTTTTGGGGTGTAATTGAACTTGATTTTCAAATAGTTGGACTTTTTGTCCATCTTATTGATGTATAAGGACGCAGGTTGGTCTATGTTATTGGTCACAAGGTCCAAGTCGCCATCCCCATCCAGGTCGCCCATGGCCGTTGCCCCGGAAATCAAGGTGTCCTTGGTGATCCAATCTCCGGATGTGTCCTGGAACATGAGCTCCTTACCTCCTTTGAAGGTGTAGTTGTGCACATTTCCCGAAGGCATTAGGTCCAATGCCTTTTCATCCACCAATTTGGTATTGTCCAGTTTCTTCTGGATCTCGTTGTTGGAGGCGAACTTTATAAAATCAAGGTCGTTCGGCCTTTTGGGAATGCCATTGGAGATGAACACATCTTGGTATCCGTCTTGATCATAATCCCCAAAAAGGGCACTCCAGCTCCAATCGGTAGCCGCAATGCCACTCATAAGGGCCGTTTCTGTAAAATTGCCGTCCGGTTGGTTCACGTAGAGCATGTTCCGGGTAAACTGATAGTGATAGCCAAAACGGTCCACCCTCATTTTTTGGGTCTGGATGTTATCGTCCCCTTCCGATGACTTTAGGGCAACTTCATCTTCTGGCAACATATCCAAGGATAAAAAATCGGGCCTGCCATCGTTGTTGATGTCAGCCACGTCATTCCCCATGGAGAACCTGCTGGTGTGTCCGAAATATTTCCGGAGACTTTCGGTGAAAGTGCCATCGCCATTGTTCAAATAGTAGTAATCGTCCTCATGGAAATCGTTACCCACATAAATGTCCGGGTAGCCGTCCTGGTTGAAATCGGCTATGGCCAAGCCAAGTCCGTACCCGTTGATACCCCCATAGATACCCGCTTCCTCACTTACATCCTTGAATTTTCCGTTGTCGTTGCGTAATAACTTGTCGCCGGTCTCGTATCGTCTTTCAAATCGCAGATCGAACTTTCCAAAGGAATTTTGGGTGTGTACGGCATGGTTCAAGAGGTACAGGTCGAGGTCGCCATCCAGGTCGTAGTCAAAAAAAGCGGCATTGGAGCTGTAGGAGTCGAAATCCAGTCCATATTGCGAAGCACTTTCCGTAAAGGTGTTGTCCCCATTGTTGATATATAACTCGTTGTGCCCGTTGAACCCATTGATGCCTACCACGGCACATACATAGATGTCCAAAAGGCCATCACCGTTCACATCTGCCATGGTGGTCCCTGTATTCCAAGTACTGTTTCCTTCAATCCCGGCAGTGGCAGAAATGTCCTCAAACTCCAGATTGCCTTTGTTCAGGTATAGTTTGTTCTTGACCTGGTTCCCCGTAAAGAAAATATCGGGGAGGCCATCGTTGTTGATATCGCCTATGGAAACACCTCCCCCATTGTAGAAATAGAGGTAGTCCAGTATGCTCAGCTCATCCGTTGGGGTGAGTGTATTGGTAAAAGTAATCCCAGTTTCCCCAGGGTCCGGATTTTTGAAAAGACTCCCTTCTTTTTGGCAGGAAACCAAAAGGGCAACAAATACCAGTGCGATGCGAAACCTACTCATTGATGGCAAAAATCTTGGGGGTGTTGTTGTTGATGGCGGCTATGACGAATACCTTGCCATTTTTGTCCTTGAACTGTTTAAGATACTTGACCTCGTCGCGGATCTTGAAGCCACTGGTGTCAAAATCCTGCCATTCAAAACCGAGCTTGCCATCGCCCAACAAAACGTTGCCATATCCGGCATCCAATCTTGAAAATTGTGGTTTGAACTCGAAGTTGTTCCCGGCCATGATCAAGTCCAGATTGCCGTCCTTGTTCACATCCATGCAGGTGATGTCGCAAATGCAGGAAAGCTGTACCCTTGGCGGAAGGTTTTTGATGGTGAACTTTCCACCTCCCTCATTGATGGCTATGACCGATGCGGAAGTCTCCACCTTTTTTACAATGGATTTGTCCAATATGTCTTTTGGAAAAAGTTCGTGTATGGTCCGTCCAGCATAATCAGAGGCCTTGAGGTTTTGTTTCTTTAGTGCAGGCAATTGTTCCGTAAGTTCCCTCTTTTGATGGATAGGATAGTCCTTCCCATCTTTTTGCAAGGTAGTGATCTGTTCTATGGTGCCATTGTTGTCGTAATCATTGATCCACATTTTCATGGGAGTCTCGTGGGTGGGCTTGTAATGGAGGTTGAGCCCTTGGTTGCCCAAGATGAGGTCTAAGTCACCGTCATTGTCAAGGTCGGCTACCTCTACCGTGTTCCACCATCCATAAAGACTATCCAAGGAACTGGACATTTTTACCAGTCTTCTGCCCGTATTCTTGTAAATCTTAGGGGTGTCCCATTCGGCAGTGACGATGAGGTCTTTTTTGGAATCCCCATCAACGTCTGCCCACTTGGAATCGGTGACCATGCCGGCATCTTTCAGGTCATAGCCCAATCGTTCCGTAACATTGGTAAACGTGCCGTCCCCCATATTTTCAAGCAGCAGGTGATCCGGTGAGATGCCATATACGCCCACTACGCTTCGCGATCCAATAAATAGGTCCATATCCCCATCATTGTCAAAGTCATAGGGAGAAATGGTAGCGATGTTCTTGAAGGTGGAGGGCAGTTCGCTTGGGGATTTTGAGAAGTTTCCTTTCCCATCATTGAGATAGAGTCTGGTCCTATAACTACGTTGCATGCCCACATTGTTGCCTCCGGAGCCCACTACAAGGTCCAGGTCTCCATCGCCATCGGCATCGAAAAAGGCCGCTGCCACGTCTTCAAATTCCCTGTCGTTTTCGAACACTTGTGATTTTTTCTGGGAGACCTTTCCATTGCCCGCGTGCAGGTATATGGTACCGGCCTGCCCGTGTGCCCCTCCAATAAAAAAATCTTCGTGGCCGTCGCCATTGATGTCTGCCACTGCAAGCGAAGGGCCTTCTTGTGAAAGTTTCTGATAGATCAGGCCTTCGTAGTCAAAATCGTTGTAGGCATCTTCTTGGTGGGATGCCATTGTACTTGTATCCAATTGGTTCAAGAGGGATTTGATGGCCCCCTTTTTAGGAATTTTATAGGTTTCCGTTGCATCGGCGTGGGCGAAGGTCAATACTTGGTTGGCCTTGACATTTTCAAGTTTTTGGGTGCGATTGTCCGGCCAAACGATGCGAATGGAGTCCAAAGCTTCGGATTTTCCCAGACCAATGGTCATTCCATATTCCATGGAGGATTGGAAACCACGTGAGGGAATCAGTTCCTGGTTGATGATGTGCCCCTCAAAATAAAATTTGGCTAAGGTGCCGACGGCAAAGGGATTTGTTTCAGATCCTTTGAATTTGAGTTGGATGTAGTTGTTGTCCAACTGTGCATCGGTATTGTTTCTATATATGTAGGCCTCCGTATTCACGTTATTGATGACCAGGTCCAGGTCGCCATCGTTATCCAAGTCCCCATAAGCGGCCCCGTTGGAACGGGAAGGGAGATCAAATCCCCATTCTTTGTTGGCGTTCTTGAAAGTGATGTCACCATTGTTCCTGTATGCATAATTGGGCTGGGGCTTAATGGGCATTTTACTGATAATGGAATCTATGGATTCCTTTTTCCCCGTCAGGGCCATTTTCTGCACAATTTCGTTGGCAAAAAAGTCGACAAAGTCCAGGTCGGTCAGGTCGTGGTTGATACCATTGGTCACAAAAATATCCTTGAGACCGTCGTTGTCCATATCGAACATGAGGCCTGCCCAACTCCAATCCGTTGCGTCTATGCCACTGTAATAGGCAACCTCGGAAAAAGTGCCGTTGCCATTGTTCAGTTGCAGGGTGTTCTGGATGTACTGTTGGTAAAAATCCTTATTCTGTTTAAGGTCAAAGACGTTGTACCCTTCAAATTCCATAACGGATTTTACCCGTTGTTCTTCTTCGGGCAGCATATCGGTGATGAAGATATCGTTGTGCCCATCATTGTTGATATCGGCAATATCGATTCCCATGGCGGAAAGGCTGAGGTGCGAGGTCCATTCCTTGATCTCCTCCTTGAAAGTGCCATCTTTTTGGTTGATGTAGAGATAATCCCTTTCATAAAAATCATTGGAAACATAGATGTCCGGATATAGGTCCCCGTTGAAATCCGTGACCAAGACCCCAAGTCCGAACCCGATAAGGCTACCATAAATCCCTGCTTCTTCGCTGACATCCACAAATTTTCCATTGTCATTGCGTAAAAGCATGTCACCCACACCCTTAAAAATGTCGGGAACACCTTCCCAATCTTGGGCACGCACCTGACGTTGTTCGGCATAGCCAAGGCTGCTCACTGGGATGTTACTGTTATTTAGGATATAAACATCTAGGTCGCCATCCTTGTCATAATCAAAAAACGAGGCATGAGTGGTGAACCCGGTTTTGGCAAGGTTGTATTCGTTCGCTTTCTCGGTAAAGGTCAAATCCCCATTGTTGATATAAAGATCGTTGTCGTGGTTGTTGCCCTCCATGTTTCCTGCATTGCAAACGTAGATGTCCAGTAGGCCATCTTGGTTCACATCCACCATTACCACGCCCGTTGACCACGGTTTGTTGCCGCCCACGCCCGCACTTTCGGAAATATCCTCAAACTTGAAATTTCCTTTGTTCAGATAGAGCTTGTTCGGGACCATGTTCCCAGTCAGATAAATGTCTTGAAGTCCGTCGTTGTTGATGTCACCAATGGCCACACCTCCTCCATTATAAAAGTTCCTGTACTTAAAAATGTTGAAGTTTTTCTGGTTTTCAACCGTATTGATAAAGCTTATGCCAGTTTCTTCGGAAGGTAGCAATGTGAATAGTGTTTCTCCTTTATCTCCCACTTCCGGTTTTTCTGCCTTTTTGTTCTTGCATGCAGTTGCGAGAATCAAAAGAAGGGATATAGTAGCATATTTTAGTTTCATTTGATGTTCTTTTTATCATTGGGTGTAGCATTTTATGGTTTAATTGCTACTTCCATCCATTCATTTTGTGAATTCTGGATATGTTTGTAGGTCTCATATGGCCTGCGTTTATGTGTCTTGAGAACTAAAGCCTATACGAAACTCCTAATCTACCAAGATGGGTAATTATCTCAAAATATTCTAAAGCCATTAATATTTTGTTAATCGTTTATTTGCTGTTTTTTCATTCATAGCTTCGAGGTGCCATGACATAGGAAATAGCTGCTTGTAATTAAATAAAAATAAATGCCGCCCACATAGGGGCGGCATATAAACAACTTAAACTTTTTTCTTTTTAATAACCTGGGTTTTGTACCAAGTTTGGATTTGATAATAGGGCAGTTGCTGGAATTGGGAACAAATTTACATTTGGATCCCCACTAACTTCCTTAAGGCCCCAAGGTGCGGTAAACTGGCCAAATCTTACCAAATCGTTTCTTCTCCAGAACTCTATGTACAGTTCACGTGCCCTCTCATCCAGAAGAGTTTCTTCTGTTACACTTGGAAGTGGGTCTGTATCCGTTCTTTTTGCACGAAGCTCATTTACCAAAGCGGTTGCATCATCTCCCATTCGCATCATGGCCTCGGCCTTCATCAAGTGTGCATCTGAATACCTGAAGAGGATTTGATGTTGTCTGAAAGAATTTACATTGTCATCTTCAGTTGGATCATAAGGGTGGTATTTGATAACCCTGATTCCTTCTGTTTCACCATTACCTACCAAGGATGGTATTTCCTTTTTCAACACCAAGGGTTGTCCTTGTCTATTCTCAAGGGGGGTTCCGTCTTCATTATATTGAAGACCGATCAAGAAACCATACCCAATTCCCAAGTTCAAATTGTTTGCAGTGGCTGCATCTGGAACAAAGCCTCTTCGCTCTTCTTGACCATCGCCTACATAATTGGAGTCCGGATCTCCTTCAAAAAGATCGTAAAACTCGGCAAGTGTGGAAAAACCATTCCAACCTCCACCTGTATTATCAGGGCTATTTTGGTTGTAGTGCATACTGTTCCAGATTCTGGCACCAATGTCACTTCTTAAAAACAATATGGTCTCTGAATCATCTGTGGGTTCAAAAATTTGGAAGTAGCCTTCTTGTATATCGAATCCACTTGCTTTGATTTCATCCACTAGGTCGATGACTTTTTGCATGTCAGCTGTTTCGGCTGTACCCGTGCCTTTATAGATATGTGCATTCAGGTACATTTTGGCCAATAGAAACTTTGCAGCTTCTGCGGAAGCGGTTCCAACGTTGGCCACTCCTGGGGCAACAGATGACAATCCAGATAAGGCATCGTTCAAATCCGACTCAATAAAAGAGAAGGCTTCGCTTCTGGATAGTACCGTTGGGTTAACTTCAGGTCCTTCATCAACTTCCCTAAAGGGAACAGACCCATAAAGGTCCATAACAAAGAACATATTGAATGCCCTCAGGAATTTGGCTTGAGCGACTACACCAGCACTGGAACTTGTTGTTTCAATAATTTCTGATGCCCTAAAGATATTTTGGTTCAAATTGTTCCAAGCATTTTTTACAAACTGGTGGTCAGGGGTCCATGTGTGCGTGTGCAATTGTCTCCACACCCCATTGTCTCCCCAATCGGTTCCCCTAGTTGGAATCAATAGTTCGTCTGAGGTGACCTCGGATAGAGCGTACATGTTTTCCTGTGTTGCAAAATCTCCACCTACCTTGTTATACAGGTCGTTCAGGGCTGATTCTGGGTTGGCGACACCTGTAAATCCGCCATCGCCCGAGCCTTCACTAATAATGGAGTCGGTTCCCTCAATTTCCAAATCGGTACAAGAGAGGGTGAAGCCTATTATGAAAAGTGAAGCAAAAACAAATTTTTTATATGTTTCTAGTTTCATGCTAATTTTTTTAAAAAGTTACACTAAAGCCAAACGTATATGTTCTGGGCCTTGGGAATGCTGAGTAGTCTATACCAGCTATGGGAAGACCGTTCAATAAATCTCCTGTGGCAGGCGTAACACTTACCTCAGGGTCCAATCCGCTGTAATCAGTGATCACGAATAAGTTCTGACCTGTAAGACTTAGCCTCATTGATTTAAACATACCCTCTCCAGACAAAGGCACATTGTAACCTATGGAGGCTGTTTGTAGCCTCACAAAATCTCCTTTTTCCAAGAATCGGGTAGAAACGGAAGCTTCAGCAAAACGACTCTCTTCGCCAGCTAAAGCCACTACATCCTTTATCACATTGTTCCCACTTCCAATAGCACCTCCAGTAAAGAAGGCATTGGCAGTGTTATTATAGATATAATTGCCGAACTGCCCATTGAAATAAAGTGAAGCATCCCAATTTCTATATCGGGCAGAGGTTGAAAAACCTCCTGTAAAGTCTGGAAGGGCACTTTTGCCAACGAATTTTTGATTATCGGTTCCGCCTTCATGTACTGGGTTTCCGTTTTCATCAAATCCGATAAATTCCCGTAGATAAAATGAATAAAGTGGTTGTCCATTCTGCAAGCGCTGTGCAAATGCATTGGTCAGACCAGCTCCTCTAATGGTTCCTGCCGGAATAGCTCCTTCAAAATCTTGTATTTCATTTTTGTTGTAGGCCATATTGAAACCAGCAGTCCAGCTATAGTCTTCTCCTTGTAGGATGTCATAGTTAAGTGAGAATTCAATCCCTTGGTTAAGGACAGTAGCATCCAAGTTTTGGAAGAAGAACGGTTGCGGGGATGGCTGTGCTGCCTCCACACTCAACAAAAGGTCTCGGGTTTCTTTGCGATAAACATCGACACTACCGTTCAGGCGGTCATTGGAAAATCCGAAATCAAGACCGACGCCGTATTGAGTGGTCTCTTCCCATTTAAGGTCTGGATTGGCAAAATCAACAGTGCTTGTACCAGGAACATTTACTGCTCCACCGTCTCCGATTCCCCCGCCAGAGTATCTTTCCCTTCTTATATACCTTCCGTAGCCAATACCATCTTGGTTACCGGTGATACCATAGCTCAATCTCAATTTAAGGGTGGATACGGCGTCACCAATAAAGTCTTCTTCGTTGATCTTCCATGCAAATGCAGCTGAAGGGAAGATACCATATTTGTTGTTCTCGCCAAATCTTGAAGAACCATCAGCTCTTACTGTGGCAGTGAACAAATACTTGTCAGCAATGGTATAGTTGGCCCTTGCAAAGAAGGATTGCAGTTCATCGGTATTGTCAAAGATGTCAGTAAACAGGGCGCGTACACCAAGACCGGTAGTTTCTCCAAGAAATTCGGTTTCAGGCGTTGGGAATAAACGGTTCACGAAAAGCCCCGCAGGATTGTTGGGAACATCAAACGAATAACCGTATTGTTGGTATCTGCCCGAAATCATTGCTTCCAAAGTAGAAGCTGAGTTTGAAAGATCTGTTGCCATTTGGTTCAAATCTGGCGAACTGTAGCCCCATCCTTGGACATTTCTGCCCCTTACATTAAAATCTTGGTAAGAAAAACCAACTAAAGCATCCAACTTGGAGTTCGTAAACTCGGTGTTGTAGTTCAATGTCAATTCCAACAATCTGTTCTCATTGATAAGGTCGTTAAGAGCACCTCTACCATTTCCAGCTGCACCACTACCAACATTAAATGATTTGCTGGAAAGCGATGCTTCTCTTTTGGAATCGGATTTGTCGTATCCCACGGTTACTTTGGCGGTCAACTCATCCAAAATGTCGTACTCCGCTGAGAAATTTACCAATACGCGATCAGTGTAGGTCATGCTCTGCCAGTTTTGCAAAAGGTTGAGAGGGTTGATCCTGTCACCGGGGTTAAAGGTAGGGCTTGCAGGCCAAGTTGGATTGGAGGCATAAGCTGCACCCAATAAATCACCTGTTGATCCAGCGCTACCACTCAATGGGGGCGCTTCATCATTAACCCTTGAAAGAGTACCCTGCAGGTTTAGGCGTAATTTATCTTCCAAGAAGCGATGCGAGGCATTCAATCTTCCGGTAATCCTTTCTTGAGATGATTTTTCAATGATACCAAACTGTTTTCCATAATTGAAAGTGGCCCTAACGTTTCCGGAACCATAATTCTGGGAGTAGGCCAAGTTGTTGTTGGTAGAAGCGGTAGATCTTAAAACAAAATCTTGCCAATTGGTATCATTGCCATAGTTGATGGCAGAACCTCCAAAGGCATCTACGGCATCAAGGAATTCAGAAGCATTGAGCAAATCAAATTCTTTGGCGGGAGTGGAGTAGCTCAAATCTGATGAATACTCCCAAGTACCCCCTTTGGCTCCACCTTTTCCACTTTTGGTGGTAATGATGACCACACCATTGGCACCACGAGAACCATATATTGCTGTAGCTGAAGCATCTTTCAAGATACTCATGCTCTCAATATCATTTGGGTTAAGGAAGCTCAACGGGTTTCTTGCGGAGCTAGATCCAACGCCAATGTTTGTTCCTTCAGATGAAGTATCGCCCGAAGGTAATGGGACTCCATCCACAACAAAAAGTGGGTTGTTGTTGGAACGGACCGAGGAAGTACCCCGGATTCTAATGGCAACCCCAGATCCTGGTTCACCACTTCCTTGGGAAATCTGTACACCTGCGGTCTTACCTTGAATCAACTGTTCAGGGGAAGAAATGACACCTTTGTTGAAGTCTTCAGAAGTGACCGCGGCCACTGCCCCTGTGGCATCCTTTACAGTGGTTTGGCCATAACCAATAATGACCACCTCGTCCAAAGCCTGTGCATCTTCTTCCAAGGTTACATTGATGGTAGATTGGCCATTGACAGCTCTTTCCACAGTCTTGTAACCGATGTAGCTGAACACCAACGTGGCCGAACCATCGATGTTGTTCAGGGTATAATTACCATCAAAATCGGTCTGGGTACCATTGGTCGTGCCTTTGACCAATACGCTAGCCCCTGGCAAAGGACCGTTTGCATCCGAAACGGTACCTGATACTGTTTGGGCTTTTATCATGCCAAAGCATAAGAATGCCCCAAGCAACAAAAAGCTTTTTAGTAGCGTAATCTTCATAAATGATTAATTTTAAGTTTAGTTAATTTTAATTCAAGTGTTAAACATATATAAAAAAAATGTTAATCGAAATTTAACTATATCGCAATCTATCACGAAAACGGTTTCGTGTTGATAACTTTGGGCGGGTGCGAGGTTGGCAAAACTTAAAGAGCTGATTTATCCATATCACAAAATAACCAAGTCTATTTAGAGAAATCCGCAATAGTACAGCTAATATAGTGTTTTTTCTTTTTGCCTGTGTTAACATTCAATTTGGAAGTTTATTAAAGCTTCCATGACTTTTTGTTAAAATGCTCGTTTTCTCCAATGGCTTGTTTCTTTATTGAGTAATTTCCAATGTCGAACCAAGAAGATTAAATTGAACCAAATTGAAAACCAAGATTACCTTAAAGGATATAGCCAGGGAACTTGAAGTATCCATTTCTACTGTATCCAAAGCGCTCAAGAATAGTGAGGAAATAAGTAGGGATACCAAGGAAAAGGTACAGGCCTTTGCCAAACTCTATAACTACAAGCCCAACAATATTGCCATCAGCCTCAAGAACAAGAGGACAAAGAACATCGGCGTGGTGATTCCAGATATCGTACACCATTTCTTTACCACGGTGATCCGCGGGATCGAGAAATATGCAAATGCCAGGGGATATAACGTAATTGTGTGTCTTTCTGAAGAATCTTTTGACAAAGAGGTCATCAATATGGAAATGTTGGCCAATGGGAGCATTGATGGCTTTATCATGTCCCTTTCTTCGGAAACGCAACAAAAAGGGGACTACAACCATTTAAAGGAGGTTACAGAACAGGGAATCCCCGTAGTGTTGTTCGATAGGATCACCAATGAGATTGATTGTGACAAAGTAGTGATCGATGATGAACTGGGCGGATACATGGCCACCAAGAAATTCATAGAGCAAGGCAAAAAAAGAATCGCCCTGATCTCCACGGACGACTATTTGAGCGTGAGCAAGGCCCGAAGCATGGGATACCGAAAGGCTCTGTCCGAAAGCAAGCTGGGCGTGGACGAATCCTTGGTGCTCAAAATGCCATCCATGGAGATGGATGAAAACCGTATCAAGGAATTCCTAGAGGCCCAAAAACCGGATGCCGTCCTCTGCGTGAACGAAATATTTGCGGTGTACAGCATGCGTTTGGTACAGAAAAACGGCTTAAAGATCCCGGACGACATCTCCTTTATCGGTTTCACAGATGGTGTCCTCTCCAAATATGCCAACCCAAGTCTCACCGTGGTCGCACAACATGGGGAGAAAATGGGCGAAGTGTCGGCTAAAATGCTCATTGACAAAATTGAAAGCGAAGAAGAGGAAGAAACCTACCAGACCAAAATTTTGGAGCCTACATTGGTGATCAGGGAATCCATAAATCATTAAGTTTGTGCATTCTGCCCATGGGGCAATTGCAGTTGTTCATCAAGTTTAATTGTTTATGAATCAAGATTATATCCAAGCAGACCCTTGGTCCATTATCGAGGAAGGATTTGACCGGGAACAGGTCAAATCCTCCGAAAGCCTGTTCAGTATCGGTAATGGGGCCATGGGACAACGTGCCAATTTTGAGGAACACTATTCCGGGGAAACTTTCCAAGGGAGTTATATTGCAGGGGTTTATTATCCCGACAAGACCAGAGTGGGATGGTGGAAAAATGGCTATCCCGAATATTTTGCCAAAGTACTTAATGCCCCCAATTGGATCGGGATCAACATTTCCATCAACCAAGAGCCTTTAGATCTGAACTCCTGTAAAAAGGTAGAGAACTTCCGTCGTGAACTCAATATGAAGGAAGGTTGGTACAAACGCAGCTTTGTGGCCACGATGCCCAACAGATTGGAAGTGGCTGTGGAAGTGGTCCGGTTCCTGAGCCTCGCTTTGGATGAAACAGGAGCCATACAGTACCATCTTCAAATTTTGAATGACGATGTAGAGGTATCACTTACACCTTATGTTGATGGTGGCATCAAAAACATGGACAGCAACTGGGCCGATAAATTTTGGAACATAACCAATATTGCCTCTGAGGGAAATAGAGCCTATGTGAATTCCCACACCATGAAGACCGATTTTTCGGTGTGTACCTTTATGCAGGCCAATGTGTTTGTGGATGGAGAGAAAATAGAGGAAGCCCCAAAAGTAGAGCAGACCGAAACTCTGGTGGGACATACCTATTCCGTTGAAGCTGCGAAAAACGAAACCATCACCCTGATAAAATTTGGGGGGTATACGGTAGATAGGAACCATCCGAAGGATAAACTGATGGAAGCGGCCAACAAGGTATTGGACAAGGCTTCCAGCTTGGGATTTGATGCATTGCTTCAAAAACAAAAAGAGAGCTGGGCCCAAATATGGGAGATGAGCGATATCACCATTGAAGGGGACGTGAAGGCCCAACAAGGTATCCGCTTTAACATATTCCAACTCAACCAAACCTATTTGGGCAAGGATTCCCGATTGAATATTGGACCCAAAGGCTTTACAGGGGAAAAATACGGAGGGAGTACCTATTGGGATACCGAGGCCTATTGTTTGCCATTCTATATGGCCACCAAAAACCAACAAGTGGCCTGGAACCTGCTTCAATATCGATACAACCATTTGCCCAAGGCCATAGAGAATGCCGAAAAATTAGGATTTTCCAACGGGGCCGCCCTATACCCTATGGTGACCATGAACGGGGAAGAATGCCACAACGAATGGGAGATTACTTTTGAGGAAATCCATAGGAACGGAGCCATCGCTTTTGCCATCTACAATTACTATCGATTTACGGGAGATTACGGTTATATTCCCAAGATGGGATTGGAAGTGCTGATCGGGATTGCCCGATTCTGGCACCAACGTGTCAATTTTTCGGAAGAGAAACAGCAATATGTCATGTTGGGCGTCACGGGTCCAAACGAATACGAAAATAACGTAAACAATAACTGGTACACCAATTACCTCGCCAAGTGGTGCATTGAGTATGCCATAGAACAAATTGGGGAGGTGGCAGAAAACTATGCCGATGACCATGAGCGTATCATGGCCAAAACCAAACTTACCGAAGCGGAGATCAAGGATTGGGCCAAGGTTGCCGCCAATATGTACTTCCCTTATTCGGAAAAGCACCAAGTGTTCTTGCAGCAAGATGGGTTTTTGGACAAGGAGATGATCAAGGTTCAGGATTTGGGCAAGACACAAAGGCCCATCAACCAAAAATGGAGTTGGGATCGCATCTTGCGTTCCCCTTACATCAAACAGGCCGATGTGCTCCAAGGATTCTATTTTTTTGAAGATCACTTCAGCAAGGAAGAATTGGAGCGCCATTTCGATTTCTACGAACCCTTTACGGTACATGAATCTTCCTTGTCTCCCTGTGTCCATAGCATACAGGCGGCCAAATTGGGCAGGATGGAGCAGGCGTATACTTTCTATTTAAGAACCTCTCGTTTAGATCTTGATGATTACAACAAAGAAGTGGAAGAAGGACTGCACATTACCTCCATGGCAGGAACTTGGATGAGCATTGTGGAAGGTTTTGGGGGCATGAGGGTGTTGGATGATACCTTGAACTTTGAACCACAGATACCGGAACAATGGACCTCATTTTCCTTTAAAATCAATTTCAGGGAGCAGATTGTCACTATAACGGCTTCCAGAGAAGGGACTTTTTTCGAGCTCACAGGAAATGATACCTTGACCATAAAGGTCAAAGGGAAGTTTGTTGAATTGATTCCAGGAAAAAGAATTACCGCATGAAAACCAATCGCTTCATCACTTTTCTGGTAGTGCTTGGAGCCGTGTCTTCGTGCAAACAGGAAATCTACCAGAAACAAGTTGAGTTGCCGATGAAAAAGAAAGCCGTTGTATACCAAGTGTTCACCCGATTGTTCGGGAATACCAATACCACCAACAAACCTTGGGGAACCATTGAAGAAAATGGAGTGGGCAAGTTTGCCGATTTCGATGACAAAGCCTTAAAGGAAATCAAGGATCTTGGGGTTACGCATATTTGGTATACCGGGGTACCCCATCATGCCCTGATCAATGATTATACTGCCTTTGGCATCTCTAATGACGATCCGGATGTGGTGAAAGGTAGAGCAGGGTCTCCCTACGCAGTAAAGGATTACTATAATGTGAACCCCGATCTGGCCATAGATCCCGCAAAGCGTTTGGAAGAATTCAGGGAACTTATTGATCGAACGCATAAAACAGGCATGAAGTTGATCATCGATATTGTTCCCAATCATGTGGCTCGCAACTATGAAGGGAAGACCAACCCCGAAGGAGTGGAAGATTTTGGGGCAACGGACGACACGAGCAAGGAATACGACCTCAACAATAACTTTTACTATATCCCGGGGCAAGCCTTTAAGGTGCCAGAATGGAAAGAGGGTTACTTGCCTTTGGGAGGTGATAAAAATGCATTGGCCGATTCCAAGTTTGAGGAAAATCCGGCCAAATGGACAGGGAACGGTTCCCGACTGGCCCAGCCTGATTTTTACGACTGGTATGAAACGGTAAAGATCAATTATGGGGTGAAACCCGACGGAGCCAAGGATTTTGTGGAATTGCCCGACGATTTCGGTAGCAAGGACCATCAGGCCCATTTTGACTTTTGGAAGGACAAGACCTTGCCCGATTCTTGGCACAAGTTCAAGGATATAGCCCTTTACTGGTTGGGTTTTGGAGTGGATGGATTCCGTTTTGACATGGCGGAAATGGTGCCCGTGGAATTTTGGAGTTATCTCAATTCCAATATCAAAATGAAGAACCCCGATGCCTTTTTGTTGGCCGAAGTGTATAATCCCAGTTTGTACCGGGATTATATTTTTAAGGGCAAAATGGATTACCTCTATGACAAGGTGGAGCTTTATGATAGTATCAAGCACATCATGAAGGGGTATGGTTGGACAGACCATATTCCTGTGGTACAAAAGGGAATGGCCGATATTGAACACCACATGCTCCACTTTTTGGAAAACCATGATGAACAGCGTATAGCAAGCCCCGAGTTTGTGGGCAAGGCAGAAATTGCCAAACCTGCCATGGTGGTTTCGGCCACGATCAGCACCTCACCGACCATGGTCTATTTCGGTCAGGAAGTAGGAGAGCCCGGCGCCGAGGATGCAGGATTTGGGAAACCTTCCCGTACATCCATTTTTGATTACACTGGGGTGCCACATCATCAGCGATGGATGAACAACAAAAAGTTTGATGGCGGCCAACTTACTCCAGAAGAAAAGGACCTACGGGATTTTTACAAACGCTTGTTGAACTTCACCATCCAAAGTGATGCGTTGATGGGGAAATACCAAGAAATCCATTTTTACAACAACGAGCATACGGAGAATTACGATCATCGAGTACTGTCTTATGTACGATGGAGCGAAAATGAAAAGCTCATCATTGTGACCAATTTTGATTCGGAAAAAAATTATGCATTCAACTTAAAGATCCCAAGGGATGTAGTGGACAAATGGCAGTTGAAGGATGGAAATTATGTACTGCACGAAGCCTTGTACGGAATTGTTAATGCTGAACTCAAGGTTGAAAACGGTATAGGAAACGTTTCGGTTCAAATGGAGCCGTTGCAATCCTATATCTTCGGTTTGAAACAATAAAAAAGGCAGATTGTCATCAATCCGCCTTTTTAGGATTGGTTGTCGTATTTTATTCTTTGGATGCTGTTTTTTGGTATACGAAGGCGATAATTGCCCCTAAGATTCCATAGAAGACAATTTCAAGGACAGCTTCGGCCATATAGCCTGTCAAATCCATGAGTTCTGTAGTGCCATAGTTTAACAACCCCAGACCTAAGCCTGTAAAAACACCGATCCATACCCCAAATTGGAATCCTTGGCTCAAGGAGTGGTGGCCCCTTGCCCATTTGCCGTAAAGGGTACTCAACGCAAAAACGGCAATAAGGTTGGACAGGGCGATCATTCCCATATCCGGGACTTCTTTCATCGCATTGATGGTAGAGTGTTTCTCAAAAAAGTCTACAGTGGCAATACCCCAAACAAGGTATCCCAAAAAGAACATGACGACCGTGCCAACCAATGTGGCCAATAAATTGGATTTTGAAAACATACTTGCTAAATTATTGGTTAGTAATATGATAAATTTATTAATAAATATTTATCATATCATTAATTATTATTAATATTTATTATCATATCTATTTTTTTGTTTGAAAAACATCCTTTGTTTTAGCCTTCTAGACTGCTGCCGTTTCGTTTTCATATCGTATTTTTAGCATGCAAAACAAATCATGAATGAAGACCTACAAACTTTGGGCTTGTATGGCCATGTTTCTTTACAACAGTTGCGGCATGATGAGATCAGAACCTTTGGTCATCGGGCATAGAGGGGCCATGGGCCACGAAACGGAGAACACCTTGGCTTCCATACAGAAAGCCATAGACCTTGGCGTGGATATGATTGAGATTGATGTGTTCAAAATCCGTAGTGGCGAAATTGTCGTATTCCATGATGATAAGGTGGACAGGCTTGCCAATGGGGGCGGGAACATTGAGGAATACAACATCGTGGACCTGAAACAACTTACCCTGGAGGGAGACCACAAAATTCCGGAACTTCAAAACGTATTGGAGGTGATCGACAATCAAGTGGCCCTCAACATCGAACTAAAGGGAGTTGGAACTACAGATAGGGTGAATTTCATCATCAATGACCATATCAAAAACAAAGGATGGTCCGCAGAGAATTTCATCATATCGAGCTTTAAATGGAATGAGCTCAGGGCTATGCGCAACCTTAATAAAGATATTCAAATAGCAGTTCTAACCGAAGAAGATCCACTGGAGGCCATCCAAGTGGCCAAGGAACTGGACGCTGTGGCCATCAATCCCTATTTCAAGAAACTTACCCAAGAAAATGTGGATGAGATGCACAGCCAAGGGCTGAAAATCTACACATGGACCGTGAACGAACCTAAGGACATCCAGCAAATGAAAGCGTTTGGGGTGGACGGGATCATTACCAACTATCCTGAACGGGCCCATTGATGTTCGATGTCATAGTTATAGGAGGAGGAGCCGCTGGCTTCTATGCGGCAATCCACATTGCGGAGCAAGCGCCGGAGTTGAAAATTGCCATTTTCGAAAGGGGCAAGAGCGTCCTTTCCAAGGTGAAAGTATCGGGAGGTGGACGCTGTAATGTCACCCATGGCGAATTCTCACCCAAGGAGCTTGCCACCAATTATCCTAGGGGCGAAAAGGAACTCTTGGGACCTTTCCATAAATATGCCCCCATGGACGTCATGTCCTTTTTCGAGGAACGCGGGGTCTCTTTGAAAATAGAAGAGGACGGACGTGTATTTCCCCAAAGCGACTCTTCGCAGACCATTATCGATTGCTTCCTCAATGAAGTTGAACGATTGGGGGTGAAAGTTTTGAAAAACAGTTCGGTAAAACGGTTTGACCCAATGGATGGCGGGTGGCAGGTGACCACCATGAACAAACATTACCAGACGAAAAAGTTGCTATTGGCTACAGGTAGCAATACCAAAATATGGCAACAATTGGAACAAATGGGCCATCACATCGTTCCACCCGTCCCATCATTGTTCACCTTCAACATTACGGATGAACGGATAAATGGGATTCAGGGAATCAGTGTCGATGCGGCCGTGGAGGTATTGCCCAAAAAGGTTTTTGTGACCGAAAAAGCAGGGCTTGGTCTCAAAAGTGCAAACCAAACAGAACCCATGCTGCAATCGGAAGGCCCCGTTTTGATCACACATTGGGGATTGAGCGGTCCAGCCATCCTGAAGCTTTCCGCATGGGGTGCCAACCTATTGCACGATTATCACTATTCCTTCCGGCTGAACGTCAACTGGACCCCTGAGTACACTACAGGTTCCATGGAGGCTTTCTTAAGAAAGATCAAGGAAGTGGAGGCAAAAAAAACAGTTTTGCGTACCTCGGCCGTTGATATTCCCAAACGACTTTGGGCAAAGCTGGTGCAGGCGGCCCACATTCAACCCGATGAAAAATGGGCGGATCTGACCAAGGAAAAGCTTTGGAACCTTGCGGAGCAGCTTACGGCATGTTCCTTTAGGGTAGAAGGGAAGAGCACTTTCAAGGAAGAATTCGTGACCGCAGGCGGTGTTGACCTAAAAGAGATCAACTTTAAGACTTTCGAAAGCAAATTGCTGCCCAACCTTTATTTTGCTGGGGAAATCATCAATGTGGATGCGATAACCGGGGGGTTCAACTTCCAGAATGCCTGGACAGGGGCCTATTTGGCCGCCCAAGGCATTGTTGCCTCATCCTCTGATTTATTGCAAAAGTAGGGCGATGCCTGCCGCAAGGACGGCACCCAATATGGGTCCCACAACGGGAATCCAGGAATAGCCCCACCCATTGGAGCCCTTGTTTTTGATCGGGACCAGTGCGTGCACGATCCTCGGGCCCATATCACGTGCCGGATTGATGGCATATCCTGTAGTGCCCCCCAATGAAAGACCTATCCCCCAAACGATCAAGGCCACGGGCAACGCGCCGAGCGAGCCTAGACCGATGATGGCATTGTCAGTGGACAGCATCGCATCCGTAAAATACAACACCGCAAACACCAAAACGAAAGTGCCCAGAATCTCCGTCAATAAATTCAAAGGCATATTGGGTATGGCAGGCGCATTGCAGAACACGCCTCTTTTGGTATTTCCGTCCTCAGTGGCATCAAAATGGTCCTTGTTCATGAGCCAAACGGCAAAAGCACCCAACATGGCACCGATAAACTGGGCAAGGATGTAACTTGCGATTGATTGAACAGGAAATTCACCTGCAACGGCCAATCCAATGGTCACCGCAGGGTTGAGATGGGCACCACTGTGGGGACCGGCCACCACCACCCCGGTATAGACCGCAAAGGCCCAGCCAGTAGTGATCACGATCCAGCCGGAACCATTTCCGTAGGTTTTTTGGAGGGAAACATTGGCGTTGACGCCACAACCCATGAGCATCAACAAAAAAGTGCCCACAATTTCAGCAACAAAAGGAGTCATAATAGTTTGGAAGTTAATTTTTGTTCGGTATTATTCTTTTTCGGCCCAGTTTTCCAGTGCTTTAATGGCCCTGTACCATCCCTGGATGCCCTTTTCAATCGCATCGCGGTCCTTTGTAGGTTCAAAATGCACATCGGTTTGCCAAATATCTTGGATTTCCTCGGGATTTTTCCAATAACCGACGGCCAATCCTGCCAAATAAGCAGCACCCATAACGGTGGTCTCCACAATCTTGGGACGCACAGTGACCGTGTTCAGCACATCAGCCTGAAACTGCATCAGCATATCGTTCACCGTTGCACCGCCGTCCACGCGCAATTCCTTGATGGAAATACCGGAATCGGCCTCCATGGCCTTTAAGATGTCCATGGTCTGGTAAGCAATGGATTCCAATGCGGCACGTGCAATATGGGCATCGGTGCTGCCACGCGTCAACCCAAAAATGGTGCCCTGGGCATGTTGGTTCCAGTGGGGCGCGCCCAACCCGGCAAAAGCTGGGACGAAGAACACGCCTTCGGAACTATCGACCGAGGCCGCCAATTTTCCCACCTGCGCCGAGTTTTTGATGATACCAAGACCGTCCCTGAGCCATTGCACCACCGCCCCGGCAATAAAGATGCTCCCTTCGAGCGCATATTGTGTTTTTCCATTGATTTTCCACGCCACGGTGGTCAGCAAGTTATTCTTGGAAACGATGGGCTTTTCGCCAATGTTCATCAGCATGAAGCAACCTGTGCCGTAAGTGTTCTTTACCATCCCCTGTTTGGTGCACATCTGCCCGAACAAGGCCGCTTGTTGGTCGCCCGCGATGCCTGCAATGGGAATTTTGGAAGCAAAGAAATTGGGACAGGTGTGCCCGTACACTTCGCTGGATTGCTTCACTTCGGGCAGCATACTCTTTGGGATGGTCAGAAGGTCGAGCAGTTCATCGTCCCAATCCATGGTGTTGATATTAAAGAGCATAGTGCGAGATGCGTTAGTCACATCGGTGATGTGGAGTTGGCCATCGGTCATTTTCCAGATCAGCCAAGAGTCTATGGTGCCCAGGGCCAGTTCACCTGCCTCTGCCTTTTTACGGGCACCGTCCACATGGTCCAATATCCATTTCACCTTGGTCCCAGAGAAATAGGAATCGATGACGAGACCCGTTTTTTTCCGGATCAGGTCCGATTTCCCAGCCTTTTTCAGTGCATCACAATAATCGGCGGTGCGTTTGTCCTGCCACACAATGGCATTATAGACGGGCCGGCCGGTTTTTTTGTCCCAAACCACTACGGTCTCCCGCTGATTGGTGATGCCGATAGCAGCCATTTGTTCCGCTTTGAGGCCTTTTTTGCTGACTGCTTCGGCAGCCATGCCCGCTTGGGTAGACCAAATCTCATCAGGGTCGTGCTCTACCCATCCGGGTTTGGGAAATATTTGGGTGAATTCTTTTTGTGCTACGGAGATTATCGTTCCCTTTTCGTCAAAGACCACGGCACGGGAACTGGTAGTGCCTTGATCTAGGGCAAGGATATATTGGTTCATTTTTGTGATTTATGTGCGCTTGAATTTACTAAAATAAATCAGAGTGGTTAAACAAAAACCTTGAGTGGTGTTTTGGAAAGGGTCGTTTTTTTCAAATTATGGGTTGAGGGCCCATATTCGATAGTTCAGCACAGCAGCAAATCCTACCCATAGTACATAGGGCACCAATAGATAGGCAGCCGGTCTGCTTATGATCCGGAACCATTTGATGGTGAGCATGATCAACGTCAGCAGTACCAAAATGACCACAAGCCCCAAAAGTGGGTTTTTTAGGCCGAAGAACACAATGCTCCACAAAGCGTTGAACAATAATTGGAACACAAAATGGTATAGTGCGGTCTTCACCCAAATATGGTGATAGCCCTTGGACCAGACCATGCCGGCCGAAATGCCCATCATGATATAAAGGGCTGTCCAAACAGGGGCAAAAAGCTCGTTCGGGGGAGTAAACGAAGGTTTGTTGAGTGTTGTGTACCAGTCATTTACGGAGCTCTGCGTGGCGATACTGGATAAAAACCCGATCAGCAGGCAGACGAGTATACCTATGGTGATATAGAGAATTCTTTTTTTCATGGCCGGTGCAACAGCAACTAAAATAAGAATTTATTTGCATCCGATTTTCTGCTAGGGCCTGGCAAACGTATATTTGTCCAAATTTCCTTTCAATGACGGAGAACGATTTTCTGCCCGGTGCCTATCAGGAATTTCCCTTGTCGGGCAAGGTAACTTGGAGGGCACCCAGCAATATCGCCCTTGTAAAATATTGGGGAAAAAAACCGGTCCAGATACCGGCCAATCCGTCCATCAGCTTTACGTTGGATACCTGCGCCACGACTACCTCGGTGACTTTTGCAAAGAAGGAAGGGAATACGGATTTTTCCTTTGATCTGTTGTTCGAGGGGAAACCCAAGGAAGATTTCAAACCCAAGATCCTCACTTTTTTCGAGAGGATTTTGCCTTACTTGCCTTTTCTGAAGGCGTACCATTTTGACATAGACACCTCCAATTCCTTCCCACACAGCAGTGGTATTGCGTCATCTGCCAGTGGCATGGCCGCCCTGTCCCTTTGCTTGATGGACATTGAAAAACAATTGGACCCGACAATGGACAGCGTGACCTTCAATAGGAAAGCATCCTATTTGGCCCGATTGGGTTCTGGAAGTGCCTGTAGGAGCATTGACGGAAGTTTGGTGGAATGGGGAATGCACCGGAACGTACCCCAAAGTTCGGACTTGTATGGAACCGAGTACCCGTTTACGGTAGATCCCGTTTTCAAGTCGTACCAAGATACCATTTTGCTGGTGCACAAAGGGGAAAAACAGGTGAGCAGCACGGTGGGCCACCAACTCATGAAGGGCCACCCTTATGCCGAGAACCGATTTCAACAAGCCATACAGAATCTGGACAGACTAAAACCTATTTTGGCCAGTGGCGATTTGGACGGGTTCATCCAATTGGTGGAGAGCGAAGCGCTCACCCTACATGCCATGATGATGACCAGTATGCCCTATTTTATACTGATGAAGCCTGATACCTTGGAAATCATCAACAAGATTTGGCGATATCGCCAAGAGACCAAGGTTCCGGTCTGTTTTACCTTGGATGCCGGGGCCAATGTGCACATGCTCTATCCGAAAAACTTCAAGGACAATGTGCAACGGTTTATGGATGATGCATTGGTCATGCACTGTGAAAACGGCCAGTACATACAGGATCGGGTCGGGAAAGGAGCGGTCAAAATAAACGACTAAAAATGAACAGTTAAGCTGTTTTTTTACGTTATTTGCCCAAATTTTGGCACGGGACAAGATTTGATAGATCAAATAGTTTTGTTCATCGTAATTTTTTAAAAATTAAACAGTATAGTTTGTATCTTAGTATCAGCATATGAAAGGTCCACTCTTCTATTCAAAGATTTTACTGTTCGGGGAATATGGAATCATTAAAGATTCCAAAGGACTTTCCATTCCCTATAATTTTTTCAAAGGTGCACTGAAACGGGACAAGGACCTTTCGGAAATGGCACGCAAGTCCAACGAAAGCCTAAAGGCTTTTGCGGGCTACTTGAAGAACTTGGATAAAGAGCTGGTATCTTTTGACATGGAGGCCTTGGAAATGGACATTGCCGATGGCATGTACTTTGACAGTTCCATCCCCCAAGGATATGGTATTGGAAGTAGTGGGGCCTTGGTCGCCGCGATTTACGACCGATATGCAACGGACAAGATCACGGTACTTGAAAACCTAACTCGGGACAAACTTTTGCAGCTCAAGAAGATCTTTGGTAAAATGGAGTCTTTTTTCCACGGTAAATCTTCAGGATTGGATCCCTTGAACAGCTATCTCAGTCTGCCCATTTTGATCAATTCCCAGGACAATATTGAATCCACCAGCATCCCTTCCCAGAATACCAATGGCAAGGGTGCCGTATTTTTATTGGACAGTGGAATGACAGGGGAGACTGCTCCCATGGTCCAGATTTTTATGGAGAAGATGAAACAGGAAGGTTTCAGAAGCATGGTGAAGAACCAGTTCATCAAACATACCGATGCCTGTGTGGAGGATTTCCTGAACGGCAACGTGAAGTCTCTTTTTGGTAACCTGAAGCAACTTTCACATGTGGTATTCGATCACTTCAAACCTATGATTCCCGCTAAGTTCCACCAACTCTGGAAGCAGGGTATCGAGACCAATGATTATTATCTGAAACTTTGTGGATCTGGAGGCGGCGGATATATATTGGGCTTTACCGAAGATCTGGAAAAGGCCAAAAAAGCACTCAAGGACTACAATCTGGAGGTAGTCTACAACTTCTAAAAGCAAACCCATGCTTAGTAGAAAAAACAAACTCTTGCTTTTTAAGCTATTGAGTCTGTTTTCTGTGGTGAGGGGCTATAATATTTTGGTGATCACCTTGGCGCAGTACTTGGCATCCATCTATATTTTGTCGTCGGACATCCCCCTTCGGGAAGTGGTTTTTGACCTTAACCTCTTTCTTATTGTCACCGCATCGGCCCTTACCATTGCCAGCGGATATATCATCAACAACTTCTATGATGCGGAAAAGGATTTGATCAACAAACCCACCAAGAGCATGTTGGACCGTTTGGTGAGCCAGCGTTTTAAGCTGACGACCTACTTCATCCTCAATTTTTTGGCAGTGTTCGTGGCCAGTTACATCTCCTTTAAGGCTGTACTGTTCTTTTCAGCCTATATTTTTGGGATTTGGTTCTATTCGCACAAACTCAAACGGATTCCTTTTGTGGGCAACCTGGTCTCGTCCACTTTGGCCATTGCCCCATTTTTTGTGGTGTTCGTATACTACCAAAACTTTAAGACAGTGATCTTTGTGCATGCGCTGTTCCTGTTTTTGTTGATCTTGGCCCGTGAAATGATCAAGGATCTGGAGAACATGGCGGGCGATATGGCCCAAAACTACCGGACCATTCCTATTATCTACGGCCCCAAAGTGTCCAAATCCATTATCACTTTCTTGATTGTACTGACCCTTGTACCGGCCCTATTGCTCATCAAAACATTCGATGTGGGGCACATGTACTTCTACTTTATGGCCTGCATAGGTCTTTTGGTGCTGTTCCTTGTGCTTTTGTGGATATCGGGAAGCAAAATACATTACGTGTGGCTACACAATATATTGAAATTCATCATTGTGGCAGGGGTTTTCAGCATCCTTCTGATCGATTTGGACCTCGTGCTGAATCGTATTTTATAGACACACAACAAATTGTCCCCTTGAGGGGACTTTAGGGGTGTAAAAAGACTACATTTGCAAAAAATTGATGACTGATGGCGAAATCAGACAATAACCACAGCAACAGGCCTTCCGGTAACCGAAAGGACCAAGGACAAGGTCAACGAAAGCCTTTTTCCAAGAAACCCATCAACAAGCAAAAACCTGCCTCACCCCAAAAAAAATCAAATCCCGATGAAATTCGATTGAACAGGTATATTGCCAATGCGGGCATCTGTTCCCGAAGGGAGGCCGATACCTTTATCGCAGCAGGAAATGTTACGGTAAACGGAAAGCCGGTCACTGAAATGGGCTATAAGGTAAAACGTTCCGATGATGTACGTTTCGATGGAAAGCGCCTTAACCCGGAAAAGAAAGAATATATCCTTTTGAACAAACCCAAGAACTTTATCACCACCACCAGTGATGAAAAGGGGAGACGAACCGTAATGGAATTGATTTCCAGTGCCACAAAGGCGCGATTGCTGCCCGTTGGTCGGTTGGATAGGAATACCACAGGGCTTTTGCTCTTTACCAACGATGGCGACCTGACCAAAAAACTGACCCACCCCAAGCATGGTGTCCGAAAGATCTATCATGTGCACTTGGACCAGAGCCTGAGCTTGGCGGATCTGCACAAGATCGAGGCAGGCCTGGAACTGGAGGATGGTCCCATTGAAGTGGACAGCATCAGTTTCATACAAGGGTCTCCCAAAAAGGAAATCGGGGTGGAGATCCACAGCGGACGAAACCGAATTGTACGCCGTATCTTTGAACATTTGGGCTACGAAGTCACCAAACTGGACCGTGTCATTTATGCGGGGCTCACCAAAAAAGACCTTCCCCGTGGCCATTGGCGACACCTCACCGAGCAAGAGGTCATCAATTTGAAAATGATAAAATAGATCATTGAAGGGCTTGGGATACCATATCAGATTTTGGATGTTGTCCTTGGTGTTTTTTGCCTTGGCACTCTATTTTTATTTTTTTTCAGATCATAGCCTAATAGATATCAGCGTCCATGACACCTATTATGTAGTGGCCTATTTCGATTTCTTCTTGCTGTTCGGCATTTGGTTTACCCTTTGTGGTTTGGGATACTGGATAGCTGCAAAAAAGGGGGTCAGGCTCTACAAATGGGGCCATTGGGTGCATGTGGTCCTCAGTATTTTGCCTTTTGCCCTTTTGCCCCTGCTAGTGTATTCTCAAGGAAATTATGGTCCCGATCAGTTTGACCGGTTGTCCGTGGCACAAGGGTTGTTTGTCCTGAGCCTTGGTGGATTTGTATTGGGGCAACTGGCCTATTTCTTGAACATCTTAATCTCTACCCTATTGATTAAAAGAGGAGCCTAGAGAGCCATCAACTTGAAATGAAAATACATGTGTGTTGTCCAACATGTGGGCTTACTGTCTCTAGTTACATCCCGAAGGTCTAAAATATTCGCTTGGCCAAGACTCCCAATTGACGAATGTCCCTGTTGTCAGATCTTAAGTGCAAAGCTTAATAGTTATTCCGAATCTATTCTATAAAAAGTCCTGTCACGTAACATTTCAGGGTTTAGGTCCACAAAGGAAGCATTCAAGAATTGATAATAGTCGTAGTTGTCCAAATGAAAAAAACTACTCTCATAGTTCAACCCTTCTATATCCATTTCGGGGTAAGCTGTTAAAATTTCCTCAGGTAGTTTAAATTCAAAAGTATAATAAAATTTCCCTTGGTTAATGGACCAACTTGTTTCGATGTAATCTACATTTCGATTACCAGAACTTACTCCCCAAAAGTGACCTTGTCTTGAGAATTGATTATAGGAAACACCCTCATATATAAAATTGTCAACCGAATCATCGATAACTTTTACATTCCAGTTATCCATATTGCTCATTGGTATGCCCAACGCAGCTTCACCATACTTTTTAAAGTTGAAGTGGAATCTATCCTTGGAATAAGTATAAGTGGTAATATACTTATTGAAAGTGTTCAGATACCCAAGATTTATATAGTCGGTCGTTATTTTATCATTGTCGAACGGAAAAAACATTGCTAGAATATAACCACCGCCCTCATCAAACTCTTGGTTTTCCTCAAACCCATATACGGATGCAAAATACTCTCCTCCCTCGGGCGCAGAGACCAATATGGTTTTATCGAAAGATTGTAGCTGAGTTCCATCAAATGTTACATTGTCTCCATCGTTCAGGTTGTCAATAAATAGATATTTGACCTTACCATATGTATCGTAAACAGAAAATAAGTATTTATTTTCTTCAAATAAAGGAATGTTTTCAAAGAAAATACTGGTCAAATTGTCCATAGTGGTTACTTGTGAACCACCTGAAAGTGTAGATCCATGTTTGTTGGATATGATCCAAGAACCAGGTGAAACCAAATTGTCAGCATTAATGGTGATTTCCCCAATTACATCTCCTCTGGGACTAACATAATCCCCATTTTGGCTTCCGAGCTTCCAAACCTCACCGGATTTTATAAAAACATAGCTGCTGATTCGATAGTGTGTATTTCCTCCGTAATGGGAAATATGGATTAAACTTATATTGTGATCTGGGCTTGTGGAGGAAGTTGGTTTTTTTAAGGTGGTTACTGCGCCATTTTCCAAACGAGCATAGCTTATAATATCCCCGTTGTTTACATCATGACCCACAACCCAACCTTCACTGTCTGAATTGAAGTGATTTTCACCAACATTTACTGTGAAATAGACTTCCTCTTCAACTACATTGTCTTCTTGATCAGGTTGTTCCGACTCAGTTTCTTCTGGAACATCCGATGAACTTTTAGAGCAAGAAAAAAATAAAAATAAAATTGAAAGTGAAAGGAGGGATAGTTTTTGCATGCTTGTTTTTTGTGTGGTTCTGAAAATACCTACAAACAACGTCGAGCAGGAAAAATCTTAGACCAATGGTTTTTTTATTTGTTGAAAGGAATCGCATACAATTATCTATTAAACCAATAGGTAAACTTAAGCGTCATCGACCACAAATTTCCTTCGAGTGGGGAGAGCTGTTCATTGTTGTTGAACACCAAAAAAAGGTCCGAAGCAGGAGCGTAGCGCCATTGCAATCGCGAATTGATGCCAAAGTTGTTGTTCTGCTCGTTGTACTGCAGTAGGGTGGACCAGAACAATTTGTTGGTAAAGGTGATGTCCACCTCCGTGCCCACCAGCCAAAAATCCGTGGTGTACCATGGGGCTGGCAAATCGAGGTTGTTGTAGCTGAGGTTGGCGCCCAAACTCACATAGGGCTGAAATCGATACCCAAGTTCGGCATTCAAGTTGGTACGGTAGCCATTCGCAAAATAGCGGCCCAATCGGGTGGTCAAATTATAGGTGAACAAACTTTTGGGGCGTGAATTGTATTGCAGGTAAACGCCGTTCCAGTGATGCCGAGTTCCAGTGGCCAGTTGCTCTTGTCCCGTGTTGGTGGGGTCAAAGGGGGCCAACAATCGCACATATTCGTTAAATACATCGACACTCAGGGAGCTACGGTCCATAAAGTCCACTCCATAACCTACAATGGACACATAATCCGTTGCGTTCATGTTTGGGTTGAAATAGTAAAAACCGGAGTATTGTGGGCCGTGACTCACTACTTTTTCGCTTGCAGGCAGAAATTGATACCCCACAGAACCCTCAAATTTGAGATAGTCGTTCCGGGGCACAAAACCCACCTCCGAGGTAAAGTCTTCCGAAATATATTCCTGTTGTACCCGCCAGTTCCAGTTACGACTGCTATAGGCCAAATGGGCACCTTGGGCAATACCCTTATAGGAATCATCCGGCCCAAACGATTTTAGCATAAACACCTTTCCGTTATATTTATTATCGGCAGAGGCCAGGTTGTATTCCAAACCTAAATTACGATTAAATTTAGTGTATTGTGTTTGTAGACTATCAGCCAGGGCATTGTAGTCCAGCGATTCCTTGTTCACGAACATCAACCCGATGTTGGAACGGGAAAATACCTTTTGTTGCAAAGAGAGCACAGCAAAATTATGGCTGGGGAGCCCCGTCTCGTCCAGTTTGTCCGTTTGCATGTTCAAAACACCCAAACGGAGGTTTCGGTTCAGGTTTCCGCTGACTCTTGCTCCTGCAATGATGGGAACACCCAAGCCAATCCTTCGTGAAAAGAACGGACGGACTTCATCATAACCAAAACTGGCAAAGAGATCGGCGTTTTCAAGAAAAAACTGCCGTCTTTCTGGAAAAAAGAGTTCAAAACGGGTCAAGTTGGCCACTTGACGGTCGGCTTCTACCTGTGAAAAATCGGGATTGATGGTCAGGTCGAGGTTCAAGGAAGAAGTCAGCCCTAATTTTATATCGCCCCCAACCTTAAACTCGTTATCGTACGACAGATTTTCGATACTCGAATTGCCCACTGTGCCCAATACATAGGGAATAATGGAGTAGTTGAGTCCCTGTTTCGGCGGAGGCTTGTCCCAGACCATGGTGCCCGTGTAGGCTAGGGATGCCGTTGGGAACTGCCGGGGTATGGGCGTCCAGCTCGATTTTTCGTTCGTGCTCAGGTCCAACCGGGAAAAATTGACGCCCCATTCCGTGACGTCTTTTTCATACCGGATGGATTTAAAGGGAATGGCCATTTCCACCACCCATTTATCTTCATAGCTCTGCACTTCCGATACCCATTTGCTGTCCCAGTTCAGGTCGATACTACCCCCGTTGGACATCGTCCCGTCCCACTGTGCGCCGTAGGCATTGGCCCCAAAACTGAACCCGGTGGTCTGGTTGTTGAACGGGTCCATGAACAGCAAAAAATTATCGTTCCCTCCAAAGGAAAAGTCCCTGCGGAGCGATTCCACCACGTAAGTGTTTCCTGGCGTTTTGTGAAAGGTGGCCAAGAGGTAAAGCTGTCGGTCGTCGTAGGCCATTTTCACCTCAGAAGGCTGGGTGGCCTTGCGGTCGTCCATCGGCAAAACCATAAAAAAGTCCTGGGCGGCCTCTGCCTTTTGCCAAGTAGCCTCGTTGCCGATACCGTCAATGGTGAAGGTTTCGGCGGTTTGGTACAGATGGATTTTGAAATCGGCATTTTTCTTTTGCGCAAAGGCAAGCGCACAAAAAAACATGGCAAATGCAATGGAAACGGGAGTGGTTAGGTGGAGGTTATTCATGGTTTGTTTAGTGCCGTAAATGTAATAATTTACTTTGTTCTTTAACAATGAACCCTCATTTTCCAGTTCTAATTATCAAATAGACATTTTTGGAATGGCGGACGAAGAATTAACACTGGCCAAGATTATAACTTTCCCATCTCCTCGAACAAGGCCCACTGGTTGGGATCCAATACCACAGAATCTGGACGGTTTTTGGCCTTGATCTCAAAGCTTTTGGAACGTTCGTCCAGTTGGATGGTTTCAATGATGGCTTGCCCGTCATGCACCAAAGCAATTTCCAAAGGAAATTGGAACACATGGTGCTGCTGCACTTGCTCTAAATGCACAATGATGTTCCCTCTTTCGTATTCCCAGTTCCATTTGAGCTGTGGGTGCCCCTTGATGAACAGCCATTGCTGGAAAAAGGCCTCTAGGTCTTGATCTGATACTTCTTCCATCACATGCCGGAAATCGTCAGTGAGCACGTTCCTGTTTTGGTAGACGATATAGTACTTCCGGATGCCTTCCCAGAAGGTGTTATCACCCAATTTATGGCGGAGCATGTTCAACACCCAACCACCCTTTTGGTAGGTATTGGTGCTCAGTACCTTCATCGGGTCCTGGATGGTAAGGTCCACGATCGGGGATGGATTTTTGCGATAATACTCAAAGATTTCTTTTTTGTCAATGGCCAGCTCCTCTTTTCTTCGCTCGTCGCCATACACGCTTTCCAAATAAAGAATGCAGAAATAGGTGGCAAACCCCTCGCTGAGCCATACGTGGTTCCAGCTTTTTTCGGTAGCCGAATTCCCAAACCATTGGTGGGCAATCTCATGGGCGATCAAGGGCTCCACAGTTTTGTTCCCGGTCACGGAATTCTCAAAATAGGCAATAGTACCTGCATTTTCGAGTCCACCCCACTGCGTCTTGGCCTGCATATTGGCCAATTTGGCATACGAATAGGGGCCGATGTGATTGATGAAATATTCCAGAACGTCCTTCGCCACGGTATAATCGCCAAAGCCTTCCAAGCGATTTTGCGGGTAAACCCATGCGGAAACCTCAATGTTGTCCACTTCACCAACAACCCTTGATGCAAATTCGGTCACCCCGATGGTCATCACCTTGGTGGCCACAGGAGCCGGTTCTTGGTATATGGTCAGTTTATATCCATTTTCTAGGTTGCTCTCTTCTTGTTTTTTGCCGGTTGCCACCACATCATAATGGTCGGGAGCGGTAATACGGAACTCCACACTTGCTTTATCATACGGATGATCCACGGAGGGAAGCCAGTGCCGCGCTAAATTGGGCCAGTTGTCTCCAAAAAAGGAACGTTTTCTAAATTTGGTCGTAGAAATGACGAGGCCCCGCTCGGGAATGCCGCGGTATTTTATGGTATAGGTCTGGGTGTTGCTTTCGGAAGTAGTGGGAACAATGTTGATTTTGTTATCCGCATAGGAATAATTGGCAGGTGTAGTGCCTTCCAAAACTTCGGTGACTTCCATACCAAATTCCCCCGATTTTTGAATGAGGTCCAAGGAAAAAGGAACAGCTTCCGATTTGAAGGAAACCGTAATCTCTGCCTCACCCTTTATTTCGTTGTTTTCATCGTTCAAGCTAAGTCCGAAAACGTAGTTTTGAATATCTACGGATTCATTTTTGGGATAAAGATCTTGGGCATTTCCTAAGAGAGAAACCAAGGCAAAAGCCAGAAGGGAGGTTAGAATTTTTTGTTGCATAACGAAACCACTACAATTGATGGTTCAAGATACAATTTTGGGCAAGAGCTTTTGTAATTTTTGTGCGGAACTGAAATTCCTTAAGGATTTTCAGAAGTAGGCGAGAATAAGCAATTGCCTATAGCCATTGTTGTGCCAGGTTATTTTTTATTGATATATACATCTTCAACTTCGTCCATCAAATACAATTGATCCAGTTCCGTGTTTATTTTTGCAAAATCCCTTTTGAAGAACAGTTCAATAATTTTTTTTGGTACTTCTTCATTGTCCGATTCTGTCATATAGAGTTTAACTTTCCGATTCGGAATATTTGGATTGTCTGTCTCTAAATGAGTTCCAAGTCCAATAATGAATTGATAGGTGTCGTCCGTATTTGGTGCAATACTAACCGAAAGATATTTTGAGTCATTTTTGCTTAAAACCTCCAAATCGGGCATATTGAAGTCCATTGAGTTAAATTCCTTCTCGTAATTACTTTTCCAGTTCACATTATTAAAGTCCGAAATGTGTTTTTCCAATGAAGTTTTTCCCAAAAGTTGGTATAAGTCAGTTTCTAATTCCGTTGTGTGAATTCTTGAGACAAACTCATTTTTCATATTATGCCCGTTTGTGTTTTCCGATTTATTTTTTTTACAAGAAAAAACGAAAGTTGCAAGAATTAAAATCCAAAATAAGTGTTTTTTCATAATGGGGTACAACGTTCTAAGATATGATTCCTTTTAAGACTTCGACTACACTCAGTGCAGAGTGAATTGTATCGACCGATACTGAACACCATGTCTGCAAAAGGCAGGAGTTCAGCACAGGTAAGTGAAGTTAGCGTTTTTTACGAACCCAGCACCTTCTCCATTTTCTCCTTTATCTGCTCCAAACACAGATTCCCTAAACTGCCTTCATGGGTATGCTCAATATCCTTTTTGGGTTTAAAATTGCCATTTTCAATGGCCTTGCCCATAGTTTTGTAGGCATCCCGGAATGGCATTCCACTTTTTACGAGCTCGTTCAAGGTGTCCACACTGAAGAGGTAATCGTATTTGGGGTCGTCCAAAATCTTGGGGTTCACCTTGATTTCCTTCAAACTAAAGGTCATCAGTTCCAAACAGGCCTGCATATCCTGCAAGGCAGGTACGATCACTTCCTTCACCAATTGTAGATCGCGGTGGTAGCCACTGGGCAAATTGTTGGTGATCAAAGTGAGTTGGTTGGGCACCGCTTGAATTCGGTTACACTTCGCGCGGATCAACTCGAACACATCTGGGTTTTTCTTGTGCGGCATAATGCTGCTGCCCGTGGTGAGTTCGTTCGGGAACGAAATAAAATCAAAGTTCTGGCTCATGTACAGGCAGATGTCCATCGCCATTTTGGATAGGGTGGCAGCCACGCTGGAAATGCCAAAAGCAGCGGCTTTTTCCACTTTTCCGCGACCCATTTGGGCGGCCACCACGTTGTACTTTAAGGTCTCAAAACCCATTTCTGTAGTAGTGAACGTTCTGTCGATAGGGAAGGAACTTCCATACCCGGCAGCACTTCCCAACGGGTTTTGGTCCGCAATCTTATGGGCGGCCTGTACAAAGTATAGATCATCGATCAAGCTTTCGGCATAGGCAGAAAACCAAAGTCCAAAAGAGGAGGGCATGGCAATCTGAAGGTGGGTGTAGCCTGGTAAAAGTACATTCTGGTGTTTTTCGGCAAGCTTCATCAATAGGTCAAAAAGGGATTTCACCTGCTCCCTGATTTCGGTAAGTTCTTCCTTCAGGTACAATTGCATCGCTACCAAAACCTGGTCGTTCCTAGATCGGGCCGAGTGGATTTTTTTACCGGTATCGCCTAATTTTTCAGTCAGTATGAATTCGATTTTAGAATGCATGTCCTCAAAATCGTCCTCAATGGTGAAATTACCCTTTTCGATATCCTTACCGATTTCACCCAATGCCTTTACCAAATCCTTGGCTTCTTCTTCGGTAATCAATCCCACCTTGCCCAGCATTTTGGCGTGAGCGGTGGATGCGATCACATCGTATTTGGCAAGTACCAAATCTAGTTCGCGGTCGTTGCCCACGGTAAAATGGTCTATTTTTTTATCGGTGCTAAAACCTTTGTCCCAGAGTTTCATAATTTCGGTTTTGTCATTCCCGTGAAAACGGGAATCTTATATTTTCGATATCTATTGCCCTTCGACTACGCTCAGGGCCCAATTTTGTTTATTGTAAAAATCCTGAAAGGATTTTAATATACAGGTCGATGCCTTCCTTGATTTCATCCACAAAAATAAATTCGTTAGCGGAATGGGAACGCGTACTGTCACCTGGTCCCAGTTTTACCGATTGGCAACTCAATGCCGCCTGATCGGACAAGGTAGGGGAGCCATAGGTTTTTCTTCCCAAAGCTAGACCACTTTTTACCAAAGCATGGTTCGGATCAATACAGGATGAATTCAAGCGTAACGAGCGAGGAGTCATTTTGCAGGGGGCCTCTCTTTGCAGCCTATCCGAAATTTCCTGATTGGTATAACAGTCGTTCACCCGAACATCCACTACCAAATCCACTTGTGCTGGCACCACATTATGTTGTTTTCCGGCATTGATCTGGGTAACGGTCATTTTTACTTCACCCAAAGCCTCGGAAATGTTTTCAAACCTATAATCCTTGAACCATTGCAACACGGGTATGGTGTTGTAAATGGAATTGTTGTCGTTGGGATGTGCGGCATGTGAAGGCGTACCTTCTACCACGGCATCAAAGACCACCAACCCTTTTTCGGCAATGGCAAGGTCCATCAAAGTGGGTTCGCCCACTACAGCTACGTCAATTTTTGGAAGAATGGGTAACAGTCCACGTAAACTTTTATCCCCAGCATCCTCTTCTTCTGCGGTTGCCGCCATGATGATGTTGTGGCTCAACCCTTCCTTGTCATAAAAATGGACGAAGGTGGCTAGCAAGGAAACCAGACATCCGCCTGCATCGTTGCTGCCCAAACCATATAGCTTACCATCTTCAACATGCGGATGAAAAGGATCTTTGGTGTAGGCACTGTTCGGTTTTACGGTATCGTGGTGCGAGTTGAGCAAAAGGGTAGGCTTGCTTTCATCAAAATACTTGTTGAAAGCGTAGATGTTGTGATATTGGCGTTTCGTTTGTATGCCAAAGCCCTGTAAAAATGCCTCAATGGCATCCCCTGTTTTCTCTTCTTCCCCGGAAAAGGAAGGAATGGAAATCAGTTCCTTCAATAGTGCGATGGCCTTTTCGGTCAGTGTTTCTTGGGTCAGCTTCATAGGGTTAGCGTTGTGTATTCAGGGTTGCCAGCTTCGAGCATGCTACTGTTCCCCACGCAGACTCTTGAAACGTTGTTCTTTAGGGCATGAAAGCAATTGTGCATTTTGGGGAGCATTCCATCGGAAATGATGCCATAGGCCAAAAGCTCGTCGTACCCTTTTGAATCGATATGGTGGATCACGGAGTTTTCATCTTCCACATCCTGCAAAACACCTTTTTTCTCAAAACAGTAATACAGAGTGGTATCGAATTGGTCTGACATGGAAATGGCTATTTCCGCGGCAATGGTATCAGCGTTGGTGTTCAGCAATTGTCCCTTTCCATCGTGCGTGAGGGCACAAAAAATAGGGGTGAACCCTGCTTGGAGCAGCTTGAAGATACCATAGGCATTGACGGAGTCCACATCGCCCACAAGCCCAAAATCCACTTTGATGACGGGCCGTTTGTGGGCCCTGATGGCGTTGGCGTCCGCACCGCTCATCCCAATGGCATCGGTGCCCAAGGCTTGCAATTGGGCCACGATCTTTTTGCTGACCAGACCTCCATAGATCATGATGGCAATGTCCAAGGTGTCGGCATCGGTGATTCTCCTTCCATTGATCATTTTGGGCTCAATACCCATTTTTTGGCTCATTTCAGTGGTTTTGTTCCCACCTCCATGGACCAAGATCTTGTTTCCGTCCATTTTGGAAAACAGGTCCAAGACATGTTCAAATCCCTTGGGATCCTCAATGAGGTTGCCTCCTATTTTTACTACGGATAGTTTTTGTTTCATTCTAAGTATTTATTATTCCCCCATCGATGGTTATTGTGGTCCCCGTAATCCAGGAACTATCATCCGATACCATAAAAAGGGCGAGCTTCGCAATATCTTCCGGAGTCCCCAATCTTTTCAATAAAGTTGCTCTTTCCGCATTGGCCACTGCCTTTTCCGGATTTTCAAAGGCCTTGGCCGATTCCCAAAGCAGTGGGGTGTCCACTGGTCCCGGGCATATGGCGTTCACCCGAATTTTGGGGGCATATTCCATTGCCATTTGTTTCATCAGTGCAACGGCTCCCGCTTTTGATGCACAATATGCTGGGTGGTTGGGAAAGCTCTTGAAAGCTGCAATAGAGGCATTGATCAAAATGTTGCTATTTGACCCCTTTTGCAAATAGGGTAACCCATACTTACAAAGATAGAATATGGAGCTCAAATTGGTGTCAATAGTTTTGTGCCAAGAATCGATAGCCAGTTCTTCTACATTCCCCAATCCAAGAATACCTGCATTCAACGATAGGATGTCCAGTTGGCCAAAGGTTTCCATTGCCAATTGGACCAAATTCTGGTTATAGATAGGATCTGTTACATCGCCTGCCAAAAAAACGGAATTGTCCAACTGCTTTTCCAGGCTTTGGCCACGCTCTCTGTTCTGACCGGATAAAACAAGTTTGGCACCTTCGGAAGAGAGTGCTTCGGCAATGGCTTTTCCCATGCCGCTTGTTGCACCGGTTACAATACAGACCTTATCCTTTAACATCATTTGTTTTGTTCCAAAATCTTTTTCAATACGATCTGTGCCGAATAAATCCGGTTTTTGGCCTGCTCTGCCACTAAGGATTGATTCCCATCCAACACGGCATCTTCAACCACCACATTTCTGCGGACAGGAAGACAATGCATGAATTTGGCCTTTCCCAATTTTTCCTCGGTCATGGTCCAGTTCAAATCTTTGCTCACCACTTTGCCATAATCGGAATAACTGCTCCAGTTTTTCACATAGACAAAATCTGCATTCTCCATGGCTTTTTGTTGGTCGTGTTCAATATGGCAATCTTCTGTGATTTCTGGATTCAATTCATATCCCTTTGGATGGGTGATCACAAATTCAGCATCTTGCAATTTCATCATCTGCACAAACGAATTGGCCACCGCATGGGGCAATGCCTTGGGGTGCGGTGCCCATGACAAAACTACTTTGGGTCTTTCCTTGGTCTTGTTTTCCGCTAAGGTAATGGCATCTGCCAAAGCCTGAAGGGGGTGCCCAACGGAACTTTCCATGTTTACCACAGGGATGGACGCATATTTCGCAAACCCGTTGATGACCTCCTCTGCTTCGTCTTTTGCTTTGTCCACCAAACCGGCAAATGCCCTGATGGCCACAATGTCGCAATATTGCGAAACCACTTGTGCCGCTTCTTTGATGTGTTCCGATGTGCCTTGATCCATGATGGTGCCATCTCCATATTCCAAGGCCCAGCCTTCGTTGCCAAAATTCATCACCATCACCTCCATACCGAGGTTCATGGCTGCTTTTTGGGTACTCAAACGGGTACGTAGACTGTTATTGAAAAATAATAGGCACAAGGTTTTGCGTTTGCCCAGATCTTCAAATTGATACGGGTCTTTTTTGAGGTTGATTGCTTCTTCCACCCAATCGGGGAGGGAGTCGATATCGTTTACGGATAAATAATGCTTCATTTCAATGCTTTTTTGAGCGCGTCAAAGAATAGGTCGATGTGTGCCTTGGTGATGTTCAATGCTGGTAAAAATCGCAGTAACTTCTTGTTATTGGCACTGCCAGTGAACATGCGATGGTCATAGATCAGTTTTTTGCGCAGCTCGGCCACCTCAAAATCAAATTCGAGTCCGATCATTAACCCTCTGCCTTTTACTTTGATGATTTCGGGGACCTCGGTCGCTTTTTCCCTAAAATAGACTCCCAATTCGGAAGCATTTTCTATGAGATTTTCATCTTCCAAAACCTCCAAAACGGCCAAACTCGCGGCACATGCCAAATGGTTTCCACCAAAGGTGGTGCCCAAAAGTCCGTAGGAGGGTTTAAAGGATTCATGGATCAAAATACCGCCCACTGGAAAACCATTCCCCATTCCTTTCGCGATGGAAATGATATCGGGTTGGATGCCATGGTGCTGGAACGCAAAGAATTTTCCGCTTCGCCCATAACCGGACTGTACTTCGTCCGCGATAAGGACCACGCCATTCTCCTTGCATTTTTCGGCGATGAATTGGTAGAACTCGGTGGTGGGTTCGTCAAGACCGCCCACGCCTTGGATCGCTTCCAAGATCACGGCACAGTATCCTTCCGAAGCGATGGTTTTTTCAAACGCATCAAAATCGTTCAAGGGAAGAAAGGTCACTTCCTGTTGCAGGTTGATGGGGGCATTGATCTTCGGGTTGTCCGTGGTGGCAACGGCCGCGGATGTCCTGCCATGGAAACTGTTCCTAAAGGCAATGACCTTTGCCTTTCCGGTGTGGAACGAAGCCATTTTCAGTGCATTTTCATTGGCCTCTGCCCCGGAATTGCACATGAATAGGGTATAATCTTCGCAACCTGATGCTTTTCCCAGTTTTTCGGCCAATGCTTCTTGAACCGGATTTTGCACGGAATTGCTGTAAAAAGCGATTTTTTCCAATTGATCCTCGATGCGCTTTACGTAATGGGGATGGGTATGCCCAATGGAAATCACGGCATGGCCACCATAGAAATCCAGGTATTTTTGTCCTTTGTCGTCCCAGACTTCAATGCCCTTTGCCGATACTGGGGTCACATCATATAGGGGGTAAACGTCGAATAGTTTCATGGTCTTTTTGTTTGTCGTCTCGATCATGGTGAGAGCTTCTTTTTTATATTGAAATGGGTCTCGACTCCGCTCGACCTGACATTTTTATCCTTTTTTGATTTGGCTGATTTTTTCGTAGGAGGCCACAATGCCCCTGATGAGGGAAGAGCTTAGCCCCTGGTGCTCCATTTCGTTCAGTCCTTCAATGGTGCAGCCCCTTGGCGTGGTCACCCTATCGATTTCCTCTTCGGGATGGCTTCCCGATTCAATCAAGAGGCTTGCAGCTCCGTTGCAAGTATGCATGGCGAGCTCCTGGGCTTCCTTGGCATCGAATCCCAATTGGATGGCTCCTTGGGTCGTGGCGCGGATCAAGCGCATCCAAAATGCGATCCCGCTTGCGCAAATGACCGTGGCGGCCTGCATTTGTTCTTCGGGAATTTCCATGGTGTGCCCCATCCGGTTGAAAATGGCCTTGGCCAGATCTACCCGTTTTTTGCCCAGTTCGTTACTGCAGATACAGGTCATGGACTTGCCCACGGAAATGGCCGTGTTGGGCATGCTACGGATTATAAACTTATCGGCACCGATGATACTTTCGATCCTGGCGATGCCAAAACCGGTGATGGTGCTGATGATCACATGTTTTTCGGTAAGCAGCTCCTTGCTCTGTTCCAAAATGGAAGCAAAGTGGCCCGGCTGCACGGCAAAGATGAGGATGTCGGAATTTTTTACGGCCTCAAGATTGTCCGAGGTGACCGTGACGTTTCCATATTTCTCAAAATCCTTGATGCCCTTGGTGTTCCTTTTGGTCAGGTACATGGTGGTGGCCCCGTTGGTGTGTAAAATCCCTTTGGCAATGGCCAGTCCCAAATTCCCTGCTCCTATGATGGCTATTTTCATGGTTTTTCTGTTTTGTCATCTCGAGCGCAGTCGAGAGATGTATGTTTTCATCAATTTAGGTCTCGCATCTCGACTCCGCTCGATGTGACAGCTCGACCTGAAGTTTTTTAAAATACCCCTGCTTTTAACAATAGACCTTCGGTCTCGGGAAAACCGAACATCAGGTTCATGTTCTGTACAGCTTGACCCGAGGCTCCCTTCAACAAATTGTCAATGGCAGAGGTCACCAACAAAAGGTCATCGTGCTTGTGCAAATGGATGTGGCACTGGTTGGTGTTCACCACTTGTTTCAGATGGATTTCCGCTTCGGACATATGGGTGAAAACGGCACCGGCATAAAAATCCGAGTACAGTTTTTTGGCTTCGTCCAAGGAACCTTCAAAGTGGGTGTAGGCCGTGGCCAAAATTCCTCTTGTGAAATTTCCCCGGTTTGGCAAAAACAGCAGTTTGCCCACATTGTTGCCGAAGGAATTCAAACTTTCCCCAATTTCCCCCAAATGCTGGTGGGTAAAGGGTTTGTACCACGAAACGTTGTTGTTCCTCCAGCTGAAATGGGAGGTGTCGGACAGGCCTACACCAGCTCCCGTACTGCCCGTTACGGCATTGACATGCACTTCGTTTGCCAACAGACCGGCCTTTGCCAAGGGCAACAGACCCAGTTGGATCGCGGTGGCAAAACATCCGGGATTGGCAATGGCCTCTGCAGATGCAATGGCAGACCTGTTCAATTCGGGAAGCCCATAAATGAAACGTTTGCCGTTGAAGGTGTAATCGGCCTGTAGCCTGAAATCGTTGCTGAGGTCGATGATTTTGGTACTTGCCGAGAATGCGTGTTCGTTCAAAAATGAGGTAGAATTGCCATGGCCCAAACATAAAAAGACCACATCCACATCCGGATTGATATCTCCGGAAAATGTAAGGTCGGTCAGCCCCAAAAGATCTTGGTGTGCCGAAGCGATGGGTTTTCCCGCCCTTGTGGTGCTATATACAAAATCGATTTTGGCGTTAGGATGGTTGAGCAATATTCGGATCAGTTCCCCGCCCGTATATCCAGAACCCCCTATAATTCCCGATTTAATCATGGTCTTGGTTTACGTGGTTCGCAATTTTGCCCGAATTGGACAATATTTTGATGAACCCTTTGGCATCATCTGCGGTCCATCCTTTGTTCATTTCCCCATAACTTCCAAAGGAAGCGTTCATGAGGTCGTGCTTGGATGAGATTCCGTTCAGTTCAAATCGGTAGGGGTGGAGCGTAAGGTACACATCCCCGGAAACGTGCTTTTGGGTATCGGTCAAAAAGGCCTCGATGTTCCGCATCACCTCGTCCAGATAGTTGCCTTCATGGAGCAACATACCATAGAAATTGCCCATTTGCTCTTTTTGGTATTGCTGCCATTTGCTCAAGGTGTGTTTTTCCAACAAGTGGTGCGCTTTGATGATGATCAATGGGGCCGCCGCCTCAAAACCGACCCTTCCTTTGATCCCGATGATGGTGTCGCCCACGTGGATGTCCCTTCCGATGGCGTATTTGGAAGCAATTTCCGCAAGTTTTTCAATATTGGCCACAGGAGTATCCTTTTCCCCATCAACGGCCACCAATTCCCCTTTGCTGAACGTCAGCTTCAGTTCTTTGGGAAGTTCTTTCTCCAGTTGGCTCGGAAATGCATTTTCCGGTAGGGACAGATGGGAGGTCAAGGTCTCGGAACCGCCCACTGAGGTACCCCAGAGCCCTCTGTTGATGGAATATTTGGCCTTTTCCCAAGAATAATCGATACCGTTTTTCTGCAGGTACTCGATTTCCACTTCCCTGGCCAGTTTTTTGTCGCGTATGGGGGTGATGATTTCGATGTCCGGGGCCAAGATTTGGAAAATCATATCGAACCGTACTTGGTCGTTTCCAGCACCGGTGCTGCCGTGGGCAATATATTTGGCACCCACTTTTTTGGCATGGTTCACGATTTCGATGGCCTGAACGATCCGTTCGGCACTTACGGAAAGGGGGTAGGTATTGTTCCTCAACACGTTTCCGAAGATGAGGTATTTTACCACCTTGTCATAGAAGGTGTTGATGGCGTTGATGGAGGTATAGGTGGTGGCGCCCAATGCCAGGGCCTTTTTTTCGATTTCTTCGATTTCAGCTTTGCTGAACCCGCCGGTGTTCACACTCACGGCATGGACTTCAAAGCCTTCATCCTGGGATAGGTATTTTGCGCAATAGGAAGTGTCCAATCCGCCGCTATAGGCCAATACTAATTTTTTCATGTTTTTATATTCAATTTATGGTCACATTGAGCGGAGTCGAAATGTGGTGCTGTTCTCGACTGCGCTCGAACTGACATTTACTTCTGTTTCTTTTTAAGAAAAAGGGTTTCCTTGATCTGCTTCAGTCTTTGGAATGCCTTGCTGTTCAATTTTTTGGGTTCTTCCGCTTTTTTGGCGTTGGGGTCGTACAGCATTCCGGTACAGAGGCACATTTTCTGTTCGGTCCGGGTCAGGATGTCAAAGTTCTTACAGGTCTGACAGCCTTTCCAGAATTCGGGGTCGTCCGTAAGTTCGGAAAAGGTAACGGGTTTGTACCCCAGTTCGTAGTTCATTTTCATAACGGCCAAACCAGTGGTGATCCCAAAGATCTTGGCATCAGGGAATTTTTTCCGGGACAGGTCAAAAACGGCCTTCTTGATCTGCTTGGCCAGCCCTTGGTTCCTGTAATCGGGGTGTACGATCAATCCGGAGTTGGCGACAAAATCCTTGTTGCCCCAGACCTCGATATAGCAGAACCCGGCAAATTTATCGCCATCCAAGGCAATGATGGCATTCCCGTTCTGCAACCGTTTCATGATGTATTCAGGGGTGCGTTTGGCAATACCGGTCCCACGGATCTTGGCCGATTCGGCTATGGTGTCACAGATGATCTGTGCGTATTTAAAATGTGATTCGTTGGCAATTACAATTTCCATTGCAAGCGTATAGACTGATAAAAATTATTAAAAAAAGTTGTTGGTTTTTGCGGAAATGGACTCACCTATTTCCATAGATAATTTTGCACCCTTACGGGCGGCGACGGGGAGAAAATGGACTGATGGGCGTAGGAACGCTCAGTGTAAACGATATGTATTCTTGTCCTTTCATTGTGGGTTAAAAGTACAAATTAATCCGAATAGACCCGTAATTGAGGGTCATTTTTTAAAGAAATATAACTTTTTTGACCCTTTGGCCATCATTTCATAAAGAAAGAAGCCAATCACCAAAATGTATTCAACGGCCAGAAACCAAAGATTTTCTTTATAGTCGGGATTGGTATAGGCATAATAGCTCAGGATGACCGCAAACGACCAGACCAAAACAAATTTATATTCCGTGAAGATGGCGATTCCCAACAGGAACACCACATACCAGGGATGGACCGTGCTGGATAGAAAATAGTAGCACGCCAAGGCCAGCATCATCGAGGTGATGACCGTTTGCAATTTTTGGTTTTTCCGGAGAAGGGCAATCAACAAAACGATGGCTATCATTGCTTTGATGATCATGGAACCGTAGGTTTCGATGAGTTCCCACGGTTTCGCCTCGTAATGTTCAACAGCGATTTTTTTGACCATATTGTACACACTTGCATTGAACTCAAAATTGGAAAACCAGAGCCCGACGGTTTCCGAATAATGGTCAATAAAAAAGGAGGAATAAAAGGGATACAGAATGAGTACGCAGGAAACACTTACCAAACTATAGAAGGCGATACTTTTTTTGATTCCCAGGTATTTGAGGAACATGGGCAGGAGCAAAAGGGGAACCAGTTTCACCATGATGGAGACGGCATATATGGGTGCGGCCCACCTCCATTGTTTTTTGGAGATGAGGTAGAGCGACCAAACAAAAAAGAAGAGCATGATGCCCTCAAAATGTAGGTTTCCTGTTAGCTCTATGATCACCAAGGGGTTCAAAAAGTACCAAAAGGCCATGTGGTTGGCCAAGTTGAGGTTCTGTAACAGTTTTCTACCAAAATATAGGACGCCAAGGTCTGCGAGGATAATGCTCAGCCGCATTACGATGATGGAACCGAGGATGCTCCCACCTCCCAAAAGGGCTGCCAGCGCAAAGAACAATTGATTGATTGGGGGGTAGTTGCTGTAATGACGGGCATTGAGCTCACTCATGCCTGCATAGAGCTCGTCCGCATTGGCTACGGGCACATTGCCCTGCTCCATGAGTTGGTCCGGGGTATGCAGATAGGGATTGATGCCATTTTTGATAAGTTCCCCATCCCATATGAAACGGAAAAAGTCCTGGGAGAGGTTGGGTTCGGCCACTAAGAATACCAACCGGAACAATATTCCGGTGACCAAGAGGAAATTGAAGTTCCATTTTTCAAATTGCATGATCTTATGGCAAAGAAAGAACGTTGCCGCAAAGAGCATGAAAAGTTTTAGGAAATCGGTACGGACAAGGTCATAGGCAAAACTAGCGTAGAACAACAGGGAACCGATAGCAAAAAGTATCGGGTATCTATGCAGTCGCCAGTAAGATAGCATGTTTTAAGCCTTGGATGTCAAGGATTTAAAGAACACAAATCCGAAACCTAGGAACAACATCAAGTGGAAAGGGAACAATCCGTAGTCGTTCAAGGGAACCGCGCTGTACATTCCAAAGAGGAAATAGACCATCAGGGCAAATTCCAAGATCATGTTGGGCGACAACTTTTTGGTCAAGTATTTGTTGCCCTTCCAAGTATCTTTAATGCTGTTGATGTTGAACTTTGGGGTGCGTACAAACTCGCTTCGCTTACCAAGGTGTCCTTCCAAAACGGCCACGGTGTTGTGCAAAGAGAAGCCCAGTGCCACGGAGAAGAAGGTAAAGAACAGTTTGATGTAATCCACAAAATTGTCAAAACTACTGCCCTGGATACTCTTGTAGGTGAACCAATAGCAGATGAACAGGATAATGGTACTGACGATGAAGAAGCTGGTCACTTCGAACACCCAGCCCAAATGCCCGTAGGTATTTTTGATGTAGAGCATGGGAATGCTCAAGAGGGCCACGATGAACACACAAAGGAACATGGAACTGTTCAATAGGTGCATAACGCCGTGGAACTTGGTCTTGAACGGAATGTTCTTCGCCTTGATGACGCTCCAAACGGTCTTTCTGAAGTTTTCGGCTCCTCCTTTGTTCCAACGGAACTGTTGGGAACGGGCGGCACTGATCACCACGGGAAGCTCAGCGGGAGTCTCCACATCCTCCAAATACTTGAATTTCCAGTTTTTCAACTGTGCACGGTAACTCAAATCCAAATCTTCGGTAAGGGTGTCGCCTTCCCAGTTGCCTGCATCGAGGATACATTCCTTCCTCCAGATGCCAGCGGTACCGTTAAAGTTGATAAAATGCCCTTTGGAGTTTCTTCCCACCTGTTCCAAAGTAAAGTGGGCGTCCAATGCAAAGGCTTGGATTCTGGTCAAGGTGGAGTAATCGCGGTTAATGTGTCCCCAACGGGTCTGCACCACACCAATCTCGCTATCCTTGAAATAGGGTACTGTTTTTTTCAACCAATCACTTTCGGGAAGGAAGTCGGCATCGAATATGGCGATGAACTCACCTTTGGCAATGGCCAGTCCTTCTTTGAGGGCCCCGGCCTTATAGCCTTTTCTGTTTTCCCTACGGATGTGTTGTATGTCGAGTCCTGTTTTTTGGAGTTCTTCGACCCTTCTCGCCGTCTCGATGACGGAGTCGTCCGTTGAATCGTCCAGGACTTGGATCTCCAATTTGCTTTTGGGGTATTCGATCTTGGCAATGTTGTCCAACAAGCGCTCCATCACATACTCTTCGTTGTAGATGGGTAGCTGGATGGTGACAAAGGGAATTTCCTTTGGATCTAATAGGTTGAATTTCGGGGCTTCCTCATTTCGTCTTTTGTAGCCCAGATAATTGACCAAAAGGTTCAACTGGGCAAGACTGTAGAAGAAAATAAGAATCAAGGCTGTACTGTAAATAGCAACAATGATAAGAGCGATAGTAAGTCCCATTTATTTTAAACTGTATTTAAAGATCCAACCCAATATTTTCATGCCAGCAAATATAGTACCTTTTACTGTACCAGACACTTTTGAGACGCCAATTCTTTTTTTGTAACGCACTGGTACTTCGGTATATGTCATTTTTTTTCTTAAAATTTTTAACTGCATTTCCACAGTCCACCCATAAGTTGTGTCCTGCATCTCCAATTCTTTGAGTTTTTCATATTTAATTGCCCTAAATGGCCCTAAATCCGTAAATCTCGACCTAAAAAAAAGCCGCATCAAAAAAGTGGCCAATTGGTTCCCAAAAACCTGTTGCGGGGTCATCGAACCGGGTTCACGAAGTGATTTTTTTCGTGCACCGACCACAAAATCCACACCATTTTCCAAGATCGGGGCGACCACCTTATCCAATTCTTCGGGATAATCGGAATAATCTCCGTCGATAAATACGATAATGTCGGGTGTTTTGGATTGTTTGGAAATATATTTCAATCCTTTTAGGCAAGCAGAGCCATATCCCTTGCGGTTTTCGGAGATGACAGTGGCCCCGGCTTTCTGTGCATTTGCCACTGTATCGTCCTGGGAGCCGTTGTCCACCACTACGATTTCGGAAACGTGTTTGGGCAGTTCGGAAACCACCTTCCCGATGGAATCCCCTTCGTTGATCGCAGGAATAATGACCTTGATGTCCGCCACTGAAGAGCTAGTTTTTGCTTGAAGTAGCCAAAACTAAACTTTTCCATGGATTTTTAGGGTCCATCCACATAAAATGAAGGTAAAGGAAATGTTGTGTCCGTTATTTTTGATTGACCAAGGCCATGAGGTCCACATCGTTCCCCAAAAGCACTTGGTTGCTGTCAATGCGTCCCTTAAGCGGTCCGTTCTCCAATTTGAGCACACCCCGTGGACAGACGGCAGAGCAGATACCGCAACCCACACAACTGGCACGGACAATATTCTCGCCCTTTTGGGCATAGGCGCGCACATCGATGCCCATTTCGCAATAGGTGGAACAGTTGCCGCAGGAAATGCACTGTCCGCCATTGGTGGTAATCCTAAACCGGGAAAACAATCGCTGCTGGAAGCCTAAAATGGCCGCCATGGGGCATCCGAACCTGCACCAGACTCGGCTCCCAAAAATGGGGTAGAACCCAGTGCCGATGACACCGGAGAAAATACTGCCGATTAAAAAGGAATAGGATTTGCGCAGCGTTTCGGATTTGAAAAGGAATACCTGCCCTTCCCCACTGAAAAAATGGAACCCGATCAAGGCCAAAATGATGACGAAATACCCGATGGCACCATACTGGGCATCTTTCTGGAGTTGATCTCTTTTAAAAATCATCACCCAACTAAAAACGAGGGTGAGCAGCACGGCCACCCCGATCAAAAAAGTGCTCTTGGTGAGCCAATATTTGCTGGTATCATTTCCCAAATAGGAGTAAATCACCGCTGTGGTCATCAAAGTGACAAAAACCACGACACTGTGCACCACCCAACGTTCCACTTTCCAGGCAAAAGTGGATTTGTCACTGAGTTGCCTGAAGGAATCCCCTGCGGTTTCGGCCAGTGCGCCACAGCCACAGACCCAAGAGCAGTACCATCGTTTCCCGTATTTATAGGTCAATATCGGGGTGATCACAAAAATGGACAGGATGGCGAAGATCAGCAACGCAAAACCGATATCCCCAGAACTTAGAAACCCTTTGATGCGGTACCCTTCAAAATTATAATAGTTGAGGGGCCATACATTTTTGAGGTCGTAGTAGGGCAGGCTTCCCCCGTCCAATATCTTATGGCCGTTCAGTCGTGCCATCAATTCCGGGATGATGAAAGCAAAGGCGGTCTGGAAAAACATCACGCTCAAGGTTCGTAATCGTTGGTAACGGCTATGTCGGTATTTCCAAAGGAACTTTATCCCAAAGATCAAAATGGCCACCGTGTACAAGGTGCCATACACAAACCATTGGCTTGCAGGATTGCCGCTCAATAACTTGCTCAAAGGATCAAAAAGCCCAATAACGCCCCGGTTTTCCCCGCCGCTCACCAATCCGAGGTATTCGGGGTAAAAATAGAGCACGATGTAAAATCCGGTAAGTGCCAGCCCGACGACCCAGGCCCAAAAGCCCCGACTGGAAATAGACTTGAACCACACACCGTCATTTTTGATGCCAGGCAATTTTTGGGCATAGGCATCCCAGGAAAACCAGAGGGTCCCTACGCCGATAGCGGAAAGCGAAACGATCAACCACAAGGTTTGGTTCGGGAAACTGACATTGAACACGGCCAATAGCAGGATTCCAAGTCCTGACACACCCAAAAGGGTCGCCATTTTTTGGCCAGTGCTCAGGCTTTTTGGAGGTTCCCCGGTCAGGGCCATACTTGGGTTATGTGTTTGACTGTTCATGGGTTGCTTTTTCCTATTGAAATATTCTAATGAGACTTTTCTTTTTCAGGGTGATGGATTTTCCCAGATTCGCATTGTATTTGGCAATGATGTCGGGCTCGTGGGTCCGATAAAATTCCGGGTCGAAGTTGGCATCCGCCAAATGGGCCATCACAAAATCGATATCCCTTTTCTCGTTCAACCAATGGTCGATGACCTGATGCCGCATCCGGATACCAAAGGTATTGATGCCCAAAAAGGTTTCAGAATCCTTGTCAAAAGCCACGGTGATGCAGATTTTTTCTTGGGGATGTCGCCAGTGAAAATGGATTTCCGAGTCGCTTTTTTTCCGTTCGGGGAACACCCAACCATAGGTTTGGTACTCAATATCCAGAAATTTGGCCGAGTTGAACCAATGGCCCGGGCGGTATTCCGTTCGGTTGCCGCAAAGGGTCTGCGCCAGTGCCTCGCCCATCATCCTGCCCGTGTACCAAACGGCTTCGACGGGTTTCCGGTTGCCAATGGCTTCATGCTGTTCCGCACAATCGCCAATGGCGTACACATCGGCTATATTGGTCTCCAAAAAACGGTTCACCTTCACGCCTCGACCCAGCTCGATGCCAGAACCTTTCAAAAAATCGATGTTCGGCGTCACTCCGGCCGTTAATCCCACCACATTACAAGGGATTTCCTCCCCGGTTTCAGCAATGATCACCGATTTGACCTTTCCGTTCCCATCGGAAACAATTTCCTTCAAGGAGGCATTCAACCGAAGGTCGATATGGTGCTCCCGAATGTGTTCATTGATCATTTGGGAATCGCCCTTGGGCAACACACCGTTCCAAAAGCTACTTTCCCGCACCAAAAAAGTGACGGGAATGTCACGTGTCCGAAGCATTTCGGCCAACTCGATACCGATCAATCCCCCACCCACGATCACCGCCCTTTTGCAACGGTCATTGTTCGGCGCATTTTGCTCCAAAAGGTCAAGGTCCTGTTTGGAATACAAGCCTTGGACACCCTCCAAATCCTGGCCCGGCCATCCAAACTTGTTGGGCTTGGATCCCGTGGCAATGACCAGCTTGTCGTAAGAGATCCATTCCCCGTCCACTGGCGGAACATGGATGTTTTTGTTGTAAAATTTAGTGGGGCGACCCTTCACATGGATCTTCTTGTTTTGGGTATCAATGGTTTCGGCGTATGCACGGACAAGGTTGATCTTGTTTTTTCTCCAAAATGCGTTTTCGTAGGGTTGGGTATGTTCAAACTTCATGTGGCCCATATAGACGTACATCAGTGCGGTTCGGGAGAAAAAATAATCCGTCTCGGCGGAAACGATGGTGATTTTTTTGTTGGAAAGCTTTCGGATATGCCGGGCCGCGGTCACTCCCGCTATTCCATTTCCAATGATGACAATGTGCTCCATGAAAGAGGGATTATGGGTCTTGTGTCGTACCTAAAGATAGGAACTTAACCCTGTCCCCCAATTTAGAAAGGATTTAATTTATGCCGAATGCTGCCAAGGTTGGAAAATGCTGGTTCGAGAGATTTTTTGGTGCCAAGTCCAAAATTAGCCTAATTGACAAATCTTATATGAAATGTTTGTGGGTCAACTCAAATAGAATAAAAATTTCCCCTAAAAGCACTATTTTAGAGGTACTTGATTGCCCAACATGAAAAAACTGGTTTTGATATGCGGTCTGGCCCTGCTCTCCTGCACGGTGCATAAACCCGAAAAGATCAACGGAGTGAGCTTTGTGGCGTCCCGGGAGGAGGTCGCCCAGTCCCATGTGGACCCCGTGCTGGACATCCATGCCAATTTTGCGGCCATCATGCCCTTCGGCTTTATGCAAGACCCACACGCGCCCAACCTTGTTTTTGATTCGGACAGGCAATGGTTCGGGGAAACCCGAAAAGGGGCTAAGCAGTACATCGAAATGCTCCACAAAAATGGGGTAAAGGTGATGCTGAAACCCCAGATCTGGATCAGTAGGGGCGAGTTTACAGGGAACATGGCCATGCAGTCCGAAGCGGATTGGAAAGCATTGGAGGACTCCTACGCCCGGTTCATTTTGCACTACGCAGGATTGGCGGAGGAGACGCATGCCGATATCTATTGTGTCGGGACCGAGTTGGCCACTTTTGTGAAAAACCGACCCGCATTCTGGGCCGAACTCGTGGGCAAGGTCAGGGAGGTGTACAAGGGAAAACTCACCTATGCGGCCAATTGGGACGAGTATGCCAACACTCCTTTTTGGGGCGAGTTGGACTATATCGGGGTGAACGCCTATTTTCCCCTCTGCGAAAGACAAAACCCCACCACGGAAACCCTACGAACGGGATGGCAGCCGTGGAAAACGAAGATGATGGAACTTGCCGAACAATTGGACAGGCCTATACTGTTCACCGAGTTTGGGTACAGGAGCATGGACTACACGGGCAAAAAGCCCTGGCTGGTGGACAGGAACGAGGAAAGGGTGAACCTACAGGCCCAGGCCGACGCCACGCAGGTGCTTTTTGATGAATTTTGGGACCAGGAATGGTTTGCCGGAGGCTTTGTCTGGAAGTGGTTCATCCACCACGACAGGGCCGGAGGACTCGCCGACAACAGGTTTACCCCGCAGAACAAGCCTGCTGAATCGGTGATCAGGCAGCGTTACGCGCCGATTAAAAAGTCAAGTCTTTAAGGCTGAGCGAAAAATGTGGGATTTTTCCCGTCATTGAAGGCCGTTGTTGACAATTTTTTCCCATCTTTGCAGTGCACCCTCCCAACTAAAATACGATAATGAAATCAGTATCATTCCTTTTGTTATGGGTATGTTCCTGTGCCATGCTGTTTGCCCAAGAGGCATCCTATTATATGGTGAAGGCGGAACAGGGTGACGGGATTTTTTCCCTTTTGCGGAAACAGGGACTGGACCCGGCCAAGCACTATGAAGCGTTTGTCAAGCTCAATTCCGAAAACATCAAGGACGGCAGCTTTCTGAAAGTGGGAACAGCTTACAAAATTCCACAGGCAGCGGATGCCCTCAAGAAAACAGGCGTGGTGGTCCGCACCGGCGAAGGTACCGAAGAGCCCATCTTTGATGGGGAACTGGCCCAAATGTCCCTCAAGAGCGATAAGCTGAAAGATGCGGTATACTACATCATCACCGAAGACCCGCAGAATACGGAAAACGATTATGTGAAGGATGTGGCGGAAAGCCTCGCCGCCGATTTGATGGTCCATGGGGCCAAAGTGTATATCATGGGTGATGGTGTTTCCGAACCTGTGAACGGGGAAGTTGTGACGGCAAACCAAAAAATGGGGAGCTACATTGAGGTCATCAACAAGCGCTACATACAGAATACAGGAAAATACCAACGGGTTTTGGTGATACGCGCCGATGGCGTGTCCGGCAAGGAGGATATGGACGTTGCCGTTTACCATTACAACAAGAGCGAAGAGGGCCAGCGATTGGCGGAGAATATCCAAAACATGTTCAAGCGGCACAGTGTTTCCAATAGGTCTTACAAGGACATCAATATGATCTTTGAGGACAAGAACAGTCTATACCTGGCCCGGAACATTCTTCCGGCCATAAGCTTGCTCACCTTGGAGAACGCTTCCAAGACATCAAACCAAAAAATAGCAGTGCGTCCGGACAAGAAGCAGTTTGCCAGCTTGATCAGTGACGGTATTATGAACGATTATGTTGATTTGCAGATTGAGAATTAAATGAAGTTTATACGAATATCCGTTTTACTTGTTTTTGTTCATTTTCAAGGAGTTGGATTGGCCCAAGAGGGCAATCTGAAGGCGGTGGCCAAGGAAGGGGAAGGAATTTATTCGCTTCTTCGGAGGCATGGCATCAGCCCGACAAAGTTCTACAACAAGTTTGTGGCGTTGAACGCCGAACATTTGGGGGAGGATGAATCCTTGCTGATGGGACGTTCCTATTTTTTGCCGGACACGCTGGATGCCAAAAAGGTAGAAGAAACGGACAAGAGGGTAGCCTATCCCATTTTTGGTGAGCAATTCGCCAAGGTGGATATAGCGAGCAAGCGTTTGGACGATACGGTATATTATCTGGTCTCCGGGCATGGGGGACCCGATCCCGGAGCCGTGGAAAAATACAATGACAAGCTCATCGCGGAAGATGAATATGCCTATGATGTCACACTCAGGCTAGCCCGGGAATTGATTTCGCATGGGGCGGAAGTGCATATCATTGTGCAGGATGAAAATGACGGCATCAGGGACCAGAGGGTCCTTGAACTGGATACGGACGAGACCGTGCTCTCCAAACCTCTTCCCTTGGGACAGTTGGCTCGTCTGAAACAGCGCTCCGAAGCCGTGAACGAACTGTACAGAAAAAATGTCGGGAAGCACCAGCGTTTATTGGTGATCCATGTGGACAGTCGGGGTGAAGGCACCAACATCGACGTGTTTTTCTACCATCACGAAAAGAGTAAGAACGGCAAGAAATTGGCCGAGAGCATCCACCAGACTTTTTTGAGGAAATACAAAAAATTCCAGCCCAATCGATTGTACAACGGTACGTTTATGGAGCGCAGCAACCTGTACGTTGTGAAAAATACGCTTCCGGCCATGGCCTACATTGAAATAGGGAACATCAGGAGCAAAAAGGACCAACGCCGAATCTTGGATCCGGACAATAGGCAGGCTTTGGCCAAGTGGATATCCGAAGGGATCATCTTGGATTATGAGTCCTCCAAAACTTTTATCGCAAAATAAACCAAGCTGATTTTAACAGCAGCCCCCGCCGTTGTAATGCCATGTGCTTTCGCTCACATGGATTTCTTTTGATGCTTTCGCAAGCGCCGAAGCTGTTTTGTCACAAACCGCCAACGGCTGGTTTTGGAGCAGCACATGCCCTTTGTTGTCATCAAAATAGGGTTCGTTGCCGTAATAAATGGCCGTTTTCCCCGTAAACATGCAAGGGCCGTCCTCTGGCATCGGGTCTTTGATGGCGGCAATCTCGATGGATTCGATATGGATGAGCTCGTCCGTTGGGTAGTGGTTGGGGGACAACACCCTGTATGACCTTCGCCCCCTGATTTCTATGGTGCCAAATCCGGCATCGGTCAACACTTTCACATAGTCTTTCAGCGGAATGCTACCGCTGAGGCACTGCGCCCTCAAGCGATCATCGTTGCGCAGCTCATCGTTCATGGGCTGTTCACAGATGGGGTCGCTCATGACCAATCGGCCGTGGGGTTTCAGTACGCGGTACATTTCGGCGACGGCCTTTTGGAGGTCTTCCATCTTGAAAATGTTGAAAAGGCAGTTCTGCGCGGCCACGTCCATGCTCTCATCGGGGATGGGCAGGTTCAGGGCATCTCCCTTGACCAAGTTCACGTATTCGCTTTTGAACCAATCGTTCTCCTGCTCCGCAATTTTGAAGTTCTTTCGGGACGCTTCCAACATTTCGTCGACGGAATCCACCCCGGTAACTCCTCCCATTTGTCTAGAAAAATAGGAGAACTGGAGCAGTTCCATACCTCCGCCTACACCCACGTAGAGGATCTTGGGGTCGTTCACCAAATCCTGTGCGGAAACGGTGCTCCCGCACCCATAGTTCATTTCCTGCATGATCTTGGGAATGGACAGTCCAGGAAACTGCCAAATGGGCGTGGTGGTGCAGCAAAGTCCCACGTTCGGGGAAATGGCCGCTTCTTTGTAAAGGTCTTGTGTGGCGTCTAGGTAGCTCATAGTTGCTTTATCAGTTCGGTGAACAATGTTATCATTTTGGGCTCTGTTTTTCCGGCAATGGCGATGATTTCCTCTACATTGACAGGTTGGAGGTTGTCCGGGTCGCATTCGTCGGTCAAAACGGATACCGCTACGATGGGTAGTCGTAAATGATTGGCAACAATTACTTCGGGAACGGTACTCATTCCCACAGCGTCCGCGCCGACCATTTTCAGCATGCGGTATTCGGCCTTTGTCTCCAGTTGGGGACCCACCACGGAGGCGTATACCCCTTTTTTGATGGAAATACCCTTTTTTTGGGCAATGACCTCTATTTTTTTACGCATGTCCAGGTCATAGGGTTCGCTCATGTCCACAAATCGGTCCCCGAATGCGGATACATTTTTAAAGGCCAGGGGAGACCCTCCTTGAAGGTTGATATGGTCCTCGATGAGCATGATGTCCCCTTTTTTGAAGTCAAGGTTGATGGCCCCGGCTGCGTTGGAGACGAACAGTTTCTGGACCCCCAATTGGTGCATTACCCGAATGGGATAGGTGATGTCCACAAAGTCATAGCCTTCATACAGATGGAAGCGTCCCTGCATCACCACCACTTTTTTTCCGGCCAGGGTACCGAAAATCAATTTTCCGGAATGGAACTCCACTGTTGCCAAGGGAAAATGGGGGATGTGGTTGTAATGGGCCTCAATACGGTTTTCGATGCCATCGACCAGTTGTCCCAATCCGGTTCCGAGCACGATGCCAATTTCTGGGGAATCAAATCCCTTCCTCTTCAAATAATCAACAGATTCGTTCAGATGTTCCTTTGTCATTGCTTTATATGTTTGATGAAAGGCTCGAAAGCCTTGATATCTTTGATGTCTTCATAGTAATCCACGTCGTTTTTCTCGTTCAAAAGGGCCACGCTTTCAGTTTTCAGGTCCTGCATGGTATCGGCCAGAACGGTGTCGGTCCCCCATTGCTTGTTCCAGAAGAGGGCTTGGTTCAAGGATTTCATGCCCAAGAGATAGTATCCACCATCTTCCGCAGGGCCTATCACGTAGTCATGTGTCTCCAATGTTGAGAAAGCCTCTTCAAGATCTGCCTGTTCCAGATGGTACATGTCGCTTCCGATGACAATGATCTTTTCAAACCCTGCCTGGAACCCATCCCTGAAGGCATTTTGCATGCGCTCTCCCAGATCTTTGCCCACCTGTAGTTTTTTCTGATAACGGTCATTGTCCCAAATATCATTCTGCCATATCTCCTCCGAATAGTACACCCATTTTTCCACCCTTAGGTGCTCGGTGAACGACACGGTACGCTGCAGGAGAAACTGATAGATTTCCAGTGCGGCCTTGTCGCCCACTTTGGCGGCCAGGCGGGTCTTGCACTTGCCGAGCTCTGGGTTTCGGGTGAGTATCAAAAGAAGGCTGTTGCTCAACTGATCTTGTTTTGTGGGAGGTCGTTAATGCACTCTAAAGATAGTCAGATTTGGCATAGTGGTCCGTATGTCGGACGATATTTATTCGGGGTATAAATGGTAAGGACAATCGGAAATTTAGGATTGGATGGGAACAAAAAGGGATGCCACGATTGGCATCCCTTTGCGAGAGACATTATTGACTATGGAAAGTTCTTGATTGATGATGGGTGTTCAGTATAGCTTAAAAAATGTAATGGTACAGGTTGTTGATGAGGGAAAGTATGGAAATGGCAATCACGGAATACCAAAAGAAATACCCCAACTTTACTTCTACAGTGTTCATTTTTGAAAAGGTGTTTTAGTTGATTGTTTACCCGAAATTAGACAAAACCATGGGTCTGCAATCCGCATTTTTATTCGTTGCAGGAAATTGGATATAACTGGTCAAAAATACTTTGTGGATGGAAAAACAAGATGGGTAAATGCCTGTAGGATTATAGCTACAATATATTTAAGTGTTGAAAATCAATACATTACATAAAAAGAACAGGAAGGACATTTATGGCCAAGTGCCTTCCTTCCTGTACAATCTTAATATGATATTCCCTAGACCAAGGGAGTGCCCTTAAGGCGCTTTTCAATCTTTCGTTTCTTTTCGGTAAGACTCTTCATGATGTCCATCAGTTTGGAATCTTTGGTCTTTTTATAGATCTCGTTGATGGAAAGGATCAACCGTTTTGCCTCCCTAGAAGCCTCTACCCTGTCGCTGGTGGACATGTGGCTCATGGGTCTACTCTCAAACTCTTCTGCCTTTGCTAGTAACTCTTGGGTCATTTTTGTTTAAAGTTATGCTGTGTGCCTTAAATATAAGAGTTAGTTTCATACTTTATGACTATGGAACTATTTGATTTTCATATTTATGAAAACATTAAGAAGTGCTCTTTTTTCGACAAAATATGGGGGCTTTTGTCAATAGAGGTGTTGGCGATAAATGTGCGTTTTACGGCAATATGATTTTAACTTTTCGTTAAGTGGGTCACAATAGCGGTTTGAAGAATTTGAAGAGGCCTTCCAGGAATTTTAGCCATACCGATCTGTTCCTGAACCTTTCCAGGGTAATGGGGTCTGCCTTTTCACAAATACCGAGGAACTCTCTTTTCATTTCCTTATTGATCTCCTTGTCATACATAAGGATATTCGCTTCATAATTGAGCTCAAAACTACGGATGTCAAAGTTTCCCGAACCAATGGAGACCAAGTCGTCGTCCACAATTAGAATCTTGCTGTGCGAAAAATCACTGCGCATATAGATCTTCACCCCAACTTCCAAAAGTTCCTCAAATTGGGAGAACATGGCAAATTTTGCGGCCATGGAATCCGAATTTTTGGGGATCAACAGGGAAATTTCCACACCTTCGAGGGCAACGATCTTTAGGGTCTGTAGAAAGGCCTCGCCAGGTAGAAAATACGGGTTGGCGATACAGATGGACTTTTCGGCCTGGTTCATCATGCCTATATATTGGTACATGATGGCGGGGTGGTTGGAATCTGGCCCCCCGGCCACCACTTGAGCTTCCACTTGGCCCACTGTGGGCTGTTCGCACAGGTGCTCCTCCACCTTGAAATCCTCTTTTTTGCTGGCGAAGAAATAATCCTTCAGGAACACGAGGTGGATGTCGTTCACTATGGGGCCTTCCAACTTCAAATGGGTATCCTTCCATTTGCCCAGCTCACTGCCGTGTTTGATGTACTTGTCGGACACATTCACCCCTCCGGTAAAAGCGACCTTGTTGTCGATCACCAATATTTTTCTGTGGTTCCTGAAATTGAGGGAGAACAGGAGGTTACTGAGCCGTATGGGCATTATGGGGTGGATCTTTACCCCGATGTCCCTGAACTTTTTCTTGGGCCTGCCCCTGAGCCGGTAACTGCCAAAGGAGTCGTAGATGATCCTGACCACCACGCCTTCAGCTATCTTTCTTTGGAAGAGTTCCAACATTTTGTCCAGTAGGGCTCCTCTCTCCAGAATGTAATACTGTACATGTATGGATTCTTTGGCCTCCTCCATGGCCTTGAAGAGTGCATTGAAGGTCTCGCCACCATCCTGTAGCACCGTGATGGTGTTACCTGTTGTGGGACGGGTCTCGGAGCAGGCACTCACAAGTCGGCTCAATCTCTGTTTGCGGGTATCCACACCAAAGTTGGGGGCCGTTCCCTCCATCTTGGCGTCCCCTTCATAATGGTACCGCCTCCGCCTTTGAAATTCCTTGCTGTTGAAGAACTTGAACTTTCTACGGTTCATCCCAAAGAGATAGTAGAGCAGGGCACCGATAAAGGGGAGTACAATTATGGCGATTACCCAACTGATGGAGCGCGAAGGGCGCCTGCCGTGATAGATGATGGCAACGATGACCCAAAGAGATACGATGATGTAAGCAATGGTGAGAGCGGTTTTCATGTTTTGGGATGCATCGAGTATACAATCTACTTCAAAAATTACGAAAAACAACCATTTTGGGGCGATGGAGCATTTTTTGATAGAGGCCCAAACCTTGGGTTGTCATACTAAAAAACTCTGGCCATTTGGCCAGAGTTTTTAAAGCGAGTTTTCCAATGCTTATCTATTAAGGATTATCATCCGTGGCATCCTCGATTTCATCACCGACCTCGTCAGCGGCATCTTCTACTTCATCACCGACATCCTCGGCGGCATCCTTGACATCTTCCACGGCTTCTTCAGCTTTATCTTCTGTGGTTTCCCTACAGCTGTTCATGCTCATGTTAAAGGCCATTGCAATGAACAATAGGAATAGATTTATTGACTTTCTCATGATATTTAATTTTAGGGTTAATGATTTTATTTATGGGTTATATTCTAATGTACTCTTCTGTCCTAGATTTTTTTTCTTCCCGTGATCAAGGAAATAATGAACAGTACGATGAAAATGAAGAAGAGTATCTTGGCAATACTGGCCGCACCTGCGGCAATTCCTCCAAATCCAAAAATGGCGGCCACAATGGCCAAAATTATAAAGGTGACGGTCCAACGTAACATATCTATGGTTTTTAAGTTCATGTCCGCTTATCTCTTAAGTGGTACACTACAAAGTTGCGAATGTTGCGAGGGGAAGCTTGTCTTTAATGGGTTATCTTTTGACTCAAAAGCTAAAAAAATTCATAGTAACCTATTTTTTTGTGAGAAAAAATCATTGAAATGTTGGTTTAACGGAAAATACCTCAATTTTTTATGTTAAAGTTCCTGATGTCGGGGGTATAGGAAAGGCTTTCGGAGAAGATACCATTGTTGATGAGTTCGGCTTTGAGATTTACCTTGGGGGGCTTTTCAATATAGGGCCTTATCTGGTCGAGCGAAGTGTCTTTGGAAAGCCAGAACCCCATATCTTCATTACGGATGACCACCGGGACCATGTTGCTGAGGTCGTGGTAGGACGAAATGGAAGTGTTTCCACTGCTTGTGATCAGGGCACTGCAATAAAAACCATCCTCCAATATATTATAGACGCCGGCCAGCATGAATGGCCTTTGCGAGGGCTTGTACAAATGGTAGGTGGAAGTGCCCCCGTTGTGGAGCAGGTGGGTGTAGAAGCCCGAAACAATGATGAGGCATCTTCGTTGCCTCAGGGATTCCTTCATCCAGCGAATGTTTTCGAGGTCGTGCAGACTAACGTTGAGTGTGTTTGCATTGTTTTGGAAAATATGCCAGTCTTCCTTGAAGTTCTGGGGCATAAGCCCCCAAATGGCATAGTTGATCTCGTATGGCGCCTGCATGGTCACCACGCTCAGGTTGGTTTCGTTGAAACCGTTGATGATGAGGGTTGGCGAGTATATGTGCGGATATTTGAAAGGTATTCCAAGCTCTGCTTCTATGTGTTCTCTCTCAACGGCATTGGAAAGTTTGTAGATCATAATCTTCAATTCTTCATGTTCAACAACAACACAAAACAACCCATTTTTGATCACAAAGCTTAACTCAAAACATATTAATCGTAATGGTAATGGAATGTGAAAGTTTTGTGAAAGGACGTCTTTTTGTCCATGATTTGCCGTAAATAATTAAACAGGGCAATTTTCTTTATCAACCACAAAAACTGCACAACCTATGATTACAATTCATGTAAATGCCAAGGATGCGTCTGGAACCATAGAACAGATCAAGAATGTTATTGGAGGGGAAATCACTGAAAAATGGGGGCAGCACGTACTTTCCGTGGACAATGAAACGGCCAAAGGGGAAATCAGGGTCCTGAACTTTGACTGGGGGGCCAGCCTCTTGGAATACGATATTACTTTTTTTGATGAAGTCTCCTTGATCACGGACACTTCCACATACAATCCCATCAGCTTTGTCTATTGTTTGGAAGGATACTGCGGACACAAGTTCGGGCACCAGGAAATGACCGAACTGAAAATCATGGAACAGTACCAATCAGTCATCATTTCCAGTAAGTCCGATGGGGTGAACCATGGTTATTTGCCAGCAGGCATCCATCTGCACATCAATGTGATACGGTTGCGAAGAAACCAGTTCATGAGCAAGCGATTGAACAAGGGAGAAGCACTGAACAAGCAACTTTATGAGGTGTTTTTGGACACTGACCATAAAAATGTATTTTCCTATTATGGGTCGTACAATCTGAAAATGGCAGACCTGGTGTCCTCCATAAAAAAAGTCACTGCCGAGGGAATGATCCGCATTCTGCAGATAGAGGGGCTGGTGTACCAGATCCTTTCCATGCACATTGTGCAGCACAATGATGAAGTGCAGAACAAAGGCCCAGAGACTTCCTTGCTGAAAAGGGAGTTGAACACGATCAGGGAGTATGCGGGGAAAATTGGGAAGAACATTGCCAAGGAGTTCACCTTGGAGGAAATATCGAATGAGACCGGTTTGACGCAGGCCAAGCTCCAGGAAGGCTTTAAGCTTTTGTATGGCATGACCGTGACCGAATACATACGGAATGCCCGTCTAGAGGTGGCCCGTGACTATATTGAGACCACCGAAATGAACATCTCCGAAGTGGTCTATTCCATCGGGTTTACGAGCCGAAGCTACTTTTCAAAGATCTTTAAGGAAAAATACGGGATAAGCCCCAGCGAGTTCAAGAACGGCAAAATGGATATGGCCATCGCCGGCTGATCCCATCCCGTTACCGTTGTTGCCCGCAAAGCGTTGGCTGCAGGTGTTCCAAGTGAAGGATGCCGCAGTACACCTGTGTGACCTGCACCCGAAGGGAAGGGTCCGGGGCATCTATCCGAAAAGAAAGCTGCAATTTTTCGTCATCCAAATACAACTTGCCCTGGTCCAAGGGGCGGGGCAGACAGCGCATGTCCACCTCATGGAGGGTGGGGGCACTGGGCAGCTGGAACCGGAAGGAAAAGCTAAAGACCAGATTGTCCAGCACCGTGATCTCCGCAAGCCCTTTTTGTGGGGTTTGCTGGAGGAGGATGCGGCTCTGTTTCCGCTGCACGCGGTGGAGCAATGCCCCGTTTTGATGGCTACAGATTTCCAGACTGGCAAAGGTGATCTGCAACGGGGCAGGGGAACTTTGGTGGAGGAAGTTGGTGATGGTTTGTATTGGGCTGTTAAGCATTGAAATTTATTAAGTAGGCATTTAAAGATACTATAATTTTTTATACACCCCTATATATAGGGGAGATTTATCTCTATATATAGTGCAAATTGGAGCATGCGAAATAAATTAAGCCTTGAAGAGAAATTATTTATACGGGATTTTGGGATGAATCTCAGGGCTTTACGTGAAGAACGGAATTTATCGCAGACCAAATTGGAAGCCATTGCCGGATTATCTAAAAATCAAGTGTGGCGTATAGAAAATGGCGAAGTGAACACTACGATTTCCAATTTGAAATTACTTGCCAAGGCATTAGATGTTGATATAGCACAGCTTTTTGAGTTTAGGAGTTGAGCTTGGGAATATAAAATATGTCTGCCATCTCCAGCAGTGCAACCAATTTTACGCAGCGACTTTTACACATTGCTTTCAAAAGAGTAGATAATTTTGAAAAAAGTGTACTAAGGAATGCTAACCTCTACTGGATTGCAAACGATCCAAATTCTAACCTAGATAGAAAATATGGCGCGTATATTCTCAACTCAACGGCAGATCTCTTCACAAGAAAAATCCTACTATTTTACTAACTTAGTCCATCACAAAGGCCCCCTTTGATAATGTTTAAAGCCATTTGCTTCTTTGTAAGGATTTGGTAACTCTAAATTAGTTTGTAGAAGATGAAAAGAAAGACATTTATATCTCACTCTAGCAGGGATAAAAAGTTCGTAAACCAAATTGCCGAAAAATTAGAAAAACAAAATGTATGGTTTGATACTTGGGATATAGATGTTGGAGATGTATTAAGTGATAAAATCGAAGAGGGAATTGATGAAGCAAAGAACTTCCTTATTATTCTATCAAAGAATTCCATTGATAGCTCATGGGTTAAATATGAGCTGAATATGGCATTAATCAAGTATTTGGAAAATGAAGATTATCGTCTAATAGTGGCAAGAATTGATGATGTTCAAGTTCCATTGAGGTTGAAACCATTTCTTAGGGTTGATATATCAAGTTCCAAAAATATTATCAATTCAATAATTGATTCATTAAATGGTGATGCTAGAAGCTTCAAAAGACAGTTTGTAAACAGAAATGATGAGATTACTTCTCTTCAAGATATGTTTTATGACTCTAATATCAAATTTATTTCCCTTATCGGTTTTTTTGGAATTGGTAAATCTTCTCTGATTAAAGAAACTTTAAAAAGAACATATAGTAACCCGGAAATATCTGAAATTATATTGTCACCATCTTATTTTGGTTCAAGATTAACTCTGGAACTTTGTTCCAAAGCTGGAGTTGAATTGCCTAAAGATGGTGCTTCAATGGCAGAGTTAAATTCATTAAATTTACTTTCCGTTGAAATTCTTCTCTCGAAAGGCCATTTTATTGTCTTCAACAAAATGGAATCTATTCTAGATGATAATGGAACTCCGAACGAAGACATTTTGAATATTATTGACCATTTTAAAGAGAAGGAAATCTTGAACAGATTTCCATTGATTTTCTTATCAACAAGATGGTTACAGTTAAATAACATTGAAAGCAAAATTTCAGATAATTTATATCTAAAAGGCCTATCAAATAAACACTTAAATCAAATTATCAGTTCTGAATTAGAAAGAACAGATCCTTCGAGGAAGTTTGATGAAAAGTCTATTTCAAGAATATCTCATTTATTACATGGTTACCCTCTTGCAGGCAGACTTGCTGCACCATTCATTGTAAAATATGGAACTGATTATCTTATTGATAATATCCAAGTCATTAATCAATTGAAAATTGATATTGCTGAGGAAATACTTTCAAAAGCAAAACTGAAACAATCCGAAATAGAAATCTTGGAAATTTTAGCAATCTTCGAACATCCTTTAAGCTCAAAACATATTAATGATATTCTAGACTTGCCACCAAGTGATTACATCAAATTTGTTGATAATTTGGTATCCTACAATCTTATTGAAACTGATGGGAATGGCCTACTACTGCATCCACTTGTAAATGACTTTTATCTTAGGCTGGCTAGAACAAGTCCAAAGTTTAAAGTTTTTACTGAAAAGCTTTCAGAGATTGCCAAGCAACATTTGGAAGAGCTCGAATCTACAGACAAAATGTATGTATATTGGCTTACCAATGCTTGTCGATTATTGTTTTACTCTGGAAAACAAAATGAAAGTTATCAGCTAAGAAGAGACTTAATAGGTGAACTTAAAGATGCGGCCATTAAATTATATCAAAGACAGGATTATTCTACCTCCTTAATATTTTGCAACGATTTTTTAGAATCCAGGCCAGACGATAAGGATGTATTGTTTACAAAGGCAAGATGTTTGTCAAGGTTAGGTAAGTTAAAAGAATCAATAGACATACTTAGCAAATTAGCTGAATATGAAAACAGTAAATATCGACTGTCAAAATATAATTATGCTATCGGGCGTGCATATATAGAAAATGATCAAAAAAATGACACTTTTTTAGATAAAGCAGAAAAATACTTTATGACATCCATAAGAATTAACGAGCATGAAGCTGCACTGCAAAGTATGGGTGAATTGTTGTTTAGAAGGGGTCGATTAGAGGAGGCCGCGGCATTTATCGAACGAAAACTCGAAACATCGCCTTCTGATCCATATGCTTTAAGTATCTATTCAGATATTCTATGGTCAATGGGCCGAAAACCTGAGGCAATTGATAAAATAATGAATGTACTAAAGTTCCAACCAAAAAATCCAAATTTCCTTTTTCGAGCAGGCAGATTTATGGCTGAGGAAAACCAAAGCCATGAAGCATATAATATCTTTTCAGAGGTCGTCAAAATTGATGACAGCTATTTGGATGCTAGACTTTCACTAGCAGATACTTGTATTGATTTAGGTTATCTAGATGAAGCTAAAAGGCATATAGAGATACTTGAGCGCAAAGTGAAAGGTTTTAAAACAAATGTTTTGCAATCCATTAAAGCAAACTACTTTTTGAAGGATGAAAAATTATCAGAAGCAGAGTCAATTGCTCAAAAGCTATTGGCTAATGACAGAAATGTCATTACATTGGGCTTACTTTCAAAAGTTTTTATTTACAAGTATAGAGAATCCTTAAAGAAGGGATTGACATTGATTGCAGAATCAGATAAAACAAAAGCAATTGATTTAATAGAAGAGGGATTGAAACTAGATGAAAACAATGAAACATTAAAAAACATGTTGAATGGATTGAAATAATCCCCATCCCCAGATTCCTCAAGATTGCATCTTTTTGTACCTCCAAGACATTGCTTCGACAAAAAACAGCGTTTTTGTTCAGCATACACTTCGATTCCATTTTGCACCAAAAACAAAAAACCCGCAAACTATGTTTGCGGGTTTTTTTGTGGTACCTCCAGGAATCGAACCAGGGACACACGGATTTTCAGTCCGTTGCTCTACCAACTGAGCTAAGGTACCATGCCCTAAAGCGGGTGCAAATATAATTTCAAAAATAGGATATACAAACAAAAACTGGAAAAAAGGCATCGATTTTTTTCCATTTCCCGACCTTTGCCCTATGAATCTGGTCATAGACATTGGCAACACCTTGGTAAAGTATGCGGTTTTTGACAACGGCACGCTCATGTACGACGAAAGCTCGGAGGCGGGACTCTTTTTGTCCAAGGTAAAAGGGCTGTTTGGCAAATTCCCCGAAATCAACCGTTCGCTCATCTCCTCGGTGGGCCGTTTGGAAGGGAAAGAGCGCGACATTGTGGCCCTGTTCTGCAAGGTGCACGTGCTCTCCAACACCTCCAAGGTGCCTTTCAAGAACAGCTATGCCACACCACAGACACTGGGGGTGGACCGGCTGGCCCTGGCCACCGCGGCCTTTTACCAGAACCCACGGGGAAACACCCTGGTGGTGGACGCCGGCACTTGCATCACCTACGACATGGTGAACAATTTTGGGGAATACATCGGTGGGGCCATTTCCCCCGGTGTGCAGATGCGGTACAGGGCCATGCACCAGCAAACGGCCGGCCTGCCATTGCTCCAGCCCGAGGACATCCTGGACTTTATCGGGAACTCAACCCAGGCGTGCATGCACAGCGGTGTGATCAACGGGGTTGCCCAGGAAGTGGACGGCATTATAGGCCAGTATCGTTCCCGCTTTCAAGATTTAACAGTTATTTTAACAGGGGGTGATGCCCATTTTTTTGCCAAAAGGCTAAAAAACACCATATTTGCGAACCCCAAATTTCTCTTGGAGGGTCTAAATTACTTGCTGGAATACAACAAAAGCTAGATGATTAAAAAAATATTGATCGCTTTTTTTTGCATGGGAGCCCATGGGCTCTTTGCGCAAAATGCCACCATATCCCCATATTCATATTTTGGAATCGGAGACCTTCGGGATAATGGTTCCGTGGAAAATCAAATGATGGGGGGCGTCAGTATGTACGGCGACAGTATCCATATCAACCTGTCCAACCCTGCAGCCTATTCCAAGTTGAAGCTTACCGCTTATACCGCCGGAATTTCACGTACAGAATATCGATTGAAGGATTGGTCCACCCAACAGAACACCTCGGTGACCAATTTGGACTATTTGGCCATTGGCTTCCCCATAGCCAAGAATATGGGCGTGGGCTTTGGTCTCATGCCATTGTCATCCGTAGGGTACAGCCTCAGGGACGAAACTACCAACAATGATGGGGCGGATGTGATCAATGTGTATAACGGGGATGGAGGGCTCAACCGGATTTATGCTTCCATAGGATATGAACCCATAAAGAACCTTAGTCTGGGTATTACGGCGAACTTTAACTTTGGTACATTGGAGTACCAAAGGGTTCAAAGTGTGGAGGACGTGCAGTTCGGTACGGTGGATAATAGGGAGTCCAGGGTAAACGGGTATGACTTTAAATATGCCCTGAACTACACCCCGACAATCATGGACAAATATACCTTGTATGCTTCCGTATTGGTGAACACACAGGGCAATTTGGTGTCAAAGAATACACAGACCTTGGGGTCGTTCTCGTTGTCCACGGGGAGCAATATAGAAGTGGTGGATGTGGATCTGGACGCCACCAACCTGAGAAATACAGAGCTCAAAATACCAACGCGCACAACGGTTGGGCTAGGTTTTGGAGAAGACAAGAAATGGTTTTTGGGAGGGGAGTACAGCTTTCAGCAGTTCAGCGATTTTGAGAACAGGTTTTTGGGCCTGAACAATGTGGTCTACAACAATGCCAGTACATTGGCTTTTGGAGGCTATTGGGTACCGAACCACACTGCCCTGACAGGCTACTTTAAAAGAGTCACTTACCGCGCAGGCCTTCGTTATGATAGGACCGGCTTAGAGGTGAACAACAAAGAGATAAACAACTTTGGCATAACTTTTGGTCTTGGATTACCGTTGAGCGGCACGACGCTCGATACCTTCTTCTCCAACCTGAACCTAGGTTTTGAATTGGGCAGAAGGGGAACAACGGACGCAAACCTCATAGAGGAAAGTTATTTGAAGATCAACGTGGGCATATCCCTAAATGATAGATGGTTTAGGAAAACAAAAATAAATTGATAGGCCCTTTTTTTGAAAAAATGATAAATAACCACCCATAAAAAATCTGGTAAGCGGATTTTTTAATGAAAATTTGTACTTTAACCACTTTAAAATTAGTAAGATGAAAAAGAGACACTACTTAACAATGATAACGGTCGTTATGTTGACGGGATTAAGTATGGCCCAGGCACAGAACCCCGAGTGCATGACGAATCTTTCCATTTACGCCGAACACGCAAAGGTGAAGAACTACGATGCCGCCTATGAACCATGGAAAATGGTGTATGAAAGTTGCCCCGACATCAATAGGGCCAACTTTACCTATGGGGAAAAGATTCTTGCCCATAAGATTGATAAATCTACCGGTGCGGATAAAGATGGATATGTGCAGGATTTGATGTCATTGTATGACAACAGTATCAAATATTTCCCTACCAAGTTCACCAAAGCCGGAGTGGCCATAGACAAGGCACTTTTGCTATACGACAATAAGATGGCATCCGACGAGCAAATCTTTAATATGTTGGATGCGGCCTATAAAGAGGACAGGGCCAATTTCAAGAACCCTAAGGCACTTTACCTATACTTCTCAAGTTTGGTAGACCTTCATGCAGCAGGAAAAAAAGACCTTCAAGATGTCTTTGATACCTATGATGATGTCACTGAAAAAATTGAGGAAGAAAACAAAGAGTGGACCGATATCGTTACAAAACTACTACCCAAGGATTCTTTGGGAACATTGACATCCAAGGAAAAGAGCCAGTTAAGAGTGGCCAATACCAACTCAGAGTCTTTTGGTAAGATTGCCAGCAGTATCGACGCCAAATTGGGTAACCTTGCCGATTGCGATAACCTTATTCCGCTCTATGAAAAGAGCTACGATGCAAAAAAGGGTGACGTAAACTGGGTGAAACGAGCAGTGGGAAGAATGTTCTCCAAAGACTGTACCGATGACCCTATGTTCCGAAAACTGTTCGAGGCCCAATTGGCTTTGGATCCCTCTGCCAGTGCTTACCTATATGGTGGGACTTTGAAGCAAAAGTCTGGTGATAGCAAAGGGGCCATCGAAGATTTCAACAAGGCTGTGGAATTGGAAACGGATTCGTACAAAAAATCCAACATCCTGTATAAAATTGCTACTACTGTTAGAAAGAGCAGCAAGTCTCAGGCAAGAAGCTATGCCCTTAAGGCCATCGATGCAGATCCTGCCAATGGAAAAGCATATTTGTTGATTGCCAATCTATATGCCAGTAGCGCCAATGATTGTGGAAACGATGCATTTGAGAAGAGAGCCATATACTGGAAAGCAGCCGAAATGGCCCGAAAAGCAGGAAGGGTTGACCCCGCTCTAAGCGGAACTGCCGGCCAAACTGCGGCCAGCTACGATGCAAAGGCACCTACCAAGGAAATGATCTTCAGTTCTGGCAAGGCCGGACAGACCATTACTTTCAGTTGTTGGGTTGGGGGTAGCGTTACGGTACCAAGCCTATAGTGTGAAACGAAAATCAAGAAATATTTTAAAGTGTTTTGCCACGGTATCCGCCGTGGCAATCCTTTTTATATCCTGTGGGGATGACTACGAGCGGGTTGGAGAGGAGGCAGTTAAACCCATTTTTCCACAAGGGGTGGCACAGAATTTCACACTTACCTACACTGAGACCGTTGAGGCCATGAACTCACAGGATTCGGCAAAATCAAGGGTGATAGCCGTGCTCAGTAGCCCGATTTCAGAGGATTTTGACAACCAAGCCTTTAAATTCCGTACCTTTCCCGAAGGACTCAAAGTGGATTTTTTTGACGATAAGAACCAAAAAAGTGTCATTGTGGCCGACTATGGGATAGTCTATTCACAGACCAATTTGATAGATTTGCAGGGAAATGTGGTAATTGAAAGCCACGACGGGAAAAAATTGGAAACCGATCAATTGTTTTTCGACAGGAAGAACAATTGGATCTTTACCGAAGGGGCATTCACCTATACCAACCCGGACGACGGCACCGTTATGGACGGAAAGGGAATGGATTTCAACAAGGATTTCACCTTTTTCAAAGCCCATAAGACCTTTGGCCTCATGACCATTAAAGAAGAAGACGAATGATCAATATTTTAAAGTACACCGAATACCTTTACTTGGCCGTTGCGGTCGTTTCCATCTACAAGATAGTGACGCTCTGGAGCATCGACCCCAAGGAAACCTATATTTTTATCTTCTTCGCCGTCGTGTCCATGGCCATGTTCATCTTCAGGAGAAGATATCGGAAACGCTTTGAACAACGACAAAAGGAAAACCAGAAATAGCCTTGGACACCCCGGTCATCATCATATTTCTTTCCCTATTGTTCTCGGCATTCTTTTCAGGAATGGAGATAGCTTTCATTTCCGCCAATAAGATCCATATAGAAATTGAAAAAAAGCAGGAAGGTATCTTGGCGAAGGTGCTCACTTGGCTCACGGAAAAGCCGTCCAAGTTCATAGCCACGATGCTCATTGGCAACAATATTGCCTTGGTTATCTACGGGATGTTCATGGGAGAGCTGCTCATGGGCTGGTTCCAAAGTTTGGTGCCCACGGACATTGCTTTTTTGGATGCGCTCTTGACGGATTTCAGCCTGGTCTCCCAAACGGTGATCTCAACATTGATCATCCTGTTCACTGCCGAATTTTTGCCCAAGGTGCTTTTTCAGATCTATTCCAACACCTTATTGAAGATTTTGGCCATACCCGCCTATTTTTTCTATGTGCTGTTCTCCTTCATATCATGGTTTGTCATCAAGGTTTCCGATTTCATACTCCGGGTGTTTTTCAAGACGGACGGTGATGAGGTCCAGCTCTCCTTCACCAAGTTGGAACTGGGCGATTACATTACCGAGCATATGGAGACCGTGGAAGAAGAAGATGAGGTGGATTCGGAAATACAGATATTCCAGAATGCCCTACAGTTTTCCACCGTAAAGGCACGTGAGGTAATGGTGCCGCGTACCGAGATCACTGCTGTGGAACTTAACGAAACGCCCAAAACCCTGACCAAGCTCTTCACCGAGACCGGCTATTCGAAAATTTTGGTCTATAAGGACAGTATAGACGAGATCATAGGTTATGTGCACTCCTACGAACTTTTCAAAAAGCCCAAGACCATCAAGAGCATTTTGATGCCGGTGGAATTTGTGCCGGAGACCATGATGATCCAGGATATTCTCAATGTACTGACCAAAAAGCGAAAGAGTATGGCCGTGGTTTTGGACGAATATGGCGGAACGTCCGGCATCATGACCGTGGAGGACATCATTGAGGAACTCTTCGGGGAGATAGAGGACGAGCACGATACCATTGACTTCCATGAAGAACGGGTCGAGGAAAACCTCTACAAGTTCTCTGCCCGGTTGGAGGTGGACTACATCAACGAAAACTATAAACTGGAACTGCCCGAAGGGGAGGAATACGAAACCTTGGGCGGCCTTATCGTGAACAAGACGGGACACATACCTGAGCAGGACTCCGAAGTCACCATCGACAATTTTACCTTTCAGATCCTAGAGGTGTCCAATACCAAAATAGACTTGGTGAGCGTGCGGGTCCATACTGAGGATTAATGATTTCCGTATCTTTTTGCGCTTTCCTATTTGAAAAGAAAGTGGTATTTTCGCCCACTGAATTTAAAGAAAACTAGCAGTAAAATGGCAATATTAGAGAATATTAGAAAACGGACCACCGTTCTGATCCTTATCATCGGTTTGGCGTTGTTCGCATTTGTAATATCAGGCGTCTTCAGTAGCAACGATTTTGCTGGGGGCAAAGTAGGTTCCTCGATCGCCGAGGTAAATGGGGAGGATATTTCCATTGACGATTTTAGGACCAAAGTGGAAACCGCTTCCAGGAGCTATGGCCCAAATTTTTCTTCCACACAGTTGGTGAACATGGTGTACGACCAAGAAGTGCGCAAGGCCCTTTTGAACCAACAGTTCGAGGACTTGGGCATCGATGTGGAGAGTGATCAGATCATCGAGTTTGTACGAACTTCAGGATACGCTCAGATACCAGACTTTCAGGACGAGAACGGAATCTTCAATGAAGCGGTGTTCAAAAGCGCCATTGCCGATTGGAGGGCCAACGACCCACTTCGTTACGATGCTTGGTTGCAGGATGAGAAAGCCATTATAGAGGCGGCCAAGGAGCGTATGTACTTCAACTTGATCAAAGGAGGCGTTGGTGCCACACTTTCAGAAGGAAAATTTGATTACAAATTGGCGAATGACAAAGTGGATATCCAATATGTACGTGTTCCTTATTCCTCTATTCCGGACAGTACCATAGAAGTTTCCAAGAGCGAGATTGAAAAATACATCAACAACCACAAGAAAAGGTTTGAGCAGGACAAGGCCCGTGACATCCGTTTTGTATATTTTGAAGAAAAGCCATCTGCAGAGGATGAGAGCAGTGTAAAAGAGGCCATTACCGCACTATTGGACGATACTGTGGAGTACTCTGAAGAAACCGATTCCAATGATACCATCGCCGGCTTCAGGAACACTACGGACATGATTGCGTTTTTGGACAGGAATTCTGATGCCAAGTTCGATACCATATACAAGGCGAAAAATGAACTTCCCTCAGTTGCCGCAGATACGTTGATGGCCATGGGAGTGGGAGAGATATATGGTCCCTACAAAGACGGTAATTTCTATAAAATATCCAAGGTGATGGACAAGAAGGCCAATGGAACTGTAAAGGCCAGCCATATCCTGATTGCTTGGGAAGGTGCGGAACGTGCCAACCCCGCCATTACAAGGACCAAGGAAGAGGCCGAGACCAAGGCCAAGGAGCTTTTGGCCGAGGCCAAGAAAGAGGGCACTGTGTTCACTGCTTTGGCCAGGGACAATTCAGACGGTCCTTCAGCACCACGAGGAGGTGATTTGGGGTACTTTCAAGAAGGTATAATGGCAGATGAGTTCAACGATTTTTGCTTTGGAAACCCAACCGGCACCATAGGATTGGTGGAGACCCAATTTGGGTATCATATCATCAAAGTGGATGACAAGCAGGATGTGATCCAAGTTGCCACATTGGCAAGGGAGATCGAACCTTCCGAAGAGACCATCAATACCCTGTTCACCGATGCCACCAAGTTCGAGATGGCCGCTTTGGACTCAGAAGCTGAAAATTTTGGGGACATTGCAAGGGAGAGTAATTATACCGTAAGGCCCGTGAACAAGATCAAGGAAATGGACGAAAACCTTCCAGGGCTTGGTTCCCAAAGAAGCGTTGTGCAGTGGACATTTAACAAGGACACCAAGGTAGGGGATATCAGACGTTTCAACGTGAACAATGGCTATGCCGTGGTGCAGTTGACCAAAAAATACGATAAAGGCCTTATGGCCCCTGAGGATGCTTCCGCAACAGCTTTGCCGGAAATACGAAAAGAGCTCAAGGCCGAACAGATTATCGCCGCAAACAAAGGAAAATCCATGGATGCCATTGCTTCTGATAACAACGTGACAACGAGCAATGCATCGGCACTGACCGTAAAATCTCCCACTTTGCCCGGAGCAGGTAGGGAGCCTATGGTAGTCGGTACCGCATTTGCCTTGGGCGAAGGACAGACTTCTGGATTGATCAAAGGAGAAACCGGAGTTTATATGCTCAAAGTAACTAAAAAGACAGAAGCTCCCAATGTGGAGAACTACAGTACCTATGCCAACACCTTGCGGGCCAGTACCGCCGCTAGAGTGAGCGGCTCGGTATACAATGCCCTTAAGGACAAGGCAGAGATAGAGGACAACCGCGCAACATTCTATTAGGATTTGTGGATGAAAAAAATGGAAAGCCCCTTTTTTAAAGGGGCTTTTTTTATGCCGACATGTTACAATTACCTACTCTCAGGCTCGTCCCATTTCATTTTATAGCAAATGGAAAGGATTTTTCCATCAGCATCAACGGTCACTTCGAAGCCCTGCTTGGTCCGGAAATAGGCATCCCGTAGAAAATACCACTTGCCGTTGGTAAAAAAGAATTCCCTTTTGTCCGGTTTCCAGGACGGTAAGGGATAGGTCAGGTCCAGCATGCCTTGAAAATAAGGGGCCGTTTGGTCCGTAAGTTTAAAATCTTCCCGGATGTAACTTTTGAATTTTGGAAGGTCGGTGTCCCCTTGGATCCGCTCAAAGCAACTTACTTTTTCCCCATCATCGATCACAATGAACTTATGTATATCGGAGTCCTTTTTGCCATATAGATTTTTGACCTCTTGGGTGATGTGGTATACCTTGTGCTTCAGGATTTGCGCTATGGAGTCGGCCGGGATTTCCCTATAGGTCATTTCACAACTTTCATTCATGAAGGTGTCGAGACGATGGGTCGAAGGTCCATCCTGTTGGGCAAGGGAAACGAAGGATGATAGAAAAAGGATTCCTAAAAGGGATTTGCATGCCAATGATTTATGGATTTGGGTCATATGGATCAATTGGATTGATGGAACCATCAAACATAGTATCAATAATCCAGATGATCGGCTCCCAATTGACGGATGCGGGGTTTGGGTTTACGGATGGATGAAAAACTAGAGTAAATGTTAACGAATCACTCTTTAAAAAGAGCTATGGTATAATCAAGAAGTTCACTGTCCCCGCTTTCGCCATGTCCGGGAACAACCATGGCGGTGTTGGGGTATTTCGATTTGATACGGGAAACCGTTTGGGACCATGCTGCTACGTTGGCATCCCCCAAAAACCCTTTGCTGGCCCCGATGGATTTTACCAAACAACCCCCGAACATCACATCTTCATGGGGAAAATAGGCAATGATATTGTCCTGAGTATGTCCTTCGTCCACAAAGTCGAGGACTACTTTTTTATCCCCCACATGAATTTCCATAAGATCAGTGAACCCATTTTGGGGACGTTCCCCTTCTTTTTCGGGGAGCAATGCAATGGTCCTTTGATGGGCATACGAGGCAATCCCCTTTTCATGAAAGGTTTTTAACCCACCAAGGCAATCATCGTGAAAATGGGTGGCCACAACTGTCCTTACCGAAACATGCTGTGTTTCCAGCCAATCCATAAGTTCTTTGGATACGGCATTGTCCACCGGGGTATCCATCACGATGGCTTCCCCATCATCCACTACGATCATCCCATTACAGGCCACTTTTCCGAAACTATCGGTCTCCAGATAGGAGATATGGACATAAATGTGTTCGGTGAGTTGTACAATCTCCAACGTGTCCGTCTTGAGGGCTATCTGCTTTTCCTTCTTACCACACGAAAATAGGATAAGGACAATCAATAGGGTAAATGCACGCTTTTTCATTGGAGGATCATTTTTGAATAGGGAACCATGGTTTCGTACCCTTTTGCCTTGAAGTAGTCCAAGGACGTTTCATCGCCCGTTGCCAACACAAAATCCCCGCCCCAGGCACCAAGGCTTTTGACCATCCCAAAATAATCTGGAAAAAGGAGCTCTTTCACAGGAGGTATCCCCAATACTCCGGACAATAGGGCCTCGTGTTCCTCCATCAACACCTCAAAATCAGCCAAAGTGGGGGCCAAGATGATCTTTTGGGTGATGTTGGTAATTTTACGGAGCAAAGTTTCCTTGTCAAATGCTTGTTCCCTATATGCTGCAATGGCCTTTTTACTGCTCTGTTTTTGGTTGAGGTGCACAAACAAAAGGGAATCCTTGAAAACAGGGTCAAAATCGATTTCCTTCACATCCGGAGTGCCATTTTTCAATTGGTAGGTGATGGGAGAATGGTGCTGGGCACAAGCAATGTCGTACCCGCTACCGCCAAAGGCATCCCATAGAAGTTGGTAGGCATCTACCCTTGCCCACTGGGCCAAATTGTTGATAAGCGTGGACGAAGTGCCAAGCCCCCAGGCACGTGGAAAAGTGAGATGCGTCTCCACAGAGAAACCATCGCTGTCCGTCAATAAAAGAGGGTTTTGCGCATTGGCCTCCAAGAGCAGGGTGGTCAATGTTTGGGAAGTCGCCTCATCGGAAGTGGAAAGTGTGGCCAAATTTTCCAGGTCAAATTTTGCGCTGAACCACACCCTATCTTGCTCATCAAAACTGGTCCATTCCAATATCCCGGTAGAACTGGGCATTACCTCTAGGGATTGACCATAACTCGTGGGAATGGCCAGGCCCAGGGCACCATCCAAAATGGCATATTCCCCAGAGAGCAATAGTTTTCCGTTGCTGTAAAAGGCTTTTTTCATCTCTTCGATTGGATTTTGTCCAAGGCTTCTTTGACCGAGGCATTCGTCACTGTATGGTTCTTGAAATATTCCACAAGTTGTTTTTTTTCATTTTCCGAGGCTCCCATTTGATTGAGCATGTTGAGCAAGTGCATCTTCATGTGCCCTTTTTGTATGCCCGTGGTCACCAAAGAGCGGACCGCCGCAAAATTTTGGGCCAGTCCTGCTACGGCCACGATCCGCATCAATTCCTTGGCCGATGGTTTTTGAAGGATCTCCAGGGCCAATTTGACCAACGGGTGCAAAGTGGTCAAGCCACCGACCGTGCCAAGGGCGAGGGGCACCTCTATCCAAAACTTAAAAACCCCATCTTCAATTTTGGCATGCGTCAAACTGGAATAGCGGCCCTCCTTTGCAGCATAGGCATGCACCCCGGCTTCCACGGCCCTAAAATCGTTCCCCGTTGCGAGCACCACGGCATCAATGCCGTTCATGATGCCCTTGTTGTGCGTAACGGCACGATAGGGCTCCACTTTGGCAATGTTCACGGCCCGAAGGAATTTTTGCGCAAACTCTTCAGCCGGCATGTCCTTTGTTTCCAATTGTGCAATCGGGCAACTCACTTCTGCCTTTACCAAACAATGGGGGACATAATTGGAAAGGATGCTCATGACTACCTCGATATTCTTTTCTTCTTCCGAGAAATCGGTGTGTAACTTGGCCTTTTCCTTCAGGGTTTGGGCAAATTGTTCCAAACAGGAATTGATGAAGTTGGCCCCCATGGCATCCAAGGTCTCAAAAGTACAGTGCAATTGATGGTACCCCTCTATTTTGTCGCTGAGGTCACGAAGTTCAATATGGTTGATGCCTCCGCCCCGTTTTTCCATATTCTGGGTAATGGTGGAAACACTTTGCAGCAGTTCTGGTTTCAGCGTTTCAAAAAAACGGGTCAGCTTTTTTGGGTCACCTTTATAGATAAAATGGACCTGACCCACTTTTTCTGTGCCCAAGATCTCCGTCTTGAAACCGCCCCTGTCCAACCAAAATTTGGCTGCTTTGCTCGCTGCGGCCACGACCGAACTTTCTTCAATGGCCATGGGAATGGCATAGATTTCCCCATCGATCAAAAAATTGGGGGCCACAGCAAAGGGCAGGTAGTAGTTGGAAAGCGTATTCTCTATGAATTCATCATGCAGCTTTTGCACTTGGGGATCCGTGTTCCAATAACGCTCCAGCAGTTGTTTGGAGGTCTTGGGGTCTTCCGTGCAATTTTGGGCGATCCAATCTATTTTTTCCGCTTTGGAAAGCTTCGAAAATCCTTCAACGGGAGTTTTCATATGTGTTCGGTTAAAGGAACCAAATATAAGCATACAATCTTTGATTGTGCTTGATAGGATACTTCTGCTAACTTTCCACGGTACATTATGTGTTCCAAAAACACTCGCATTGTTGCATTTGCAACAGTAAAGTTTATTATTCCGATAAATATTAGTAAACTTGGGAGTTTTTAATCAATTCTTGCTACATGAAGAAACCGTTTTTCCTGTTTCTGTCCCTTTTGGGATTTTTGACTTTATCCACAGCACAAAAAAAGAAAATAACCCTTGAGGAAATTTGGGGCGGGGCCTTTAGGACCGAATCCATGGATGTGCTCCGTTCCATGGACAATGGTACGCAATACACCATTTTGAACACCGAACGTTCGCCCCGGTCCAGCAGTCTGGACAAGTATGATTACGAGACCTTGCAAAAGGTGGAGACCATTGTCGCTTCTTCGGAAAACGTGCCCTATTTTTCATCCTACTCGTTCAGTGATGATGAATCCAAGGTGCTTTTGGCCACCGAGGTCGAATCCATTTTCAGGAGATCTACCTTGGGTATTTTTTATGTATACGATATAGCCACCAAAGATTTGGTCAAGATTTCGGATACCAAGATCCAAGAACCGACCCTTTCGCCAGATGGCAGCCAAGTAGCCTACGTGCTGGACAACAACCTGTACATCATGGACCTGAAGGCAAAGACCACCAAGCAAATAACTACCGATGGAAGCAAGGGAACCATCATCAATGGGGTCACCGATTGGGTATATGAGGAGGAATTCGGATTTGTACGTGCCTTTGAGTGGAACAGCAATGGAACCAAAATAGCCTTCCTGCGGTTCGATGAGACCGAAGTGCCCCATTTTTCCATGGATGTGTATGGTAAGGAGCTTTACCCCTATCAGCACGAGTTCAAATACCCTAAAGCGGGCGAAAACAATTCCCTGGTCACGCTACACATGTACGATGTGGCCTCTGGTAAGATTTCCAATGTGGATTTGGACAATGCCTATTACATCCCAAGGATAAAATGGATGAACAACCCGGACCATTTGAGCGTGCAGACCTTGAACCGGCACCAAAACGATTTGAAGATGTTCGATGTTAAGGCAACTGATAGTTCTGTTTCTCTTCTGTTAGAGGAAAAGGATGATGCTTATGTAGATATTGATGACGACCTCACCTTTTTGGCCGATGACAGTTTTATCTGGACCAGCGAGGCCGATGGATATAACCATCTTTATCTCTACGGAAGGGATGGAAAATTGAAAAACCAGATTACACAAGGCCCATGGGAAGTGACCCGATATTATGGATACGACAAAAAGAACAATAGGATTTTTTATCAGTCGGTGGAGAATGGTTCCATCAATCGCGATGTGTACAGCATTTCCACGAACGGAAAGAAAAAGAAACGTCTTTCCACCAAAGAGGGAACCAATTCCGCTGCTTTCAGTGCAGACTATACTTACTACATCAATACCTTTTCCAATGCCGTTACGCCCTACGAGTTCACTTTGCACAGGGCATCCGATGGCAAATTGGTAAAAGCGATAAAGGACAATTCAGCTTTGTTGGCCCAATTGGAGGGTTATGAAACTTCACCAAAGGAATTTTCCACCATCAACATCAATGGCCATGACCTGAACATGTGGATGATGAAGCCCGCCGATTTTGATCCCAATAAGGAATACCCGCTTTTTATGTTCCAATACAGCGGCCCGGGTTCCCAATCCGTTTCCAACAGTTGGATCAGCACCAACGATTACTGGCACCAACTTCTCGCTTCCGAGGGTTACATTGTGGCCTGTGTGGACGGTAGGGGCACCGGACTGAAGGGACGTGATTTCAAGAAATTGACCCAAAAGGAATTGGGCAAATACGAAGTGGAAGACCAGATTGCCGCAGCCAAGAAGTTGAGCGAGCTTCCCTATATCGATGAGAACAGAACTGGCATTTGGGGATGGAGCTACGGCGGTTTTATGTCCACCAACTGTATTTTGAAGGGCAACGATGTTTTTGAGATGGCCATTGCCGTGGCGCCCGTGACCTCTTGGCGATTTTACGACTCCATTTACACCGAAAGATACATGCAGACACCGCAGGAAAATCCTAGTGGGTATGATGATAATTCCCCTTTCAACTATCCAGAATTGTTGAAAGGAAAATATTTATTGGTACATGGTTCGGGTGATGACAATGTACATGTACAGAACAGCATGCGCATGATCGAGGCCCTCGTACAGGCCAACAAACCTTTTGATTGGGCCATTTATCCCGATAAGAACCACGGAATCTATGGAGGCAATACCAGATTGCACTTCTTCAACAAACTGACCAACTTCGTCAAGGAAAATCTATAATCAAAAACTAATAGTATGTCAGCAATAACCAAACCAGCCCATAAGAGAGAGTTATTTGGCCATCCCGTAGGATTGTATGTGCTCTTCTTCACCGAAATGTGGGAACGATTCTCCTACTACGGAATGCGCGCCCTTCTTACCTTGTACATGACCGCCCAAACTTTGGACGGCGACCCACAAAGTGGATTGGGATGGACAACCACGGAAGCCTTGGCACTCTATGGATGGTACACGATGCTGGTCTATGTGATGAGCATACCAGGAGGTTTTTTGGCCGATAGGTATCTGGGACAGAAAAAAGCGGTGACCATTGGGGCCGTTCTCCTCACTATCGGGCATGGGGTTTTGGCAATAGACGCTTTATGGGCCTATTATACAGGTTTGGGCTTTGTGATCCTCGGTGTCGGGATGTTGAAACCCAACATTTCAACCATGGTGGGTGGGCTGTACAAACAAAACGATATCAGACGTGACAAAGGCTTTAGTATATTCTATGTGGGGATAAACCTAGGGTCGTTTCTTGCCTCCATCACGGTGGGTATTGTCGCGGCGGTCTATGGCTGGCACTATGGTTTTGGACTTGCAGGAATAGGAATGTTCGTGGGGCTGTTGGTGTACCTGTACGGACAACGATTTTTGGTCCATGTGGGCAACGAACCCACCATGGAAGAAAAGGCATCTGACATAAGTTTGGGGCAATTGTTTCTGCAATTGTTTAAGTCCCCCCTACAATTGGGCATTGTGGCCATTTTATTGGCCTATTCCATTTATGCCGGCTTTACCTATGAGGGACCGGACAATTGGGGCTATGGCATACTCTATATCTTTTTGTCACTCATTACTGGGATGATGATGATGATCTATAAAAATTTGAATGGCAAAGTAGAAAAGGACAGGTATGTGGTGTTGCTCATTTCTCTTTTGATGGTCATCGTTTTTTGGGGAAGCTTCGAGCAGATGGGAGGACTGATGAACCTATATGCCCAAGAGAAAACAAATAGGATGTTTTTGGGATGGGAGGTTCCGGCTGCATTGTTCCAGGCCGCAAATGCAGGGTTTATCATTCTTTTTGCCGTATTGGTGGCCAACTTTTGGGCAAAGCGAAAACTTAAGGGCAAGGAGGCCAACTCCTTGTTCAAAATGGCCGTCGGTGTCATTATCATGGGCGTAGGGTTCATTTATATGGTCTTTGCATCGTTGCAGTATGAAAGCTCAGGTTCTTCCGCAATGTATTGGTTGGTATTGACCTATCTCTTCCATACCATTGGAGAGCTGTGTCTGTCACCTGTCTCTTTATCGTTCTTTACCAAATTGGCACCAGCGAGGTACATGGCCTTGATGATGGGGGTCTATTGGGCCGCGACCGGCCTAGGCAACAAAGTGGCCGGGATAGTCGGGGAAAGTTCGGTACAGGCAGGTGAGCTGAAAGTTTTTGGTGGACTTTTTGTTTTTGCAGTGCTTTTTGGAACATTGGTGCTACTGCTTATGAAACCTTTGAAACGATTGACACATGGTGCGGAAGACAAAGAAACAATAGTCACCGTTGAAGATGAAGTAGAGACCATAGAAAGGGCTTAATCTTCCTCCATATCGAAAACATAAAATCCCTTTTCACCCGTGTAGTGGAAGGGGATTTCTTTTTGGGCACAGGTCCTTTGCCATTGGTGGACCATGTTCCTATAATTGCTGCCGTCGGCCAGGATCATCTTGGGACCGATGGAATCCAACAAACGCCCCAGGTTGATTTTTGGCGATTGGGTGAGCAGGACATAATCAGGCTGTTTTTCCAAAGGAAATAGACCAAGGCTGTCTATAATGTAGAGCTTTTTTTGATCAATCATATAGCTCTTCTTCAATGGTGACAGGCTTATGTTTTGGATGCGTTCCGCAACAGCATAATCTTGGGCCACACTACCTAGATTGGTAGTGTCAGATGACAAGATTATAAGATTCCTGCCGGTTTGGTGAAGCAAGACCGTGTTTTGGGACTTGTGGGCAAGGACCAATGTTTCTTTTTGGTACAATTGTGTCTCGTTCCAAATGTTCCACGCTTGAAAGACCATGATTCCGCCAAAGAATACCAAGCCCATTTTCCATTTGGGTCTGGACAGAAAAGTGACCAAGGCTATCGCAATGAAATAGCCCAGCACCAGTTGCACAGCATCGAACGGAATGTCCTTGATAATAAAACTTTCTTGGCGTGCCACCCACCCCACAATCGAATTCATCATCCGGATGGTCCAGTTGAATCCATCGACCAAAAAAGCGGGGAGCAGATCGGCCAATGCCAATGCAATGACCAAAATCCCGAGGCCCAAGATCAATCCCAAAAAAGGAATGATGAGCAGATTGGAAACAAAGAAAAGTGCGGGAAACTGGTGAAAATGGAACAGACTGATGGGTAGCACCCCCAACTGGGCCGCAACGCTCACCGAAAGTAACTGCCATGCTTTTTGAATGACAATATTTTCGGGAAACCAGAACCGTTGCAGTTTTGGATAGATCCAGACAATGGCGAGAACCGCCGCGTAGCTCATCTGGAACCCCACTTGGAACAGGAACAATGGTTTCACCAGCAATATGGACAACATGGAAAGTGCAATGATGTTGAACGAGTTGGTGGGACGGTTGAGGGACATAGAGTAGGCCAAAAAGGAAAACATGGTCACCGCACGTACAATGGAAGGGGACAGCCCTGCAACAAAGGCATAGGTCCAAAGCAACAAGACAATCAAGACCAGTTTCAAGGTTTTGCCTTTGGGCAAACGTTCCAATGGAGTCAAAAGAAATTGCAGCAACAGCAGCAAAATGCCCACGTGGAGCCCGGAAACTGCCAAAATATGTACCGCACCTGCATTTTTGTAGTTTTCATACGTGCTTTCGGAAATATCGTCCCGTCGGCCCAACAAGAGGGCTTGGATCACCGCGAGCTCATCGTCCCCGAAATTTTCCTTCTTCAATTTTGAAATGATATGCTCCCTGAATCCTTGGGCCCTGCCCAAAAGCGTCGGGGATGGATTTTTTTTAATGACAATGGATTCACGGTCGGACCTGATCTGATGATGGATTCCTTGTTTTTTCAGGTAATCCTTGTAATTGAACTGATGTGGGTTCAATGGCGGTTGGATGGTCTCAGGTCTCGAAAGCACAAACACTTCATCATCGACCATGAGCTTGGTCCTTGACGAATCTGAAGGAAGCACCAAGAGTATGCTCCCCTGTTTTTTGTTGTCCCCCACGGAATTCACCTGGGCAATATAGCGCTGGGTATATGGATTGGGCTTGAGCACTTCCCTCACCTTTAGGTGCCACAAGTTTTCTTTGGCCAGCTCTTGGCCGGAATAATGGCGAGGCATACCATTCGATGTTGCCATTCCAACAACGAAGATGCCCAGACACAATGAAGTTGCCATGGTCGCCAGCTCAAAATACGGGACCCCTTCCCTAGGTTGTCTTTTGCCTGTCCAAAAAAGGACGGGCAGCAAGAGGACCAAACAGGCCAAGGGCACGAGCGGTGCGACATCGGCATAAAAACCGATCACAATGCCCAAAATGACCCACAGCGTGAGTTTAATGGACACAAAATTGAGTTGTTGCACTATAGGATGCGCATCGCCTTCACAAAAGCGTGGTTCCAATATCCTTCCCGTAACGAGGATACCAGAACGCCCCGCGAGGTAGTGGCATGGATGAACTGGATGTCATCGCCGTCCACTTCCACCACTAGGCCCACGTGGTTGATGCGTTTTCCTGTTTTTGAGGTCTGAAAATAGAGCAAATCGCCCTTTTGCACGTCTTCCACCCTTATTTTTTGGCCTTCCAGGGCCATCTGATGGGAAGCTCGCGGAAAAGGGATGTCGTTTTCCCTTAAGGAAACATACACCAAACCAGAGCAGTCCATGCCCTTATTGGTGGTGCCCCCATACTTGTACCGGGTTCCTGAAAAAGTCATCGCAGTGGAGATAATGGCCTCGGCCTTATCATTTTTCCGTTCTTCCTTTTTAGGCTTCGGTAAGGGGATGGTGTCTTTCGTGGACCCCTCTACCGTAATGGTTCGGGTCTTGCTGTAGGTTCGTTTCTTCTTACCGGGACCACAGGCCGCAACGGTAAAAATCAGTAGTAAGATTATGGTTTTTCGTAACATCCAAGAATAGATTTACTTTCTTGGATGATAAAACTAAGCATTTTCGACGATTAATCGGGCCGCCAATTCACTGGCCCCCTCTCCACCCAATTTTTCCTTTAGCAGTTGGTAATCGGACAGGATGCGCTCACGTTCTGGTCCTTCAACAATCTTGGAGAGTTCTTTTTTGAGATTTTTTGTTGTCAATTCGCTTTGGATCAATTCCTTGACAACTTCCCTGTCCATGATGAGGTTGACGAGGGAGATGTAGTCCAAAGTGATGATACGCTTCGCAATCTGGTAGGAGATCCAGTTGCCTTTGTAGCAAACGACTTGGGGAATGCCAAAAAGAGCGGTCTCCAAGGTTGCCGTTCCGCTCGTGACCAATGCGGCATGGGAGTGTTTGAGCAAAGTGTAGGTCTTGTTGGAAACATAGTTCACGGTGTCCCCTTTTAGGAATGGAGCATAAAAATCATCTGGAAGGCTCGGTGCCCCTGCAATGACAAATTGATGGTCGGGAAAATCCTTTTTGACCGAGAGCATCACGTCCAACATCTTCTGCACTTCCTGTTTTCTACTGCCGGGAAGCAGAGCGATAATGGGTTTCTCGGGGTCCAGACCGTTTTCCTTTCTAAAGGTTTCATCGGACTGGAGCGGGGTGTTCGCTATGGCATCAATCAAGGGATGGCCCACAAAATGAACGGGATAGTTGTGTTTTTTCTCATAAAAATCCTTTTCAAAGGGAAGGATCACATACATGGCATCGATGTCCCGTTTGATTTTTTTGATCCGACCCTCCCTTGAGGCCCATATCTGGGGTGAAATGTAATAGTTGGTCTTGAACCCATTTTCCTTGGCCCATTTGGCTATCCGAAGATTGAACCCTGAAAAGTCAATGAAAATAACGACATCGGGATTGAACTTCTGGATATCCTGCTTGCAGTAGGCAATGTTTTTAAAGATGGTGGGAATGTTCTTGATGACCTCCAAAAAACCCATGAAGGCCATATCCTTGTAGTGCTTGGCCAGTTCGCCACCGGCCTTTTGCATTAGATCACCGCCCCAGCAACGGATTTCGGCCGATGGGTCTTCCTTCTTCAAGGCCTTGATGAGGTTGGACCCATGAAGGTCCCCAGATGCTTCGCCGGCTATGATGTAATATTTCATTTGTAAGTGTCAAATTCAAACATCAAGTTCAAAAGTAAATTCAGGTAAGTCCTATTATCGTTGAACTTGTTCTTGTACTTGTTTTTTAGGCTTTATGCCATTACTTTATATATCAAAATTACCAAAGCCGTAACCAAGGTGGCCAGCATCACCCCTCTTGCCCTAAAGTCCCTTTTGATCCGAAGAAAGCCAAAAAAGGCAATCAGGTTCAGGATGGCCCCCAGTGCCAACAAACTGCCAATATGTCCTTGGGCCACTGCCGCATTGAACGTGTCCACTATGCCCAGATCTGAAAACATCAAAATGTAGAGCAGTGTACCAAAGGTATTTGCGATGATGCCCACGATAAAACCGATTAAAATCTCTTTATTATTGCTCATTTAAGTTCCAGTTGTTTATTTGTGGTATGGCATGATGTGCCGTTAGGTCAAATTGTGTGGGGACAATCGAAATATAGCCCTGGGACAAGGCCCATTCGTCCGTATCCTCCCCTTTGTCCAATAGTTCAAATTCGCCGGTAAGCCAATAATAGTCCTTTCCCGATGGGCTTTTGCGCTTGTCAAACTGCTCTTTCCAATTGCCCCTGGCCTGTCTGCAGATCTTTATGCCCTTGGGGGGCTTTTCGGTCTTGGGGATGTTCACATTGAGCACGGTTCCCTTGGGAATCCCATTGGTCAGCGCTTCCGAAACGATTTTTTTGATGGCACCTAGCGATGGTTCAAAATCAGCTTCCCAAGAATAGTCGCAGAGCGAGAAACCAATGGCGGGAATCCCCTCGATCCCTGCTTCGATGGCAGCGCTCATGGTACCCGAATAAATGACGTTTATGGATGAATTGGAACCATGGTTGATGCCACTTACGCAGATGTCGGGTGTTCGGTCCAAAATGACACGAAGGGCCAATTTTACACAATCAGCGGGGGTCCCGCTGCAACTGTATTCAATGGGAGCGCCTTCCTTGTGGTCCACCACCACTTTTTTGGAAAAAAGGGTGCTGTCCACCGAGATGGCATGCCCCATACCCGATTGTGGGCTGTCTGGGGCCACCACGACCACATCGCCAAGCTCCTTCATGGTGCGTATCAATGCCCTGAGTCCTGGGGCGGTTATCCCATCATCATTGGTGACCAGTATGAGCGGTTTTTCCATTGCGTATAATTATTGGCATAAAAATACGTTTTTCAAAAGGATATGAAGCCTTGGGCGTTTAACAAAAAATTAAAAGGGGCATACAGAACTGGCACGGTTTTTTCTGTATCTTAGGGAATTCATACAAGTAGAAACGACGGATGACGCAATGAAGATTTGACGGTATGATGTCAGACAATTTCGCTCCCGAAAAAACCATATTTATGAAAAAGAACTTCATCTTGGCACTTTTGGTAATTCTTGTGGCTGTGGCCTCATGTAGTTTTACCAACAAGTCTTTTGAAAATGATGACAAGGACAAGTTGTTGTTGGAACTGATCACCTACGTATTGGAAAAGGGCCATTACGAGCCCAAGGATTTGAACGACGATTTCAGTTCCAATGTATTCGATGATTTCATCGACATCATGGACCCCACAAAAAGATACTTTCTCGAAAGTGATGTAAGGGAATTTGAAAAGTACCGCTTCATGATCGATGATGAGATCAAGAACACGGACATCACTTTTTTTAATGTGGTGTACCAACGTTTGATGGTCCGTATGGAGGAAGCCAAAGAAATTTACAAAGAGGTACTTTCCGAACCTTTTGACTACACCGCAGATGAAACCATCAACATAGATTATGCTGACCAAGAATTTGCTTCCAACAAAAAGGAACTTAGGGAACGTTGGAGAAAACAGCTCAAGTACAATACTTTGACCGTTTTTCAGGACAAGATAGAGAACAGGATATCCGATGCGGCTGATAATGTGGACGCGGGAAGCGATTTTTCTTTGACTTTCAACGATATCCCTGGAACTGTTGACAAGGCCCTTACCGAAGAAGAGGCCAGGGAGGTGACCAAGACCACCTTGGACGAGTATTTCGATTTTGTTGACGATTTGGAAAGAAAGGATTGGTTTGTACAGTACCTTAATACCATAGTCGAGGAATTTGATCCCCACACTTTCTACTTTGCGCCAGACGAAAAGGAAAAATTCGACATTGGCATGTCAGGAAAGTTTGAGGGAATCGGGGCCAGATTGCAGAAAAAGCCCGAAGGGGCCAAAATTGTCGAAATCATATCTGGAGGACCAGTTTGGAGGGACCAGACCCTTGAAGTGGGTGATGAAATATTGAAAGTTGGACAAGAAGGTGAAGAACCCATCAACATAGTGGGAATGCGCCTTGACGATGCTATAAAGTTGATCAAGGGCCCAAAAGGCTCAGTGGTGGACCTGACCGTTAGAAGAGTGGATGGGACCATCGAGACCGTTTCCATCACGAGGGACGTTGTGGAACTTGAGGAATCTTATGCAAAGTCCGCCACAATAGAGAGTGGTGACATGAGGTATGGCCTCATCAACCTTCCCAAATTCTATGTGGATTTTGAGGATTATACAGAACGCAATGCAGCCACTGATGTGGCCATGGAGGTAGAGCGTTTGAAAGAGGCAGGTGCCGAAGGCATCATTTTGGACTTAAGGGACAACGGCGGCGGCTCCTTGAAGACCGTAGTGGAAATGGCAGGTCTGTTCATCAAGGATGGCCCAATAGTACAGGTTCGCTCCTCAGGGCAGCGTAAGGAGATCCACGAGGACAAGGATGAGCGTATCCAATGGGATGGACCATTGGTAATACTGGTGAACGAACTGTCGGCATCCGCATCGGAAATTTTGGCAGCGGCCATGCAGGATTACAAAAGAGCGGTCGTTATCGGCAGCAAGCAGACTTTTGGCAAGGGAACCGTACAAAATGTGATTCCCCTGGACAATATAGTGCGCAGCAATGAGCATGGAGACCTTGGGGCCATTAAGTTGACCACACAAAAATTCTATAGGATCAATGGAGGCTCCACCCAGTTGGAAGGGGTCAAGAGTGATATCGTTGTTCCAGACAGGTACAGTTACATCGACCTTGGGGAAAGGGACCAACAAAATCCCTTGGGTTGGGACAAGATCACACCGGCCGATTATGAGGTTTGGGACGGTTATATCGATTTTGAGACCGCTGTGGAGAACAGTAAAAAGAGGATGGCCAATAATGCACAGATCAAATTGATAGAGGAGAACGCAAAATGGATCAAAGAACAACAAGATGAAAATGTGATTCCTTTGAGCTATGATGCCTATGTGAAAAAAGCCGATGATGCCAAAAAGCGATCTGACAAGTTCAAGAGCTTAAGGGATTACGATTCCAAACTGTCTTTCGGTTCACTCAAATATGAAACTGAACTCTTCGTACAGGATTCTGTCCTTCGGGAGAAAAGGGACAGATGGCACAAGGAACTGGCCAAGGACATTTATGTGGAAGAGGCTGTCAATGTGTTGAAGGACCTTCATATGAACAACATTAAAAATGGGGAAAGAAAACTGGCCAGCGTAAAAGGATGATCAGTTTATCAAAAAATGGAAAAGGCCGACCCTAAAGGGTCGGCCTTTTTGTTTTACCCATTCAATTAGTACACCAACTCTAGGCTGTGGTTTTGGTAGCAGTCGGTTATTCAATCCCAATTTCAAGAATGTAATCGGTTCGATTTTCCCAATTTTCGGGCAAGGCGACCAATAGGCCATATTTGGTGACATCAAAAGAGAGGTCCATTTTGGTTTCAAACTCCCGGATATACTTTATTTGTTTGTCCAATTCAGGAATGAGGAAAGCATTTGACCGCCAATCAAGAATATGGACAAAGACCGTGTTGTCCCTTTGTGTACTGACGCCCCATGACTGAGGTGCAATAGGGCCGCCCCTGGTTCCAAAAATGGATTCCCCGTACTTGGAAGTCCATTGGCCGACCACGTTCAAGGTATCTATGAACTCCTGTTGGATCTTGCCATTGGGCATGGGACCCACATTGAGGAGAAAATTGCTGTTGTGACCCGCAGCTTTCACCAAATAATGGATCAATTCCTTGGAAGATTTATAGGCCTTGTCCTGAAGGGAAAAGCCCCATCTATGTGCCATGGTCTCAGCGGTCTCCAGTGGCAACTGGCCTATCTTGGCCTCTGCGCTGAATCCACCTTTGTTTTCACCAGGGAGGTCTTTTTCAAACATTTGGAAATCCTCACCTTCTTTTGGAGCTTGGTGGTGATTGCCACCGATCAATGCCTGGGGTTGGATCTTGTGGATCAGGTCATAGGTTTTTCTCAATTGCCAATCCGCATCTTTTTTATCCCACCAACCATCGAACCAAATTCCCGTTACATCACCATAGTTGGTCAGCAGCTCGGTAAGTTGGCCGTTCATAAAGTCAATATAGCTGTCCCAATTTCCTGTGTCCGGCCTTCCAGCGGCTTTTCCAGTTTGTCCTCTGGGGAAATAGTCATTGTGGTGCCAGTCCAGTTGCGAGTAGTAGAAAAATAGCTTGATGCCGTGTTTTTTACAGGCCTTGGCCAATGCCCCGATCACATCCTTTTGGTAAACCGTCCTGTCCATGATGTCCCAGTCGGTGAGTTGACTATCAAATAGGGCAAACCCATCATGGTGCTTGGTGGTAACGGTGATGTATTTCATCCCCGTGGCCTTGGCCAGCAGAACCCACTCTTCGGCATTGAATTCTGTGGGATTGAAGAACGAGGCCACCTTTTCATACGTTTTCTTGTCAATGGATTGGGTTTCCATGACCCATTCATGCACTCCGAGCACCGAGTAGATCCCCCAGTGGATGAACATTCCAAACTTGGCATCCTGAAACCACTCCCTATTTTCCAGATTTTCCGCAGAAGGTTGGTATGTTTGTGCATTGGTTTTACCATTGGACATGAGAAAAAGGAGCAAGATGGAAATGAGCGGAAGATGTTTCATGGTTGTATCTGAAATTTAACGGTTTGACAATCAAGGACAATAGGTATTAAACTTACAGACTTATTTGCAAATAAATGAAAAAGAAGACCACATATACACTTCTCATTACCTTGTGTATCATCGGCTTTTGGCTATTTGAAAATTATTATACCGCGGATACCTATTCCAACCCGAAGAGTTCCGATGCGCATGTTGTCAATATGGATTTTTTACCGAATTCCACTACAGGCGAGGTAATCAAGCATGAATTTTATACGCTTTCCTATAGCGAACCGCACGAGCAAGCAGAGTGGGTGGCCTACGAACTCAAAAAAAGCCATTTGACACATGATGACCGAAAACGGCCCTACTTCATTGAAGACCCCAAGGTGTCCAGCAAATCTGCCGATTGGAGGAACTATAGGGGCTCTGGCTACGATAGGGGGCATCTGTGTCCGGCGGGGGACAGGCGTTTTTCGGAGCAAGCCTATAATGAGACCTTTTACACGAGCAACATCAGCCCGCAGGACAGGGAGTTCAATGCCGGAGTATGGAACCGGCTAGAGCAACAGGTTCGAAATTGGTGCAGAACATATGGTGACCTCATGGTCATCACTGGTGGAGTGCTGGAAGAAGGATTGGAAGAGATTGGGGAAGAAGATGTGGATGTTCCTAGGGCATTTTATAAAATAGTCCTTCGAAAAGAGGGGGAACAAGTGAAAGCCTTGGCCTTTTTGATGGACGCAAGGGAAAGTCAAGCTTCCCTGGATACTTTTTTGGTGCCCATTGCCACTTTAGAAGCAAGGACAGGGTTGGATTTTTTTCAGAAACGGCCGAAATCTTGGCAGGACAAGGTGGAAAAAGCAGTCGATACTTCGGGCTGGGACTTCTAGATACCGTCCTTTAGGCGATTGGAATCCAGTTTTAGGAAGATGAACAGCAGCATGGAGAAAAAGATGAGTCCTGAGCCCCCATAGCTGAAAAAGGGAAGAGGTACGCCGATGGTGGGCAACAAACCGATCACCATTCCGATGTTGATGAAATAGTGGAACACCAAAATGGAGATCACCCCATAACCATACATCCGGCTGAAATCACTTTTTTGCCGCTCTGCGAGATGGATGAGCCTTAAAAAGAAAATGGAGAACAGTAAAATAACGGTCACGGTGCCCAAAAAGCCCCATTCTTCGCCCACTGAACTGAAAATGTAATCCGTGTGCTGTTCCGGTACAAAATCGCCCTTGGTTCGCGTACCTTCCAAAAAGCCCTTTCCAAAAAAACCGCCCGATTCGATGGCCTTTTCAGACTGATAGGTATTGTACCCAATGGTCTTACGGATTTCCTCCAACTTCTTTTCATCCTTTTCCAGGCTCAACCAAAGGGCAAAACGATCTCTGTGGCGTTGTTCAAAAACGTGGTCGTACACCAGCTTTACCGATAGTGAGAAGAGAACCGATACAATGATGACCCCTACAACGGGGAGAACCGGAATTTTTACGGATGCTTTTTTAAAGGTATATATCAATAATGCCAGTATGATCAAACCAATGGTGACCCAGACCGTTCCGAACATAAGTGTGGTTGCGAACAGTATGACCATTACCAATAGAATTCCCAAATAATAGAGGGGAAATCCTTCCCTGAAGAGCACAAAGAACAGTGAAAAATAGATCAAGGCACTTCCAGGATCCGGCTGCGGCAATATGAGCAGTGCAGGTAATAGAATAATGACCAAGGCATACATTTGGTGTTTTTTGGTCTTGATATCCGTTTGTATATCGCTCAGGAACTTGGCCAATGCAAGCGCCGTTGTCATTTTGGCCAACTCGGAGGGTTGCAGGTTAAAAAAACCAAGATCATACCACGAAGTGGCCCCCGCTATGGTTTTTCCAAATACGAAGAGTCCCAATAGCAGCACGATGGAAACCATGTAAAAAATGGAGGCAAAACGTTCAAAGAAACTGGATTCCACAAAGAGCACTAAAATAATTCCCAGTATCGCCAGTCCGAAAAAAAACAGTTGCTTGCCATAGAGCGTGGAGAAATCAAAAATGGAACTGTCCGCATCGGTCAGGGAAGTGGAGTAGATATTGATCCACCCAATGAAGACCAAAAGCAAGTACAAAAAAACCGAAATCCAGTCAATCCTTCCAAAAGGGCCCTTACCACTCACGCTGATTTATTTTGAAGGGTTCCCCACTGTATGGTTTGGCATATTCATGCTCCAAGGTTTTCTCTAGCATCCGCTTTTCCAAATCGGTTCGCGTGATTTCGCCCTTGATGTATTTTTCAATAAGAAGAGAGGCAATGTGCCCTGCATACCGTGCACCGAAATACCCATTTTCAATGTAAACGGCTATAGCGATTTGCGGATTTTCCACAGGTGCAAAACAAACGAATACGGAATGATCCGTGAGCTGCATCCGTTCCCCGTTTATCCGCACAAAGTTTTCCACCGTGCCGGTCTTTCCAGCAATGTCCACCCCGGGAATCTTGAGCCACCTTGCTGTTCCATATTCATAGACATTGGCCATTCCCTCGATTATGGGATCAAAATGTTTTCGGTCTATGGTGGTATAGTTGGGCTCGGTATATTTAGGGTCTATGGCCCCGGAACCTCCTATTTTCTTTATGATATGAGGGGTATAAAAATAACCACGGTTGGCAATGGCGGCCGTCATGTTGGCCAATTGCAGAGGGGTTGCCGCAACTTCTCCCTGTCCGATGGAATTGGAAATGATGGTGGATGCGGCCCATCTGCCATCACCATACCATTTGTCGTAGTAAGCTTTGTCAGGAATCCTGCCAGGAGCTCCAGTGGGAAGGTCGGTGCCCAAATAACCGCCAAGGCCAAAACTCTTCATGTGTTTTTCCCAAGCATCCATCCCTTGGTCCGTTGTAGGGTATTTGTCGTATATTTTTCGAAACACTCCGGCGAAATAGGCATTGCAGGATTGGTAAATACCAGAGTTCATGTCCCTTACCCCACCACCGCAATGGCAACCTCTTAGGGTGTTCCCGACATAAAAGCCATGGTAGCACCTAAAAGTGGTCTCTGGGGTCACAACCCCTTCCTGAAGGGCGATCAGGGCATTGAGGGTCTTGAAAGGTGACCCGGGCGAGGGTTGTGCCAAAATGGAACGGTCCCAAGTCGGCTTTGCGATGGAGTCGTAATGCAGTTTGCTGTAATTTTTGGAGCGCTCCCTTCCCACCAATAGTTCAGGGTCATAGGTTGGCCCGGAAATCATGGCCAGGATCTCGCCGGATTTAGGCTCTATGGCCACTATGCCCCCCCGCTTGCCATGCATGAGTTTCTCACCATATTCCTGGAGCTCTTTGTCCAAAGTGATCTGTATCTCGTTTCCAGGCTTGGGCAGGGTGTCCAATTTCCCTTCTTTATATGGACCGATATCGCGATTAAAACGGTCTTTTTGGATGTGTTTTACACCTTTTCGGCCCCTTAGCTCCTCTTCATATTGCTTTTCAATACCCGTGTGTCCCTTCAGTTCCCCTGCCACATAGTAAGGATTGTTTTTGAGTTCCCATTCGTTTACCTCACTAATATAGCCCAGCACATTGGCGGCGCTATGGGTGTTGTAGTAGCGCAACGATCTTTTTTGGATGTAAAAACCTGTGAAATGGCGCATTTTTTCCTGGAGCTTGGCATAATCCTCCTTGGAAAGTTGGGGCACCAATACAGAGGGTAGTCGGGGCGAATAATGCCGTGCATTGTCCATTTTGGACACAAAAGTAGCCTTGTCTATGCCCAAGAGCGTACAGAATTCGAGGGTGTCCAAAGGTTTGACTTCTCTCGGGATGACCATGACATCATAGGCCGGTTGGTTGCCCACCATAAGTTTTCCATCCCTGTCATAGATGTACCCGCGCTCCGGATAATCATAGATTTTTTTGATGGCCGGATCGTCCAAAATCTGATCGGGAGAAAAACGAAAAAGCTGTAAATAGGAAAGCCTTCCTATGAAGGTGAACCCTATGATGACGATAATGGATGACAATAACAGCTTTTTCATAATCAATCGACTGGGATTTGAGCTTCCAGTCCTTTGTATTTCAACGAAGCAACTTCAATTTTATTCGCTTTTGGGACTAAAAAGTGAGCTGAACAGTGTGCAAAGTATTAAAGTTACGACACCTGTAGCAAAAACTTTCTTCAAAATTAAAAGGAAGTGGGCGATACTTAAAATTTCCAGCGAAAAGAATATCAGATGATGGATCAAGATCAACAAAGCCAAAAAGGTCACCCGTTGGATTTTGGTGGTATTCTTGAAACTGAAATTCTGGAACTCATAGTTCACCCCAAAGCAGAACCTCATGACAACGGGTCTTGCATAGGCCACGGTCAAAGATGCGATGGCATTCAGTGCCAAGGTGTCCGAAAAAATATCGATAATGAACCCCAACAGAAAGGAAACGAGCATAAAAAGGGCCCTGTTGCTTTTGAGGGGATACCAATAAAAGAAGATCACATAGACCATTGGGTTGATAAAGCCCATAAAATTCAGGGTGTTGAATATCAGGACCTGAACAAGGACCAATAGCACAAAACGGAATATGTTCAATACAATGGTGCTATTCATTGGTGGTCTTTGCTTCGAGTTCTTGGATCTCTTTCCGGTTTTTGTTCTCGATCAGGTACACATTCTTGATGTTCGCCATATCGTTGAAGAGTTCCACATCGATGTTGTAGAAACTCTTGGATTCGTTCAGGTCATACTTTTTGATGGTCCCGATGGGAATATTTTCGGGAAAGATGCTGGACATTCCCCCGGTCACAATGGTATCGCCCACCACCAAGGGTACCAGCCGTGGAATATCGATCAGCTGGGCTATGGTATAATCTTCGCCGGTCCAGATAAGGGAACCGAAATAATTGGTGTCCTTGATCTTGGCGTTGATGTTGGACTTCGAATTGAGAATGCTCTGCACGGTAGCAAAATTGTTGGAAACATTTTCCACAATCCCCAAGATGCCTTGGGAAGTGATGACCCCCATGTCCTGCTTCACACCCTGCTTTCTTCCTTTGTCAATGGTCAGGTAGTTCCTGGGTGATGCAAAACTATTTTTGATGAGCTTGGCACTGATTACCCCATAGCTCACCATGGATGAATCCAATGGCTGAATACTGTCATCCTCCAAATTGAAGAGCAATTTCCGAAGGTACTCGTTCTCCTCCACCAATCTCCTGTTCTCTTCGCGAAGGCCAAAATAGGACGAAACATCAGCTCCTGAGGAATAAATGCTGCCGGACAGCCATTTGGAAGAATTGAAGAACCTGGACTGGTGGTAGGAATGCGACCTAACCGTCATCACCAACGAAATGAGCGCAAGAAAGCAGTAGAGAAATGCATTTCTATAGCGTAGGATAAAGTTGATGATGCGTTGCATGCAATCGTATCGTTAAGAAAATTTTGAACGCCTTCAAGGTAATGGAACCGTCTTGAAGACGGAACTATTTGATCAAAATACTTTTATAGCGTTCCAAGTTTTTAAGGGCAATCCCTGTACCACGTACCACAGCTCTCAAAGGATCTTCTGCTATGTAAACGGGCAGGTCGGTCTTTTGGGAAAGCCTTCTGTCCAATCCACGGAGCATGGATCCACCTCCGGCCAAATAAATGCCCGTGTTGTAGATGTCCGCTGCCAGTTCGGGGGGTGTTTGGGAAAGGGTTTCCATCACGGCATCCTCAACCCTTAGGATACTCTTGTCAAGTGCCTTGGCAATTTCGCGATAGGAAACCTGGACCTGTTTGGGTTTGCCGGTCAAGAGGTCACGCCCTTGGATGGACTTGTCGTCCGGGGGTGATTTTAGGTCCTCCGTTGCGGAACCGATCTCAATTTTTATGGCCTCTGCGGTGCTTTCCCCCACATAGAGGTTGTGCTGGGTACGCATATAGTAGATGATGTCGTTGGTGAAGACATCCCCTGCAATTTTCACTGATTTGTCACAAACGATGCCGCCAAGCGCGATCACGGCAATTTCGGTGGTTCCCCCACCGATGTCCACGATCATGTTGCCCTTGGGCTGCATAATGTCCAATCCGATACCGATGGCCGCGGCCATGGGCTCGTGGATCAAATACACTTCCTTGCCGTTCACCCGTTCCGCAGATTCCCTAACGGCCCGCATTTCCACTTCCGTGATGCCGGAGGGGATACAGATGACCATACGAAGGGCAGGTGGGAACCATTTTTTCTTCAATGCGGGGATGTTTTTGATGAACATGTTGATCATCTTTTCCGAAGCATCGAAGTCGGCGATGACACCGTCCTTCAAAGGTCTGATGGTCTTGATGTTTTCATGGGTCTTGCCCTGCATCATACTGGCTTCGCGTCCCACCGCGATAATTTTTCCCGATACACGGTCCCTGGCCACAATGGAGGGACTGTCCACAACCACCTTGTCCAAGTGGATGATCAGGGTATTTGCGGTACCAAGGTCAATGGCAATCTCCTCGGTCATGAAATCAAAAAATCCCATATAAGTGTCTATTTCGGATTAACGGTAAAAATTAACGGCTAATGTACTAAAATTAATGTTTAAAATGCCGTGTCCCGGTCATGACCATGGCCATTCCATTTTCATTGCAATAATCGATGCTCAATTGGTCCTTGATGGAACCTCCAGGTTGGATCACACTTTTGATTCCAGCTTTGTCCGCAATTTCCACACAATCGGGGAACGGAAAAAAGGCATCGCTGGCCATAACGGAACCATTCAAATCAAAATTGAAGGATTGTGCCTTGTGGATGGCTTGGTTCAAAGCATCTACACGTGAAGTTTGTCCCGTTCCACTCGCACATAATTGTTTGTTTTTGGCCAGAACAATGGTATTGCTCTTGGTGTGCTTGCACAGTTTGGAAGCGAAAATCAAGTCCTCGATTTCTTCTGCGGTTGGTTTTTTGTCCGTAACTGGATTCAAATCTTCTTTGGAATCGGTTTTGGAGTCCTTATCCTGGACCAAGACCCCATTCAAACAAGTCCTGACCAAGGTTTCTGGCAATTCAATTTCATTTTGAATAAGGATGATTCGGTTCTTTTTGCCTTTCAAGATTTCCAAAGCCTCATCGGAATAACTTGGTGCGATGATCACTTCGCAGAACAACTCGTGGATTTCTTCGGCGGTAGGTTTGTCAATTTCAACATTGGAGATCAAAATGCCGCCAAATGCGGAAACCGGGTCTCCTGCCAACGCATCCACATACGCCTGTTTGATGGTGCTTCGTGTAGCCAAACCGCAGGCATTGTTGTGTTTTAGGATGGCAAAGGTAGGGTCGTCATTTTTGAACTCTCCCATAAGGTTCACGGCGGCATCCACATCCAAGAGGTTGTTGTAGGACAGCTCTTTGCCGTGCAATTTGGTGAACATGGCATCAAAATCGCCAAAGAAGTATCCTTTTTGGTGCGGGTTTTCGCCATATCGGAGCTCTTGCCCCTTGGTCTCGCTGATTTTCAGTACGGTTTCTTCTTTTTCCTTGTTGAAATAGTTGAAGATGGCCGTGTCATAATGCGAGGAAACATTGAAGGCCTTCGTGGCAAAACGCTTGCGGTCTTCCAAACTGGTGGTTCCGTTCCCTTCGGAGATTACGTTCAAAAAGTCTTCGTAATCTTCCATAGAGGAAACGCAAAGCACATCCTTGAAGTTTTTGGCGGCCGCCCTGATCAGGGAGATTCCGCCTATGTCAATCTTTTCAATGATATCTTGTTCCGAAGCACCACTCGCCACGGTCTTTTCAAAGGGATATAGGTCTACGATCACAATATCCAATTGCGGAATATCGAATTCCTTCATTTGGGCCACATCGGTTTCATTGTCCTGTCGGTTCAGAATACCTCCAAAGACCTTAGGGTGCAAAGTCTTAACACGGCCGCCCAAAATGGAGGGATAGCTGGTCACATCCTCAACGGGCACCACATCAATGCCGAGGTCACGGATAAATGTTTCGGTTCCCCCTGTGGAATAGAGGGTCACACCCAAGTCGTTCAGTTTTTTTACGATGGGTTCCAAACCATCTTTGTGAAATACGGAAATCAGTGCAGCGGAGGCTTTTTTGGCAGTCATCTTCTGTGTCTTGTAATCAATTTATTGAGCGCACAAAATTACCCCTTTTGTCACAAAAAGAAGAGTGGGTTATCAACAAAATAGTAGAAGTTTTACAGAATTTTGGCGACTTCTTGGTTGATGAATTCCAAAAAACGCTCGTCGGCTTCCGTAAATGGGTCCGGGGTGTTGGAATCAATATCGATTTGCCCCACGTTTTCACCATTTACAAAAAGGGGGACCACAATCTCGGCCTTCACGGTAATACTACAGGCAATGTAGTTGTCCTGGGCGGAAACATCGGGCACCACAAAGTTTTGGTTGCTCACCGCTACCTGTCCGCAAATGCCTTTCCCAAAGGGAATAATGGTATGGTCGGTGGGTGCACCGGCATAGGGTCCAAGTTTCAGTTCCTGCTTGTCCCCATTTTTGAAATAGAACCCCACCCAATCGTAATAGGGAACATTGCTTTTCAAGAGTTCACAGATTTTACCCAAACGGGTGTCCACAGATTCGGATTCCTCGTTGAGGATGGAAAGTACTTGGGGTCTTAGGGAGTCCAGCATGGAATTCATTTTTTGCAAAAATAGGGAATGGAATATTGGTACGACAAATGAAATCCAACTTACCCGGTACGTTTTTAAACTTCTGTTAAATAGCACAATAAATGTTAATATTTTGTAGTTTTGTATCGTAATGAAGCAGATTCTACATCAGTTCATATCATCCCTAATGGCCCTTTTGGTCTTGGTTTCCACAGTTTCATGGACGGTGGACAAGCATATTTGTATGGGTCGGGTCATGGATATTTCCTTTTTTGCCCATGCGGATGATTGTGGTATGGGGATGGATATGGAGACTTCCTGCTGTGATGATGAATCATTTACCGTCCAAGGACAGGACGACCTCAAAATGTCCTTTGATAATTTCAGTCTGGACCAACAGCTTTTCTTGGTAAGTTTTGTCCATTCCTATTTTTACCTCTTTGAAGGAGAAGCAGAAGAAACCAGCGCTTTTGTTGATTACTCTCCGCCACCACTGATACGGGACGTTCAAGTACTGCATCAGACTTTTCTCATTTGATTTGATATTGGTCTTTCAACCCGATCCACCACGATCGGGCTGGATCGTATGTGCAAATTTTTGCCTTGGACTAATGTTTAAATCAAAATGCTATGCTGAACAAAAGCATCAAATTTCTAATAGAAAATAAATTAGTGGCCATTTTGCTGCTGGTCCTTTTCATGGGCTGGGGCATTGTGAACGCACCTTTTGACTGGGATACGGGATTCTTGCCCAAGGACCCGGTTGCCGTGGATGCCATCCCCGATATTGGGGAGAACCAACAGATCGTATTCACCAAATGGCCCGGCAGGTCACCGCAGGACATCGAAGACCAAATTACTTACCCCTTGACCTCTTCCTTGTTGGGGATTCCCGGGGTGAAGACCATCAGAAGCTCTTCGGCCTTCGGGATTTCCAGTATCTATATCATTTTTGAAGAGGAAGTGGAATTCTATTGGAGTAGGAGCCGTATTCTGGAAAAACTGAACTCCTTACCGGACAATCTGCTTCCCGAAGGTATCAGTCCCGCTTTGGGACCGGATGCCACAGCACTTGGACAGATTTATTGGTACACTTTGGAAGGAAGGGACAAAGAGGGTAATGTGACCGGGGGATGGGACCTGCAAGAACTGCGAAGTATCCAGGATTACTATGTGAAATATGCACTGTCTTCGGCCAGTGGGGTATCGGAAGTGGCTTCCATTGGCGGATTTGTTCAGGAATACCAAGTGGATGTGGATCCCGAGCTGTTGAAGCAATACAACATCGGCCTGGATCAAATTGCAAAGGCCGTAAAACAGAGCAATCGCGACATTGGGGCCCAGACGTTGGAGATTAACAAAGCAGAATATCTGGTCCGTGGGCTGGGCTATATCAAATCCTTGGAAGACCTTAAAAATGCAGTGGTCACATCAACGGATTATAAAGCCATCCGCCTCAAGGATGTAGCCCATGTTTCCTTAGGCCCTGCGGAGAGAAGGGGCATACTGGACAAGGAAGGCGCCGAAGTGGTCGGCGGGGTTGTTGTGGCCCGCTATGGGGCCAACCCCCTCGAGGTCATCAACAACGTGAAGGAAAAGATCCAAGAACTCAGTGCTGGACTTCCTTCAAAAGAATTGAAAGACGGCACTACCTCCCAAGTGACCATTGTTCCCTTTTATGACCGGACCGAACTGATACAGGAAACCTTGGGTACCCTGAACGAGGCATTGACCTTGGAAATATTGATCACCATTTTGGTCATTGTGGTGATGGTGTTCAACCTGAGGGCCTCCATTTTGATCTCAGGGCTGCTCCCAATTGCAGTGCTAATGGTGTTCGTTTCCATGAAACTGTTTGGTGTGGATGCCAATATTGTGGCCCTTTCCGGTATTGCCATTGCCATTGGTACCATGGTGGACGTAGGTGTGATCCTTTCGGAGAACATCATTCGGCATATGGACGAGAACAGTGAAGGTCTTCCCATAGACACAGTAGTCTACAATGCGACCTCGGAAGTCTCGGGAGCCATTTTAACGGCTGTTTTGACCACGATCATCAGTTTTATTCCCGTGTTCACCATGGTAGGGGCCGAAGGAAAACTCTTCACTCCCTTGGCATTTACCAAAACCATGGCCTTGACATCTTCCATTATTGTCGCCCTGTTCCTGATTCCGCCCTTTGCGGCCATCATCTTCAAAAAGAAGAGCCAAAGCCCATTGCTGAAATATATATGGAACGGCACTCTGATTGTGTTGGGCTTGGTGGCCATTGTGTTTGGACAATGGTTGGGCTTGGTCTTGATTGCTTTTGGCGTTTCGGGCATTTTGAAGCTAAGGGAGATCATTGACGGCAAAAAGGTCAGTTTGATCAATGTGGCCATTTGTGTCATTGCCATTGTGTTTCTGTTGGCGGCCTATTGGAGACCATTGGGGTTCAATCGGAGCATCGCGATCAACCTGATCTTCGTAGGGCTCATCTGTGGGGTCTTGTTGGGAGGGTTTTACCTCTTCAGAAAATATTATAGCAAAATCCTCACATGGGCACTGGAAAACAAGTTGCTTTTCCTTTCCATTCCTACAGTGATCGTGGTATTTGGATTTTTGATCATGCGAAATACGGGAAAGGAATTTATGCCTTCGCTGAATGAAGGGTCGTTTCTGTTGATGCCCACTTCGTTGCCGCATGCAGGAGTGGAAGAAAACAAGCGCGTTTTGCAGCAATTGGACATGGCCGTGGCAACGATCCCCGAAGTGGAAACCATTGTGGGAAAAGCGGGAAGGACCGAGTCTGCCTTGGACCCTGCACCCCTTTCCATGTACGAGAACATAATCCAATACCGTTCGGAGTATGAAAAAGATGAATCGGGGAGTCCCCAACGGTACAAGGTGAACAAGGACGGTTACTTTGTGCTGAAAAACGAAAAAGTGGCCTTCAACCCGAACAATCCTGTACAGAACGAAAAGGATTATGCGGACAGTCATGTGAGCGACCCCCTGCGTATCGACCGAGCACTTTTGGTCCCTGATAAGGATGGCGAATATTTCAGGAACTGGCGTCCAGAGATAAAGAGTCCCGATGATATCTGGGATGAGATTGTACGGGCAACCCAGCTTCCAGGGATCACATCGGCACCCAAGTTACAGCCCATCGAGACCCGCTTGGTGATGCTGCAGACCGGGATGAGGGCACCCATGGGCATCAAGGTGAAGGGCCAGGATCTGAAAGAGATTGAAAAGTTTGGGCTGCAACTGGAAAATATCATCAAAGAGGCGGACGGTGTGAAGGATCAAGCTGTTTTTGCCGATCGTATCGTGGGGAAACCTTATTTGTTGATCGACATTGATCGGGAAAAATTGGTCCGCTATGGCATTGTCATTGAAGATGTGCAACAGGTATTGGAAGTGGCCATTGGCGGTATGGCGTTGACCCAGACCGTGGAAGGGCGTGAGCGCTATGCTGTTCGGGTACGATATCCCAGGGAACTAAGGTCCAACCCTACCGAATTGGGCAATATTTACGTTCCTGTGGAAAAAGGAAACCCTGTCCCTTTGAACGAATTGGCCACGATCCGATACGAACAGGGACCACAGATGATAAAGAGCGAGGACACCTTTTTGGTAGGTTATGTGCTGTTCGATAAATTGGACGGATTTGCCGAAGTGGATGTGGTGGAAAATGCCCAGGATAAGATTCTGGAAAAAATAGAGAATGGGGATCTTGTGGTTCCCAAGGGAATCAGTTACCAGTTCACGGGCACCTATGAGAACCAACTTAGGGCGGAAAAGACGCTATCCGTTGTGGTGCCCTTGGCCCTGTTGATCATATTCCTCATCCTCTACTTTCAATTTAGGTCCGTGGCCACCTCGCTGATGGTGTTTTCAGGAATTGCCGTTGCCTTTGCAGGAGGCTTTCTAATGATCTGGCTCTATGGACAGGATTGGTTCCTGAACTTCAATTTTTTTGGGGAAAACCTAAGGGACCTTTTTCAAATGCACACCATCAACCTGAGTGTGGCGGTATGGGTCGGTTTCATTGCTCTTTTTGGTATTGCTACGGATGATGGGGTGGTCATGGCCACCTACCTGACGCAGACCTTTGATAGGAATGCCCCTAGTACGTTGGAAGGCATCAGGAGTTCGGTATTGGAAGCAGGTGAAAAGCGGATCAGGCCCTGTCTTATGACCACAGCAACCACAATTTTGGCCCTACTTCCTGTACTCACCAGCACAGGAAGGGGGAGCGACATTATGATCCCCATGGCCATACCCAGTTTTGGGGGTATGTTGATCGCCTTGATTACCCTGTTCGTGGTACCTGTATTGTACAGTTGGAAAAGCGAATTGCAACTTAAACTGCAGAACCGATGAAAAAGAGATTCATTTATATAGTCTTTGCACTTACTGCTTTTGGGGCAAATGCACAATCGTTGGAGTTCTATCTTCAGGAAGCTGAGCTGAACAGCCCTATGATCCAGGCTTTGGAGCTGCGCTATAACATCGCAAAGGAAAAGGTGAGTGAAATGAACACTTTGCCCAATACCACTATTGCGGCAGGATATTTTGTAAGCGAACCAGAGACCAGAACAGGGGCGCAGCGGGCCAGATTTTCGGTATCGCAGATGTTGCCTTGGTTCGGTACCATCACCGCACGGGAAAATTATGCAAGTTCCATGGCGGAAACGGAGTATGCTGAAATTGTGATTGCCAAACGAAAACTGGCCTTGTCATTGGCACAATCTTATTATAGTTTATATGGGATTCAGGCCAGGCAAAAGGTGCTTCAGGAAAATATTGATTTGCTGAAAACCTACGAAACCTTGGCCTTGACCTCGGTTGAGATAGGAAAAGCTTCGGCGGTGGATGTGTTGAAACTTCAAATTCGCCAAAACGAACTACAGCAGCAAAAAGAAGTGTTGGAGCAATCCTATTTGGCGGAGCAGGCTGTTTTCAATAATTTGTTGAACCGTGATGAAAGTATTGCTGTTGAGGTGGTGGATGAAATGGACATTCCCTTGGATGACCCTATGCTCAACAAAGATGATCTGAGCCTAAATCCAGAACTCCTCAAATACGATCAATTGTACGAGTCGGTCACGCAATCGGAACTACTCAACCAAAAGGAAAATGCCCCAAGTTTTGGGATAGGGCTCGATTACATCCCTGTTTCGGAACGGACTGATATGGCAATGAGCGATAATGGAAAGGATATTGTAATGCCGATGGTGACTTTTTCCATTCCCATTTTTAGCAATAGGGTCAAGTCGGTCACCAAACAGAACCAGTTGCGCCAAAAGGAAATCGAACTTCAAAAAACGGAACGGTTGAATGTGTTGGAAAATGCCTTTGCCAAAGCGGTCTCACAACGCAACGAAGCGCGCATCGCTCATGCTACGCAAACCAAGAACCTGCAACAAGCCAAGGATGCCGAAGAGATCCTGATCAAAAGTTATGAAACGGGCACCATTGATTTCAATGATGTGCTGGACATTCAAGAACTGCAATTGAAATTTCAGACGAACCAAATACAATCCATACAGTTGTACTATGTACAATCTGCCATCATCAATTATTTAATTAACAAGTAAATTTAAGACCCATGAGAACAAACATCAGAACAATTATTGGAATCTCGCTTGTGTCGGCTTTGGTGCTGACCGTATCCTGTAAAGGAAAAACAGAGGAAGCCAAGGAAACCTCCACAGAGGCAACCATGGAACACGAAGGCCATGATATGGAAAAGGAAGGGCACGACATGGACCATAAGGAAATGGATGCCAAGCAAGGGAAAGAGTACACCTCTACGTATGTTTGCCCAATGCACTGTGAAGGAAGTGGCAGTGAAACAGAAGGGAAATGTCCGGTATGCGGCATGACCTATGTCTTGAACGAGGACAAGCCCAAGGCCGACGAACCCCATAATTAACGAAACCCATTAACCCTCAAGAGCGCCCAAAATGCACATCAAGGTCAAAAATATGGTATGCGATCGATGTAAAAGCGTCCTGAAAAGAGAACTTCAGAAGGCAGGCATCGAAGTGGTGCAGATTGAATTGGGGGAAGTGGAGCTAAGTGAAGGGGCCAAGGGCCAAATGGAGCTTATCCGGGAGATTTTGATGCAGAACGGGTTTGAATTGATCGAAGACCAAGAAGACTCCTTCATTGCAGAGATCAAGAAAAACTTGATCATTGCCTTGGAAAACGGGATACATCAGAATCTCTCGGATCATCTATCCAAAAGCATGAAAAAGGAATACTCGATGCTCAGCAAGATGTTCAGCGCAAAGGAAGGCGTTACCATAGAAAGGTATTTCATCCTGCTAAAAATTGAAAGGGTCAAGGAGCAGATCCAGATGGGGAGCAAGACCTTTTCCGAGATTGCTTACGACCTGGACTATGCCAGTAGCAGCCATTTGGCCAAACAGTTCAAATCGGTGACAGGGATGTCCATGACGGACTACAGGAAAGTACAGCAATGGAACCGAAAATCCCTGGACCAAATTGTATAAAAGAAAACCAGAATTGTAAAAAGCTTTGGACTGAGGATGAGGTAGTTTTGTACGATAAAAGCAAATAAGATGAAGCACACCTATCACATACACGGAATGAGTTGCAACGGTTGTAGGAGCCATGTGGAAGGAACCCTTTCCAAAGTAGAAGGGGTCACGGGGGTAGAGGTGAACCTGGAAAAGGCAGAGGCAGTGATCGAGATGGATGCCCATATTCCCCTTGAGACTTTTCAAGAAGCCCTCAAAAAGGATAGTGACCGGTACAGCATACACATGCCCGGGCACCATCACCATCAACCCAAGGAGGAAAAAAAACAACCTATCAAAAACGGAACAGGTACCTTTTATTGCCCCATGCATTGCGAAGGAGACAAGACCTACGATAAGCCAGGGGATTGTCCGGTGTGTGGAATGGACCTCGTGGAAGAGCAGAACATGTCATCGGCATCCAAGGAAAAATGGACCTGCCCCATGCATCCGGAAGTGGTAAAGGATGGACCTGGATCTTGTCCGATCTGTGGAATGGACCTCGTGCCCATGACCCCTGAGACCAGTGCAGAGGAAAAGACATACAAGCGATTGCTCAAAAAGTTTTGGGCGGCATTGGCCTTTACCCTGCCCATCTTTCTGATTGCCATGAGCGAAATGCTGTCCAATAATCCATTGTACCAGCTCATGGAACCAAAGTATTGGAACTGGGTCCAATTTGCACTGTCGCTTCCCGTGGTTTTTTATGCTACATGGATGTTTTTTGAAAGAGCCTATCGGAGCATCAAGACCTGGAACCTGAACATGTTCACCCTCATTGGCATTGGTGCCGGGGTGGCCTTTGTATTCAGTACGGTCGCATTGCTCTTTCCTGATTTTTTTCCAGATCAGTTCAAAAGCGGGTCGGGCACGGTACACGTATATTTTGAAGCGGCCACGGTGATACTCACTTTGGTACTGTTGGGGCAATTGCTGGAAGCCAAAGCACATAGCAAGACCAACAATGCGGTGAAGGAACTGCTCAAACTGTCCCCCAACAAAGCCATTAAAGTAGTGGATGGAGAGGAAGTGGAAGTAGGGATAGACACCATCGAAATTGGGGACATCCTGCGCGTGAAGCCAGGTGAAAAGATACCAGTGGATGGCACCATCACCGAGGGGGAAAGCTCTGTGGACGAATCCATGATCACGGGAGAGTCCATTCCTGTGGAAAAACAAGTGGATGACAAAGTTAACAGTGGTACCATCAATGGCAACCGATCTTTTTTGATGAAGGCCGAAAAAGTGGGGAGCGATACGCTTCTCTCCCAAATCATCCACATGGTCAACGATGCCAGTAGAAGTCGGGCGCCCATTCAAAATTTGGCCGACAAGGTTTCTGCCTATTTTGTGCCCGTTGTGGTTCTTGTGTCCATTGTCACCTTTGGTGTCTGGGCCATTTGGGGTCCGGAACCGGCCTATGTATATGCGTTGATCAATGCCATCGCCGTCTTGATCATAGCCTGTCCCTGTGCCCTGGGCTTGGCGACCCCCATGTCGGTAATGGTCGGTGTAGGGAAAGGGGCGCAAAACGGAGTGTTGATCAAAAATGCCGAAGCCTTGGAGAAAATAGCAAAAGTGGATACCCTTATCATTGACAAAACGGGGACCATCACCGAAGGTAAGCCCACTTTCGACCACATCGGAACTTTTGGTACAACGTATTCCAAAGAGGAACTGATGCAATTTGTCATCTCGTTGAATGCCAATAGTGAGCATCCGTTGGCTCAGGCCACTGTAAAATATGGAAAGGAGAATGGCATAACAGTGTCGAAGACGAAAGATTTCAACGCCGTGACAGGAATGGGTGTCGAAGGTAAAGTCAAGGAAGCGGAACTGCACTTGGGCAACCTCAAAATGATGGAAAAAGCCAAGGCCAAAGTTTCAGACGATATGAAAGCCGAGGTAAAGAAATCCCAAGAACAGGGAAAGACAATATCCTATCTGGCAGTGGATGGGGTGTGCGAAGGGTACATTGCCATTGGCGATAAGATCAAGGAGACCAGTGCGGCCGCTATCAGGTCCATTCAGGACAAAGGTATGGCCGTGATCATGCTCACTGGGGACAATGCGAATACTGCAAAGGCCGTGGCACAAGAACTGGGGTTAAATGATTTCAAGGCCGAAACCCTTCCCGAGGATAAGATGCGGGAGGTGGAGCGCCTTCAAAAAGAGGGGAAAGTGGTGGCCATGGCGGGGGACGGCATCAACGATGCGCCTGCACTGGCCAAGAGCGATCTTGGGATAGCCATGGGGACCGGTACCGATGTGGCCATAGAGAGTGCCATGATCACCTTGGTCAAAGGAGACCTGCACGGCATCGTAAAGGCAAGGAACCTGAGCGAGGCCGTGATGAAGAACATCAAACAGAACCTGTTTTTTGCCTTGATCTATAACACCATTGGGGTTCCAGTGGCGGCAGGGGTGCTTTATCCCTTTTTTGGGCTGTTGCTCTCACCAATGATAGCAGCCTTGGCCATGAGCTTTAGTTCCGTATCGGTCATCGCAAATGCATTACGTCTAAGAACAAAATCAATCGACTAAAATATGGTAAAAAGGACCACTGCGATCAACATTCGAAAGGCCCATAGGTATTTAGGGATATTTCTTGGCATCCAATTTTTGATGTGGACCCTGAGTGGTATGTATTTCAGTTGGACGGACATTGATGAGATACATGGCGACCATTACAGACAATTGCCGGTCCAAAAATCTTCTTTCACCGATCTTTTGGGAACTGCACAATTGAAAGGGGTGGGCAATGTGGAATCCCTTCAACTGTTGGAGATTGCGGGCAGACCGTATTATTGGGTCAATGACACATCCCTGTACGATGCCCGGACAGGAGAGCCAAAATCCCATGTCAGTGAAGATGAGGCCCTACAAGTGGCGGCCCAGCATATGCGCCCTGATCTAAAAGTGAGTTCCATTTTGCGGATCGATGAGGTAGGGGCACATAGTGAATATAGGGGCAAACCTTTGCCTGCTTATGAGATTTCTTATGAGACCAAGGAAAACCTGAAAGCCTATGTGGCACTTGACAATGGGGCTTTCCAGACCGTGAGGCACCGTAACTGGCGCTGGTTCGATTTTCTTTGGATGACCCACACCATGGATTATCAAGGAAGGGATGATTTTAACACCATTGTGCTTCGAGGGTTTTCTTTATTGGGGTTGATCACTGTGCTCAGTGGGTTTTTATTGTGGTTCATCTCCTCGCCAACGGTCAGGAAAATGATCAAGCGAAAAAAATAATAGTGTATGGAATGCCCTAGTGCATTCTGATTTTGAAAAAAATAAATAGAAAAAATGAAAAAGGAGAATATTTGGTATGTCTGTATCGCCGTTGCCATGGGGCTTCTGGTAGGATACTTGATTTTTGGGACCAGCACGGCCAAAACAGCGCCAGTGGAACATGACCATGGTGCCGAAATGGCCTCTGAACAGATGTGGACCTGTTCCATGCATCCACAGATCATGCAGCCCGAACCTGGGGATTGCCCTATTTGTGGAATGGATTTGATCCCGGCCCATTCCTCTGGGGAAGGATTGGCCCAGGCACAGATCAGAATGACGCCCAACGCCATGGCCCTTGCCGGCGTGGAGACCATAACCGTAGGTATGGGGAGTTCGGACAACGGGGGACGCGCAAGACTTTCAGGAAAAGTGGCCGTCAACCAAGAATCCGATGCCGTACAATCTGCCTATTTTGATGGAAGGATAGAGAAGCTGAACGTCAATTTTGAGGGCGAGGAAGTCAAAAGAGGCCAGCTTTTGGCCACCATATACGCCCCTGAACTTGTTTCCGCCCAGCAAGAATTGATCACGGCCGCCAATCTGAAATCCACGCAGCCCGCATTGTATACTGCGGTGCGAAACAAGTTGAAGCTTTGGAAGTTGTCGGATGCCCAAATAGACCAGATTGAGAAGTCTGGGCAGGTGCGCCAAAACTTTCCGGTCCATGCCAATGTTTCTGGGGTGGTGTCTGGAATTTTGGTAGAGGAAGGAGATTACATCAAAACAGGCTCACCTTTGGTGAGGGTGGCCAACCTGAACACGGTATGGGCCATTTTTGATGCCTATGAGAACCAGTTGGCCCTGTTTGAAAAGGGCCAGATTTTAAAGGTCAATAGCAAAGCCTATCCCAATGAATCCTTTGATGCCAAAATTTCCTTTGTAGATCCCATATTGAACAACAATAGCAGGACTTTGGAGGTACGTGCCTCATTGGATAACCGAAAAGGACTGTTGAAACCGGGGATGTTCGTCACGGCTGAGGTTGAATTGTCACAAAAAGTGGGCGAAACATTGCAGATTCCCGAAAGTGCTGTCCTATGGACAGGAAAACGTTCTGTGGTCTATGTAAAACCCAATCCAGGGGAAGCTGTTTTTGAGATGAGGGAAGTACAATTGGGCAACTTGGTGAACGGCAACTATGTGGTCGATTCAGGATTGGAAAACGGGGAGGAAATCGTGGCGAAGGGAACCTTTACCGTGGATGCCGCTGCCCAGTTGCAAGGAAAAAAATCCATGATGAATCCAAGTGGAGGCGTGTCTATGACAGGCCATGAAGGCCATGGGCAAGTAAATACGGACATGGATTTTCCTTCGGGTATGAAAACCGATTTTAAAGGAATTTTGGAGAATTACCTCAAACTGAAAGATGCCCTGGTGGCCTCCAACGAAAAAGAAGCACGGCAGTTTGCGAGAAAAGGTGCCGAAGAGTCAGAAAAAGTGGTCGGAATGCAAATGGGCCCAAAAGAAAAAACCTATTTTTCAACGTTGACAAACCATTTTTTGGACATGTCCAACGAAAGTTCCCTTGTTGGGCAACGGGAAAAGTTTGTTCTCCTTTCGGAACAGATGGTCGAAATCGGGAACCAAATGCAGGGCATGGGCCAAACCATCTATGTGCAAAAATGTCCCATGGCCAATAAAAATGAGGGGGCGAACTGGTTGAGTTTGGAGAAGGAAATCCGTAATCCGTATTATGGGGAGGATATGCTTACTTGTGGGAGTATTGTCCACGTTATCAATTAAAAAGAGCGCCAAAAATTTTTAGTTAATTTTTAGCCAATAAAATTTTTCGGATTTAAAACTGATATACATTTACTCTAGTTTTTTAATTTACTGACTGATGAAAAACGCAAAGTCAACTGGAAAGTCATCTCCTGCAAAAGCTGCTGCTAAGCCTGCTGCAAAGAAGACTACCCAAGCTACTGGTAAGAAGAAGTAACTTGGTATTTTTTGGTTCGAGCGAACCATTTACTGGATACAAAAAAGAAACGCCCTGATGAAAGTCAGGGCGTCCTATTTTTATATACTTTGGAATTCTTACATCATTCCGGGCATTCCGCCACCCATTGGAGGTCCAGCTGGTGAATCCTCTTTGATGTCGGTCAAGGCACACTCCGTGGTCAAGATCATTCCTGCAACAGAGGCGGCATTTTCCAAGGCGATACGGGTCACTTTCTTAGGATCGATGATACCTGCCTGTAGCATGTCCACATACTTGTCAGATTTGGCATCGTAACCAAAATCCTTCTTGCCTTCAAGTACTTTTGCGATCACCACGGAACCTTCGCCACCGGCATTTTCCACGATGGTACGCAAAGGCGCTTCAATGGCCTTGGCAACGATCTGCACACCTGTGGTCTCGTCCAAAGAATCGGTGGCCAATTTTTCAAGCACTTTTTTGGCCCTTACCAAAGCAACGCCACCACCGGCCACGATACCTTCTTCCACAGCGGCACGCGTGGCGTGAAGTGCATCATCTACACGGTCTTTTTTCTCTTTCATTTCCACTTCGGAAGCGGCACCAACATATAGAACGGCTACACCACCGGCCAATTTGGCCAAACGCTCTTGCAATTTTTCCTTGTCATAATCGGAAGTGGTGGTCTCAATCTGCGCTTTGATCTGGTTCACCCTTGCCTTGATGTCAGAAGCTTTTCCGGAACCATTGACAATTGTGGTATTGTCCTTGTCGATGGTCACTGTCTCGGCAGTGCCCAACATGTCCAAAGAGGCATTTTCCAAAGAGAAACCTCTTTCTTCAGAGATTACGGTGCCGCCGGTCAGGATGGCGATATCTTCCAACATCGCTTTTCTTCTATCCCCAAAACCTGGAGCTTTTACTGCGGCTATCTTTAGGCCACCTCTCAACTTGTTCACTACCAAAGTGGCCAAGGCTTGTCCCTCAACATCTTCGGCGATGATCAAAAGGGGTCTTCCGGATTGTGCCACTGGCTCAAGGATGGGAAGGATCTCCTGTAGGTTGGATATTTTCTTGTCGAAAAGGAGAATGTAAGGATTGTCCAAGTCGGCAATCATCTTGTCGGTGTTGGTGACGAAGTAGGGAGAAAGGTATCCGCGGTCAAACTGCATTCCTTCCACCACGTCCACATAGGTATCGGTACCTTTTGCTTCTTCCACGGTGATCACGCCCTCTTTTCCAACTTTGGCAAATGCAGTGGCGATAAGGTCCCCGATTGTTTCATCGTTGTTTGCGGAGATAGAGGCCACTTGTTTGATCTTGTCAGAATCGTTGCCCACTTTTTTGGCCTGTTTTTCCAGATCGGCCACCAAGGTCTCAACAGCTTTGTCGATTCCTCTTTTCAAATCCATGGGGTTTGCGCCCGCAGCAACGTTCTTAAGTCCTTCTTTTACGATGGCCTGTGCCAATACGGTAGCAGTTGTGGTACCGTCACCAGCTTGGTCGTTGGTTTTGGAAGCTACTTCCTTCACCATTTGGGCCCCCATGTTCTCTAGCGGATCTTCCAATTCAATCTCTTTTGCAACGGATACACCATCCTTGGTCACTTGGGGTGCCCCGAAGGATTTGCTGATGATCACGTTTCTTCCCTTGGGTCCCAAGGTTACCTTAACGGCCTCGGCCAATTTGTCAACACCGCGTTTCAGGCCGTCGCGTGCGTCAATATCGAATTTAATGTCTTTTGCCATTTTACTGTTTTTTTGTTTGAAAATTTAGATTCCCCCAAACCAGATTAGCAGCCAAGGGAGTCACGGTTTCTATTTTTTTTGGAAAATTCAGTTATATGATTGCCAAAATATCACTCTCGCGCATCATCAAATAATCTATGCCGTCCAGTTTGAGCTCGGTACCTGCATATTTTCCATAGAGTACGGTATCGCCCACTTTTACGGTTACTTTTTCATCCTTTGTGCCAGGCCCCACAGCCACAACGTTTCCTTTTTGGGGCTTCTCCTTTGCGTTGTCAGGAATGATGATACCGGAAGCAGTCTTGGTCTCGGCCTGTAGAGGCTCAATCAATACCCTGTCTGCCAATGGTTTGATGTTTACTTTAGCCATATTTAAAATTTTTAGGTGTTTGTTTTATAAAATTCTCGAATCATTTGGGCAGAAATTATGCCATTGCCCAAAAACTGACATTATGGAAAACAAAAATGCCAGCTTGTCATTCAAGCTGGCATTTTTGTATGCTTTGTCACTATCTACTAGTTAAGGGTGTCCGTGGGATCGACATCTGTGGCAGGAACTTGTTCCGGGATTTCCTCAGGAACAGTTTCAGGGATCGTGGTCTCCGTGTCGTCACCTTGCAACAACTTGGAATCCGCTTGGCCATAGCTTCCCTTTAGGGAAACATTGGAAAGCAGGATCAACACGATCAACAAAGTGGCAAGCGTCCAGGTACTCTTGTCCAAAAAGTCACCGGTCTTCTTCACACCTCCCACAACTTGATTGCCCCCTCCACCGAAGGATGAGGACAGCCCACCACCTTTAGGGTTTTGGACCATGATGACCAACACCAACAAAAGGCACACGATAATGATCAATATCAAAAAAATTGTAAACGTGCTCATTTCTTATTCTTCTTTTTCGTTCTGGAGGTTTTTCACCGCCTGAATTTGGTCTGCAAAGAAACCACTTTTTTCTGGATATTTCAAACTCAATATTTTAAAGGCTTGAATGGCCTTTTTATACTTTTTCTGCTCCAGATAGACCTTGGCCAAAGTCTCGGTCATCAACTCGTTTTTGTCAAACTTTGTGGACTCCTTTATGTTGACCTTTGGCTTTATGTTTTCTTGGGGCACTATTTTGGGATTCTTCTGGATGAACCTGTCCAACAACTCAAATTTTTTCTTGCGTTCCAGCTCTTCCATGACATTTTCCGCCGTTTCCACTTCTACAGTTTTGGAAGTAAGTTGGAGCCATTGGGTAAAGGAATGTTTTTCTTTTTTGGTAAACGGGATGGGCTTGCCCAATTGAAGGTCGGTTTCTGCTTTGGGTTTTTCTTGTGCGGGAATCGATGGTTCCTCGGGCATTTTGGATTTGAACAGTTCCGGGTTCAGGATTTGCTCGGCATCCTTGATGTTCTGTGGCAGGGCCGGTTCGTCCGCTTCGCCCATCATGCTCTCGGTATTCGGGTTGGGCTCTATTTCCTCGGAAATGGCCTTTTGGTCTTCCAGTTTGGAGCCCCGTCCCGCAATGGTGTCCGCAATGTTGTTCTGGATGAATTCCTTGGAAGTAATGTAGTCGAACAGCACATCCCTATCCGTGGTGTATGCCGCTGTGGTCTTCAGGGCGTTGTTGTATTTGTAACTGTCCAGATTTTTCAGTCCCTTCAAGTGCAAGGCCCTTGCCGCTTGAAAATAGGGATATTCCTCAATGATGTCCTCCAGTTCCCGGGTCTGTTTTGGGGACAGGATGGTGTTCGAGTTTTGAAGAATATGTATAAAATCCGTTACGTTCATATGCGGTTACCAATTGCCCAAGGAAGCATTGAAAATGTCCTGTGTGAGGCGTTCAAATATTACTTCGTGTGCGGCAGCCTGGACGGATGTCAATGAGGCAGCGGCATCAAAATCGTAAAAGAAGGAGAAACGGCGTTCAAAATCGGCGTCCTCCTTGGTGTTGTTAAAGAACCGTACGTTCACGCTCATGGTGAGGCGGTTCTGGGCGGTCCGTTGGTCGGAGGTGGCCGTCATCGGGATCACTTTGTATTCGATGATTTCCCCTTCATACAACAAATCACCGTTGCTTCCGGTAAGGGAAAGACTGGTGAGGTTGTTGATCATATCCTGCAGGGCCAATGTAAAATCACGATCTAGTCCGGGCACAATGGTAGAGCCAGGGGTCTGGTCAGCATAGTTCTGAAAAAAGTTCACTTGGAAACTTTGTGCCGTCCCAATGTCCGCTCCAGAAAAATTATGTCCCTGGTAAGCACCACAGCCGGAGAGAAAGAAGACCAGTCCCAATAATCCAACCTTTAAACTATTTTTTTTCCTCATAATGTGTTCAAATAACAAAGCCGCCAAATTAGAGATCATACTGTTTGATCTTTCGGTACAAGGTCCGTTCCGAAATACCGAGCTCGGAAGCAGCTGCTTTGCGCTTGCCCCTGTTCCGCTCCAGTGATTTTTTGATGAGCTCTATTTCTTTTTCCTGTAAAGATAGGGTTTCTTCCTCTTGGATCTCTTCTGCAAAGTGGTAACGGTCCTCCTGTGGCTGTTGCACGGGAGGGTGCATTTTTCCCTCTACAATAGGTTCGGGTAAATGGAGCACCTCGGCCATGGCTTCCTCTTCTTGTTCGATATCCTCTTCGGGTTTTCCGTAGATCTTGCGGATGAGGTTTTCATTTTCCTTTTGCACCTTTTTGGAATCGTTTTCCTTGAGGAGTTCCAATGTCAGCTTTTTCAGGTCGTTCAGGTCCCCCTTCATGTCGAAGAGCACTTTATAAAGAATTTCACGCTCGTTGCTGAAGTCACTTTCCTTCTTGGTCTGTCCTACCACTGCGGGTAGATTGGAACCACTGGCATCGGGCAGGTAGCTTTTCAATGTGGCTGCCGTGATGGTCCTGTTTTCTTCCAATACCGATATCTGTTCGGCGATGTTCCGCAATTGCCTGATGTTTCCCGGCCAACGGTATTTCAACAATAGATGGACTGCATCGTCCTCCAGGCGAATGGTGGGCATTTTGTATTTCTGACCAAAATCCGAAGCAAATTTCCGGAACAGCAAATGGATGTCCTCCCGGCGTTCACGGAGTGGGGGAATATTGATCTCCACCGTGCTCAACCTATAGTAGAGGTCTTCCCTGAACTTTTCCTTTTCAATGGCCTCGAACATGTTCACGTTGGTGGCCGCCACGATGCGGACATTGGTCTTCTGTACTTGGGAAGATCCCACTTTCAGGAATTCCCCGTTTTCCAATACACGCAGCAAACGAACTTGGGTGGTGAGTGGGAGTTCGCCCACTTCATCCAGAAAGATGGTTCCGCCATCGGCCACCTCAAAATATCCGCTTCGGGTCTGTGTGGCCCCGGTAAAGGCTCCCTTTTCATGGCCAAAGAGTTCACTGTCTATGGTGCCCTCGGGAATGGCCCCACAGTTCACAGCAATGTATTTGGCGTGCTTGCGGTGCGATAAGGAATGGATGATCTTGGGAATCGCTTCCTTTCCGACTCCACTTTCCCCAGTGACCAGGACCGAAATGTCGGTCGGGGCCACTTGGATGGATTTTTCTATGGCACGGTTGAGTTTCACATCATTGCCGATGAGCTCGAACCGTTGTTTTATGGATTGTATACTTTCCATTTTCTGTCATTCCTGCGGTGGCAGGAATCTTATTGTTTTGCTTTTGTGTCCACATCATGCTTCGACTGCGCTCAGCAACTGTACAGAACTACAAAAGGTTGTTAATTGTTTTTCGAATGGCCCACCGCCTCGCCGATCAAGGTGGCAGAGGTACATTCATTGATCTTTACGTTTACAAAATCGCCCACTTTGTAGTGTTCCTTTGGAAAGACCACCACGGTGTTCTGTGAGTTTCGGCCCATCCAATGGTCGGCAGATTTTTTGGAGGTGCCCTCGATGAGTACTTCCTCGGTCCTGCCCAAATGCTCTTGTGTGCGATAATGGCTGTGCCTTTGTTGTGCGTCAATGATTTCCGTTAGACGTCTTTTCTTGGTCTCTTCGGGAATGTCATCCTCCATTTTACGCTCGGCTAAGGTTCCGGGTCTTTCGGAATAGGCGAACATGAAGCCAAAATCGTATTTGACGTATTCCATCAAACTTAAGGTGTCCTGATGGTCTTCTTCCGTCTCCGTTGGGAAACCGGTGATCATATCTTGGCTGATGGCGCAATCGGGAATGATTTTTTTGATGTTATCGATGAGTTCAAAATATTCCTCACGGGTATGAAGGCGGTTCATGGCCGTCAAGATCCTATTGCTGCCACTCTGTACGGGCAGGTGGATGTATTTGCAGATATTTTCATATTTGGCCATGGTCTCTATAACGTCCAAGGTCATGTCCTGTGGGTTGGAGGTGGAGAAACGGATGCGCATTTTGGGCTGCGCTTGGGCCACCAGTTCCAAAAGTTTGGAAAAGTTCACAGATGTGGCTTTTTGCATTTCCGAGGCCTTTTCAAAATCCTTCTTCAGACCACCACCATACCAAAGGTAACTGTCCACATTTTGTCCCAAAAGGGTAATTTCCTTGAAACCTCTTTCCCAAAGATCGTTCACTTCTTCCAAAATGGATTGGGGGTCACGGCTGCGTTCCCTGCCACGGGTAAAGGGCACTACACAGAAGGTACACATGTTGTCGCACCCACGGGTGATGGACACAAAAGCGGTGATGCCATTGGAGTTCAGCCTGACAGGGGCCACATCGCCATAGGTCTCGTCCTTGGAAAGGATAACGTTCACGGCATTACGGCCCTCATCGATTTCCTGGATGAGGTTGGGCAGGTCCTTGTAGGCATCGGGGCCTACCACCATGTCCACGATCTTCTCCTCTTCAAGGAACTTGCTTTTCAAGCGTTCCGCCATACATCCCAAGACGCCAACTTTCATGTGGGGGTTCGTCTTTTTTACGGCGTTGAATTTTTCCAGACGCTTGCGCACGGTCTGTTCCGCCTTTTCGCGGATGGAACAGGTGTTTACCAAGACCAGGTCGGCCTCCTCCAATAGCTGTGTGGTGTTGAACCCCTCCTTGGCCAGAATGGACGCAACGATCTCACTGTCGGAGAAATTCATCTGGCAGCCATAGCTCTCGATGTAGAGCTTTCGGGTGTTCTTTTCGTCCTTCTCCAAAGCCAAAGTGTTTCCCTGTTGGCTTTCGTCTATTATTTTCGCTACGCTTTCGTCCTTTATCATATTGCTGCAATGGGGTGCAAAGATAATGCTTATTCCATTTTAGTGACAATATGGCAGTATTTTTTAGGATTATATTGTGGATTCGGGAGTTAATGTTACCTTCAACAAAATAACATAACCATTGCCGATATGGACTTTACCCATGTTTCCCAACGCATTAACGAAAGTGGCCCAACGGAGTTTGGGAGCGTGTTCAACCGATCTGTGGAACTCTTCAAAAAAGTTTGGCTGCAGGGATTCCTTACCTTACTGTTGACCCTTTTGACCATGATCCCTTTTTATATTTTGATCTATGCGCCCATGTTGGCCATGGGGATTTCGGACCCCGAAGCCTTTGAGCATAATGAGATGCCCCCGGCATTTGCAGGCATCATGATTTTGGTAATGCCCATTTTTTCCGTTGGGGTGATGGTCATTGGTCTTTGTTTGAATGCCGCTTTTTTGCGCATTTGCCGAAAGTACGATATGGACGAAATGGGCAGGGATGATTACTTTTTCTATTTCAAAAAGCCTTACTTGGTCAAGGCGCTTGTCCTTTCGTTGTTGATGTTTGGATTGTCTTTGTTGGGATTGCTGGCCTGTGGGCTGGGTATTATTTATTTGATGGTCCCCATGTCCCTTTTCCCCGCTTTTTTTGCTTTTGATCGGGAACTGACGGCCCTGGAAATCGTGAAATCCGGGTTTGCGCTGGGCAATAAGAACTGGCTCATCATATTTGCTTTGGTCTTTGTGGCGGGATTGGTCGCTCAATTGGGGGTCATCCTCTGTTTGGTGGGTGTTTTCTTTACGGCGATGTTCTCCAAGATTCCAATTTACTACATATATAAGGATGCCATCGGTCTGTCCATGGATGCTTGAATTTTCACTGAAGGTTGACGCAACTTTTTTGGAAAATTATCATCTATAGGGTTAAAATACCGACTATTATGAAAAAGAAAATCCTTTTGTTGCCTTTCCTGGCGTTTCTGTTGTTTGGGTCCTGTACCAACGACGATTCCAGTGATAAATATGCCGATTATATCGTTGCCCGTCCCTTGGTGATGAGCAAAACGGAATTTGCCAACAGTGTGGACATCATCGCACCCAGACCTATTGAAGAATCGGGAAAGGTCTATACCTATAAAGATTACATTTTTGTGAATGACAAATACCAGGGCATCCATGTAATCGACAACCGTAATCCACAGCAACCCGTAAAAATTGGATTCATCAATATTCCCGGCAATGTGGACATTTCGGTCAAGGACGATTATCTTTTTGCGGATAGCTTGGCGGATTTGATAGTCATCGATATTTCCGATATCGACAACATTGCGTTGGTGAACCGTTTGGAAAACGTGTTGCAAGGCGGCACGGTCTTCCCTTTTGAGGCCAATATCATAGAGGACATGGAATACGATTACGAAAATGAGATCATTGTGGGATGGACGACCACAACGGAAAGAAGGCTGATTTCCGAAGCGGAAAAACAGGGTTGGGGCTTTTTTACGAATGACATGCTAGCCATGGAATCTGCCAATGGTGGAACAACGGGCCAAGGAGGTTCGCTCGCGAGGTTCAAAATCGTGGAAGATTACCTCTACGCCGTGGACAGCCATAACATCAATGTGTTCAACATATCTGATTTGGACAACCCACAGGCGTTGGAGGATGTGTATGCAGGTTTTGATATAGAGACCATTTTTTACAATGGTAGTTACCTTTTCTTGGGCAGCATGCGGGGAATGTATATATATGACATCACCGACCCTGCCGCACCTTCCAAGGTTTCGGAGTTTGAGCATGGTACGGCCTGCGACCCGGTGGTGGTGGATGGCGATTATGCTTATGTGACCTTGCGAGGAGGAAATATGTGTGGTGCCACCGAGAGCGGATTGTTCATTGTGGACATTTCGGACATTTTGAATCCAGAACTGGCGGTACAGTACCCTATGGATGGGCCCTACGGCCTGGGTATCAGGGAAGAAAAACTTTTTATCTGTGACGGGACTTCCGGTCTGAAGGTCTATGACAAGACCGACATCAACGACCTGAAAGAGCTGAACCATTTCGAGGACATCGTCACTTTTGATGTCATTCCTTTGGAAAACCACTTGATCATGGTGGGAGATGGAATCTTGTATCAATATGAGTATTTGGATGGGGGGATCAAGCTCATCAGCCAGATAGGGCTCAACTAAAAAAAGCAAAAAAACAAGTCAAATATCCCGTTTTCAGCGGGATATTTTTTTGATATGGGTTCCATAAAAACCCAAAATCGAAAAATTGATATACTTTTGTTACGACAAAAACCAGTGCATGCCAAAGAATTTAGTTATTGTAGAGTCCCCCGCAAAGGCAAAGACCATTGAAAAATTTCTAGGAAAAGAATATCAAGTCGAATCAAGTTTTGGGCACATTGTAGACCTCCCTTCAAAAGAACTTGGGGTAGATGTGGAAAACGATTTCAAGCCAAAATATACTGTTGACAAGGAGAAAAGGGCCTTGGTGAAAAAACTCAAGGACCTCGCCGAAAAGGCCGATACCATATGGCTGGCCAGTGATGAGGATCGCGAGGGAGAGGCCATTTCGTGGCACTTGGCGGAAGAGTTGAAACTGGACAAGAGCAAGACAAAACGTATCGTGTTCAACTCCATCACCAAATCGGCTATCCAAAAGGCCATAGAAAACCCGAGGGACATCAACTATAACTTGGTGAATGCACAACAGGCCCGAAGGGTCTTGGACAGGTTGGTGGGTTATGAACTCTCTCCCGTGCTCTGGAAAAAGATAAGACCGGGACTTTCAGCTGGCAGGGTCCAGTCCGTAGCGGTACGGCTGATCGTGGAAAGGGAGCGGGAAATCGAGGGCTTTGCGCCCGAGGCATCGTTCAGGATAAAGGCAGAATTCAAGACCGACAGTGGCAATGTCTTTTCGGCCAGGATGAACAAAGCCTTCCCGACCAAAGCAGAGGCCGAAAGCTTCCTCAAACAAAATATCGGTGCGGATTTTTCAGTGGCCGATCTAGACAAAAAACCGGCAAAGAAATCCCCGGCAGCCCCGTTCACCACCTCGACCTTGCAACAAGAAGCTTCGCGAAAGCTCTATTTTTCCGTCAGTCGCACCATGCAAGTGGCACAGCGGCTATACGAAGCGGGTTTGATCACCTATATGAGAACGGACAGCGTGAACCTTTCCAATGAGGCATTGAGCGCCGCCAAAGAGGCCATCGTCCAAAACTATGGCGAGAACTATAGCCAAACAAGAAACTTTACGGGCAAGACCAAGGGGGCACAAGAGGCCCACGAGGCGATTCGCCCCACAGATATGAAATTACAGTCCCCTTCCCTGGAAAGGGACCAGTCCAAGCTCTATGAACTGATCTGGAAACGGACCTTGGCCTCCCAGATGAGCGATGCACAGTTGGAACGGACCAATGTAAAGATCAAGGCCAGCACCCATCAGGAGGAATTCACCGCCAATGGTGAAGTGGTCAAGTTCGATGGATTCCTTAAAGTATACCTGGAAGGCACCGATGATGAGGAGGGTGCGGAAGACCAGGAGGGAATGCTGCCGGCCATGAAGGTGGGCGAGACATTACAGAATATCGTTATCTCTGCCACGGAACGCTTTACCCGGCCCCCCTATCGCTATTCGGAGGCTTCACTGGTCAAGAAACTGGAGGAACTGGGCATTGGTAGACCATCTACCTATGCGCCCACCATTTCCACCATCCAGAACAGGGGCTACGTGGAAAAAGGAAGCGTGGAGGGCACGGAGCGGAAATATTTCCAATTGGTTTTGGAAAAAGGAAAACTCGTAGAGGAACAACTTACCGAGATGGTGGGTTCGGACAAGGGAAAACTGGTTCCCACCGATATAGGAATGATCGTGAACGACTTTTTGGTGAGCAATTTCACCAAGATCTTGGATTATAATTTCACGGCACAAGTGGAGGAGGATTTTGATGAGATAGCTACTGGTGAAGAGGACTGGCAGCAAATGATGAAAAATTTCTACAAGGATTTCCATCCCAATGTGTTGGAGGTCGAGGAAAATGCCGAAAGGGCCAGCGGGGAACGTATCTTGGGCGTAGATCCCAAATCGGGCAGGCAGGTTGCCGCCAGATTGGGCCGTTTTGGACCCATGGTGCAGATAGGGACGGTGGATGAAGAAGAAAAGCCACTGTTTGCCAGCTTGCTTCCCGATCAGTCCATTGGGACCATCACTTTTGAAGAGGCCATGGAACTGTTCCAGTTGCCCAGGCAATTGGGGGAATACAAGGGAGAAGAAATTGAGGCGAACGTGGGTCGGTACGGCCCCTATGTCAGGTTTGGGAAAAAGTTCATTTCCTTGGATCCGGGCGAAAGTGCCTTTGATGTGGATCTGACCCGCGCCATAGAGCTCATCAAGGAGAAGGAAAAAGCGGATGCACCCATTGCTACCTATGAGGGCAAGGAAGTCACCAAGGGCAAGGGTAGGTTCGGTCCTTTCATCAAATGGGACGGCATGTTCATCAATGTGAACAAGAAATACGATTTTGACCATCTTTCCCAATCCGATGTGGAGGAACTCATCGAGGACAAAAAGAAGAAAGAGGCCGAAAAAGTGGTCCAGGAGTGGCCCGAGGAAAAGATCAGGATAGAGAAGGCCAGGTGGGGAAGGCACAACATCTTGAAAGGCAAGGTCAAAGTAGAGCTTTCCAAGGATGTGGATGCCGCAAAGATCACTTTGGAAGAGGCAAAGGCCCTTTTGGAAAAGAAATCACCTAAGAAAAAAGCCAAGGCAAAGAAATAATATGGCGTTCGATTTTTTGGTTCCCGTTAAGGACAGGGTGTTGGCACATATGGAATTGCTGCCCCAACAGGCCATCGGCAAGAACATCCACATGCATACGGAAAAGGACGGACTTCCCGTTTTTGCCCATGCCGATGTGGCCATCTTTGGCGTATTGGAATCCAGGAACGCATTTGAAAAAAAACCAGAAAAATTGGATGTGGACGAAGTGCGCATCCAACTGTACCGCCTTATGATGGGCAACTGGAACTCTACCATCATAGATCTAGGGGACGTGGAGGAGGGTGATACCGTAGAGGACACGTATTTTGTGGTCAAGGAAATTGTGGCGGGACTGCTGGAGGAAAACATCATACCTATTATAATAGGATGTACCCAGGATATTACCTACCCTACCTATCGTGCCTTTGACAAGATCAAGGACATGGTGAACCTTGTGGCCATAGACAGCCGTTTTGATTTTGGGGAGGACGAGGAGCTCATTTCCTCACATTCCTACATGAGCAAGATCATTACGGACAAACCTAACAATCTTTTCAATTTTTCCAATATAGGATACCAAAGCTATTTCAATGCGCAGGAAGAGATTGACCTGATGGAGCGTCTTTTCTTTGATGCCTATAGGTTGGGTGAGATTGCCGCAGACATAGAACTGGCAGAGCCCATACTGCGCAGTAGCGATATCGTGAGCTTGGACCTTAGGGCCATACGCGCCAGCGAAATGGGGCTGTCCAAGAACTTTTCCCCCAACGGCTTCACCGGAAGGGAAATATGTGCCATAGCCCGGTATGCCGGGATCAGTGACAGGGTCTCCCTGTTCGGGATCTACGAAGGGGAGAACTCCCACCAGGCCTTTCAGATGATTGCCCAGATCATCTGGTATTTCATAGAAGGGCTATCCTTTAGGATAAAGGAACAGCCCAGCTCAAAGAGCGAAGACTTTACCAAATTCACCGTACCCACCGACACGGAAGAGCTTATCTTCTACAAGAGCCACGTGACCGAACGCTGGTGGGTGGAGGTACCATCAATTTTGGGCGAGCATACTAAAACAAATTCGGTGGCGTTATTACCATGCACCGAAGGAGACTATTTGGATGCTTGCAACCAGAACATTCCCGAAAGGTGGTTCAAAGCCTATAGAAAGGGCTTTCACTAAACAAATTAAATTTTACGCATTAATTGTTCTTGCACAATAATTTATTCAAAAATTAGTTTTGAGAGTAATGAATTTGTGTATCACAGTTTATAATCTTGAATCGAAAGTAATTTAACCTAAAGTATGAGAAAGCTATTCTTTTCATCCATGGCGCTTGTTTTTTTGCTCACCAGTTGTGGGTCCAAATCGAGGTCGAAAGGTGAACTAGTTGGGGTCAGTGGAAAAAAATGGCATCCAGAGAAGCCCTATGGCATGGAACTGATCCCGCGCGGTGCCTTTGTAATGGGAAAGGCCGAAGAGGATCAGGCAAAAGTATTGAACGCCCCCACAAGAACGGTCACCGTACGTTCCTTTTATATGGATGATACGGAAATCACCAATAGTGAGTACCGACAGTTTGTGGAGTGGGTAAAGGATTCCATAGTCAGGACCAGATTGGCCATTTTGGCCGATGAACTTGGAATCGGACCAGAAGATGAAGGTATTGGGGAGTATGCCTTTAAGGATACCGATACTACCGAACTTTCTGTATATGACAAGTATATGCTTGACAATTATGCAGGACTTGGTGATACCGGTTATGAGGGAAGGGCACTGAACAAGGATGTGGACCTGGTATGGGACACTTCTGAATATCCAGACGAGTATTATGCGGAAGTAATGGACTCCTTATACATTCCGGAAGAAGAAAGCTATAATGGCTTGAGAACCATCGATGTGACCAAGTTGAAATATAAATACAGTTGGATGGACATTGAGGCCGCTGCAAGGGCCAAATCTGGAAGGAGAAAGGATTTTATCAGGCATGAAGAATTTGAAATATACCCAGACACCACGGTTTGGATCAGGGATTTTGAATACTCCTACAACGAGCCCATGCACAATGACTATTTCTGGCACGATGCCTACAGTGACTATCCTGTTGTGGGTGTGAACTGGATGCAGGCCAAGGCCTTCTGTAACTGGAGGACCAAGTTCAAGAACGATGACCAAAAATCCCGTGGCAAGCAGTTCGTGAACCAGTTCCGATTGCCTACGGAAGCTGAGTGGGAATATGCTGCTAGGGGCGGAATCGAAGGAGGAACCTATCCTTGGGGAGGACCATACGTAATCAGTGATACGGGTTGCTTTATGGCCAACTTTAAGCCACAACGAGGCGATTATGCAGCAGATGCGGCCCTATATACCGTGGAGGCCAAATCCTTCGAGCCAAACGAGTACAACCTCTACAACATGGCCGGAAACGTATCCGAATGGACCAACTCCAGCTTTGACCAGAACGCTTACGAATATGTATCCACCATGAACCCTAACATTGGTTCAGGGCAAAACCAAAGAAAGGTGATCCGTGGAGGATCTTGGAAAGATGTCGCCTACTTCCTTCAGGTAAGTACCAGGGACTATGAGTACCAAGATTCCGCAAGGAGCTATATTGGGTTCAGAACAGTCCAAGATTACATGGGCGAAGAGGATTCCACTAAGGGCCAAGGATTGCCGGATTAATTGAAACAATAAATAAAAAGCAGAGAACATTATATAAATAAGCTTAGTTAGTAACCAAATACTTATTATTTATATAACTTAATTAAAACTAGAATTATGGCACAGTCAAAATCAACAAAAAAATTGTTTAACATGGCCTACGGGCTTGGGGCATCGGTGGTAATCATTGGTGCATTGTTCAAGATCCTTCACTGGGAGTTCGGACCACTTACCGGTGGACTTCTTCTTGCAGTTGGACTTATTACCGAAGCATTGATCTTCGCCATCAGTGCATTTGAACCAGTGGACGACGAATACGATTGGTCTTTGGTATACCCAGAATTGGCAGGTGGCCAACAGAGTGGTTCTAAAAAGCAGGATGCCAAGGATGCCAAAGAAGCTGAAGGAATCCTTTCCAGAAAATTGGACGAGCTTTTGAAAGAGGCCAATATCGATGCCAACCTATTCTCTAGCCTAGGAGAGAGCATCAAGAGTTTTGAAGGTGCTGCCAAAAATATCGCTCCTACCACGGATGCCATCCAGCACACCAAAAAATACTCTGAGGAATTGTCACATGCCGCTGCCCAAATGGAATCTTTGAACAGCTTGTACAAAGTTCAGTTGGAAAGCGCTAGCCGTCAAGCTTCCATCAACGAGGAAGTGGTACAGAATGCAGGTGCATTGAAAGATCAAATGGAATCTTTGGCAACCAATCTTTCTTCCTTGAACGGAGTTTACGGAGGTATGCTATCCGCCATGGGAAGCAGAAACTAATTAGATACAAATTAGTCGAAACCAAACCCAGATCAAATTAATTTTTAAAATCTAATTAGAAAAACATGGCAGGAGGAAAACAAACACCACGTCAGAAGATGATCAACCTAATGTACTTGATCTTCATCGCGATGTTGGCCCTTAACATGAGCAAGGAAGTACTTGCAGCTTTCGGTCTGATGAACGAAAAGCTGGAGACATCCAATGCAAAAACAACCGAAAACAACCTGGCATTCTTGGGCAGCTTGGAAACAAAGGCTTCTGAAAACGAAGCAGAATATGGAGCGCTGTACCAGAATGCACAGAAAGTCAAAGAACTTTCAGATTCATACTATACCTATCTGGAAGAATTGAAAAAAGGAATGACCGCCGATTTGGAAAACCCAAAGGATTATGTGGTCATGGACAAGTCCGATTATCTAGATCAGAAATTCTTCCAAGGGGACAACTTGGGCCCAGAAGGGAAAGAGTTCATGAAACAGATCAACGATTATCGTGAAGGAGTGATCAACGCTTTGCCAGAAGGTAAGTTTACCTCTGTGAAAGAAGCCGTAAAAGTTCGTTTTGCAACAGGTGACGCTGATGGTAAAGTGGAAAAAAGGGACGGTACCCGCCAAGACTGGATCAACTACCATTTCGAAGGCTTCCCATTAGTGGCCTCATTGACCAAGTTGACCCAATTGCAGGCAGATATCAAGACTACAGAACAAGAGGTATTGAAAAACCTTTTGGAAGGTAACTTGACCGCTGCTGTTTCCTTGACCAACTTTGCAAGTTCATTGTCTGCTCCCAAAACGGCCTACTATTCAGGTGAAAAATACGATGGTAAGATCATCGTGAGCAAAACGGACAAGACATCCACTCCAGTGAAAGCGGAATTGACCTTGGACGGAAGACCAATGACCGAGGGCAAGGATTACGAGCTTGAGGCAGGTGGAATCAAAATGTTGATCAGTGCAGGAACCCCAGGCGACCATACCATTAAAGGGACCATGTACTTCATGCAGGATGGAAAAGAAGTGCCAGTGGAAGTGGACAACACTTTCGCGACCATCTCCATGCCCAATGCTGCTGTGATCTCTGCAGATAAGATGAACGTGGTATACCGTGGTGTGGCCAACCCAATGACCATCTCCATCCCCGGTATTCCTGACAATAAGGTAACGGCTTCGGCTCCTGGACTTAGCAGAAGAAGTGGTAGCAACTACATCATGAACCCAGGTACAGGTAGAACAGTGACCATTACTGCCTCAGGTACATTGCCTGATGGTAAGCCTATTTCTAGCAAAAATGAGTTCCGTATCAAGGACATTCCAAGACCTAGTGGTACCGTTCGTGGTGAGGCTGGAAGCGTAAAAATGCCAAGGAAGAATTTGGAAATCTCTACGGTAAGTGCTATGTTGGAAGACTTTGACTTCGATCTCAACCTTTCTGTGAGCGAGTTCAAGTTCAAAGTTCCTGGACAGCCCACCGTAATCGTTAGCGGAAACAAATTGGATAGCAGGGCCAAATCTGTTCTAAGCAGGGCAGGTAGGGGAGAAAGCGTCCAGATATTTGATATCCAAGCTTACATCACCAACAACAAGAGCTACAAGTTGAAAAAAGTATCTCCTGTGGTGGTAGAGCTTACAAACTAAAAAAGTATATAAGTTATCATGAATTGGAAAAATGCATTACTAATCGGATTGTTGGGCGTATTGCCCGTATCAATGATGGCACAGGCAAACATTTTGAATGCCAAACTGCCCAGTGATATTGGTAAAAAGACCCAGGCTCAAATTGAGCAGGACGCCGATGCCCCATTGAAATACGGATATGTGGATGACAGGGATATCCTCTGGTCCAAGACCGTATGGGAAATCGTTGACCTGGACGAACGTGTCAACTTTCCATTGTACTACCCAACCGATACCATAGGTATTGGAGCGGACAGAAGGTCGCTCTACGACGTTTTGATGAAGAACATCAAGAACGGCAAGCTGACAGAAGTCTATACGGATTCCTATTTTACCGAAAAGAGAAAACTGGAAGACCTATCAGCGACTTTGAGCAAAGTGGATACCACCGACCTCGGATACGAGCAAATGAATGCCGGAGAGCGTATTTCCCCAGAGTTCATCAACCAAAGGGACCTGACCGCCGCCGACATCGAAGAATACCGTATCAAAGGAATCTGGTACTTTGACAAACGCCAGGGAGAACTGAAGTACCGTCTATTGGGGATTGCACCCGTTGCTCCCGACGTCAACTTTATAGATGACGAATCCATGGATCCAGGGGAGAACAAAGTGGAGCTGTTCTGGGTGTGGTATCCTGCTGCAAGGCAGATCCTGCACGAGGCCAAGGTGTACAACCAACGCAACTCGGCAAGGCCCATCTCCTTTGACATGCTGCTGAACGCAAGACGTTTCAACGGTGTGATCTATAAAGAGGAGAACGTCCATGAAGACCGTAAGATAGACGAGTATATCTTCGACAATGCATTGTTCCAGCTCTTGGAAGCCCAGAGGATCAAAGAGACCATCAGGGACAGGGAGCAGGATATGTGGGCATACTAAGCCTGAAAAATTTTCCAATTCAATAGAAATTAACGCCGCAATGATTATTGCGGCGTTTTTTTGTGCCATTATAGATCGAAGTTTTCTACAATACGGCACAGATGGTTAATTTTGTCCCATGTTGGACTATATAGTTGTTGGTGTCGGGTTGGCGGGAATCTCGTTCTGCGAGACACTTGAAAAGGAGGGAAAGACCTTCAAGGTCATCTCGGATGGGTCCCAAAGGGCATCCCAAGTGGCCGGTGGCCTCTACAATCCGGTCATCTTAAAGCGCTTTACCATGGCTTGGAAGGCCAAGCTCCTTATGGAACAGGCCATGCCCTTCTACAAAAATCTGGAGAAAAAGTTGGGTGTCACGCTGGACCATAAGCTCCCCGTACTGCGCAGGTTTGCATCCATAGAGGAGCAGAATCTATGGTTTGAGGCCTTGGACCGACCAGGATTGGACCATTTTCTTTCCACCGACATCCTTCGGAACAACAATCCAAACCTGGATGCACCTTTCGGGTTGGGAGAAGTCAAACACACGGGAAGAGTGGACACCGCCACCTTGGTGGAATCCTATATGCTGTATTTGGGGGGTAAGGGGATATTGGAAGCGGAATCCTTTGACTTTTCCAACTTCGAACATCGGGAAGACCATGTCCAGTACAAATCGATAACTGCCAAGCGCATTGTTTTCGCATGTGGCTATGGCCTTAAGAACGACCCCTTTTTTGGGTATTTGCCCTTGAATGGCACAAAAGGGGAACTGTTGATCATCAAAGCTCCCGATTATAAGGAGAGCAGCGTCATCAAATCATCTGTTTTCACCATTCCGTTGGGGGAAGACCATTACATGCTTGGGGCCACTTACAAGTGGAAGGACAAGACCAATGAGCCCACGAAAGAGTCCAGGGATGAACTGGTGGACAAATTGAGGACTTTTCTGAAATGCGATTTTGAGATCGTGGACCATGTAGCCGGAATACGGCCCACGGTGGTCGATAGAAGGCCATTGGTGGGGCAGCATCCAACCCACAAAAACCTGTATGTGTTGAACGGGTTCGGTTCCAGGGGTGTGCTCATAGCTCCCTATGCGTCTGGTCAGTTGTTCAACGCCATTGAAAGGGGAGTCCCATTGGATCCCGAAATGGACATCCAAAGGTTCACCAAGAAATACTATTGCACCTGATTTTTCGCTACATGATGGTGTTTGGACGAAGCAGGATCATATTTGATAAAGAAATTGATCCAGATGTTTCGGGACAAACGGATGATCAGGGGCATAAAAACAATCAACGTGCCCACGATCGCAATAAAAGAGTTGACCAAATTGGTGCCAATGAACAGGTAGGATATCACAAAGGCGGCAACGGCGAAGGCAATCCCCACCCCATAGCTTACATACATGGAGCCATAGAAGAAAGATGGCTCTATCTTGTACTTGGTGCCACAATGGGAACAACGCTCGTGCATCTTGAAAATTTGGGAAAGGGCATACGGATTGTGGTTCACATACATGCTTTCCTCATGGCATTTGGGACAACTTCCTGTTAAAATGCTGTACAGTTTGGTTCCTTTTTTTAACATTTGCACCGATTTTTAAGCAAAAATACGCATAAAGCCACTTTTGCTATGTAATTCAGGTCACATAAAATGATAAATGTCCATAATCTTTCCGTAGCCTTTGGAGGCGAATATCTTTTCGAGGAAATCTCATTCCGTTTGAACGGCGGTGACAGGGTAGGCCTCATTGGAAAGAACGGTGCGGGAAAGTCCACATTGCTCAAATTGCTCGCCAAGGAAATGCCCTTGGACGGGGGCACCATGGCCACAGAAAAGGAAATAAGGATCGGGTTTTTGAAACAGGACATCGATTTTGATCTGGGAAGGACCGTTTTGGAAGAATCCTATCAGGCATTTTCGGAGATAAAGGCACTGGAACAGAGATTGGACCAAATCAACACCGGCCTAGCGGAACGAACCGATTATGAAAGCGAAGGCTACCACCAGCTGATGGTGGACCTGAATGACGTGACCCACCATTACGAAATTCTTGGGGGGTACAATTACCAGGGAGATACCGAGAAAGTTTTGCTCGGACTCGGTTTCAAAAGGGAGGATTTCAACAAGTTGACCGACACTTTTTCCGGCGGATGGCGCATGCGTATTGAGCTGGCCAAGCTCTTGTTGCAAAATAACGACGTGTTGCTGCTGGATGAGCCAACCAACCACTTGGACATAGAATCCATCATTTGGTTGGAACAGTTCCTGAACAATTATTCCGGGGCGGTGGTGATTGTTTCCCACGATAAGATGTTCCTCGACAATGTCACCAACCGCACCATCGAGATCTCATTGGGAAGGATCTATGACTATAACAAACCTTACACCAAGTTCCTCGAACTCAGAAAAGAGATCAAGGAGCAGCAGCTAAGCGCCCAAAAGAACCAGGAAAAACAGATACAACAGACCGAAAGGCTGATAGAGAAGTTCCGGGCCAAGGCGAGCAAGGCATCCATGGCACAATCGCTGATCAAGAAGCTGGACAAAATCGAACGGATCGAGGTGGACGAAGAGGACAATGGTGTGATGAACCTTAGGTTCCCGGTATCCGTGACCCCCGGTAAAGTGGTTGCCGAGCTGGAAAGCCTATCCAAAAGTTATGGAAAGAAGCAGGTGCTGCAAAACATCGACTTATTGGTGGAGCGCGGTAGCAAGACCGCATTTGTTGGGCAGAACGGACAGGGCAAGACCACCTTGGCAAAGATCATGGTGGGCGAATTGGAGCATGAAGGGAACATAAAGATGGGCCACAATGTGCAATTGGGCTATTTTGCACAGAACCAGGCCGAGTATCTGGATGGCAGCAAGACCATTTTGGACACCATGACCGATGCGGCCAATGAAAGCAACCGGAGCAAGGTAAGGGACATCTTGGGCTCTTTTTTGTTCAGGGGCGACGATGTGGACAAGTATGTGAAAGTACTCTCCGGAGGGGAACGAAATCGATTGGCTTTGGCCAAAATGCTGCTACAGCCCTTCAATGTGCTGGTGATGGACGAACCTACCAACCACTTGGACATCAAATCCAAAAATGTGCTGAAACAGGCCCTGCAGAACTTTGAGGGGACCTTGGTGCTCGTTTCCCACGACCGGGATTTCCTGCAAGGGCTCACGGACAGGGTATATGAGTTCAAGGACGGAGGCATCAAGGAATATCTCGGAGATATTGACTTCTACTTGGAGCAGCGTAAAGTGGACGACTTTAGGAAAATCGAAAAAAGAGAAGCCAGAATAGAGGTAAAAGCACCGACCGAAACCAAGGAAGCGGATTACCATACCCAGAAGAAGGAAAAATCCCTGAAGAATAGGCTGAGCGGGGTGGAGAAGAAGATATCCCAATTGGAACAAGAGATTGCGGATATAGACCACGAACTTTTAATGGACTATGATGCCACCATAGCCAAACCCAACTTTTTTGACGGTTATCAGGGTAAGAAAAAACACCTGGAAGAGCTTATGGAAGAATGGGAGAGCATTTCCCATGAGCTGGAATCATTGAATTGATCTACTATTTTTTGACGTAGACCACTTATTTGTACAAATTCGCAACAATCCATGTTCCATTTGCCGATTAAATTTGTAGGTTTTTTCATCTTTTCCTTACTTTGTAGGTAAATTCTGTGTATCAAATAAGTAATCCATGATTCGATTGGCCATTTTATTCGTATTGATGACCTCCTCAGTGGGAGTGTCATTTGCTAACGGTCAAGTATCCAAAAAGGAAAAGGATGCCCTTGTTGCGCTATATAACAGCACTGATGGGAGTCAATGGAAGGTCTCTTGGGACCTGAATGCTCCAGTGGATACATGGAAAGGAATTGAGGTCAAGAATGGCCATGTTGTAGGAATAAACCTGTTCATGAACAATTTGAACGGAACATTGCCCGAAGGAATGGCCAATTTGGAACATTTGACGCAACTAAATTTGGCCTTCAACAATATTACCGGGGTTTTGCCCAAGGATATCGTAAAACTTGAAAAACTCAAGGTTTTTCGGTTGGAGATGAACAGGATAAAGGGTTCCCTTCCTGAAGGGATCGGAAACATGCAGCAGTTGGAGGTCTTTTCCATGTTCAATAATTTTCTGACAGGCCCGATTCCTGATAGCTTTGGTAAGCTTGAAAACTTGAAGGAACTCAACCTGTCCAGTAACAATCTTGAAGGAGGTATCCCAAAATCCATTGGAAACCTCACCAAGTTGGAGGTACTGGGCTTTTTTGAGAACAAGCTTGATGGGGGAATACCAGCTGAGATTGGCAACTTGGGCAACTTGAAGGAACTTGTGCTGGCCAATAACCAATTGGATGGGGAAATTCCGGTGGAGTTTGGACAACTCGCCAGCCTACAGATTTTACAACTTCAGAACAATCGATTCAATGCCTATACAGGTCTTGAAAAAATGGATAAGGGTCAGTTTTTGGTCTTCGATACGGACAGCAAAACATTGAACCCTAAATTCAACCAAATCCATTTTGACCGTACACGCATGGCAGATACAAAATTTGAAGACGATAACGAAAATTGAGTAGTTAGTTTATTACTTTAGTTTGTTTGGTTTGGGGATACAAAGTATCCCCTTTTTTATGGATTCAATTTTGGAAATGGAGCATATATTTGCTGCGAACAGGCACGATCAAATTCTATGGATGAGCATTTTTTCCAATGTCCGTATTGTTGGGAAGAAATTTCCTTTCTTTTGGATAGTTCCATTTCCAAGCAGACCTATGTGGAAGACTGTGAGGTCTGTTGTAATCCCATAGAAGTATCCTTGGCTTTTGAAGGTCAAGAGCTTATTGCTTTCGAGGCCCGTGAGCTTGGACAATAGAAAAGACCGAAACCTGTTTGGGTTCCGGCCTTTCCGAAAGTGACACCCTATTGCCACAATTATGAATTTTCAACTAAGTGATACCGGCAACGCTATTGTTGGACCATAAAACTTACTGGTATATCCTTACATAGTCAATTTCAAGAGTATCTTCTGAAAAAGAATCGGGCACATCCCCGCCCAGATTTCCTCCCATGGCAATATTGAGGATGAGGTAGTGCTCTTTATTGTAGGGCTTGTTGGGAGCATTGGTGAATTCATAGACTAAATTACCATCCACATAGGTTTTGATGCTGCCACTGTTCCATTCCATCGAATATATATGGAATTCGGTCGAGGCATTTGCAACAGGGCCTTCCCCCCCTTCATCATTGTACACCTGGGTGTTCAGATCGCCCCAATGGAAATGCGATATGATACTGTTCTTGTCCCACCCTGTCTGTTCCATAATATCGATTTCGCCGCACAAGGGCCACCCGACACTGCCATATTGGTCACCAAAATAGTTTCCTGTTTCATTCGAGTCTGCACCCAAAGTCCAGATGGCGGGCCATGTACCGGCCATGTTGGGCAGTTTTGCCCGTACTTCAACGCGACCGTACGTAAATGCAAGCTTGGCGTTCAATCTGGCCGAAGTATAAGACTTGGTGGAACCGTTATAGGTGTATTCTTCCTTTAGGGCCTTGATCTTGAGGGTGCCATCGCTCACAAAGGAGTTCTCTGGCCTTGCGGTATAGTGTTGGAGTTCATTGTTGTGCCAACTCCCATTGTTTGGTGGAATGATCTGATAATGCCATTTTTCCGCATCTGGGGCACCATCATCATCAAACTCATCTGAAAAGACCAATGCCGCAAATTCTTCATCGGACCTATACACTTCAACGGCCACTGTTTGGTTGATGTATTCCCCTGTTGCCGAATAGGCCCAGACCACAATATTGTAGGAATGGGTGCCATCTTTGGTATAGGTATATTCCATGGTGCCTGTTTGGCTTTCCAGTTGGTCCGCACTTTCAAAGCGGAACGCATATCGAGTGGCATTCTTGGCCGTTGCGGAAACCTGGACCTTTCCTGAGCCATTTCCGTTGGGATTGGCATCGTTGGCCCCGACGAGGGTCACATCCACCACTAAATCGGTAGGGCCCCCGCCTGTTTCAGAATCACTCGAGCTGCAGGATAGCGCAAAGACCAGTGTCAATAAGGATATGTTGAATACATTCATTTTGAATAGTTGAAGGATACGTGTTCTGTTCTTTTTTTTCATGGCAATTTGTTTGGGAAATCGGCCCCCGCCTTTTTTGGACGGGAGCCTATCCATTAACTAAACTAACTCAAACCAACCCATGAGAAATGGATTTTGCTTTCATTTTTTTGACTATTTGTGAAAATACACATTGTCCACAAACAGGGTCATGGATCCTGCAGGCATGCCCGCATAGATCAACTGTGCAATGTTCGCCTTAGTGGTCAGTCCTGTGAAGTCCGTGAGTGGAATGTCCAAGGAAATCCAAGTGTATCGCTCAGGATTTTCGATGGTAATCTCGTGCTCTACATCATCGCCTCCACCATCGAAGGTGCCATTGGCCCCAAAATCGACCAGTTTGACCCTGATCTGGGTAGCATCGGCTGTCCAGACATCCGTATGGAAATGGGTCATGTCCGTGGCATCGATTTGATTGGCTACGGTCTCGATTCCCACAAAGTTTAATCCACTGTATTTTTTTACGTCGTCACCGTCAACGGAAATATCTTCAAGTGTGGCGGCTGACCAATCCGTCCTCCAGGTGTCCACGGGGACATTGGTGTAGGCATTGCTGAACAGGGAAATCACATCCGCCTCTGGAACCGTTGGTGCGTTGGCCGCAGCTGCGGGCTCAGTTGGAGGTGGTGTAAAGAAATAGATGTTGTCCAAAAAGATGGTACCATTACCGTCAAACTTCAGTTGGATTACATCGGTCAAATCCACAACACTGGAGAATTCCGATAGAGGGATGTCCACGCTCACCCATTCCCCGTTGGTAATGTCAAAGGCATAAGGGGTTTCTGCGGGCCCAGTACTTATGAGCGACAAATTCAGACTTGAGGAATCCGCTGTCCAGAAATCCACATGAATCATGGTCGATGCGGAGACATCCAGTGGAGAAGCGAATTGCGTTCCCTGATAGTTGAGGTTTTCGTATTTCAATGTATTGTTTCCAGCTATATCCACTTGCGAAACAAGGGTGGCTTGGCCCCAATTAGGGTTGAAATCCGTTCCGGAAACATCTGTGTAGGCATCGCTGAACACGGAGATGACACTGGCCTCGGGAACAGTGGGTACCGGTGCCCCTGATATGGGCTCGGAGGATACACCGGCTTCATCGTAGAAATACACATTGTCCACAAATACGGTGTTCTGCTTGGAGGGCGCTCCCACAAAGATCAATTGGGCAATGTTGGCCCTAGTGGTCAATCCTGCGAAATCCGAAAGGGGAATGCTCAGGCTTACCCATTCTTCCTGTGCGGGATTTTCGATTACGATCTCGTGTTCCACATCGTCACCTCCACCAAAGGCTACATCTGCTCCAAAATCGACCAATTTGATCCTGAATTCCATGGCATCGGCTGTCCAGATATCCGTGTGGAAATGGGTCATGTCCGTGGCATCGATTTGGTTGGCTACGGTCTCGGCGCCCACAAAGCTCAACGCGCTGTATTTTTTGACGGCATTTCCTTCAATGGTAATGTCTTCCAAGATGGCATCGGACCAATCGGTCCTCCAGGTATCCACAGGAACATTGGTATAGGCATCACTGAAAAGGGATATGACTTCCAATGGATCTACGGTAGGTGTGGGTGCCGGACTTGTTGGTTCGGACGAATCCCCAGGCTCTTCGGTGGTACCACCTTCACTCATGACAATATCATCAAAATAGTGGGTGGTGGCAGCACCCTTGTCCCCATTGAAGTTGAAAAATAGAACCAATCGGTCAAATTTATCGGTATCGCTAGGGGAGAAGGCAAAGGATAGTTCTTCCCATGCGTTGGCCACAGTGGTGGTGGACTGTACTTCCTTGGAAATGGAACCATCTGCGCTATCCTCGAACTTCAAGAGTACGTTTTGGTCCGCCGCAGGGGAATACACCTTGATCTTGATGGTCTGCAATTCCGAGAAATCCACTTTGCTGGCCAAATCAAAAAAGAAACCGGCCCAGGGCTCCACACCTTCGGTCTGGGTATATTCCACTACTCTTTCGGAGGTGTTGATGCCGGAGGGATCGGGATTTTCTACATATTCCACAGTGAACGAACCGTCCTTCTCGCCAAAAAAGGTGACTTCGGGACCGCCACATTCAAAATCGATGCCATCGGCAATTTCGGGCACAATGGTGGAAAATGTACAATCTCCTCCTGGTTCAGGTTCTGGCTCAGGCTCTGGTGCCACATAGGCGGAAGGTGGTGGCAAATCGTCCTCGTTTTCACAAGAAATTATGGTTGCCAAGGTTCCCAATATAAGGAACAGTGATAGGAAGTGCAGTCTTGGGCTTGGTCTGTTCCTGTTATTTTTATACTTGTTCATTTCTCGATGTTTTAGTTAATTCGGATTAGCTGACCGTTAGTTGTACCCATCGTTTTGGGGATAACTGGGTCCCAGAAGGTCCATTTGTTGTTGGGGAATGGGCCAGTTCTGCATGTATTCCCTCAAGAGTACCTTGGGGTTCCCTTCGGGGTATGACTCGTTCATGTTGTCGTTGTTCATGTGGTCCAAAAGGAATTCATACAGTTTTCCTGTTCTTTTCAAGGTGAACCAACGTTGTCCCTCAAAGGCAAGTTCGCGGGCCTCTTCGTCCAAAATGGCCTGCAGGTCGATGGTGTTCACTGGGTCCGTGTTGGCCCTTTCCCTTACCTTGTTCAGATATTCCAGTGCCTTGGGGGTATTGTTCAGCATCATATGGGCCTCGGCCCCCACCAGATAGGTCTCTGCCAATCGGTAGATCATGATATTCTTGTAATGGTTCCTGTCGGTGGGTTCCACGGTCTCATCAAAAAACTTGAGTACCCCGGGATTCTGTCTCCTGTAATAGAGCATGAACTCGTTTTGGTCGGTTTCACTGTTCTCATAAAGATCCAATGGGTCACCGAGCTGTTTTCCGGGAGGTAGTGCGGTCTCATCGTTGTAAGCGTATTCAAAGATGTAATAGGTGTTGTTCTTCCTCTTGTCGTCAGGGTCTTCATTGAGCAGGTCTATCATGTATTGGTTCAATGAGATAAACCCTGCGCCGGCCCCACCATTTTCAACAGATTGGATGAGTCCTGGTGCATCGGCATAGGAAGACACCATGTTCCAACTCATGATATGTTGACTGCCCCCGCCAATGGTTTCCCTTTCAAAATTGATCGCAAACAAGGTTTCGGAATGGTTCAGCTCACCCGCAAACACTTCTTCCGTGGCCACTAGGCTGTGATTGCCACTGGTAATGACAGCATCGGCTTGTGCGGCAGCTTCGGCCCAGTCTTCTTCCCACAGGGCGACTTTGGCCCTAAGGTGCCTCGCAGCTCCCTGCCCCCATCTTCCAAATTGCTCTGGATTGTAGTCCAAATGCTCGATGGCAAAATCAAGATCAGAGCGTAGCAGTGCAAAAATTTCTTCTACGGAAGATTTGTCCTGTGGTACATCGAACGCATTTTCTGGAGTGGTCGGTTCTGTAGTGATGAAGATGTTGTTGAAAAGCCTGTAGAGGGTAAAAAAGGCATTGGCCCTCATACACTTGGCCTCAGCAAGGATTTGGTTTTTCCTGTCCTCGTCAATATCCTCCAAGTTTTCTGCTCCACGGATCACGGCATTGGCCCTGTCCACAATACGATAATTGTGCACCCAATGGGCATTGATTCCGGACGTAGTGCCATAGTCACCAAGGCTCGCGCCCCAAAGTAACCTACTGTATAGGGAAACCTCACCGGTAATCCCTACCCCTAAATCACTTTTTGCTTGTAGGATGAGTGGATAGGTACCGTTCAGGCTAAGGTCTTGGTAGATGTTCCTGTTGAGTGAATAAAGCCCGACCACTGCCGATTCCAGACCTTCTGGGGTCGTGTATAGGAAGTCAACGGAAGTGTCCGAGAGCAATTCGTCTTGTAAAAGGTCCTTTTCGCAGGAAGTGAATATGGCAAGGCCAAGAAGCATTGCGAATATTCCTTTTGATGGTATGTAGTTATATATGTTTTTCATGACAATTTTTTTTAGAATCCTAATTTGACACCAAGGGTGATGTTGCGTGTTTCGGGAAATGCAGTTTCTCCTCCGTTCACTGGATTTTGTTCAGGGCTGTACGACCTGAAATCCGTGAAAGTGAACAGATTGGTCCCCGTTACATAGAGCTTGGCACTTTGCAACCCAATTTTCGAGAAAGTTTCCCTCGGGATGTTGTACCCCAAGGTGAGGGTCCTCAAGCGCACATAGGAGGCGTCCCTTACCGCAAAGGAAAATAAATGCAAGTGTGTGTCCGGTTTCGGCCTTGGGTATTCTGTTGAGGGATATTCGGGCGTGTAGTATTTCGCCCTGATACCATTGATGGCCCCTTTCCACAATTCTCCATTGGCGAGTACGGGATTCAGCCTTGTGGCCCCATCCACGATGTAGATATCGGCAAATAGGTCAAAGTTTTTGTAGCTTATGGTATTGGTGATAGATCCATACCAATCTGGATCGGTGTTGGTGAACACATTGTCCCTGTCATCGATCTGGCCGTTCCCATCTTGATCGATGACCCTTACGTCTCCGGGCTGCGCCAATGGGTTTCCAGAGCCGGCAATATCGTCACCCACTTGATAGATCCCGTCATACTTGGGCAACCAGATATTGTTGATGGATTGGCCTATGGACAACCTTCTTCCTGAAGTATCTGTCAGGTCGATGGGGTTGCCCTCATCGTCAAGTTCACCTGTCAATGAGATCACTTCGTTCCTGTTTCGGGAGAAGATAAGTCCCAAGGACCATCTAAAGTTCTCCTTTCGGAAAATGTTGGTGGTCAACGATGCCTCGATACCTTGGTTCTGTAGTTCCCCCGCGTTGAAACGTATCACATTGAAACCGGTGGTGCCGGCAATGGATCGATCCAGCAATAGGTCGGTGGTGTTGGCTTTGTAATATTCAAAGGTTCCTTCAAAAAGGTTGTTGAACAACCTAAAGTCGACACCGGTGTTCAAGGTAGTGGTAGTCTCCCATTTTAGGTTCGGATTGGGCAGTCTGGAAGACGCTGTCGCACCGCCAACGGTCTGGTCACCGAATACATAGGGAAGATCGTCCGCCACCCCAAGGGATTCTAATGGGTTGATGCCCTGATTTCCTGTGGCACCATAGCTGACCCGTAGTTTCAATTCGTTGATAGCATCAACATTTTGAAGGAATGGCTCGTTCTGCATCTTCCAGGCCACGGAAACCGCAGGGAAGAATCCCCATTTGTTGTTTTCCGCAAAAACTGATGCACCGTCCGCCCGGGCAGTGGCTTCCAATAGGTAGCGATCCAAGTAACCATAACGTACCCTTCCCAAAAAGGAAAGAAGCCTGCGTTGGGAAACATCCCTTGGGTTGTTGAGCAATGTAGTGGCATTGCCGTTGTAGCCCAATGCATCATTGGTGAAACCGGACTTGTCAATTTGGGTGTACTCATTGCGCTGCTCGTCAAAGGCCTGCACAGCGGTGAAGTCCAGTGTGTGGTCTTCATGGATCTGCGGAGTATAGTTCAATATGTTTTCCACCAATACCTGCTTGAAGAGGGTGTTGGAAAGCACCGCGATCCCATCGATGCCCTCATCCCCAGCAGAGTGTAGGGTGCTTCTGTAAATGCCCCTGTTGGTGTTCCTGTTCCTCAGAAAGGTCTTTAGGGTATAGCTCAGGTTAGGTGTGAAATTATAGACCAAACTGAGGTTGATGTCGGTAAGGTTGATCTTGGTCTCATCGGTGGATTCCCTTTGGTCCCACAAGGGGTTCACGGCTGTGTTGGAAGGGCCCAAATAGAACTTTACCAGCTCGCCTTCTTCATCGAAAGGTTTCGCCAAAGGCGTGATCGTGGTGAAGTTCAACCCGCCGGTTTCCCTGTCTTGGTTTGCATTTTGGTAGTTGATGATCCCCCTGAACACCAATTTGTCTGTAAGCTGCTGCTCAATGTTCAGTTTGAAGGTACCCCTGTCAAAACTGGAATTTGGTATAATTCCTTCTTGGGTGAAATAGTTGACACTGGAGAAGATCTTGGTTTTCTCGGTTCCCGAAGAAAAGCTTAGGGAATGGCTCTGGATGACTGCATCGCGAAGTACGAGGTCTTCCCAATCCACAAAATTGCGGTTTTCTATAGCTTCCAGTTCAAAAGGCGAGAAGATGTTCTCGTCGTTGAGGTAATCCCCCGTGAACCGATTCCTGTTGGCCTCTCTTCTGAGGTCGATGAACTGTTGACCATCATACTGGTTAAAGTTCTTGGTCAGTGTCTGAATGGTGGTATACCCATGGTAATCTATGGTTGCCTTTCCCGTACGACCTGTTTTGGTGGTGACCAAGATGACACCATTGGATGCCCTAGATCCGTAAATGGCGGTGGATGATGCATCCTTTAAAATCTCAATATTGGCGATATCATCCGGGGCCACATCGTTTAGGTTGTCAAAAGGCAGACCGTCCACAATGATCAAGGGCGAGTTGCCGTTCGGTGCAACAGACACATTGCCACGAATGACAATATTGGAACCGCCACCGGGCCGGGCATCGCCCAGATTGACCTGGACACCTGCCGCCCTGCCTCTCAACATTTCGGAAACGTTGGTGGTGGGAACATTGGTGGCCTCCTCAATTTCAACGCTGGTCACGGAACCAATGACGTTACTTTTCTTTTGGGTACCATACCCCACAACGATTACTTCGTCCAGGGCTTGGGTATCCTCCTGTAGGATGATGTTGATGACATCCTGCGCGCCCACCGGAATTTCCTGCGTTACAAATCCAATGTAACTGAATACAAGGACATCGCTGTTTGAGACACCATCAATGTTGAACATTCCATCAAAATCGGTCACAACGCCATTGGTGGTACCTTTGATGAGGACATTGACCCCGGGCATGGGGCCTGTGTTGTCAGATACCGTTCCTGTAATGGTCTTTGTTTGAGAAAATCCATAAGCAGTGCATAGGAGCACCAGCAATTTTACAATGCCATATCTCATTTTGAGTAATTTAGTTTGAAAGTAAAAGTACATGGCTTAACGTATTCTTAACAAAGGATGTGCCTCTATATAAAACCTACATTAATAATTTAATACAGACTATTTTGAATATTTGTTAGAAAAACCCTTTAAAATATATGGATTTGGAAATATTTGAAAAATTGGAATGAGCTCTAAAAGGCAAGATGAATATGCATTGAAAACACTATTGTAGGGTCAATGTAGAGGTAATTTTGGCATTTGTAGAGTGATGCCATGACAAAGTAGTGTTGCCTCAGAAGTTTAAAATGTAGTCTATGAGATTATCCTCGTGAGGGAGGTCGAACTTTTTGCGTAGCCTATAGCGTTTCATTTCAACACTTTTTACGGATATGTTGAGGAGCGGGGCTATTTCCTTGGACGAAAGGTTCAGCCTAAGATAGGCGCAGAGTCGGAGGTCGTTATTGGTCAGGCTGTCGTGCTTTGTCTTGATCCTTTTCAGAAAGTCCTTGTCCGCATTGTTGAAGGCATCCTCAAAAAACTTCCAATCGTCTTCACTGTTGATGTTCCTGTCTATCTCCCTGAGCACGGATTTGATGTTTCCATCCTTATTGGGAATATTGTTCAACTGTGATTTCAAAGAGGAAAGAAATTTGTTCTTCTTAAGGATACTCATGGTGGATATGGCCAGTTCCCTACTCTTGTTGTCAATCTCGTCTTGGAGCTTTTCGTTCAATATTTGGGAAATCCGTTCTTTTTCCTCTAGTTTTCGTCGCTCCAGTTCTTTCTGGTTCTTTTTGATGAGGAACTCCTGTTTTTTCCGATAGTATCTTTTATAGATCCTATGAATGAGAATAAACAGTAGGGCAAGGCCCAACACATAAGTAAATATGGCCAAATTGGAAAGGTACCAAGGGCGCAAGACTGAAAAGCTGTAGGAGGCCACATTTTCGGTGAGGCTGTTTCCCACCATGGCCCTGACGCTGAACGTGTATTCTCCAAAAGGTAAGTTCTTAAAAGTGGTTTCTGGGATGTCGGACCAATCGCTCCAATCATTGTAAAGACCTTCCAGTCTATGTTGGTACCTTACTTCGGTATATTTGTCAAACTCAGGGACGCTGTACTCGAAAATGAGGTTGTTGTCGGAATATTTGAATTCCCCGGTCAGTTGGAGAGGTGCTTTGGTGGATGCATCTCGGTAATCGCCATAGTAAACCGTGTTGATCTTGATACTGTTCGTAATCGATGTCACCTTATCCAGATTGAGCGACACGTAGCCGTTCGAGCTTCCGATGAGGTACTCGTTCTCGGCAATCATGGAAATGTTCTCAAAACCCGATACACCCAAATTGCTTCTCAGTGTGCTGGGCATGGGAATGTTGGTGTCGCTTAGTTTTCCGCTGAGAGTGTTATGGGTGATGTATTTTATCCCATTATCGGTAAAGAACCATAGTTTTTGTCCTGAAATATCGGGAATAATGATGCTGATGGGACTTTCATTTTCCTTGAATACCATCTGTGTCATGGAGCTGTCCATGGAAATGTCCTTCAGATGGTCCTCTAGCAAATAGATGCCTGTATTGGTTTTGTGGTATAATCGGTCCTTGAACCTAAATATGTTGGAACTGTGCCCAATGGGTTCCACGTTCGTCATGTTTGTTACACGTTGGAGGTCGGGGTCCAGTTTAATTTGATATAGCCCTTTTTGTTCATGGTTGACCATGACTGTGAGGGAATCTATTTCAAAAAAGCGACTGGAAATGGTAAACCCCTCCACGACATTGCGCAATGACCAAGTTCCCATTTTCTTTTCCAGAACACTGAGTCCATTGTAGTTTCCCTGTAGAATAAAGTTTTGGTCATGTTTCAGGGGTTTTACGGCCCAAGTACCCCTAAAATCGGATACGAGTTCCGCTCGACCTTCTTCCACCACAAAAGTACCGCTGTTGTGTCCGCAGAAAATGGTGGAGTCCACCAATTGGAGGCTCCAGACCTGACCTTCCGTGCCGGTTACCAGTTTGAATTCATCGGAGATATCGGTCCTTCTTGAAAAAAGCCCTTGATTGGTGCCCAAGTACATCCGGTTGTTGTGGCGCATGGCGGCATAGACCAACCCGATCTTGCCCAATTTGTCCACATATTCGTTGAAAGGGGAATATAGATTGATGACGCTGGCACCATTGTCCAGGCCAAGCCATAGATTATGGTCCATGTCCTCAAAAAGGGAAAGTACGGTGTTGTTGTTGAGCCCCTTGGCCTGATTAATGTTCCGTATCTGTTTTCCTTCTTTGGATAAGTGATAAAAGCCATTCGAAATGCTGCCGAGCACAAAAGTACCGTCGTCCAGTTTGATGCTGCTGTACAGTTTTACGGCCATGCCGTCCATATCCGTCTGCCAAGGTGTGAGTGTTTCAAAATCGTATTCGTAAAACTTGGCATCCTCCGTTAGGATCAGAAGGTCGCCGTTCCGTTCATAAAGACCGATAATGGCAACGTTGGCAAGTACCGGATCGTTGTCAACCAAGACGGCTTCACCGTTGGCAATGGTGAACAATCCTTGTTTGGCCCTTTGAAAATAGACCTTGTCCTTGATCAAATGTAATTTTGCCTTGGCCGAGTTGGCCTCCAGTATCTTGAAGCTATCCTCCATAAGATCATAGATGTAGATCCTGTCCAAGGATTGGAACAGCACCCAATGGTCCAGAGCCAAGATGTCCCAAAATTCCTCATCTTCCGACAGAGGGGAATCCAATCTGTCCGATAGCGAAGTGTATGAAAGTTGCCCTGTCTCTTCTTTGGTCCAGAAGCCAAATTCCCGGTAAGAACCCGTATAGATTTTGTCGCCAATGGCCTTCACTGACCTAATAATGGCAGGGGATGGTAATTTGTATTTGTACCAGGTGTTCCCATCAAACTCCAATAGGCTGGAATGGTTGGCAATGTAGATGTTCCTTGTGGGCGATTGGGAGATGCCCCAGTTTTGGTACTCCCCGTTGTACTCTTTTGGGGTATAGTTTTGGATGGGGGGGAGCTCCTGGGAGAGCAATCCCCAACAAATGGATACCAAAAAATACGTAAAAAGGGATCTCAATCCAGTCAGTTTTTGTTGTCAGTTGATGGATTGTGAAGATAAAAAAATAGCACAACACTTGAGTTCCCAACTTTTTTGGCGATGAGGTCAATAGGAAAGAATAAAAGGGATTGGAAGTATTATGGGCAGAATGCCTTCTCCTTTTTCCGTCTTGAGGTGGATCTCTGGAAATAAAGGATGGCCGCTCCAATGCCAGCACCCATCAATGCAAGTAGGGCGCCTACAATACTGGAATAAGGCACCCCGAGACCAAAGACCATGGGGAGTCCACCAAGATAGGCGCCTGAGGCGTTGCCCATATTAAAGGCACTTTGGTTCATGGAAGACCCCAGTTTTTCCGCTCCTTTAGCGGCTTTGATGATAGCCGTTTGTATGGGTGCAGTGACCGAGAAGGTAATTACCCCCACCATAAAACTGATAATGAACATCGCATAGACATTTTCTGCCATTATAGCATTGGTGACGAGAACGGCGGTCATGCTGAGCAAACTGATGACCACGGATTTAACGGGACTGAAGAACTCCACCATTTTGGCCCCCAAAAAGTTACCGATGAACATCCCCAATCCGGCCACGATCATTACATAGCTCACACTGGTTTCAGGGAGTCCTGTGACCGAAATGACCAGTGGGGCGATATAGCTGTACCAAGCGAAGAAGCCACCTGTGCCCACAGTGGTCAAGGCTATCAGGGCCCATAATTTTTTGTTCTTGATTCCTTGTGTGGCAGTTTGGCCCTCTTGGCTTCCCAGTTCGTCAAACGAATCCTTGGGCATCCAAAAGAAGAGACTTGCCAATGTGGCCAGTCCGGATATTCCAACCAACAGAAAAGAGAAACTCCAGTGCCACTCTTGACCGATGTAGGTGCCAAGTGGAACCCCTATCACATTGGCAATGGTGAGCCCCGAGAACATGATCGCCATGGCCTGTGCTGCTTTTCCGGGTTTGGCCAAGTAGCCCGACACCACTGCGCCGATACCAAAGAAGGCGCCGTGGGGCATACCTGACAAGAATCGGAACAAGAGCATGACCCAGTAGTTGCCCGAGAATGCGGACAAGGTATTGAAGACCGTAAACCAGAGCATCAGGAACAAGAGTGATTTCTTTGGGGTAAGGGTATTGGTCAACCGCGCCATGAAGGGAGCTCCTATCACAACGCCCAGTGCGTAGATGGCAATGAAGTGGCCCGATGTGGAGATGGAAATGTCCATGGAATCCGCAATGTTCGGAAGAATGCCCATGATCACAAACTCCGTAAGTCCAATGCCAAACCCGCCTATGGCGAGGGATAGTAAGGCTTTTTTGTTTGTATGTCCCAGATTGTTGTTCAAGCTCAAAGTTGTTTTGAAGTAAAGCAAGCAACAAAAGTACGGATGATTCAGGAAAAGGTCTGCAATGATTTTTTCCAAAACCTGTTTGAAATTACCCTTTGTGGAGATTCAAGCTAATGGGATTAGAAATTGTATTTATCTGCTTTGGTTGGAACAGCCCTGGACAAAGGTGACAATTCAATAAAATTCAAAAAATGAGCTAAAGTTTCTGAAGAAATAGATGAGCAGGGCTGTTTCATGGATCTAAAATAGACCGCTGTACACAATTCTGAGGTAACCCTTATCCATGATTACCCTTGCCGATAGAAGAGGACCATTTTATAAACAAGAATGCCCACTCCTTGGAGCGGGCATTCCGTGCATTGATATCTAAGAAAAAGGCGGGCGGGGAAGGAATATGATAGCTAATTCAAACAGACTCCTGAGATTTGAACAAAACTTAATGGATTTTGTTTTTTTAGAAGTAAGTCCTACTTGCCGCCCAGCCTTGGTTTTTTGTCTACTACAAAGCAACCCAATACTATTGTCGTAGGAGTACTTTTAAAACGGCAAGTACTAGTTTTAACACAAATTTTGGGCGTTCAGGCCATATACACCTCATGCTTGAAGGAGGCATTCCGGTAACCGTTTGGACTGATTCCCGTACTTTTTTTGAAAGCGGTATAAAAGCTGTTTTTGCTGTTGAAGCCTACTTCATACATGATGGCTTTTACACTTAGATTTGGATTGGACGCCAATAAACGTTTCGCCTCCTTGATCCTATACTCACTCAAAAAAGAATAAAAGTTTTTGGAGAAATAGGTGTTGATTACCTGTGATACTTTATACCTATTATGCTTGATGTGCTCAGCAAGGTCATCGAGCCCCATATCATTGTTCCGATAGATTTTATCCTCATCAAAGGCCTTGGTGATCATGACCCTGATTTTGAGGGCCTGTTCCCTTGTGAGTCCGGACTTTTCATATTTCCGTTGTCCATCCAGCGCGATTATATTGTTGTCCTGTTCGCCCAGATACTTCATTTTGATTTGATGGAGTAGCCTTTTCATTTGATTGATGAATTTTTGATTGATGATTACTAGTTACTTTCAAAAGTGATATTGTGAGGTGTTCCCGATAAGAATTTACTGTTTACGGATGTTGTTCAGGTATTGGCTGGGCGTAAGGTCAGTGTCTTTTTTGAAGGCTTTGTTAAAAGATACTTTGTTGTTGAAGCCCACTTCATAGGCAATGTCGATGATGTTGAGTTCATTTTGTTCTTCAAGAAGTTTCTTGGCCTCCTTTATCCTAAAGGTGTTCACGAATTCGTGAAAGTTCATTTCAAAATGCTCGTTGATCAACTGCGAGGCATTATGGCGGGTGGTATCCAACTTTTCGGCCACCATGTCAAGGCTAATGTCATTCCTCAGATACAGCTTTTGGTTGTGGAATAGGTCGTGGAGGACCTCCTTGAGTTCCATTGAAAGGCTGTCGGTCAGGCCAGATTTCACATACTTTGGGAACAATTGGTTGGTGTATGCGTAAAGGCCGCTGAAAACATCAGGTTGTACATTGGCGGCATACCCTACATAGAGTACCATCAAGCTCATCATGACTATGGGGGCATGGTAGAAAAAACCACTGTTCTTCCCCATGATGATCAAAATCCCAAAAAGGATATAGGCAACCACGTAACCGACATGGATCCTATAAATGTTTCTTTGCCAAATCCGTGTTCTTTTGGTCAACTCGCCATTGCTTTTGGAAATGGTGAGATGTACAAAATAGGCGTAAACGGCCAATGAAATGGCTTTTAAGGTGACCAATGGTAAAAGTTTTGCTGAATCCCCAGGATTTAGACCTCCCTGGAGCCTTTCTAGCATAAGGCTCACTTTTTGTGTGCCGGAAAGGGAATACACCTCTATCAACAGGTATATGACCAAAATAAGAGTGGGCAAAAAATGCCAAAGGTCCTTCAAGGAAAAATCCTTGGATCGGGAAACCCTTCTAAAATAAAGGTATAATAAAGGGCCATACAGAAATGCTGACCATGCGGAGACCAAATAGGTATGTGGAAATTGAAAGACATAATTGGTGTTGTTTATGCAGATATTCAGAATGAAAAGGGAATGGATGAAAACAAAAAAAGCTATAAGGTTCCTGGCTTGTTTATCTATTTTCTTGTTGATTAACAGTACGAACATTACATAGAAGCCTATGATGCCCACAAAAAAATAGATAATGGACCAAGTGTTGATCCTGGGCAGTACCGTGCCGGATATTTTCTTGAAATTTTCCGTGGTCCTGATATCATCAAAACCCTCATGCATTAGAAAGTTTGGTTGAAAATTGATCTTGAAATAATCATAAATATAGGATACCGCCTTGTCGGGGTTTTCTTCTGCTGCTTCGCTCAAGGCCAGCTTTTTGAAAATATGGATCTGTTGGTCCTTATCCGTTGTCCCCAGATTTTTCTCGTAGATGGGAATGGCTTTCTTGTATCGATGTATGTTAAAATAATAATCCGCCCAATCCAATGAATCCTGAAAACTGATCGGGATATCTGCTGAATTGACACCTTCAGGAGTCTTTCCCCATAAGCTGCCTATATGCAATAGCAGGGTAATCAGGACAATAAGCCTGGAGACTTGCCTCATTTTTGATTGATGATGAATTAGAATGGTCAACAATTTAAGGAAATAAGAGGTTCAAAATGTTGTGGACAATGGGGTAAAGTAAGCCCCGATAATAGTTTACCTTTTAAAATTACAAAATAACCAATTGATTTTCAATGTTATAAATGGTATTTAACCTTTGACTGACTCATTGTTAAAATTTTGCCAACATTTTTTATTGGAGAATACCATGGAAAAGGCCAACTTCGTAATTGACTAATTCAAAAACAAACAAATGAAGACAAGGCTGAATGCAGTCCCAGTACTGCTATTTATGTTACTTGTGCAATTCTCGTTTGCACAAAACAAGACAATTACGGGAACGGTGACCACTGCTCCCGATGGTATGCCCCTCCCAGGGGCAAATGTTATCGTAAAGGGCACCACAACGGGTGTCCAGACAGATTTTGATGGAAATTATTCCATATCTGCGACTGCGGGACAAACGTTGGTCTTTTCGTATTTGGGGTATAGATCCTTTGAGCAGGCTGTTGGAAACCGCTCCGTCATTAATGTAAGTCTTGAGGAGGATGCCCAAGCCTTGGAGGAAGTAATCGTGACTGCGTATGGTACCAGTACCAAAGAAGCTTTCACAGGTTCTGCAAGTGTGATAGGCGCCGCAGACTTGGAAGTAAGGAATGTGACGTCACCAATTGCCGCCATCGAAGGTAGGGCTACGGGTGTCCAGTTCACATCCGCTTCGGGCCAACCAGGATCATCACCGGGCATCGTGATTCGAGGTGTGGGAACATTAAATAGCTCATCGGATCCACTGTTTATAGTGGATGGTGTCCAATATGAAGGAGATTTGAACACCATTAACCAAGAGGATATCCAATCATTTACCATTCTCAAGGATGCCGCCTCAACATCGCTCTATGGTTCAAGGGCTGCCAACGGGGTGGTCATGATAACGACGAAGAGCGGTAAAAAAGGAGGGATAAAAGTAAATGCTTCCATGCAGTACGGTCTGGTTTCCAGAGGTATTCCAGCCTATGCTGAGGTTACTCCCGGTCAATATTACGAAACCATGTGGGAAGCCTTGAAGAATTCCAGTGCAGGCGGAGGTGATGCTGCCTATGCTTCTGCAAACATCTACAATAGTTTAGGCTACAATCCATTTAATGTGCCCAACGACCAAATTGTAGGTACAGATGGTCGACTGAATCCCAATGCAAATGTGATTTATCAGAGTCTGGATTGGTACGATGTCATGGACCGGACCGGTGTTAGGCAGAACTATAATGTGAATGTTTCTGGTGGGGGTGAAGACCATACGGTTTTCTTTTCAGCGTCCTATTTGGATGAGGAGGGATTTGTGGTCACCTCAGGATTTGACCGTTTGACAACCCGTCTCAATGCGGAATTTGATGTAAGTGACCGTGTCAAGATTGGTGGTAGCGCCAATGTCACCATTACCGAAGCTGTGGGTCCAAGTTCTGCTGGAACGGGAAGTATCGTGAATCCCTTTGGTTTTGCAAAGAACATAGGTTCCATTTATCCAGTCTATGTCAATGACCTACAGGGAAACCTTGTACTTGATGCCGGAGGAAATCCGGTGTTTGATAATGGCGAAGGCTACTCTGAATATAATATTGGTTCAAGACCCTATAGCCAGGGTCGCCATGCGTTGCAAGAACTTTTGTTGAACGATGAACGGGACAGGGACAATACCTATGGTTTCAGGTTCTTTACCGAGGTTGAGATTTTTGATGGACTTAGGGCCAGGATCAATTACGGACGAGATATCAATGAAGGCTTGGAAAAGGAGTATGAGAACAACATTATTGGAGATGCCCAGCCCACAGGAAGATACAGTGAAAGGAGATCTAGAAGACAAGTGGAAAACTTCAACCAGATCTTGACCTATACCAAGAGTTTCAATGATATCCACAATGTGGAGATTACGGCAGGACATGAAAGCTTTGAAAGGACTTTTTCTGGAAGCAACTCGTTGGCCATTAGCCAGACTGCCGAAGGAATTTATGAGTTTGACAACTTTGCCACGCCTGTAAGCTTGGGAGGTTCCACTACGAACAAGACCTTGGAAGGCTACTTTATGCGGGCCAACTATAATTTTGATAACAAATACTATATAAGCGGTTCTGCCAGAAGAGATGGTTCGTCCGTGTTCAGCAAGGAATCCAGATGGGGTACTTTTTATTCCGTTGGTGCCTCTTGGCGAATAGATCAGGAGAGCTTCATGGACAATGTATCCTTCATAGACCAGTTGAAGATTAGGGGCTCCTATGGTGAAGTGGGGAACGATGCCCTGGGCGACCCAGTGGATTATTTCATATCCCAGCCCAGATATTCCTTGACCTCCAATGCAGGTAACCCTGCAATCATCTATTCAGATATAGGCAACTCTGCACTGCAATGGGAGACTATAGAGAGTTTCGATGTGGCATTGGAATTTACATTGTTCAATAATTTCTTGGATGGATCGGTCGAATACTACAAGAGAAATTCCTCAGATCTGCTCTATGACCTGCCCATCGCATTGAGTAATGGTTTGAATACGGTCCCAACGAATATCGGGGACATGTACAATTCAGGTATTGAGATCGGTCTTACCACACATTTGGTCAATCAGAATGACTTTAGGTGGGATGTTACCTTACAGGCATCAACGTTTAAAAACGAGATCACCAGTCTGCCCGATCCCTTCATCAATGGGTCAAAACGGTGGGCAGAAGGACGTTCACGATTTGATTTCTATCTATTGAGAACCGCAGGTGTAGATCCCGAAACCGGGGATCAGCTGTTCCTGATGTATGAGTTGGATGATGATGGAAACAGTGTTCCCGTATTGGATGGGAACGGTGTCCAAGAAACCACCAATGACTGGGAGGAGACTGAAAGGGCCTATACAGGTGACAGCTCCATTCCCGATCTTTTGGGATCTGTCGCGAACAGTTTGAGCTATAAAGGATTTTCGCTCGACTTCCTAATTACCTATGGTATTGGCGGCAAGATTCTGGACAACGGTTATTCTGCCATGATGCATAGTGGGGATTTCGGAGATTCATACCATCCGGATATCCTAAGGGCTTGGAGACAACCAGGAGATATAACGGATGTGCCCAGATTGGAAAGTGGAAACCCAGATTTGGTCCGCACGCAATCCGATAGGTTCTTGACCGATGCCTCTTTCTGGGCGTTGAAAAATGTCAACCTTGGATATAGCTTCGGTGATAATATTGTGGAGCAGCTCGGTGTGGACAATTTGAGGCTTTCCATATCAGGTGAAAATTTGTTCCTAAAGAGCAAAAGGGATGGGTTGAATCCTCAGTTCAATTTAGCAGGGACACCTGAAGGTAACTCTTACAATCCAGCACGAATCATTTCTGTAGGATTGAACGTAGCATTTTAAATAAAACAATAAAACATAATAGTTATGTTAAGCAAAATAAAATTCATGTTATTCGTAATACTGGCTGTTACAATAACTTCTTGTGACGAAGATTTTCTGGAGACAAAGCCGACAGATGCGATTTCTGCCAATGATGCACTTGCCACTGCAGAGAATATGGCGCTCATTTTGAACGGATTGCACCGTGGACTTTACGCCCAATCCCAGACCATACTCCCCGGTGGTGATTCACAAAGGGCGGGGAACCATTATTGGATACCTCTGGACGATAACTTGGCAGGAGGTGTGATCCACACGGCCAGCGCCAACAATTTGGGATGGCAGGATGAGACGAGATGGACTTCCCACACGCAAGAAACATCATTGACCGCAGAACTTCTGTGGTACCATCGATACAATATCATCGCTAGTGCCAATGCCATCATCAACAAGGCCACCGATGGGAGCTTGGTGGAAGATGATAGGTTAAGGGAGATTTTGGGACAGGCCTACACCTATAGGGCCTACGCATACCTTTCATTGATCCAGCACTATGCGAAAGGTTATTTGATAGGAAACCCCGCTTCAGACCCAGGTGTGCCACTATTGTTTGCTTCAGAAGCGCCTTTCACCAGTGCCCCAAGATCAACCGTACAGGAAATTTACGATCAAATGGAATTGGACATTGATGAAGCCATAGGCTATTTTGAGAATGCAACGGCCAGATCGACCGGTACAGCGGATGGAAAATCCCAATTGAACATAGATGTGGCCTACGGCCTTAAAGCAAGGATCGCCCTATCGAAAGGAGATTGGCAAACCGCTGCCGATGCTGCCGTCATGGCACGACAGAATTATCCATTGATGGACGAGGCCGATTGGAAATCTGGATTCAATACTACCTTGTTGCCAGAAGTTATTTGGGGGAGCAATGTGATCACCACGGAGACCACCTTTTTCCGTTCCTATTTCTATTTGATCTGTAACACCTTCAACGGAAGCCAGAATAGGAACAATCCAAAAATTGTGGACAGGAGATTGTACGACCAAATTCCCGACACAGATTATAGGAAAGATGTGTTCTTGGCCGATGCACCCAATACCAATAGTTCAGCATCCAACGGGCAAGGAGGCTTTGGCAACGATCCCAACTATGATAACGAGGCCGAATTCGATGCCAAAAGACAGGAATATGAAGATTTGTATGGTTGGACCAGTGCACACAACGAACATCCCTATATGCAGGTGAAGTTTTTGCAAAAAAACCCAGGGACTACCGATCCTGATGACATCATCTACATGCGCTCTGCCGAAATGTACCTGATCGAGGCGGAGGCAATGGCCATGATGAACGACATACCTGGGGCCCAAGCAGCTCTGGAGCCTTTGGGAACTGCAAGGGACAGCAACTATGACGTTTCCATCTACAATACCCAAGAATCTTTGATGGAACACATCAAGTTCCAGAGAGGGGTAGAGTTGTATGGAGAAGGTTTCCTATATACGGACAAGATCCGTTGGGACGAAGGAATAGACCATGCTGCCAATGGAGGTTCTGGAGCGTCAGCGGTGCTCTACCAAAACGGTTTCCAACAGGATAGGCCTTCGGTCAATGATGATTGGATCTTTAAGATCCCACAAAAAGAGATCGATGCCAATCCAAATCTAGGGCCTGGAGATCAGAATTAATGCCTAGCACCGATCAATTGGAAGATCATAAACAAAGCCCTTTATCCATATGGATAAAGGGCTTTTATATTGATGTGGATATTCAATGACTGCCAATTGACATAGTCATAAATCATTTTTTGAACCAATAGATGCTTCCAAACTTGGAGGGATCAAAGTCTTCATCGGAAAGATCTGGAGTGGTATCGACTTGGTTGTACCTCTCGGTCTGGATGAGCTTTCCATCCAACCAAAACTCAATCCAAGTTTCTATTCGATGACCACCAAAGTCCTTATAACCATCGTACCGTACTTCATATAGTTCACCTTTCTTTCCCTTGCTAAATCTCCGGACCGCATGTAGTTCCTTTGCATCCAACCAAATTTGAGGCTTGGAATGCTCGCCCTCTTTGGCCCCGATGATGAAGATGGGCCTGTCTTGGTAAGTGGACTTGGTAAAGGTGTCGGTGTCTATCCCGAGTTTTTGGAGCCTGTTGATGGTTTCCTCTACCGAATAGTAGTGAAGGCCCCCCTCCAGAATCAGGAATTCTTGCATCTCCGGCCCCTTGTGCACTAGCTTGTTTCCCCTGAACACATAAATGCTGTCATTGCGATTGATATTGGCATTGCCTTTTTCAGGGTCGCCAAAATCTATCCTGAAGTCTTTTGGGTAACGTATGGCTTCATACCAAGTTGTAGTATCCTTAGGTTTACCCTGGTCATTAAAATGGATGGTTTCCTGTACAAAAGTGAATGCCCTGAGATGATTTTCCTCATTTTCAGTCTTTATATGGGTAATCAGGCTCGCTGTTGAATCAATGGAAAGGTCTTTGTCAAACGGAGTGAAAGTGAGGATTGAGACAGTAGCCGTAACAATCAATATGGCTTTTTCGAGTATAGGTTTCATGGCCTTGTTTTAATGTTAAACTTTTCAAAAATAGGAAAGCGATGATGTAACAAATTGTAGTTTTTGGACACTTTATTGATGAGATAGGCCAACTTATATGTACTTCAAAGAATATCATCCATCCCCCTGCTTGTCTAAGTACATAGACAGCTATTTCATGGTGGATACGGCCAATATCTATGAAGACATTACCGATTTGGTGGTCCCCGATGGAACTTTTGGGCTCTTGTTTGTGGATTCCCAGAAGACCATCAAGCGAAATATGGCCATAGACACCCCTCCCATTACGCTAAAGAGGACTTCAGTGTTTGGACAGAAGACCAAGCCCGTAAATTATTATTTCACAAAAGGGAATGCCCATTACTTTGGCGTCAAGATAAATCCTGCAGGATTGGCCCTGTTTTTGGACCAGAGCTTGAAGGAGTTCAAGAATCTCTTTGTGGAAATAGACTTGCTGGGAAATGGAAAATTGACCGAGATCGAGGATAGGGTGTTGGCCGCCAATGGGATTGAGGAAAAGATAAGGATCGTCGAGGGCTTTGTGGCAGAACGCTTGAAAATATTAAGATACAACCCGGACTATATCCTGTTTGTGAACATCGTCAGCTTTATAAAGGAGCATAAAGGCGAGATACGATTTGATTTTCTCGCCAACCATTTTAATGTCAATTACAAGAAAATAGAACGCTTGTTCCATAGATTTCTGGGAGTTACCCCCAAAATCTATATGAGGATCGTCAGGTTCAATGCCGCGATCCATTATTTCTCCAAACATAACAACAACTTGACAGAATTGGGATACCGTCTCGGTTTTTTCGATCAATCCCATTTCATTCGGGAGTTCAGGACATTTACCTCTTTGAGCCCAAGTGAGTTTCTCTCCAAAAAATTTTCAAATTCGGAAGAGACGTGCCTTAAACTCATCTCCAATCAGTGGTGATGGATGGTCATGGGATTGAGCCCTTCTGCCATTTATAGGTAATTTTTTTCTGTCTAATTTGTACAATCCATGATTTAGAAGCCTTATTATCTTTAACCTTCGTCCTGAACGATTTTAAATTGAATGAAAGGAAGAATTGGTCAGGGGCTGGTTTTCGGCCACCATGAAAAAGGATAAGGGACAGTGGCATTTGGTCACGGACCATTCCAGCTAAAAACAAAGATTTGGATGAGAAAACAAGTGACTTGTTGGGCCGTTTGTGCCCTGACTATTTTTTCCTGCCAAAGAAGGGAACAGGTAAAGGGCGACTTGCTCATAAAGGATGTCCAAATTGTGGATGTGGAAAGCGGCAAGATTTTACCCAGGAAGAACATAGTGGTGACAGGACAGCGGATTGTCCGCATCGATAGCATAGGGTCAGCAATCGATTATGAAGTGGCCCAGACCTTTGAGGCTTCGGGAAAATACATCATGCCCGGATTGTGGGACATGCATGCCCATCCCGATGATCCCGAAGTATGGCGTATGGATCCCCAACCGGAAAAGCGTGACCTCTTGCTTCCCCTTTTTGTGGTGAATGGGGTAATGGGCATAAGGGACATGGCCGGATCTTTGGATGTGGTCAAAACATGGCGGGAAAAATACAGGTCCAGGGAACTATTGGTCCCAAAAATCTATGCAGGAGGTCCTTTGTTGGACGGACCCGACCCCATGTGGGACGGTTCTGTGGGCATAGACTCCCCGGAACAAGTCAAGCATGTGGTGGATTCCCTTATTGTTGAAGGTGTGGATTTTTTGAAAGTATATTCCTTACTGCCCCGCGACATTTATTTCCAACTGAGCCAGTATGCCAATGAAATAGGTTTTCCGTTCGTTGGTCATGTCCCATTTACCGTATCTCCATCGGAAGCAGCAATGACCGGCATGAAAAGCCAGGAACACTTATTGGAAATCCTTAAGGAATGTTCGGACAGGCCTTCTGGGGAATTCATGGAAGGAATCAGAAAAATGAAGAATGGTATTGACCGATCCAACGCCATGAATGCGCATAGACTTTCCACTTTTGATGAAGTGAGGGCAGATTCTTTATATAGTCTGTTCGTACAGGAGAAAATCTGGCACTGCCCAACACTCAGCATGTGGAGAAAAAATGCCTGGTATGAAGAAGAGCTTTCCAAGGATAAAGCACTGCTTGCATTCCTGCCCCAATACCTGCAAGCATATTGGACACCCGAGGTCAATGACCATTTGACCCATCGAGACAATGAAGAATTCATCGAGACCAAGAAAAAATTGTATTCCCTTTACCCACAAATGGTAAAACGAATGCATGAAAAAGGGGTCATGCTGTTGGCGGGTACCGATATGGGGGCCAATCCTTTATGTTTTCCAGGAGTGGGCGTGCACAACGAACTGGAAGATTTTGTCCAAGCAGGACTGAGCCCTGCAGAGGCATTGAGGACAGCTACCATCAATCCTGCGCTGTTCTTTGGCATCAAAGCAGATCACGGTACTGTGGAGGTCGGGAAAATTGCCAATTTGGTGTTGTTGGACAATGACCCGCTGGGCAATATCCAGAATATCCGGGCAATAGATGCCGTGGTGTACGATGGGGTTTTGATAGATGCCACAGGGATTGAAAAAATCAAGAAAAACATCCAGAACGCCCATAAGGGAACATTGGATCGGTAGCAGGAAGTTTTTAACTGGTCCCCATTCTTTTACAATGATGATGAATTGACAGTCAGCTATGATACAAACGTCAATTTAAGCTCCAACTAGATTATCCTAAGAGTCACTTTCCAATTTATATTTCAATTTAAACATAAGTGAGGCTTTACTCGGAAAAATGCATGAGGAGGTTCTTTACACATAAGCAAGGGTGCATTTCCAAATGCCAAAACATGAGAAACGCATGCTGAAAAAGAGTAGACCGCAAAAGCGTCTAATAAATACAATTATTGAAGCGGCCTGGTCCCTACATTTCCTTCCTAAAAAATCAAATGAACGACACCATGAAATCATGTGCAATAAAACTGATGGCCACCTGTAATGATTATACCATATTGATCTTACGGCTGGTTTTGGGCGGGGTGATATTTGCCCATGGGGCACAAAAGCTTTTTGGTATCTGGGGAGGCCATGGAATGGCATGGACCGTCGGTGCATGGAAACAATGGTGGAACATACCCAGTGTTCTAACGTATTCGGTCATTTTTATCGAATCCTTAGGTGCACTTTTATTGATGTTGGGTTTGTTGACGCGGGTATGGGCTTTTTTGATAGGCATCATCATGATGGTGGCCGTTCACTTGGTGCATTTGAAATGGGGTTTCTACATGAATTGGTATATGGATCCAAGCAGAGGGGAAGGGTTTGAATACCATGTTCTTACCATTGCCATTGTAGCGGCATTGCTGATCAAGGGCGGTGGCGCTTGCTCCATCGACCTTTATTTTCACAAAAAACTATCGAATCAAAAAACTGAAAATGAAAAATCTTGAGGCATTATTGAGTGTGTTGATCCTGTCGATCTTATGTTCATGCACAGGTACAACCAAAAACCCTGCTCCCATGGCCATTGAAGAAAGCCGTTTGGACCATCATGTGGCCGTATTGGCCCACGACAGCTTGGGAGGCCGTGGTGCAGGCTCCATGGGAGAGGCCAAGGCTGTTGCCTACATAGCACAACGGTTTAGGGAGATGGGGCTTCATCCAATACATGGACAAGCAAAGGACCTTGGGGGTTACCTTCAGCCTTTTGGGTTCTACACATTGGAGGACCACGATCCATGGAGCAAAGCGAACTCCCAAAATGTGCTGGGAATTTTGAAAGGTTCGGATTTTCCCAATGAGTATATCGTTGTGGGGGGCCACCATGATGGACAAGGGCTGCCACACCAGGCCGATTTTGGGAAAAGTATTCCCGAAGGAGTTGTGACAGATACCATAGCGGCAAAAAGGGACACCATTTGGAACAGTGCGGTAGACAATGCCGTTAGCCTGGCCACGATCATGGAAATTGCAAGGGTGATTCAACAGAATAAGGTTAAGCTAAAACGCTCCATAGTATTTGTCGGTTTTGGTGCGGAAGAAAATGCCTTGGACGGTTCGGTATATTTTGTGAACAATCCTCCAGTGCCCTTGAAGCAGATAAAGGCAATGATAAATTTGGAGAAAATTGTTGGGGACCCCGAAGCCACTTTTTTATATGCCGCATATGGGGAACCGACGCCTTTATTTGAAAAAATCAGAAAGAGGACCGATAGTCTGGGAGCAGTGAAATTGGCTCCTTTCGAAATCGATATTGTGGCGAATACCGATCATTATCCATTTGTCTTGAATAAAATTCCATCGATAACCATAGGTACCGGAAGCCAGATAAATATCCACACCTCGCTGGACCATTCAGATAGAATAGATTATGGTCTTCTGGAAAAAAGAGCCCAATATATCCTAAGTTATGTATTGGGCATCGTCAACAGTGAATCAAGTGACTTTGTGTTCACTGACGACCTTTCGGGGGTGACCGGTGTCGCTGGTGGACCCGCAACGAAGCTGGAAATGTTATCCAGGGGATATGAGGGTGAGCGGGCCTTCAAGGTTACGAACATCATCAAGGGCTCAAAAGGGGAAAGGGCTGGTCTCTTGCCAGAGGACCTGATCTTATCGGTCAATGGAAGGGAGATCAAAAAAAAACCTTTTTATCAGGGACTGGAAGATGCCTTGGGGGACGAGTACAATCCTGATGTCCACCATCTTCAATTGAAAATAGCCAGGGGAGAGGAAACCAGGGATATTATACTGGACTATTGAATCGTAAAAGTCAAGGTTTGCCCCATCATGTTCAATTTAAAGATTGTCAGACCACATCTTGGCGGTCACAAAGAGCTTGGAGGAAGTTGAATGTAAACCTCCGTCTTTACGCCAAGTGACGAGTTGGTAATGTCAAATTTGTACCTATCCTGATAAAGTGCCTGTAACCGCTCTTTCATGTTGATGATGCCTATACCGCTATTGGAATAAACAGGGTGTTCGGGCAATTTTTTGCCATTGTTTTCAACACTGATGATGAGTTGGTCCCCTTTTTTCTTTATGGTGAGATCGATCAGAAGTTTTCTGTTTTTTTGCGAGAACCCATGCTTAATGGAGTTTTCAATGATGGATTGGATCAATAACCTCGGGATTTTGATGTGATGGGTTGATTCTTTTACATTTTGTACGATCTTAAAATCTTCTTGAAAGCGTTGTTTAAGGATATTCACATAATGTTCGAGAATCTCCAACTCTTCTTGAATGGATATCAAGTTTTCATTATCTATTTCCAAAAATTTTCTGAGCAGGTAACTCACATCGGCAATCATATCCTGTGCCGTATCAGGTTCTCTTTTGACCAAACTGGAAATGCTATTGAGCGTATTGAACAAAAAATGGGGGTTCAATTGATTTTCCAAAGTCTTCAATTTTAACTTGATCAGGTTGTTTTCCAATACTTTCTTCTCCGTTTCCTGGCTTCTGATCTGACGGAGGTAGAAATAGCTGTAAACAATCAACAACATGGAACAATACAGCAAAATATTGGTGGTCACATTAAAAAAGAAGGTGTGGGTGACCTTTTCGAAAAAATTGTAATTACGGTTGATCAGGTCGTAATCCAAGATCAAGGGGGAAATAAATCCCGTTAAATAGCTTTGTATGATGGACAGGACAACATGTAGGGATATGATGGCGCGCCAAGCTATTTTCTTGATCAATAGAAATTTGGTCAAAGTGGCCACTAGCCCCATGAACAAAAGGACCAGTGCCCAATCAATGACACTGACGACCATTAATCCGTTCAGATTGTCCACTACTTTTCCCGGACCTTGGTAGAGAAAGTAAAAACTTCTGCAAAAATCGATGCCCGCAATAAAGGTGTAAAACAACACCAAGTATTTCAGTAAAGAAGGTTCCGCATATTTTTTAAAAAATGTAACCATTACAGTATGCCCAATTTGGTCAATGTGTCTTTCCGGTAGGATTTACTTATCCTAAAAAGCTTTAGGTCATTCATTCGAATATCAATTTCATTATAATCCGAATGCACCAGTTCCAGAATATGATCAATATTTATGATGGTGGATCTATGGATCCTTAGAAATTGATGGTCACTAAGTTGGTGCAGCAGATTTTTTAAGGAGTCCCGTACAACATATTTTTTCTCACCGATATATATTTCAGCATAATAGCTGGAGGCACAGACATATTTGATTTGATCGGTATTTAGCAAAATGGTCTTGTTGTCCTGTTTTATGGGTAATTTCCTTGTTTTGGAACCATATTCCTTTTTTAGGTTTCCCTCCAGACTGTTCAGGAACCCTTTCATTCGCTCCTCATAATCGAGGTACTTCATTCTTTCCAAAATTCGCTCCAAGGTTTCATGGAACCGTTTGTTTTTAAAGGGTTTGAGGAGAAAATCCAATGCATAATTGTTGAAGGCGTCCACCGCATAGTGATCATATGCAGTGGCAAAGACCACAATGGGCATTTTCTGGGGATGGATATTTCTTAGGACATCAAAACCGGTCATTCCCTTGAGCTCAATGTCCAGAAAAATAATGTCGGGAGACAATTCAGTGATCTTGCTTATAGCATCCTCCCCATTGGCACATTCGGCAATCACATCAAACTCGTTTCTGTCCGCTAAGAGTTCCATGATGCGTTTTCGTGCCAACAACTCATCATCTATAATTATTGTTTTGTGGGCCATCATTTATGCTTATCAGGTGAAATTAATGATTAAGAACCAGAATTTGTTGCCAATTATACCTGGTATAAATCAATATATCGGTACTGGCATCCAGATAAAAGTCGTTCGCATCACATAAAGGGCTGATTGATTCATTGGATATGCCGTCCTTTGGACAGGTCTTCGTCTATTTGAAATAAAATCATCATAAGGTTGGTCTTTTACCATAACGAAAATGAAGTGGTAATACTGATCGATCATTCAGGTCGATGCTTGGACCACATCTGATGGAATAGCGTCAAAGAATTAATTTTCAATGATTTGACAATCAAAAAGGGGAAGCTCATTGCTCCCCCTTTTTTAGCTAATTCAAAAATAATCTTACAAATGAGAACTAATATTTTTTAGTCCCTATGCCGAAATTAGGACAATGCCTGTACCGTGACCCCTAAAAAGAAGTGACTGGCCTTGAAAGTGAAGTGAAGTGGTGTTATGGGGAATTCAATAAATTCAACACGGTATTTGTATATAGGTCAAGACCCCATAGTCAGTGTTCCGTACAGTTAAGACATAATTGTTTTTATAGTAGGCCTTCAATCGATCCTCGACATTTTGCAGCCCTACCCCATAATTTTCTTTTTCGATTTCCTTGGGAACCGGTTTGCCGTTGTTCTCCACCTCTATATGTAGTTTCCCATCTGCATTATACATGCGTAGCCTGACCTCAAGTGTCTTATTGTTCATGGAGTACCCGTGTTTCACTGCGTTTTCCACCAACGGCTGCAACAAGAGCCCGGGCAGTAAGCAATGGGAGCAATGAGGCGAGATGTCATGTTCTATGGACAGGTCCTCCTGAAACCGTTCTTTCAGCAGGTTGCTGTAATAACCCAGGATGTTCAGTTCTTTATCCACTGTGATGAGGTCATAGCTGTTGATTTCCAATACCTTTCTCAGGAATTCACTTAGGTCGGCCACCATGTTTTGGGCGGCCACACTATCTTTTGGGATCAAACTGCTGATACCGTTCAGCGTGTTGAAAAGAAAATGCGGATGCAACTGGGACTCGAGCACCTTGATCTTCAACTTCAGCAATGAACTTTCCAGGTACTCCACCCTGCTCCGTTCCTCCTTTATCTCCTTCAGGTAGAAGTAGGCATAGATGATCAATATCATCGAGGAGTAAATAAGAAAGTTTGTAGTGATGCTGGAGAGAAAGGCAGTGATGACATTCTGGAATTGAAAGTACATTTGGTTGGATTTGACCAATGGCGTTATAAAGCCTGTCAAAAACGATAGGGTGATGGCAAACAGCATATGGATGTGAACAATGAAGATCCATCTGAACCGTTTGCTCAATAGCCATTTGGTCAACAAGACCATGATGCCCATGAAAAAAACCACCAGTATCCAATCCAAGGAATAGATCAACAACAGCTCCGATTTGGTATAGGAATATAGCAGGCTCCCTTTTTGGCTGAGATAACTGACCCTGAAGACCTCCATACAGGCCACAATAAAGTAGAATGCCCCCAGCATCCATAACAGCCTCCATTCCATATGTTTTCTGCTCATGGCCTTCATTTTACTCCCAGATTGTCCAGAAAGTCCTTTCTATAGGATTTGCTTACCCTGAAAAGTTTTTGGTTCTTCATCCTCACATCGATTTCATTGAATTCTGAATGCACCAATTCCAAAATGAAATCAGTATTGATTATCGTGGACCTGTGGATTCGGATAAATTTTGGATCATTGAGCTTTTCCAACATGCTCTTCAGGGACTCCCTCAGCACATATTTTTTGTCTTCCACATAGATCTCACAATAATATCCTGAAGCAATGATGTATTTGATATTGTCCATTTCAACCATAATGGTTTTGTTCCCTTGCCGGACAAAAAGCCTGGAAGTGGTATGCTGCACCTCGACCATGTTATGGAATTGGGAAAGGAGTTTCTTGAACTTTTCCTCATAATCATTGGCTTCCAGATTGAACTTTAGCTTTCTGATGCTTTCAGCAAATCTGTCGTTTCGAAAAGGTTTCAATAAGAAGTCGATGGCAAAGGCATTGAAGGCCTCAATGGCATAATGGTCATAAGCAGTGATGAAGACCACTAAAGGAAATTTTTTAGGGTTGATGGATTTGAGGATGTCAAACCCATCCATGTCCTTTAACTGGATATCCAAGAAAACCACATCGGGTCCCTGCCTGTCTATGGCCGCTATGGACTCTTCCCCATTCCTGCACTTCCCGACAATTTCGAACTCAGGGTATTCCTTCAACAAATCCAGGACCCTTTGTCTGGCCAATAGCTCATCATCAATGACTATCGTTTTGTATTTCATGTGGTCTTGATATCAAATAAAATCACGAGAATTTAAGAATAATCCTGAACAGTACGGTCCCAAAACAGGCATTGAAAATGCAAAAACAGGGTATGTCGTACCAATATCCAACCCACCCAATTCATTTTAACGGTCAGTTAAATCATAATTGGCCCTGCGATACAGGGAAATCGTGGGAGATTGGATAAAGTCCAGATCAATTAACGGGTTGTTCGTTCCCAAAATCAAGGTGTTCACTTCATTCATTCATGGCCAAGCAGATTAGCTCTATATGTTTATGCACAACTAACTATAATATGTATTCAATATGATGACTAAATTGAAATTTATTTTCTTGCTTCAGTTCCTTCTCCTTGCTTGGTTGGGAACTGCCCAAGAAAGAACAATTACCGGGACGGTCAGGGATGATGAGCGTATATCCTTGCCCGGGGTGAATGTCATTGTCAAAGGGACCACAAGAGGGACCCAAACTGATTTTGACGGCAATTATTCAATCGGGGCCAGTAGAGGCGAGACCTTGGTGTTCAGCTATTTGGGCCTGCAAACCCAAGAGGTGGTGATAGGGAACGCTTCAAGTGTGGATGTTACCATGCTGGAAGATGCCCAGGCCCTGGAAGAAGTTGTAGTGACAGGTGTTCTGGGAACAAAATCCCAGCCAAGGGCTCAAGGTTTTGCATCCACCAACCTGAGCAATGCCGATCTGACGGACGTGACCAATACCAACCCGTTCGAGTCACTATCGGGCAAGGTGGCCGGTGTGGACATTACCACTCCCGCACAGCCGGGAGCCTCTTCCAAGGTAATCGTAAGGGGATTCTCGTCCATCACAGGTTCAAACTCACCACTCTATGTGGTGGATGGCACCCCGATTAACAGTAGCTCGAATGGTTCATTGGAATCTGCATTTAACCGCTCATTTGATGGAGGGTCGGGCATAAACGACCTCGACCCCAATAGCATAGAATCCATGACCGTACTGAAAGGAGCGGCGGCCACGGCCGTATATGGATCAAGGGGAGCCAATGGGGCCATTTTGATCACCACCAAAAAAGGAAGAAAAGAGTCAAGGATAAGTGTGGATTTTACCACTTCCATTGACTTTTTGGAAGTCTCAAGGGTGCCACATCTGCAAAACCAATTTGGGCAGGGATGGAACGGGTTGAGCTATTCTTCCTTACCGATGGGTGGTTTGGGGGCCAGCAACGAAAATGGATCGTGGGGACCGGCCTTCAATGGGCAGGTAAGACCATGGGGACAGATCATCGACAATTCCCAGCAAATAAAGCCCTATGTGGCATTGCCGGACAATATCAAGGATTTTTATGATGTGGGCCAGGTCTATACCAATTCCGTGAGAATAGGCGGTGGTGGCACAAACTCTGATTTTTCCCTTGGGTTCACCAATACCGACAGTGATGGGGTCATTCCTACCGAAGCAGATGCATACGATAGAAAAGTGTTCAATCTAAATGCCGGGGTGAACAATGAAAAGTTTAGCGTCAGGGCGAGCTTAAATTATGCAAAAAGGGACCAGAACGTAGTAAATACGGGCCAAGGTGATCAGGCAGGTGAAGGAAACACCTTTTCCCAGGAAATCATCCAGATACCCAGGGACATCAGTTTGGTGGATCTGAAGGATTATCAAAACAATCCATTCAACAACAACAGTAATTTCTACACCCCTTTTGCTTCCAATCCGTATTGGGTGCTGAACGAAAATGCGACCAAGATCAACAGCAACCGTGTTTTTGGGAACATTAACCTGACGTACAATTTTAGCCCTACGCTAAGTGCTTCTTGGCAAATCGGGGCCGATATCGAAAATGTAAATCGTAAGAGTTATGGTGCGATTGTCGATTACCTGCCTGGATCTCCACAAGATTTATTGGCGGCTCTCCCCATTGTGGGAGGTGTGACCGAATATCGGTTGGAACGCAAACAATACGACACGTATTTTACCCTCAACCACGAGTACGACATCACGGAAGACTTGAACCTAACAACTTCTGCAGGGGTAGCTTTCAACCAAAGATCTACGGATGCACTTCAAGTTTCGGTGACAGACTTGGATATCCCAAACTACTACGAAATAAGCAATAGTGCTTCCACACCGAGTACCGGCCAATCGAATACGTTGAGACGGACCATAGGATTGTTTGCGACCAGCACCTTGGGTTATGCCAATCGTTATTTCCTGACCTTGACGGCAAGGAACGACTGGTCATCCACTCTGCCCATAGGGCAGAACTCCTATTTCTATCCTTCGGCAACGGCAAGTATCATCTTGTTGGATAATAATGCTACTTTTTTGAAGCTTAGGGGAGGAGTGTCCCAAGTAGGTAACGATACCACTCCGTACAATACGGAATCTGCATTGGTCCAAGGTTTGGCCGGGGCCTATTTCGGTCAGATCAATATGCCTTTGGGAGGTGTAAATTCATTTGAATTGAGCTCCCAATTGGGAAACAGTTTATTGAAACCGGAAATCACGAACGAATACGAAATCGGTACCGAGGCCTCCTTTTTTAATAGAAGGATCACGTTGGACGCCGCTTTTTATAAAAAGGACACCAAAGATCTATTGTTGGATCGTTTATTGCCAAGATCTACGGGATACCTTAACATCACTGGAAATTATGCGAGTGTGACCAACAAGGGAATAGAGCTTGTTTTGGGACTCACTCCGTTCAGGTCCAATAATTTTACTTGGGACATTAATTACACCTTTACAAAAAATGAGAACGAGGTGACCGATCTACAAGGCTTGGAAAGGTTTGAGATCAACAGCTCCTATGCTACCTACTTCTATGCGGAAGAAGGACAACCTTTGGGTGTTTTTAGGTTTCGTGGCCCAGCAGTGAACGATCAAGGGCAATATATAGTTGATGGCAATACGGGCTTCTATACCCAAGATTCCGAAGAGCAGTACTTGGGCACATCCCAAAGGGATTTCATCATGGGACTTAAGAACTCGTTCAGGTACAAGAACTTTAGGCTGTCGTTCAGCATGGACTGGAAAGAAGGGGGCAAGATGTATTCCTACACCAATAGACTTCTCGGCTTTACCGGGAACTCCATTGCCACGACCTATAATGAACGTAAACCCTTCATCATTCCCAATTCTGTGGTGGAGAACAGTGATGGGACCTTTTCGGAAAACACCACACCGATCAGTTTTGAAGACGTGACCAATTTTTGGGGGACTGCAAGTAACCCCGCCATTGAGTATACCCATGTGATCGACAAAACGTTCGTTCGCCTCAGGGATTTGTCATTTACCTATAGTGTTTCAAGCGATTTTGCCAAGACCATGGGACTTTCGGCCGCATCCATAACCTTCTACGGCAAAAATTTGGCCTTATGGACACCGGACGCAAACCCTTACATGGATCCCGAGGTCTCCACTTTTGGCAACGACCTCGCCAGTGAGTTTGGGGAATTTGCTGCCAACCCAGCACAAAGGACCTATGGGGCGGCATTGAAGTTTTCATTCTAAAATCAAAAAAAAGAAAAAATGAAAAAACTAATATTGAGTATAGTTTGTCTGACCTTGGTATTGACTTCATGTGAAGATCAGATGGACATCAACAGAGATCCTGACAGTTTGCCAGCAGAAGGTGTTGAACCGGCCACACAGCTGCCGATAGCCATTGCAGGCATAGCAGGGGGGCAAGGGGCAGAACTGGCCATTATAGGCGGGATGTGGTCTCAGTTTTGGACCCAGAGCAATTCTGCAAACCAATATAGGACCATAGATGCTTACTCCATTACTTCTTCGAACTATCAAGGGGGTTGGAACAACCTTTACGATGCTTTGGGGGATGTGAGAAACATCAAAAGGAACGCCTTGGCATCTGAAAACTGGAACTATTATTTGATCGCCACGGTATTGGAAACCTATGCGTCGCAGATATTGGCGGACTGGTACGATCAAATCCCATATGCAGAGGCCAATGACATGGCCAATTTTGAGCCTAATTTCAATACAGGTGAAGAAGTATATGATCTGATGATCGCTGACCTCAATGATGCCCTTTCCAAGAACCTTGGAGCTTCAAAAGGGAACATTCCATTGAACGATGATTTCATTTTTGGAGGTGATATGGCGAAGTGGGTACAATTTGCCAACACCATGAAACTGAAAATCTTCTTAAGACAAGCGGATGCCAGGCCAAGTGTCGCGCAAAGCGGCATCGGTGCATTGGGGAACAATTTCCTGACCGAGGATGCCGCAATGACCCAGTTCATCAACGAGGCCAACAGGAGCAACCCTCTCTACGAAAGTGATAGGAGGCAGTTGAACGTTGCCACAAACTTGAGGGCAAGCACGACCATGTACTCTTATTTGTCGGCCAACAACGACCCAAGGTTGGATCTTTACTATGGCCCCGGGAATCCATTGAACCAAGGCGATTACCAAAGTTTGGCCGCACCCAATTCCGTTTCAGTGGTAAACCTGTCTGCGACCACGCCGGTATACTTTATTTCGGCGGAACAAAGTCTGTTCATGCAGGCAGAGGCAAGGGAAAGATTTTCAGGAGGAGCAGGGGCCAAGGCTTTGTACGATCAAGCGGTAACTACATCATTTGCGAAATGGGGATTGGACGCTACCCCTTTCATCGCTGTAGGGGGGGCATATGAATACCCTTCCTCAGGAACTTTTGATGAAAAATTGACCGCGATAATCACCCAAAAATGGATATCGAGTTTCCCTGGAAATGGTTTTGAATCCTTCTTTGAACAGAACAGAACCGAAATTCCAGCCGTATCGGCCGTTCCGCAGACGAGCGAGGGGTATGTCCCGGGCCAATTTGCCTATTCGGTAAACGGTTCCACAGGAGGGGCCTTCCCCAAAAGGTTGGAATGGCCAAGTGATGAGCTTTCAAGAAATGCCAATGCACCCGATGCCCCTGTGAAGGTAACGGTGCCCGTTTGGTGGGATAACTAATTTAATACTAAGATGATGAGAAAAATATCGATATACATACTTGCCCTTATGGCATTTGTTGCAACGGTCTCCTGTCATAAAGAGACTACGGAAGGACTTTCCTTGGTCACAAACTATGCCGTCTTTGAATATGAGGCCTTGGTTGTGGTAGAGGTGGGCGATGACTATACCCCGAATGCCAATGCAACGGAGAATGGGCAGAGCATTGCAATTGAGACTTCCAGCAATGTGGATACCAACACGGTGGGAATTTATGGCGTTACGTATTCGGCCATCAACTCTGATGGTTTTGAGGCCAGTGTGTTCCAAACCGTGGTGGTCCATGATCCGAGTATAATAGGAACCGATGTTTCTGGAAATATCTGGGACAAAGGGAACAATTCCAGAACCGGGGTCATCAGTCTGGTCGAAGGGACCACCAGTATTTTTTATGCGACTGATTTTGGGTTTGCCGGGGCATTTCCCGTGTACTTTCAGATGGATGGGGATGTCATTTCGGAAATCCCGCAAACCTATGCGTTTGACGTTTCCAACGTTGACCTCACCTATGATCCTGTGACACGGGAGTTCACAACACTGATACACCCACAAGGTTTTGGGTACACATTTGAATATCAAAATTAAAACATCAAAAACATGAAGAATATATATAAACTGAAATTCTTTTTGGCACTTGTGGTTGTCATGTCCCTAACATCTTGTGATGAGGGCGGCGATCCCGATCCAGGATTCACCACGACTGTCGATTTTGCAGGGGACTGGTTCATCGTGGGGTATTTTGAAGATGGAAGTATTGCCTATGGCGGGGATTATGTGTTGTACTCCACCTATAATACAGCTTCAAACGATGAAAATTTCTGGATAGATGACCATGGGGCTTTCTTTGAGATCAAGACAAAGGTCCAAGCCAATTTTGATGCGCTGACCTTTTCAGGGGAGGCAAATTCCGAGGAACTCTACACAGAAGGTACGGTGACCGTGAGCAATGGAAAGATCATCACCGATGGTGGCAGATCTTTTGGGACAGAAACCGTTGTGGACAGTATCTATTTTGAGGCCGAGTTTGATTGGGATCCTGGAACGATCTACAGATTTGGTGGTCATAGAAGAACCGGTTTTTTGGAAGATGATGCACCACATATCAATTGATTTAGGGTTTGATTGGTGGTTTGTCAAAAGGCGTCCGGTAGGACGCCTTTTTTCATTTTCTTAATTCTTAAAATAATCTTAAAACAACCAAAAGGAACCTCTCCCATAACTCTAGTATTAATCAAAAATCAAAAGACATGAAAAGCATGATTAAAAAAACGATTCAAAATTGTTGCGGACTGATTCCGGTCCTTGGACTTCTAGTGGGCCAATTTGCTTTTGGCCAAGACACAATGCCCAAAAAGGATTGGCATCAATTGGACGGTGACACGGGAATACATTTGGAACAGGCCTACGAACTGTTGCAGAACAGAAAATCGGAAAAGGTGGTTGTTGCCATTATAGACAGCGGTGTTGATTATTTGCATGAGGATCTGCGCACGAAAATCTGGGTAAATACGGATGAGATCCCAGGCAATCTGATCGATGATGATAAAAATGGATATGTGGACGACATCCATGGCTGGAACTTCATTGGGTTCCCAAATGGGGACAATGTTGAAAATGAAACCTTGATCGAGACCAGGATTGCCAGCGCCGGAAAAAACTATCCAGGAAGCAGGGAGATGTACGAAGACGCAAAAAGGGCGTACCATATCCATAAAAAGGAAGCTGAGGAGAAAAAAGATCTTTATGGAAAATACCTGTCAGATATTGAGACCATCAAATCCAAAGTAGATGCTTCAACGCAGAGTTTGGAGCAGGTCATTGGACAAATGGGAAGTTTGTCCAGTGTGGGAAAACTGCTGCTGAATGCCAAAAAAGAGGGAAAAGATGTTGATTTTGTTGAATCCCAGGTCAGGGAAGCGTATGCGTTTTATTCCAAGTCTTTGGATTATTACTACAACCCGTATTATGATTCCCGGCATATTGTTGGGGACAACATCACCAATAAAGAGCAAAGGTCCTATGGGAACAATGACGTAAAAGGACCGGACCCATCCCATGGTACACACGTCGCGGGCATCATCGGAGCGATCAGGGGCAATGGTCTGGGCATGGACGGGATTGCCGAGAATGTGGAACTGATGATCATTAGGGCGGTTCCCGATGGGGATGAAAGGGACAAGGATATTGACAATGCCATTAGATATGCGGTGAACAATGGGGCCGATATCATCAATCTAAGCTTTGGAAAGGATTATAGCTGGAAAAAGGAATGGGTGGATGAAGCGGTGAGGTATGCGCACAGAAAAGATGTCCTGATAATCCATGCAGCTGGAAATTCGGCTAGGAAGCTCAATGGAAACAATAATTTTCCCAACAAGTATTTTGAAAGGGGAACTCTTTTTGGGCCCAAAGAAGCAAAAAATTGGATTGAGGTCGGGGCTACTACCCATCATTTTGACGAAGGCTTTGTCGCCAATTTTTCAAACTATGGAAAGGAGCAAGTGGATTTGGTGGCACCCGGGGCACAGATTTATTCGACAACCCCTAATGATTCTTATGCATATTTCAGCGGGACCAGCATGGCCGCTCCCATGGTCACGGGTCTTGCTGCCCTGTTAAAGTCCCATTTTCCACATTTTTCGTCACAGGAACTCAAGGACATCATATTGGAAAGTGTAAGAACTGTGGAGCATGAAGTGTACCAACCGGGTGGAAACCAAAAAGTACCCTTGAACATGCTCTCCGGGACTGGAGGAATATTGGATTGTGGGCAGGCCGTGAAAACCGCTTTGCTGAGGAGCAAGAACATATAAACCCTATTCAAGGAGCAGGTGTTACTTGGCTCAAAATGGATTTGATTTGGTACGGGGCGTTGGCCCCGTACTTTTTTTAAGGAAAATCAACTTTAAGGATTTTATATGCAGCTAATCCCATCTGTTGCCATGGTGATCAATAGTACTAAATAAGTCCCCAATCCACTGCTTTTTTGATCATGCCAACGGAGTTCTTCACATCCATTTTCACAAAAAGGTTCCGTTTGTGGGTGGCCACGGTATTGGCGCTTACGAACAAGAGGTCCGCGATTTCTTGGGTGGTATGCTCTTGGGCGATCAATTTGATCACCTCGATTTCGCGCTTGGTGATCATGGGGATGTCCCCATCCATTTTTTTGGGCTCCTCGGTCAGGCTTTCTATCATTTTTTCCGTCAGATGGGAACTCAGGACCTTCTTCCCATCATGGGCATCCTTTATCCCTTGGATGAGGTATTCCTTGGAGGCGTTCTTGAGCAGATATCCATTGGCGCCCACCTTGAACAAAGAGGTGATGATACTGCCCTCATCATTGGTGGTGAGCATGATGACCTTTACCTCCGGAAACGATTTTTTTACATGCATGGTGGTTTCCAGTCCATCCATGGCCGGCATTTGAAGGTCCAATAACAGTACGTCCACAGGTTCCTTTTTGAGGAATTCCAACACTTCAAGACCATTGCAGGCGGTGCCAACTACGCTCAATGACCTATCCTTGGTCAAAATGGCCTTTAGGCCATCCAACATGATTTGGTGGTCGTCCGCTAACAGTACCTTGATTTTTTCCATAGGGTTGTTTTTTTTATCTAAACATGATTCATTTTGCCCAAGGGGATGTTAATGGTCACCAAGGTTCCCATGCCCGGTCGGCTATTGATGTCAAACGCACCTCCGATGAACTCGGCCCTGAAAGCGATGCTTTTCAGCCCCATTCCCTTATCGTCCTTTAGGGCTTTGGGATCGAACCCAATTCCATCGTCCTCAATGGTAAGGTCAAACCAACGATCGCTATAAGTGATCTGCACCGAAACTTCTTTTGCTTCGGCATACTTTACGATATTGTTGAGGGCTTCCTGTACGATTCGAAACAGCATGATGTTGGTATTGTCATCAAAGATCTTTTCTTTTCCATGGACGTGGAACTCGGCATGGAAACCATGAATGGCATCCATTTTTGAGACCAGGTCCTCTATCGCTTTTCTCAATCCCAATTTTTTCAAGGATTGGGGCATCATTTCGTGGGCAATTTTGCGCACCTCGGTACAGGCTTCATCGATCATCTGACTGGCTGAACCGTATATTTTCTTCGAATTGGTATCATCAAAATTGATCTGCAGGCTACCGATGTTCACTTTTAGACTGGACAACAAATTCCCCAATCCATCATGAAGGTCACGGGCAATCCTGGAACGCTCCTTTTCCTGTCCTTCCAGCATGGACCGCATGGAGATGATCTGTTGTTCCCTTTGGGATTCATGGAGTTCCAACTGGGCGGTCTTCATCCTGTTTTTATAATATAAAAAACCGATTAGGGATACTAAAAGCAGTCCTCCCAATGAGTATAACAACATGTTCACGTGATCTTGTTTTTTTTGGTTCAACACCTCTTCCTCCAATAACTGTATTTTCAATTGGTCCTTTTCAAATTTGATTTTCATGTTCGCCAAGGCTTCAAGGCTACTTTCACTCAGTTTGTATTCCTCCTCCATTTCCTTTTGCTTAAGGAGCATTTCATAGGCAGCCTTATAGTTGTTGTTCAAGAGAAGGTATTGTCGCCTAATGTCGATGATGTAATTCTGCAGGCCGACCCTATCAAAAAGACCTGGAGTTTGCTCGGCCTTATTGATGAGGTCCATGGAACTGACAAAACCATGCGCCTTTATCAAATTGATCAATGCAATAGTGTCCCGTTGCTTTTCAGCTGCCTCATAGATGGTTGAGGCTATGCTCATCATGGATTCAACTACGCCGACGTCGGAGGCTTCTTTCCTGTGCCCATAACCTTTGAGGTACTCCGATACCGCCGAATCGTAATCTCCGTGCATTCTGTGGCATTCCCCCATCCCTTGATAGAGTCTGGCAATGTCGATATGGGAAATGGGATTTTCCGTCAACCTATACTCCAATGCTTTTTGAAATTTTTTTAATGCCTCTGCGGAATTTCCCCCAGTATATTCGGCAATAGCCCAATTGTTCAAGATACCTGCCTTTCGTTCCTCGTTGGGTATTTTGGAGAAAAGATCGTATGCTTGTTGAAAGGCTCTCTGCGACTCAGCCAAAGAGCCATAGTTTAGGAGGATCGCCCCTCGGGTATCATAAACATTGCCCAATCCGTAGAGGTCATTTATTCGGGAAAAATAGACCGTAGCACTGTCCAGATAGGCAGTTTTTTTATCCATCTGATCATAATCGAGGCACCAACCCAATCGGTGAAAAGACTTTCCAGTGAGTCTGGGACTTCCCAATTTTTTGGCCAAGGCCAACCCTAGCGATGCGTTTTGTATGGACTCTTCGCCATCGTATAACAAATATGCAATCCTCAAATAGGCTTCACACTTTAGGGAATCTTCCGGCATGCTCTTGACGGCCATGCGCAAACTGTCCAATTCCTTTGACTGGCCCATGGCATAATGGAACCCGAAGAGTATGAATAAGAGGAACAGCCGTTTTGCCAACATATTTTTTAAGGTGTATTGATGTAAGGTTTCAACAAGGTTAAAGTTATCGAATTCTAAAGCTTGGACAACACATAAAACCATGATTATCAATATCACACAATTGTGTGATGCCAGCTCTGACAAAAGGAGGATTTTTAAAAATCACAGAATAGGGTGTAAAAAAGGAGAAGGTGTAAATCTAATTTTGGTGCTATCGAATCCATGCCAAGTATCAACCTTTAATTCTGACACAATGACCCATACGATCACCTATGCAGCCATCAACAGACAAGTGGAATCGACTTCCCTTACCGATACCCTGTTGGATATTTCGATTAAGAACAAAATTCCGCACTTGCATGAATGTGGGGGCAATGGTTTTTGTACCACCTGCAGGGTAAGGATTTTGGATGGGGTACAGAATTTGAGCCCAAAGACGGAGTTTGAAAAAAGTAGCTGCCATGCACGAAAATGGGACCCGTCGATTCGTTTGGCGTGTCAGGCCAGACCCACGGGTGATGTTACCGTCCAGCGATTGATCTGGTCGAGCGGGGAGGTCAATAACCTCCAAAAGGAGCTGGTGCCGACCGGCCGGGCAGAGGAAAGGCCGATAGCCATCCTTTTTTGCGACATTAGAAATTTCACCAACCTATCCTCCCACAACCTCAATTTTGACATCGCCTATATGTTGAACAAGTTCTATACGGCTTTGGGAGAGCCTATATTGATGAACAATGGGGTGATCTATCAATATGTGGGCGATGAAATAGTGGGTGTGTTCGGTACCACTGGAGGTACGGCAAAGAAAAATTGTGAAGATGCCATTCGGGCGGCCTTGGGGATGCAATATGCCCTGGATGCATTGAACCGATCCGATCTGAAGGACATCGAGATAAAACTAAAGTCGGGTATCGGCATCAATTTTGGCAATGCCTTTATCGGTCATCTCGGCCATCCTACCCATAAACAGTTCTCCGTGATCGGGGACCCAGTGAACGTGGCCAGTAGAATTCAAAATGAGACCAAGGCTACCAACACGAACATACTCATATCCGATACCGTTTATGAGAATGTGGATAAGGACTCCGTAGTGGTCGGACAAAACTTCCTGAACAAGTTGGCGGGAAAGGACAACCCTTTGAACCTTTATGAACTTATTGGGTTCAAAGCAACGGACCTTCAACTGGAGCTGCAATCTTCCATGAACCTTATGTTGGCCGATGAGGAACGATTTGCCAAAATCTTCTACGATAAAGTTTTTGCATTGGCCCCTTTCGTGAGAGCCTTGTTCCGAAACAACATGACCGATCAGGGAAGGTTGCTGACCCATATGTTAGGGGGCATTGTGTATTCCCTTTCAAGGCCGGAGCATTTAAAAAGAGGATTGGAAAAGCTGGGTCAAAGCCATGTGCACTATGGTGTCAAGGAAGAATATTATCCCGTAGTGAAGCAATCCATGATAGAGACCATAGATGAGGTTTTGGGACAGAATAAAACATCCCGAACCTTGGAAGCATGGAACACGGCCCTGGATTTTGTGATCGATACCATGAAGTCCAGCGCAAGAACCCATATCAAAACAGTTTAGAAACCGGATACAGATATCAACTAATAATCACTTAAATAAATAACCATGTCAACAAAAATCAATGAATTGGATTCCAGTGTATTGGATGCGTTTGCAAGCCAGATCAGGGGAGAATTGATCTTCCCGAACGATGAAAAGTACAACGAGACCCGAAAGATCTATAATGCCATGATAGATAAGCGTCCGGGCCTGTTTGTCATGTGTGTGGATGTAGCGGATGTGATCTATGCCGTGAATTTTGGCCGGGAACACAATCTTTTGGTCGCTGTTAGGGGAGGCGGACACAATGGTGGCGGTCTCGGACTTTGCAATGACGGGATGGTGATCGACCTTTCCGGTATAAAGTTTGTCCATGTGGATGTGGAGCACAGTACCGTAAGGGTCGGTGGCGGAAATTTGTGGGGCGAAGTGGATCATGCCACACATCCGTTCGGTTTGGCGGTTCCGGCAGGTATCATCTCCACCACAGGGGTGGGTGGTCTTACCCTTGGCGGAGGGGTCGGCTATCTCTCCCGAAAGTATGGACTTACCATCGATAATTTATTGGAGGCGGACATGGTTTTGGCCGATGGTTCCTTCGTGACCGTCAATGCTAAACAACATACCGATCTCTTTTGGGCCATTCGAGGAGGTGGGGGCAACTTTGGAATCGTTACGTCCTTCAAGTTTCAAGCCCATCCGGTAAAGAATGTCATTGGAGGTCCCACGCTATGGCCCATCGAAAAGATTGATGAGGTGATGGAATGGTACCACTCGTTTATCAATGAAGCTCCAGATGAACTCAATGGATTTATTGCGACCATGGTGATTCCCGGTCCACCGTTCCCAGAAGCATTGCACAACAAAATGTTCTGTGGTATTGTCTGGTCCTATTTGGGAGACCCCAAAAAGCAGGAAGAAGTGTTCAGACCAGTGATGGACATGGGGCCCATATTCCAACACATTGGTGAAATGCCCTATCCCTCCCTTCAGACCTTGTTCGATGGAATGCTCCCCCATGGTCTTCAATGGTATTGGAGGGCCGATTATTTTGACGAACTGGGCCCCGAAGTACGGGCGAAGCATTTGGAATTTGGGTCCAAAATTCCGACACCACTTTCCCAAATGCACCTGTACCCGATCAGTGGAGCGGCCAGCAGGGTAGGGAAGCAGGATACGCCATGGGCCAATAGGGATGCCAAATATGCAGGTGTCATTGTAGGTGTGGATCCAGATCCGGCCAATGCCCAAAAAATAACCGATTGGTGCAAGCAGTATTGGGAGGCCCTGCATCCATATTCCATGGGGGGTGCTTATCTCAATTTTATCATGGACGAAGGACAGGAGCGCATAAAGGCCAGTTATAAGGTAAACTATGATCGCCTTACCCAGATCAAAGGGAAATATGATCCCAACAACTTCTTTAGGGTCAATCAGAACATACAGCCCCAGAAGTAAATGGATGGTTCGGTATGACCTGTGGACAATGGATTATTTCAAACGGAAAGCCAAAGCTGGATATGGACAAGGAACAAAATGAGCAAATGCCAATATTTCAACGTGAATTCCTGAAACAAATGGAGTCGAGGGGGCATGCGGAGGAGCTGGTGGACCATTATTGGGGCAGCATCAACTATGTTCTGGGGTTGATCAGGGCATCGGAAATAAAAGCGGGCCTGTTGCTTTCCTTTTATGGGATCCTGCTCAATTTTATCTTTCAAAAGATAGATCTACTGTTTTCCCAAGGTGCACATCAAATAGTGTTATATGTTTTTATGGCATTTTGGTTTTTGGCCACAGTCGTGTCCATTTACTTCAGTATTCGCTGTTTTATGCCGCGCATTGAAGGAAAGTATGAGAAGAACATGTTCTTTTTTGGCGATGTGATTTCAAAGTTTGGGACAATCAACGATTTTTCAAAAAGTTTCTATCGCTTGAGTCTGAAAGAAGAGGAACTGTTCGATCAATTGGGGCAGCAGATCTTTATAATTTCAAAAATTGCCGACCAAAAATTCAGGTATGTGAACAGGTCGTTGCGGTTTTTGGCCATAAGCCTGCTCCTTTTTTTGATGATGGCTATCTACTACGCGGTTCTGGTCATCAAATAGTTTATAAACAGGGTATTGAAAATAGAAAAGCCATTCAATTTGAATGGCTTTTCTTTTAGTAGCGGGAACTGGACTCGAACCAGTGACCTTCGGGTTATGAGCCCGACGAGCTACCTACTGCTCTATCCCGCGATATGGACGGCAAATATACAACCCTTTTTACATCATTTCCAAATGAAAGTCAATATTCCTTCTTCATTAGGGTCTTTCCAGTCTAAAATCCATAAATTCGGACTTTTGACTTTATGAAAACAATCAACGATTTTCTGTCCTGGGTTTTGCCCTACACAGAATGGCCCATGTTCATCCTGCTCATTGGTGGGGGACTCTTCTTGGTTTTTTATTCCAAGTTTGTGCCCTACCGCTATTTTGGCCATGCCATAGCCGTGGTCTCTGGCAAGTACGATGACAAAAACGCCAAAGGCGATGTAAGCTCGTTCCAGGCATTGTCGGCAGCTGTGGCGGCCACGGTGGGTCTGGGGAACATATCGGGTGTGGCCATTGCCATCCATGATGGCGGACCAGGGGTTGTTTTTTGGATCTGGATGACCGCTCTTTTGGGCATGGGGATCAAATTTTATTCCGGTAGCCTGGCCATCATGTTCCGGGATACCGACAGCGATGGAAAATTACAGGGCGGCCCCATGTTTTATATTACCAAGGGAATGGGGAAATGGGCTCGGCCCATGGCCGTTTTTTTCAGTATCTGTGGACTCTTCGGGTTTTTGGGGGTCTTTACCGCCAATCAGTTCACGGAAGCCTTCATGGGAGTGGTGAAACCGCAGGAAACCCTTTTTGTGGCCAGTGAGTTCAACTGGAAACTGGGAATTGGTTTTCTTTTGGCAATTGTTACCTCCATTGTCATTTTTGGGGGACTTTCAAAAATCGCGAAGGTGGCATCGGCCATTGTTCCTTTCATGGTAGGCGTATATCTCATAGCTGTGATTTTTGTCATGGCAAACAATGCAGGGCAAGTGCTTCCTGCCCTCAAAATGATCTTTGTGGAAGCCTGGAATTTCGATACCATAGTCACTGGGGGCTTTTGGGGCCTTGTGATTGTCGGTGTGCGCCGCGCCATGTTCTCCAATGAGGCAGGTCTGGGAAGTGCACCCATGTACCACGGGCAGTCCCGAAACGATGAGCCCACAAAGGAAGGGTTGGTGGCCATGTTGGGCCCTTTCATCGATACCATCATGGTCTGTACGTTCACCGCGGTGGTCATCATTTTGAGTGGGGCCTATCTGGAGGATGGCAGTGGCATCACCATGACCATGTCCGCTTTTGAAAAGACCCTCTATGGGTTTGGGGACATCCTTTTGATGGTCATTGTCACGGCATTTGCACTTTCCACCTTGTTCACCTATTCCTATTATGGAGTTAAGTGTCTTTCGTTTCTCACCACCCCAAAAATTGGAAAGTGGTACAACGTATTCTTTGTGGTGATGGTCATTTTTGCCACGGTGGCCTCTTTGGATTTGGTAAAAAATCTTATCGATCTATCTTATGCGCTCATGGTGATACCCAATATGATCGCAGTGTTGTACCTTGCACCCAAAGTGAATGCGGCATCCAAGCAGTATTTTATAAAAAAGAAGGAAAGTGGCACATAAGGCAGGTTTTGTAAATATTATAGGCAACCCCAATGTGGGGAAATCCACGTTGATGAACGCTTTTGTGGGCGAAAAACTGTCCATTATCACTTCCAAGGCACAGACAACACGGCACAGGATCCTGGGCATTGTCAATGGGGACGACTTTCAGGTGATTCTTTCCGATACCCCGGGCATCATAAAGCCGGCCTACGAACTCCAGACTTCCATGATGGATTTTGTGAAATCTGCTTTTGAGGATGCCGATGTGCTTCTCTATATGGTCGAAATTGGTGAAAAGGCCCTCAAGGACGAAAACTTTTTCAAAAGGATACAGCACAGTCAAATTCCGGTATTGTTGCTGCTCAATAAAATTGACACCTCGGACCAGCAAGTGTTGGAAGAGCAGGTACAATACTGGAAAGACCTTCTGCCCAATGCCGAGATCCATCCCATATCCGCTCTGGAAAACTTTAATGTCAAGGAAGTGTTCGAACGTATTTTGGAACTCTTGCCCGAGGCCCCTCCCTATTACCCGAAGGACCAATTGACGGACAAGCCCGAACGATTTTTTGTGAACGAGACCATCCGCGAAAAGATCTTGCTACACTATAAGAAGGAAATCCCCTATTCCGTGGAAGTGGAAACCGAGGAATTTCTGGAAGATGAGGACATTATCCGGATACGCTCCGTGATCATGGTGGAGCGCGACACCCAAAAAGGAATCATTATCGGCCATAAGGGAAGTGCCTTAAAAAGAGTGGGTGTAGAGTCCCGCAAGGATCTCGAAAAATTCTTTGACAAGCAGGTGCACATCGAACTCTATGTAAAGGTCAATAAAAATTGGCGCAGCAATGCCCAACAGCTCAAAAGGTTCGGATATAACGGATGATAGATTGCTTCAGACTTTTTGAAAACCAGCTATGGTTTCCCTGAACATGGATTTCAACTGTTCCATTTGCCCTTCCCCCTTTGATTTTCCCAACCGACCAAAACCATAAAGGGCAAACCAGATCACGACCAAAAAGAACATGCCCACCATCAAAAAGGTAATATCCTTCCCCAAGGAATGGTTGGAGTAGGCAAAGATACCCAGGATCGTGAACAAGGTGCCCACCCCAAAATGGAGAAACATGAAAAACGTCCAAAGTGTCGGGTTGGGACCAAATACCCCTCGGATGTTGCTCACGCCCTGTTCGTAGGAAGAAAGTTCGAGGTGCAATTGGGGAGTCCAGAAGTTGGTATCCGCCTTCCGGAACTTGATAAAGACATGCTCATCAAGTCTACTGACCAAAAAACCATCTTTTTTGTGGGTGTCGTAGGTGTGCTTCAAGGTTTCCATATCGGTCCTTAAGGTGACATGGAATCGGGGCCTTAAAACGATTTCATTGGCCAGGTCGCTCATAACAGTTTGAAAATGATAAAAAAAGGTATCATTTTTTCTTCATAATAAATGGTACTTTTGCCAAAATTTAATGCAGATGGGAGCTATCGTAGCTATCGTAGGGAGACCCAACGTAGGGAAATCCACTTTTTTCAATCGACTCATACAGCGTCGAGAAGCCATAGTGGATGCTGTGAGCGGTGTTACCCGCGATCGCCATTATGGAAAAAGTGACTGGAACGGCAAGGAATTTTCGTTGATCGATACGGGAGGATACGTATTGGGCAGCGATGATGTCTTTGAAAAAGAAATCGACAAGCAAGTGGAGTTGGCCATCGGGGAAGCCGATGCCATCATTTTTATGGTGGATGTGGAATCTGGGGTCACGGGCATGGATGAAGATGTGGCCAAGCTGTTGCGCAAAGTCAACAAACCTGTCTTTTTGGCCGTGAACAAAGTGGACAATCCCCAACGAATGGCCGATGCCGTGGAATTTTATGCCCTAGGATTGGGTGAATACTACACCCTGTCCAGCATCAATGGCAGTGGGACCGGGGAATTGTTGGATGCATTGGTGGAGGTGCTCCCCGATGTGAAGGAGGAAGAAAGTGAACTGCCCCGTTTTGCAGTGGTGGGTCGTCCGAATGCGGGAAAATCATCCTTTATCAATGCGTTGATCGGGGAGGACCGTTACATCGTTACCGATATTGCCGGAACCACTAGGGACAGTATCGACACCCGGTACAACCAGTTCGGCTTTGAGTTCAATTTGGTGGACACTGCAGGTATCCGTAGAAAGTCCAAGGTAAAGGAAGATTTGGAATTTTACTCTGTAATGCGCTCCATTCGTGCCATTGAACATTGCGATGTATGTATCTTGATGTTGGATGCCACTAGGGGTTTTGACGGTCAGGTGGAGAATATCTTTTGGTTGGCCCAACGAAACAACAAGGGCATTGTGATCCTGGTGAACAAATGGGATTTGGTGGAGAAGGATACCAACTCCGTAAAGGAATACACGGCCAAGATCAAAGAGGCCATCTCCCCATTTGAGGATGTTCCCATCCTTTTCATATCGGTGATGACCAAACAACGTATCTACAAGGCCATTGAGACCGCTGTGGATGTGTATAAAAACCGTTCAAAAAAGATCGTGACCCGAAAATTGAACGATATCATGCTGCCCATTATCGAGAACACCCCGCCACCGGCCTACAAGGGCAAATATGTGAAGATCAAGTTCTGTACCCAACTGCCAACGCCATATCCACAGTTTGCGTTCTTCTGCAATTTACCGCAGTATGTACGTGACCCCTATAAGCGTTTCTTGGAGAATAAGTTGCGGGAAAACTTTGATTTTACCGGAGTGCCGATAACCATTTTTATGCGGAAGAAGTAGCATATCTGGCTAATCTTCCGAAGCCCTTCGGACTTGCACCTCTTGTTGGATACGGTTGCCCGAATTGTCCACCGCGGTAAGGACATACTCCCCGGGCTGTATGCCCAAGAGCAGTTCATGGAAGTTTTCCGTTTTCCCAATGTAAGTGTCATCCAGATACCAATAGACAATCGCATTGTTCTGTTGATGTGCCAACTTTAGAACGATGTCTTGGGATCTGATTCCTAGGTCTTTTGGTAACAATACAGCTTCATTCGCTTTCGGATAGATGAATTCCATCAATTGGTTGTTCATTTCGGAACAATTGTCCATATAAGGCGGCAACTGTTTGTAATTGGGGTTGGAAAGTGCATAATAGTACTCAATGGTAGGAGGAAGTACAAACCAGTTTCGAGCCACCATATTTTCCAAAGGATAACATTCCGAGTTGACCCGATAGGTTTTCGAAGCGTCCAAGAACAATTGCTGGTGGAAAGGGCAAGGCCCACTTCGAGTGCCATGGGTGGGCACATATTCTTTTTTGACATCGTCACAAAAAACGGAGGCCCTAAAGCCGCTTTGCGAACAAATGTCCACTTCCAGAAGGTCATCAAAAGGTTCTTGGAACCATCCACCTTGTGGGAGGGCGTCCAGCACATCGAACAACAAAGGGGCAGCTGCGGTGATTCCGGTCAGGCCAGGCCTTCCCTCACCATCGGCATTGCCGGCCCATACCCCAATGGCATATTTCGGCGTCACCCCAACCGCCCAGGCATCCTTGAAGCCAAAACTGGTTCCTGTTTTCCAAGCAATGGGTTGTGACGAATCAAAAAAGTGCCAGTTTTCATCCCCTTCGGGGCGGTTCACCTCATACATGGATTGAAAGGTGGCATAAATGGCCCCTGCGCCAAAAATGGGAGGGTCGAACTGCTGTTTTCCAAAATCGATTTCTTCTTCAACCAAATAACTGGCTTTCACAAACTCGTTGGTACGATAGGTACTGGAATGGGTCACATAATGGTTCAGGCCCGATGCCAGTGAGGCATAGGATTCTGTAACTTCCCAAAGGGAGCTTTCGGCCCCACCCAATATCAAAGAAAGGCCATAATGGGAAGAAGGCCTGTTCAACGATTTCATGTTCATTTTGTGGAGCTTGTTGTAAAATTTTTGAAGTCCATATCCCCGCAACAAGCGCACTGCCGGCACATTCAAAGAGCGGGACAGGGCCCTGCTGGCAGGTACGGCTCCCATATAGGTTTTGTCAAAGTTTTGGGGATGATAGCCGTTGATGACGGTCGGGACATCCTCCACCAAGCTATGGGGCAACAACTGACCTTCATCCAACAGAGCTGCGAACAAAAAAGGTTTTAAGGTGCTACCGGTGCTTCGGCTTTTGGTGATGATGTCCACGTAGTTGGCATGCTCTTCTCCCGATGGGGAATTGCCCACATAACCCAAAACGTTGCGGGTTTCCACATTGAGTACCAAAATGGCCAGATTATGGATTTCGTTGCTCTTCAACTGGCGATAGTGCCTTTCGGCCAAAAGATTCAATCGTTGCTGTAAGGACCTGTCAATGGAAGTGGTGATGCGTTCCCCGGGATGTTCGTTGCGGATACGTTCCGTAAGATGGGGTGCCACATCGGGCAAAGGGACTGGTTTTTGGGGCAGGGGTTCTGCAATGGCCAGGTCATAGGTTGTGGCGTCTATGGAACCTTTGTCCTTCAATTTTTTCAACAGATTATTTCGTTTTTCCAGGAGTATTTGCTCGTTCCTTCCCGGGAAAATGAGTGCCGGGGCATTGGGCAATACGGCAAGGGCCGCAGCCTGACCCCAACTTAACTCATGTGCAGGAATACCAAAATACCGCCAAGCGGCAGTTTCCAATCCTACCACGTTCCCACCATATGGAGTGTGGGACGCATACAATCGCAAAATCTCTTTTTTGGAGGACCTCAATTCCAATCGGGAGGCCATAAAGATTTCCACCACTTTTTCGCCATAGGTTCGTGACTTGTTTTTTCGGCTTAACCGAATGACTTGCTGGGTGATGGTGCTACCACCCCTTCGGGATTTTTTGGTGAGGTTATGCCCAATGGCCTTTACAATAGAGACGGGATTGAAACCTGGATGTTTGTAAAAATATTCATCCTCGAACATCAGGACACATTCTTCAAAACGTTTGGGAACCGAGTCTATTTCTGGGAACCGCCATTGACCGTCAGTGGCAATCCGTGCCCCGATCAAGGCCCCATCGGAACTGTTGACCACCGTTGAGGTAGGGTCCTCAAAAAGATTTTTGGGCAGACAGAACAACCACAAAACCAAGAAGGCCATGAAAATGGCCAACTTGATTTTATGTCGGTATGCAAATTTTTTTGATCGTTCCCAAAAATCGTTCATGCAAAACTCATCACTGTACCACTTTGATCCAATTGCCCTTGTTCCTCGCCTGGTGGTTGTTATCGTACATGGCCTCCACTTGGGCTCCGGGCAAATAATACTCACCTAGGAAAGAAGCATTCAGTTTGATGGTAAAGGTGGTCGATTTTTTTGCCCCCAAATCAAAATACAAGTGTGTTCGGTCATCGCGTGTATCCACATAATCCGCTTTGGCAGCATTGGCATCGACACCACCCGCGAAGGAAGTGTCCACGATTTCCCATCCACTGGGCACAATATGGGTCAATGCCACATTCTCAACATAGTCGTTGGAATTGTTGAAGACCGTGACGACTGCTTGGAATTCGGTTCCTTGTCGCAGCTCGGAAACATCCAACGCATTGCCCAAGGCGTCCTTGTAAGCCACATTGAGGTTCAGGTTCTGCTGTTGGGCCAGCTCTTCTCCCACGGGCAATTTCCCGGTCTGGGTCAAAGTGGCATAAACAGTGTTGCCCTGTTTGTTGGTCACCTGTATTTCATTTTTGAAGGAGGTGATGGTAAGCCCCCGTTGCGCAATGGCCCTGTCTGTTTTTACAGAAATCTCCTTTCCGTTATTGGTGTAGGCAATATCGATGGATTTGCCACCATTTTTCATCACCATCTTGGAAAGGGAAAGAAGTGCAAATGCAGTTTCTTGGGTGCTGTACCAACTTTGGGAAGATAGGTCCTTGGCCAAGGAAACGGACAAATCTCGTTGCTTGGAATCCCCTAAAATCACCATGGTTTCCAATGCCATGGCCCTGTTTCGGAAAACAGAACCATAGGTTCTATAGTTATAATTGTTGGGCGTAAAGTTGATGTTTGCCTTTTGGGCAATCTCTTGGGCCACTTCTTTCTTTCCGGCCAGTGCGTAAGCAGCTGCCAAACGCCATTTCGCCTCATTGCTAAGATTCTTGGCTTCGCGAAGACGGTTCATGGCGGCCAATTCGGGCTGCTGTGCCAAGGCCAAAGTATAGAGGCGATAAGCCTGGGAAACATCGTCGTTGTATCCTGAACTTTGGTTGCTCCATTGACGGGCAGCCATTTTTTGGTATTTCAACCAGTTGGACAAGAAGGTCAGCGGTAACTGATAGCCCTGTTGTTTGGCTTCCAACATAAAATGTCCTGCATACGAGGTCCCCCAATCGTCGGCATTGCCGTAACCGGGCCAATAACTGAGTCCACCTTCAGGGGTTTGGAAATCACCCAATTTTTTGATGGCCGCCTTTACATTTTTCTCGATGTCCTTTTTTCGTTCAAAAGTGATGTCGAGCACATCCACCAAGAACAATTGTGGGAAAGCTGCCGAAGTGGTCTGCTCCACACAACCATGGGGATATCTCAACAGGTAATCCATCCGCTTGCTGAAATCCATTGGGGGCAAGGTCGAGAATTCGATAAAGGCCTCATTGGTGCCCGAAGTACCAAAGGGTTCAAATGGAATCGCCATACTGCCATTGGCATCGATGGTGTAGAGTTCGCTTTTGGTGGTGATGGGATTGGGGTTTTCCACATCGATCTCCGTTTTGCTGCTCGCACTTTCCCCGGCACCACTTGCCGATACGGTAATGGTCTGGAACGCGGAAGCAGGTTTTACTTTGAAATCGAAGTTCACGATCTGTTCCCCAATGGCATTGAACGTAATGTTCTTCGTTGTTTCTCCAATAGGCTCCAAAGCTTTCCCCGCATCGATGGAAACCTTTACATTTTTCACTTTGGCTTCCATGGCGAATACGGTAACAGGAATGGTCACGGTCTCTCCGGGGGACAATTTCCTAGGGATGGAGGTCAGTACCATCAAAGGTTTACGGACAGGCGTGGTTTTTTCGGCATTTCCGTAAGCACTGTTTTTATTTCCAGCTACGATCATGGTGCGTACCGAGCCTACGTAATTGGGCATGTTGATGGTATGCGATGCCTTTTCGCCAGCTTTCAGGGTGAATGGCCCCAAATAAGTGACCACGGGTTTGAAGCGTTGTGCCTTACGGTTTTTCGCTCCTTCCCCAATACCGCCACCGCCGATGGCGTAAATGTTATCCACACTCACGGAGTAGGCACCCATCACATCATCAAAAATATCAAAGGTCTTTACACCCAAGGCTTGTCGGGCGTAGAAGGAAGCATGGATGTCGGGGGTTTTAAAGCGGGTCAAGTCCAATAGACCATCATCCACTACGGCCAAAGTATAGGTCATGGGCTTTTTGTTGCCTTCCGAAACGGTCACTTTGTACGATGACTCGGGTTCCAGCACTTCGGGCATGGAGATTTGTGGCTCCAACAAGGTGGCTGGATTCTCCACCAACAAGGGTACTACACCATACAAACGGATGGGCATATCGTTCGCCACTTGTCCGTGAGGTTGCAACAATGAGATGTTGATGTAGGCATTCGGTGCCATTTCCGCAGTGATGGGAATGGTAGCTTTGGTTTCCTTGGCCGAAGTTTCCACCCATTGCTGGGACAATACTTCGGTGCCGTTTTCGATACTGATCAAGGCCCTTCCACCCCTGTCCGAAGGGAAGGTGATTGTAGCCTGTTCACCCAACTTGTAATTCTCTTTATCCGCAGAGAACACCAAGATCTTGGAGCTTTCGGAATCGCCAGAAGGTCTTCTCCACCAATTACGATAGAAATAGGCCGTGCGCCCTGTGGCGTGTCCAGCATCATCGATCACCCGAATAAGGAAGCGTCCACCATCATCATCGGGCACATTCAGGTTGAAGCTGCCCTTTCCATCCGAGCCGGTGGTCACTGTCATTTCCTTGAATGGACTGTGTACGGTGGCATTCTCATATCGGGAAAGATTGTCGTACCCCCGGTTCCACCACCAACGCCATTCTATTTTGAATACTTGCACCTTTAGCTTTCGATTGCCGGATGGCCTGCCTTGATCGTCTACGGAGACCACACCAAAGGTGTTGTTCTCATCGGTCAGGAAAGAACCGTATTGTTTGGCTTCTGGAGAGCGAAGTCCCACAAAATGCGAGTAAGGAGCCACATTTTTGTTGAAGACATCGATGGAAAAATCCCCTCCGCCTTCAAACACTTTGGTCGTAAAGGTAGCCTGCAACATACCGGGCGCATTGCCGTTCACATTGATTTTTTCGTTGATGGCCAATTCCCCGTTCGCATCCAGTTTGGAAGAGATCCATTGGAGTTCCGTTTCATTGAAATCACGTGCCGGGTCTTGGAACACATAGTCCTTGAATTTTGGAAACGGGTTGTATGCTTGGTTCAAGGTGGCGTTGATGTCGATTTTCAGGTTACGGGCAGGTGCCCCGTGCAACCATTGTACGATGGCCTTTCCACTATTGTTGGTGTTGGCTTTCAGTACCTCATTGTCGAAAGAGAAATCCACTTTCAGGCGATTGGGCTTTACTGTGGCCACTTTGAGGGACTTGTTGAACTGGGCACCGCCAACAATGATCTTTGCGAACCAGTTGCCCGTTGGGGCATCGGCTTGTGTGGGGATGGGGAAGTAGTAGAAGTTTTCCTCTTTTTTGGCGAACAATCCTTCGGAAACTGGTATAGTTCCATCGGTCAATACATTGCGTTGGACCAGTTTGCCACGGGCATCGCTTACCTCTAAAGTTACCGGGTGCCCTTTGGGCAGGGGATTGGCCTTGTCATCCAATGCAAAGGTGAGGTGGATGATATCGCCTGGGCGGTGGACACCTCTCTCGGTATAGATGAACCCTTGCAGGCCGCGTTGCAATTCTTCCCCGGAAACATCAAAAGTGCTGAGAGACAGTGCATTTCCATCAGCCAGTTTGGCATAGGCGAAATTATTGTTCTTTTCGGCCACGGCAAAGGAAACGTTCTTTTCCCCGTCATAGATGCTGAGCCCAGATTCGTCCGTGGTGACCTCGCCCAACAATTGCTGCTGGAAATTATACAGCTTGATCTTGGTATTGGCCTCCGGTTTGGTGGTCAATAGGTTGGTGGCCGCAAAATGATAGGATTGGTTCTTCCCTTTTTTTACGATCAGACCAAGGTCACTGCCCAAAAGATTGGTGGAAGCAATCCGCTCATAATTGTAATAGGCCCTGTGGCACGGATTTTCACGTTCCTCCCAATTGTAATCGTAGTTTCTCCAATAATAGACCTCATTGTCCCAGTAGCGCTCTTCCAAGGACTCATCGTCCATGTCTTGGGAAGCATAATCGGTGTCGGTTTCTTCAGTGGTTTCGGGTCTATCACAAGCATAGGTGGTATGTTCCTTTTTGAAACTGAACTCGACACGGTACAGGGACCCTGGGTGGACTTTGACCAAATTGGATAGATCCAAGGCGTGGGCCTTCCAATAGCTGGAATTCTCCTTGCCGTTTTCGGTCAAGGGAATCACTTTGTAGGCCACTCTTCGTCCCACAGGTCGAAAATCAGGGTCATAGTCCTGGGTGAGCTCATAGTTTTGGAGGTATTGGAGCATGTTGTTTTCAAAGACCTGGATGACCCGGACTTCAACGGCAGATAGGTTCACGGTCTCAAAATAGATGGGCGTGGACGCTGCGTTGGGCAAAATGGTCCCTTTGGAAATAAGACGGACAGCGGGTTTCAACTGTTCAAAGGAGACCAGCTCGGAAAAGGTATTTTTGAGGGCAAAGCCATATTCGCTTTTGATGCCCTCGAAGGCATTCACGCGCACTTCGCCCAAAATCCGGTTGGAAGGATAGACCCGCAACACATTGCCATCGATCTCATACCGAAGATTCTCGGCATTTTCAATGGTCACCAGACCGTTCAGGTTTTGATTCTGTTTGAGGGGTTCGGAGAAATTCAGGGTCAGCACTGCATTGGGTAATGATGAGGTCTTGGCATCGACCACTACAAATTTGTTCAGGCCGGGGATGGTATAGTTTTCAGAGCCCTCATTTTCGATGCCCAATTCCTTTCCTGTCCAACTGATGGTCAGTTCACTATCTTCCGTTTTTCTGGAGATGCTGTCAATCTTGAAACTGAAATATTGTGCATTTTCAGAGGCATTGTCCCATTTTACGGCAACTGCTTTGTCCCCCTGCTTCACGGAAAGGATACTGCCTATTTTGGACCCTTCCAAAATGTCGGATGCATCCAAAGTCCCCGTCAGATATTGCCAGTCCTTGCTGTACGATTGCAGGTTCCCCAAGTTGATCTTGAAGTTTGGGGCAATGGTCTTGAAACTAAAGGTGTATTTTTTGAACTCACTTTTAATGTCCTCAAAAAGTTGGTTCAGGGCCAGTGTCACCACATACTCGGTATTGGGTTTGAGGTATTCGGATGGCTGGAATGTGATTTCACGGCCATTTTCGATGACCAGTTTGCCTTCCACGCTAGGGGAGATCTTCAGATATTCCTTTGGAAGTTCCTGGGTCAGTTCAAACTGCTCCAACTGTTGCGCCAGGGCAATATGGATGGGAGAGGAAATACTTTGGTTGCCCTGGGTGTGGTAACTGATGTAGTCCTTGAATTTGAAGAGGTTATCGGTTTCACTGGAATCTCCCTTTTTTTTACAGGAGACGGCCAAAATCAGCAAGAAAACAGAGAAAATTCTAAAAAAATGGGACATGTTAAAACTTGGAATTGGTTAGACATGATTTTGCCCAACCAAGATAGCTAAAATTGGACAAGATGATCCGGTAAGTTTACGGATGGTTGTTTTGAATTGATATATGGGGCAAAGGACTTGCATTTATTGTAAAAAAAATAACATTTTGAGCAGTTATCCATAAATTTTTCTCAAAGTTTAGTTAAATCGACTTCTCTTAATTTACCAAACCAATATTTTGGAGTCCAAACCAAGATGAACCAAAAAAACAAACAGCCCATTGAGAAGAATTTATACCTATCTCGCTTTTGTTTCCCTCTTTTTTTCTTTTACGTCAACTTATGGTCAAGACTTCTTGATCAAGGGAAAAATCGTTGATGCCACCAATGGAACTCCCCTTGAAGCGGCAACAATTTATGCGGAGACTGTCAAGGACAGTGTCCTGATCAGCTACACCATCACCAATTCGGATGGAAATTTCACACTGGAAGGGCGAACATCCTACAAGAAGGCCAGATTGGGCATTTCCTATAATGGCTATAAGTCGCGATCATTGGAAGTGGACCTGAAACCAAGTTTAGATCTTCAGAACATTGCCTTGGAAGAACGGGCCCAAGAACTGGAAGGGGTGGACCTTGTTGGAGAACGTGTGCCCATCACCATACGGAAGGATACGTTGGAGTTCAATACTGATTCTTTCAAGACCCGGCCCGATGCCACGGTTGAGGATGTGCTCAAAAAGCTTCCCGGAGTCGAAGTGGCCAGTGACGGTACCATTACGGTCAATGGAAAAGAAGTGAACAAGGTTTTGGTGAATGGACAGGTATTTTTCAGTACGGATCCCAAAGTGGCCACCAAGAGTCTTACCAAGGATGTGATCAGCAAGATCCAGATCACCAATAGCAAGACCAAGGAGCAGGAATTCATTGGGGAAGAAGGTGATGGGGAGAACAAGACCATCAACCTCTTGCTCAAGGAAGACAAGAAAAAAGGATATATGGGACGCCTTTCCGGCGGATATGGTACGGACGATCGCTATCAGGCCAATGGACTGGTCAACTATTTCAACGACACCCAGCGGATAAGTGTCTTGGGGAGTAGCAACAACATCAACAACCCAGGTTTTTCCTTTGATGAGATCTATGAGATGGTCGGAAATGCCAGGGGCGGAGGTGTAGGGTTTAATCGAAATGGAAGTTTTTCCATAGGAAACATGTCCTTTGGATTTGGGGAGGGAATCACTACCTCGTCCACCGTTGGCACCAGCTATGCGGACCAAAAGAAGGACAAATACCGCATGGACGGCAATTATTTCTACGCCTTCAGTGATTCCTATAATGATGAAAAGACGGCACGAGAAAACATTTTGCCCGACGGGAGTTATTTTACCGATACCGAGTCCAATTTTGTGGGTACCACCATTTCCAATCAGGCAACGGCCAACCTGGAATTTGATGTGGACAAGACCACTAGGGTGAGCATACAGCCCAATTTCAGTGTGAACAACACCAATTCGACCAACTCGGAAAACACCATTTCCACGGATGAGGAAGGAAATGTCATCAACGATAATATGTCCTTGCAGACTTCGGACGGGTTCCAACGCAATTTCAGCAATAGGCTGGAAGTGATGAAGAAACTGGATACTTTGGGGAAATACGTGCGTGTATATTTTGAAAACAACAACCGGGTGAACGATTCGGAGTCTTTTTTGAACTCGGAACGGAACATTTATGGGGACGATCCCAGCCAGCAGATCTTGGACCAAAGGACCACGATTGACAATGCCAACGATTCCTACGAACTTGGGGCCTCCTTCCGTCAACCCCTGAACAAGGACCTTTATCTGGATTTTCGTTACAGCTACAACAACAATGAGCAGAAGAACGAGCGTTCCGTTTCCGATTTTGATGAAGGTACGGGAGAGTATGTTTACAACTCGACCCTCAGCTCAGACTTTGATTTCAATGCGAAGAAGCATGTGCCCGAGATAGGGATAGGATCCAACGGGAAGAAATTCAGGTTCAATGTCAGGGCCAGAATGGAACAGATAGCACTTGATAATGAGGATTTTATACAGATTACATCCTTTTCCAAGAACTACAGCAACTTATTGTTCGGTTCCTATTTCAATTACAATATAGGGACCAGCAAAAGGGCAAGCATCAACTATAACACAAGGCTCAATGTGCCTTCAGTGAACCAATTACAGCCCGTTCCCAATGTAAGCAACCCCTTGAACATTATCGTCGGTAACCCCAACTTGGGCCCAGAGGTCACCCATAGCCTTTACCTCAATTACAACGACTACAATTGGAAAGACAGAACAGGGCTGTTCGTCTATTCCGGGATGAATTTTGAGAAGGACAAAGTGGTTTCCATAACCACGACCGATGAGGACTTTATCCGGACGACCACCTATGAGAATGTGGGGGGCAATTACAGTATGTGGGCAGGGGTCAGTTATTCCAAACAGATCAAAAAGGACAGTCTGTACACTTTCAAGTTTACCCTAAGCCCCAATGTGAACATCAACAGACAGGTAGGTTTTACCAATGGGAGCCGGTTGGAAGCCATGAACGTGAGCCTTAACCCAAGAGTGGGCCTTATGTTCAACTATAGGGAAATGATTGAAATAGAACCTGAATATACCTATGGCATCAATTCCACGAGGTACAATCTGGACAATGTGGACGATATCGACTTTACCACCCACAACCTGACGTTTAGATTGACCACCTATTGGCCCCAAAACTTGGTCTGGGGCAATGACATCACCTATAGCTACAATGGTAATTTGGGAGCGGGGTTCGACAAGGATGCCATTTTTTGGAACATGAGCCTAGGGCTTCAACTATTCAAAAAGAAGGCTACGCTCAAAGTGTTGGCCTATGATTTGCTCAACCAGAACATCAACACCCGACGGACCACGGGGCAGGATTTTGTCCAAGATTTTCAGGGAACGGTGCTCAAACGCTATTTCATGGGCAGTCTCACCATCAAGTTTGATTCTTTTGGCGGCAGTGGGGCACCTAACCAAAGACCTAGCGGCCCTAGAATGATAAGGCTTTGATGTTAACGGATAGAATGAAAGAAAAAGGTTGCTTGCGGGGTTTTGGCGTAAGTGGGGGTTTACCACCCACCCGAGGCACCGCCTCCGCCAAATCCACCGCCTCCGAAGCCACCACCGAATCCACCGCCGCTGAATCCGCCTCCACTTCCAAATCCGCCCGAGGAACCGGAGCTACGGCCCATATTGCTTAGGATGATCATGTCCCAGATATCGAGTCCACTACTTCTACGACCGCCGTTTCCACCGCCACCCTTGTTCTTTCGGCTCCATAGAATGATCATGATCACAATGAAAATGATAAAGGGAAAAAGGGCTTCGATGGGAAAACGTTTGTTGTCAAAGGTCCTGTCCTCGGTAAACTCGCCTGTAAGCACTTTGAAGATGGCATCGGAACCCTTGTCAAGACCGCTGTAATAATCCCCCTTTTTGAACTCGGGGATAATGACAGACTCGATGATGCGTTTGGACATGAGATCGGTGAGTGCTCCTTCCACGCCATATCCGGTATTGATGGCGATCCTTCTGTCGTCACGGGCCAAAAGGATGAGTATGCCATTGTCCTTGTCCGCTTGGCCAATGCCCCATTGATGCCCCCATTGGGCACCCAAGTAAGTGATGTCCTCACCCTCGGTAGTGGCAATGATGACCACAACGATCTGGGTAGAGGTACTATCGGAATAGTGGATGAGTTTTTGTTCCAAGGCCCTGTTCTGGGCATTGGATAGAAGATTCACATAATCATAGACACTGGTCTGCTCTTGTGGTTTTTTGGGTATGGTGAATTGTCCCCATGCTAGGGAAACGCACAAAAAAGCCAGTAAGAGGTTACCCTTTGGATATGGCATCGCTCAGTTCATTGGTGTCGTTATGGTTCCATGGGAAATGGGCTTCCAGTTCTTTGCCTGCCATCAAAATACCCTCGATAATACCCTGTTTGAAGTTTCCTTTCTTGAAGTGCGAGGCGATGACATCTTTGGTGGTGTCCCAAAACCCATTGGGCACAGCCCGGTCGATGCCAGTACCACCATAGATGACAAATTTATGGTCATCCACGGCAACGTAGACCAGTACTCCGTTCTCTTCCTTGGTATTGTCCATCTTCAGAAAATGGAATACCTGTTGCGCCCTGCTAAAATGGTCCATTTTGGCCGTAGCCTCAATATGGACACGGATTTCCCCGGAAGTGTTTTTTTCTGCCTCAACAATGGCGTCAATGATTTCCTGTTCCTCCTCGGCAGTCAAAAATTCCTCTACGTGCGACATGCTCACTCAAATTCAAAGTTCACCTCTGGCGCATTTTCAGACCCGGGATTGGAGCTGAAGAGTGCCATGGGGTCAAAGTTGGCGATGCTGGCAATGATGTTCGTGGGAATCTGTTGGATCTTGATGTTGTATTCCCCGGCCAGTTCGTTGAAACGGTTCCGTTCCACATTGATCCTGTTCTCGGTACCTTCCAATTGGGACTGCAGTTCCAAAAAGTTTTGGTTGGCCTTCAGGTCAGGGTAGCGTTCCACGGTCACCAAAAGTCTAGAAAGTGCAGATGACAAACCGGTCTGGGCCTGTTGGAATTCCGCAAGTTGTTCTGGCGTGATGTTGTTGGCGTCAATGGTAGTGGATGTTGCCTTGGCCCTAGCCTCTATTACATCAGACAGGGTCTCTCGCTCAAAATCGGCCGCACCTTGGACGGTTTTCACCAAGTTGCCGATGAGGTCGCTTCGTCGTTGATAGGAACTTTCCACATTGGCCCATTGCTTGGTGGCCTGTCCCTTCATGTCCACCAGTTTATTGTTCGTGTTCACGTACCACCCGACCAGCACCACGGCAAGGACGATCAGTACGATGATGGCTATAATGCCTTTTTTCATTTTCGTTAGGTTTTAGTGTTTATAGTTGTTCTTTGATTTTCAGTAGTTCTGCCTTTACCTTTTGCAGTTTTTGTATGACATCAAAGGTGGACAGTGTTTTTTCCTTTTCTTCGTTCAGGTGAGTTTTTGCCCCTTCCAGGGTAAACCCCCGTTCCTTTACCAAGTGATAGATCAGTTGTAGGTTTTTGATGTCTTCTGGTGTGAATTTTCGATTGCCCTTGGCATTTTTCTTGGGTTGGAGCACATCAAACTCCTTTTCCCAAAAGCGTATCAGGGAAGTGTTCACCCCAAAGGCTTTGGCCACTTCGCCAATGCCATAATATCGTTTTTCAGGAAGGTCTATGTGCATTAATCCAAGGATTGGTTCTCTTGATTGGCATATTTGAGCATGTTTTCAAACTCTTCTGCCGTCAAACTTCCGTAGTAGAAGTTGATAGGGTTGATGCGTTCCCCGTCCTTGAAGACCTCGTAGTGCAAATGCGGTGCTTCTGAACGCCCCGTATTCCCCACAAAACCGATAAGATCGCCCCGCCTCACCTTTTGGCCCACGGTCACGTTGTATTTGCTCAAGTGCCCGTATAAGGAGATGTAACCATATCCGTGATCGATTCGTATGTGCTTTCCATATCCGGAGGATTGGTTGTCGGCACGGGTCACTTTCCCGTCGCCCGTAGCGTATATGGGAGAGCCACGTGGTGCGGTAAAGTCCATCCCCCAATGCATCTTTCGTGCCTTGGTGAACGGGTCGGAACGCCATCCGTAGCCCGAGGCCATCCGCGTCAAATCCTCATTGCTCACAGGTTGGATGGCAGGGATAGAGGCCAAAAGCTTCTCTTTTTCCTCGGCCAATTTGGCAATCTCATCGAGGGATTTGGATTGGATCACCATCTGTTTTTGGATGATGTCCAAACGCTTGGTGGCATTGATGATGATATCGGAATTGTTGAAACCGTCGAGGGATTTGTATCTGTTGACACCTCCAAAACCAGCCTTTCGCTGCTCTTCGGGAATGGGATTTGCCTCAAAGTATAGGCGGTAAATGTTGTTGTCGCGGTCTTCGATGTTGGCCAGCACCTGCTCCATTTGTTCCATCTTCTTGTTCAGGATCTCAAATTGAAGCTCATAGTTCCTGACCTCCCGCTCCAGGGAAAGTTCCTTGGGCGTGTTCACCCATTTGGTGTTCAGTAGGATAATGAGGCCCAAAAAACCAAATAGCGCAGAACCCAGGACGAACAGAAAGATGTTTCTGTACTTCTTGGATTTTTTCGGCTCGATCTTTCGATAGGAAAGGGTATCCGGGTCGTAATAGTACTTAACTTTAGACATGAATGGATTTTATCCTATTTTTGCTCACTCTTTTTATCAAAACAAGCAAATATAAAAATTGTTTTGCTAAGAGTGTTAAATTTAAGAAAACCCTAGGAATTCAATGACATCCCAAGAAGTTAGAACCCAATTTTTAAACTTTTTCAAAGAAAAGGGCCACAAAATTGTGCCCTCTGCCCCCATGGTGATGAAGGACGACCCGACCCTCATGTTCACCAATGCGGGCATGAACCAGTTCAAGGAGTTTTTCTTGGGGAATTCCAAGCCCAAACACCCCAGGGTGGCCGATACCCAAAAATGTTTACGGGTAAGCGGCAAGCACAACGATTTGGAGGAAGTGGGGAAGGATACCTATCACCATACCATGTTCGAGATGTTGGGCAACTGGAGTTTTGGGGATTACTTCAAAAAAGAGGCTATACAGTGGGCCTGGGAATTGCTCACCGAAGTCTATAAAATTGACAAGAGCAGTCTTTATGTCTCTGTTTTTGAAGGCAGCGATGATGATGGATTGGCCATGGACCAAGAGGCCTATGATCTTTGGAAGGCCATTGTGCCCAAAGAGCGCATCATCATGGGCAACAAGAAGGACAATTTCTGGGAAATGGGCGATCAGGGACCCTGTGGCCCCTGTTCCGAGATCCATGTGGACATCCGTTCGGCAGAAGAGAAGAAGAAAGTGCCGGGTGCCTCCTTGGTGAACCAGGATCATCCGCAAGTGGTGGAGATTTGGAACCTGGTTTTTATGCAATTCAATAGAAAGGCAAATGGGAGCTTGGAGGTCCTTCCCGCAAAACATATAGATACTGGAATGGGCTTTGAGCGCCTGTGCATGGTGCTCCAAGGCGTTCAGTCCAATTACGATACCGATGTGTTCACCCCACTTATCCGAGAGATAGAGGTTATCACAGGAAAGAAATACGGAAAGGACGAGAAGACCGATATCGCCATTCGGGTGATCGCGGACCATGTGAGGGCCGTTGCCTTTTCCATTGCTGATGGGCAATTGCCGAGCAACACCGGCGCCGGTTATGTGATCCGAAGGATCTTGCGCCGCGCCATCCGATATGGGTTTACATTTTTGGATACCAACAAACCGTTCATTTATAGATTGGTCAAAGTATTGGCCGAGCAAATGGGCAAAGCCTTCCCCGAGCTGAAGGAGCAATACCAGTTGATCGAGAATGTGATCAAGGAAGAAGAGAGTTCGTTCCTGAGCACTTTGGAGCAGGGATTGGTGTTGTTGGACTCCGTGATCAAGTCTTCCAAGGGCAAGACCATCAGTGGCGAAAAAGCCTTTGAACTTTATGATACCTTTGGTTTTCCAATCGATTTGACCTCCTTGATTTTGGAGGAGAAAGGATATCAATTGGATGTTGAAGGCTTCAACAAGGCATTGCAGGAACAAAAGGACCGTTCCAGGGCGGCATCTGAAGTGTCAAAAGGCGATTGGACCGTTCTGAAACAGGATTCCGAGCAGGAATTCATCGGCTATGATAGTTTGGAAGCCCAAGTGAAGTTGGTGAAATACCGAAAGATCAGTAGTAAAAAGGAGGGGGACCAATACCAATTGGTGTTCAACCTAACGCCTTTTTATGCGGAAGGTGGCGGTCAAGTGGGCGACAAAGGTTATTTGGAGGCCCCGAACGGTGATGTCACCTATATTGTGGATACCAAAAGGGAAAACAACGAGATCGTACATTTTGCAGAATCGTTGCCCGATAATGTGAATGAAACCTTCAAGGCGGTAGTGGACCATAAGCAACGATGGAGAACAGCTTGCAACCATACCGCTACGCATTTGTTGCACCAAGCACTTCGTGAAGTTTTGGGAACCCATGTGGAACAAAAAGGCTCTGCGGTACATTCCAAATACCTGCGTTTCGACTTTTCACACTTTGCCAAACTATCCGTTGAAGAGTTGCGAAAAGTGGAAAACTTCGTCAATGCCCGTATCGATGGACATTTGGCTTTGGAGGAACATCGAAATGTACCCATCAAGCAAGCGATGGAAGATGGGGCCATGGCCCTTTTTGGCGAAAAATATGGCGATACCGTGCGTACCATCCGTTTTGGACAATCCATTGAACTTTGTGGGGGTACCCACGTGAAGAACACGGGTGATATCTGGCATTTCAAGATTGTGTCAGAAGGTGCCGTGGCAGCAGGTATCCGAAGGATCGAGGCCATCACTTCCGATGCTGTCAAGGAATTTTACTTTACGAACAACCGCATGTTGTTCGAGATCAAAGATCTTTTGCACAATGCCCAAGATCCCGTAAAGGCCGTGGCGAGTTTGCAGGATGAGAACACCGCGCTTAAAAAGCAAGTGGAGCAATTGTTGAAGGACAAGGCCAAAGGTTTAAAAAATGATTTGATTGCCGAATTGAAGGAACTCAACGGAATCCAATTCCTCTCCAAAAAAGTGGATCTGGATGCTGCGGGCATCAAGGATTTGGCTTTTGAAATTGGCGGACAAGTGGACAACCTCTTCCTTCTGCTTGCTTCCGAGAGTGAAGGGAAGGCCTTGTTGAGTTGTTATATTTCCAAGGAATTGGTAGCTGCAAAGAACCTGAACGCTGGTACCATTGTTCGTGAACTGGGCAAGTACATTCAAGGTGGAGGTGGCGGTCAACCTTTCTTTGCAACGGCAGGAGGTAAAAACCCTGACGGTATTCCAGAAGCTTTGGATAAAGTGAAGGACTACCTTAAATAATGGGTGCTCCGAATTAGTGATTTAACATCAAGATGTCATCCTGAGCGGAGTCGAAGGATCTCTTGAGCTATGATAATAATTGAGTTCTTGGTTCTGGACTTAGCTCGAACTGACCTATTTGTAAAACATGGAACTACAGACCAAAGTACCCTTGCAGCCAGCTGATGATCCCATCGATTATCAGGGAAAAGTGCTGCTTTTTGGTTCTTGTTTTGTGGAAAATATGGGGGACAAGCTGGAGTATTTTCAATTTCCCCAATACCAAAATCCTTTCGGGGTGTTGTTTCAGCCCCTGGCTTTGGAAAACTTGGTCAAGCGCGCACTGGAAAGTTCTTTTTACCAACAAGATGAGGTATTCTGCCAAGAGGGTATTTGGCGTTGTTTTGATGCACATTCCGAAGTACGTTCCGATGACCAAAAAACCTTGGTGGAACTGCTCAACCAAAGGTTGCGACTCACAAGGCAATGGGTGGAAAGTGCCTCCCACATCATCATAACTTTGGGCACGGCTTGGGTGTACGAACATATAGCTTCCCAAAAAATAGTGGCCAATTGTCACAAGGTGCCCCAAAGGGAATTCATTAAAAAATTGCTTTCGGTGGATGCCATCCAATCCAGTTTAGAGAGCCTTGTAAATATGATTGGCAACGCAAATCCCAAGGCAAAACTCATATTTACGATTTCCCCGGTTCGGCACCTGAAGGATGATTTTGTGGAAAACCAACAGAGCAAGTCGCATCTCATCACGGCACTACATCATATAATAAACGGACACCAGGTGTCCTACTTTCCAGCTTACGAGATCATGATGGACGAACTCCGTGATTATCGTTTTTATGCCGAGGATATGGTGCATCCCAATGCCTTGGCCGTGGATTACATTTGGGAAAAATTCAAAACAATCTGGATTTCTTCCGAAGTTTACCCCATTATGGACGAAGTGGAAGGCGTTCGAAAAGGGTTGCAGCACCGGCCTTTTAATCCAGGTTCCGAGGCACACCAGAAGTTCAAGACATCGCTCCGGGCAAAAATTACGTATCTTCAAGAAAGGTATCCTTTCATGAAATTCGAATAAATGAAGAAAATACTCATTGGCGCCGTGATTGCCCTGGCTTCGGTTTTGATCTACAGATCGTGTACCGAAGACCGTGAAAAAAAGACCATCTTGGAGGAGAATTCCATGCTGATCCAGCAAGAACTTAAAAACGTTTCCAAGCTGATCGTGACGGAAGGTCATTTTGCGGAAGTCTATAATTATAAAGATTCGCGGGAACTTTTTGGCCCCTTGGTCACCGCCCAGAAAAAAGCGTTGGTGGTCGTTAATGCCGAGGTGATGGTGGTCTATGACCTTTCCCAAGTTATCTATGATCTGGATGAGGAAAACAAGACCGTTAAGATTACGAACATTCCGGATCCCGAAATCAAGATCAACCCCGATTTTGAATACTACGATGTCACCGCTGATTACCTTAATCCTTTTAAAGCGGAGGATTACAATTTGATCAAGCGCAATGTAAATGCTTCGTTGATGAAAAAAATTGATGCTTCTACCTTGCGATCCAATGCCGAAAACCGTTTGGTCAGTGAGCTTTCCCGTATTTTGGTAATCACAAATTCCATGGGTTGGACCTTGGTTTTTGAGGATGTCCCGGTACAGAATATGGAGGAATTGGATAAAATTTTGGATTAATCTGTCACATTTCCCGTTTTTGTGCGTCTTTATAGCTCATCAATCAATGTAATCCATGTTTAAAAGAGCTCTACTAACCGGCCTTTTAGCCACTTTTCTCTTTGCCTGCAATCAAAAACCCAAAGCCGATATCTGCTACACCATAACCCCGGTTAAGGTGGATAGCGTATCACAACTGAAAATCCGCATGAGTATTCCCGCGGATACCAGTGGGGTGACCACCCTGTCGTTTCCCAATGAGGCGTGGGGTCAGGAAAAACTGTTCAACACCTTGGGTGAGATGCGTTTGCTGAATGTGGAAGGGGTGGTGGAAAAGGATATGGATAGCAGTCGCATCGTGTTGATGCATCCCAAGGATACTGAACAATTGGAGTTTGAGTATTTCCTCAAGCAGGACTTTGATGGTGACTTGTCTACAGGCAGAATCTATCGACCTATCATCAGCGATGCTTATTTCCATGCGTTTTCCCACAATATGTTCATGGTGCCCGAACAGGCAGAGAGCAATCAGGACATTGTATTGGATTGGTCTGCTTTTCCGGAGGATTATACCATCCACAACAGTTTTGGAAGCCAAAAAAGGGTTCAGGAGTTGAAGGGTATGGATATGGCCCTTTTTGGAAACGCCATTTTTGTGGGAGGGGACTTTAGGGTACTTTCAGGCGACATCCAAGGCAACCAGATCAGTTTGGCCACCCGAGGGGAATGGATTCCGTTCCAAGAAGAGGAGGTGTTCCAAGTGCTGGAGCGGACTTTGACCTGTCAACGTAATTTTTGGAACGATCACTCGCAAGAATATTTCACGGTGACCATGCAACCCTTTCCGCAGGAAACCGGGAGCAGTTTCCAAGGTACGGGGCTTACCAATTCCTTTGCCACCTCTATTTCCAACAACGATTTTACGGATATTGAACAATTGGTGTACCTGTTCAACCATGAGTTGATGCACAACTGGATCGGGCATGTCATCAAAAATGAAAATGAAGAGGAACAATATTGGTTCAGTGAGGGTTTTACCGAATACTATACCTTCAAAAATATTGCAACCAACAAGATCAATGGTCTAACCGGAGCCTTTTATATCCGCGAGGTGAACCGCACCATACGTGATCTGTATGCTTCTCCAGTGGTGGAAGCCCCCAATGCGGAGATCAACTACGATAACTTTTGGGGCAATCGGGATTATTCCAAACTGCCGTATTGGAGAGGGGCTGTGTTTGCCTTCTATTTGGACCAAAAAATCCGTGAAACATCCAAAGGAAAACAAAGTTTGGATGATGTGATGCATCAAATTTATAAGGATGTCAAAGCCAACAATCAAAAACTGACCCATGCCTATTTCATTAAAGTGATGAAGGAATTTTTGGGTGATGATTTTGAGGCCTTTTTTCAAAAACATATTGAAGAAGGCATTAAGGTGGACCTTTACGGATTGTTTGACGAGTTGGGATTGGAGTATGATCCCATGAACGATATTTACGAGCTGGGTTTTACATTTACCGAAGACCGAAAAGGCATCCAAAGTGTAGTGGAAGGCAGTGCGGCCTGGAATGCAGGGTTACGTGAAGGGGATGAGGTGTTTTCCCGCAGCATTTGGCAAGGCAGCATTGACCACGAAGTAGAACTCGGGGTGAAACGCAATGGAAAAAGATTGGAATTTGTCTTTTATCCCATCAAAAAGGCTATGGTGCCCCAACTGAAGGAAACCGAATCCAATATCGAAAAACTTGGCTTTTAACTTACCAAGCTAGCATCTGCCAATTTGATACCATCGTCGATCAAATGGCCCACTTTCGGATTGTTGCGTTTGATGCTTTCCAAATGGTCCAATATCTCTTTTTGAAAATGGTGATCGTCACCCTGCTTGGCCAATTCATACAGTTCCACGGGTAGTAACCAATCCTCAGAAAATTCACTTTTGATGACCTGGAAAACCTTGTTTCGCGAGATGGTGGTGTTTGTACCTTCCCTAAAATCCCGCACTTGCTGATAATATTGCTCCAGTTGCAACCTTTTGGGGCTTTTCTTTGGTTTGATGGTGGTTTCGGTCAATTGATGGGTGATAAGGTCAAAACTGTTGAGGTCGGCCGGACCGTTGTAGGCGGAAACCACACTTTGGCCAACGGCCATGTCGTACAATCCCCATTCCGGTTGAAACAGTACCTTGTCCTCATGCGTTACGGTACAATCCTTAAAGGTGATGAGGATGATCTTGCCCATCAGATTACGGGTACCGGTTATGATGGTCCCTTCAACCTTGATGCCTCCTTCAAACTCCAAGGAAATTTGCTCCCCTTCGTAAATCTTATAAGCCTTCAAATCTCGGGGACCCATATCTTCTATAGCGATGTTGATGCCCTTCAATTTGCCAATGGGCGACCCAAAACCTTCCACGTGATAGGCGGTGCTGTGTCCCACGAGTTCTTTCTCCCGATACGCCAAGGCCGTTGGACCTTTGGTCTGGATATAAATAGGTTTGCCATCATGCTCGATCACATGATGGAACTCCCCTGAAATTTGAAGTCCCGTACTGAGCTCGATGGTGCCCAGCGCTTGGGAAGTGATCAATTTTTTGATGCCCGAAAGCCCACCTTTGCGAACAGCCATAGTGTTGGCAAAATCTTCCAGCACCTGGCTCAAAAAAGCAAAATCCGGGGTAACGAACAATTGGGGTTGCGGTTTGGTAATGTCAAATTCGGTGCGTGCCCCTTCAATGGAGTAGGGAATCTTTTTCACTTGGTCCGTCATGCACCAAGCACTTTCCCCAATGGAGGAAAGCAGTCCCGCCCCATAAATCTTCGGATAATCCACGGAGCCTATCAAGCCGTATTCCACCGTCCACCAGTGCAGGTTTCGGATGAGGGCCATTTCGCTGGGCTCCCCCATATTTTCTTGCAGGTATTCGATATGTTTTTCGGCTTTTTCAATCTCTTCTTGGGGCGTACCATGGGCCTCTTTGATGATGGAAAGATGGCGCACCGCATCGTACAGTTCGTAATCCTTGGCGCTGGAAATGGCCTTGCAGCCAATCTCCCCGAAGCGTCGCAAATATTCTGCATATTCGGGATTGGCGATGATAGGGGCATGCCCGGCACCTTCGTGGATGATATCCGGTGCGGGGGTGTATTCAATGTTTTCCAATTGACGGATGTCCGAAGCGATCACCAACACATTGTACGCCTGAAATTCCATAAAGGCCGAAGGGGGGATAAACCCGTCCACGGCCACGGCGGCCCAACCGATTTCTTTCAGGATACGGTTCATGCCGTACATGTTCGGGATCTGGTCGATGGAAATGCCTGTTTTCTCCAATCCATCCACATAGGAACTGTGTGCCACTTGGCTCAAATAATCCACATTTTTTCGCATCACATAGCGCCAAACGGCTTGGTCAATGGCCGTATAATCTTCATAGTTCTGCGGTTTGATGAACTGTTTGAGGTGCTTGGGAAGTTTGTCCAGTATGGGATTGGATTCGTAACTCATTTGTGCATTTTTATCGGTCTTAAAGATACGAAAACGTTATCGGTTTCCCTTTAGGGAAACGTTTAGACAAAAAAGAAGCTTTCCAAAAAGAATTCATTTCGTCAACCTGATCTTGTTTCAGGTTCCCATCATAAGAGTCTGAAATAAATTCAGAATGACGCTGATTTGCCCTTGGAAAGCTTCCTAAATATTTTAGTTGACGGCGACTGCCGTTTGGGGAGGATATTCCTTCAAGATCTGGGATACAAATTCTTGGATACGCTGCTCCTTCTTCTCAATGTTCTTGGTGTTGTTCAGCGTTCCTACGCCCCTGCCTTGCCAGACGAGTTCCTTTTTATTGGCATCGATGACATCAATGTATAGGGAACCTTCGGTACTGGTGCTGACATTGTTGCCCCAGCCCCAGCCCCAACCGGGACCCCAGACCCAAGGGTTGTAAAATCCGCCATAGCCCCAGCCAAAGTTGTTGTTGTACACATCCACACGCTCACGCTCTTTGGTGAAGATGCTGATGAGCACATCGGGGGTATCGGATTTCACAAAACCACGCGAACCGAGCTCGGCCTCAATGGCACGAAGGATCCGTTTTTTGTCCAGATCGGATATTTGGGCCTTGTCAATACCCGTTTTGTAAAAAGCATAGCTTTTATAGGTGTTGAAATTGGCTTGTTTGTCGTAATCGGAAACGACCCGAACAGAACTGCACGAGGCCAAAAGAACAAGGGTCAATGCGACCAACGGAATGAGTTTTAAATTTTTCATGGCACTTTTTTTATTTCTTTGAGATTATGATGAATACGGCACAAATATTATGCCGAAGACAATCTTAGTTTCTCCTATTGATCTTTGCATTGTAGCCGTACGGGCAATGGCGGCAACCACTTTCACAACAATATCCCCGTTTGAGGAGGTATTGTTCGGTAAAGACCCGATACCCTTCTACCGAAAGGTAATAATCGCCCTCTTCCAAGGGAATGTGTTCTTTCATGCACAGCATCAATTCGTCTTATAAAGTTAAGGCATTCCGTTGAAAGCCCCTAACGTTTTAAGATTTTGGAAGTAAAGGGGTTATTCACCGAAATTGTTGATGGTATTGTCGGTCGTGCCCAATTTTCTGTGTTTTTTGCTGTTATATTTGTTGGGAACCGATGAACGTTTTCAGGTGATAGTTGTCTTTAAACATTTTTTCTATAAAAATTATGTGGGCCTCTCGCTTTGGCCCTTCATCATCCTAAAAGAGGATTCCCTGAAGACCGATGCCGTGCTCATCAACCACGAACGCATCCACCTGAAACAACAGCGAGAACTCCTGATAGTGCCCTTTTACCTGCTCTATGTTTCAGAATGGCTGTTGCGGACCGTCCTCTATATGGACAGTTACCGCGCCTACCAGAACATCAGTTTTGAGCGTGAGGCCTATGCCAATGAGGCGGATATGCAGTATCTTTCCAAGCGGAAAATCTTCGGGTTTTTGAACTACCTGATGCGATAATACGTTGGAGTGAACATCCCCTGTCAGCATATCGACCTGCCCCTTTTCCGTGAAAAGGGCGTAACCCTGTACATCAAACGGGAAGATACCATCCATCCGCTCATTTCGGGAAACAAGTACCGCAAGCTCAAATACAATCTGGAGGAAGCCAAAAAACAGGGCCATTCCACGTTGCTCACCTTTGGTGGGGCCTTTTCCAACCATATTGCGGCCGTGGCCTGCGCCGGAAAGGAACAGGGTTTTGAGACCATTGGGGTGATACGGGGCGAAGAGTTGGCCCATAGTTGGCAGGACAACCCCACTTTGGCCTTGGCCCATCAGCAGGGGATGCGGTTCCATTTTGTTTCGCGGAGCGAGTATCGGAACAAAAATGAAGCACCCTTCCGCCATGATTTGAAAGAGCGTTTTGGGGAGTGCTACCTGCTCCCCGAGGGCGGGACCAACGAATTGGCGGTGCGGGGCTGTGAAGAGATCTTGACGGAAGCGGATGCCGGTTTCGACCATATCTGCTGTGCCGTGGGCACTGGGGGCACCTTGGCCGGCCTTATCAATTCGACAAAAGAGGGACAGAACGTTCTCGGCTTCCCTGCATTGAAGGGCGATTTTTTGAACGATGATATTCGTACATTTGCCCGTAATGATCGGTGGCGATTGGTGACCGATTATCATTTTGGGGGCTATGCCAAAGTGGATCGGGAACTGGTGACATTCATCAACCGCTTTAGGGATAAAACCGGGATTCCTTTGGACCCCATCTACACGGGAAAGATGCTTTTTGGTATTTTTGCCCTTGTAAAACAGGATGTTTTCCCCAAAGGCACCCGAATCTTGGCCATCCACACGGGAGGATTGCAGGGCATTTTGGGCATGAACCTTGTGTTGGAAAAAAAGAATTTACCGTTATTGGACCTATGATCAAGCGAATTGGATATGTAATCTTGGTGGCCCTCCTGCTCACAGGTTGCGGCGCCAAGAAAAGAAGGACCACCCACCGAAAGGGAGCTCCTGCCATCAGTAGGACGGAGACCAGGGAAAACACCAAGGTGACTGCGGAAGAGCGGACCGAGGGATCCAACCTCTACCCAATGCCCGAAGACCCGGGAAGGTTCGAGAAGTTTCCCATTTCGGATACCCAGGAATACATCAAGACCTTTGCCGAAATTGCCCAGTACGAAATGCGGGCCTTTGGTATTCCCGCCAGTATCACCTTGGCACAGGGCATTCTGGAAAGTGGCTCCGGACGGGGGGAGCTTACCCTGAAGACGAACAACCACTTTGGGATCAAATGCCATACGGGCTGGGAGGGCGAGTTCGATTTTCATGATGACGATGCCAAGGGGGAGTGTTTCCGCAAGTACAACCACCCCATGTTCTCCTTTCGCGACCACAGTCTTTTCCTAACGTCGCGTTCGCGTTATGCATTTTTGTTCAATTACCGACGGGACGATTATAAAAAATGGGCCCATGGCCTCAAACAGGCGGGCTATGCCACGGACCGTCAATATCCGCAGAAATTGATCGCCCTGATCGAACGCTACGATTTGCACAAATACGACGAGGCCGTAGTGGAAACCAGTGAGGAACCTGTTCGTCAGCCCACGACGGAGGATACGCCCGAACCGCAAGAAACCTTGACCCATACCGTAGAGAAGGGGGATACCTTGTATGCCATATCCAGAAAATATGAGGTTTCTGTGGATGAACTGAAACGGATGAACCGATTGAACGACAACACCATCTCCATTGGGCAGGTACTCCATGTCCGTGTGCAGTGATGGTTTGTCCGCCACATCAGCCTGAACTCGGACCCTGAGCGGAGTCGAAGGGTAAAGCAGCATGTCGTTCTCGACTGCGCTCGAACTGACATTGAGCACGTCAACCTGGACTCGGCCCCTGAACGGAGTCAAAGGGCGAGCGAAGGATCTCACGGTAAGTTTTATCGATGATGGGATACCGAAACGAGTTCGGCATGACGAAGATACTGTCCGTTCGGCAGGCGCTCGAACTAATATTGGGCACGTCAACCTGAACTTGTTTCAGGTTCTCATAAATGTTGTGGGTATTGGGCCCTGAGTGCAGTCGAAGGGCGAGCGAAGGATCTCACGGTAAGTTTTATCGATGATGGGATGCCGAAACGAGTTCGGCATGACGAAGATACTGTCCGTTCGGCAGGCGCTCGAACTGATATTGG
>NZ_QXFO01000026.1:238294-283294 GCF_003584105.1 Flagellimonas taeanensis
GTCAACCTGAACTTGTTTCAGGTTCTCATAAATGTTGTGGGTATTGGGCCCTGAGTGCAGTCAAAGGGCGAGCGAAGGATCTCACGGTAAGTTTTATCGATGATGGGATGCCGAAACAAGTTCGGCATGACGAAGATACTGTCCGTTCGGCAGGCGCTCGAACTGATATTGGGCACGTCAACCTGAACTTGTTTCAGGTTCTCATAAATGTTGTGGGTATTGGGCCCTGAGTGCAGTCGAAGGGCGAGCGAAGGATTCCACCACAAGTTTTATCAGATCATGGGATGCCGAAACAAGTTCGGCATGACGAAGATACTGTCCGTCCCATTCCTTTCTCGATACAATTCGCCAGGGCGAATCACTCGAAGTGACAAAAACGGTTTCCTTGAAAGTGGAAGGATGTGTACCTTTGTAGCACGGTTTGTCATCCTGAGCAGTTTCCTGAGTGTAGTCGAAGGAACAAGCGAAGGATCTCACGGTAAATTTTATCCGATCAAGGGATGCCGAAATGAGTTCGGCATGACGAACTTTGTATCGAAAAATCACTCGAACTGACAAAAATGAATTAAAAAGATTCCCGTCTTCGCGGGAATAGGGAAATATGATCTACCAACGAAGCAGTGCCCTCTTCGCAGCGGCCAAAAAATACATTCCAGGAGGCGTTAACTCACCCGTTCGGGCGTTTAAAGCGGTAGGGGGCGACCCCATTTTTGTAAAGGAGGCCAAGGGTGCCTACCTCTACGATGTGGATGGCAACCAACTCATCGACTACATTGCCTCGTGGGGGCCACTGATCTTGGGCCATGCCTACGAGCCCGTGATCAACGCCGTAATTGAAAAGGCCAAAAAAGGGACTTCCTTCGGGATGCCCACCGAAATTGAGACCGAGCTGGCCCAACTGGCCGTTTCCATGGTGCCGAACATTGACCAGATCCGCTTTGTGAACAGCGGCACCGAGGCCTGTATGAGTGCGGTGCGCCTCGCGCGCGGGTACACGGGCAAGGACAAGATCATCAAGTTTGCGGGTTGCTACCACGGCCACTCCGACTCGTTTTTGATACAGGCGGGGAGCGGTGCCGTTACCTTTGGCAGTCCCAACAGCCCTGGGGTCACGCAGGGCACGGCCAAGGACACCTTGCTGGCGAATTTTAACGATCTGGAAGGGGTAAAGGCCCTCGTGGCAGCGAACCAAGGCGAGATTGCGGCCATTATTTTGGAGCCCGTGCCGGGCAATATGGGCTGCATTATCCCCCAAGCCGATTTTATGAAAGGCTTGCGCGAACTCTGCACCCAAGAAGGCATTTTGTTGCTCTTTGATGAGGTGATGACAGGCTTTCGCTTGGGTAAAGGTGGGGCGCAGGAAGCCTTGGGCATTGATGCCGATATGGTGATGTTCGGAAAGGTGATCGGGGGCGGACTGCCCGTGGGGGCATTTGCGGCCCGTGCGGAGATCATGTCGCACTTGGCGCCCGAAGGACCGGTGTACCAGGCCGGGACCTTGAGCGGTAACCCCTTGGCCATGAGTGCCGGACTCGCCATGCTCACCGAGCTGAACAACCGCCCCGAAGTGTTTACCAGTTTGGCCGAAAAAACGGAATACCTGCACCAAGGGATTGCCGCCACCTTGACCGAAAAAGGAGTGGAACACCAGATCAACCGCTTTGGCAGTATGATCTCCGTACACTTTACGGACGAACCCGTGGTGGATTTTGCCAGTGCGGCCAAGGGCAATAACGACACCTTTAAAAAATACTTCCACGGGATGTTGGAGAACGGGGTCTATTTACCGCCCTCCGCTTTTGAAAGCTACTTTTTGAACGATGCGCTCAGCTATGCGGATTTGGATAGGACGATTGAAGCGGTGGGGAGGGTGTTTTAGTAACATTTTACAGCTATCAGAGGGTGGCGATTTCGAGGCACTTCACTATCACTAAGCACAAAGGTTGATTTAATCACTGAACCGCCACTTTTGAGTAGGTGCTGTTAGCGCAGTTATTTTTTGATCTCAGTGATTCCATATTTAATGAGATGTTTTATAACCGGGTCTAATATTTCATACATTTTGGCGCCACCGTCAGTTTCAGTAAGTTCCTTTACCAGATTATATTCTTGTACAATCTTGATATATGAAATGGCAGTTGGAGTACTTACTTTAAATACGTCAACAAAATCTTTTGTCATGACAGTGGTTTTTCCAATTTTCAAAAGTCTATTAATATTGGTAAGAATATCTTCTTTAGAACCTCTTTTAGTAGGATAAATGGCATAATATTCAAAACTTTTGGAGTAAACCAATTGTCCTTGGTCAATAGCTTCGTCTGTCAACACTCTCGAATTTGTACTTATCTCCGCCTGTTGGTCATATATATAGGATAATTGTCTAAAAAGATAACGGGGTGAGTTGTTGGATAGGGCTATTATTTCATTGAGTTTACTATCAGACAAAACAATATCCTTAATTTTCTTTTTACCACCACTGAAGAAAGCTATTCTCTTATCAAGAATTTCTTTTAAGTTGTCAGTCTGCCATGTAATGTCAATTGGTTTGATTTTGTCAAATCGGACACCGCTGTTAGTTAGCTCAGGTTTTAGAACGTCCCAAATACTGAAAACTAGCGAATAAGATTTATTCATTAGAATAGTCGTATCCTTTAAAAAGTCATCAAGAAATTCAGCTACAGCGGAAATACTACTATTTAATTTGGTGTATTCATCTATTTTATCAAAGAACACAATTGTTGTTGCATATCCGGAAGCTTTAATAATCTCAGTTAAATCGTTAAGAATCTCCTTATTGTTGTTGCATATCCGGAAGCTTTAATAATCTCAGTTAAATCGTTAAGAATCTCCTTTAATGCTTTAAAATCGTTTAAGAATTTCTCTGGTCTTTTTTCCCTTTCTATTTGTTCCAAGGTCAATTCAGGAACATAATTTTTATAAAATTCTTTACCATCAGTTATTGGCAATCCCATTGCTTTTCTTGCCGTTTCAGCAACTATTTCAATACCCCCGGAAATAAGAAAGTTTACAGGGCGATTAAATAAATAATTCCAAATATTCTTTATTGCATTTCTCTTTTTGTAATTGTCCGCCTTATTGTAGAGTCTTTCATATTGACTTTTACTCAATGTCTGAAAAAACTCTTTTATAATAAAAGATAGTTTTTCCTTTTGATGTCTATCAAGTTTTCTAATACCGACTGGATTTTTACTTATTTTGATACAGTAATTTGTAACTAATCTTTCAATGATAAGCCTTGTAAATTCTATTTGATTGCTTTTAACTGGCACACCATCAAACTCGTCAATTATAATAGTAAATGCGTTCTCTTTGTCGAGAACGGTTTTCAGTTGAAGTAGTAAAGCTGTTTTCCCAATTCCTCTGGCACCAAGAATGAATCTACTATGTCCTTTTATTAAATCTGACTTTAATGTCTCATAGAATAAAGGGTTTATATAAATGTCATTTAAAAATGCTTTTTCCTCTTCTGCTGAAAAAGTTGAGAAGGGATTGTCACTAAATCCTAGTTGTTGGTATAGTTCCATTTTGTCGGTCTTTTATAATTACGCCTAACGGTCTCACTATGAGTAGTTGCGTGGTTTAGCGGTTAATTTAGCAAGTACGTACCAAACTGAAAATTCGTGAGGATTTTCAGGAGTAGGCGAGAACAGACAATTACTTATAGCTATTGTTGTGCGGCGTTATTTTAATAATTTAAATATTTGACAATAAATCCATCTTGTCCAATAGATATTTCCTCTTGTTCAAGTCCATCAGAAATTTGATTTGTATTTCTTTTGGATGCATAGAATTCGACAATTAACTCGTAGTTCTTTTCTTGAAGTAGTTCATAGACTTCTGTTTCAAGACCTATTGTCAAGTTCAGTTTATCAGTTCTTATATCAAATGATTGAAACTCGATATTCTCAAACCTCGTTTGTTTTGACTTTTGATTAATCAATTCACGAAGCGCAAAGAATGAGTTATAATAACCTTCATAAAATTTATCCTTTTTTAATTCAATACTTTTTTCTTCTCCACTTTCAGGGTCTTCGATAAGTGATAATATTCTATTTGGTCCCAAATAAGTTGCACAGGCACTTAATGAAGTTGGTGCTTGTCCGTGTATAGTTGCTATTTGGTTGGCTTGATTCTTTGCAACGACAATTTCGCTGGAAAGCTTGTTAGTTGACATACCTTTGGCTTCAAATACGTGCCAATCTCCGTTGCTTGTCATTCCAACTAAATCTGGTTCTTTAGATTTTCCAGATTGCTTAACGAACGTTACAGCATTTATCTTTTTTAGTGTTTCAAGGTGTGTTAGGTTTGGTATGTTTAATAATCTTTCAGCATAAATTTTGGCAAAAGCCATACCTAAATTATAGCTTACTATTCTTTTTTGGTCACTAATATATCCGTTAAATATTGGATGTAAATTCATGCCAATTGGGCTAGACACTATATTGGCTTGAACCAATAAAGCTTTTTGAATTATTGCGGTTGAAATTGTTCGGAATAATCCGTTTTGTCGAATTGCTCGCCACGAAACAAAAGTTGGTGACCCCACTGTTATTATAGAACGATATAAATCCAATTTTCTACAACGAATAAATCTCTCCCCATTTGTATTGATATGGTCAAAAGGATTATTGTAATTATTCGCAGTGTAATATATTCTTGGCATTCTTTTATTCTAATGACGCACAACTTGGTTATATAAGCATAAAATACATCCATATACCCCCAAAAAGGGATGGAAACGATGACTTGGTCATCTTATATGTAGCATAAACCTGTTCCAGAAAGTTTTAAGAGGAGTTGCCAAAATACTAATTCCCAGCCAATTGACATTATGGAAAAACCACAAAAAAACTGGGGATTTTCCGCAATTCCAATGAACAATTGACAATTATCAATACTTTAGGAGTCGGAAGTCGGGTTCAATGGACAATGAACAATAAGCAATGAACAATGAACAGGAAGGGTTAATGAGTAAAGGGTAATGATGTTGGAGAAGTTTTCAGTTGCTTTCCTAACTCCTAACTCCTAACTCCTAACTCCTAACTCCTAACTCCTAACTCCTAACTCCTAACTCCTAACTCCTAACTCCTAACCCTTATCCTTTTCCCCTTTGGACTTCTTCTTTGCGGTTTCCTGCACGTTCTCAAACTCGATGTCGTTGTCCACGATCCCTTTGAACGCCTTGATCCAGGCATTTTTAAAGATGTTGGTCACGGTGGGCCAGGTCTTCGTTTTCACGTCGTTCAGGTCGCCCTCGATGGGCACTTTGGTGGCTAGGGTATTCTGCTTGTGGTTCTTCAACACAAACTTGAAAAAGCCCACAAACCCTTCCCAAAGCGTCTCCAAAAAGGCATCTTCCTTGCCAATGAGCTTGGTGTCCTTCAAAATGGGCTTGAGGTAGCCTTTCAGGTAGCCATCGGCAATGGCGAGTTCGCTGTAGAGGTTAAAGGTGCCCTTGTCAAAATCGATGCCGGCGTAGTGGTCTGTAAAATCATTGAGGGCCGTGGCGTTTGCATTTTCGAGGGAAAGGGCGAGGTCCATGTCGGGAATCTGCTTTACGAGGTCCATCTGGCCCTCCAAATGCAGGTTGCCCCCACCAATGCTGATGGCATCGGCAGAAAGGTTGCTGGGCAGGCGGGCCTCGGTACGCACCACGTTGCGGAGGTTGGTGGCGTAGAGTTCTATTTGGTCAAGATGGAGGTCGATATTGGGGTCGGCGGTGAGCTGCACAAAGGCCATTTTTCCCCCGTGGATCTCCAGTTTGTTGATGTCGATGGGCACCAAATCCGTCAATGCCTTGCTCCAATCGTCGATATCGGCATCGCTCTCGCTTTCCTTCTGCTGGTCCTCGAACACATAGATCACCGTGGGCCGGGTCATGTTGATCTCGCTCACCACCTTGCCCTTCAACAGGGAGCTCCACTCGATGGAAATGTTCGTTTTTTCAAAATCCAGAAAGGGAATCTGTGAGCCGGCATTCACCTTGTTGAGGTAGAGGTGATGGATGGTATATGCGCCAGTGATCAACGAGAGGTCGATGTCCTCCACCTGGCCATAATACCCGGGAATGTCGGCCAGCACCTTGTTCACATAATTTTTCACGATATAGGGCAGCACAATCCGGAGCGCGACGAGCAGCACGATCAAGATCGCGGGCAGGAGGTACCGTTTCCGCTTGTATATTTTTTTGCGCTGTTTTGTCATTTCCTATCCTTTTGTTTTTTGTCCTTGCCCGTCATGGTGTCCACCAAACCGTTCCTGACGTTCAGCCATAGGTAGTTGAAGAAGGATTTGTCGGTCCTTCGCTTCACCTTGAATTCCCCATGTCGGTATCCGTCGCCATCTTCCTTGGAAGTCTTTTTGGCAAAGATGTTCACAATGGTGGTGAGCAGTTTGTTCACGCCCAATCGGTCTTTTTTCAGCACCACGAACTCAAATTGGTCATAGGCCATTTTCATGTCGCCCTTGGATTCTTCCTCGTTGCCACTGAAGGTAAAGTACATTTCGTCAATGGAACCCTTGACCTCGGCACCCAGATTGGTTTTGAGGAAGGGATTGATTTTTTGCGAATTGAATTGCACCAGATTGCCCGTTGCCAAGAAATCGTTGCTCTTGCTCTGTGGGTCAAAAGACCAATCGAGGGTGAGGAGGCCATCGCCCATCAACCGGGATGTGGTGGACACGGTCACCATGCCGCTGCCCCGGCTGTGCAGGTTGGAAATGGTGGCCTGCAGTTGGGTGAACCTCAGGCTTTCGGGATCCACTTTTTCTTCCAGGCGCTCCTCGTAGGTGATGGTCCCGTCCGAAATACCGATGGAATCCACCTGAAGGTCCATAGGGAGGTCACGAAGGGCCTGGTTGTACAGTTTTTTATGGGTGGTGTCATCCGGCAGCAGTTTGTCGCGGTACACCCGGAAAATGGGCAGCTCCAGTTGCAGTTGGGCCAACCGGAATTTGGGCAGACCGTCGCTGTGGCCAAAACTGAACTGTTTCAAACGGACGGTATCGATGGTGAGGTCGTAGTGATCGTGCTCCACTAGCAGTTTTTTGGACAGCTCCTCTTGGCTGTACTTACTTTTCAGTTCCAATCGGTGGATTTGTCCTTCGTTTGCATTGAGCTGCAATTGTTGCAGGCGGAGAAACTCGAAGGGACCCAGGTCGCAATAGAGTTGCTCGGTCTTCAGTTCATATGCACCATAGGTGAAGGGGAGTTCTTGGGCAGCGGTATGGTCCATTTGGATATCCGCCAAGGAAAAATTGATGCCCTCGATGTGCAGTTGGATGCTGTCCGACCCTTTGCGGAACTGTTTCAGCTCACCTTTGGTGATGGTGAATTTGTCGATTTCCAAAGGGGTGGACAGGCCTGTTTTCTTCTTTTGGGGAAGAGGGTTTTTATCCTTTTTCCGATAGTTGAAAACGGGTTCCTCCAAATGCAGTTCTGAAATGGCCACTTTGTTCTTGGTGAGCAGGGCCAGATATCCAAGACCGGACAGGGTGATTTCCTTTGCGGCGAGTTCCAGGGTGTTGTTGCTGTCCTTGGCACTGACACCTTGGAGTTGGATCTTGCCCAAAAGCACATTGGTGCTCAACTTGTCGTAGTGCAGTGTGATTTCTTGGGGAATTTCGGTCTTGAGGGTCTGTTTTACCTTTTTGGTGAAAAGGAGCTGCGCCGTTCCCCATATACCCAACAAAAGCACGATGGATCCCAGTAGGATCCTCCTTCGGTTGGATGTGTTGTTGTTTTTGGGCATGATGTGTTTTTTGGTTGAACTAATGGTCTAATCTACGACATAGATCTGTGGTTTAGCTTTCCGTGTCCAGAAAAGCGGCCACATCGGAAGGGGAGATGATCTGGATCGCGGTATGGCCATTCACCAAAATGGGGTGTTGAAAGGCCTGTGGGCAATTGGCCAACAGTTTGAGCCAATCGTGCGGGTCCTTGATATCGGGATCTTTGCCATAGGCCGCTATGAAATCGGGGTGTTGGGTATCGATCAATTGGTGAAGAGGTAGATTGAGATATTCGGCCAGTTCGGCCCATTGCGTGCCCGTGACCTTGGTCTTGGCAATATCCACTTCCATGATCTTTTTGTCCGAAGCCTTAACATAGGCCAAGGCCTGTTTGCCAATAGAGGTGACGGAGCTGTAATAAAATTTGATTTCCCGGTCGTTTGTAGCAATTACCCCCATGATGTTGTGAATTATGGTTTATGCCAAGTTGGGGATTTTTAGGGGGACTTGTTGACGCTATCCATTTATTTGATGTCGTAAAACAGAAAGCGGGGCAATCTCTTGCCCCGCCATTCACACAAACTAACTCAAACTACACGTCAAAAAGGCGATAATGATAACAAACAATCCGGTAATTTTGAGCAGTCCGATCAGTCAATCCATTATTTATAATGGACGGAACAATATGTTGTGTCAGCTTACAGACGTTCGTAGGTGAACTGGAAATGTCCCCTTTCCCCTTCGGTGCTGGTATAGGCCGTAAAGTTCAATTTATAGTAATTGCCATCTGCATCCTTGAGCACATAGTATCGGTCCGTGTTGACGACGCCTCCAAAAGTATTCCTCCAACCGCTTCCCACAACGGCCCTGTTGTCATACACCAAAGCGGATTCGTCCACATCGGCCATCGTGAAATTGGCATAGGTGGGCACGTCTCCTTCAATGGTCACTTGGTAGAGTCCTACACCACCCAAGGTGTTGTGGACCACATAGTCCGAATAGGTAAGCCCGGCGGCAATAGGGCCTTGGTAACCATAATAGGTAAATACCCCCGTGAGGTTGATGTCCCATTCTTCCTTGGCGGGCTCCACGTTTACGGTTTCGCCATTGGTCAGGCTAAAGGCAGTAATGTTATGGGCAGCGTCCTTGGGAACGGTCACCTCCGAAAAGGCGGTGGTCTCGTTCAAATCGGCATATTGGATGGTATAGCTGTTGCCATCGCTCAATATCCTTACTTTGATGATGTCCCGAAGGTCACCCGTAGTATTGATGCTTCCCGTTTCTGCTGGTTCGGTGGGGATTTCTTTCCCCAGACTTACCAAATAAACATAATTTTCCTCTGGCGTTGTGGATATTTCGGCAAAAGCGGTCCCTTCCAAGGTACCCTCGGGGCTATCGGTGAACGAGATGCCTGCTTCAAGATTCCCATACTGGTTATAGCCTATGGGTAATCCTGGAGTAAGCCCCGCAACGGTAGTGACATTAACAGGTTCCAATTGTTCAGTAACAAAACTATAAGTGAATAAATCCATGGGTTCGGGCAAGTCACTGGCTTCAGTAACCGAAAGCAAATCGGTCACTCCTGTAAGTGCTACAGCAGATACGGATAGGGAACTGTTCAGGAACACACGGTTTTCTGTGCCGTTATAGAATCCAATTTCCCATAGGTCACGTCGCACAGCGGTCTGTACCCCGGTGCTGAAATCAAAATAGACCTGATTCGGCTGGTTGGACCCTCCATTTTCCGTGTCGATGATGCCACTGGTGGCCGCAATGGGAGTGTAGCTCACCAAGGAAGAGGACGTAGATCCCGTGGACCAATCCGCTTCGCTAAAGCCATCTATGGTAAAGGTGACGGACTTGGTGGTCCCTTCTATGGCATTGGTAAGCTTGTTGAAGGTGAAACTGGCATTCGTATCGCCGGATGTCACGGGCACTGAAATGGTACCAGAACTTCCATCGGGAGAGGTTGTAAAATCTGTTCCGTATTCGGCATTGTCCCCGGAATAAGAAACGGTAATGGTGCCATTTTCCGAGGCCGCCCTAGAAAAGTTCAGGACAATCTCCTTGGAAGTTTCCTCTTCGGTGGTGCTCACTGTGGCACTGGCAAAAGTGGCCGTGAAATCGATTAGGTTTTCGCCGTCATCATCACTACAGGAACTGAGGATGAGCATCAATGCAATTGCTTTTAAAAGGATCGTTTTTTTCATTGGTTTTAATTAAAATTTAGATTGTATAAAAGTTTTAGAAAATAAGACCTCCCATTGCCGAACAGACGGCTGGAGGATACGGAAGAGCCATGGGCGCCCGATGGTACATCCGAGGCATTCACCCGGACGATGTCGAAGATGTTCCTGGCCCCAAGGGTGATGTTGAAATTTTTAGTGATGTTGGTCCTCACCGAGGCATCCATCCAAGTGAAATCATCGGTCTGCCCGATCACGGGACCGTCCGTATCGTTCAGGACCACTTGTGTCCTACCGTTGTATTTCAATTGGGCGGACAAAGTGGTGCGGATGGTAGGGATGGTATAGCCTACGGAGGATTGTAGGTTAAAGCTCCATAGATAATCGCTATTGCTCGCTAGGGATTCGTCAATGGTCGTGGATTCACCCAGATAGGTAGCACCCAGGGAAAGCTGCCAGCGGTCCATGATCAGGGAATTTTCCAACGAAAAACCCAAGATTTTTGAATAGTCCACATTGGCAAAGGTGAATAGGTTCCTGTCCTCCTCATCTGTGGTGACCACCGAGGCTATTTTGTCCTTGATGTCAAAATAATAGGACTTGAAAGCAGTTTTCAGCATGCTGCTTTCGCCGAGCCGGAATTTGTCCTCCAAGTTCAGGAAAATGGAAATGCCATCTTCGGGATCCAGATCGGGATTGCCCTGCACATTGTGGTTGGAGTCCACAAAGTAGAAGAAAAGCTCCTCAAAATTGGGCGCCCGGAATGCTGAGCCCAATATGGCCTTTACCTTGAAGGTATCGGTGATGTCGTAGGTGGAGGAGAGGGACCAGATGAGTTTGTTGCCGAACTGGGAATTGTTCGTGTATCGTGCTCCCGGGAAGATGGAAAACCTATCCGAAATATTGAAATCGGCCACTCCAAAAAAGTCATAGTTCTCCAAGGTGTTTTCCACCACATCGTTGGAATACTCGCCAGTGGCAATGGCGTCAAAACCGGTCTGATGGGTGAACTCGTATCCCAATTGCAGGTTGAAAAAATCCGATTTGGGGACCATGTTGCCCACAAAGCCCTTGGAGTACCAGATCTCCGAGGATTGACTCAGGTTGTCGGCGATATAGGACTCAATGCCCCGCTGCAGGATGTTATAGACGTATTGTTGATAATATCGTTTTTGGGTCTGTTGGGAAAAGGAGAGGTTATAGATGGTCTGGCCTTTGAGCGGTCCGGAAATGTTGAGGTTGTTCATCACCCTTTGGGTGTCGAAAGTTTCATCAAGGGCCGTGGGCTCCACCATGCCGGTGTCGCTGTTCAGCCTTCCGGTGACATTGCGGTTATACACGGGAACGGTCTCATCATAGTATTGGAACTTGTAGAAAATGTTGTGCTTGCCAAGGGCCGTATTGAGGTTTCCGAAGGCAGTGAACTGCTCTTTGGGGTTCCATTCCATGCCCCGAAGCCCATCATTGACCACGGTATTATCCTGTATGTTCACATAATTTTTGCCTTTGTAGCCATTATAGAAACCCGCAAAATCATTTCTGGAACCTCCAATCGAGATACTGGTCTTCTCGCTGAGTTGATGGCTCAACTTTGCATTTTGGATATGACGGCCCTTATCGAACCATTCATATTCATCGCCCACCGTTTCTTCTTGAACGGACAATTGAAGTTGCCATTTGGCATTTTCCAACCCGCGTTTGGTGACGATATTGATCACCCCTGCCACGGCATTGTCCCCATAGAGCACGCCCATGGAACCCTCCACGATTTCGATCCGTTCCACATCTTCTAGATTGATCTGCGTGATGTCTATATTGTTGCCCATGCCGTTGTCACTGGCCATGGGAATGCCGTCGATCAGCACTTTCACGTATTGTCCGTCCAGACCAAACATGCTGATGGTGGACCTACCTGTGGATGGGTCAGGGGTGACCGTGATATTGAGGTTGTAGTTAAGGATGTCCGCAAGATTGTTCCCAGCCACTTTGGCAATGTCCCTTTGATCTAGGACACCCACGGCAAAAAGTTTTTTGCTGAGCGACATGACCTGACTTTCCCCGGTGACCACGACCTCGTTAAGGTTTTGCATGGACATGGAGTCTTTTTCCATGGTATTTTTTTCTTGGGCGTGACCTATTGCGCAGATAAAAAGGGAAGTAATAAGAAAACCACTATATTTATTTAGACTCATTCTATATAATTGTTGGGGCAAATATATATTTTATTTTTATTCAATCTAAATAAGTTTAGTATTTTTGTACTTTAACATTCTGAAAACAACTAACAGATATTCGTATGAAAAAATCGATCATTTTCTTGATGCTCTTGATGGGAGGGGCGTCAATGACACATTCACAGGAAAAGAAGGAACTCGACCGCAAGGCCATATTGGACATGTGCGGATGCTATGAGGTCACTTTTAAGTATACCGAGACCTTTGCCCCCGAAATCGACTATGAGAAAAAACTGGACTATACCTCCAAGGCCCTGGAGCTGGCCTTGCCCATTATAGACGAGGAGAACAAAATATCCCTGCAACATTTGTTGGTGATCAATGATAGCACGGTGATCAAACACTGGAGACAGGATTGGTTGTTCGAGAACCAAAAAGTGTTCCACTATAATGGTGGAAATAGCTGGAACTTTACCCAGTTGCCTGCCGATGCCGTGAAGGGGCAATGGACTCAAAAGGTATACCAAGTGGATGATAGTCCAAGGTATTCCGGTTCTTCCACATGGGTGCATTACGATGGGAAGCACTATTGGGAAAACACAAGCGATTCCCCGCTGCCCCGAAGGGAGTATTCCAAAAGGAGCGATTACAATGTGATGGCCAGGGGCAATCGACAGGAAATCACTTCCTATGGATGGGTGCACGAGCAGGACAATGACAAGATCATTCGTGAGGAAGGTGCCGAAGATGTGTTGTTGGCCCAGGAGAAAGGGTTCAATATCTACAAAAAGGTGGCTGACGCCGATTGTAAGGTGGCCGCGGACTGGTGGGCAGCCCACAAGGATTTTTGGGCCAAGGCGCGTGCCGCTTGGGACGAGGTCTATGAAAGGGAAGGTGATCTAACGCTTCTGAAACAGGTGGATGGGCAACCGATGTTCGTGCAGTTTTATAGTTTGGAAGAGAAAAATGCGAACAAAGGACAAATCTTGGAATTGATCAAAAGTTTTGTTTCGGACAAGAAAAAAGGGGAAAATGCAGGTAAATAGATTAAGGCTTGCCGGTTTGATGGTGTTTTGTATGGCCTTTTTCTTTCTGGGTTTCAAGGCGGGAAAGATTCCCCCTAAGCTAAAGGAAAAACTGGACAATGCCGTTCTGACCACCTTTGAGGTGGAGGGCTTTACTTTGGAATTGATAGCCCTGGACCCCAAACTGAACCAAAAAACACCATCGGAACTGGGAGGGGACAATCTTTTCAAGGTAGTTGGCAATGGTTCCACCCTAGGGTATGCCTATTTGGGCGAGGCCCCGAGCATGAAGGATGTGTTTGACTACGTGGTGTTGTTCAACCCAGACCTGACCATAAAAAAATCAAAAATATTGATATACCGTGAAGATCATGGCCGCCAAGTGGGCAGTCAACGATGGCTGAAACAGTTCATCGGCAGAAAATCAGGCGAAAGCTTGGCTTATGGGGAGGACATCGATGGGATTTCCGGCGCGACCATCTCCGCAAAATCCATGACCTTGGCGGTGAGCAATATCCTGGAAAGCATGCAGGTATTGCAGGACAATAAAGTGTTTTGACCAAGTAGGTTAAATTTAATTCGGAAAGGCCGTTCCATTTTGGGGCGGCTTTTTTTGTCACATCCTATCCAAAAGATAGATATACAACATGCCCGATAAAATGGCCAGTCCAAAGCTCAAGAGGGTACCGATGAGGACATACTCGGTCAGTTTTCGGTTTTTGCCCTTGTTCAGGTCTCCAAAACGGAACACCGACTTGGCCGCGATGAGCAACCCAATGGCCGCCCATTGTTGGATGAGGATGAACCCAAAGACAAAGAGTCGCTCCAACATACCGATATAGGTGCCCGCATTTTTCAACGAGCCGCCCTCACCTGATTCATCTTCCTTGACAATTTCATCGATATAGGGGGCAAGCAGCATCCGCATGATGATTCCGGACACAAAGGTGACGAACACCAGAAATGTGGTCAGCAAAAGGTTTTTCTCGGCCCAAAGGCCTGAAAGATCAATTGGAAACGGTTCGATCCAGTACACCATGCCCGCAATGACCAAAAGATGGAGCGCCTGATCCAATACGAAGAGCCACCGGTAGTTTTTTTGGTTGGTCAGGTAAAGTTTTCCCAAATCGATGAGGAGATGGGTCGCCACAATACAGGCCACTGCCCCCAGATGCCTGAATTGAAGAATGAGCAACAGGGTCAATAGATGTACCCCGATGTGAAAATATAGATATTTGGATCTTCCTTTCTTTTGGAGCTTGTCTTCTACCCAATGGGCAGGTTGCAACACAAAATCCCCGATAAAATGGGCCAAAATGAGTTTTAGGGCGAGTAGTGTCATAATTGGGCGAGTTGGGTTTTGTAAAAATCGATCATTTTTCGCACTTCGTCAAAACCTGCCTTTTTTAGTTCCTCGCTGATGTTTCCCTGCGATTTGCCGAGCAGTGACGCCAGTTCCCTTTGGTTCATTTCCGGGTTTTCGATGGCGCTTTTCACTGTTTTTGAGATGGCAGGCGTCCAGTTGTCCATGGTCAACAAGGCCAGTTCCAAGAGCAGGTTGATATGCCCGTCAAAGGAAGCATTGGACGTTTTGATGGCCAGGTTCTGTTTTTTTAGGTTTTCGAAGCACTTGCCGGAATTTACAAATGCTTCCCCATTGGACTCTGTGATCTTTTTCGCATCGTATGTCTTTTTCCCCAGTCCAACCGCTATCCTCACATCCATTTGGCGCACTTGTTTCAGGCAGGCCTTTATGTACAGGGAGGCTTCCAGGGCCTTTTCCGGTTCGGTCTGCAACTGAAAACTGTCGCCCCTATAAATTTCCCAATCGGATGGTTCGTCGCCATAACGGTCCAGGGCCTGTTTTAAGATGGGGAGCCATTTGGCGGTCTTGTGTTCCGTGGAATTTTTGATGTCTCCTGTAAGTACTGCTACCATTAGATCTATATAGAATATCCGTCAAAAGACAGATAATTTAAAATATCTGTTTATTTACAGATAATCAAATATATCCGTTTATTCACAGATAATCAAATATATCTGTAAAGATTTAGGGATCAGACCTAGGCTTTGATGATTTGTAGCACATAGGAGCATAAAAAAAGAAGCCGCGACCATGGCTCGGCGCGGCTTCTCAAAAATCAACAAAAAACATTATCCTCTGCTTCCTCTCTGCTGCATTTTCTTTTTGCCATGCATGGCTTTTTGCTTTTTCATCTTTTTCCAGGTCTGGTACTGTTCGTCATTCAGTATTTCCTTCATTTTGGTCTGGAGGGCGATTTGGTGTTCCAATCGGGCATTTTCCATCTCAAACCTTTCTTCGGAAGTGGGTTCCTGCCATTTGCCACTTTCCTTTTTAGCCTTCATTTCTTCCCATTTCTCCTTGCGCAATGTGGCCTCGTCCAACTGGAGCTTCATTATTTTTTCCTGTTGGGCCTTGGTAAGGTCCAGGGCCAAGGTCATTTTTTTGGTCTGCAAAGTGGCCATTTGTTCTGCGGTCAGGTCTATTTTTGGACTCCTCCGGGATTTATGACCATCATTTTTTTGGGCTACCGCACCAAGACTGGTGAGCAACAACACCATTACTACTAATCGTTTCATATGCTTCATTTTTAATGATTTGTTCCTTGGACGGTGATATGGTCCATCGGTTTAATCACAAAAGCATGAATTGGGACACTTTTAACAATGGGTGTTTGAAGAAAATTATTTGTTTTCCTCCTCAAGGTCTTTTTTGGGATCTTCCAAATCTTCGGCATCTTGGAACTCAGCCTCTACATAAGTTTTGGAATTGAGATTGTCTTGGAATTGGTCTTGTTGCTCCACTTCGTAGTAAATGATGGAGGCAATCACAAAACAGGAAAAATAGATGAGGCTTTTAGTCTTGTAGGTCATGATGTGGTGAATTGGGATTACTAAAGTAATAAAACCATTTCACAATCAGCATGATATGTTGCGAAAGTCGCCATTTTATATGTAAAAAGGGCAAAAAAGAAGGTGTAGCCAGCTTTTATGCTGACTACACCTTGAAATATAATTTCCTACAAATAAACTTCTATTTTGGATCTAAGATTTGATCGATGCGTTCCAGGGCATCCTGCAGATGGTATCGACTCATGGTATCCGAGGTGCGGGAAAGTCCATTTCGGATATCCCTCTTCAGATTGTTGAGCTCTCCTCTAGCCACGGAACGAATATCCGATTGACTTGCATTGATGGCCGTGGATTTACGATATCCCCCAAAATCCTCTTGTTTTTCTTGGCTTTCAGCGGTCATAAGGTATTCCAAGCGATCAATGTGTGCTTTTTGAAGGTTCCTTCTATAAGTGTCTATGGCCTTACCGCTTCGGGTCTCGGACCAGATTCCATTGCGGAGGTCCTGCATCATTTCCAGAAGGCCATAAGCATTTTTTCCGTTGATGGTCTCGTTTTCGATGACCCGTGCCAATTTACCCAACTGCAACATGGTGTTGAGATAGCGCTCTTGCATGGAACGGATGCGCTCCACCGATCCAGAATATTCGATCTTGTTAAAAATGTTCTGGTCAATCATCCATTCTGGGGTCTCAAAAAGTTGTTCCTGCATGAATTTCATGCTGTTCTTCTGATGTTCTTTGCTCACATGGGTGTAAACAGCCCCTTCCTGATCGGCCGTTTTGTGGTATTCGTAAACACCTCCTATGTTATTGGATACATGGCCCATATACCTTTGGAACTGCGCAACGACCTGACCGTAAAGTATGCCCAAGTCATCATAGTTCTCACCGGCTTCGGTGGTCCACTCCATAAGGTTGGGCACAATGCGTTTCAGGTTTTCGATACCATACATACTTGCCTTGATGGCATCATCACCCAAGTCCTCTGTCTGTGAGCTTGGATCGTGGATATCGCCCACTTGTTGATGACCGAATCGATACATGGGGTCACCGGCATGTTTCAAAATCCAGTTGTTCAGAATGGGTTTTTCCTCCTCTGCGGTCTTGTCCAAAATGGGTCGGTATCCCCAGCTGATGGAGTATTTGTCGTACACGCCGATATTGGGCATCAGGGCAACCCCTTCATCACCGGGCTGTGCCACATAGTTGAACCGCGCATAGTCCATAATGGAAGGAGCGGTACCGTTTTTCTGGGTAAAGCTTGCCGAACGCAAGGAATCCACGGGATAGGCTACACTGCTGCCCATGTTGTGTGGTAGTCCCAAGGTGTGTCCCACTTCATGGGAAGATACAAAGCGAATCAGCCTGCCCATGATGTCTTTTTTGAACTCCACTTTCCTGGCCTCTGGGTTTATTGCTGCAGTTTGGACAAAATACCAATTGCGGAGCAAGGTCATTACATTATGGTACCAATTGATGTCGGACTCCAAGATTTCACCGCTTCTGGGGTCGCTCACGTGAGGTCCATTGGCGTTGGGAATGGGGGAGGCCAAGTATCGGACCACAGAATATCGTACATCTTCTGGGGACCATTCGGGGTCTTCCTCAGGCGATGGAGGGTCTTTGGCAATAATGGCGTTCTTGAAACCTGCGGCTTCAAACGCCACTTGCCAGTCCTCGATACCTTGTTTGATGAAAGGGACCCATTCTTTTGGCGTGGCACGGTCTACATAATATACAATGGGCTTTTTGGGCTCAACAAGTTCCCCGGCCTTGAATTTTTCGATGTCCTCATCCTTGACCTCCAATCTCCAGCGGTCCAGATAGGTCACTGTTTTGCTCTCTTGGGCATCCAGGCCATAATCCACCTGTCCTCTGGCAAACCAGCCTACGCGTCGGTCAAAATAGCGACGTTTCATGGGTTCTTTGGGCAGAAGGATCATGGAGTTGTTGATCTCGATGGAAATGGAACCTAAACTGGAGTTGCTCGGTGGATCACTTGAGGCATAGGTCTTCACGTGGCGTGCCTCGATGTTCAAGGGATAACTTTTGATGGATTCGATATAGCTCCTTTCATTGTCCAATCGGGTGACCTTATAGCGTTTGCGGTAACCGTCTGGCAGTCCTAGGGCGTTCACATCTTTGGTGAACAAGGGATCCACTTCAATGACCGTTGCAGGGTTCAGTGAATCTTTTTTGTTGAACGCCTTGATGTCAAAAGCGTAGAGCACAGGTTCAAAATTGGAGTTGACCACAGCTTCGTGCACGGGAAGCGAGTCGGCGGCCACATTTTCATAGGATGCGACACGCAGTAGGATCTGCTTGGGCCTTTTTTCCCAACGCAATACTTGGGTGTTGATCTTGCCCCCGCCAAAACCGATGCCCGTAGCGGTCTTGGAGATTCGGGTCACCATGAGCATTTCCCTGTTTAGCAGGGAATCTGGAATTTCATAGTAATATTTGTCATCGACCGTATGGACGCTGAAAAGACCTGTGTCCGTTTTGGCCTCTTTGGTAATGACCTTGTCATAGGGCTGGATTTCCCCGGGTTTGGGTTTATCCTCCTTTTTTTGTTCGGTAGCTTTCTTTTTCTTTTTGAAAAGTTGGGCCTCTGCGGTTTGGTAAGAGCCCAATAAAACAATCAATACGAGTAATTGAGGTAGAATTCTTTTTATCATTGGATGTCAGTTTGGATAACTATAAGCATCCAAAGAACCAAAAAATGATCAAAACATACTGTTAAATAAATATTAACGCAGAAATTTTTACAGAAAAATGAAACCTTCGGGAATCCTGCGTTTTATTGGCACTCCCCGTTGAAACCCCATGTATGGCTGGGCTGATGGCGAATCGGTTTTTCGTTAAAAGATCGTAAATGCTGTAACAATTCAAAATGTCCATAGTCTTATAAGCATATCATCAATCAAAAAATTCAATCAAAAAATGAACAAGTTATTAATCATCTATGGTAGTGTTCTATTATGTAGTTCCGCCATGGCAAACGACCAGCAAAAAACCGGGGTTGTACAGGACAGACCTGAGACTGTCGGTTTATTAGAGAACAATTTTACGGCACTGAACATTGGTGCTGATTGGAGTGGATCAACCAAGGATATGTCCGATTGGACCTTTGAGTTGAATTTGAACGAAATAGATTATATAGAGGAGGAGCCGGAAATAGACCTCGGTTTTGATACCTCGGATTATCTTCCAAAAGACTTTAATCCCTATGCAAGCTATTTTGATTTGAATTCCGTCATATATATCGAAAACGAAGTTGAACCAAGTCTAGGATTTGATACCCGAAAATATCTTCCTACAGATTTTGACCCTTATTCCGATGTGGTGGATGTACATTCCATCAACTATATGGAGGAAGAGGATATGGATCTTGGTTTCAATACCTGGGACTATCTGCCCGAAGGCTTTTCACCCTATGAGGTGTATGTGGATCTAAAATCCATCCCCTACATTGAGGACGATATCGAACTTGAATTGGGATTGGACAGCACCTACGAACTTCCTGCAGATTTTGACCCTTACACCAGTGTAGTGGCCATAAGCGCCATCAACTACATGGAGGACGAAGAAATAGAACTGGATTTCGATACATCAAAGTATCTCCCTGAAGGCTTTGATCCCTACTCAGGATCAATACAGTAGAATGTTCTTCATTTTACAACTTATTTGAGTTAGCTGGAAAACCCCTCGATCGAGGGGTTTTTGTTTTTTTGAATCTTCCGTATGCTTAATTGATGGGCAATCTCTGGGTTAACAAAAAAATAACACCATTTCATTCAAGATAATGAAGTGTAACAAAAAATAAGCATCATTGCGAAATATGTAATATTTGAAATCATATGGAATGTATTTTTTAACATATTCCAATATATGATGAAATATATTTTGAATATGATTTTTTCGAGCTTCGTTAACAAAAGGCTAATTATAATAATCTTTACACGAAGTGGTCATACCTTTGTACCATCAGTGAGCTGGTTCTGTGCCAGCACTGGTAAGAGTGAGTAACATAAGGTTGAGTTAGTTTCTTACATTTTTTTGAGTTAGTTAGTTTGTGAATGGCCCCTTCAGACAAAGGGGCCATTTATTTTTTAGAAAAGTATGGGAATGATGAACTGGAAGGTCAAGACCAAAAGGACAACGGCAATCAGGTTCAGGATGATACCGACCCTTGCCATCTGTGGGATTTTTACATACCCACTGGCAAACACGATAGCGTTCGGTGGCGTGGCCATGGGTAGCATGAAGGCGCAACTACTGGCAATGGTGACGGGAATCAGCAAATAGAGAATGGGTACGTCCAAACCTATGGCGATACCCGCCACAACGGGAGCCAACACCGCAACAAGGGCCACATTGCTCATCAGTTCCGTCATGAAGAGCATCAACAAAATCAACAAAGTGGCCGTGAACAGAATGGTGATCTCACTTTGGGCAATGGCATTGGCCACCATATCCACAATACCACTGGTGGACATTCCCTCGGCAAGGGCAAGCCCCCCGCCGAACAAGATCAATATGCCCCAGGCCAGTTTGGAGGTGTCCTTCCATTCAATGATGAAATCTCCCTTCTTGATGTTGTAGGGCACGGCGAAGAGCGTAATCGCCGCGAAAATGCTGATCATGGTATCGGTAAGTCCCAATTGGGGGAAAATACTGTTGATCAATGTCCTAAAGATCCAAAGGAATACGGTAATACCAAATATAACGAGCACCATCTTTTCCTTTCCAGAGGTCGGCCCCAGTTTTTCAAGCTCGGTATGGATCACTTCTTTGGAGGCATTGAACTTGAGCCCACGGCTGGGGAACATCCATTTTACCAGGACCAGATAGGAAATGCCGATCATGATGATGGAAAACGGGAGGCCAATGGTCATCCATTTCAAAAAGGAGATTTCAATGTTGTATTCGTTTTCCAAAAGGCCGATCAAGACGGAGTTTGGTGGCGTCCCGATCACGGTCGCAATTCCACCCGCATTGGCCGAAAAGGCAATGCCGAGCATCACGCTCAGGGCAAAGTTCTCATCGTTCTTGGTGAAACCATCCTCATCATTGATCAATAGGTTGATCACGGACAGGGCTATGGGTAGCATCACCACGGTACTGGCGGTATTGCTGATCCACATGCTCAAGGTCGCCGTGGCGATCATGAACCCTAAAATGACCTTGTTGGGGGTGGTCCCCGTCAACCGGATGATGTTCAGGGCGATCCGCTTGTGCAGATTGACCTTTTCCAAGGCCAGGGCCATCACAAACCCACCAAAGAAGAGGAACACGATGGGGCTGCCATAATTGGCACCTACTTCCGCAATGGGCAAGATCTTCAGGATGGGCAGCAAGAGTAGAGGCAAAAGGGCCGTCACCGATATGGAAACCGCTTCGGTGATCCACCAGATCAGCATCCAGATGGCGACCGAAATTACGGGATCCCCTTTTTCCGAAACCAGTTCGAAGGGCAGGTTGTTCAATACCAAGAAAGCGACGGGCCCCAAAATGAGCCCTATTTTTTTGCTCAGTTCCATATGGGATCCTAAGCTATTAATTTTGAATGAAACACTAAAAATCCAATACTAAAAACTTAGCTTATTCTTCACAATATCTTTCTATTAGGATCTTTGGGTCTTCAATATCCCATATGTTTTTCCATTCTTCCTTGAAAATATATCCATTGTCCAAAGCCTTTTTCCAGTAGACACATGCTGAATCTATCTGATTCATTTTAAGATATGTATTGGCTTTGCCATTTAAGGAAAACACCTTGTTAGGGTCAATTTCGAGAGCTTTTTCATAATAATTCAAGGCGCTATTATGGTAGTTTAATCTTTGGAGAGAATTACCTAGATTGTTTAAATGGTCTGGATCGTTAGTTCCAAATTCTAGCCCATCTAACAAGTAAATTGTGGATTCTAAAAAATCTTGATGAAGGTAGAGATTGTAGCCTAGGTTATTGTAAATTTCTCCTTGTGTACTTTCATGTAGTGTGTGACCCAAATCTTGTTTTAATTTGGAAATAAGTATGGCGTCTTTGTAAAGCTTGATTTTATCTTCTACATTTTCAGATATATAGTAGGCGTATTGGCTAATAATATATTCATTGATTGGCTCAAGCTGATATGCTCTGGAAATATATCTTTTACCTTGAATCACACTGTCAATCTTGAAAAGGTTTTTTCCGATATTAGCTAAATTTAGAGCATTATCTGGATATATTTCTTCGTGTTTCCTGTAAAATTCAATTGCTCTTTTGTAGTCTTTATAATGATTGGCATATACACCACCTTTCATTTGCCATGCATAGGCATTTTTCGGATTTACTTTTAAAAGAGAGTCGATTATTTTTAAGCCAATTTCAAAATTTCCTTTATCCAGCACTGCCCTAGCTATATCTAGGTCATGAAAATCTTTTTCATCATTAGTCTGGGAGTAAGATAAAGTTGCACAAATGAAGGCTAAGCTTAAAAATAAATAGCGGATAGACATGATCAGACCTTTATTTCAAACGGGCCAAAAGCCCATCATCCGTTTTGGAGACCTCAAAAATGCCAAGCTTGGCCAAGTTCTTGGTGCTTTTGTCCCATTTTTTGCCGCTCAGTGCCGACTTTTCCTTCAGTTCGGTCAAGGGCATTTCACCAACCGGTCTTAGGATGTCCATGATGGTCTTCTCTTCTTCCGTGAGTTCCACCTTTTTCTTTTCAGGGCGCATTTGTGGGAAGAACAGCACTTCTTGGATGGAGGAGTTGTTGGTCATCAACATCACCAAACGGTCTATCCCGATACCAATTCCTGAAGTAGGGGGCATGCCATACTCCAAGGCCCTGAGGAAATCCTGATCGATGAACATGGCCTCATTATCCCCTTTTTCGGAGAGTTTGAGCTGGTCCTCAAAACGTTCCCGTTGGTCGATGGGGTCGTTCAGCTCGGAATAGGCATTGGCCAACTCCTTGCCGTTCACCATCAACTCAAAGCGTTCCGTGAGCTTTGGATTGTTGCGGTGCTCTTTCGTCAATGGGCTCATCTCCTTCGGATAGTCGATGATGAAGGTAGGCTGTATGTAGTGGTGCTCACACTTTTCGCCAAAGATTTCATCGATCAATTTGCCCACGCCCATGGTATCGTCCACCTCAATGCCCAATGTTTTGGCCGTTTCGCGAAGCTCATCCTCATTCATGCCCGCCACATCGTGGCCCGTATGGATTTTGATGGCCTCCAGAATCGGGACCCTTGGGTAAGGGGCCTTGAACTCGATATCGTGTGCACCCACCTTTACTTTGGTACTGCCCGTAGCATCGATGGCCACTTTTTCCAACAGTTTTTCGGTAGTGTCCATCATCCAATTATAGTCCTTGTAGGCCACGTAGAGTTCCATAACGGTAAACTCGGGGTTGTGGGTGCGGTCCATCCCTTCGTTTCGGAAATCCTTGGCAAACTCATATACGCCATCAAATCCGCCCACGATCAATCGTTTCAAATAGAGTTCGTTGGCGATGCGGAGGTATAAAGGAATGTTCAGTGCATTGTGGTGCGTCAAAAACGGACGTGCCGCAGCACCTCCGGGAATGGGTTGCAAAATGGGGGTCTCCACTTCCAAATAACCCTTTGCGTTGTAAAACTCGCGGATGCTGTTGGTGATCTTGGTCCTTTTGATGAAGGTGTCCTTCACCTGTGGATTCACCACAAGGTCCACATACCGCTGGCGGTAACGGAGTTCCGGGTCGTTGAAGGCATCGTGCACGGTTCCGTCCTCATCTACCTTTGGTAGGGGAAGGGGGCGCAACGATTTGCTGAGCAGGGTGAAATTTTTCACCATCACCGTTTGTTCGCCAACCTGGGTGGTGAACAGTTCGCCTTCCACACCGATGATGTCACCAATGTCCAATAATTTTTTATAGACCTCATTGTACAGATCCTTGTCCTCCCCGGGGCAGATCTCGTCCCGGTTGAAATAGACCTGAATGCGCCCCTCACTGTCCTGGAGCTCGGCAAAGGATGCCTTGCCCTGGATCCTGCGGGACATCAACCTACCGGAAATCACCACCTTTTTCCCTTCCTTAAAATCATTCTTGATGCCCTTGGTCGTGGCATCCACAGGATACAATGCTGCGGGATAGGGGTCGATGCCCATTTCCCTGAGTTTGGTCAATTTTTCCCTTCGAACGATTTCTTGTTCCGATAGTTGCATAGTCTGTAAAAAATTAAAGCGCAAAATTACACTTTTGCGCTTTAATTCACTGCCTTGACCGGGCTTAATATGCATAATTGGGGGTGTAGGACTTTTTTAAAAGGATCTGGGCCATGTCCTCCTCCAAGGTTTCCAACGGACTTTCCACGATACGGTTGACCTCTTTTCCATCCTTAAAAAAGATCAGGGTGGGTACTTTGATGATGTTCAGCCCCTTTTCCTCACCTGTGGGACTCTTTTTGTAGTGGTCTTGTCGGCGGTCGAGCGCAATGATCTCCAGTTGGTCCATCGGAAACTGGGCCGTTTCCAAAATTTTGATGATCCTGGGGACTTCCCGTTTGCTGTCGCCGCACCAAGTGCCCAAGAACAGTTGGATGTGGTGGCCCTTGAGGGCGTTTTCAAAAAGAGGGACCAAGGTGTTGTCCACTTCGTAACGGTCCAGACCATTTTGGAACCATTGGTTATAGGGTTCCGATCTCAGGCCGTCCAGATTGATTTTCCCGACCAATAATTTCTGGCCGTTTTCCAGTTCGATTTCTTGGTTGAATTCTTGTGCTGATGCCGTTGCCATGTAAAATGTCAGCAAGAGGGCGAAAATGTACTTCATGATTTTCCAGATGTATGTTTGTGCCGGAAAATTCCATAAAAACGAGACTTGGAAGCGGTTTGTGAAGGTGGAAATGGGTTCTAGACCGGGGGTTGAAATTTACTTTTTGAAGAGGAGGACAATCTCTTCGCGCGACGAAATATCCAGTTTTTTATACAGGTTGTTGATGTGTGTCTTCACGGTGCTCAGGCTCACGAACAGTTCGGTGGCGATCTCCTTGTTGCTCTTGTCCACCAGGATGAGCTGCACGATCTTTTGTTCCTGTGGGGTGAGTCTTTGGAAAAGGGAGTTGCCCTTGGTCTTGATCGCTTTGTTTCGGTTCAGGAAAAAATAGACATTGCCCAGCAAGGAAATTGCAAGAAGGGCAAGTACGGGCCATTTCCATTGCAGGGATTTAGGCTTGTTGAAGTTCGCCAGCTCTTGGTCCGTGCTGATTTCCGCAAGATATTCCTGGGTGAAACTGGAATTGGGATAGGCAGATCGCAATCTTTCGGAAAGACGGTCATAGTAATCCGTATTGCCCAAGTTTTGAAGATAGAAACCATAGGTTTCGTTCCTTTTGTCCGATAAAAAATCATAGATAAAGAGCTCTGCCAGCGGTTCTTGGGACGCTTTTCCAAAGTTCTGGAGGACATCGAACCATTTTTCGAGGTTCAGTTTTTTGTTGGCCTCGCTGTGGTACTCCATAAAGTCATAGGCCATTTGCTCCTTCAACAGTTGCACTTCGAGCAGCAGGGAAGAGTTCGGGTTGGTGGACGCAATGGTGCAGAGGGCCTGGTTCTCGAAAGAAGTGGGAAATTGGACCGTGTCCTTGTTGTTGGCAATGAAAAGAACGCTCTTGCTGTTGTTGCACCGGCCCAGAAAATGTTGGGCACCTTCCTCGGAACAGCCATCCACATGGATACGATAGATGCGGTTGTCCGTTTTCAAATTGTTTCCCTCAAACTGAAAATGGCCCAAGGAATCGACCGTGCTCTTCTTCACGATTTGGTCCAGATAGATGCGGGACGATTTGCGGTAATCCTCCACCACGGACAAATAGATGGGACTGCCTGCATTTTCCGTGGAAACCTCCCCAGAAAAATGGTATTGTGCCATCAAGGCAGAAGTGTTCAAAAAAAGCAGGACTAGGACAAAAAAACGCATGGTTCGTTCAAAAGTGTTCCTAAAAGTAATGGTTTTATGTAACAAAAGATCCAAAACAACTACTTATGGGTATCATCAATCAAAATCAAAAATCATGAGTTTCTGGCGTGTTTTGCTGGCCATATTTTTCCCGCCCCTTTCGGTGATCGGGAAAGGTTGTGGGTCTTTCCTTATTGTATTACTTTTGACGCTATGCGGATGGGTTCCCGGTGTGATCGGAGCATTGGTCATCCTCAACAAAGCGAACTAAAGACACCACCATGAAAAAAATCCAAATCTTGATCGGGGCCATCATCCTTGGCCTGGCCATTTCCTGTAATTTCACTGAAGAGATCCATTTGAAGGAAGATGGTTCGGGCAAACTGTCCATCAATTTTGATGGGTCGGAACTGATGCAAATGGCAGGGGATGAAATGGCAAAGACCAACGAGAAGGCCGTGGATTCCATCATCTCCTTCAAAGAATTGTTGGAAGAGCGCAAGGACAGTATTGCCCAATTGTCGCCGGAAGAGCAGGCCAAGTTGAAGCGTTTGGAACCCTTCGACCTTCGAATGGTGATGAACCCGGAGGAAAAGATAATGTCCTTTGACCTGTTCAGCGACTTTACCAACATCAGCGAGATGAACGATGCCTTCAACACTTTTCAAGAGGCCAGCCTGATGGGGTCCAGCAAGACCCAACAACCAACACCGGTCCCTGCATCGGAACAATCCACCGAAGTGAACTACACGTTTGCCAAGAACAAGTTTACCCGCACGGCCAAGATCGTGGACCAAGAACTTTTCCAGCAGAGCATGGATAGCTTGCAAGGAGCGGAAATGTTCCTTTCGGGATCTACCTATACGCTTAAATACCATTTCCCCAGAAGGGTGAAATCCACCACCTTGGAAGAGGCCACCTTCAGTGCCGACGGGAAGACCTTGATCTATGAGATCAGTTTCCTGGAGCTGATGAAGAATCCTTCCCTATTGGATCTTGAGGTGGAGCTGGAGGACTAGTTTTCCTCCGCAGGGCTTCGTATCTTTGTAGGATGAACAAGAAAGTTGCCCTACAGGACCTCGGCCATAAGGATTACAAGGAAACCTGGGACTACCAAGAGGCCCTCTTCAAGGCCATTGTGGACACCAAGATCCGAAACCGGCGGGAGGCTGCCGGACTGGAGACGCAAAACCATTTTCTGTTTGTGGAGCACCCGCACGTCTATACCTTGGGCAAGAGCGGGGATATCGGCAATTTGCTGGTGGACGAAAAAGCGTTGGAGGCCAAGGGCGCCACTTTTTATAAGATCAATAGGGGAGGGGACATTACCTATCATGGTCCCGGACAGATTGTGGGCTACCCCATTCTGGACCTTGACAATTTTTTTACGGACATCCATAAATATTTGCGGTTTTTGGAGGAAATGGTGATCCTGACCCTAGCGGAATATGGCCTGAAGGCCGAACGTTCCGAAGGGGAGACCGGGGTGTGGCTGGATGTGGGCACTCCCTTTGCCCGAAAGATCTGCGCCATGGGCGTGCGCGCGAGCCGCTGGGTGACCATGCACGGTTTTGCCCTCAACGTGAACGCCGACCTGGGCTATTTTGACCTGATGATCCCCTGTGGCATCAGGGACAAGGCCGTGACCTCGCTGAATGTCGAACTGGGCCAGAAAGAGGTGGATGTGGAGGAAGTGAAAGCCAAGCTACTAAAACACTTTGCCGCTCTTTTTGAAGCGGAACTGATTAGGGAAACGGCTGGGGTTTAGTTTTCGTATCTTCTTTTTATCCATCTGTCAATTGATGGTGGCTTTTAATTTTTTTCTCGTTAACTTCACTTATAGGTCAATATAATTCATTAAAAACGAATCATATCTTAGAACAATAAGTACAACATCATAAAACAAAAACCGAGGCTCGCACCTCGGTTTTTTGTTTCAAAAGTATCGGATGTTACCTGCTGAGTTGGGTCAGCAATGTACTGGCGGTGAGTTTGCCGCTTTTGTTGTAGGATTCCTGTTTGACCATGCCCACACCCTCGGCCAGCCAAATGCGCGATGGCTGGGTTTGGTTGCCCATCATCATTTTGGTGCGGGTCTCGCTATAGATGACATAGCAGTCAAAAGTGCCCGCAGGGGTTGTAAGGCTCTCCTTCTTCTCCACCTTTCGGTTGATGGTCTCCACGTTCATGTTCATGTTCACGGCACCGCCCATTTTCATTTTGAGGTTCACATTGCTGTCGGGTAGTGCCTGGCCCACTGAAAGGTCGTTCGGTAGCTCCACATCGGTGCCTGTGATGTCCATTTCCATATCGCCGAACTGGCTCAACATCTGCTCGTTCATCAACGATTTAAAGTCGATGCGCACCACATTACCATCACAGCTGATGCCGTAGTCGGACGTGTAGGTGTTTCCCTTATTGTCTGAAAATTCCAAGACCATGGTCGCGGATACGCTGTCGCCAGATTCAGTCACATTGGTGACCTTGTATTCCATTTGTCCATCTTCTTTTCCTTTTTTATCGTAGTTGGTGTACTGTAGGGAGGTCCCCTCCACTAATGGGTAATATTGACTGCAGCTGGATTGGGCCACGGCTGTTCCTGCAGTGAAACATAGGGCGGCAAGTAAGAGAAAATAGTGTTTCATGTTTTGGTTTTTTATTTAGATTTTAATGAATTCGACCCTTCGGTTCTGGGCCTTTCCTGCGGGTGTGCTGTTGTCCCCGACCGGGGCGCTTTCCCCTTTTCCTTCGGAGCTCAGGCGGTCGGATGAAATGCCGTACACGGATACCAAGGCATTTTTAACGGCTTCGGCCCGTTCTTTGGAAAGCTTCAGGTTGCTCTCATCGGAACCATCGGAATCCGTGTGCCCCACAATATTGAGTTTCATAGCGGTCTCTTGTTTCAGGACCTGGGATATCTGAAGGATGATGCCCATGGACTGGGGCTGGATGTTGGCCGAGCCCACATCAAAAAGAATACCGTTGGTGGAGACCTTTCCTTCGGAAATGAGTTTTCTGCGAAGATCGACACCGCCTTCGGCCACTTTTAGGTTGCTGATGAAGATTTGCTCCTTGCCATCCTGAATACCGTTCACGTTGAACTTCAAGGAGGTCAATTTGTGCTCAGGGACCATTTTGGGAATATCCACATATTTTTCTTCGTTCACCCACAGCCTGAACCTGGCCTTGTTCACCGCAATGGAGATATGTGGCCGGTTGAGTACTGCTTCCCGAATATCGGCCTTTACGTCGCTGTTGATGGTGGTCCCCCCTTCACGGGAATGGTTTCTCAAACCGATGCTGAACAGGGCGTATTGGCCAACAGGTATAAAAGCCTCAACGTGATGGTCTCCCTTTTCAAAGTTTTTGTCATCGCTCAAAATTACTTCCATACCTGCTGTTGACGAGGTTTGGCCGTCAATGCCATTGGTCAAAAGATCAAATTCAATGGTGTATTCTTCGGGCAGGTCGGGTATGTTGGGAAGGTAATAGATCCCATATCCTGGGATGAACTCCAGCCATTTTTGGGGCAATTGGTCGATGGTGACCACCTCGCCACTGCCGTTGGTGTTCCATTTGGAAGGAAAATCACCGATAAAGTCATTGGCAAAATCATCAAAGAACAAAAGTTTGTCCCCGGGCACATAATCAAACTTGCTGTAAACGGTGATGGATTTGGCGGTAGGCTGTCCCGATTTTCCCGTGTCGGGGCTGCCCATGCTCCCTGAATCGGTGTTGGGGGGCGTTTCGTTGTCCTGTGGGTTAGTGTTGGGTGCCTGCTTTCCGCCTGATCCTGGTTCGAGGATGCTGTCCAGCGCCTGGTCTGTTTTTTTGGAGGTTTCATTTTCCACGCGGCGCTCTATGGTGCGTTCCGCGGCACTTTCGGCCTTCTTGGCCAATTTTTTAAGGAACTGTGCATTCATACTTGCCCCTGCCATCAGTGCTATGATCAAGCAGTAGAGGGGTTTGTTGGAGGTTTTCATTCAATAGTGTTTTTTAGTTCGGTTTGAAGAATAATCCCGAGAAAAGTACTAAAAAACAGTGTTTGCCCCCCTGAAAATGTATGGGTTGTATGTAGAACTGTATGGGTTGTTTTTGGCTCAGTTCATTTTATAGACAATCAAAGAATTACCTTGGTCCTTGGCCACCAATTCCAGTTTTTTGTCATTGTCCATGTCCGTGAGGTCCATCATAGAGCTTCCGTATACGGGAAAGCCGGCAATAGGTTCCGCCTGACTGTCGTAGAGGTATATTTTTTGGTTTTGGATGTCGGTCACGCTCACATAGATCTTGTCGTAGATGTAGAAGATCTTGGGCTTGGTATAAACCCCTAGATCCAGTTCCACCTTCTTGCCCCTGATGCTAAGGATGTTATCATCCATGAACACGAGGGTATTGCTGGTGGCATACATGCCATGGTCCTTGTTCATGTTGAAATTGGTCGCGGTCAGCTGTCCCTTGGTGTCTATTTGGTGCAGTACGCCATCCGTATTGGTCACCGAGAATTTGTTCTTATATAGGAATACCTCGTTGGTGGAAAAATTGATCTTCTCGGTAACCTTGATGCGTTCGCTACCGTTACGGTGCAATACCTTTAAGGTATTGTCCTCGAGTTTGAAGACCAAATAATCCTTGTTGGCCATCCGGAAATGCTTCGGTACACCCAAAATGGTGCTTGGGGCTTCCGTGAAAGTGAAACCACTGACAATCTTCGCTTGGTTGTTGTACATGAACACCTTCCTTCCTTGGGTAATGACAAACCGATAGTCCTTTCGGCCATCATAATCAAAAATGGCCAAGGGGTTGAGGTTCCCACCCTCAAAATCGATCTTGAAAGGCGGTACATCGTCTCCATTGCGGTCCACGATCATAAATTGATCATTGGTACAAAAGGCCAATTGCAGTCTTCCGTTCTTGTAAATGTCCACCTGCTGGATAGGTCCCTGGATGCGGCCGTTCAATGGTTTGCTCCAAAGCACCTTCCCTTCGGTGGAGATCAGGTAGAGGACATTGTTCTGGTCCTGTACCACAATTTCCTGTTTGTTGGTCCTGTGGTTCTTCACGAACTGGGGGTCTAGGGCGAGATCGGTATCCAACTCCAGGGTGAACAGGGGGGAGACCGTATTGCTTTCCTGTACCGTGCCTATTTTTGAGGCGAATATGTTGAAATGCGCAAAATCGGTATCTGCCACAAGTTGGGAAGCAATGGCATAGTCATCTAGATCCGCTTTTTTGATGGATTCGGACACTTCAGGTGCCAGGTCCTGATCCGCAAAAAAATCGATGCCGGAACCATCCGATATGAATAAGATGCTGGATTCGTTGGCCAACGGAGCCTTTGCTGTTTTGTACACGCTGGAATTGGTAAAGGAGGCACCACTTTTGTAATTGCTGATCACCGTCTGCAAAGGCTCTATGTCCTGCGCGAAGATGAAACTGTTTTCCAAGATGGTGCAAAAATTGGATTCAAAGTCCTTGACCAATGGCGCAAATGCGCCGGTCAGAAAATTTTTGTCCTGTACCCCCAAGATTTCGCTGCCCTGATAGGAGTCGGAAGAAGTCTTGCCACTGTCCAGAAAATCATAGAGGCTTTCGGTGCCAAAGGAATTCAGCATCACCACTTTTTGGTTGTTCAGGTAAACGATGCCCACTTCCTCTATGGTGTTGAAAAGGGAATCCACAGCTTTGGCCCTGTCCAAATACGTATTCTGGTTTTTGGCGAAGACCTGGTAATCATCAAAAGTATAGGAGATCAACGCTTGGGTGTTCATGGGAGCATACTGGGGCGTTTTATTGGCCAAGGGAGATGTTCCTTTGAAGAGGTTGATGAAATTTTTGGTGGAGTCTGGAGCCATGGCAATCCCGTTGAGGCTCACCCTGTCGGAATTTGCACTGAAATCCAAGGATACCCATTCGGACAAGGGCTTCTTGGTCTTTTCTTCTTTGAATGGAAGCAAGGATGGATTTTCGTTCAGGTTCAGGAAAAATGTGGCCGATTTGTTCGGAGATGTGGTACCGTAAAGTTTTTTCAGCATTGGGTCGATGGGGTTGGCGTCCTTGGCGCGGATCATGTTTTCCATGAGCAGGAGGGAAGAGGCCATCACGATCTCTTTGCCTTCGGACCGGCTATAAATTTCATTTGCACCTAGGGTGTATTTGGTAATGGAGGTATTCTGGTAGGTCAAGATTTCAACGGTCTTGTCCGTCACTTTTTCCAGATTGAAGATGTCAGGATGGTTTGGGGCTACCATGACAAAGTCATAATTGTCCTTGCCTACCTCGTACAATGCCAAAAGGGAGGTTGCCTTGGTGGACACATATCCAAGATTGTCCAATTTCTCCCAAAGCCCTTTGTAAGTGGAAAGTCCCTTGATGTTTGCCAAAAAAGAGTTGTTCTTCAACTCGCTTTTGAAATTGGGGAGGTTTTGGATTTTGATGACCAATGTGGGGTTCGGGGGTAGGTGCTCCAATAGTGAATCCTTGGTCTTGACCTCCTTTGTACACGAAAGGGCCAAAACGGTGAGCAAGCAGAACCAAATCTTAAATCTCATTGCCGAAGTTTCAAACAAAGTTAGGATTTTTAAATATCCAGCGTCAATTGTTCGGGGAGTTGCCTGAAGCTTTTTCGATGATGTGGGGTAAGTCCGTATTGTTTTATGGCCTCCCGATGCTCCTTGGTGGGGTAACCTTTGTTCTTTTTCCAGTTGTACATGGGGAATTCCTCATGGATCTTGGCCATGTATTTGTCCCTATAGGTTTTGGCAAGTATGGATGCTGCGGCAATGCTCATGTATTTTCCGTCACCCTTCACGATACATTCGTGGTCGATGTTGGGATAGGGTTTGAACCGGTTTCCATCGACCAAAATGAAGGAAGGGGCTTGGGCCATGGAATCCAGTGCCCGATGCATGGCCATAATGGAGGCGTTCAGTATGTTGATCTCATCGATTTCTTCCTGAAATACATGGCATACGGAAAAGGAGACCGCTACCTGCTCCAATATTTCCCTCAGGATATCGCGCTTGGAACGGGATAACTGCTTGGAATCGTTTAAGATATCATTTGAAAAGCCTTCAGGAAGAATGATGGCGGCAGCGGTCACAGGACCTGCCAAGCAACCCCTTCCGGCTTCGTCGGTTCCCGCTTCAGAATGATGTTTATGATAGATTTTTAACATGTTATCTAAAAATTAACAGAAAATTACTACATGAAACAATTTCATCCAAAAAACGTTAAAAATTCATTTATAGAATTGATATACAGATATTTGCGGTATAATGTAATGTTAAAATTGAAAATATTGATATTGCTTTCTTTCTTTTTACAAGGTAGGGAAACTTGTTAATTTTTTTGAATATTAACTTTTTATATGGATTTTTGGCAGGACTAATTCAAAAAATGAAATAAATGAGAGCTAAGTTAGCATGGATGCTGGCACCTTTCTTGGTGTTATGCATGTCTTTCTCTTACGGACAAGAGAAAACTATTTCAGGAAATGTGACGGACCAGAGTGGTTTGCCACTTCCTGGTGTCTCCATTGTGGTTGTTGGGACTACTAGTGGAACACAGACAGATTTTGACGGTAACTACGTTATCACGGCTAGTACAGGCCAAGTATTGCGTTTCAGCTACATTGGGCAGAAGACTGTGGAAAGAACGGTTGGGACTTCCACAACTATTAATGTGCAAATGGAGGAAGACGCCCAAGCCTTGGAGGAAGTAGTTGTTACAGGTTATGGTTCGAGATCAAGGGAGCTTTCAACTTCTGCTATTTCGACTGTTTCAACAGAGAAGATTGAAGCGTTTGTGCCCTCTACCAGTGTTGATAATATCTTACAGGGGCAGGCAGCTGGGGTGCAGGTGACTGCAGCAAATGGTCGACCTGGACAAACAGCCTTTGTTACGATAAGGGGTGTTGGTTCCATCAACGCAAGTACCACTCCTCTATATGTTGTGGATGGAATCCCGGTTAATTCAGATTTTATCAACAACCTGAACCCAAACGATATTTCTTCGTTTTCAATCCTTAAGGATGCCGCGACGGTTTCCAAATATGGGTCAAGGGGTGCCAATGGTGTTGTATTGATTACAACCAAGCAAGGTAAGTCTGGCGATGCAAGAATTACCTTTAGGTCATCCTATGGTTTTGGGGAAAGAATTCCTGACCCTTTTGATTTGATGAATACTTCCCAAAAACTGGAGCTTGAAAGACAATTTGCGGCGTTGGGTGTTAATGCGGCTCAATCATTGCCAGGTGCAAATGCCGATGATGCAGAAAGGGCCAGGCTCATTGCTTTGGATACGGATTGGGAAAAGGAATTGTTGAGGAAGTCGCAGATTCAGTCTAATTCTTTATCGATATCTGGAGGTGATGAAAAATTGACTTATTTTATGTCCTTGGGATATGATAAAAATACAGGTATCATTGACAGGATAGATGGTTTTGAGAGGATAACGGCTCGTTTGAATACTACTTATCAAGCCAAAGAATGGTTGAACGTAGGAACCAATATTTCATTGTCCAGGAGCACCACGGACCTTCCTAGGGACCGAAATAATGTGCAAAACCCTTTTAGGGCAATGTATGATTACAACCCATGGGATCCATTATTTAGAAGAAATCCTGATGGTAGTATTATGTTGGATGATCAAGGAGATCCTGTATACAATCCTACTACTTCTGGATTTCCTATTGCTTTGGCCTTGCAGACTGAACCAGAAGATAACAGGAACTTTTTGATTGTTGGAAGCTTGTTTGCGGATATTAAATTGTCCGATAAATTTTCAAACAGATTTTCTGTAGGTGCTACTAATAATAGGTATAACAGGACGACCAGGTCCATTGCTGGAGGTGTATTGAACAGTATCGTTGGAGATGCCAATTTCCCCGGAACTCAGACAGATAATTTTCAGAATACATTGCAGTACAACGTGAACAACCTCTTTACGTATTCGGATACATACGGAGAGTTCCACAATCTTTCGGCTAGCTTCCTTTTGGAGTATAATGAGAATATCTATACAGCTTTATTTGCCAGTGCCAGAGGCTTTCCTTCTCCAAACATCCCATATCAGGATGTTGCTGCCGAAGCAACTGCATCTGGGTCAAGTGAGGCAAGAAGGATTCTATTCTCACAAGGACTTTTTGTGGACTATGATTACGATAGCAAGTATATCCTCTCGGGTTCTGTGAGAAGGGATGGTTCATCAAGGTTTGGCCCCGACAATAAATATGGATATTTCTATAGCGGTAGTGCTGCTTGGAACATTGCCAAGGAATCATTTATGGAGGGTTCTTTTGTGAACGATCTGAAGCTGAGGGCTTCATATGGTACCTCAGGTAACCAGAATATTGGGGATTTCAACTACTTGAACTTGTTGGAGTTCAATACTTATAATGGCAATACGACTGCTATTCCAAGAGGAGTGGGTAACCCTAATATTCAGTGGGAATCACAAGCTATTTTGGATATAGGTGTTGAATTTGGATTGTTTAATAACCGAATCAATGGTGTCGTCGATTATTTCAAGAAGAACTCAAAGGATTTGTTGTTGAACCAACCACTTTCACAAACAGTTGGGGATGAGGACAACTCTATAGTAGCCAATATTGGTGAAATTGAAAACAGTGGTATCGAGGTTTCTCTTAACGCAGATGTTCTAAGGGCTGAAAACTTTATTTGGAGAGTTGGAGGAAACGTTTCCTTCCTTGATAACAAAGTAGTGTCATTGGTCAATGGGGATGATATCATTAGTGGAGACTTTGGATATAATATTCTAAGGGAAGGTGAAGAGATCAATTCTTTTTACACTGTAAAATACGCTGGTGTGAATCCTGCAAATGGTGAGCCTCTATACTATGATTTGGATGGTAATATCACCAACCAATATAGTGCGAGCTTCAATACCATTTTAGAGGGCAAGTCACCTTATGCAAACATTGAAGGAGGATTCTTCACATCCATCAAATGGGGTGGGTTTGGTGTCCGTGCTGACTTTGTTGGTAAGTCCGGGAATTACATTCTGAATTTCCAAAGACAGGAAGGTATCTCAATTGGTAATATTGACAGTAACCAAAGGGTGGAAGCTTTCAACTATTGGAAGCAGCCCGGTGATACCAACGTTTTGCCAAGCCCATTGTACCAAGGTACTGCTGACCAAGATAGTGATAGATGGTTGGAGAAGGGTGATTATATCAGGTTGAGGACATTGACACTTGATTATAGTTTGCCTAGTAAGTTTTTGGATAAAACAGGTCTAGATGCCATAAGGATCTTTGCAACGGGTCAGAACCTTTTTACTATTACAGAGTATAATGGAGATCCAGAGATTGGTATTGGGTCCAATGAAAGCTCAGAGGCTGGAACCCAAGGGTTTATACCAGGAGCCTTCTCCTTGTTCAGTTACCCGCAGACTAGGTCTTACACCTTTGGAGTAGAAATAGGATTTTAAAAAAGAAAAATTGACATGAAAAATAAGTTTTATATATATTGTTTGGCATTGTTCACCACAACTGCGTTTGTGTCGTGCGATGATGAACTGAACGGTCTTCAGCCGTTTACGGAAGGTAATCCGGAAACATTCTTTAACAGTGTATCAAGCTTCCAAAATGGAGTGGATGGTATCTATAGCCAATTTTGGAACTACTATGCCAGTTCTGGTTCTGGGCTGCAAGGTCTTCCAGATATCCTCTCGGATAACGTCATCTTGGCGCAAACGGGCCGTCGTTCGAATGAGGTCTATTACGATTATAGGTATAACCCTAACACAGGTGGGGCCATTACACTTTATTGGAGTGAGGCGTATGAAGCCGTAAACGCGGCAAATTTAGTAATTGGTCAAATTGATAATTTGGTGGATGGTCCAGAGAAGGACAATATCCTTGGCCAGGCAATGGCCGCCCGGGCTATTGCACATTTTGACCTAGCCAGAATATATGCCAAGATACCTACTCAGAGTGCAGATGCAAACAGTTCCTTGGGGATTGTATATTTGAAGGTTGAGGATGGGGATACCGGTGATCCTTTTGCACAACCGGCAAGGGAAACGGTTGCGAGTAATTATACCGAGATAATTGATGACTTGGAGCAGGCAGCAGACCTCATTGGGACTAACAATGGCGAAGGAAGGTTGAACCGAAATGCAGTCTATGCCATGTTGTCAAGGGTCTATCTTTACAATGGAGATTACCAATTGGCTATAAACGCAGCCAATCAGGTTACTGCCCCAATTGTTGACGCAACAGTTGAAGGTGCTTTGTTGGATGTTTATGAGGACACCACCAACGATGGGGTTATCATTGAATGGTCTGTAAATACTTCATCTGAATCTGGGTTTAGTAATGTGGGTGTTCTTTACAGCCAAACAACCCCTCCAAATACTGTGTCCGAGTATGTTGTTGATTATGAATTCTTCAATAACTTGGATGCAAATGATTTGCGAAGAGAGGTTATACAGTACGATGCCACAAACCAAGGAAATAATTACAATGCGGTTAGGAAGTTCTTAGGTGAGACAGGTCAGGTAAACGGCAGGGTAGATATTAAAGTTTTGAGAGCTGCTGAAGTACTGCTGAATAAAGCTGAAGCACAGTTTGAACTCAATCAACCTGCTGCGGCACTTACTACTTTGGATTTGCTAAGGGACAAAAGGTATACGTCCTATGTTGGTGGAGAAAGTGGTCAAGCCCTTGAAGATGCCATCCAATACGAAAGAAGAGTCGAGCTTTCCTTTGAAGGACATAGGTTCTTTGATATCAAGCGTAGAGGTGAGGCTGTTATGAGATCCAATAATGGCGACATAGCAGATGGATCTGGAACACCTCCAGAAATATTGACATTGTCAGCAGGGGACCATAGATTTCAGTTTCCTATACCTATTGATGAGATCAATGCGAATCCCAATATGGAACCAAACCCTGGTTATTAATAGATAACAATTCGAAAAGATGAAAAATAATAAATATAGAAAGATTGGAATTCTTTTTGCAATCGTTGCTTTAGTGATTTCTTCTTGTGAAGAAGAGCGAATCGTGTACGATCCTGTGTCTGGCCAGACGCTTGCATCATTCAACACCTCTTCCGTAAATCTTGGTGTGCCCGTAGAGGGCGCTTCTGCAGAGGTCATCGTTACAGCTAGTACCGAATCCGATGTGGAACGGACTATTTCCGTAGAAGTGGATCCGGCTTCAACTGCAACGCCCGATCAGTATACCATTAGCAACTCAGGTATCTCTGCTGGAGAGTTTGCAGGTGTGATAACTGTTCAAGGTAATTTTGATGCACTGCCAGAAGAAGGTACAACTAAGTTGATTCTTAATCTTACTGATGTGTCTAATTCTAATGATTTGACTTTCGGCAATAAAACACTTGCAGTTACATTGTTTAGACAGTGTGATTCCGCTCCCACGCCCGGTATTTGGACAATTAACATGGAAGATAGCTATGGCGATGGTTGGCAAACCACCACCGGAGACGGAGGCTCAGGTATCACTATTACATTGAGTGACGGTACCGTATTTGAGGTTGGACTTTGTACACCCTATGAGGGAAGCGACTATGATTGTACCGGTTTTGATACCGTGTATGATTCTAGTAATCGCGATTGGCTCAGTGGTACAGCTACGATTGAAATTCCTGAAGGTATCGAGTCTGCGGAATGGTTTTTCCCAGGTGATAATTGGGAAGAGATATCTTTCAGCATTGTGGCTCCAAATGGAAACACAGTGGCTCAGGGAGGGCCAGGTACCCCTGCTGGACCTATTGAAATCGACTTCTGTGCTCAGTAAGTACAGTGGTTCGTAAACTAATCAATAAAAAGACCGGATATCCTTGGATATCCGGTCTTTTTTATTCCAACTCCTCGGTTAAAAAGGATATTCGGCTGAACTATAAGCTAGTAATTGTGTTGAACAAAGATTCAGGAAGTTCTCAAGTGAGAAATTTAAAATGCCGAGTTCATAATCTTATTTGTATGAAGCGGTTGACTTTAGGGTATTTGATTTATATGTTGAATTGCCCTGAAATTACAACTGATTATTATAATATTGCAGAAGAGTGATTATATCCTCAACATTGTTGAGCCTAAGATTATTTTTCTTTACATAGTCCTGTATTTTTTCTTTCCCTAAGATTTCATAGAAATATTTTTTCCTCAAATAAATCTTTGTGGCAGGCTCATCTCCTTTGCGGATGTAATAAGAGCTGACATCTATATACCTTGGGGGAACGGTTCTATCGTAATTTGTTGCCGCAGCTCGTCCTCTGCGAAGTTTTTTTTCAGGTTTGTGTAATAGGGATACTTTTCCTTGGTTCATTGCCACAAAATATCCGGTTCTCAAATTGCCATTGACATCGTCATGGTAAGGGATGAGTACATACGTCTCGTCAGCAATCTTAACCGAAATGTTGTTTCTCTTCAGAATTGCGGTATATTCGGAATCACCTCTTTGAAGTTCAATTTCACTGTTGAATGCATTGTACCTTAAGTTGCCGATGATTTTTTTTTGACCATCCATATATACCGTTCCTCTTTTGAATTCTTCTTGGAAATATGGGGATCCTTCTGTTTTCATCGATGATATATCGATTTCTTTTGTTTGGAAGGATACTACGGAGGCTTCGTCGGGATTTGTGAAATTGACCTGGGCAAACCCTATAGAAACTGTGGTAAGGGCCAGGACGCATAGTTTATTTTTCATTCTATCGTATTGGTGTTTTTAATTGATGATTCTTAACATGTCGCAATAAGCAAAAATTGGTTAAAGATGTTGGTTATAAACTTCATAAACTTATCTTAAAATCATCAAATTTAATTATAATCGGTGGATAGGTATTGAATAAAAGGTACTTAGATGCCTGTTCAAAATTCTTTGAATGAAGAGCCTATGTTCTTATTGCAAGTTTTGAACAGGTTTTTACGCTGAATAAATTCACATTTCTTTAAAAACAAAACTTTTACCTTTGTTGGATTAATATCATGGAATGAAATTTCTGATTTTTACCCTGCTCTTTTTTTTGGGCCATATTTTATCTGCACAACAAGACTCCCTCCCTCCTCAAAAAGAAGTGGACTCCATGAAAGTGGCCCAAAAGGATACGTTGGGATTGAAACAAACAGATTCCACACGGATAAATACCTCAAAGGCGACCAAGCCGAAGTTGAAGGGTGGTCCGCCCCAAACTGACCAAGTAGACTCCATCTCCATTAAGGATTACAAGATCATTTCCTATCAGAGAGATACCACTACATTGGATACTACCTTGACCATTCGCAAGGAATACAAGTACAACTACCTTAGAAAAGACGATTTTGAACTCATGCCCTTTGCCAATATGGGGCAGCAGTACAATGAGTTGGGCAAGGACTTCTCTTCCACTTCCTACTATCCAAGAATTGGAGCGACGGCAAAGAATGTGGGCTATTTTGAAAAAGAAGATATTACCTATTATAATGTCCCCACCCCAATGACGGAGCTCATGTTCAAGACCACAATGGAGCAAGGACAGTTTTTGGATGCATTGCTTACCTTCAATCTGTCAAAAAAGTTTAACGCATCCATAGCGTATACGGGCTTTCGCTCTTTGGGAAAATACAGGTATGAGCAGGCCCAAGATGGCAAGTTCAGGTTGACATTCAATTACGAAACGCAAAATGGCAGATATGGCCTTAGGGGGCACATAGCGGCACAGGAACTTGAAGATGAGGAGAGTGGAGGGCTTTTGGACAGGAGCCAGTTTGAGGGAGACGATGATGATTTTCAGGATAGGGCAAAAATTGACCTGCTCTATACCAATGCCGAAAACCGCATATTGGGCAAGCGCTATTTTTTTGACCACCGTCTCAAACTGGTCAACCATAAAAAGGATTCCACGGATATGGACCCTACAACGTTGGCCATAGGCCACGAATTTGCCTATGAGACCAAACTGTACGATTTTGTTCAATCGGCCCAGAACGATGCCTTTGGTGAAGACCCCTTTTCGGTACCCATTGAGGACCGAGCAAGGCTCAAGACCATGTACAACAAGGGGAGTGTGGAGTTTTCGAACAAGACCTTGGGGAAATTGTCTGGGAACATTGCCCTCTACAATTATAATTATTACTTCAATAGCTTGTTGATCACCGAAGAGGAAACCATCCAGAACAAATTGGATGGACAGGAAATATCCGTCGGTGGGGCCTACTCCAATAGGATAGGACCTTTGTTTTTGAAGGGAAATGTCAACTATACCGTTTCGGGTGGGCTCACGGGCAATAACTTTGATGGCATGGCCCGGTACAGGATAAATGATAATTATGTCATTACCGGTGCGATAAATGCATCCTCGCGTATGCCCAATTTCAACTACCTGCTGTACCAAAGTGATTATAGGAACTTCAATTGGCAGAACAATGACACTTTTGAAAACATAAGGGCCAAGACCATCAAATTCAGTTTTGAAACAAAGAACTACGGACTTTTGGAAGGACAGTACAGTACCTTGGACAATTACACCTATTTCGCTTCAACGGCCACACAGGAGCAAATAGACAATGCCCAGGAAACTGCATTCGTGCGTCCGTTTCAAGAATCCGGAACGGTGAACCACCTAAAATTGAAATACACCAAGGAGCTCAAATGGCGCAAGTGGGCACTCATGAACACGGTTATGTATCAGAATGTTGCTCAGGACAACCAAGTGTTGAACCTGCCCGAATTGGTGACAAGGAACACACTATATTTTTCCAGTGATGTGTTCAAAAAGGCGATGTTCTTGCAGACAGGGATCACCTTCAAATATTTTACCACCTACAATATGGATGCCTATAATCCATTGTTGGGTGAGTTTTATATACAGAACAATGAGGAGTTGGGTGGATATCCGTTATTGGATGTTTTTATAAATGCCAAAGTGAGACAAACTAGGATTTATTTAAAAGCAGAGCATCTGAATTCTATCTTTTCCGAACCCAATTACTATTCTGCGCCCAACTATCCCTATCGTGATTTTGTGATCCGATTTGGATTGGTTTGGAATTTCTTTTCATAAAAATTTCAGTGTGCAGTACAAAGGCAATGTTGAAAAACAAGCACTTACATTTTTATGATTTTTTATTTCAAAAAAATACTGAAAAACATTTTGCGGAGTCGAAATAACGTTCTTATATTTGCACCCGCTTAGCTGATAAGGCAGGGCGCTCCGGGAAGGCCGAGAGGTGTAGACCGGGGGAGGAAAAAGAAGTTCATATACATATTGCAAAAGACAGCGTAAAGAGAATTAAAGCCATTTTGATGTCAAGGACCGGATTTGTTTTGAGGATGTCTCGATAGATATTTAACGATAGACAATGAAGAGTTTGATCCTGGCTCAGGATGAACGCTAGCGGCAGGCCTAACACATGCAAGTCGAGGGGTAGGGGGTGCTTGCACCCCTGAGACCGGCGCACGGGTGCGGAACGCGTATGGAACCTGCCCCTGTCAGGGGAATAGCCCAGGGAAACTTGGATTAATGCCCCATGGTATCATTACATCGCATGATGTTGTGATTAAAGATTTATCGGACAGGGATGGCCATGCGTACCATTAGCTTGATGGTGGGGTAACGGCCCACCATGGCAACGATGGTTAGGGGCCCTGAGAGGGGGATCCCCCACACTGGTACTGAGACACGGACCAGACTCCTACGGGAGGCAGCAGTGAGGAATATTGGACAATGGTCGGAAGACTGATCCAGCCATGCCGCGTGCAGGATGACGGCCCTATGGGTTGTAAACTGCTTTTATACGGGAAGAAACCCACCTACGTGTAGGTGGCTGACGGTACCGTAAGAATAAGGACCGGCTAACTCCGTGCCAGCAGCCGCGGTAATACGGAGGGTCCGAGCGTTATCCGGAATCATTGGGTTTAAAGGGTCCGTAGGCGGGCCTGTAAGTCAGGGGTGAAAGTTTGTGGCTCAACCATAAAATTGCCTTTGATACTGCAGGTCTTGAGTCATGGTGGGGTTGCCGGAACATGTGGTGTAGCGGTGAAATGCATAGATATCACATAGAACACCGATCGCGAAGGCAGGTGACCAACCATGTACTGACGCTGATGGACGAAAGCGTGGGTAGCGAACGGGATTAGATACCCCGGTAGTCCACGCCGTAAACGATGGATACTAGCTGTGGGGACATTGTCTCCGTGGCCAAGCGAAAGTGATAAGTATCCCACCTGGGGAGTACGACCGCAAGGTTGAAACTCAAAGGAATTGACGGGGGCCCGCACAAGCGGTGGAGCATGTGGTTTAATTCGATGATACGCGAGGAACCTTACCAGGGCTTAAATGCAGGCTGCATGGGGTGGAGACATCCCTTTCTTCGGACCGCCTGCAAGGTGCTGCATGGTTGTCGTCAGCTCGTGCCGTGAGGTGTCAGGTTAAGTCCTATAACGAGCGCAACCCCTACCGTTAGTTGCCAGCGAGTCAAGTCGGGGACTCTAACGGGACTGCCGGTGCAAACCGTGAGGAAGGTGGGGACGACGTCAAATCATCACGGCCCTTACGTCCTGGGCCACACACGTGCTACAATGGCCGGTACAGAGGGAAGCCACCCCGCAAGGGGGCGCGGATCTATAAAACCGGTCACAGTTCGGATCGGGGTCTGCAACTCGACCCCGTGAAGCTGGAATCGCTAGTAATCGGATATCAGCCATGATCCGGTGAATACGTTCCCGGGCCTTGTACACACCGCCCGTCAAGCCATGGAAGCCGGGAGTGCCTGAAGTCCGTCACCGCAAGGAGCGGCCTAGGGCAAAATCGGTAACTAGGGCTAAGTCGTAACAAGGTAGCCGTACCGGAAGGTGCGGCTGGAACACCTCCTTTCTAGAGAAGATGACGCCCGGAATTTTTTCCGGTCCCGCATCGGGATGGTTTTTTCCCTTTTGCTGTCTTGCGATATGTTTTTTGGTATACTGCCCATTTTTGGGCCGATGCAGTCTCATAGCTCAGCTGGTTAGAGCGCTACACTGATAATGTAGAGGTCGGCAGTTCGAGTCTGCCTGAGACTACGGAAGCGGCAGTGCCGCAGGTTTTTGGCCTTTGGGGCCAGGGTCTATAAAAGTTCTTTAAAAGAAGTATTGAATAGGAAATTCTAGGTGTTGGGTTACCGTTATAGTACTGTTAACTGATAACTGTTAACTGACCACTGGTAATGGGGAATTAGCTCAGCTGGCTAGAGCGCCTGCCTTGCACGCAGGAGGTCAAGGGTTCGACTCCCTTATTCTCCACCACGGCAAGTGCCGTCCACCGATCGGTGGCGGTGTGCCAGAAAGTTCATTGACATATTGGGACGGAGCGTGATGGTTTTACCATCATGGCGAAGTCAAAAGAAGAAACACGAAGTAGAATAGAATATATAAGGATTACGAGAGGGCATCTGTGCTTAGGCACAGGTGCGACAAGCAAAAGAAGGGCGTATGGGGGATGCCTGGGCTCTCAGAGGCGACGAAGGACGCGATAAGCTGCGAAAATCCACGGGGAGCTGCACATGAGCATTGATCCGTGGGTGTCCGAATGGGGCAACCCGGCAGGTTGAAGGCCTGTCACACCGCAAGGTGGGCGAACCCGCTGAACTGAAACATCTAAGTAGGCGGAGGAAGAGAAAACAAAAGTGATTCCGAGAGTAGTGGCGAGCGAAATCGGATTAGTCCAAACCAATGTTGTTTCGGCAATGTTGGGGTTGTAGGACCACGGGATTCTTTGCGTGACGAACCGGAAGCAGTTGGAAAGCTGCACGATAGGGGTGACAGTCCCGTACGGGCAAGGAGCGTTAAAGATAGTGGTATCCTGAGTAGCGCGGGGCACGTGAAACCCTGTGTGAATCCGGCGGGACCATCCGCCAAGACTAAATACTCCTGAGAGACCGATAGTGTACCAGTACCGTGAGGGAAAGGTGAAAAGAACCCTGAACAAGGGAGTGAAAAAGACCCTGAAACCATACGCCTACAAGCGGTCGGAGCCCCTTTGGGGGTGACGGCGTGCCTTTTGCATAATGAGCCTACGAGTTACTTTTACCGGCAAGGTTAAGCACCTCAG
>NZ_QXFO01000027.1 GCF_003584105.1 Flagellimonas taeanensis
TAGTGGGTCAATGGTTTTTGACAGTACACAGGTTTGTTCATGTTCATCGCCATCAACGAAGCTGGCGCATGGGTATGGTCCGGTGTGGAAACGATCACGGCATCGATTTCGTCGCCCATTTCCTCCAACATGGCACGGTAATCAAAAAACACACGGGCACCGGGGTGCATTTTGTGTGCTGTGGACAGGTTGATGGCATCCACATCGCAGAGGGCGACCACCTCGACCGAGGCATGCGATGAAATCGCCTTGAGATCCTCCATCCCCATATTGCCCACGCCAATGTGGGCCGTTCGTAACTTTTCTTTTGGGAAACCTGCTTTTAAAATAGAAGGTGCCAACATGATCCCTAGGGCTCCCACACTGCTTTTTTTGATGAATTCTCTTTTGTTCATGGTTAGGTATTGGAGGTTATAGTTTCTTGATTTTTATGTTTCTGAACCAAATGGGGCTCGAATGGTCTTGCAAAGCGATGTAGCCCGTTTTGAATTTTCCGTAATCGGGGGCATTGTCCCATTTCCCCGAGGCCTTCTTGGCGTTCCATTCCTCGGACCACGGCACGAACTCCAACAGTTTCTTGCCATTGAGCCAGTGCTCCACCTTTTCGGGGGTGAACACGATCTTGGAAGAATTCCATTCCCCTACCGGGTTCAACTGTTTCTGGGATTCGTCCGCCACGTGCATGGCATAGTCCGCCCCTGTCCTCTGCCAGTCCTGGAGCAGCTCGGGGTGCTCGGCACCAAATTGCGAGTTGTACCCTGTCAGATCATGTATCCTGGCATAGTTCTCGTCATCGATGATCTGATATTCCGGGGCCACCACGGGGGGGCCGTCATAGCCTTCCTTCACATGGTAGAAAATGCCACTGTTGGCCCCTTCGGGGATCTTCCATTCCAGATAGAGCTCGAAATTGTCGAACTCCTCGGCACCATATATGATGTCCTTTCCACCGGTATAGTCCTGTTCCATGCCCAGTTCGGTGTCGAAGGTCAGGATGCTGTCCCTGATGGTCCATCCGGGGGGCAGGGAGTCCATGTTGTATCCTCTCCAACCTTCCAGACTGGTACCGTCAAAAAGATGGACCCATTCGGCTTTCTTCTCTTCAGGTTGGGCGGTTGTTGTTTCTTCTGTTTGTTTCGTTTGGTTTTTACAGGCCACAAGGAGGATGGATAGCAAGGCGAGCCTGAACAAATTTTGCATAGTACTAAGGTTTTTTATCTGGAGGGTTAAAGTACAAAATATTGCCAAACTTTTTTTGTGCCTTTTTCATTACATTTAAGCCTGACTAACTCAACACTTTACTAATGAAGACTTGCTTTTTCAAAATCGGTATGCTGATGCTTGCCGTGATTTTCTGCAGTACATCTATTCATTCCCAGAGAAAAAAGAACAGCCAAGCGGCCCCAGAGTACCCTAAGGACCTCTATTCCAGTTTGGAGTATCGATTGATAGGTCCTTTCCGAGGCGGACGTTCTGCAGCAGTCACTGGAGTACCGGGAGAACCCAACTTGTTTTATTTCGGTGCAACTGGCGGGGGTGTATGGAAAACAACTGATGGTGGCCGTAGTTGGGAGAATATTTCCGATGGTTATTTTGGTGGGAGCATTGGGGCAGTCGAGGTGGCCAAAAGCGACCCCAATGTTATATATGTGGGCGGAGGTGAAAAAACGGTACGCGGGAACGTCTCTTCCGGTTATGGGGTCTGGAAGACCGAAGATGCTGGCAAAACATGGAAGTCTGTTGGGTTGGAAAACACTAGGCACATCCCAAGGTTGCGAGTCCACCCCACAAATCATAATATCGTGTATGCTGCGGTCATGGGCGATATCTACAAACCGACCAAGGACAGGGGGATCTATAAAAGCATGGATGGCGGAGCATCTTGGAAACAGGTCCTTTTTGTGAACGATCAGGCAGGGGCAGTAGATTTGACCTTCGACCCCAACAACCCTCGGATCTTATATGCATCCACATGGAGGGTACAGCGCACCCCGTACAGTCTGAGTAGTGGTGGCGATGGTTCGGCTCTTTGGAAAAGCACGGACAGTGGTGAAACTTGGACCGAGATTTCAAAAAACGAAGGCTTCCCGAAAGATACGTTGGGGATTATCGGAGTGACCGTTTCCCCCCAAAACAGTGACAGGGTCTGGGCCATTGTGGAGAACAAGGAAAAGGGAGGGCTTTATCGTTCGGACGATGGAGGAAAAAAATGGACATTGATCAATGGTGACCGTAGCCTACGGCAACGGGCATGGTATTATACCAGGGTGTATGCGGATGCTGAGGATGTGGACAAGGTCTATGTGCTCAATGTAAGCTATCACAGGAGTACGGATGGTGGAAAGACCTTTGAGTCGTTCAATGCGCCACATGGGGACCACCACGATCTTTGGATAGCCCCGGAAAATTCCCAACGCATGATCATTGGTGACGATGGTGGGGCCCAGATCAGTTATGATGGCGGCGAAACGTGGAGCACCTATTACAACCAACCCACCGCCCAGTTTTATCGGGTGACTACCGACAATGCTTTTCCATACCGCATCTATGTGGCACAACAGGACAACTCTACCTTGCGGATCAATTATAGAAGCGATGACAATTCCATTGGGGAAGATGATTGGGAGGAAACCGCAGGAGGGGAATCGGCCCATATCGCTGTTGATCCTGCGAACAATGACATTGTGTATGGCGGAAGCTATGGCGGATTCCTGACCCGCGTCAACCATAAGAACAAGACCGTTAGGGGCATCAATGTCTGGCCAGATAACCCTATGGGTTATGGTGCTGAAGGCATGAAATATCGATTCCAATGGAACTTCCCCATTATTTTCAGCAAACATGATCCCAAAAAACTATACACTTTCTCCAATCATGTGCACATGACCACCAACGAAGGACAAAGTTGGGAACTGCTCAGTGGGGATTTGACACGGAATGATCCTGCAAAACTAGTGTCCAGCGGAGGACCTATCACCCAAGATAACACTAGTGTGGAATACTATTGCACCATTTTTGCCGCCAATGAAAGCCCGTTGAAGGAAGGATTGCTTTGGGTGGGCAGTGACGACGGACTCATCCATGTGACCAAGGACGGGGGCAAGACATGGGAAAATGTCACTCCACCGAACATGCCCGAGTGGAACATGATCAACAGTATAGAACCATCCGCTTTTGATGAGGGGACTTGCTATGTAGCGGCCACCCGATACAAATTGGGGGATTTTGCCCCTTACCTTTACAAGACCACCGACTACGGGAAAACGTGGGCCAAGATCACCAATGGTATCGAAGCCGAACATTTTACCCGTGTGGTCCGTGAAGACCCCAAAAGAAAGGGATTGCTCTATGCCGGAACCGAGACCGGGATGTATATTTCGTTCAATGATGGCCAAAACTGGGAAAAATTCCAGTTGAACCTGCCCATTGTGCCTATCACGGACCTGACCATCAAGGATGACAACTTGATCGTGGCCACCCAAGGAAGAAGCCTTTGGGTGATTGATGACCTTACCGTATTGCACCAGTTGAACGATGCGAAGAAATCCGCCAATGCCATCCTATATCATCCCAAGGACAGCTATCGAACCAAGGGCAATGCAGCAAGAAGGCCTTCCAAGACTGAAGGACAAAACCTCGCCAATGGGGTGATCACCCACTTCTACCTAAAGGATATTGCAGAAAAGGACAGTATCTCCCTCACGTATACCCAAATGAACGGGGATACCTTGGCTTCCTTTAGCAATTATGCTAAAGAAAAGGACAAGAAATTGGAAGTGAAAAAAGGAGGTAACACGCATGTTTGGGACACTAGGGGCAAAGGGGCCGAAAGGTTACAGGGCATGATCCTTTGGTGGGCCAATCTGAATGGTGCAAAAGCAGTTCCCGGAACATACAAGGTACATTTGAACGTTAACGGGGAAGAACAATCCCAAGAATTCAAGATCTTGCCCGATCCAAGGTCGGAGGCCAGTCTGGCAGAAATGCAGGAACAGTACGATTTCATCACCGATGTGAACGAAACAGTGGACAGGGCGCACCAATCCATCAAAAAGATCAGGAGCATCAATGGCAAACTGGACGAGTTCGTAAAGCAATATAAGGACAACGAAGCTACCAAGGCCTTGGTTGAAAAGGCCAAAAAAATGAAGGAAGGGTTTGGAGAAATTGAAAAAGCACTGTACCAGACGAAGAACCAAAGTAATCAAGACCCTTTGAACTTCCCGATCAGGCTCACCAATAAGCTGGGCCACTTGAACAGTTTGGTGGCGTTGGACGATTTTCCACCCACCGAGCAGGACATTGCGGTAAAAAATGAACTCTCCGCCAAAATAAAAGAACAGTTGACCGCTTTTGATGCATTGGTGGACAAAGAGATAGCGGCATTCAATGAGGAGTTCAACAACTTGAAACTGAACTACCTGTCTGTAGAGGAATAAAGAAGTAAAGGGAAAAAGAGTAAAGGGTAGGGGAAAAGATAGTTTTATATCTGCAACTTACCCTTTACCTTTGATTCCTATTACATTGGGCCCAACTAATGGAAATCTATAACTACATCAAATCGCTCCACTTGATCTTTGTGGTCACATGGTTTGCGGGACTGTTCTATATCCCACGGCTTTTCATATACCATATTGAGGCATGGCAAAAACCATCACCCGACAAAGATATCCTCACTGACCAGCTCAAGTTGATGACCAAGCGATTGTGGTACATCATCACATGGCCTTCTGCCATTCTGTGTACCCTTTTTGCCATTTGGCTGTTAGTTTTGATGCCCGGTTGGCTGCAACAATCATGGATGCATGTGAAGCTGGCCTTTGTGGCATTGCTCTTCATTTACCATTTCAAGTGTCACCAGATATTCAAGCAACTGCAGCGAGACGAGGTGAAATACACGTCAAAGTTCATGCGTATTTGGAACGAGGGGGCCACCCTTATCCTTTTTGCCGTAGTTTTTTTGGTCATTTTGAAGAGTGCCTTCAATTGGATCTATGGGGTCATCGGCATTTTCGTACTGGCCATACTGCTCATGTTGGGCATTCGACTGTACAAGCGCATCCGGGACAAAAATCCAAATGCCTAGAAAAAGTTCAAGTACCAAGTTCAAAATGGGGAGATCCAAATTTAGTTGAACTTGAGTTTGTCACTTGAAACTTGATCTTGAGCTTCATTTGGCTTGATAATTGTTTAAATTTATCGCAAATCAGCCAAGTTTGTTCAAGAAGCTATCCTTACGGTCCCGGATTTTTTTCGCCATGATCATGCTGGTGGTCATTGCTTCCATATTGATAGTTGCCGTCACCATTTATCAATATAGGGAAGAAGGAAAGGACTACCACAACGATAGGTTGGAGCGGAAGGAAGAACAGGTGTTACAGAGTATATCCTACACCTTGAAAGAGACTACCTATCCAATTACCACCGAAAACCTGGGCCATATTTTTAGGGAAGAGATCTATAAGATTGCGGACGTACAGAATGTCAACTTCAATATTTATGACCTCGAGGGCAACCTCATCAAAAGTTCACGTCCCAGCTTTGAAGAAGACTCCATAGCCAATTGTTTGGATGCAAAGATCCTGAATTACCTTCGTGATAGCGGAGACAAGAGATATGTTGAGGAAAAGCGGGCCGCTGGGGATAATTATCAGGCGACATATTCCTACATCAATGACCCCAAGTTCAAGCCCATCGGTATCATGAACCTTCCCTATTTTGAGGACAACACGTTCAACAACAAGGAACTACGGGAATTCCTTTTCAGGTTGGGCGGGGTGTACTTATTGATGTTGATTTCGGCCATAGTGCTGGCCTATTTCATTTCAAAATACATCACAAGGTCGCTCCAGACCATATCCGATAAAATGTATAGGACCAACTTGACCCGTAGGAACGAGAAGATCTATCTGGAAAACCCCGGTGAAGAAATCGGAAAACTAGTGGATTCCTATAACAGAATGATCGATGAATTGGAAGAGAGTGCCGTGAAATTGGCACGTAGCGAAAGGGAACAGGCCTGGCGGGAAATGGCCAAACAGGTGGCGCATGAGATCAAGAACCCCTTGACCCCATTGCGGCTTACCGTTCAGAGTTTTGAGCGCAAGTTCGACCCCAACGACCCCGACATCCTAAAGAAGGTAAAGGAGTTTTCCAAGACCTTGGTGCAGCAGATAGACACCATGAGCAACATTGCCACGGCCTTCTCCAGTTTTGCCGATATGCCCGCACAGCAGAACGAGACCCTGAATGTGGTGAAGATCGTGAAACTGGCACTGGAGATTTTCAATGAGGATTACATCCACTTTATTGCAGATGAGGAAGAGATCATTGCCAAACTGGACCGGACCCAGCTCATCAGGGTCATCACCAACTTGGTGAAAAATGCCATACAGGCCGTTCCCGAAGTCGAATCGCCCCGCATATTGGTCACAGTGGCCACTGAAGGGAAGTACGTGAAAATCTCTGTTGCCGACAATGGAGTGGGCATTCCAGATGGTCTGAGGTACAGGGTCTTTGAGCCTAAATTTACCACAAAATCAAGCGGCACAGGCCTTGGCCTGGGGATGGTCAAGAATATTGTGGAAAACTATAAGGGAACCATTACCTTTACTTCAAAAGAAGGCAAGGGAACGGTCTTTACCATCAAATTCCCCAAACAACAGCGAAAATAAACTCGAGAACCGGTCCGCGATGGACCATTTCTTAAAGGAAATATATGGACTACGAAAACATCTACATCGAAGAAGAAGGAAATTTGGCCATTATCACCATCAATAGGCCAAAAAAATTGAATGCACTCAATCGAAGGACCATTGAGGAACTCCATGTTGCTTTTAAGGAGCTGGACGAGGACAGGGATGTCAAGGCCATCATCATCACGGGCAGTGGCGAAAAGGCCTTTGTGGCCGGTGCTGATATTTCGGAGTTTGCCCACTTTTCGGTGAAGGAAGGCCGTCAATTGTCCGCCATGGGACAGAAAAACCTGTTCGACCTTGTGGAGAACCTGTCCACACCCGTTATAGCAGCCATAAACGGATTTGCGCTCGGCGGTGGCTTGGAACTCGCCATGGCCAGCCATTTCAGGGTGGCCAGTAGCAATGCAAGAATGGGGCTTCCCGAGGTATCTTTGGGAGTGATCCCAGGTTATGGGGGTACACAGCGTCTACCACAACTCATCGGCAAGGGCAGGGCTATGGAACTCATCATGACCGCCGGGATGATCGATGCGGACAAGGCTTTTGCTTTTGGACTGGTCAACCATGTAGTGTCACAGGAAGAACTTTTGCCCCTTTGTGTTAAAATAGCGGGCAGGATATCGAAAAATTCCGCTGTGGCCATCAAGCATGCAATAAAAGCGGTAAATGCTGGTTTTAGGTATGACGCCGATGGCTATGCCGTGGAGATAGATGCCTTTGGCCATTGTTTTGGCACCGACGATTTCAAGGAAGGTACATCCGCTTTTTTGGAAAAGCGTCAGGCAGATTTCCCCGGATCATGACCGTTGGCCCCAACTAAGCCAAACCATGACCAGAAACCAACTTTTTCTATTTTGCTTTGCGTTGTTCGCTATGGTGACCGTAGCACAAAAAATGCCAGTCACCTATGATTTCGGAGAAAAATACAACGATCGATATCGGTATTCCAACCTGATGACCATTGACGGGGATGGGACAGGGGGCTATATTTTGGTCCGGGCCTATTACCAAGGACTGATCTTGAGGCCAAAGGGATATCTTATTGAACATTATAATAGTGATCTGCAGTTGGTCAATGAGTACAACTATAAACTCAAGGACCAGGAATTTGTGGAAGGGTTCTTCAAAAATGGACAGTTGAACCTATTGTTCCTCAATTATAACGGAGCGAAAGGGCAATACGAATATTGGGTGCATACCAGTCCCATCATCGATTTTAATTTTAGCACAAAACAGTTGCTTTCCATTGCATCCGAACAGGTCAATGACCCTGTGGGCAAAAATTTTTATAACCGGAATTTTTCCAGTGGATTTTCCACCGCTATTCTTTTCAATGAGAAAAAAACAGGGTTCATCATAAGTACCCACCACAAAAAGGGAAAGGACAACAAGCACATCATCCATTTGTTCGATACTGCCCTGAACAAAAAGTTTGCGCATGATTTTTCCGAAGAGATAGAGGAAAAGAACTATGCCTTTGAGAACGTGTCCATCACTCCAGATATGCAAACGGCCTACATTATTGGAAAGGCCTATTTTAAAAAGAACCGTTTTCAGGTGGATGAGCGAAAGTTCCAGTATGAGCTTGTGAAAGTATCCCAAAATGGGAGCCAGACCCAATCTTTTGTGGATCCTGGCAAATACCCTGAAGGGCTTTACCCCATCATCTTAAAAGACAAACTTGTCTGCGTCGGTTTTTATGCCGATCGAAAGGACAATCGCTACAACGGCATCGCTTATTTTGATGTGGACCCCTCCACCCTCGATATCCGAACCAATAAGTACAATGCATTTTCGGAACAGTTCATGGATGACAAGTTTGGCCGCGAAGGGGACAAGGTCGTAAAGAATTTGGTGTTCAAAGGAGTAGAGATTGCCCAGAACAATGAAATTTTCTTCAATGCAGAGGAGTATTTTGTCACTTCCGGTCTGGAGGTCACTGGAGCGGGACAAAGGGTAAAGATTGAGCGCTACCACCACAACGACATCGTGAGTGTGAAACTGGGAGCAGATGGGAATATGGAGTGGGCACGCAATATCAATAAAACCGAGGTGACACAAGGTGATGGGGCGTATGCATCCTATAGTTCGTATTGCAAGGATGGCAAAACCTACTTTTTTATCTGTACCGCGGCAGAAAACCCACAACTTATCAACAACGAGCGCCTCATCTTCAAACAAGGTCTCAGCCGAAACCGCAATGTGTTCTTGATTTCTTTGGATGAAAATGGGACGATGGACTATGAAAAGATCATAGACCAGCAAGAGGCCAGATTGCCTCTTATGGTTTCCAAACCCTTGAAAGACGAAGCGGATAGCAATATGCTCTTCTACGCCAAGAGAGGCGGAAAAAAACAGTTGGTGAAGGTAGGCTTCAATTAAGGATTCTATGTTATTTTGTTATTGATACTTAATGCTCAATTCAGGGTGTTTAGTGTTTGAACATGAACTTGTGCTTATCACTAATTGGCTACAAACTGCCCATTGATTTCCGCATTCCCTCCTTTTTCAACCTTAGTTTTTTAAAATTTAAGAAAGAATATCCTTACAAACTTTTTCATCCGTCAATTCCAAAGGCATACAGGTCAATTTGCATTGGGCATCCGTTAGTTAGGCCCAATTCCTAAAAGACACTGAGGTACTTTTGGTTGGTATAACCTTTCAAATTGATTTTATGAAAACAGTTAAGTTGTTCAGTATGGCTATGCTCTGTATGGCAATGGTTTTGGTATCCTGTTCTGGTGAGGATGGGGAACAGGGCCCTCAGGGACCAGCTGGGGCACAGGGACCGGCTGGAGCGGATGGTAAGGATGGAATTGATGGACAGAACGGGACCCACGGAGCGGATGGTGTGGACGGGAATGCCAATGTGCAATCAGTCAAAATAAACATGGACGCATGGAATGGAGGAGAAATTTTTGAGTTTGACATGCCGATTGAAGCTCAAATGAGACCCAATTATGCTTTTCTTTTTTATTTGGAATATTTAATAGAAGGTGAAGTTGCAATGCATTCGGTGCCTGGGGCCCCTATATTTGGTGTATTTACAACAGATGTGAGTTTCTTGGCCAATTCCGATGTAAGCCCCAATGGCATTATTGTGTTCAAGGATTACCAAGGGGCTAGTTTTAATGTGCCTCCAGGTTTTTACCTCAACTTTGTCATTATTGCTATTGAGATAAATACCATGCAAGGCAAAGACGACAGTGTAGATATTATGACCAAACTTAAGGCCGCAGGAGTGGACACCAACGATTATAATGCTGTGGTAGCCTATTTTGGTCTGGATTGAAAAAGGAAATTACCCCTTTGGGGCACATCCCAACCATTAAGCGGAAAGCCGGACATTGTCCGGCTTTTATTTTCTGAATGAGTTTTAACAACTCAGAAATTCAAAAATAGGAAATAATCCATAAATTTGGAATAAATCCTATTTTATGACTTCCGATGATTTCCTAAAAGGCAGGGGCGCACAAAAAAACACCCCCAACCAGTTTTTGCAGCATGTGTACGAGATGCGGGCAGACTTTTTGGAATTTTGTAGGATAGAGGGCGAGGAAGCGGAAAGCAACAAGACTCAATACATCCCAATTTTCCCAAAGACCATCGTGAACAAGGTGGACAGCCCAGATGTGGGGATGATGTTCTCCATGAACCCATACCAAGGCTGCGAACATGGCTGCATCTATTGCTATGCAAGAAATGCCCACGAATATTGGGGATATAGTGCCGGATTGGATTTTGAACGAAAGATCTTGGTAAAGAAATCAGCTCCGAAACTGTTGGAGGCCAAGATAAAACACAAAAATTGGAAGGCGCAGACCATCGTTATGTCTGGCAACACGGATTGTTACCAGCCTGCCGAGCAACAATTTGGGATTACCCGAAAATGTTTGGAGGTATTCTTGAAATACAGGCATCCTGTGGGCATCATCACTAAAAACGCCTTGGTATTGCGGGACCTGGATGTGCTAAAAGAGCTCAATGCCCATAGGTTGATAGCCGTGAACATATCCGTCACTTCACTTTCCGAGGCAACCAGAAGAAAACTGGAACCACGGACGGCATCCATCCAAAAAAGATTGAAGACCATCCAAGTCCTGTCAGAGAACAATATCCCTGTGAATGCCATGTTGGCCCCCATGATACCTGGCATCAATAGCCATGAATTGCTGTCATTGGCAAAAGCGGTTTCGGAGCATGGAGCACTTTCTTTTGGGTTTACGGTGGTCCGGCTAAATGGAGCGATTGGACAGATCTTCACCGATTGGATAAAGAAGGCCATGCCAGATAGGGCAGAAAAAGTGCTCCACCAGATTCAAGATTGTCATGGCGGTACCTTGAATGACAGTCGGTTTGGACTTAGGAACAGGGGTGAGGGCAAGATAGCTTCCCAAATACACGATATGGCGCGATTGGCTCGTCAAAAATATTTCAAGGGCAAAGAGTTCCCGATCTTGGACAAGGAGCTCCATGAGCAATACAAGGATGGTCAGATGAGGCTGTTCTGAAGGAAAATGGCAATGAACAAATTCCAAAAAACAAAAAGGCTGTCCTAAAAAAGATTAAATTGTCATTTTGAGCACAGTCGAAAAATCTCAATTGCACTGTAATCAGACATTTGAACTTTAAGGAGATTCTTCACTTCATTCAGAATGACACTTTTAGGACAGCCTCTTAAGTTTTAATCTAGAGCTCCCACCCTTTTCGATACTCGCGGGTCACCCATTCATTGGCTTTGTCATAGTTGGTGATCTTCATGTTCTCTCCATCCCAGAGTAGTTTCCTTCTACCAGGGGAGTCGAAAGGATCCCAGTCCGTTGGGGTTTTTCCAGGCTTCAATTCCTTGTATTGATAGGCTTTTACGGCCAAGTTCCCCATAAGTACGGTTTCTGTCAACCTACCAGCCTTATCAAAGTTGGACGAAGTGGTCGCACCATTCAGGCAACCATCAACAAAGTTGGCAATGTGTCCGTCCATACCTCCGGGTATTCTCGGGTATTTTGGGGCGGGTGATTTGTAAAGGTCCATCATATCGGAAGGTAGCAAACGGGCATTTCTGGAATAGGTGTCGCAAATCAAAGTACCCTTATCGCCATACATAATAGTACCCCCACCGGTATCGCCAATGGTTTCTCCATCCTTCAGTTCATCCGGCAGATCTGGCTTAAGGCCCCCATCATACCAGTTCAGGGCGATGTCTCCGTGCTCTTCATGCTCAAATTTCAAGTGGATTTTGGATGATGGAGGGCAGGAATGGCTATAATCGGCTTCCACAAAATCATCTACCCAAACCGTAGTGCAACTGGCTTCTGCTTCGGTGGGATACCCAAGGTCCAGCACACTGAAAGGGGTCTCCATGATGTGGCAGCCCATATCGCCCAACGCACCTGTTCCAAAATCCCAGAACCCTCTCCATTTGAAGGGAAGATAAGCATCGTTGTAATCTCTCATGGCTGCTGGGCCCAACCAAAGGTCCCAATCCAGTTCCTTGGGGATGCGGTCTTTTTGGGTAGGCGTGGGAACGCCTTGCGGCCACACTGGGCGGTTGGTCCAGCAATCAATGGTATGTATTTTCCCGATGACTCCCGACTCCACCCACTCACGGGCGATACGGCTGTCATCGCTGGAAGCTCCTTGGTTGCCCATTTGGGTCACAATACCTTTCTCTTTGGCCACTTGGGTCATCATACGGGCCTCATGGATGTTATGGGTCAATGGTTTTTCAACATAGGCATGTTTTTTCTCCCGCATAAACGGAAGGGCTATGGTGGCATGCGTATGGTCTGGGGTTGCGACCATTATGGCATCGATATCTTTCAATTGCTCATCATAGACCTTTCTGAAGTCTTTATATCGCTTTACGTTCGGAAAAAGTTCGTAGGTAGGTTTTGCCCTTCTGTCGTCCACATCACAGAAGGAGACAAATTTGACGCGACCAGTGTCGTGTAGTCCCCTCACCACGGCATTTCCTCTGCCGCCGACACCAAAACCGGCAACATATAGGGTATCACTTGGCGGAACATGCATTTTGCCCAAGACATGGCTGGGTACAATGGAAAATGCGGCCGAAGCAGCCGCGGCATTTTTTAGGAACTTTCTTCTTTGCATTTTGTTTAGTTTGATTAAATGTCCATCACAAGATACAAAAAAGTGCAGGAGAAGGAATATTATTCTTTTCCATTCCACTCGTTATAAAATCGCTCCAGATAGTCCAGCATGAACAGGTGCCGCTCTTGGGCCATTTTTTTTCCGGTCTCGGTGTTCATGCCTTCTTTCAGCAATAAAAGCTTCTCATAAAAATGGTTGATGGTAGGCGCTTTGGAAGCCTTGTATTCCTCCTTGGTCATGTTGAGGTTGGGAGGGATACTCGGGTCGTAGAGCGCCCTGTTCTTGAACCCACCATAGTTGAAGGCCCTGGCAATGCCAATGGCGCCCATGGCGTCCAATCGGTCCGCATCTTGCACGATTTCCAGTTCTTTGGAGGTGAATTCTTCCCCATCCCCATCAAGACTATTTTTGAAGGACATGTGTTGAATGATTTTTACCACATGCTCGATGGTATTTTTGTTGACGCCTTCGGCTTCCAGAAAACTACACGCCATTTTGGGGCCAAGGGATTCATCGCCCTGATGGAACTTGGGGTCTGCAATGTCATGTAAAAGTGCTGCCAATTGCACGGTCAGTGCATCTGCACTTTCTTGTTTCAAAAGCATTTGGGAAGTGTTGAACACCCGTTCAATATGGAACCAATCGTGTCCGCCTTCGGCATCATGGAGCGTTTCCTTGACAAATTGGATGGTTTTTTCCAGGAGATGGTCGTTGTTCATTTGGAAGGATGTATTCCGGATACGATCTGTGCTTCGGCCCGGGCAATGAGTTCTTCGGCATTTCCCTTGTTCTCAAAGGGTTCATGTACTTGGAATTGGACATGGGAACCCAGCCCCATCGGGAATTTTCCATAACGGAGCAATTTCCATGAATTGTTGATGCTGATGGGAACGATCAAGGCCGAGGGAGCTTGCTTCATCAATACCTTGAGCCCGGTGGTCCTGAAAGGTTTTGGATCTCCTGTGCGACTGCGGGTGCCCTCGGGGAATATGACCGCACTGCGTTGGTGCGTTTCAATATACTTTCCCAATTTTTGGAGCTCAGCGATGGATTGTTTGGGGTCTTTCCTGTCAATCAGTGCCGAGCCGCCATGCCTTAGGTTGAAGGACACACTCGGGATACCCTTGCCCAGCTCTATTTTGCTCACAAATTTGGGATGATGTTTCCGCATGTACCAGATGATGGGGGGGATGTCATACATGCTCTGGTGGTTGGTGACGATGATCAGGGGCCTGTCAGTCGGTATCTTATGCAGATTTTCAAACCTATAGCGTGTCCCTAGTACATTGGTGCACCGCATAATGAACCAATTCAGCACCGATACGCTCCTTTTGTGTGCATCGTATCCGAACACCTTGAGGCAAAACCATTGGATGGGATGAAAAACGACCAGTACCAAACCAAAAAAAAGGAAGAAAAGAACGGTCAGGGGATAGGATAGCAATTTTATCACGGCAAAAACTTACATATAGTTAATCGTAAAAATAAAAAAACCACCCTTTAGGGTGGCATCTAATTTAAGTCATGGAAGGAATCAACAAAACTCGTTGTAGGCTTCCATCAAATTTTCGGCAATGAGTTCCGCTGGTCTTCCCTCAATGTGGTGCCTTTCTATCATGTGCACCAATTCACCATCCCTGAAAAGGGCCATACTGGGTGAAGATGGGGGGAAAGGGACCATGTGGTTTCTTGCAGTGTTCACCGCTTCGGTGTCCACTCCGGCAAAAACGGTCACCAAGTGGTCCGGTTTCTTACTGTTCTGTAAGCTCAATTTGGCAGCTGGACGTGCATTTGCAGCGGCACAACCACAAACGGAATTCACCACGACAAGGGTGGTGCCTTCCTTCTTGAGGGCGTTTTCAACGGACTCACTAGTATATAGTTCTTCAAACCCGGCCATGGCCAAGTCTGCTCGCATGGGTTTAACCAATTCTTCGGGATACATAGGCTTCATTTTTATTAAAATACAAAGATACGGCTTTGTCGGGTTTTTTTCATCACCCTTAACATAGCTTAAGACTTTGTTTCTTCGTTAAAGCCCTATATTTGGGCTTTAAAATTTGTAGGATGGTCAAATGGGTGGCCGCCGTTCTCGGCTTTTTTTTGTTTCGGTTTCCAGGGGCTGTGCTGGGCTTTTTTTTGGGAAGCCTTATGGACAGTCTTGGAAGTTCTGGTAGTAGTGCCAAAAATTTTACCCGACAGACGGTCTCCCCCGCTGATTTTGAGCTGAATCTGCTTTCCCTCTGTTCCATTATCATCAAGGCCGATGGGCAGGTCAGCCAAAGGGAGCTCGACTATGTGCGGCAGTATTTTTTGAGCACCTATGGCAAGGAGAAGGCCAATGCCATTTTTAGGACGTTCAACGAGGTCATCAAAAAAAGGGAGATATCGGCACAGCGCATTTGCTCCTATTTGGCACAGCGTACCCGTTATGAGGTCCGGTTACAGTTGCTGCACTTTCTGTTCGGGATAGCACAGGCCGATGGACAGGTGAGCCAGGCCGAAATCAACAAATTGAGGGAGATTGCAGGTTATCTGAAAGTGGGCCAATACGATTTTGAGAGCATCATGGCAATGTTCATCAGGTCCGCCGACAACGCCTATAAGATTTTGGAAGTGAACAAGGATGCCACGGACGAGGAGATAAAGAAGGCCTATAGGAATATGGCCAAAAAATACCATCCCGATCGTGTGGTGACGGAAGACGAGGCTATCAAGAAGGGGGCAGAGGAGAAGTTCAAAGAGGTGCAGAAGGCCTATGAGACCATACAAAAAGAACGGGGAATCTCGTAAATTTAGTTAGGAGTTAGGAGTTAGGAGTTAGGAGTTAGGAGTTGGTGGATTGTGTGTTTCAATTAAAACCATACGCTGACCATAAACAACAATACCATGCAAGATTTTATATTTTATATCAAACTGGGGCTGAACCATGTGTTGGATTTTGGGGCTTATGACCATATCCTCTTCCTATCGGCATTGGCAGTGCCCTTTACGTTCAAGTATTGGAAACGGGTATTGATTCTGGCCACAGTGTTCACCATCACCCACTGTATTTCCTTGGCGGTTTCTGTTTATGAGGTCATTACTGTGGATGTGGGCCTCATAGAGTTTTTGATTCCCGTGACTATCTTGCTGACCGCCCTTTTCAACTTCACCTACGTGTTCAAGGAGGCCATGGATGTTGGTCTTTTCCTGCACATTTTGGCCACCTCCTTCTTTGGGTTGGTCCATGGGTTTGGGTTTTCCAACTATTTTAAAATGTTGATGGCCGAAGAGGAGGACAAGATTACCCCATTGCTGGGTTTTGCAACGGGAATAGAGCTTTCGCAGGTGACCATCATTTTGGTTGTCCTTGCCATTGCTTATGTAATGTTGGACTTATTGAAGATCAAAAGACGCATTTTTATAATGGTGGCCTCCATTTTGATCATAGCCATCACAATACCGCTGCTCATTGCCACGTTTCCCATATAAGGCCCCGTTAAATTTAACCGAATAAGGTTGTAAGGGTCTTCCAAAGCAGGTATATTTATTTCAGCATCAGCATTTTTGATATTGACCTATGAAGGAGAGCAAACAAGAAAAATATGACAAAGCCTACTTGCGGATGGCCCAGGAATGGGGAAAACTCTCCTATTGTAAAAGAAGACAGGTGGGGGCCATCATTGTCAAGGACCGCATGATCATATCCGATGGATACAACGGGACACCCACCGGTTTTGAAAACATCTGCGAGGATGATGAAGGATATACCAAATGGTATGTGTTGCATGCCGAAGCGAATGCCATACTCAAGGTAGCTTCCTCCACCCAGTCCTGTGAAGGGGCCACATTGTACATCACGTTGTCCCCATGCAGGGAATGCAGTAAACTGGTGCACCAGTCTGGCATAAAACGTGTGGTGTACCAACAGGCGTATAAAGATGATTCCGGGTTGAAATTCCTGGAGAAGGCCGGTGTGGAGATCCTGCATTTGCCCGTTGTGGAGGAAATGGTTTGAACCTCAATTGCTATTATGAAAAAGATCAAAGGTTATTTATGGCCAACATTGCTTGCTCTTGCAGTGGCTATCGGTATATTTATTGGGGGGAAGCTCCATTTCAATGACTCGCCCGAAAAACTGTTCTCCACCAATTCCAAAAAGGACAAGCTCAACCGCCTCATCGACTATATCGACTATGAATATGTAGATGAAATCGACACGGACAGCATCGTGGATGTTACCGTGAACAATATTCTGGGCAAGTTGGACCCCCATTCCGTCTATATCCCAAAGAGTGAGATGAAAGAGGTCTCCGAGAACATGAAGGGGGATTTTGCGGGCATTGGAGTGAGTTTTTACATGTTCCGGGACACCATCACCGTGATCAGGACCATAAAGAACGGTCCAAGTTACATCAGTGGCATCAGACCGGGTGACCGTATTTTGATGGCCGACAAGGATACCCTGTTCGGGAGAAGGATCCCCAACGACGATGTGGTCGCTACCTTAAAAGGTAAAGTAGGCACTAAGGTAAACCTTAAGGTGTACAGGAAATCGGAAAACAAGATGATGGATGTGTCGGTTACCCGAGATCGGGTGCCGATCAGGAGCGTGGACGGGTATTATATGCTCACCAAGGACATTGGCTACATCAAGATCAACCGCTTTGCCGAATCCACATTTGGAGAGTTCAAGGATGCCCTAAAAAAATTAAAACTTAGGGGTGCCGAAAAACTGGTCTTGGATTTAAGGGACAATCCCGGGGGATATTTGGGCATAGCCGAAAAACTGGCCGATGAATTTTTGAGCGAGGACAAGCTCATCCTTTTTACCAAGAACAAAAAGGGACGCATCAAAAAGGCCTTTGCCACCGATAAGGGGGATTTTGAGGACAAACCGGTGTACGTGCTGATCAATGAGCGTTCGGCGTCGGCCAGTGAGATCATTGCCGGGGCATTGCAGGACAACGATATAGGGACCATAGTGGGCAGACGTTCCTTTGGAAAGGGATTGGTGCAGCGGGAAATGGACCTCGGCGACGGCTCTGCGGTTCGTCTCACTGTTTCCAGATATTACACGCCTACGGGACGTTCCATCCAAAGATCCTACAAGGATGGCAACCGCGACTATTACCACAAGTTCATGGAGCGCTACAGTAGTGGAGAGCTTATTTCAGCGGACAGCATCAAAGTGGCGGATTCGCTACGATTTGTGACCCCCAAGGGAAAAGTGGTATACGGTGGCGGCGGTATTATCCCTGATGTCTTTGTGCCCATTGGAAGTAATGAGGAAGAGGCCATTGAAAGCATGGACGACACCTATCAGTTCTTTTCACGGTTTGTTTTTGAGCATTTGGAAGAAGATCGGACCCGATACTCGGGATACGACCATAACCAATTTTTGGACGAGTTCACTGTGGACGATATCCTTTTTGACCAGTTCATCCAATTCGTTTTGGACAGAAAGGTGAAACTGGACTTTTATGCCTACGAGGAAAAAATAAAAGCCTATTTGAAAGCCAATATTGCGGAGCAGCTCTTTTCACCCAATCTTTCCGCACAGATCAAGGGTGATTTTGATGCCATGCTGATGAAGATCAAGGAATTGGATGCCGAAGCCTTTGAAAAATCACAGGTTGGCGCGGTAAACCTCAACCGTTGAATCAATCCCTGTTCTTGAGCTTGTTCTCCACCTTTTTGGAGGTAATGTAGATCAACAGTAGCACTACGGCACACAAAGAGGCCATGATGCCAATGAGCGCAATGGTACTATCGCCTTGGAAAGGTTCTTCAAAATCCACCAAGGTCACATTGTACGCAATGAGGCCCAAGGCCAAAATAATGAGGATCACACTGAATGTTCTGTTCATGACAAATCTTTAAAGCCCATGCTCAAAGAGCTGGTTGATATTGGTGGCAAACAATTTTACGGCAATGGCCAATAGCACCACTCCAAACACCTTTCGGATGATGCTCAGCCCGTTCTTTCCCAATACTCGTTCAATCTTGGCACTGGACTTAAGAACCATATACACAAAGATAACGTTTAGAACGATGGCAACGATAATGTTCTCCACATGATATTCTGCTCGCAACGACAAAAGGGAGGTCATGGTGCCGGCCCCGGCAATAAGGGGGAAGGCAATGGGAACGATGGAGGCGGTCTCTGGTTCATCGTCCCTGTAGAGCGTGATGCCCAATATCATTTCAATGGCCAGGAAAAAGATGATGAACGATCCTGCGACCGCAAAGGAATTCACGTCTATCCCGATCAGGGAAAGGATCCTTTCCCCAACGAACAGGAAGGCGACCATGATGCAGGCAGCCACAATGGATGCCTTTTCGGATTGGATATGGCCCACCTTGTTTCGCAACGAGATGATGATAGGGATACTTCCCAAGATGTCTATCACGGCGAACAAGATCATTCCAGCAGTTGCTATCTCCTTAAAATTGAAATTCATGGCGCTATTTTTTTCGGACTGCAAATTTACGTGTAAAAAAACCTTTTGGACCATATAAAAAGGTTTCGAAAACGTCAAATTTTAGGTTTTGGACTACCTTTGTCCCAAAAGCGATAAGCCCATTATGTTCCAGATAGGAAAAACCATTGTATCCGAAGAGATATTGGAGAACGACTTCGTCTGTAACCTGAACGCCTGCAAGGGAGCTTGCTGTGTTGGGGGGGAGTATGGTGCGCCATTGGAAGATTCGGAAACTGACAAGCTCGTCAATATTTTTGAAGAGGTGAGGCCCTTTTTGAGACCTGAGGGCATCAAGGCCATTGAGGAGCAAGGTGCCTTTGTGGAAGGGGAGGACGGTGAGTGGGAAACCCCTTTGGTGAACAACAATGAGTGTGCCTATGTCATCTTCTCGGATGCAGGAGTGGCCAAATGCGGCATAGAGGCAGCCTATGAGGCCGGTGCCACGAAATGGAAAAAACCTGTTTCCTGCCATCTGTACCCCGTTCGGACACGTGAATATTCGGAATTTACGGCGGTCAACTACCACAAATGGGAAATATGCGACCCTGCTTGCAGCTTGGGGAAAGAATTGAAAGTGCCCATTTACAAATTTGTGAAGGATGCCCTGATACGAAAGTTTGGAAAGGCGTGGTACCGGGAGTTGGAAGAGGTAGCTGAGGGGAAACCTAAATCGTAGGGATGTCCAGCACCACTTTGGTGCCGTTCGGGACCCCGTTTTCATCGAATAGGTCCACTAAGGCCACCTCAAACTTGTTCTGGTAGTCCTTGGAAAAATTGGCCAAGCGCTCCTTGGTAATGTGGATGCCCACGGACTTTCTTTTCAACACTCTGTTTTCCTTGTTGGCCTCTGCGGCCAATCGGCCCACACCATTGTCGATAATCTCTATGGTCACATGTCCCTTGTCCCTCTTCCGTACATTGATGTGGATTTTTTTCTCACCATCCTTTGGGGAAAGTCCGTGCCATAGCGAGTTTTCAAGAAAGGGTTGCAAGGTCAGCGAAGGGATTTTGATGTTATCGATGAAAATATCCTTGTCCACATCGATTCTGAAGTCGATTTCATTGGAGAACCGTATGTTTTCAATGTTCATGTACAGTTCCACGGTCTCCAGTTCTTCCGCCAGGGAAATTTCCCTTTGCGAGGAGGCCTCCAGAATTTTTCGCACCAGTTTTGAAAACTTGTTCAGGTAGTGTACCGCATTTTTTTGCTCGTTGTTGATGATATACAACTTTATGGAATTCAAAGAGTTGAACAAAAAGTGTGGGTTCATTTGGCTGCGTAGCATTTTTTGCTCCAGCGTGAGCACCCTTTTCTCGTTCTTGCTCTGGTACTGACGGTACAGAATGTAGAGAATGGAGGAGATGAGCCCTACGATCAATGCGCTGACCAAGAGGGTGGTCTGGTTTTTTTTCAGCCGGAGGCGCACGATCTCATTTTCTTTGGCCAGCACAGAAATCTGGTTGTTCTTCTTTTCGGCCTCGTAACGGACGATGATGTCGTTCATGTACCTCAAGTTGGTGGCGCTGGAAATCTGTGCTTCATACTCATCTGCCTTCTTGTAGAACTCATAGGCCTTTTTGAAGTCGCCCCTGACACTTTCAAGCTCTGACAATTTTTGGTAGGCATAAAGGATACTGCTGGGCAGGTTATGGGTTTGGGCCATTCCAAGTCCTTCTTCGATGAATTCCCTTGCTTTTTCATAATTGCCCAATTTGGTATGGGCCCACCCCGTGTTGATGAATATCGATGGGGTGATGAAAAAGTCCCCGATCCTTTGTGAGGCCTCCAACAAAGGTTCTAATAGCACCAAAGCGGCATAAGGCATTTCTTGCTTGAGGTAGATCTGGGCAAGGCTGTTCTTGCAGATGATGCTTCCGTATTCCGAATTGATTTCCTCGTTGTAGGCAAGGGATTTACGGTAGTTTTCCAGAGCGGCTTCTAGGTCCCCTTTTTCTTCAAGACAGTGACCAATGTTTTGATGGTTGATGGCCAGCCCCAGTTTATTGCCAAGTTCCTCTTCCAATTTCAGTGCCCTTCGGAACTGCATGATGGCCAGATCGTACTGTTCCAGGGTTTGGTAGAGATTCCCGATGCCGTTCAGTGCCACATTGATGCTCCTTTTGATATGGTTGGAAGGATTTTCCACCGTTTCGGCCAATTCCAGGGCCCTTTGGTTATAGTCCAATGCTGTTTTTATGGCATCGGTCCTTCTATAGACCACCCCGAGCATATTCAGGCTGAGCACCCGGAGTTCCGTGTTGTTCGCCTCTTCGGAAGCGGCCAGTGCCTGTTCGTGCAGATCGGCCGCCTTTTTGTATTGGGAAATGTTTCGGTACTTGGACCCCAATTGGTTCAGGGCATAGGCCTGGCCTTCCGGATAGTTGTTTTCTTCGCTCAATCGAGCAAAATAGCGCAAGAGTGTAGTGTCGTTTTTCTCCGCTTCCAGATGTTCGTCCAAGGATTCGTAAGTCTTGGGCTGTAACTGGATAATGGCTTCGGCTTTTTCCACAAAGTCTGCAGGGACTTTTTGAGCTTTCGATACCTGGAATACGGAAAGGAACAATACAAATGCCAGAGTAGTTCTTTGTACTCGATGTAGGTTTTCGATTTGTTTGAACTTTATCTTAGGCACGTATATAAGGGAGGGTTACAGCATATCCAGAAAATCGGATTTTTTTTGCCGGGATACGGGAATTTTGTGATTGGACTCCAAAACCACATAACCATCGGTCTTCAAGAACTCCTTTATCTTATTGAGGTTGATGATGTATGAATTATGGATCCGGAAGAAACTGCTTTCTGGCAAGAGCGAGTTCACTTCCTTTAATTTTTTGGTGAGTAATATCTTCTGGCCATCCTTTAGAAAGATGGTGCTGTAGTTCCCGTCAGATTCGGCATAAAGAATCTCATCGCTGTTGAGGAAGACCAACTTGCCGTCCGTGTTGATGGTGATTTTCTTGCTGTGCGATTCCGCATTGAAATTCAAGAGGATCTTCTCCAGCCTGTTGACAGTCAGGTTCTTGGAATTGTACCTCTTTATTTTGGCAATGGTGATCTCTAGGTCGTCGGAGTCTATGGGTTTCAACAGATAGTCTATGGCCTCGTTCTTGAGGGCTTGTAGGGCATATTGGTTGTATGCAGTGGTGATGACCACTGGAAAATCTTTGTTCTTGAGGTTTTTGATGAACTGGAACCCATCCATCGCTGGCATTTCTATGTCCAGAAAAAGGCAGTCTGGGGTGTTGCGCTCCAGATACTCCAACGCCTCATGAGCATCGGTAAAAGACGCAACAATGTCCACTTCATCGCTCAAATTGGTCAGTTCCCAACTCAAACTCTGTAGGGCCTTTATTTCATCGTCCACAATTACGGCTTCTAGCATAGTACACGTATAGGTCTTACCAAATTTAGGATTATTCTCCATACACCGCTAAAATTATGTGCTAATGGATGTTTAACGCGTATAACTGGCATGAAATACCAAATTAGGGGGATTAAACCCTTTTTTTGGGGTGTAGACGTGGTTTTCTGGTTGATATGACACAGGACAAAAACCAGTTATACACAAAAAGGGACCGTTTATACATACTCTAAAGGGGACACATTTTTTGTTCTTTATCTTGGCGGTGTCAAAAAATGAATGATTGACGAAAAGCAACCAGTGATGAAAAAATGTGTAGTTCTTTTTGTGATTTTGATTGTTGCTTTGATCATTGCCGCAGTATCTGAACGTAAACCAGTGAAGATACAGACAGAATGGGACAAGGTCATTGCCAAAAAATGACAGTCTTGGCAAGACAACGCTCTTGAAAATATTGTATTACCAAACATATGTACGGCCGCAGCAATCAAACTCTTGATTATAGAAACCGCTTGCAAAAAAAAATCTCCGGGCGCCACGATCTGGATTTGGTTATAGGTTTCGGGGGAACTACCTATTTCAAATAAGGATCATAAAACGGTTGGACGGGGACAGGCCGTACCTTTGGTAATATGACAAGGGAGATATTTCTCCTTAAATAATACAAGACCAATCAGTATAGAATCCAATATACTTTTTGGTCTTTTTTTGTTGTGCCCCACAACGGAAAAAATCTTTCCACAAAGGCGTCTTTTCTGAACCCAAGAAACATCACTGGCCACCCAAGATTTCAACATTTGGTGTTAAAAACTTTGTCCCTGATTCAAATATGTGCCCTTTACATTCTAACAACATTTTTAAATCTTTGTTGACCTTTTGAACCCTTCCGAACTAAAAACTTTTATAACGAGCTATTATGTCCGCAGCAACAGAGCCCATATTGCAGGAAAACAAAGACAGATTTGTGATTTTCCCCATTCAGCACAATGACCTGTGGGAGTGGTACAAAAAATGTGAAGCCTGTTTTTGGACCGCGGAAGAAATAGACCTGCACCAGGACCTAACGGACTGGAACACCAAACTGAATGACGACGAGCGTTATTTCGTCAAACACATTTTGGCGTTTTTTGCAGCTTCGGACGGGATAGTGAACGAGAACCTTGCGGAAAACTTCGTGAACGAGGTGCAGTATTCCGAGGCTAAGTTCTTTTATGGCTTCCAGATCATGATGGAGAACATCCACTCAGAGACCTATTCCCTCCTGATCGACACCTATGTGAAGGACGAAAAGGAGAAAAACGTACTCTTCAATGCCATCGAGAACTTTCCGGCCATAAAGAAAAAAGCGGATTGGGCCCTCAAGTGGATTGAGTCGCCAAGCTTTGCCGAACGATTGATCGCCTTTGCGGCCGTAGAGGGGATTTTCTTCTCAGGCGCCTTCTGCTCCATCTTTTGGTTGAAAAAAAGAGGGTTGATGCCCGGGCTCACCTTTTCCAATGAGCTTATCTCCAGGGACGAGGGCATGCACTGCGATTATGCCGTACACTTGCACAACAAGCACTTGGTGAACAAGGTGCCAAAAGAACGCATCACCGAGATTATCGTGGATGCACTCAACATAGAAAGAGAGTTCATCACGGAATCGCTCCCCGTTAGCCTTATCGGGATGAACGCCAAATTGATGACCCAATACTTGGAGTTTGTCACGGACAGATTGTTGGTGGAACTGGAATGCGAGAAAGTATACAACGCCACCAATCCGTTCGATTTTATGGACATGATTTCACTCCAAGGTAAGACCAATTTCTTTGAAAAACGCGTATCCGAATACCAAAAAGCGGGCGTGTTGAACAAGGAAAGTGACTCCGATTCGCAGAAAATCAGTTTCGACGCGGACTTTTAAGGAACCGAAGAACCTTTGCCCACAAGAAAGCTCCTTTCTTGTGGGCCTTATAGGCCTTGATCTAAAAATGTTAATTTTTTTAACAAGGCTGTGGAAGAACCAACAGTATCAACAATAATATTCGTAGCGACATGTATGTAGTAAAAAGAGACGGTAGAAAAGAGCCGATAATGTTCGATAAGATCACGGCAAGGGTCAGGAAACTTTGTTATGGACTCAACAATCTGGTAGATCCCGTAAAAGTGGCGATGAGGGTCATCGAGGGACTGTACGATGGTGTTACCACCTCCGAGTTGGACAACCTGGCGGCGGAGATAGCGGCTACCATGACCACCACGCATCCGGACTATGCAAAACTGGCCGCGCGGATATCCGTTTCCAACCTGCACAAAAATACCAAAAAGTCCTTCTCCGAAACCATGAAGGACCTCTACGAATATGTAAACCCGAGAACCGGCAAAAAGGCGCCACTGCTTTCCGATGAGGTGTATCAAGTGATTGCCGAACATGCCGAACAACTGGACTCGACCATTATCTATAACCGCGATTTTGGCTACGACTATTTTGGGTTCAAGACCTTGGAACGTTCCTACCTGTTGAAGATCAACGGGAAGATAGCGGAACGTCCTCAACAGATGCTCATGAGGGTCGCTGTGGGAATCCATTTGGACGATATGGATGCCGTGGTGGAAACCTACGAGCTGATGTCCAAAAAGTATTTCACCCATGCCACGCCCACGCTCTTCAACTCAGGGACCCCCAAACCCCAGATGTCCTCCTGTTTCCTTTTGGCCATGAAGGACGATAGCATTGACGGAATCTATGACACCTTGAAGCAAACAGCAAAGATTTCACAGTCTGCGGGTGGGATTGGCCTGTCCATCCACAATATCAGGGCCACAGGATCGTACATTGCCGGGACCAATGGGACCTCCAACGGAATTGTGCCCATGCTCCGCGTGTACAACGACACAGCTCGCTATGTGGACCAAGGTGGCGGAAAACGCAAAGGTAGCTTCGCCATTTATGTGGAACCTTGGCATGCCGATATTTTCGACTTTTTGGAACTTAAAAAGAACCACGGGAAGGAAGAGATGCGGGCACGTGACCTGTTCTATGCCATGTGGATCCCCGATCTGTTCATGAAGCGCGTGGAAGCCGACGGGGAGTGGACCTTGATGTGTCCCAACGAATGTCCAGGACTTTTCAGTACCCACAGTGAAGAATTTGAGGCACTCTACACCAAATATGAGGCCGAAGGAAAGGGTCGCAAAAAGATAAGGGCCAGGGACCTTTGGGAGAAGATATTGGAATCCCAAATTGAGACAGGTACCCCCTATATGCTCTACAAGGATGCCGCCAATAGGAAAAGCAACCAGAAAAATTTGGGGACCATACGTTCCTCCAACCTCTGCACGGAGATTTTGGAATATACCTCCCCCGATGAAGTTGCGGTGTGCAACTTGGCATCCATAGCACTGCCCATGTTCGTGAAAAATGGTGAGTTTGACCATAAGGAACTCTTTAAGGTCACCAAGCGCGTCACCAGAAACCTGAACAAGGTCATCGATAGGAACTTCTACCCTGTGGAGGAAGCCAGAAACTCCAATATGAGGCACAGACCCATAGGATTGGGTGTGCAGGGCTTGGCAGATGCCTTCATCATGTTGCGGATGCCCTTTACCAGCGACGAGGCCAAAAAACTGAACCAAGAGATTTTTGAGACACTGTACTTTGCTGCGGTGAGCGCTTCCATGGAAATGGCCCAGGAAGAAGGAGCCTATTCCACATACAAAGGTTCCCCAATGTCCAAGGGAGAGTTCCAGTTCAACCTATGGGGCATCAAGGACGAGGAACTGTCCGGCCGATGGGATTGGGACAAACTTAGAAAGGAAGTGCTGCAGCACGGCGTCAGGAACTCCTTGTTGGTGGCTCCCATGCCCACAGCGTCCACATCGCAGATATTGGGCAACAATGAGTGCTTTGAACCCTATACCTCCAACATATACACCCGCAGGGTGCTTTCCGGGGAGTTCATCGTTGTGAACAAACACCTATTGGAAGATTTGGTAAAATTGGGCCTTTGGAACGAGAACCTAAAGCAGGAACTCATGAGGGCCAATGGTTCCGTGCAGGGCATAGATGCCATTCCAGAGGACATCAAGGAACTGTACAAGACTGTTTGGGAGCTCAGCATGAAGGATATTATCGATATGAGCAGGCAACGTGGCTATTTCATTGATCAAAGCCAATCGCTGAACCTGTTCATGGAGAACGCCAATTACGCCAAGCTCACCTCGATGCATTTCTACGCTTGGAAGAGCGGCCTGAAAACGGGGATGTACTACCTTCGAACCAAGGCAGCGGTGGATGCCATCAAATTTACGTTGGACAACACCAAGAAGCAAGAAGTCCCTGTTGAGGTAGAGGCAGAAGCAGCATCGGCGGCAGTGGCGCAAGAGATCACTGTGGAGGCTATTTCTGCCGAACAGCAGCAAGAAATTGACATACAACCCATGACTCCTGAAGAAATGAGGGAAATGATAGCACGGGCCAAGGAAGGCCAAGCAGACGACGACTGCCTGATGTGCGGTTCATAGCATAGTCGGCACTGGACTTTATCAGTGCATGTGATAGTGTTTATTGACCAAATGCCCCGGAGCGTTCACCCCACTTGGAACAATTCCGGGGTATTTTTTTGAAAAGATTCATAAATAAAAAACCCTCCAATTTTATTGGAGGGTTTTTTTATATCTCATAAGAGAACAAGACTTACAGCGACCAAGCTTTTCCGCCGGTCAGCGTGTTGAGGTCTTCACAGGGGATGTATTCTCCTGGTATGGGCAAATAGGCCAATACTTCCTCACCAACATATTCTGATGATTTGTAGGCCCAAGTACCCAGATCTCTCAGATCGTTGGCAAAGGAGAAGCGGGAAATATCGTCATCCAAAGTGGCTTGGCCTCCCTGCATGATGGCCTCCATGTAGCTGTTGATGGCTTCAAAATGGGCTTCCTCTTCCTCATCCGAACGTTTTCTTAAGTATGTTTGAAGTGCGGGCTCAATATCCACGGGTTCGATGTCCATCAGCGTCTCTTTTCCGGAATCCACCAGAACCTTATCGTAGAATTTGTTCATTTTCATGACTACAAAATCCCTTTGTTCCAATGGAATTACCTCATCCAAGTATTTGTCGATGAAAACGTGTACGTTCATTTCCGTAGCAGATGGGGTATCTGTTTTGGGAAGGATCACGTCCAGTGTCTGGGCAAGTGCATATCCTTTTTCCTTGTCCAGAAAACTGGGGACCCACTCGGCATAGGCGGGTTTGTCCTTACAACTTTGGAGCAGTCCCAAAAGGGTCGGAGTGGCCACGGCATAACCAAAGGCCAATCCCATATTCTTAAGTGCAGATCTTCTTTCCATTATATATTTCCTTTTTTGAGTTCTTGGGCAGCATGGTTAGCAGCTCTCGCGGTAAAAGCCATATAGGTCAACGATGGGTTTACGCAACTGGCTGAGGCCATAAAGGCACCGTCCGTTACATAAACGTTCTTACAGGCGTGGACTTGGTTGTATCCGTTCACCACGGAGGTCTTAGGGTCAAGGCCCATACGAGCGGTACCCATCTCGTGGATGCCCAATCCAATGGCATAGGGGTTGTCGTAAGGCGTAATGTCCTTGGCCCCTGCTTTTTCAAGCATCTGTACCGCTTGGTCCTGCATGTCCTTGCGCATGTTCAGCTCGTTCTGTCTGATTTCGGCATCGAAGGTAACGGTAGGTAGTCCCCATTTGTCCTTTTTGTCGTAATCCAAGATCATCCGGTTGTCTTCATAGGGAAGAATTTCTCCGAAGGCCAACATGTTCATGGTCCATCCGCCAGGTGTCAGGATGGCATCCTTATAGCCTTTTCCGAAGGAGGCCTCGGCGACCAATTCTTCATAATTGCCCCTAGAGGCACCTCCTTGGTAACCATAGCCACGGGTAAAGTCCTTCATGTCGGTATCCCCGCCAAGGTTCCTGAACCTCGGAATATAGGTTCCGTTTGGCTTCCTTCCCTTATAGTATTTGTCATCAAACCCATCGAATTTGCCACTGGCACCAACCAAGAAATGGTGGTCCATGATGTTTCTACCCAATTGGTCGGAGTCGTTCCCCAATCCGTTAGGGAACCTGTCCGACTTGGATTGCATCAAAATGGAGGTAGAGGCCACGGCCGAGGCACAAAGGAAAATAACCTTTGCCTTGAACTCGAATTCTTCCTTGGTTTCCCTATCGATTACTTTGACACCGGTTGCTTTCTTGGTATTGGGATCATAGATGATTTCATGTACAATGGAGTCGGGTCTAAGGGTCATGTTTCCGGTCCTTTCCGCGGCGGGCAATGTGGACGACACGCTGCTGAAGTAGGCCCCGAAAGGACACCCTCTCACGCAACGGTTACGGAACTGGCAACGCACCCTTCCGTCTCCCTCAAATTTTTTGTCACTGTTGATGTGGGCCACCCTTCCAGCGGTGATCACACGGCCATTGAAGTGTTCGGCCACTTTTCCTTTTACATGCTCTTCCACGCAGTTGAGCTCCATCATGGGTTCAAATTGCCCATCAGGTAGTTGGGGCAGGCCCAGGCTCTCACCCGAAACACCGATATAACTTTCAACCTTATCGTACCAGGGGGCGATGTCCTTGTAACGTACGGGCCAATCCACGGCGATGCCTTCGTTCTTGTTGGCGGTAAAATCGATATCGCTCCAGCGGTAACTGTGACGGCCCCACATAATCGAACGGCCTCCCACATGATATCCCCTCATCCAGTCAAATCGTTTCACTTCATTGTAAGGGTGCTCCAGATCGTTCACAAACCAATGCTTGGATTCGGCCCTGACAGTATATCCTGTCCTGGCCTGCTTTTCTTGTTGCTTTAGTTCCTCTCTTGTGGGCTGTCCGGCATTTGGAAAATCCCATGGGTCCAGATTGGCTGTTGGATAGTCTTCACGGTGTTTGACCATCGGACCACGTTCCAAGACCAAGGTCTTGAGCCCATTTTCGCAAAGTTCCTTGGCGGCCCAACCGCCACTGATGCCCGTTCCTACCACGATGGCATCATAGGATTCTTGCTCTTGGTTGTAATAAAATTTACTCATTTATTCGGATTGTTTATTTGCTAAATGTATTAATTATTAAATTAATTTTCTACATTTAATGCCTGTGTTTATTGAGAATTCAATACTATAACGTTGTAGTTTTTGGATTCTATATCAAAATTTTCAACTTAAAAATATGAACAGAAGTAGTTTAGCCCAAAAAGGTATTTTATCTCTATTTGCAGTTGTATTGTTTGGAATTTTTTCCTGCAAACAGAATCCCAAAAAGGAAGTTGTCGATGATCAGGTAGCAGAGGGGGTAATGGTCGAGGAAACCAAATCGGACATTAAACTTTCATTGGCCCAATGGTCCTTGCACAAAATGATATTGGAAGAAGGGGTGGACCCATATACCTTTGCCGAGAAGGCCAAAGGATGGGGTTTTGAAGGCCTGGAATATGTGAGCGGACTCTATTATAAGGAACTCCAAGCAGCCAATTTCTCTGAGGAGGCTATGAAGAATTGGGTGGAAAAGAGCAAGGCGGAAAGTGAAAAGCACGGTATGAAGAACCTGCTCATCATGGTGGATGGTCAGGGAGACTTGGCGGCCACTGATGAAAAAGAAAGGAAAGCAGCTGTGGAGAACCATTACAAGTGGGTGGATGCCGCTGCTGCGTTGGGGTGCCATTCCATCCGTGTCAACTTGAACGGGACGCAGGACCCAGAACCATGGGTGCCCGCATCGGTGGACGGACTTACCCAATTGGCCACTTATGCCAAGGACAAGAATATCAATATCATCGTAGAGAACCATGGTGGGCCTTCCTCAAATGCAGCTTTGTTGGTCGAGGTGATGAAAAAAGTGGGAATGGACAATTGTGGCACACTGCCCGATTTTGGAAATTTCTGCATCAAAAGGGAAGCAGGCGATTACTATGAGTCCAAATGCCTTGAGGAATATGACAGATATAAAGGAGTGGAAGAGTTGATGCCCTATGCCAAGGCCGTAAGTGCCAAATCCTATAGCTTCGATGCCGAAGGCAACGAGACCCGGGTGGATTATAAAAAAATAATGGACATTGTGGAAGAAGCGGGCTATTCAGGCTTTGTGGGCGTGGAATACGAAGGAAGCGAACTCAGCGAAGAGGAAGGGATTTTGGCCACCAAAAAGTTATTGGAAAAAGTGCTTAACTTACCCGAATAATTTTAGGGTCCATGAAGGGATTTTTGCAACAACTCTTCGATTACAATTTTCATTGTAACAAAAAAATCATCCAACAGTGTGGCGGTCTGGACGTAGTTCCTGAGAACAGCCAAAGGCTTTTCAGCCATATTTTGAACGCCCACCATATCTGGAACCACAGATTGTTGGGCAAGCCCAGTGAGTTTGGGGTGTGGGATACACAACCTTTTGAAAAGTGGGAAGAGGTCCATTACGAAAACCAGCGTACCTCTTTTGAGATCGTGACCAACACCGACGATTTTATGAAGCGGGTGGAATATGAGAATAGCCAAGGCAGGACATTTTCGAATGAGACCAAGGACATCCTTTTCCATATCATCAACCATTCCACGCACCACAGGGGCCAGATCATGATGGAACTGCGTGCCTCTGGAACAGTGCCGGAACCATTGGACTATATACATTACAAAAGATGAATACTAACTAAACACCCCACATGAACATAAAAACCAAACTTCAACTTTCCTTTATGATGTTCCTCGAATTTTTTATTTGGGGAGGTTGGTTCGTTTCATTAGGTACGTTTTTAGGGAACAACTTGCAAGCCACGGACGCACAGCTTGCCATGGCTTTTTCCACACAGTCTTGGGGTGCCATCATAGCACCGTTCATTATCGGTCTGATAGCTGACCGATATTTCAACGCCGAACGGATTTTAGGGGTTTTGCACCTCATGGGTGCGGTGTTGATGTACCTGATGTACCAAAGTGCCGATTTTGCTACTTTCTATCCGTATGTCTTGGTCTATATGATTCTGTATATGCCCACGCTTGCATTGGTGAATTCGGTATCATTCAACCAAATGACAGATCCCGCCAAACAATTTTCATTTGTACGGGTTTTTGGTACTATCGGATGGATTGTTGCCGGGCTTTTGATCAGTTATGTTTTTTTCTGGGATTCACCCGAAGGCAGGGAGGCAGGTCTGTTGAAGAACACATTTTTAATGACGGGTATTGCTTCGGCTCTTTTGGGTCTTTTCAGTTTTACCCTACCCAAGACTCCTCCAAAAGTAAACAGGAATGAAAAAGTGGACATTTCCGAGATATTGGGATTGGATGCCCTGAAGCTTTTGAAGGACAAAAATTTCCTCCTGTTCTTTATATCCTCTGTATTGATATGTATTCCGTTGGCATTTTATTACCAAAATGCAAACCCGTTCCTTGCTGAGATCGGTGTGGAGAATCCAACAGGGCTGATGACCATTGGTCAGGGTTCTGAGGTTTTGTTCATGTTGCTACTTCCTTATTTCTTTAAAAAATTCGGGTTCAAGAAAACCATATTGGCAGGGATGCTGGCTTGGACCGTGCGCTATTTGCTATTTGCATATGGGGATACGGGAGAGCTTTTGTTCATGCTTATCATTGGGATAGCCCTTCACGGAATCTGTTATGACTTCTTCTTTGTTTCAGGGCAGATTTACACCGATTCAAAAGCAGGAGAAAAATATAAAAGTTCTGCGCAGGGATTGATTACCTTGGCCACCTATGGAGTAGGTATGCTCATCGGGTTCTGGATTGCTGGGAAAATAGCGGATTATTTTAAAATAGAAGGTGTGCACGAATGGCAGAATATATGGATGTACCCAGCAGGCTTTGCATTGTTGGTGGCCATATTGTTCGTGCTATTCTTCAAAAATGAAAAAGTAGCCTATAAATCATAAAAACAAATAGCACCATATATATTAAGGGACACAATTAATAACTAATGCAAACCATGAAAAACGTAAATAAGAACCAACTTTTTTTGGCGGCCTGTATATCCTTGGTCGTTACTTCCATGACCTTTGCCATCAGGGCAGGTATATTGACCCAGTTGGGCGAGGAATTCGGGATTTCCAACCAACAATTGGGGTGGATAAACAGTATGGCCTTTTTGGGATTTCCTTTGGCGATGATCCTTGGAGGGCTGCTTTATAATAAAGTAGGGGCACGAAAACTTATGGTGGCTGCGTTTGTCTGCCATCTATTAGGGTTGGTGCTTACCATTGTGGCAGGGGGGTTCTGGACCCTGATTATTTCCACATTCTTCATTGGCTTTGCCAACGGATCCGTTGAGGCGGCCTGTAACCCTATGATTGCCGATATGTACACCAAAAACCGTACAGCAATGCTCAATAAGTTCCATGTTTGGTTCCCGGGAGGTATTGTGATAGGCTCGTTGATCTCAAAGTTCATGACCGATTTTGGAATGGGGTGGCAGTTACAGATTGGGATTATGTTGATACCTACCTTTATATACGGGTACATGTTTTTCAAACAGGAATTTCCAGAAAGCGAGCATATTGAAACAGATACGGCGAAGAACATCAAGTCGCTTGCCGACCCCTTGTTCATTTTCATTTTGGCATGTATGACCCTTACCGCCATTTCAGAATTTGGACCACAACAATGGGTAGAGCGTATTTTGGGCAACTCTGGGGCCAGCCCAATGCTGATATTGGCCATGGTAACAGGTATTATGGCCATAGGGCGGTACTTTGCAGGGCCAATAGTGCATAGGCTCAATCCAATAGGGGTGCTTTTGTTGTCCGCACTCATAACAACCGCAGCCGTATATAGCATGAGCATAGCCGAAGGATCCATGATTTATTTGGCCGCGGTTCTTTTTGCCTTGGGGGTTTGCTATTTTTGGCCTACCATGATCGGTTTCACCTCGGAATACCTCCCCAAGACAGGGGCACTTGGAATGTCGTTGGTGGGAGGTGCAGGAATGTTCGCCACATCCATATGGCAGCCTGTGATCGGCGGATGGTTGGACAGTGCAAAGGAAACCGCAGTGGCTTCTGGACTGACCGATCAGGTGGCAGAGCTTACCGCGGGCAAGGCCACTTTGGGAAAAATGATGTTCTTTCCATTGGCAGTGGCCATTTTGTTCGCCATTTTGTTTTTGTTTCGAAAAAAATTGGAAGAACGAAGAGTCCCGCAAGGACATGCTTCTGAAGAAATAGTTTAATCAAAAAGTAAAAATAGAAAATGCCAAAAAAAATAAGACTTGGAATTCTTGGAGGAGGTGGTGATTCCCTGATCGGGGTGTTGCACAGAGTAGCCTCTTTCATCAATGACAATTATGAAATCGTAGGAGCGGTCTTTAACCCAGACCATGAGCAAAGTTTAGATTTCGCAAAGGAAATAGATGTCCCCACTAACCGTATCTACAAAGATTTTGATACGTTGATAGCAGAGGAAATGAAGTTGCCGGAGGATGAGCGTATACAGGTGTGTTCCATCCTTACGCCCAATTTTCTCCATTTTCCCATGGCCAAAAAGCTACTGGACAATGGGTTTCATGTCATTTGCGAAAAACCCATGACCACCACTTACGAAGAGGCCAAGATTTTACAGGAAACCTTAAAAGAGGCAGGAACGGTCTTTGCGGTTACCCATACGTACACCGGATACCCTATGGTCCGCCAAATGAGGGAGATGATCAAGGACGGCGTAATCGGGAAGATCCACAAAGTGGACGCCCAATACTACCAAGGCTGGATGAACCCCATAATCCACGACAAGGAGAAACGTGGAACGGTTTGGAGGCTCGATCCCAAAAAGGCGGGCATCAGCTCCTGTATGGGGGATATTGGGGTACACGCCTTCAATATGATCGAGTTTACCACTGGTTTGCAGGTACAATCCATTTTGTGTGATTTCAATTATATCTATGATGATAATGTGATGGATATGGATGGTACCGCCCTTATCCGTATGGACAAAAATGTGAAAGGGGTCATTAGGGCTAGCCAAGTGGCCACAGGGGAAGAAAATAATCTGTCCATTGCCATTTATGGCCAAAAGGGTGGATTGAAATGGGAGCAGGAAAACCCAAACTACCTTTACAAGTTGAACGATCCAGAACCGCTACAGGTCTACAAGCCGGGCCATGGGTACAACTCCAAACTATCGTTGGACGGCACCAAACTGCCCCCGGGCCACCCGGAAGGCATCTTTGATGCCATGGCCAATATCTATTTGGGCGTGGCAAAGGCCATCCGTGGAGAGGAATACAACAACGGGGAATTCCCTACCATGTTGGATGGTGTCCGTGGTCTCAATTTTATTGAGAACACTGTGGCCTCCCATAAACAGGGCAATATTTGGGTGGATATGGATTGATCCAAAAAGATTTCATGTCAGTTCGAGCGCAGTCGAGAACAAAAGAGGTTTCGACTGCGCTCAACCTGACAACTTTCTAACATAGGAGACCTCCTATTTTTTATACAACATTTCAAAGGCCTCAAAGACCACGATCATGCTTTCTGAGGGTTGGGTGCCGAATTCCGAAAGTTCACGGGTATAATAGTCCCAATGGGTCTTTTTCCAATGTGAAAGGCTTTTGTCCCCCTCACCTTCCAAACGTGCATGATCTTCACGAATGGCAAAATAGGGCACCAACTTTACCGATGTGGTCCTAATGACACATTTGGCGGTCCCTTTCCAGTCCGTCACCACATAAAAATCCCCTATTTTGGGCAATTTTTCATTCCGTAGTTGGATTCCCTTCAAGGAGTGGGAGGTCGCTCTTTTGATTTCCTTGCAGACAAGATCGGCGCAGGTGTTGGCATCCTTCTCATTATCACAGAAATGGATGACCTTGGGTGCATCCTCGGAAGCAAATTCCAAATGGGCATCCAAAAAATCGCCCCAAAGATTTCGGGCAGAGGCATTTTCCATAAGCAGGTTTTAAGAAAATTTATGTTGTTTGAATTGTTGCGCGGCATGGTTTGCAGCCCTTGCAGTAAAAGCCATATAGGTCAGCGAAGGGTTTACGCAATTGGCCGAGGTCATAAATGCCCCATCGGTAACATACACGTTGGGAACGTCATGCAATTGGTTATGCTTGTTGAGGACGGATGTTTTTGGGTCGTGACCCATTCTTGCCCCTCCCATTTCGTGTATGCCAAGTCCGGGACCTGTTACCATATCGTAGGTGCTGACGTTCCTAAAGCCGGCGGCCCTTAGCATGGCAGCAGCCTCCTCTTTGATGGCCTCCCTCATTTTATACTCATTCTCCTTGAATTCCACGTCAAAGTCCAATTGAGGTAGTCCCCATTGATCTTTTTTGTCCTTGCTCAAGGTCACGCGGTTGTCGTGGTATGGGAGCATTTCACCAAATCCGGTCATCCCGATTTCCCAACCTCCCGGTTCTAAAATGGCTTCTTTGAGAGCAGCACCATGACCCAGTTCGGCCACTGTCTCGCCCCAATTGCCCCTACTGGCGCTCCCCTGGTAGCCAAAACCACGCAGAAAATCCTTTCGTTTGGTCTTTTCATCAAGGTTGACAAACCGTGGAATATAGAACCCATTCGGTCTTCTTCCCTTGTAGTATTTGTCCAAATGCCCATCCACTTTGGCAGAAGCGCCCAAATTGTAATGATGGTCCATGATGTTGCGCCCAAGTTGGTCATGATTATTGCCCATGCCGTTGGGGAACACCTTCGACTTGGATTGCAATAAAATGCCCACTGAGGCCATGGCCGAGGCGCAGAGAAAAACAATTTTTGCCTTGAACTCTATTTTTTCATGGGTTTCGGCATCCACGATCTTTACCCCGGTAGCCCTTTTTTGGTTTTCATCATATACCACCTCATAAACAATGGAATTGGGCCTCAAGGTCAAATTTCCGGAGCGTTCGGCAGCGGGCAAGGTGGAGGAATTACTGCTAAAATAGCCTCCGAACGGGCACCCTCTCCAACATCGGTTTCTGTATTGGCAAGGACCCCGACCCTCAATGTTGGGGTCTTTATCGGTAATGTGGGCGACCCGGCCAATGGTCAAGAGCCGATCATCGTCGAATTGTGAGCCTAGGGCAGATTGAAGTTCTTTTTCCACACAGTTCAGTTCCATGGGAGGCTGAAATTGTCCATCGGGCAACTGTTTCAGGCCCAATTTTTCGCCGCTTACGCCAATATAGGTCTCCACTTTATCGTACCAAGGGGCTATATCTTCGTAGCGCACCGGCCAATCCACACCAATGCCCTCATTTTTATTGGCTTCAAAATCAATATTGCTCCACCTATAGCTTTGTCTGCCCCAGGTCAGGGAGCGTCCGCCGACTTGGTACCCCCTGATCCAATCGAACCGCTTGGTTTCTTGGTAAGGATGTTCCAGGTCATTCACAAAAAAATGCTTTACATCGTCACGGGGTGCCCAACCCACGCGTAATTGTTTATGATACTTTTCTTGGTCCTCCCGGCTTAGGTTTCCTCTAAAGGGGAAATCCCATGCGTCCTTGTTCATGGTCTTGTAGTCCTCAACATGTTTGACCATTGGGCCACGTTCAAGCACTAAGGTTGTAAGACCGTTTTCGCACAGTTCCTTGGCGGCCCAGCCCCCACTTATACCTGTGCCAACAACAATGGCATCATAAACTTTGTTTTCGTACACCTTGTATTGTTTTAATTGTTAACGAATCCCTATATTTATGTTTTACTTCAAGAGATGTAAAATTAACACAGTTTTTTTCTTAAATATAGAAGATAAATCCTAAATGGATGAGGATTTATAAATTCTTAAAATCAATTTAAATGAAGACAATCAAAGGACCGGCTGTATTCTTAGCGCAATTTGTGGACAGTCAACCTCCGTTCAACTCCTTGGACGGACTTTGTAAATGGGCCTCAAGTTTGGGGTACAAAGGCATCCAGATACCCACTTGGGAATCGTTTCTCATCGATTTGGACAAGGCAGCCGAAAGTCAGGATTATTGTGATGAACTGAAGGGAAAGATCAATTCCTATGGGTTGGAGATCACGGAACTTTCCACCCACTTGCAAGGACAATTGGTGGCGGTTCACCCTGCCTATGATATCATGTTCGACAATTTTGCTCCTGAAGCCTTTAAAGGCAAACCCAAGGAGCGCACCCAGTGGGCCATCGAAACCGTGAAAAAAGCAGCCACGGCCAGTAGAAGATTGGGTCTTAATGCCCACGCAACCTTTTCAGGGGCATTGCTTTGGCATACCGCCCACCCATGGCCCCAACGCCCTGCCGGACTGGTGGAAATGGGCTTTGAGGAGCTCGCCAAAAGATGGATGCCCATCCTCGACCATTTTGATAAAGAAGGAGTGGATGTCTGTTATGAGATCCATCCAGGGGAAGACCTGCATGATGGGGACACCTTTGAGCGATTCTTGGAAGCCACGGGCAATCACAAACGGGTCAATATCCTCTACGACCCAAGCCATTTTGTACTGCAGCAGTTGGATTATATCGAATACATAGACCATTACCACGAGTTCATCAAGGCATTCCACGTGAAGGATTCCGAGTTTAACCCCACGGGTAAGAAAGGTGCCTTTGGTGGTTATAACGATTGGGGAGACAGGGCCGGAAGGTATCGTTCCCTAGGCGATGGTCAAATCGATTTTAAGACCATCTTTTCCAAACTGACCCAGTATGGGTGCGATGTGTGGGCCGTGATGGAATGGGAATGTTGCATCAAGAGTCCGGAACAGGGAGCCCGTGAAGGAGCCAAATTCATACAGGACCATATCATCGAGGCAACGACCAAAACGTTCGATGATTTTGCCGGTGCTGAAATAGATAAAAATCAACTAAAACGAATACTAGGATTATGAAAAAATCAGCTTTGTTGGCAGTACTTGCCGTGGCTTTTGCCTGTAAGGAAAAACCAAAAGAGAACACGGAAGAAATGGCAGAAGAAATCATCGAAGTAGTGGAGGAACCTGAATGGACCACCTTGTTCGATGGAACATCCTTTGAAGGATGGCACTATTACAATGGAGGGGAAATAGGGGAGCCCTGGAAAATTGAGGATGGAAGCATGGTACTCTATCCGCCAGAAACAAGACCCGAAGGAGCCAACTACAATCTGGTCACGGACAAGGAATTTACCGATTTTGTGCTCACCATGGAGTGGAACATAGCCGAAGGGGGAAACAGCGGTATTTTTTGGGGGGTCAAGGAAGATGAAAAGTATGGACAGCCCTTTTTGACCGGACCTGAGATCCAAGTATTGGATGATGAGAGACATCCCGACGCCAAGAACGGTCCCGATCGTTTGGCCGGAGCCCTCTATGATATGGTGCCGCCATCTGCCAAAGCGGTTAAACCAGCAGGGGAGTGGAATGCCGTTGAAGTCATGATCAACCATAAGACGAATGAAGGTTACATCATGCTCAATGGGACCAAAATCGTTGAATTTCCTGTTGAAGGTGAAGGATGGGATGCATTGGTCGCCGATTCAAAGTTTGCGGATTGGGAGGCTTTTGGGGCGTTCAAAACAGGCAAAATAGGCCTTCAGGATCATGGTAACATGGTGTCCTTTAGAAATATCAAGATCAAAGAACTATAGCATGTCAGTATTCAGAAACACCTTCATGGCCCTTGCCATACTGATGGGCATATTTGTATCCGCACAAGAAGTGGAACCCAACAAGCCAGAGGCCACTGAGCTCTACCAACCCGTGCCGCCAAAGGTGGTGCCCGGAGCGAACGGGGCCCCTCCGAGTGATGCCATCGTACTTTTCGATGGTACCAGTTTGGACCAATGGATCAGTTCCGTGGATAGCACTGCGGCCAAGTGGACCCTTAACAAAGACGGCAGCATGACCGTGAAGAACAGGACAGGGGACATACAGACCAAGCAGAATTTTGGCAGTGTGCAGCTCCATATCGAATGGAAATCGCCTGCCGAGGTGCAGGGCAAGGGGCAGAGCAGGGGGAATAGCGGTGTGTTTCTTTCCAACCTGTACGAAGTGCAGGTTTTGGACAACAATGACAATGACACCTACGTGAACGGTCAGGTTGGGTCCATATACAAACAGCACATCCCCTTGGCAATGGCTTCCGTTCCCACAGGGGAGTGGAACGTTTATGACATCATATACCATGCCCCTGTTTTTGAGAAGGGGCAAAAGGTGAAGTCGGGCACATTGACCGTCATCCATAACGGGGTTTTGGTACAGGACCATGCTGAGATTAAGGGAACGACCCCCTACATTGGGTGGCCCAAAAATCCACCGCATGGGAAGGGGCCCATCAGGCTTCAGGACCATGGGGACAACAGCAGGGTGAGCTATAGGAACATTTGGGTGAGGGAACTATAACCGTTCCAAGACCCGCCCCCCACGCACAACATTTTCAGACCGCAAAGAGGCTAAAAGCTATTTTGGTTACCTTTGGCAAAATTTTCATGTATATATGATCCAATCCATGACCGGCTTTGGGAAGCACATCGTGCAGCTCCCTTCAAAGAAGATTACCGTAGAGCTAAAATCGCTCAACAGCAAGAGCTTGGACATCAATGCGAGGATCCCACAATCCTATAGGGAGAAAGAACTGGAATTGCGCAAGATGATAGCCGACGTTTTGGTGCGCGGAAAAGTGGACCTTGCCCTCTATGTGGAGATCACAGGAGAAGAGACCACTGCGGAAGTGAACCAAGGCATGGTCAGAAAATACATGGAACAGCTGGCCAATATCGCCAAGGGGGATGATATCAAACTATTGGAACTGGCATTGCGCATGCCAGATACCTTGAAGACGGAGAGGGACGATATCGACGAGACAGAATATGAAGCCATAACAGAAGCCATGAAAGAGGCGCTTTCCGAGATAGTTTCCTTTAGGAACGAGGAAGGAAAAGTATTGGAGAAAGATTTCGATGATCGCCTCGATAACCTGAACACATTGTTGGCTCAGATCAAGGTGATGGACCCAGAACGACTGGCAACGGTAAGGGAGCGTTTGGAAAAGGCCGTGGCAGACCTCAAGGTGGAACTGGACGCCAACCGGTTTGAACAGGAACTGATCTATTATCTGGAAAAATACGACATCACCGAGGAAAAAGTACGCTTGGCCAACCATTTGGACTATTTCAAGGCTACGCTAAAATCCAATGACTCCAATGGGAAAAAGCTGGGGTTCATCGCACAGGAAATCGGTAGGGAGATCAATACCATCGGTTCCAAGGCCAACTTTGCCCCCATGCAACAATTGGTGGTGCAGATGAAAGACGAACTGGAAAAGATCAAGGAACAAATGCTCAACGTATTATGACAGAAGGAGGAAAACTCATCATTTTTTCGGCACCGTCCGGTAGTGGAAAGACCACTATTGTCCAACATTTGTTGAAACAACCCGAATTGAACCTTGCATTTTCCGTATCCGCAACCTCAAGACCGCGAAGAGGGAAAGAAAAGCATGGTGTCAATTATTACTTCATGTCGGTATCGGAATTCAAGCGGCACATCAAGAATGAGGATTTTTTGGAGTGGGAGGAAGTCTATCGGGACAACTTTTACGGAACATTGAAAAGTGAAGTGGAACGCCTTTGGGCCGAAGGGAAGAATGTGATCTTTGATATCGATGTGGTGGGTGGCCTGCGCATAAAGAAAAAATTTCCCGATAGGACCTTGGCCGTTTTTGTGAAACCGCCCAGTGTGGACGAGTTGAAGATCAGACTGAAGAAGAGGAGCACGGAAAGCGATGACAAGATCAACATGCGTATCGCGAAAGCCTCTGTGGAACTGGCCACGGCTCCCCAGTTTGATAAGATCATAAAGAATTACGATTTGGATGTGGCACTCAACGAGGCACACCAACTGGTCGCCGAATATGTCGGTGCCAAGGTGCCCGGTCCAAAAGAAGAATAAATATGAAAAAGGTAGGGCTCTTTTTTGGGACCTTCAACCCGATACATATAGGCCATTTGATTATAGCCAATCATTTGGTGGAGTTTTCGGACCTGGATGAGGTTTGGTTCGTTATCACCCCTCAAAGCCCGTTCAAGACCAAGCAATCGCTTTTGGAGGACCACCACAGGTACCAAATGGTGTACGAGGCCGTCCAAGACTATGACAAGTTAAAACCGAGCAAAATTGAGTTTGATCTGCCACAACCCAATTACACCATCAACACCTTGGTCCATTTGGATGAAAAATATGGCGAAGGACATCAGTTTTCTCTCATTATGGGAGAGGACAACCTGAAGGGTTTCCATAAATGGAAAAACTATGAGACCATTTTGGAACACCGTTTCATTTATGTATACCCCAGAATTTCCGAAGGAATAATAGAACACCAGTTTCATGGACATCCCAAAATCAAAAAGGTGGATGCCCCCATCGTGGAAATTTCTTCAACCTTCATCCGAAAGGCCCATAAATTAGGTAAAAACATCAAACCATTGCTTCCCTTTGCCGTATGGAAATATATGGATGAGATGAACTTTTACAGATAGTAAGTTACGGTTTGGCCTTTACCACACCCACCATACTGTCAGCGGTGCCATAATACAAATACCAAGTTTCGTTGAAGAGTATAAGTCCTTCCAGAAAAGTGGTCCCCTCTTTGTACTGTCCCGATTTTTCAAAAGGCAGTTCGGGCTTGATAAAGGGCGCATCGGTGCGGTCCAGTAGTTTCCAAGGCTCGTTTGGGTCAAAAAGTGCCTGTCCGCCTGTATAAATTCGATTGCCCAGTTCCTTTACTCCTATGTTCTGTGAGTTTCCTGCATTGTAGAGCACCACAATGCCTTTTTCGGTGAGCAAGGGAGGTGGTCCGGCCTCCACCAGCCAAGAATCAAAATAACCGGGTCTGGGGCTTAAAACTGGGGCAAGTTTGCCTTCGTAGGTTTCCACGGGTGCCCAGTCTTTCAGATTTGTTGAACTGGCCAGCCAAATGTGTGGAACCCCATAGTACATCCAATAGAGCCCATTGATTTTGGCGGCAACCAGTTTGTCGTTTTTAAGTTCAGTAACTATGGCTCCAGATTTGGTTTCACGATTTAAATAAACACCTTGTTCATATTTTTGAAAAACAGGGCCATGTTTTTCCCAGTGTACCAAATCCTTGGAAGTAGCCACTGCAAGTCTAGGCACTTCGCGGTTCCACTGGGTATAGGTCAGTACGTAGGTCCCATCTTCCGTTTCCACGATCCTGGGGTCTTCCGTGCCGCCAGGCCATTCATTCTGCTTTTGATGGTCTTCATCGGGATAAAAAACGGGCACAGGCTGTTTGGTATAGGTGACCCCATCTTTGGAAATGGCCATCCCGATCCTGGAACGGTGCCCTCCAATTTCCTTTTCCCCTAATTTTTCCTCGGCTCTGTAAAGCACATGAATGCTCCCATCCTTCACAATGGCCGCTGGATTAAAAGTGGCCATGGATTCCCAATGCGTATTTTGATGGGTTATTGGATCTTTGAACTCAGATTCTGAATTTTTCCCAAGAATGGGGCGTGCATCTTGATCGCGCTCGAAAGGCCCTAACATCCATTCCTTTTCCTTGGATTGCGCCAAAGCAGAAAAAGAAGAGAATATTAGAAACACATAGACGAACCCACGAAGCATGACCATGCCATTTTTAGAGTTAGTCTTAATGTCCAAGTTGAAGAAATTATGCATCATTTTTCAGCGGGATTTGCTGGAAAAGATACGCTATTTTATTTCTTCTCCGTGATCTTGGCCGGTGTTATGGAACTGTCGTGTTGTTGAAAATACTGTTCCAACAGATCCATCATAGCGGTCATAAGGTCACGTGTTTCCAACAAAAGGGAGAAATAGAGGGTGGTATTCTTGGGGCTGGACTCTTCTGTCCTTGTCCTGGAAACCTGCCTGTCTATTTTTTGCGAAACCATGTCATAGAGATCCTGCTTGGAATCCAAAATGGCCCCTATCTGTTCAAAAGACTTCGCCTCAAAGGCCTTTTGGGTCCTGTCAAAAAGTTCTTCCAGCTTTTGGTCTATTTCCTTTAGTTCCTTGATCTGGTTGTACTTTAATTTCTTATGATTATTGTGCACATGGTTATAGCTCACCTTACCAATGTACTCAAGGGATTGGGAAACATCGGTGAGGTGCCCCATCGCATTGATGTAAAAGTTACTGGCCCCAATATGGGCTTCCTCCAAGTTTTTGATGAAGTAAAAGGTATGTTCCCGAAGATCTTCGATCTCCCCGGCCAGCTTATTCCCCTGTTTTTTGTTCTTCTTCAAAAAGTTGAGGTCCTGTTTGGCCAGCCCATTGATGGAATTGGAATAGATTTTTTTGCTACGCTTCACCACATTGGCAATGTTGGCGGCACTTTCTTCGATGACCCCCTGTATGGAGCTGCTCTCGGCCCTTCGTAGGCGATCCTCCACCTTGATTTCCTTTGTCTTCTTGTTGTAGGAGATGTAGTTCCTCACCAAGAGCAATACGGAGGCAAACAGCAAAATGGCGATGGCCGCGCCCTTGCCAAAACTGATCAGTGCCAAGATGGTCCCAGAGGCCAAAAAGGCGATGATGGCCGTACTGAACCATCCAGCGATCACGTTCAGTACCCCGGCCACACGGTAAACGGCACTTTCAGCACCCCAGGCCCTATCGGCCAAAGAGGTTCCCATCGCAACCATAAAGGTCACATAGGTGGTGGAAAGGGGTAATTTGTACGATGTGGCCACGGAAATCAGGATACCGGCCACCATAAGGTTCACAGAGGCCCTGATCATATCAAAGGCGGGCAAATGGTGCACTTTGTCCTTGGAGAGGTTGATGACAGGTTTTTGGAACCTTTTATCAACTGCGGCTTTTACATTGGAAGGAACCATGGAGGATGCCCACTCCGATACGGCAATGGTATACCGGACAAGGCTTCTGGACAAATAGTTGGGTTGGAACCTTTCGTTGGCCTCCCCTTCGCGGGACAGGTTGATCTCCGTATCGGCTACATATCGGGCCTTTTTGGAAAGCCACAAAGTGGCCACCATCACCATACCCGAAATGAACAGTAGCAGGGTAGGGGTCTCCACTTTGGTGGACAGGACCTCCATGCTGAACTCGGAAGCTGGTATTCCCGATGCGCTCCAAGCTTGATAGGACTGTAGCCCTGCAATGGGAACCCCTATAAAATTCACAAGGTCGTTTCCGGCAAAGGCTAGGGCAAGGGAAAAAGTTCCCACACCGATGATCAGTTTATAGATGTTCGTTTTAGCAAATAGGATAAGGACATACGAAATAACGGCCCAAGCCAAAAAGTTTACTACTATGACCTGATAGACACTGGTTTCAAGGAACGCCTTGATGGTCATGTTTCCAATGAGACCGTAGGTTCGGTCGGCAAATGGAGTGCCGCTGATCCCTTTGATCAGAATAAAGTATGTAATGGCCGAAAGCGCCAATCCCCCAAAAATGGCACCGGTCCATTTGGGTTTCTTTTGGAAATTATAGGACAGTAAAAGCCTTGAGACCCATTGCACCACGGCTCCAATGGAAAACGCGATGACGACCGAGGAAAGGATTCCCACAATGATCTCAACGGCCTTTTCGGTATTGATGTAGTTGACAACATCGGAAAAATTTCCGTTGGCAGCACCTATCTTGATCAATGCCATGGCTACCGCAGCCCCCAAAAGGTTGAACACTATGGAGACCGTTGTGGAGGTGGGCATCCCCAAGGTGTTGAAAAAGTCCAACAAAAGAATGTCCGTGATCATCACGGCCACAAAGATGAACATGATTTCATCGAAATAGAATTCCCCGGGGTTAAAGATCCCTTTTCGGGCAACTTCCATAAGTCCACTGGAAAAAATGGCGCCACAGGCAATGCCTATGCTGGCCACGATCATGATGGTCTTGAAGGAAAGGGCCTTGGACCCAATGGCTGAGTTCAGGAAGTTCACGGCATCATTGCTCACACCAACTACAAGGTCGGCAATGGCCAGTACTGCAAGCGCAACCATTATGAGGAAGTAAATATTGTCCATAGTTAAAATTCAAAAAAATTTTTCAAATATCAAGAGAATGACCTACGATTAAGTTATGTTAAGGTTATTTTTTATAGGTGTACGTCCAATTGTAACCGGAACATCACCTCGTCCGTTCCGTTGTCCACATTCAAATAACTGAGGTCTGTCTGCACCTTCAGTTTGTGCCCCACAATATACTTTGAAAGTCCCAGTGTATATTGATTTTCCGGATTTTTTCCAGTGATGTCCCGATCTAATTCAACATGGGTGTACCTTGCAGAAACTTCCCAATCGGTCTTGAAAAGATAGCCTGTCTGAAGGTTCAGGGCATTCCCCACTTGTACAATATCCCCTGTTTCCGTGCCGTCCAGGTTGATGGCCACAGGCTCGTCCGCATCGCGATGGGCATATTCGCCCATGAGGGAAAGTCCACGGTATTTGAACATAAAATCCATGAATAGTGTTGAGATATCCGTTTCGTACAGGCCAGTATCCGTTTGCATGAATGTCCCCATATTGCTTCGGGTCCTTACGGCATCCTTGTTTATATCATAGGTGGCAGCTACCATGAGTTTTGGAGTTGGTTCCCGGCTCAGGTCGGCCCCTTTGTAATCCCCTTTGGAAATGAACGTGCCAAACGGAAGGAATTCCAACCGTGAGGTGTATTGATGTCCTCCCAGATTACCTTTGGTAATGTTTCTGCCCTCACCTTGGGAAAAAGCAAACTTTTCCCGCACCAATGCTTTTTTCCCCAATTTGAAATGATGCCTTAGCTGAAAGCCCATGTCCCGGTCTATGTTGAATTTGCTGTTGAGCAGTGACCTGTCCACCTGCTGGAGGTCCGCCGAGGAAATGACTCGCTCAATGTTTCCTGGGAGTTTGGTCTGCCCGAACCAGAGTTCAAAGTTTTGGTAAAAGTTCCACATCACCACGGCGTCCAAAATGTATCTGGGGGTGTTTCCCGTAAATTCCGAACCTCCTGAAATATCACGGTTGGATAGCCCAAGCTCCAACTTGTAACGGAGTTTCGGGGTATGGACAAATCCATCAAATTTCAGTCGGGCCCTACGCACCAAAAAATTCTGTTCAGGGTTTCCAAGCTCCCCATTTTGGTTTTCTTCCCAAGATGAAATGGCCAAAATCTGCATTCTTGCCCCAACCTTTGCGGTCCAGCTGCTGTCCTTTCCGACAATATTCAAGAGGCCATTGCCAAATGTGGATTGGGCCTGGTATTGCGAATAGGAAAAATGAATGCATAGGAAAAGAAAGTAGAATCCCAATAGGGCCAACTTTTTGATATCCATTACAGTACTAGTTTTTGTCGCTGCAAAGAACCGTACCCAATGTTAAATTAATGTTGCCTGTATGTTATGATAAGAATGTGTCATACAAAAAGGGCCACCTTTTTGAAAAAGGCAGCCCTAGGATTTCGAAGAATAGTCGACAAAAACTAATATCCGTAACGAAAACCTTATTGTAAACCATACAAAATAGCTCCTTCTAGATGTCTTAAGTGTAATGCTAAAATGAAGAAATCATTAAAATTCGAGGCACAAATGCACTTTGAGGTTTGCTTGAGCATATGAAAGCTTAGGCGTATATTGCACCAATAGTAAACTATGGACTGGGAACAGCTACTCTCATTACGGAGATTCGGGGACAAAGCAAAGAGATTGCGCAAAGAACAAAATGAGACCCGTTTGGGTTTTGAAGTGGATTATGACCGCATCATCTTCTCCTCTGCATTTAGAAGCCTTCAGGATAAGACACAGGTAATCCCGATGCCCATTAGCGTTGGCTCCAAAAAGGATTTTGTACATACACGCCTCACCCACAGTTTGGAGGTTTCCGTAGTGGGAAGGAGCCTTGGGCGCATTGCCGGGCAGCAGATCTTGTCCAAATATCCCTTTTTGTCCGAGGTACATGGCTATCATTTCAATGATTTTGGGGCCATAGTGGCCGCAGCCGCCTTGTCGCACGACATTGGCAATCCGCCCTTTGGGCACAGCGGGGAAAAGGCCATCGGGAATTATTTTGCCCAGGGCAGTGGCAAAAGATATAGGAATGCCCTTTCCGAAGTGGAGTATCAGGATTTGATCGATTTTGAAGGGAACGCAAACGGTTTTAAACTGCTGACCGAATCCAGGGAAGGGGTTCCCGGGGGGCTTCGGTTAAGCTATGCCACTTTGGGAACTTTTATGAAATATCCAAAGGCCTCGTTGCCCAAAAAGCCTTCCCGACATATTGCGGACAAAAAGTTTGGGTATTTCCAATCGGAAAAAGCCTTCTTTTTGGAAGTTGCCCATGAAATTGGGCTCGTACCAAACCCCAATGCCCTTGGAACGGCTTTCTTTCGACATCCGTTGACCTATCTGGTAGAAGCGGCCGATGATATCTGTTATACCATCATCGATTTTGAGGATGGGATCAACCTTGGGCTTGTACCGGAAGAATATGCCCTGGAATACCTGATCAACTTGGTGAAGGGGAGCATCAACACCCAAAAATACAATGCCATGAACAGTTCCAGTGACCGATTGAGCTATTTGAGGGCCTTGGCCATAAATACCTTGATCGGTGACGCTGTTGAAGTTTTTGTGGCGAACGAGGACAAGATCTTGGAAGGTAATTTTGACGCCGCTCTTTTGGATAAGGGAAAATACAAGGCCCAGGTAGACGATATCATAAAATTGAGCGTGGAGCGAATCTATCAGTCCACCGAAGTGATCGACAAGGAACTGGCGGGCTATCGTATCATATCCGACCTTTTGGAAATGTACACCACGGCCCTTGTCAACATCAAGGAAGGGCATGATACCAACTATGACCGGCTTCTCGTGAAAAGCCTGCCCGAAATGTACCGAAAAACAGACGTTGACATCTATACGATATTATTGGGCACCAGCTGCTTCGTGGCCAGTCTATCGGATAGTGCGGCCGTGCATATCCACGATAAATTGACGGGGAGGACATTCTAAAAATTGTATAGGATACCCACGCCCAGTAGCTGCTTGAACTGGATTCGGGGGATACCTGGGTCGACTATGGTGCCGTCATCTGCCACCACTTCATCAAACTTGATGTCATCGTCAAAAATGAGATGCGTGCCTATATTAGCGTTGATGTATTGATTTACCTTGAGGTTGAAGTTCATTTCCCAATCCACATCAACATTTCCAAAACTCCGCACATAATCGGTATACAGGTTTATCCTATGCTTCATCAGTACATTTTTTAGGACTTCCTTTTCCCAGGTATTGGTGACCAAAAATCCCATTTCCATAAAGACATTGTCCCCAGCTTCCACACCGAAGGACCCCAAATTGGAAAGGGCATCGTCCAGAACAAAGGTGGATTTCATGGTGGCGGGAGATATGTAAAGGTTAAACTTGTCGTTGGGTGGAATATAGGAAGTACCGATACCCACAAAAAGGTAGCCGGGGGCCATGAACCTGGAAATGGGGTTCTCCCTGTCCGGATATTTGAAACCGTTCGAGAATTGGGTGTTGAAATTGGCCTTTACGGAATAGTACCAATTGGTTATGGTATCCCTCCTGAAACTTATGGTCGTTGAAAGCCTGAGTTGGTCATCCGTTTTCCGGAGCTTTCTTCCTTCTTGGGCATTCATCCCATATCGGAGCTGTGCCTCATTGTCCCAGTTCAGATAGCGAAACTTGTAGTTCCGTGCAAAACGGAAACTCGCTAGGGCCGAGACGGAGTTGTCGCCCCCCGCATTCCAGTTCACAAAGGAAACCTCATTGATGTTGAGGCCAAATTCGTTCACTTTTTTCCAAAAGGAAGTAGGCTTGAAGCGTTTGTACCATCGCTTCAAGGGTTTCACCCGGTTCAGCACGGTCCGCGGATCGGTCAGCTTTGCCTCCCGGGTAAGATATTTGAGTTTGGTATCCTTGATACGGACAATCTTGAAACCCGTTTCCGTACTATCGGGTTCGAAGACTTTTAAGCGATTGATCTGTGCATGTGACGAAAGGAAAACAGTGAAGAATAGAATCAGAAAACAAATTATCCGCATTGGTCCAAGGTTGATTGTAAATATGAAAAAAGCGTATCAAAATCTATACCAGCCATCTTGTGGGTCTCCTCCATGGTGCCATGATCCACAAACTTGTCCGGAATACCGAGAATGGTAACAGGTTTGGACAACCGTTCCCCGTTTGCAAATTCCAGTACCGCCGAACCAAATCCACCCATTTTGCAGCCATCTTCCACGGTGATGATATGATCGTACCTTTCAAAAATAGTACGGAGCATCTTTTTGTCCAAAGGTTTGGCAAAGCGCATATCATAGTGGCCAATGCTTTCGGGTGTGTCCAAAGCGGCAATAGCCCGTTTCACCTCGTTTCCGATATGGCCAATGGAGAGCACGGCTATTTTTGTTCCCTCCGTCAAGCATTTGGCCGTGCCAATTTCAATGGGTTCAAAATCATTTTTCCAATCCAAGGTTGTGCCCTGCCCTCTAGGGTATCGGATGGCTATGGGGCCACTTAGTCCCAATTGGGCGGTGTACATGATGTTCCTCAGCTCCATTTCGTTCATCGGGGCAAAAACAACAAGGTTGGGGATGCATCTCAAATAGGCGAGGTCAAACACCCCATGATGTGTTGGGCCATCTTGTCCCACCAGTCCGGCACGATCCAAACAGAAGACTACGGGAATGTTCTGAAGGGCCACATCATGTATGACCTGATCATAGGCCCGTTGTAAAAAAGTGGAATAGATGTTACAAAAAGGCACAAGGCCCTGTGTGGCCATCCCCGCAGCCAAGGTAACCGCATGCTGTTCGGCAATCCCCACGTCAAATGCGCGATGGGGCATTTTGTCCATCATGAATTTTAGTGAGCTGCCAGTGGGCATGGCAGGTGTGATTCCCACAATCCTGTCGTTCCTTTCGGCCAATTCCACCAAAGTATGCCCAAAGACATCTTGATATTTGGGAGGCTCGTTTCCTTTCACTTTTTTGAACCGTTCCCCGGTCACCTTATCAAATTTCCCCGGGGCATGGTACACCACTTGGTCCTCCTCGGCTTTTTTCAGCCCTCTTCCCTTGGTGGTTATGATGTGCAACAACTTTGGTCCGCCCAGTTGTTTCAACTGTTCCAGTTCTTTGATCAAGGCTCCAATGTCATGGCCATCTATGGGTCCGGAATAGTTTAGGTTGAGGCATTCGAAGATGTTTTCGTCCTTTGCTGTCCCTTTTTTGACATTGGTGAGGTATTTTTTAAGAGCCCCGACGCTGGGGTCTATGCCGATGGCATTATCGTTTAGGATGATGAGTGCATTTACATCAGTAACGCCCAGATGGTTGAGCCCCTCAAAGGCCATTCCACTGGCAATGGAAGCATCGCCCACCACAGCAATGTGCTGTTTGGCAAGGTCACCGTTCAACCTTGATGCCATGGCCATGCCCAAAATAGCAGAAATGGCAGTGGAACTGTGACCTGTGCCAAAATCATCGTACACACTCTCACTTCGTTTGGGAAATCCGCTGATACCGCCAAGTTGTCGGTTGGTCCCAAAAATTTCCTTTCGTCCTGTCAATATCTTGTGTCCATAGGCCTGGTGTCCCACATCCCAAATGAGTTTGTCCTTCGGGGTGTCGAATACATAATGTAGGGCAATGGTGAGTTCCACTACCCCCAAACTGGCACCAAGATGGCCTTCTTTGGTAGATACAATGTCAATGATGAATTCCCTCAGTTCTTGGGCAAGTTTGGGCAATTCATCCATGCCCAATTTTTTGAGGTCTTCAGGGGAATTGATATGTGTTAAAAGTGCTTCCAACGGACAAAAAACAAAAGTACCGATTATCGACTAACTTTTTTTATGCGTAGCTTAGCCCATCCATGATTTTTTCAATTTTTTTCCGGAATGAACCTGTTTGATGACAACTATTTCATGAAAAAGGCCTTGCAACAGGCCGAAACCGCTTTTGAAATCGGGGAAGTGCCCGTTGGCGCGGTGGTGGTAGTGAACAACAGGATCATTGGCAGTGCGCACAACCTTACCGAGCGACTAAGGGATGTCACGGCACATGCCGAAATGCAGGCCATTACGGCCGCCTCCAATTTTCTGGGGGGCAAATACCTGCATGGGTGTACACTTTATGTTACCTTGGAACCTTGTCAAATGTGCGCCGGGGCGCTCTACTGGAGCCAAGTTTCCAAAGTGGTCTATGGGGCTGCAGACCTTGAGCGCGGGTTCAGCGTAGTGGGTGGGAACTTGCATCCGAAGACAGAGATTCTTGGAGGGGTCATGGAAAATGAGGCCTCCGAGCTGCTCAAAAGGTTCTTTATCCAAAGAAGGAATTTGAATTAAATAAAAAACCCTGACAGTGCCAGGGTTCTACAAAAAATCAAAATAAAATATTGATGTTATCCGATTACCTGCACACGTGCAGCAACCACTCCTTTTCTTCCTTCTTCTTCTTGGTATTCTACTTTGTCGCCTTCGTTCAATTCCACCCCGTTCAAAGCTGTAACGTGAACAAAGATGTCCTTTCCTGTGTCGTCGTTGGTAATGAACCCATAACCTTTGGATCCATTAAAAAATTTTACTGTACCGGTCATTAAAATAAATAATTTGTTAAAATACGAAAGTAGAGTTTTTTGTGTCGCGATAGATAAATTGAATATTAAATCTTAAGAAAATTATTGATTTTCAGTCTTTTTTTGCTCCTTTTCTTGCATTTTCTTAATGTTTTCCTTCGTCAACATATAATCTTTCATATTTTTCCCCTTGCTCTCCTTGATCAAGAAGAGGGGCATGGCCACAAGGAACAGGCCCACGGTACCCAGGCCGATGCACTTATGCCCCAGGCCGGGATTTTCTTCCTTAATGGAAAAACCATAGATGATGGAAGCGATGGCGGCCAAGGTGACCAAGACGACAATATATTTAAATTTGAATTTCATTGGCTGTAATTGATCAATTTTCTGCGATAGGCTGTCAATAGTTTTGATTTTGAGATGAAGCCCTCATATTTCCCATCCTTGATGACCGGAAGGTTCCAAGCCCCGCTGTCCTGGAATTTTTTCATCACCTGTTTCATGCTGTCCTTACCGTAGAAAATGTGTTCAGGCGGAGCATGCATCAAGTTCTTTACAAAAACGGTGTCGTAAAGTTCCGTATCGAACATGAATTGCCGGATATCGTCCAGCACAATGATGCCCATCAGTTTTTCGTCGTCGTCCAAAACAGGAAAAATGTTCCTTTTGGACTTGGAGACGGATTCGTGTAGCATTTCGCCCAAGGACATCCTCGGGTGCACGGGCATGAAATTTTTCTCGATCACATCATCCATTTCCAAAAGACCCAGTACCAATTGGTCTTTATTGTGCGACAAAAGGGCGCCGATCTTGGCCAATTCTTTGGTGTATATGGTATAGTCCAAAGCATTTTTGGTGATCAGATACGAAATGGAAGCGGTGATCATCAGGGGGACGAACAGTTCATAGCCCCCAGTAATTTCTGCAATAAGGAATATGGAGGTCAGTGGGGCGTGGATCACCCCAGCAATGAGACCGGCCATGCCGATTAAGGTAAAATTGCTCTCGGATACCGAAAACCCAAACCCCAGATTATTGATGACCTTAGCCACCACATTGCCCAGTGCACTGCCCATCACCATGGTCGGGATGAAGATCCCCCCGGCACCCCCAGCGGCAAAAGTGGTCGTCATGGCTATGGCCTTGAAAAGGGTGATTCCGAACAGCAGTGCGATGACCACCCAAATATTGTTCGTGTAGGCATCAAAAGGAGTCGTGCCCAAAGCTTTCAGGTGATTGCCCTCCAAAAGGTTGTTGATGAAGCCAAAACCTTCACCATAGAGCGGGGGAATGGCATAGAGCATGATACCAATGGCTATCCCGCCCACCAACAGCTTGTATTTTGGGCTTTTGAATCGTTTAAAAAAATTCAGGATGGCAAAGTACATTTTGGTAAAATAGATGGATGCAAAAGCGGTGCCCACGCCCAATAAAATGTAAAAAGGCGTATCCTCCAACTGGAACCCTTCGGTCAGTGAGAATTTGAAAAGCACCTCGTTCCCCAAAAAGAAATAGGAGGTAAGGACCCCTGAAATTGAGGCAAGAAGCAGTGGCAGCATGGACATCATGGTCAGGTCCAGCGTGAACACCTCCACGGCAAAGATGATGGCGGCTATGGGTGATTGGAAAATGGAAGAAATGGCCCCAGCGGAGGCACAGGCCACCAATAAGGACCTTGTCTTCGTATCGATATGGAACAATCGGCTAAGGTTGGAGCTGATGGCCGATCCTGATTTTACGGCCGGCCCCAAAAGCCCCACGGATCCCCCAAAACCGACCGTGAGCGGTGCGGTGATGAGAGGGGTGTAGATGTCCTTGACCCCCAGTAGCCCTCCCTTTTTGGAAAGGGAAAAAATGATGGACGAAACGGCATGTTGTAGCGGTTTCTTCTGTACATATTTCACGTAGAGATATACAAAGGTCAAGCCGATGGTGGGCAGAATGAAGTACAGTTGGTTCTCGGAAAAGATAATGCCCATTTTCAAGAGGGATTCTATAAAATAGGTGATGTTCTTCAACGTCACGGCCACCAGCCCTGCCAAAAAGCCCACGACCAGGCTCATGATGTGCACAAAGGTCTTGTTGGAGATGTTTTTGTATCTCCATTTCAGAAAGCGGGTAAGTAAGCTTTTCTTATTGGGCATTTAGCTAACGGTGTACTTAAAGGTATTAAAAATCCCGCCTTGGGCGGGATGAATTTTATAAGTCCAATTTGATATGTAGTTCCTTCAACTGTGCTTCATCGATTTTGGCAGGGGCATCTATCATCACATCCCTTCCGCTGTTGTTCTTGGGGAATGCGATAAAGTCCCTGATGGTCTCCTGACCGCCCAAAATGGACACCAAACGGTCCAGGCCGAAGGCAATCCCACCGTGGGGCGGGGCACCATATTGGAAGGCATCCATCAAAAAGCCGAACTGTGCCTTGGCCTCTTCGGGGGTAAAGCCCAAATGTTTGAACATGGTGGCTTGGGTTTCCTTATCGTGGATACGGATGGATCCCCCACCTATTTCATTTCCGTTCAGCACGAGGTCATAGGCATTGGCCTTGACGGCACCAGGGTCGGTCTCCAAAAGCTCCAATTGACCCGGCTTGGGAGAAGTGAAGGGGTGGTGCATGGCATGATAGGTGCCCGTTTCCTCATCCAATTCCAACAATGGGAAATCCACTACCCAAAGTGGGGCAAATTCATTCGGTTTTCGGAGTCCGAGCCTAGTGGCCAGTTCCATGCGGAGCGCACTGAGCTGTGCACGGGTCACATTGGCATCGCCAGATAGCACACAGATGAGGTCTCCGGGATTGGCTCCGGTCACTTCGGCCCATTTGGCCAGGTCCTCTTGATCATAGAATTTATCCACGGAGGATTTATAGGAGCCATCTTCGTTACATTTTACATAGACCATGCCCTTGGCGCCGACCTGTGGGCGTTTGACCCAGTCGATCAGAGCGTCAATTTCCTTGCGGGTATATTCCGATGCACCGGGAACGGCAATGCCCACTACCAATTCGGCGGTATTGAACACATTGAAATCTTTGTGCTGTGCCACGGTGTTCAGTTCACCGAACTGCATCCCGAAACGGATGTCCGGTTTGTCGTTGCCATAAAGGCGCATGGCATCGTCATAGGTCATTCTTGGAAATTCCTGAATGTCCACGCCTTTGATTTCCTTCAAAAGGTGTTTGGTGAGGCCCTCGAAGGTGTTGAGGATGTCCTCCTGCTCCACAAAGGCCATTTCACAATCGATTTGGGTGAATTCCGGCTGCCTGTCCGCACGGAGGTCTTCGTCCCTGAAACATTTTACGATCTGGAAATATTTGTCCATACCGCCCACCATCAACAACTGTTTAAAGGTCTGTGGGGATTGTGGAAGGGCATAGAATTGTCCTTCGTTCATTCGGCTTGGCACCAAAAAGTCACGGGCACCTTCTGGTGTGGATTTGATCAAGTAAGGGGTCTCCACATCGATAAACCCTTGGTCCGAAAGGTATTTTCGGACTTCCATGCTCACTTTGTGTCTGAAAATGAGATTATTTTTTACCGGGTTCCGGCGAATATCCAAATAGCGGTACTTCATGCGAATGTCCTCCCCACCATCGGTATCGTCCTCAATGGTGAAGGGGGGCAGGAGGGATGTGTTCAGGATGGTCAGTTCGGTCACCAATACCTCGATTTCCCCCGTGGGGATATTGGGATTTTTGGAGGCCCGCTCTATGACCTGTCCCTTGGCCTGGATAACGGTTTCTCGCCCCAGTTCCCTGGCCTGTTCCAGAAGTTCTTTTGAAGTGCGCTCCTCATCAAATACCAATTGCGTGATCCCGTAACGGTCGCGCAGATCCACCCAGGCCACAAACCCCTTGTCCCTTAGCTTGTGCACCCAGCCACTTAAAATAACCTCTGAACCTATATGTGACGCCCTTAGTTCGCCACAAGTATTGCTTCTATACATGATGTTTGTTAATGAGAGGGCAAATTTAATAGGAAAGCACATATTTATAGCGAGATAAACGGATTTTCTGTCCCCAAACCTTTATTTATAGATCAGTTCAAGATATGGTCGATATAGGCGTTTTAGGTTGTTTTTTGGTCTATTTCTTAACATTAAATTTACATTGGAATGCCCTTTTAATGGATTAAAGCCTAAATAAAACGATAAATGGATGACATATTTTCAATTTAAAATATTAAAAATCAATTATTTACAACTTTAAAGTTAATTTAATGTAAATTAATTGTTGTTTAAACGTTATTTTCATCTGTATTTTGGATAACTTTGTGTAGTTACCCTTTGGTAATGAAGATTTTAAAACCCATTACTATGAAGAAAGCTGTATTTTTTTTAGCAATTATGTTTTCGGTTTGTATGTTTTCACAGGAAACAAAACCGACTTTGGAAAAAGTGGGGAAAATGGTGAAGGCTACCTATTTTCACGAAAATGGGGAAGTATCCCAGACTGGTTATATGCTAAAAGGAAAGTTACATGGGGATTGGCTTATGTTTGATACCAATGGCAAAAAGATAGCCTCTGGAAAGTATGACAATGGAAAGAAGACCGGGAAGTGGTTCTTTTGGAAGGAAGATGTTTTGCGTGAAGTGGATTTTTCCGATAACCGCATTGTCAATGTAAAGGATTGGAGCCAGTCCGAGGTTGTTTCCGTAAACAAATAACTTGGACCCACAATGAACAAAAAGCCCCGACCTTAAGGTCGGGGCTTTTTTATGTGCTGCCTTTTGCCGTTAAGCCGTGGCAGCATCCAAGTTTTCATTCTTACGCTCTTCCCTTCTTGTCTTGGCCCTTTGGATCCTTAGTTTCAATTTGTACACCAAACTGAAGAGAATGGGTACCACGATCAAGGTAAGGAAGGTTGCCACGAACAGTCCGTAAATAACGGTCCATGCCAAGGGTCCCCAGAAGATGACGTTGTCCCCTCCAATATAGATGTTCGGGTCAAAATCCGCCATCAAGGTAAAGAAGTTGATGTTGAAACCGGTGGCCAAGGGAATCAATCCCAAAATAGTGGTGATGGCCGTGAGCAATACGGGACGTAGCCTGGCCTTGCCGCCCTTCACTACAGCCTCTGTAAAGTCTTCAAGGGGCAATAGGTCCTCTTCGTCCATATCCAGTTTGGCCTTTTTCCTATCAATCAGCAATTGGGTATAGTCCAACAACACCACTCCGTTGTTCACCACAATACCGGCCAAGGAAATGATTCCCATCATGGTCATCATGATAACGAAGGCACTGCCCGTGGCGATCAATCCGCCAAAAACCCCGATCAAGCTCAAGAAAATAGCGAGCATGATGATGCCGGGCTTTGAAATGGAGTTGAACTGGAAGATCAATATGAAGAAGATCAGTCCCAGACCCGTGAAAAAGGCACCCATCAAAAAGGCCATTTGCTTGTTCTGTTCCTCGATCTGTCCTGTATAATCGATTTTAATGCCCGAAGGTAGCCCTTCATAATCGTTCATTTCCTCCTGTATCTTGCTCACGATGGCCCCAGCATCTGTGTATCCGGGAGCTAAGGCAGAATAGACCGTAACGACACGTTTGGCATCCCGATGCTTTATGGCGCTAAATCCAGTACTGTTCACTTGTCTTGCCACAGCCGAAATGGGCACTTCCTTGATTTGGCCCGACGATGCATCCCTGAACGTGATCCTTTGGTTGAAAAGGGCGCTGGTGTTATAGCGGTCCCCTTCTTTAAAGCGGACATAGATGTCATAATCCTCACCGCTTTCTTTGTAGATGCCTGCTTTGGCCCCAAAAATGGAATTACGCAGCTGTTGGCCTACCTGTCCAGTGGCCACGCCAAGTTCCCCGGCTTTCTTTCGGTCCACGGCGACCAACATGGATGGTTTGGACTTGTTCACATCTATCTTGAGCTCGTCGATGCCGGGAATGTTCCTGGAATTGATGAAGTTGCGCATACTTTCGGCAGTGTTGATCAATTCCGTATAGTCGTCCCCTTCCAATTCAATATTGATGGGGTAACCAGCAGGAGGACCAACGGCATCTTTTTCCACAGAAATGGCTACGCCAGGGTACACATCTTTCAGTGCTTCCTGTACCTTCCGCAAAAGGTCTTTACTATCAGCTCCTTCGCGGTACTTGTATTCCCGCATGGTAGCAGTGATCTTTCCTCGGTGGGGCATCTCGGCAGCCGAGCCCCCATCGGTCTGCGGGTTACCTGCACCCTCACCTACTTGGGAGACCGCACTTTCGGTAAGGAAGTTATAGTCCCCGTGCATGTAGGCTTCCGAATTGATAATGTCATATACCCGCTCCTCTATATCCTTGGTGATGGCATTGGTCTTTTCAATATCGGTCCCTTCGGGATATTCGATATAGACAATGATCTGATTGGGCGTATTGTCCGGAAAGAACTCCACTTTGGTCCTTTGGCTACCTACCGATGCCCCAAAGCCCATAAATGCAATAATGAGCAGAACGAATGTGGTTATGGCTATGAAAATTGGTCTTCTTTTGGCCAAGGCCCAACGTAATGTCCGTTCATAGAACCGTTCCCATCTGGGCAGGATATTGAACTGAAAACTGTTGGCCCATCCCCTTAAGAAGAATCTGTATGCCCATAGCATGATGGCGGTCAACACCATTACTGTGCCAAGCCCCCTATAGGTCCCGCCAAAGAGAATGATGAGCAGACCAATGACAGATATGATGATCGTAATACGAATGATCTGCCTCAAGGGCATTTCCTTGTCCTCTGTGGTCATGTACCTGGATACCAGTACAGAATTGAAGAATATGGCCACGAAGAGCGAGGAGCCCAGTACCACGGATAAGGTAATCGGGAAATACATCATGAACTGTCCCATGATTCCCGGCCACAGCCCCAGTGGCACAAAGGCGGCCACGGTGGTCAATGTGGAAATGATGATGGGGAACGCAATCTCCCCGATTCCTTTTTTGGCAGCTTGGGTCCTGGACATACCTTCCTCGTCCATGAGTCGGTACACATTTTCCACCACCACAATACCGTTGTCCACCAACATTCCCAACCCCATGATAAGCCCGAAAAGGATCATGGTGTTCATGGTATAGCCCAACGCATTTAAGATCATCAGGGACATGAACATGGACATGGGAATGGCAAACCCAACAAAAAGGGCGTTCTTGAAGCCTAGGAAGAACATCAGTACGGTGACCACGAGGATGATACCAAAGATGATGTTGTTCACCAAATCATCCACTTGCCCAATGGTCATGGAAGATTGGTCATTGGCAATGGTCACTGTCAGGTCTTGAGGGAACACATTCTTAACGGCATCGTCAACGATTACGCGGATTTGGTCCGCTGCTGCCACCATGTTCTTGCCCGACCTTTTTTTGACGTCCAACATCACTACTGGGTGACCAAACTCACGTGCATAGGTGGTCCTGTCCTCTTCCTTGAACGTGATCTTGGCAATGTCCCTCAGGTAAGTGGGGTTGCCGTCCTCCGACTTTACTACGAAATTCTCTAGATCTTTGGGCTCGTCGATTTCACCCACTATTCTTATGGTCCTTCGCTGTCCGCTGGTAATAAGGTTACCTGCGGAAGTGGTCATGTTCTCATTGTTGATGGTATTGATGATGTCACTGAAACTGATCTTGGCGGCCATCATTTTGTAGATGTCCACGGCCACTTCCACTTCTTTTTCCTGTGCACCACGGATATCCACTTGTTTGATTTCGATCAGGCTCTCGATCTCATCTTCCAGATATTCCCCATACTCCTTGAGTTTATCCACGGGATAGTCCCCTGAAATGTTGATGTTGAGAATGGGCATTTCCTCGGAAAGGCTCAGGTCGAACACATTGGGTTCCACCTTGGCCCCGTTGAATGTGGGCCAGTCCTCGCCAGCGGTCTCGGAATCCACCTCGTCCTTTACCTTTTGCAAGGCTCCCTCCACGGAAATGTTCTCGTCAAACTCCACAATGATCATGGAGTAGTCTTCTTGTGATGTCGATGTGATTTCCACAACATTGCTCACGGTCTTCAATTGATCTTCGAGGGGGTCCGTGATGAGTTTTTCTATATCCTCGGCCGTGTTGCCCGGATAGAGCGAGCTGATGTATATCTTGGTCTCCTTGACCTCGGGAAAACTTTCCCTGGGCATACTGAAGTAGGCCATACCGCCAAGGATAAGGATAACGAACATCAGCACATACATCGTCGTCTTGTTGTCGATGGCCCATGAGGAGAAGCCAAATTCCTTATCTACTTGTTTCTTTTGTTTGCTCATAATGATGGATTGCTTTGGCTATCTAATTTTTTATCTTGACTTTTTGTCCTTCCTTCACACTTCTGGCCCCTTCGTCAATAATGGCGTCGCCATTATTGATTCCGGAGAGTACCTCCACATAATCTCCTTGTGTTTTCCCTGTTTTGATGACCACTTTCTTGGCCACGGGTTCGGATGAAATGGAATCGGCATCCACCAAGAACACATATTGTTCGCCATCGGCGTTTTCAGATAGGATGCTCTGGGGGATAAGAATCGCGTTTTCGCTGGTGTAATCATTGATCATCACCCTTGCCGTGAGGTTGGGCTTGATTTTGCCCCCAAGGCTTGGAACGGGGATTTCGGCGGTGAACGATCGGTTGCCCGGATTGATGAAATTTCCGGTCTGCCTGATCTTGGTGGTGACACTGTCGCCCAATACGGGAAAATACACTTTGACATCCTTTCCAGGGGTAACGTTGGGCAAATGGCTTTCGGGGACATCCACATTGATGTACATGTTGGATAAGTTCACGATGCGGAACACTTCGGATCCTGCACCTGGGGCCACCACATTGCCCTGATCTTTGACCACGTCGTCAATGATGCCATCAAAAGGGGCCCTGATGGACGATTTGCCCACTTGGCTCTCCATTTGCTTTACAGCGCTTTCCTGGGCCTCATAGTTGGTCTTGGCCTGTAGGTACTGGATTTCGGAACCGATATTCTGCTCCCAAAGCCTTTTTTGACGTTCAAAAGTGGTCCGGCTCAATTCGGCCTGGGTCTTCAACTGGGCCAGCTGACTGGAAAGCCCCCCATCGTCAATGGTGGCCAATAATTGCCCTTTGGACACTTTCTGTCCTTCCTTCACATACACCCGGTTCAGCGTGCCCGCCATTTCTGGGTAAATGAGCACGTTCTGTTTGGTGGTGACATCGCCCTGGAGTTCCAGATAGTGGTCAAACCTTTGGGGCTTGGCCTCAAAAGCGGTGACCAAAGGCAACTTTGCACTATCGTCCAGAAGGGCTATGGCAGAGTCAAGGGACTTCAACTGCGTTTCGAGTGCTTTGTGCTGTTGGGAAATTTCGGCATGCTTGGCACGGATGGCAGCCATGTCCTCACTGGCAAGGACATTTTCGAATGATTTGTTGCCACCGCCTCCACAGGAGGCTAGAACTGCAGCTGTAAATGTTATATAGATTGCTTTTTTCATGATGGAATGGTTTTCTCTTTTGTGTTTATTGATTCAATATGGTTTCCAGTTCGACTTTCTTGTTGATGACATCTACCATGGATTGCAGGTACTCCTGCTGGGTGGAGTACAATTGGGTCTGGGCCTGTCTCAGGTCGAAACTGGTGGCCAATCCTTCCTCATACTTTATCTGGTTCTTCTTTTCGATGCGTTCGGCCAGCTCTAAATTTTCCTTTGAGGTGCCATATTGCTCTATGGAAAGGATATAATCGCTCTTGGCGCTCTCCAACTGAAGGCGGATCTGTGCCTCGGCCTCGGTAAACTGGGTCTTGGCCTTTTCTAGGGCTATTTTGGCCCGCTGTGTCGTAGCACTTCTTCCCAATGAACTGAAAATGGGGATGTTCAGGTCCACACCTAAAATGGACGACCCGAACCATTGTTGCCCGCTGCTCAAAAAATTGAAATCATTACTGAAGGAATTCCCTCCATAGTTCACAAAAGCATTGAGCGTGGGCAGTGCGTAACTTTTTGCCAATTTCAGTTCCAGTGCACGCTGTTCGTTCAGGTTCAAAGCCAATTTGTAATCGATGTTGTTCTCTATGTTGAATTCGGTATCCAATAATCCAAGGTCTATCTGCTTTTGGGTAAGGTCGTCCAAATTCTCGGTCAGGACCGTTGGTGCATCAATGGGAATTCCCAATATCAGGTTCAACATCTGCAAAGTGATTTTTTCCAGTCGCTTTGCATTCTTCAGTTGGTTGTCCACGGAGGAGAGTGTTATCTGCAATTGGTCCACACTTTCTTCGTCACCAAGACCATTTTCGAAGATGCGTTTGGTCTCATAGAGGTTTTTTTCCAGGGTGGCCTTGTTCTTTTCGGAAATCTGCACGCTTTCTTGGGCCAATAGCACATTGCCATAGGCTTCTACTACAGATTTCCGTACTTCCAGTTCCGTTTTTTCCTTGTTGTTCTGGCTATAGTCCAAAAAGGTTTTGGTGGCTTGTACGCCCACAATGTATGATCCGTCAAAAATCTTTTGGCGTAATGTGGCCGTGGCGGACATGGACTGTGCCTGTCCAAAAACCACTTCCTGATAGGTTCCCGGTTCACCTCCGAAGAATTCCGCAGGAATCTGTGAAACAGGCTGCTTCAATTGATTCTGATAGCTCACTGCTCCCGATATCTGTGGAAGCCCAGTGGCAATGGTCTCCCATTTTTGCTTTTGGGCATCTTCAATGTCCCGGGAAGCATTGATGGCACTGTAGTTGTGCTCCAAGGCATAGGCAATGGCCTCATCCATGTTGAAACTATGGATGGTATCCTGGGCCGATCCGAGCCAAGGCAATAGTAAAAAAAGGCTGATTAGGGTTGTTCGCATTTATTCTTGATTTGAGTTGATGATTGAGTTCAATATTTTTCTTCCTTTTGGCGTCACGATGCCCCGGAGGTGGTACTCCAGGTAATAGTCCAAAATTTGCACCTTGCTGAATATTTCCGTTGGGAACAGACCATTATCCTTGATGCTGGTCACTCCCGAAAAATAGATCCTGGACACAAACTCCACGTTGAGGTTGTCCCGGTAGATGCCCATTTCCATGCCCCTCCTCACATTGTCCGCCACACAGCCATGCATGGAATCGTATTGCTTCTTTTTCAAGGCTTCATGGATCTTGGGATAATATTTCTGCAATTGGTACACAGGGGACGATTTCTCATCCTTTAGGTGCACCATGACAAACTTTTTGATTTCATAGAGTTCTTCAATAGGGTCCTTTTGATGTGAAACGATATGGTCTATCCCTGATGTGATGATGTCGCACATGGTCATGGTGGCCTCTTCTACCAGTTCGGTCTTGTTTCTGAAATGGGAATAGATGGTTTTTTTTGAAATACCCATTTCATTGGCCAGATCGTCCATGGTTACGCTCTTGAAACCTAGGCTTATGAACAGCTCGGTTGCTTTGTGTATGATTTTTTCCCGCATAATGAGGGCCAAAAGTACTCTAGGAAACTTTAAAAACAAAAAAAGTTTCCTAGGTTTTACATTTTTTTAACGAGAGCTTAAATCTTAGTTTTCAATGGGAACCCTTTAATCCGGACTGTTCAATCAGTCGGTCCGTATCGGTATGGTTGGTGCTTTTTGATCCTAGGTTCCAAAAAAAGGGGATATACCTATGGAGGTACCTTTCCTTGAGGTTGTTCTTTTTACTCGGTATCATGATTTTCGTTTTTGATTCTTTCTACGTATGCCTTAAAGGCTTCTTCGCCCTCTTCCTTCCAGAATTGGTCGTAATGCTTCCACTCGCCAAAGTCCCTTCGGAGCGAGCCGCACCTGTTGGACGACCGTAACTGTCTTTTGTGACGCGGCCCGCCACCTTTTTTTCCTCCCCCACCAAATCCGAAAAGGAGCTTGGCCAGGACAAAAATGCCCAACGATTGCCAGTAGGAGATGGTGGACAGTCCGAAAAGGTCGGGCATGAGCCAGTTCCACAATCGCATGAGCAGGTAGTTTGCCAAGAGAAGCATTGCCACTCCGAAGAGTACCATGGCGATTACTTTTATAATTTTCTTCACTTTGTGTTCCACCTTTTTTTCCACACTTTTTTCAAAGTCATTTTTACGTTCCATAATTCGATTCTTTTATGTTTTCCAAACTTTTTGACAATTCAGACATGGCCCGGTGCCTTCTGGACATCAATGTTCCTTGGGGTATGCCGGTCCGATCGGCCAATTCTTTATAGGTATATCCTTCAAAATCAATGGCGACCACAATATCCCTGTACATGGGTTTCAGGTCCGTTATGGCCTTTTTGAGAGCCACTTCCATTTCGGGCGAATAGCTGTTGTCCGCATTCCCATAGAACAGTTCCGCGAATTCCTGCCACTGCCGGTCTATGTCCTCACTGGGGAGCTTTTTTTCTTTTTTGCCCCTCATGATGTCTATGATCCTGTTGCGTATGGCGTTGTACACAAACCCGCCAATGTTGTTGATGGGCACGGCATCGTCCGCACGCGAAAATATCCGAAGGGCAACGTCCTGTACAATATCCTCCGCATCCCTTTCCGAGGTGTCCCTGATCTTGGATTGCACATACGACCTCAACGAACTGTATTCCTCATTGAAAAAGGTGCTAAGGTTATTGCGGTTCTCGGTTGGGCCTGCCATTCAAAATTGATTCATTGCTCTCTTCATTGATAGAGACGAAGGATTTCAAATCTATTGCAATTTTGGAGCAAATTTTTTTAAGGGATGTGCATTTTGACTTTTGGTTGCCCCGTTTTGTGTTGAAAATCAAACAAATAATGGAGGTTAAGAACAAACCCAATTTCAAGTTTAAATCCAATAATGCATTGATCGGGCAATCAAACCATCCAAAATTCCATGATGTCAAGTACGAAGAACTCCTAATGATTCCATTTCTTTTCAATTTTTTGAATGTATTTTTGACCCTATGTCTGAAACTCAATTCATCGATGCCTACAGGGATGGTTTTGTGGCCCATTTGAAGGCCCGTACCTTAATGAAGGACCCCCAAAACCTGTATGCTCCCATACAATATATCCTAGGGTTGGGCGGAAAACGGTTGCGCCCCATCCTCACCTTGATGACCACGGAACTTTTTGGGGGCAAGGCCGAGGACGCCATGGATGCAGCATTGGCCGTGGAAATGTTCCATAATTTTTCACTGGTGCACGATGATATCATGGACGATGCCCCGCTGCGCCGGGGAAAGGTCACCGTTCATGAAAAATGGGACATGAACACAGGAATCCTCTCCGGGGATGCCATGTTGATCCTTTCCTATCAATTTTTTGAAAGCTACCCAGCTGAAATGTATAAGGAACTCACCTCGCTTTTCAGCAAAACGGCCATTGAGGTCTGCGAGGGACAGCAGTACGACGTGGATTTTGAGACCCGGGACGATGTTGCCATTCCCGAATACCTGAAGATGATAGAGTACAAGACCTCGGTTCTGGTGGCCGCTGCCATGAAGATAGGTGCCATTGTGGCCGCTGCTCCAAAAAAAGAGGCAGAGGCCATTTATGAATTCGGCAGAAACCTGGGCATCGCTTTCCAATTGCAGGATGATTATTTGGATGCTTTTGGAGACCCGGAGACGTTTGGCAAACAGGTAGGGGGGGACATTAGGGAAAACAAGAAGACCTTTTTGTACCTAAAAGCACTTGAAAAGGCGACCAAGCAGGATAGGGAAAGCCTTTTGCATCTCTATTCCATTAAGCCCGAAGATTCCACGGCCAAAGTGGAAGCGGTCAAGGCCATTTTTATGGAGAGCGATGCCGTAGGGGAGACGAAGGAGGCTATCAGCGCGTTTACCCAAAAGGCTTTTGATGAGTTGGAAAAAATCGATTTGCGGAAGGAAAGCAAAGCTTTGCTCAAAAAGTTTGGCGAGGGTTTGATGCAGCGCACCGTTTAAAACATCCTTTTGAAGAGGGCCTTTATGAACGGAAGTGGTTTGGGAGCAGTGACAATTTTAAATTCCTCCCATAGATTGGTCTCGTTTTCGAGAAATTTTAGGATGAGCGAAGCCTTTCGTCTCCGGAACATCGACTCGAATATGTCGTGCCCCAAGTGGTTGTTCTCGTGCAAAATGTCGAGCAAAAGCATGTCATAGAACATAAACCTGCTTTTTTGATGGAACTCGGACAACCGCTTTCCCTTCTTTAGGTGTTCCACCAATTTTGGGACTTGCCTACTGGTGTTGTAAAAGGTATAGCCTGTACTCGGTTTGGTCCATCCGCCTGCGATACCGATATGGAAAACACGGTCTGTATTGTGTTGGTGGAACGGGTAACAGGTCATGGGAATGCTACCAAATTCTGTTTCTTCGATGGTGTACTTTGTACCGCCATAATTCGCAGAAATGTATGTTTTGATGGCTTCTTCGTATTCACTTTTTTCCAATAGATGCTCTGAAAACAAGGTGTATTCCACCAAGGCCCCATTTTCTGAAAAGGGGAGGACGTACATGAACCGGGTATTGCCTTTTTGGGGCACGGAAAAGTCCATAAAGACAACCTCTCCAGTATTAAATACCAACTGGTCGGTTTTTATTTGCCATCCCAGAAAATGTTGTTGTAAAACGGGATAATTCTTTTGTTTTGAGAGGATGGAAGGGTCATAGCCACTGGAAAATACCGTTTGTCCCGAAAACTTATGGTTGGTTGTGGATACCGAGACCGTATATTCCTTCTCTTCAATGTAGAGCACTTCTTCTTGGATCCAAGTGATGTTCGGATAGGCTTTTACCTTTGGTAAAAAGTGATTGTAGAAATCAATCCCACGTAGCATTTTATAAGTGTAAGGAGCAATGGAAGTGGATTTTTGAAACAGTTGCCCACCCACATATACGTTTTCCCAGGTTTTGTGGACCAAATCATCAAACTGGCCTTTGCCCCGTTCCCAAAAGCACCAAGTACGGTCGTTTTTGGTTTTGTTGTCCTTGTCCAGCACCAAAATGGATTTATTGGAAAAAAAGGAATCACTTCCCATTGCCTCGGCCAACAAAAGACCAGCCGCTCCCGCTCCTATGATGATGTAATCGTAATGGGACATGCTGTAAAAATACACATTGAAATGGCTTGTACCTTCAGAAATTCAAGCTATCCCACATTGCCCAAGAAAATATAAACGGCCAAGGTGGCCAACACCAAGAATATGCTGAAACCCTTGGCATATTTCCATTGGGTAACATCCACCACACCAATGTTTGTAATACTAAAGGTATTGGTCCTTGGGTAGAAATGTGAAACCAGAAGCATAACCCCAATGTTTAGTACAAATTCAATCCCCCAAAGATGCACATAGTGCATATCCACCTGCCAGATAAAATTTGTGAATACATAAAAGAACAGACCAAAGAACAGACCTGCTTTAGCTCCTTTGGCAGATACCTTTGGCAGAAAAAATCCGGCCAAGATCACCGTGGCCATGGGGATGAAGAATATGCCGTTCAACTGTTGCAGCAATTGATAAAGTCCACGAGGGGCATGGGCAATAAAGGGTGCAATCCCGATAGCGAACAAAGCCAATAACGCGGATGTTGATTTACCAATTTTGACCAATCGCCTTTCATTGGCGTTTTTGTTGATGTATCGTTTATAAATACCCAGACTGAAAATGGTGGCAGCACTGTTCAGCGCACTGTTGAAGGTGCTTAGGATGGCTCCCATCAAAACGGCCACAAAAAAACCGGTCATCCAAAAGGGCAGAACTTTTTTTACCAAGCTGGGGTAGACCAGCTCTTTTTTGTCGTAAAACGTGTCATTGAAATAATAGAAGGCAATGATACCCGGTAAGACAATGATCAAAGGCACCAAAATTTTTAAGAGTCCCGCATATAACAGCCCTTTTTGGGCCTCCTTTAAACTGACAGCACCCAATACCCGTTGGATGATGGACTGGTGCATGGTCCAAAAATACAGCTGGTTGATGATGAGCCCCGTAAACAATACACCAAAAGGCATGATGGCATCGCGTGATCCTGGTCCCACAGAAACCTCATCACTGACCACATTGAATTTTTCGGGAGCTTTTTCAAAAACCAATCGGAGCCCTTCCATCATATTGCCATCCCCAATGTTCCACAACGCCAATAATGGAATGGAAATTCCAGCGACCAAGAGCCCAAAACCATTGATAGTATCTGTATAGGCCACCATTTTCAATCCGCCAAAAATGGCATAAACGGCACCGATGAACCCCACAACGATTACAGTTAACCAAAGGCCCTCGGTCTGGGTGATGCCCAACAAACCGGAAATATCAAAAATCTGCTCAATACTGATGGCCCCCGAGTACAACACAATGGGCAAGAGGGTGGACACAAAGGAAATGATGAGCAAAAAGGCAATGATGGTCCTAGTCAACCCATCAAAACGCTTTTCCAGGAACTCAGGTATGGTGGTAAGTCCCATTTGTAGATAACGAGGTGCAAAATACAGGGCCGCTGCCACCAAAGCCAAAGCCGAGGTCACTTCCCAAGCCACAATAATGGCACCGTGTTTATAAGCATCCCCATTCATGCCCACCAAATGTTCGGTGGAAATATTGGTCAACAACAGGGAACCGGCAATGACAATACCTGTCAAACTTCGTCCGCCCAAAAAATAGCCATCCTTTGTGGAGAAGTTGTCCTTACGTAATTTCCAACTGGAGTACGCGGCAACAAAGGCCGTGAACACAAAAAAACTAATGAATGCTACCATCCGCTAAAACCGAATTGTATCGGGCAGGTACTTGGAAGCCAAATCCTCGTAATAGGGGCGTAGTTCCTTTACATTGGGTTTTACCGGTGCCTTGGAATACAAATCGTAGGGATTGAACTTGTCCACCCATTTGAACATGGCACGATCGTGATCGTCCAGCAAATGATCATAGGCATGTTCCCGATGCTGTGCATAAAAACTGTGGTAGCGAATCATGTACAAGCCTTCTTCGGGCAGATAATCCTTCATGATGTGGTAGAGGTATTCGTCATGCCCCCAAGACATATGAACATTTTTCAACCCACAATTTTCCTTGTACACGCCAAGTTTGGTGTTGAAACGTTCATCGGTATTATCCGGGTTGGCATTGAAAAATTCCGGATACACAATTTTATCCGAGAACTTGCAACCCACTGGGAAAGTATCGCCCACTACGGCCCATTGCGGTTCGCCAAAAAGGCAAAGCACTTTGCCCAAATCATGCAAAAATCCGGTCAACACAAACCAATCGGGGTGACCGTCGGCACGGATGGCTTCCGAAGTTTGTAAGAGGTGTTGGGTCTGATCTAGATCAATATCGGGGTCGGAATCGTCCACCAAGGTGTTCAGGTATTCCACAGCGTCCCAAAGGCTCATTTCCTTGCGGTTCAAGGAAAGAAACTCTTTTTCCTTTTCCATCACAAAATCATAGGTCTGATAGGTATGGTTCATTTTGTAGAACTCCTTCACCGTATCTCGGGCGGGATCGTCGTAATTCCGGAATTCTTCCTTGGACTTACTGGCATTTTCAGGATAACGCTCCAATACATCGTCTTCCCAAAGCTCCATCATATCATGGGCTTCTTTCTTTTGTTGTTGGTTCAGTTTCATCTATGTGCAAATTGAGGGGATGTGCGTCCCGTTACCTTAAAAATAGGATTTTTTTTGATCTATGGCTTATAAAACAGCATTATATGGGTAGTGTCGTTGGATAAGGTCTTGCTTTCTATTTAATGCATTGTCCTAGAAAACCGTATACCGTAATCCCAAAAATCCTCGAATGCCCTGGTTGGGCCCATAGACATAAGTGGGGTCAAAGGTAAGGGCGTAGGGATTGTTCTGTGTGGCCATGGCATTGCCACTGCTATCAAAGGTAACCTCTTTATCAAATGGATCATTGGCCCGTGCAATGATAAACGGGTTCCCACGGTTGGGGGTCCAGTCCAATAGATTTTTGATGCCCCCATATACCTCAAAATTGTGCAGTCCCTTATACGTAAACTGAATGTTCTGGATGCTCCAAGTAGGGGAGTAGGCCTGTCTTGGATCCAGTTCACCCAAAAGGGGCAGCCGCATAGGGCCATAGAGGTTCCCTGTGTAATCGGCCGTGAGTTTGAGCGAACGAAAGGTATAGGAAAGGTTCCAGGTGGCAGTGATGCTCTCCGTCAAGATCTGCTGCTGGGTCACCCCGTTTTCCGTATTGCTCACATCTTGCCATGTAGCCCCCACCATGATCTTCAAACTGCTGGGAAAGGCAATGTCCAAATTTGCACTGATGCCTTGGGAAACCGACTTGCCATCCAGATTGTCATAAATGATCTGGTTGGGATTGGTCTCATAATCGGGGAGGATCACATTGGAGAATCGGGTGTAAAATGCTGAGGCATCGATTCCGATAAAGGTGCCATTGTCACTGTAAATCTTCTTCAAATAGTTGAGGTTGACGTTCACGGAGCGTTCCGGTTTCAGCTCTTCGGCAATTACCACCTCCCGCGCACCCGTAAGGGCAGCATGCTCCTCGGTAAAAAGGTTCACCACCCGAAAACCGGTCCCTGCATTCACTCGAAGAATATCATGGTCAGAAATTTTCCATTTGTAGGCAGCACGGGGCGTTAAAATGTTGCCATGCCTTTGGTCATGATCATACCGCAAGCCACCCAAAAAGGAATGTTTTGGGGCAAACGAGTATTCATCCTGGGCAAATACACTTGGGATCCAGATACGGTCCGCCTCGGGTGTAGCCGGCGTATTGTCATCGTAATAATTGTATCGGACCGCGCTCCCCAACAGCAGGTCGTGATGCCCCAATGTTTTATCCCAAGTGAGCTGCGCAAAGCCGATACGCTGGTCCGCTAGGTATTCCGTATCGCCATAGACCGAATTTTGGCTATGGTCATTATACGAAACGGACAGCAACAATTTTTCTGCAAGGGGCAATTGATATTTTCCCAACACCTCCCAACGGCGGGTATAGATGCTTTCCCCATAGATTTCATCCCCACCACGAAACTCAGGGGTCCATTGCATTTCCCCGCCCCAACGGTCTTCATAAAAAAACCTGCCCGCCAAAGAGAATATTCGGGAATCCTTTCGTTCAACATCCCATTTCTGAAAGATGGAAATGCGGTCTTGGAGGGTAAGGTCGGTAAAATTGTCCCCATTGTTGTCAATAGGTTGGTTGTAGTTGAAGTAATTGACCCCTAAAAGCACATCCGCTTTTTTCCCTAATCCGAATTTACTGCCCACATCCAGATTATATTCGCCCCATCCGGTCATAAACCCATCGGCAAAAAATTCTGGGGCGCTCAAGGTGGTTTTGGTGATGATGTTGATCAAACCACCCACGGCTTCACTTCCATATAGGGAAGAGGCAGGACCTTTCACAATTTCAATCTGTTCGATCAAGGAATTTGGAATACCGGTGAGGCCATACACCGTGCCCAGACCGCTTACAATGGGCATTCCGTCAATCAGGACGAGCGTATAGGGCCCTTCAAGTCCGTTGATATGGATGTCCCCCGTGTTGCACACATTGCAATTGATTTGCGGGCGAACGCCATTTACATTTTGAAGCGCATCAAAAATGCTGGCCGTAGGGTTTTTTTTAAGAAAGGTAGGGGAATAGACCTCGACGGGGACAGGGCTTTCCAAACGACTCACGGGTTTTAGGGTGCCCGTCACCACGGTTTCGTCCAGACTTTCGGCCGATGGTTCAAGCGATATGTTGATGGTTTTGACCTCGGCTGGGCCCAAATTGATTTTAGTTTGGTAGGGCAAATACCCCAAAGAAGAAACCAACAATACATAATTGCCTGGTTGGATGTTGGTCAGCTCAAATACACCCTCTATATCGGTCGCGGAGCCCATTTCGGTTCCTTTCAATAGCACGTTGGCCATGGGTAGGGGCTCTCCATTGTCGATGACCTTACCTTTCAAGGTGGCAGTTTGAGCGAAACAATAATGGCCCACCAAGGCAACCCATAACAGGGCGATATATTTACAAATTGAATTCAGTTTAGTAAAAATTAAAATTTAGACAAATCTAAAAATAGGTTTTGATAAATAAAAATGTATTTTTGGAAAAATTTTTTTCATGACCCGATCGGAGGAAAATTATTTGAAGGCCATTTTTCATCTGGGCAACGGGGAAGCGGGGTCCATCAGCACCAATGCCATTGCGGAACAGATGGAGACCAAACCCTCGTCGGTTACCGATATGGCCAAGAAACTGGCTGAAAAAGGCCTGGTGCACTATAAGAAGTACCAAGGAATCTCCCTGACCGATGATGGAACACGGACAGCACTCTCCATCATCAGGAAGCACAGGCTTTGGGAAGTGTTCTTGGTGAAAAAACTGGATTTTACCTGGGACGAGGTACACGAAGTGGCCGAGCAGTTGGAACACATCAAAAGCGAAAAACTGATCGACAAGATCGATGCGCTGTTGGATTTTCCCAAATACGATCCGCACGGGGACCCCATTCCCACTAAGGATGGAAAATTCATGGAGCGGGACAAACAATTGCTCAGCGAGATGCCCATCCATGCCCAAGGGGTGTGTGTTGGTGTCAAGGATTCCTCCGCTCCGTTCCTGAAATTTTTGGACAAGAACAAAATAGCTTTGGGAAACACGATCAAGATCTTGGACAAAGAGGATTTTGACCAATCCCTACAGATACAAATGGAGGGCAGGGAGCTTCGGATTTCCCACCAGATAGCATCCAACCTCTACGTTAAAAAGAATGACTGATGGAACAGATAATACACTATTTTGAAGAGATCGACCCCGTTTTGGCCGCTTTTTATGCCACCTTGTTCACTTGGGGGCTCACCGCTTTGGGGGCAGGACTGGTGTTCTTCTTCAAGACTGCCAACCGTGCCGTACTGGATGGCATGTTGGGGTTCACCGGAGGGGTCATGGTAGCGGCAAGTTTCTGGAGCCTCTTGGCACCGGGGATCGAGATGAGCGAAGGCGAGGGTTTTATAAAAGTGATTCCTGCAGCGGTAGGTTTCTTGATGGGCGCCGGATTTATTTTTGGTCTGGACAAAGTATTGCCCCACCTCCACATCAATTTTAAAATGAGCGAGGCCGAAGGAATAAAGACCCCTTGGCACCGCACCATCTTGCTTACGTTGGCCATTACACTGCACAACATTCCCGAAGGATTGGCCGTCGGCGTCCTTTTTGGGGGTGTGGCTGCCGGTTTTGAAGGGGCTTCCATAGGAGGCGCCGTTGCCTTGGCCATTGGGATTGGCCTCCAAAACTTTCCCGAAGGGTTTGCTGTGGCCATGCCGCTCAGACGACATGGATTAAGTAGGTGGAAAAGCTGGGTCTATGGCCAGGCCTCTGCCATCGTGGAGCCCATAGCAGGTGTTCTCGGGGCCTGGGCCGTGCTCACTTTTGAACCCATTTTGCCCTATGCCCTTTCTTTTGCTGCCGGGGCCATGATCTTTGTGGTGGTCGAGGAGGTGATCCCTGAAACGCAACAGGACAAATACACCGATATCGCCACAATGGGTTTTATCGGTGGATTTATCATTATGATGACCTTGGATGTGGGACTGGGATAATAAATTATCCCCCGATCAGATCAAAGACACCCTTGGTCAAAAATTGGTCCGTTTCTGACCATTCCGTGCCGATGATCTCGGTATGGCCATCAAAGGTGTTCCCTTGTTTCACGGCCACACGTTCAAAAGTGTACCCCCCGTCCTCTTTACGCACCAACTTGAGTACAAAGTGGCTGCCCTCGGACTCAATCACCGCTTCTTCTGGCAATGACCAGGTTTTGACGGTATCTGTCATGATCATGGCATCCACGAACATGCCGGGAAGAAAATTCCCGTCCTCGCGTTCCAAATGGCCATGCACTTGAATGGTGCGCTTGGCCCCGTCAATGGAGGCACCCACCAAGTGGACCTCTGCATTGAAGGCTTCTTCGGAGGCCTCAGGAATTTTAAATTGGATTTTTTGTCCTTTTTTCACTTTGAGGATGTCCTTTTCAAAGACGGTGAGTTCCAAATGCACATGGCTGTTGTCCACAATCTCCAAAATCTTGGTAGCAGGGGAAACATAGCTTCCTCTGGCGACGTTCATTTGGGTGATACTTCCCGAGATGGGGGCGTAAATTGCGGCTTCAGGGGAAATTTGCCCCTGTTCCACCTTGCTGGGCGAAATGTTGAGCATCTGCAATTGTTCACGCAGACCTTGGTAACGGGCCTTGGCCGTTTCATAATTACTCTTCGCCTGTAGGAAATTCTTTTGTGAGGCTATTTTTTCATCAAAAAGGGTCTGGTTTCGTTCAAATTCAGCCTTTAAAAAATCCAATTGGTTGAAAACCTCAAGGTATTCCTGTTGCATCTGCACAAATTCTTGGTTTTCCAAGGTCACCAACAATTGTCCCTTTTTTACCCGGTCACCGATCAATAGGGAGGTCTTTTTTACGAAACCGCCCATGAAGGCCATGACACTGGCCCGGTTTTCTGGTGGAACGTCTATCATTCCCGAGGTCTCCACCATTTTGGGGAATGTTCTTTTTTCCATGGTTCCCAACGTCAGGTTGTTGGCGTCGAATTGATTTTGTGTTACCATGATCCCTCTTTCGTCTCCCTGTTCTTCGGAAGTTGATCCTTCCTTGTTTGTATTGCCACAACCCGTCAATAATAGGAAAACTGTGGCAAATTGGATGATATGTTTCATTGTTATAATGTTATGGTCAAGTAATTAATGGCGATTACAGTCTGATTGTATTGGCTGAGCACATCCAGATAATTGAGTTGGATGTCGTAGGCGTTCTCCAGACTTTGGATGTATTGGAAAAAGTCGATTTCCCCGTTTTGAAAGTTTCCGGAGGCCGCTTTCAAGATCTGATCGGAAAGCTGACCGCCCTCGTCCTCATAATAGGAAAGTTCTTGGGCCTGTTGCTCCAATTGTCCCAACAAGGTTTTGTAGCGTTGGTTCATGGCAACGGTGATTTCCGTGTTTTCCATCTCCGTGATCTTGGTCCTAATCTTGGCCGATTTTACCTTGCTGCTATGGCCAAAAAAGAAAATCGGGACCCGAACCCCCAATTGGATGCCGTATAGGGATGTCCCCAATCCCTTGTTGGTCCCTTGGAAATACTCTAGATTGAGGTCGGGCAGCAACCGGTTCTCCTCCAGGCTCTTTTGGGCATTGCTGAGCTCTTGACGATGGTCCAAAAAGGTGGTTTCCGTTTCCAACATCCCCTGGGCGTTCAGCACCGCGAGTTTTTCAGGTTGCTCTTCCACGATGTCCAAGGTATCCCCACTTTGCACCAAGCTCACAATCTCACCATAGGTGGTCAGGATCTGCTGTTTTATTTTGGAGTAGGTGTTCGTGATCTGGCGTTGCTTGGCCGTGGCCGTCACTTTTTCCAGATAATTGGTCTCCCCAAGTTCAAAACGCCTATTTGCCGCATGGGCAAAATTGCTGTAAATACTGTCCAGTGTCCCATAGAGCTTTGCCTTTTGGGTCAGGGTCTGGTATTGGTAATAGGCATTGCTCAGCGATTGGTACAGTTGCTTCTTTTGGATCTCAAAAGATGATTTTTGAAACTCGTGATTGGATTTTTGAAGCCTGCTTTTCGCACCATATACGGTGGGAAATTCAAACTGTTGCTGTGCCCCAAAAACCTTCAAGGGGTCCCCGTTTAACGCAAGGTTGTTTTCATCATATTGGTAATAGATGTCCGTCTTGTCGAACTCAAAGGCGGTTCCCTTGAGGGTTTCCGCTTGATCTACCATCAATGACCCGGCCTGAATCCCTTTGTTGTTTTTCAATGAAAGCGTCATAAGGTCTTCGAGGTCCAACTTTTCTTGGGAAAATCCGGAAGCTGCCATCAAAAGAAGCAGAATGGTCAATCCGTTCCTGTTCAATTTTCGCTCTTTTCTTCTTTTTCTCATTCCTCGGAATTTGATGTTATGGGAATAGGCATACAAAACTGGCAGGACCACTAGGGTGAGTATGGTCGCCGTTACCAATCCGCCGATCACCACCGTGGCCAACGGTCTTTGCACCTCTGCCCCAGCATTGGTGGACACGGCCATGGGCAAGAACCCCAATGCCGCTGCCGATGCGGTCAACAGAACGGCACGGAGCCTGTCCTTGGTGCCCTGTTTGATGAGGTCTTCCATGGAATCAAAGTCTTTGCCCTTGAGTTCCTTGAAATGCTCTATCAGCACGATCCCGTTCAGTACCGCAATACCAAAAAGCGCAATAAAACCTACCCCCGCCGATATGCTGAAGGGCATGCCCCGTAGCCAGAGCAAGAGCACACCTCCCACAGCAGATAGCGGGATGGCCGAGAAGATGAGCAGGGCTTCCTTGACCGAGCCAAAGGCAAAGTAGAGCATGATGAAAATGAGCAACAATGCAATGGGTACGGCAATCGTCAACCTAGCTTTGGCATTCTGAAGATTTTCGAACTGGCCTCCATAGGTGACAATATATCCAGGGGGCAAGGATATGTTCTTGTTGATCAATAGCTGCACATCGTCCACAACGGACTGGAGGTCCCTGTTCCTGACATTGATGCCGACCACGATACGCCGTTGGGTATTGTCCCGTGAGATTTTGGCGGCCCCTTTTTGATAGGTGATCTCCGCAAGTTCGCTCATCGGGATCTTTCCGCCGTTGGGGATGTCCACATAAAGGTTTTTCAGGTTGGAAATATCCTTTCGGTTTTCCGAATCCAACCGAACGGCCATATCAAATTGGCGTTCGCCCTCGAACACACTTCCCACTACCTTGCCTGCAAAGCCCATGGCGATCATTTCGTTCAGGTCGGCGATATTGAGCCCATGCCGGGCAATTTTGGCACGGTCAAAGGACACGTTCATTTGGGGGAGGCCTTCCACTTTTTCCACGATGATGTCCGAGGCCCCTTCCACATTTTGGATAAGGTCCTTGATCTCGTTGGCCTTCTTGTTCAGGATTTCCAGGTCCTGTCCAAAAATTTTGATGGCGATGTCGGCCCGTACCCCTGTGATCAATTCATTGAAGCGCATTTCAATGGGCTGGGTAAACTCCAGCTCGATCCCTGGAATGACCGCCAAGGCCTCTTTAAACTTATCGGCGAGTTCATCCTTGGTTTCGGCCGAGACCCATTCACTTTTTGGTTTTAGGGAAATGATGACATCGCTTTCTTCCATGGACATCGGGTCCGTGGGCACTTCTGCTGCACCGATACGGCTCACCACCTGTTTTACCTCAGGAAACTTTTCCAATAGGATCTGTTCCATTTTGGTGGTCGTTTCAATGGTCTTTGTCAAAGTGGTGCCTGTTTTCAAAACGGGTTGGATCACAAAATCACCTTCGTCCAGTGTGGGAACGAATTCACCTCCCATTGAGGAGAACAGCAGAATGGCTCCCAGCAGCAGAGAGGCCGCTAGGGAAAGCACCAATTTCTTGCTTTTCATGGCCCATTCGATGATCGGTTCATACCGACGGTTGATCCAGTTGACCAAACGGGTGGATACGCTTTTGGCCGATTCCTTGGATGGTTTTAGGAACAATGCGGAGGCCACGGGCACATAAGTGAAACACAACAGAATGGCTCCCAAGAGGGCAAAACTGAAAGTCAGGGCCATGGGTTTGAACATTTTGCCCTCCACACCGCTCAAGGATAGAATGGGGATGAACACAATGAGAATGATAAGCTGTCCAAAGACGGCGGAGTTCATCATTTTTGTGGCCCCTTTCAAGGTGATGTCATCTTTGACGGACTGTGTTTCTGTCTTGCCCAAATGGGCCAGGTCAGCTTTCTTTTGGGTGATCTGGAAGGCAATGTACTCTACGATGATCACTGCCCCGTCTATAATGATCCCAAAATCGATGGCCCCAAGGCTCAACAGGTTGGCATCCACCCCGAAAGTGTTCATCAGCGTCAGTGCGAACAGCAAACAGAGCGGAATCACCGATGCTACCACAAGTCCGGACCGCCAATTGCCCAAGAGCAGTACCACAACAAAAATTACAATCAGGCAACCGAGGATCAAGTTTTCCGTCACGGTGAAGGTGGTCCGTCCAATGAGTTCACTACGGTCCAGGAACGGATTGATATAGACCCCTTCGGGCAAGGACTTGGAAATGGTCGCAACCCTTTCCTTTACGGCTTCGATCACGCGTTTGGAATCGGCATCTTTCAACATCATGATTTGGCCAAGGACTTTTTCACCCTCTCCGTTGCCAGTGATCGCCCCGAACCGAAGCGCACTGCCAAAACCGACCTTGGCCACATCCTTGATATAGATGGGGATGCCATTTCGGGTGGTGACGACAATGTTTTCGATGTCCTTGAGGCTGCCGACAAGACCTTCTCCACGGATAAAATAGGCCTGGTTCACTTTTTCGATATAGCCGCCGCCGGTAACACTGTTGTTCATTTCCAAAGCGGTGAACACCTCTTTTGCGGTAATGTTGAAGGCGTTCAGTTTTTGGGTCTGGATGGCAACTTCATATTGTTTGAGGTGTCCGCCCCAGGTGTTGACCTCCACCACCCCTGGAATACCGGAGAGTTGGCGCTTTACAATCCAGTCTTGTATGGTCCTGAGTTCTGTGGAGCTGTAAAGGCCCTTGTAGGCAGGTTCCACATCCAACACATATTGGTAGATTTCGCCCAATCCTGTAGTTATGGGCCCCATCTCCGGGTTGCCGAACCCTTCTGGAATCCGGCTGGTCGCGGACTTTATCTTTTCAGCGATAAGCTGCCTGGGGAGGTAGGTCCCCATGTTGTCCTCAAAAACGATGGTGACCACGGAGAGGCCAAACTTGGAAACCGAACGGATTTCCTTGACCCCTGGAAGGTTTGCCATTTCAAGTTCCACCGGATAGGTGACAAACTTTTCCATGTCCTGGGTGGACAGGCTTCTTGACGTAGTGATGACCTGAACCTGGTTATTGGTGACATCAGGAACGGCCCCGATGGGTATTTGTGACAGCGAATAAAGCCCTATCAAGGCAATGCCCGCTGTAAAGAGAAGAACAATAAACTTGTTCCTTATGCTAAAGGATATAATGTTTGAAAACATAATTCATAGAGAAATGTATAGCGTTATAAATTCAATAAAGCTTACGGAAATATAGGTCCAGCAAAGCTGGAATACTATGAATTAGGCTTGTTTTGGGGGCTGAAAAGGCCCATCGCCCCAAATGGGAGAATACGATACTTGGTAATGGAAGTTGCTTACAATGTCGAGCGGTACCTCAGAACTGGATTGGAAAAAGGGTTCAGGTTCAACCACGAAGGCCATGAGTTGCGAACATTGGGATTGATGTTGAAAGGGCAATTGCTCGTGTTCTTGTTGTTCCTCTTGGTGCTTTTCACTATGTGAAGCCTTTAGCTTGCCATAGTGCTTGGACACAAAAACCGTAAGGTCATCACCATATTCATCGATGTGGAACTGGTAGTGATCAAAAAAATTGCCCATCTCAACCAAATCGTTGAAATGGATATTGACGCTCTGTAGAAAGATGAGCAAAGCCGTTCCTATGGTGAAAATCTTTTTCATGCCAGTTCCACAAAATTACGAATTCTATAAATCAACCAACTGCTTGGAAATAATTTAGAATGAATCTGGTTTTGTTGGGTTTTCAATTACCCACAAGTTTTCCCTTAGGCAACATTTTTGGGCTTATGGTTTTAATTCCCGCAAGACCATGCCGTAATCATGTTGCAGGTCTTCGTGGAGCAACGGGATTTTTTTCTCGATGTATTCCAGCTGTCTTTGGTAGAGGTTGAGGAGGGTGGTGTTGCGGCGGATGGAGGGACTGAAACCGTTCAATTTTTCACAGAAGTACAGCAACAGTTCCACTTCAGTGGCCTTGTCGCCCGAATACCGGATGTATTTTTTGAGGATCCTCAGGATTTTCCGGACACTTTTCTTGATGTAGAAAAAGCTGTTCACGTTGATCTCCGAGAACATTTCGTCCATCTCCTGTTTTACAGCTTCGATATAGCTTTCCTCGTTTTCCGCTTCAAAGAGCAGATAGGTGAGCAGTTCCTTGTTTTCCTTTTTGAAACGGGCAAGCCGCAAACAGAGCTGCATCACCTCATCCTGTGATCGGAACTGGAGTTCTTTTTTCAATTGTGCAATGGTGGCGGCTTTCATAAGCTGGACTTGATCCTTCAAATATACTAGGAATGCATCTTCTTGACCCTTAAAATGAATTGCACTACCTTTAAAGTCGGCAATGCCCTTAAGTTTTACCTTGGTATGACAACAAAAAAAAGACATTGGTTGTGGAACGTGTTGATCGTTCTCACCTTGGCCCTGTGCATTTTCGCCTTTGTGGAACACTACAAAAATTGGTGTAAGATCGAAGAGGGGAACCTAAAGGTTCTTTCCGGCATCTATTACCAAAAAATTCCTTTGGCAGAAATCGACAGTGTGGTGTTCGTGGACAAGCTCCCCGAAATGGAACGTTCCAACGGCTTTTCATGGATGGCCAAGGAAAAAGGGGTGTTCAAGGATTCCATTACCCAGACCAAGGTCTATGTTTTTGTGGATGACCTCAGGCAACAAAAGATCAAGGTGGTGCACCACGATTCCCTTAAATTATACTTAAACCTTCAGGATAGCATAGAAACCCAGGGAATATATACTATTTTGCACGGCGAACTGATGGGCCGTTTACAGGAATCCAACTGATCTTAAGACCACAATGAGAGGAATTCTCTTTTGTACATTGGTATTGCCACTGTTTGTTTTTTCACAGAACACCATTTCCGTTCATGTAAATAATGTAGGGTCTGACATTGGGCATGTCAACGTAGCGGTGTATGACTCGGATGAGGCATTTTTGTCTTTTGACCGGGTTCTGAGAACTGGAACAAAAGCGGCAAGCAAGGGTCTGGTAACTTTGGACATAGAAGACTTACCTGCCGGGGAATATGCTTTGGCGGTTTTTCATGATGAAAATGGAAATGGAAAGTTGGATACCAATTGGTTGGGGATCCCCAAGGAGAAAGTAGCCTTTTCCAATGCCAAGATGAAAACTTTTGGACCTCCAAAATACAAGGAATGTGCCTTTAAGGTGACCGCTGACCATGAAATCAGCATAGATCTCTAAATAAAAAATATGGGAACAATTTTGATGGCCCAAGTGATGGGTGCGGTCTACGGACTTTTGGCAGTGGTTTTTGGCGCTTTTGGGGCCCATGCCCTTAAAAAGAAACTGACCCCTGAACTGCTCCATAGTTTTGAGACAGGGGTCAAGTATCAAATGTACCATGCCATTGTACTGTTGGTACTGGGTTTCAATCTCAGTTTTGATGGACCGTTGGATTCGGCCATCGTGAACTGCTTCATTTTTGGCACCCTCCTGTTTTCTTTCAGCATCTACGCGCTGTGCCTGGGCGCGGCCAAAGGGGATAAGCCCCGTTGGCTTGGGCCGGTCACTCCCATTGGCGGATTACTACTGGTCCTGGGGTGGGCCTTGTTGCTCTATTCCTTTGTTGCCACCCTCATCTAGAGCCTCAGGTATATGTTGCTGTTTATGGTGTTCATTTTGAGTGGGATACACCCATGATATTCACCACATCGCCTACCATATTTATACAGAATTATGTATGGGCTTTATGAATGCAACTTTTACTGGTAACCCTAAATTACCTTCCATTATTTTGCGTTGATAATTTGTCAAAATGACGTCTTAAAATACTCCTTGATAAACTGTCTGAATAGTCTGGACAATTGTAATATTTTCGATGCAATCCATATGACCATTTGTCCAATAGATCATAATCAAAGTCAACCATGTCCTCAATACGGCTTTCAATGAAAACAAGTTTTAGGGCACTTTCATCCATAACTCCAAGTCCGGCATCAAACAAATTTTTATCTGGCAACCTTACAAGAACATGATTGCAATCTGAGCCATCTGGCTTCATCATAAAAACAATATTGACCGAGTCTTTGAACCTGGAATTCCATTCCTCATAGAAGGCATAGGCAAATTCCCCGCATGGTCCCATGTCGACCCTTGACCATCCATCAAGTGTGCCATAGGTTAAGAGAAGTTCATTTCTAAGCTGATTTAAAACTGCAATGCGATTGTTCTCTATCTGGGTAATGCTGTCATTGCCCAAGTTCTCAACTTTGGACGAAGCATTAAGTTTGCTCGATTTTGACTGTGAACATGAAAACAAAAGGATTGCTGAAAAAGAGACCATTAATTTTATCATGATTCATCGTTTTTTAGCTTACACACGACTCTTTTATAGTTTTGAGACAGGGGTCAAATGCTATATGAACAGGCTATTGTGCTTTGTTTCCAACCTCATCTAGAGCCTCAGGTACATGTTCCCGTTGATGGTGTTCAGTTTGAGGCGATGGGTGGCCTTGTCGAAACTTCCCTCCACTTTTTGGCCTACATAACGATCGGTGACCTTGAGGTTCAGTTTTTCATCGGCATAGATGTTGCCGTGGATCGTCTCGGCGACCAATCTGGAATTTTTCATCACTAGATCAATTTCACCGTTGATGGTCTGTAGGTCCATATCCCCATCATAGGTTTTGATGTCGATATTGCCATTGATCAATTCTGCGGTAAAGTTCCCTTGGATGACCTCAGCCTTTAGGTCACCATTGATGCTACTCACCTTGAAGCGGGCATTTTTGGGCACGTACAGCACATAATTGAACTCGTAGCTATCATCTTCCATGAACCCCCTGTTCTTGGATCCTGGGTGATTTTTGTCCCATTCATTCTGAAATGCTTTGAATACCGGAATAGCATCTTCCGCGATGGTGATGGATGAGGAACTTTCGTCTATGTCCAGATCATATAGATCGATGAATTTTCCATCTTTTGTGGTAATGTCCGCCTTGAAATAGACGGTGGACTTGTCCCAGGTCTTCACTTCGATGTCGGATGCAAACTTTACTTCAAGGTCAATAAATTGACCGGAATAGTTGATGTTCTTTTCGATGATTTTTTGGGCAGATAGGGATAGGGTGACCAATCCCACAAATGCGGCGACGATTAAATTTTTCATGATTGTTCGTTTTTGATTTTAATATTTAATTGATTTTTTGTGCTCTTGAGTGCCGTCAAAAGATGGACAGCACCTCTCGACTGTGCTCGATGTGACCAGGGAACTTATTTTTTCCGGAGGTACATGTTTCCATTGGTGGATTTCAGCGTGATGTCCACCCCGCCATTGTTGATGGATGCGCTTATCTTTCGTCCCAACACCGACTTTAGACCGTCCTTTTCGCTCAACTTTACGTCAAAATCGGTATAGACGTTGCCGTTGATGGTGCTCATGGACAGGTTGGCCGGGGTATTGCCGGGAAGGCTCACATCCACGGCCCCATTGGTGGAATACAGGGAAATGGGAGATCCTTGTTTTACGGTGCCAAACTCCACGGTCAATTCGCCGTTCAAGGTGTTGGCGGTAACGGGACCATTCACGTTCAAGATCTTGACACTGCCATTGAGCTGTGCATCAGCCTCGATCTCACCCGCAAACCCATCGATTTCGATGTCACCGTTCCAAGTGCTCTTGGCTGAGACGTTCTGGTTTTTTGGAAGGTAGATCTCGGCTCCTTCGGATTTTCTAAGGTTGGTCACGATTAGGGTGTTGCCATCTTGGATGACGGAGAAGCCGATGCTGGTGTTGTCCGTTCCTCCTTCGCCCACCAACTTTAGGCCTTTTGCCCTTTCTGGGGTCTCTACCGATGGACCTGATTTGATCAGTAGCTCATTGGAGCTGTGTGTCCTTACCGTGATGTCGGATTTGGATTCGATCTTGACCCATTGGACCCCGTTTAAGGATTTGGTATAATCGGATTGCGCATTGGCAATGGTGCCCACCAAAAGGGCGGTTAGCAAAAATGTGAATTTTCTCATGATTTTCGTTTTTTGATGTTTATGTTATACTTGGTAATACAGCTTTGATCTGTTCTTTGATAAAGGGCTGGGTATCATCCTGTTCCATCAGTTTTTTCATGGGTTCAGCCGCCTTTCTCTCTTGTATCTGTACCAATACTTGAATAATGGCCACTTGGATGCTCGGGTTCTTTTCCTTTTCGAGTGCTTCGATGAGCAGGTTTTTTACAGTTTCCGAAGAAGTGAACTTGGACAGTGCCTCGAAGGCGGTCAAGCGGACGTTGTCGTTTTCATCATACAACAGCCTGTTGCCCAAAGCCTCTATGATGGCTTCATCAGGTTGCTCAAATTCCTCGATATAGTTCACCCCTTGGATGCGCTTGCTGGCCGATTGGTTTTCCATGAGGGAAAGCATGGCGGTCTGTTTCATCTGCAAGGTCTCGTCCCGGAGCAGTGCGATGTCCCCATCAACCTTGCGCTGTTGGAACAACGATCCCATTTGAAAGGATACGGCCAACAGGGCCACACTGGCCGCAATTTTGAGCAGGTTGCCCCCCCAGTTTGTTTTCTTCTCGGGAGAGGATAGGGGAATCACTTTGCCACGGCTTTCCTTTTCGGCTTCCAAGGCCGTTTCAAACGAAATCCTGAGCCTTTCCGAAGGAACTGGGACGTCTTGGTTGTCAAAGGCATGGAACAGGACTCTCATTTCTTCGAGTTCTTGTTGGCATTCGGTGCATTTACCCAAATGCAGTTCCGCTTTTCTCCTAGTTTCCATGTCCAAAGTACCGTCTAGATAATCTGGAATCAGGTCCGAAATGTGATTGTTTTCCATGGTTATATGCTTTGTAGGTATATTTTTTTCAATTTTTTCAAGATCCGGCACACCTTGGTCTTTACTGCGCCGGGTGTACTTCCGATCATTTCCGCCAACTCCTCGTAGCGTATTTCCTTGTATCTGCTCAAGATGACCAGTTCCCGATCGGCAGGATCTAGTTGGTTCAGGGCATTTTGTAAGTGGGCATTGTTCTCCATTACTTCGTCCTCATCCTCCACCGCTTTGTAGGCCAACACCTTGATGTCCTCATGGGGCTTGTGGTCCCTGGTGAAATGTGTATTCAAGTTGTTTCGGGCGATGGTAAAGAGCCAGGACTTGAACGATCCGTTCTTGTATGAGCTCCTGTACTTGATCAATTTGTAAAAGACATCCTGTGTCAGATCTTCACTCAACATACTATCACCGCACATTTTATATAGAAAGTGATAGACGTGCTTGTGGTATCTGTCAAAGAGGATCTTGAGCAGATCAAGGTCGCCCTCGGCAACTTTTTGCATTATGATCTCATCTGAAAGCGCTTCCAAACAATGTTTTTTAGTTGGTGTTCAACTTATATAGTCTGGAAATTAAAAAAGGTTACACAGAGGGGATGAAAAAAGTCAAAAAAAAATCGCTTTGTAGAAAAAGCGATTGGAATTCGAAGTGTTGTATACTCAACTGCAACCACAATTGTCCTGACCGCAGGACTTGGAGCCCTTCTTTTTCCCAAAGACAGATTTGGGCAAAAGGAATTTCCAGACCAAATAGCCAACCGCCAAGGCCAAAGTGATATAGACTAAAATCTGTTGTACTTCCATGACTATGCTAGAATTTGATAGGCGGCCAACGCTACAATATAGGCCAAAACACTCATGAAGCCCAGTTGGATCATGGGCCATTTCCAGGAATTCGTCTCCCGTTTCACGATGGCCAAGGTGCTCATACATTGCATGGCCAAGGCATAGAACAGCATCAACGATACGCCTGTTGCCAAATTGAACAAGGGTTTTCCCGAATCATCTAGTTCGGCGGCCATCCTGTTCTGGATGGTCTCTTCCTCATCGCTGCCCACACTGTAAATGGTGGCAAGGGTGCCTACAAACACTTCCCGGGCGGCAAAGGAGGTCAAAACGGCAATCCCGATCTTCCAGTCATAGCCCAAGGGCTTCACAATGGGTTCAAAGGCCTTTCCGGCCTGCCCGATATAGGAATGTTCCAACTTGTAGCTGGCTATTTCCTGGGCCTTGGCACTTTCTGTGAGGTCGGCAGTCAGGGTTCGGACCGAATCCTGGACGGCGCTTGGCGCAAGTCCTTCCGATTCCACTTCTTCCAAATAGGAATCAATGTTGGTTTGGATATAGTTTTTGCTGTAGGTGCTCAGGCCTTCGCTGGCGATTCGCTCACTGACGATTTTCTCGGCATTTTGAAAATCGTCCGAATACCCATTGGATCCCAAGAACCAGAGCACGATGGAGAGGGCCAAAATGATCTTACCCGCCCCGAACACAAAACTCTTGGTCTTTTCCAGAACGGTATAGCCCACATTTTTGATCAAGGGCATACGATAGGTGGGCATTTCCACCATGAAGAGCGACCTACTTTTGATTTTCAAGATCTTGTCCAGCACCATGGCGGACAACAGGGCCATCCCAAACCCGAGAAGGTACAGCAGCATGAGGGTCAATGCTTGGTAGCTAAGACCCAGTACACTTCCTTCGGGTATCACGAGGGCAATCAATATCAAATAGACAGGCAACCTGGCAGAACAAGTGGTAAAGGGCGTTACCAAAATGGTGATGAGACGTTCCTTCCAATTTTCTATGGTACGGGTGGCCATGATGGCGGGAATGGCGCATGCGTTGCCCGAGATCAAGGGGACCACACTTTTTCCGCTCAACCCAAAGGGGCGCATCAAACGGTCCATCAGGAAAACGACGCGGCTCATATAGCCCGATTCTTCCAAAAGGGAGATAAAAAGGAACAGAAAGGCAATCTGTGGGATAAAGATGACCACCCCCCCGATACCGACCAAGATTCCTTCGGCCAACAGATCGGTAAACAATCCGGGAGGCAATGTGTTCTTGATCCACTCGCTTGCAGCGGCAAACTGTTCGTCAATAAAATCCATCGGATAGCTGCTCCACTCAAAAATGGTCTGGAAAATAAGAAGTAGGATGGCGAAGAAAATGAGATAGCCAAACACTTTGTGTGTCAGTATCTTGTCGATGGAGGCCCTAAGTCCCTTTGCGGCCATTTGGTCCACTTTGTAGGTCGACTTGAGCGTATCGTTGATGAACTGATAGCGGAGCACTGTTTCGCGGTGCTGTAGTTTTTTCAGCTCTTCCTTTGATTTGGTGAAAAAGGAAGTGGCATCCTGAATCCGTCGTTTCTCAATGGGCATGAAGTTCACATCCTGCGTGATGACCAACCAAAGCTTGTAGGGGTCCTCGTTGGGGAATGCCTTTTGGAGGTTCTTGAAATAATCCGGGGAAATCCGGGATGCATCAAGGTTGGGAGCGGTGGACAGCGATCTGTAATCGGCAATCAGTTCTTTGATACGGTCGATGCCCTCGTTTTTTCGGGTACTGACCAAGGCAATTTTGGTGTCCAATTGTTTTTCCATGGCCTCGATGTCCAGCGAAATGCCTTTGCGGGACATCCGGTCCGCCATGTTGATGACAAGGATGGCGGGAATCTTCAGATCTTTGATCTGGGTAAACAGGAACAGGTTCCTTTTGAGGTTTTCCACATCGGTGATCACCACGGCCACATCAGGAAAATCCTTGTCGTTTTTATTGAGGAGCAGTTCCACCACCAAACTTTCGTCCAAGGAGGTGGTGTTGAGACTATAGGTTCCGGGAAGGTCCAGAATATGTGCCTTAACGCCCCTTGGCAGCTTGCATATCCCTTCCTTTTTTTCCACGGTGATCCCGGGATAGTTGCCCACTTTTTGTTTGAGGCCCGTAAGTTGGTTGAAAACAGAGGTCTTTCCGGTATTGGGATTACCGATCAGGGCAACATTGATGCTTTTGCTCATGGGGCTTGGGTTTCTTCAACTATATCAAGCTCAATGAGCTGGGCCAATGAGCGCCTTATGGCTATGTGGCTTCCATTAAGGTTGATGTATATGGGGTCGTTCAAAGGGGCGATCTGGACCAGTTCAACGCTGTTGCCGGGCAAGCACCCCAATTCCAAAAGCTTGATGGGCAGCACATGTTCGGAAAAATCTTTGATGATTCCCTTTTGCCCATATGCCAAATCTATAACGGTAGCCACAATACTTATTTAGATTGAATTTAATTAAGGGCAAAAATAAGTAAAAATGTATAAAAAGGGGTCAAATCCATGGCAAAGGTTTCGGTGCTATTCTTTGTAACTCTGTTTGAGCACTTTGAGGTCTTCGAGCAGTTTGTTGATCTCCTCACGATTGGTGCCGTCATAAAAGCCCCTGATGCGGCGTTCCTTGTCCACCAGGATGAAATTTTCGGTGTGGATCATGTCGTATGGGCCTCCATCCCCGTCGGTCTTTACAGCCAGATAGGATTTTCGGGCCAGCTCGTAGATCTGTTTTTTTTCACCCGTCACCAGGTTCCATTTGCTGTCCACCACGCCTTTTTCCAGGGCATATTTTTTCAGTTGGGGAACGGAGTCGATCACCGGGGTCACCGAATGCGAGAGCAACATCACCTCAGGGTCGTCCAGGACCGCGTTTTGGATCTCGGCCATGTTCTTGGTCATGATGGGGCAAATGGTGGGGCATGTGGTGAAGAAGAAATCCGCCACATAGATCTTGTCCTTGTAATTTTCTTGGGTGATGGTCTCCCCATTCTGGTTGGTCAGTGAAAAGTCGGCAATGGTGTGGTATTTTTTCTTGTAGTGCAATGTGCTGTCCACCAATGATGGGTCCACCATGGAGGGCTGGTACACCGGGAGCATTTTTTGGGGTTGCAGCGCATTGTAGAACAAATAGACGATCACCGCGGAAAGCCCCAACAAAACCAAGCCGAAAAACTTGTATTTGGCAAAGAATGAACCCATGCCACAAAATTACGACCCGAGGGGTGATTCTTCAAGCCTTGAGACTGTTTTTGTTACTAAATCTTTCTTAAATCAAGAGCTTATCCAAAACTGCTGTTTTTTTATCACTTCGTAAAAGTTTACTTTTGTGCGTTTTAACAAAAGACGAACGATGACCCCTATACTGATAAAGACCATACAATTCTTTCTAAGTCTTTCCCTGCTTATTGTACTCCACGAGCTGGGACACTTTATCCCGGCGAAGATTTTTAAGACGCGGGTGGAGAAGTTCTATCTGTTTTTTGATGTGAAATTTTCGCTCTTCAAGAAAAAAATAGGGGAGACCGTTTATGGTATCGGGTGGTTGCCCCTGGGAGGCTACGTGAAGATCTCGGGCATGATTGATGAGAGCATGGACACCGAACAGATGAAGGAAGAGCCCAAGCCTTGGGAATTCCGAAGCAAACCGGCCTGGCAACGTTTGATCATCATGTTGGGCGGGGTTACGGTGAACTTTGTACTGGCCGTGGTCATATTCATTGGGTTGGTTTTTGCTTATGGGGAGGAATACATTGCCAATGACAGTTTAAAGGATGGGATTTGGGTGACCGATAAGACTTTGGGTGATGGGTTGGGCATACAAACTGGCGACAAGATTTTGTCTATCGATGGAAAGAAGGTGGAAACATTATCTGAAATCATCCCAGGATTTGCCCTTGGCAACCATTTCACCATTGAGCGAAATGGACAAGTGATGGAAAAAGAGGTTCCGGTGAATGTGATCGAAACGCTCTCGGAGGAAGAGGACAGGGATAAAATAAGGTCCCTTGTATCGTACAGAATACCGTTCATTATCAACAAAATACCAGAAAATTCTGCCAATGCCAATAGCGGGTTGGAGCATGGGGACGCCATTGTCCAAATGAATGGCAGGCCTGTTGAATATAAAGATCAAGCTATGCCTATCCTAGAGGCGAACAAGGGAAAAACGCTTCCCGTTACCGTAAACAGAAATGGGACTTTGCTCGACATGGAGCTTAAAGTTACGGATGAAGCCGCTCTTGGTGTGCAATTGGGAATGTCCCCGGAAGAGTACAAAGAGGCAGGTTATCTGGAAGTGAGAACGCTGAAGTATTCTTTTTGGGAATCCATCCCAGCAGGTTGGAACAAGGGCGTCAGAACGCTATCCGATTACATCAAGGGGATGAAAAAAATCTTTAACCCCGACACGGGTGCGTATAAGGAAGTAGGTGGTTTTGCAGCGATTGGGGGCATGTTTCCCGATACGTGGAACTGGCCGGCATTTTGGGCCACTACGGCCTTTATCTCCATAATTTTGGCCTTTATGAACATTTTGCCCATTCCTGCATTGGACGGGGGGCACGTAATGTTCCTGCTCTACGAAATGGTCACTGGCCGAAAGCCCAGCGACAAGTTTTTGGAGTATGCCCAGATGGTCGGCTTTTTTCTGTTGATAGGTCTGCTGCTGTTTGCCAACGGAAATGACCTGTACAAATGGCTTTTTAAGTAGAAAAGCGATTTTTTTGTTTGTGGTGTAATAAAGAATCTGCTATATTTGCACCCGCTTACGATAAAATTCCTCCTTAGCTCAGTTGGTTAGAGCATCTGACTGTTAATCAGAGGGTCCTTGGTTCGAGCCCAAGAGGGGGAGCAAAAATGAAAGAGCTGCACGAAAGTGTGGCTCTTTTTATTTTTGCCCTGTTGTGAAGAGAGGTTTATCCTGAGCGTAGCCGAAGGGAGCCCAAGAAGGGGAACCACTAAAACAAATACTCTAACCAATGATTATCTCAAACATCCAAATATGCCTTAAAGAATAAGTAGGAATTTTAAACGTTTGGTATGTAAATCAATAGGTATGCACAAAATATTTTTCTTTTTAGTTGTATTCATGCTTCTAGGATGTTCTTCTGATAATGAAGGAAGCGATAGCGAACCAGAACAACAGGGCAACCCAGTAAGATTAAATAATAGCTTGGTCCAAAAAGGGCCTTTTGTTGCTGGATCAGGAATCTTGATTATTGAACTTAACGATGATCTAGAATCCACTAGTATCTCTTATAGTACAGAAACCTTTGATGATTTTGGTTCATTCGATTTTAATGGTTCTATAAATTCCAATAAGTTGGATATCGAGGCCACAGGGTTTTATTTCAATGAAATTACTGGTGAGCTTTCCAATGGTCAAATTACACTGAGAAGTTTTATTCAAGTTTCCGAACAAAATAAGTCAAACATAAACATATTGACAACGTTGTCAAGACAGCGTATAAAACATCTGATGCTCAATGAAAATATGTCTTACGAAGAAGCCAAAACACGGGCAGAGAAGGAAGTGTTGCGGGCATTTAATATTCCAGAGGACATTATTGATGATCTTGGTCCTTTTCAAGATATGGATATAAGTCAGGAAGGTACGGGTAATGCCATACTTCTTGCTGTTTCTTGTGTGTTGCAGGGGAACAATGGTGATGGTGAACTTTCTGAGTTGGTTACTAAGTTTGCCAACGATTTGGAATCTGATGGTATAATTGAAACTGATTTTGTTGTCAATAAGATTAAGGAAGGTGGTTTTCAGGTGAATCCGATTTCCATAAAAAATAATCTCACCCAAAGATTTGAAAGTCTAGGGGTGGAGTATAGTCTGCCCAACTTTGAACTTTATGTGGATTCCGATGGAAATGGAAGAATAAATGGATATGATGTGACTCCTACTTACCCAAGTGGTCTTATTGAAGAAACAAAACCTACCATAAACTGGGTTCCTAGTATAGTGGAAACCGTAATGTATGATGTTCAGTTGTCGGATACTTCAAATTTTGAAAATTTGTTGATTGACGCCAATAACGTGGTAGGTGGCCAAATATCAAACATCGAGGTTTTGGAAAGAGGAAGGACCTATTATTGGCGGGTGAGACTTAAAGAAGAGAATGTGGTGGGTGAATGGAAGCAAAGTACATTCGATATCAAAACTATTGAAATTAATAATTTATCACCTGGTGGAGGAGGGGAGATGGGCAACAGTAAGCCCATTTTTAGTTGGGAACATGATATGGCGGAAAGCCTCTCTTTTCAATTTCAGTTGTCTACTGATTCCGAGTTTTTAAATTTAGTTGAGAATGTAGATTCCGGATTAGAAACAAATCAATATGTGGCATCTACAATTTTGGAGGACAATGTAACCTATTTCTGGCGTGTCAGGGCAATGGACTCCAATGGAGTGCTTTCAGAGTGGGAAACCGAAAGTTTTCAATTTGAATTGCCCATATTATTGACTGGGATGCCAGAAGAAATTGGCGATAGTACACCAATTATTCGATGGGAAGAACCATATTTCATCGATCAACCCCCCGAGGACTTTACTTATGAAATTCAAGTTTCCACAGATATTGATTTCAACGATATTAAATTGGATGTGGGTTCCATTACACAAACCTTCTATCAGGTAAGTGAGCCGTTAGATTATAATATCGTGTATTACTATCGATTGAGATTGAAAGATGGAAACGGAGCCTTATCCGAGTGGAGCGTTCCCCTAAACTTTAAGTTTGTTTTTATTCCGGTGGATTCTGCCGCCATTTATCCTACGGGTGAAATAATTGAAACACTACCACTGTTCGATTGGAGTGATGCCTATTTTCCATACCCACAATATGCGCCTGAATCTGTAACATATCAATTGCAGATTGCCTATACCCAATATTTTGATAACATCATATTAGATGTTCAAAATATTGTGGAATCGCAGTATCAAACCGAAACAGAATTCTCTTTGGATACGGAGTATTATTATCGAATTAGGTATTTTGACGAGAACAATGTCTCATCTGACTGGGCATGGACCGTTTTTCACGTAAGCCAATAGGCTAAACTGTCTTTAGGCGTTACTTAAATACGAATAAAAGCCACCTTAAATGGTGGCTTTTATTGTTGTTGAACTGTTCTTTAGTTGGTTTTAGGCAGGGTTTATTTTATTGTATTGAAGGGTTGTGGCACTGAAAAACTAGAGTTCTTTTAAGTTTTTGGATTCCACAACTTTTGTTCTTGCCATTTCATCCAGGTCAATCGCGAAAAGCCCTGGAGAAGGAGTTTTTGAATATAGTTCCTCGGTATAGTCTCCTATCAAATAGACCTTATTCCCTATGAGTGCTCCGTCCACTTCCTTGGCTTTGGTCATGTTTTCCAGTTCGTACCAATAACCCGATGTAATATTGAAAAAATGGCACTTATCGGTAAAGACTTTCATTCCTGCCTTGTCCAACTTGACAGATCCTCCCATTACCAGTATGTTGTCCTTGTAAGTGAATGAGGCAAAATCAACTGCTTGGTGAGGGTTAACATCATCAACAATAATGTTCGATGAATCAAGATCAAATATTTCTATGGTGTTGAGCAAGGATTTTTCCCTCAGGGTAGGTCTGGGTTATTATTACAATTGGATGGTTGCGCCCAAGCTGAACATCGCCCCATCGCTACATGTGGGCATAGGCCCTAAGTTTTCCAAATATACCTTGGCAGGCCAAGAGGAAAAGAACAATTATCTGGCGACGGAATATGGTGCTGGACTTCAGTTGGGCTATAACACAGACCGTTTTTGCATGGGCATTGTCAGGGAATTGGACGGTACTTCTTACCAGGATTCCGATTCCAATGCTATCTCCAACAATTTATGGCATACCGTATTTTATGTAGGCTATCGTTTGGACCCGCCACAAAAGCTTAAAACCCTTTTTTGATAGGGACAGACCTGTCATTGGAAAACCCAGATAAGGGGACTCTTTCCTTTAAACCAAAAGCAGCACAACCGTCAAAAGAAATCCCGCTACCGCAAAATACAGGCCTTTTTTATAGATCGGGGCACTGGGCCGGAACATAAAAAAAGCGGAAACCGCAAAGAACAATAAAGCGATCCCAAAGAAAATCCCCAGCCAGAACAACGGGTGGCCCGAATGCATTTTATGCAGCTTGTTCATGTTGTCCAGGATCTTCGGCAACCGTTTTTCGGTGTAGGAAGCCTCGCCGGTTTCCATATGGTATGTGCCCCCTTCAAAATACACCAGATTATTCTCTGTTCTGTCCACTTTGAAACCGCGTTTCCGCAATGCGGCACCTAAGGCCTCTTCACTGAGATTGGGTTCCAAGGTGGCGGTCACCTGTACCTCACTTTTCATGTAATCCGTATTTCGGAACGTCAGGACTATGCCACTAATGGCATACACGGCCATGATCCCTGCCAAAAAGAACCCCAGATAGCGATGGAACTCCCTAAAAGTGTTTTCGGATTTTCTTCCCATAACTTTAAAATAAAAGAAGAAAGGCGGCCTCGGGCCAACCTTTCTCCTCAAAATAGTGTTGGTTTTTTATTGTTGCGCCATTTCCAGGTTAATGTTCAGGTCAACCTCGTTCCCCAAGGAAGCGGTTTCTCCCCCGACCCCAAAATCCAATCGATTGATGGTGCCGGTCAGTTTGAGTCCTGCTTTTAGTTTTTGGCTACGCTGATCGGTGATCACTCCGTTCACTTTACCTTCGAGGGTAACTGGTTTGGTGACCCCATGCATGGTGAGGTCCCCTGTCAATTTGAAGGTTTTCTCCCCTGTTTTTTCATAACCGTTGCTTTTGAAGGTAATGGATGGATACGTTTCGGCGTCAAAAAAGTCCGCACTTCTCAAGTGATTGTCCCTTCTTTCATTATCGGTGTTGATGCTAGTGGTCTTGATGTCCACTGTAAATTCGGCATCCCCAAACGTATCGGAAGCGGTTGCCGTAATGTCAAACTCGCTGAAATGGCCTTCTACTTCTGAAATCATTAAGTGGGTGATGGCAAAACCGACCTTGGAATGTGATTTGTCCAATTTCCAAGAAGATTGTGCTGTGGCAAACAGCCCCGTCAAAAGAGCAAGCGCAATGATTGTTTTTTTCATAGAGGTAAAATTAAGTGTTAGTAGTGTCGTCAAATTGTTCCGTAAAATAACGATATTTAGAATATGCCCTATTTGGCATCCCAAAAACCATATCCAATTTGGACAATTTTTTTAAACTGGCCGAACTATTTTCCATAAACAACAGAGCAGGTACCGTGACCGACCGATTCATTGTGAAAAACACGCCCAGATTGTCGTTGGGGGGAGGAATAGTGCTGTTCGTAAACCTGTTTTTTTAAAAAACAGGTTTAATGCATAGATTTGATTTTGAATTAATTGAAAGGCATTGATTTCCAAAAAGGAACTTCTTTTTCAGATAGTGCTCCATGTTCTTGTCCTGCTGTTTTTTTCTTTTGACAGGGTCGAGGGGGGTATCGTTGTGCACAAGGCTATATTTTTGCTGTTCTATAGTGTTGCTACCATAGTCGTCACCTATTTCCTGATGCCAAGATTTCTCTACAGAAAAAAATACGGGCAGTTTTTTCTCGGGTTCATAGTGGTCGTGGTGGTAGTCATAGCCATAGAGGAATTGATCATGGAACCCATCATGTTTCCGAATACCAAACGAGGTACCACATTCCCAGGTATTTATATTTCGCTGTTGGGGGTACTTCCAGTCATGTTCATCCTTTCAGGATGTAAATTTGGATGGGATGCTTTGCAGAAGCAAGACCAGATAGATGAGCTTCAAAGTACGATACAGGAAAGCGAACTCCAGTTTCTGCGGTCGCAGATCAATCCCCATTTTTTGTTCAACAACCTTAATAATCTCTATTCCTACGCATTGCAGAATTCCCCAAAGACCCCAGAGATCATCTTGGAGATGAGCGGGGTTTTACGGTACATGTTGTACGAATCCAAGGAACAGTTCGTACCTTTAAAAAAGGAACTGGAGCAACTGGGCAACTTTATCCGTCTGTACCGATTGCAGATAGAGGACAGGGGCATAGTCCGGTTCGAAGTGGGCGATATGGAGGGAGAGCACCGAATAGCCCCTTTGATATTGATTGTGTTCATCGAAAATGCGTTCAAGCACAGCCAATCGGGACAGTCATCCAACATAGAGATAGACATTTCGGTGCAAATGGAAGGCCCTGTCCTGGAGTTTCGCTGTACGAACAATTTTGAAACTGTGCCCAGTCTTGATACGGTAGCCAAGGGAATCGGTCTGAAAAATGTGCAGAAACGATTGGAGCTCTTGTATCCCAAGAAACATCAGTTGGAGATCAAAGAGAAGGATAACAGTTACCATGTGTACCTGAGACTGGAACTGGAAAAAATATAGCCGTATGAGATGTATCATTGTTGAGGACCAACCGCCAGCGCAGCGGATCCTCAAGAAGTTCATTGATGAAGTGCCTGCCCTGGAACTTGTAGGTGTCTTTTCCGATGGTATCCAGGCCATGGAGTTTTTGAATGCCGAGCCAGTAGATCTTATGTTTTTGGATATCCATTTGCCCAAGATCAATGGATTGGACTTTTTGAAGAGTATCCCAGAGCCTCCGCAGGTGATCTTGACCACTGCGTTTTCCGAATATGCCCTGGAAGGGTATGACCTCAACGTTGTGGACTATTTGTTGAAACCCTTTTCTTTCCAGCGGTTTTTGCAGGCAGTGAACAAAGTAGGGATGAAGCAGGAGAATGGGGCATCTGGCAATGGGAATGTGCCCATTAGCGAAATCTATGTCAAGTCCAGTCATGAACACATCAAAGTATTGGTAAAGGACATCTACACCATTTCTTCGGATTCCGATTACACCGAGATCCACCTAAAGAACAAAAAGATTCTTTCCAATGAGCCCTTGCGCCATTGGTTGGACATTCTTGGGGCAGGTCAGTTTTACCAAGTGCACAAATCCCATATCATCAACACCCAAAAGATTGACCGAATATCCGGCAACCAGGTATTGTTGACGGACGGCTCAAAAATTCCGCTGGGACGGGCCTATAAGGAACATTTCCTAAAAAGTATCCTGCAGCAATAAAAAGAGGCTGTCTTAAAAGTGTCATTCTGAATGAAATGAAGAATCTTTTTGATATTCAACTATTTAGCAATAACACAATAAAGATTTTTCGACTGTCCCTTCGACTGCGCTCAAGGTGACAGATCAAGATGACAATTTGATCACTTTTAAGACAGTTTCTTTTTTTAGATCAAACGATTTTTTCATAGAATCACTTCGCAAAGTACACGTAGATGGCGATTACGACCACACAGATGAAGGCACTGGCCAATTTGACGTGTTTCCAAGGCTCTATCGATACTTGCTTGGTATATTCCAGTTCAAAAGCTTCTTTCCTTGGATATATCTTGCCAATGATGAGCATGATGACAATGTTGGTGATGAACAATATGGCCATCACATGAAGGTAATGGGGGTAGGCATCTGCTTCCACCATATGCAGTGCCTCGGGATCGGTAATGCCGTTTGCCTTGGCTTCGGCCAATGCATTGGCCACCATTCTCGGGCCCACGATGAACTGGCTGATGATGTATAGGATAGAGCCTGAAAGGATACCAATTTTGGCTGCAATGGCAGGGACCCTTTTGGTCAGATACCCCACTACAATGATGGTAAAGATGGGAATGCTGTAGATTCCATTGATTTCCTGTAAATAATTGAAAAGGCTACCGGCGTTTGCAATGAGCGGCGCAATGAACATGGCAGCCAGTGCCAAACAGATCCCGAAGATCTTTCCGTATTTTACGATGGTCATTTCGGAAGCCCCCTTATTGATGTGCTGCTTGTAGATGTCAATGCCAAAAAGCGTCACCGAACTGTTGAGCACGCTATTGAACGAACTTAGTATGGCTCCAAAGAGCACGGCGGCAAAAAAGCCCATCAAAGGCTTTGGCAAAACGGCCCTTACCAGTTCGGGATAGGCCAGGTCACTGCTGGACAACCCACCTTCAAAATAATAGTAGGCGATCATTCCGGGCAAAACCAAGATGATAGGCCCCAAAATCTTCAAAAAGGCAGCCAATAACAGCCCTTTTTGTCCTTCGGCCAGGCTTTTGGCACCCAATCCCCTTTGAATGATCTGCTGATTGGTCCCCCAATAAAACAATTGGACCAGCATCATACCCGTAAAAATGGTTGCGAAGGGAACTTCCTGTCCTGGGTTACCTGTAGAATCGAAACGTTCAGGATTCGCTGCCATTAAGGTGTCCAAGCCGTTCAAAACGCTACCGTCACCAATGGCCATCAACCCAAATACCGGAATGAGCAACCCTCCAATGATAAGCCCTATCGCATTGATACTGTCAGAAACGGCCACGGCCTTCAACCCTCCAAAAACTGCATAAATGGAACCAACAATACCGATGCCCCAAATACAGAGGAGCAATGCCGTGGAATCCGAAACACCGAGCAATTGGGGCACATCGAACATCCCGCTAATGGCCACGGACCCCGAATATAGGATCACAGGGAGAAGCACCACTACATAGCCCGTCAAGAACAGCCCCGAAGTAATGGTTTTGGTAGTGGTATCGAACCTCTTGGCCAAAAATTGTGGCACAGTGGTCAGACCGCCCTTTAAATAACGGGGCAGCAAGAACATGGCCGTTACCACGATGGCCAATGCGGCCAAGGTCTCCCAGGCCATCACCGACAACCCATCTTTGTAGGCACTGCCGTTGAGGCCTACAATTTGCTCGGTAGAAAGGTTGGTCAAGAGCAATGAACCGGCAATGACGCCAGCGGTGAGGCTTCTTCCACCCAAGAAGTAACCGTCAGACGATGTTTCATCCGTTTTCCGAACGGACCACCAGGAAATGAACGCCACCAAGAGCGTAAATCCTAAAAATGATATAAGTGCCATGTGTTACATTTTGATTCTTTGGCCCAAGGTGAAAGGCCGAAAGGGTTAGTTTGTTCTGTTAATTAAATTGGTCATTCGTATTTCAAATAACTCCAATGATCGTCCCTCTTTTGAGTGCAATCCGTTTCAAAATTCAAAAGGGGTATGACGGTCTCTTGCCCTGCTAATATAATCGGAATTTTCCAAAATACGGCTGACCGTCAGCAATCACTTGCGGAATGTTTCCATAATGGTATTGGGAAAACCTTCTAGGGCTATGGGTCATTTTTTATGAAAAATGAAAGCAGGAAAGACAAACTGTTTTTGCTAACATTTTTTTAATCTTAAAGAGAAGATGGGTTTATACTAATTTGAGTTATTTGAAAAATAATTTTATTATTTGTAAACTTTTCGATGTAAAAATATGCTCAAGAAACAGTCAAGCTTGGTCTTTGTGTTGCACGCATCACTTGCTGCTTTTGGAGCTTATTTTTGCATGTACGCCTTCAGAAAGCCTTTTTCGGTCGCCACTTTTGAGGGTATGGCCTTCATGGGGATCAATTACAAAATTTTGTTGGTCATCGCCCAGGTTTTGGGATATGCCCTCTCCAAATTTGTGGGGATAAAGATCATATCGGAGCTCAAGTCCAGCAAAAGACTGCTTTTTTTCATCGCATTGATCCTGTTGGCCGAACTGTCACTGATTTTGTTCGCCCTTGTCCCCGCACCCTATAACCTGGTTTTCATGTTTCTGAACGGCCTGCCTTTGGGGATGATCTGGGGCATTGTGTTCTCCTATATCGAAGGAAGAAAGTTTACTGATATCTTGGGCGTTGTGCTATGTGCAAGTTTTATTGTGTCCAGCGGCGTGGTCAAGTCGGTGGGGCTCTATGTGATGGATTTTTGGGGTGTGAGCGAGTTTTGGATGCCCTCCGTCACAGGTGCTTTGTTCTTTTTGCCCCTCTTGTTGTGCGCTTACCTGTTGCAAAATGTACCACCGCCTACGGCAGAGGACATCGAATCACGAACAGAACGTGTGCCCATGACTGGGGCGGATAGGAAACGGTTGGTCAAGCAATTCTTCTTTCCCCTGCTATTGGTGGTTGTGTTTTATACCTTCCTTACCGCTTTTAGGGACTTTAGGGACAATTTTGCCCGCGAGCTTTGGGACAGTATCGGATACCAAGGGGACATTTCGGTATTTTCCACATCGGAGATCATCATCGCAATAGTCGTGCTCGTGATCATTGGTTCCATTTTTTACATCAAGGACAATTATAGGGCCTTGCTGACCTATCATTTGCTGCTCCTATTGGGGGCATTGGTGCTTGGCATCTCCACGGTGATGTTCCAAACGGGGGTCTTGGATTCCTTTCTATGGATGGTCTGTACGGGTTTTGGGCTCTACATCTGTTATGTACCCTTCAACTGTCTCTTCTTTGACCGGTTCATCGCCACTTTTAAAATCAAGGGAAACTCAGGTTTTCTGATCTATATTGCCGATGCCTTTGGATATATGGGCAGTGTGCTGGTATTGCTGTATAAAAACTTCGGACAGGCCAAGCTGTCCTGGCTCAATTTCTTTGTGTATGGCACTTATGCCGTGGCACTTATCGGGATAGTGATCACCATTGTACTGTTCCTTCATTTTGGGGCAAGACGAAAATCTGAACAGACCAACAAACAATTGGATTATGGACAATAGATATGATGTTGTGATAGTGGGCGGCGGCATTTTGGGTACTTTTCATGCTTATCACGCACTGGAACAGGGGCTTAAGGTCTGTTTGCTGGAAAAAGATGCCTATCCGCAAGGGGCGACCACCCAAAATTTTGGACAGGTGGTACCCTCCGGGATGAATTCCAAATGGCAAAAATTGGGTAGGGAGAGTCTCCGTATTTATAAGGATATCCAATCCCAGTTTGACATCAGTATTCGCCAAAACGGGACGGTCTATCTGGCCTCCAATGAAGAAGAGGAACAGCTTTTGGTAGAGCTCAGGGCCATCAACAACAACAATGACTATGCCTCCCGAATGCTCACCAAAGGGGAATGTATGGACCGATATCCGGGACTGCGAAAGGAATATGTGAAGGCCGGACTCTTTTTCCCCGATGAGGTTACCGTGGAACCAAGGACCATGATCCATAGACTGCAAGAGTATTTGACCACCCAAAAGGGGTTGACCATGAAGACTCATTTCACTGTGGTGTCCTGTGAAAGAAATGGGGATTGGACAACGGTGAGGAGCACCAGCAATGAAGCCGTGTTGGCCAAAAAAGTGATCATTTGCAATGGAAGTGATTTCAAGAATCTATATCCTGAGGTGTTTGCCCAGAGTGATCTGGAAGTCTCCAAGCTGCAGATGATGCAGACCAAGCCGCAGAAAGACTATTCCCTAAAAGGTTCTATCTTGACCGGGTGGTCCATCAGAAGGTATGAGGCGTTCCATGAGTGCCCATCATTTGCCCAGGTCAAACAAAATGAGCCGGCGGACAGCCTTCAAAAAAAGTGGGGTGTGCACATCCTTTTCAAACAGGCGATGGATGGTTCGGTGATCTTGGGCGATTCGCACCAATATGCCGATGTGGATAAGATGGAAGACCTAGGGTATGACCTGGATATGGACATTGATCATTTTATGCTGGAAGAGGCCAAAAAAATAATGGAACTGCCCACTTACGAAATTCAAAGAAGATGGTATGGCATGTACTCGCAGTGCAAGACAATCGATATTTTCCAAAAGACCATTGACGAGCATATACACATCGTCACCGGAATTGGGGGTAAAGGAATGACGGGAAGTGCAGGTTTTGCCAAAAAGAACATTGCTACAATTTTTAATAAACAGAGAATCAACCTATGAAGGAAATAAAACTTGCGGTTTTTGATATGGCCGGCACCACGGTGAACGAGGACAATGTAGTGTACAAAACGGTCAAGAAGGCTTTGGCCAAATCAGGAGTGGAGGTCACGCTGGACACCGTGTTGGAATTTGGTGCGGGAAAGGAAAAGTTCAAGGCCATTTCCGATATCTTGGAGGAGACGCAAACCAATGGGGTGGATGCCAAGGCCGTGTTCGAAGATTTTAAAGTGATGCTGAGGGAGGCCTATGAAAACCTTGAAGTGACATCCTACGATGGCGTTGAGGAACTGTTCGGGGTTTTAAGGGCCCATGGGGTGAAAGTGGTGCTCAATACGGGCTATGACAGGAAAACAGCACAATCCCTTTTGGACAAATTGGGATGGATCGTTGGACTTCAGATCGATGGCCTGATCACGGCCGATGATGTGGAGAAGGGAAGGCCTTCTTCGGAAATGATAGACAAGGCCATGGAAATGTTCCGCATAACAGATTCGGAACAGGTGCTCAAGGCCGGAGATTCCGTAATCGATATTGAAGAGGGCAAAAATGCCAACTGCGGCATCACCGTGGGAGTGCTCACGGGAGCGCAGACCCGAGAGCAATTGGAGACCGCAGACCCGACCATGATTCTCGATTCCTTGAGCGAACTGGCCAAGGTTTTGTTCCCTTGATCAAATAAAGAAATAGACCACTAACATCTTGGAGGCCACTATGCCACGATTTACGGGAACATGGGGGATTCTACCATCAAAGAAAATGGAATCCCCTTCTTGTAGCAGTACCTCTTGGTCCCCAATCTCGTAATAGCATTCCCCGCTCAGCACATATTTGAACTCGAAGGCGTCCGTGACCACTTTGTCACGCTTGGAGTTGGGCTTTACTTCAAGAAGTACACTTTCAAACCCTACCGAGTTCAATTGCTTGCCAAAAATGTAACTGTAGCTGAATCCTATCGCCTCGTCCTCCTTTTCAATAAGGGTATGGTCGTCCTTTCTGGAAACTAGGAAGTTTTGGCCGTTCACCTTGGGCATCCCATCAAAAAAAGCAGTCATTTCGGTCCCGAGCGCACCAACGATCTTCAAGAACACGGGCAGGGAAGGTATGGTCCTTCCGTTTTCGATGCGGGAAATGAGCCCAGCGGTCACTCCGGCATCGATGGCAACTTCACTGATGGTCTTTTTATTGCCCTTTCGGATTTCTTTGATCCGTTTGCCTATACCGATGAGATAGTCTTCCATAATATGTCTTTAATTAGGTATGCCCATTTTCAATAACCATAAATACTAAAAAAACACGATAAACCCTATGATGGGGCTTGTGAACATTGAAAAGTACTGTTTTTGAAGCAGTTTAAAAAGTGAATATTTGTAAATAATGTTTACCTAACATTCCAAGGATTCTTTTAACCATTCCATATCCTTTTTTTAATCTGTATAGCGGCATGTCTTAACTCTTGTGTTGGATATTTGTTGATAAATAATTAACCAATTTTTACAAATATTCAACAAATGAAAAAATCAATCGTAGCGTTTTTACTTGCCTTTACCGTAAGTATCATAGGCTATTCACAAGGCACCTTTTCAGGAAAGGTGGTGGATGAGAACAACGTGCCACTTCCAGGGGCATCGGTGGTTGTTAAAGGTGGTAGCGTAGGTGTTGCCACGGATTTTGATGGGAACTTCCAGATTGAACTTTCGCAGGGAGGGGAAATATTGGAGGTATCCTATATAGGATATGTGTCCCAAGATTTTGACACGACGGGAAAGACCACGGCAACCATAATGTTGCAGCCCGATTCACAACAATTGGACGAAGTGGTGGTAACGGCCCTGGGCATCCAAAGGGAGACCAAGAAACTTGCCTATGCCGTCCAGAAAGTCTCCGGGGAGGAAATCTCGGAGGCAAAGGAGACCAATGTGGTGAACTCACTGGCCGGTAAAATGGCAGGGGTGCAGGTCACCGGTGGAAACTCGGGAGTTGGATCCACTTCGCAGATCATCATTAGGGGTGAAAACTCATTGAACCCCAGTCCAAATGCCAACTCCCCGCTATTTGTGGTCGATGGTATACCAATCAACAACAATGTGAACAATACTGGGAGTGAGGGCAATATGGGTGTTGACTATGGTAATGGTGCCATGGACATCAATCCGGACGATGTGGAGACCATGACGGTACTGAAAGGTCCCAATGCCACCGCACTTTATGGTTCCAGAGGGGCCAATGGCGTCATCTTGATCACTACCAAATCAGGGAAGGGATCCAAAGGAATCGGGGTTTCATACACTAACAACACCACGTTTGAAGATTTGTTGACCTTGCCGAAGTACCAAAACCGCTACGGACAGGGGTCCAATGGACAATTTGCTTTCAACGATGGGGGACAGAACCGCTCCTTAACGGGTGGTATCAACGATCATGTGGACGAGAGCTGGGGCCCTGCCTTGAACGGACAGTTGATCCCTCAACACGATAGCCCCACCACAAGTGGTCTGCGTGCAGGGGATGTCCATGTAAGACCAAGGAATTCGGATGGTACTTTCGCCGACGAGATCATAGCCACTCCGTTTTCACCACAGCCAAGCAATATTGATGATTTCTTCAGGACCGGGTTCACCCTGAGCAACAATATTGCCCTGACCGGGGGCAATGAGGATGGGAATTTTAGGGTGTCCTTTACCGACCTTCAGAGCGAGAGCGTGATCCCAAACTCCAATTTTAAAAGAAGGGCCTATCAGGTGAACGGATCGTATAACCTAACGGATTGGTTGAAGGTGACCGGTTCCATGAACTACATCAATTCCAATTCACGCAACCGTCCGAACAACTCTTACGGTACCGAGAACGTAATGTACCTCTGGATTTGGTTTGGCCGTCACATCAACATGAACAATTTAAGGGATTACTGGCAGCCCGGTCTGGAAGGGGTGCAGCAATTCAACTACAACTATAATTATCACGACAACCCGTTCTTCACGGTTTTCGAAAATACCAACGCCTTCAACAAGGACCGCTTGATCACCAATCTCAGGGCGGATATTCAGTTGGCCAAGGGCCTTAGTTTCATGTTTCGTTCCGGATTCGATTATTCCAACGAACTGGACAAGCGTAAAAGGGCCTATTCCACCCAGCGTTTCCCGAACGGACAGTATCGGGAGGATTTCATCTATGCCTATGAACAGAACACGGATTTCTTATTGGCTTACAATACAGAGATTAATCAAGATTTTGATTTTGGGGTTTCTTTTGGTGGAAACCACCGTTCGGCAAAGAACAGGTACCAGCGGATCAGTGCCAACTCACTGTCCATCCCCGGCATCTACAATTTTGGAAATGCTGCCGAACCGTTGACACAGAGCGATTATGATGGAAAGTTCACTGTGAACAGTCTCTATGCCTTTTCGAACGTTTCCTACAAAGACTATGCATTCTTGGATGTGACCGCACGTAACGACTGGTCCTCCACACTGCCCGATGGCAACAACAGCTACTTCTACCCATCCGTGGGATTGAGCTTTATCCTTTCCGATATGTTCACCATGCCCCAAGCCATCAGCTTTGCAAAGCTTCGGGGAGGTTGGGCCAGCGTGGGTAACGATACGGACCCATACAATTTGGCCGCTACCTATGGTTTTGGAAACACGTTTAACGGTTTCTCAAGGGTATATTCACCGTCAGAGTTGAAGTTGTCCGACCTTAAGCCTGAGCGTACCAACTCCTTTGAGGTAGGTGCCGATGTAAGGTTCTTTGGTAGTCGATTGGGCTTGGACGTAGCAGCCTATAAATCGGTGACCAACAACCAGATCCTTTCCTTGCCCGTGTCCAATACATCAGGCTACAGCACTAGGGTCATCAATGCTGGGGAAGTGGAGAACAAAGGCTTGGAGGTTACTTTGACAGCCACCCCGGTCCAAACCGATAGCTTTAGCTGGAACACCAATATCAATTTCACCGCGAACCGCGGAGAGGTCAAGGAACTTACCGATGGGTTGGATAGCTATTTGGTAAAATCCAACTACCTGCAAGTCGTAGCGGAAGTAGGAGGCCGTATGGGAGATTTGTACGGAACAGGTTTCGAGCAGGTCACCGATAAAAGCAGCCCTTATTATGGACAATGGATCATTGACCCCAATTCTGGTCTTCCCATTAGAAGCAATGAACTCAGAAACCTTGGAAACTACAATCCAGATTTTATGGTCGGTTTCCAGAACAGCTTCAGCTATAAGAACTTCAGGTTTGGATTCTTGTTCGATTGGAGGCAGGGAGGTGTTTACCATTCCAGAACGGTTGCCATAGGGGGAACAACAGGGATGTTGGACTTTACGGTTCCCGGACGTGAATCAGGAATCGTTGCCCAAGGTGTGATCGACAATGGGAGCGGGTCCTATACCCCCAACACTACCAGTGTGAACGCATCCAATTATTACTCCCATGTGTACAATAGGGGCAATGAGCAAAGCTCCATGTTCGATGCCACCTATGTAAAACTGAGAGAGGTGAAACTAGGGTATACCTTCCCAAGGAAATTATTGGAGAAGACCCCGTTGAAATCGGCATCCGTTGCATTGGTTGGCCGTAATCTGGCCTTGTGGACGGAGAACGACCATGTGGATCCCGAGACCATTTCCCTATCCGGAGGCTCCATTGTTCCCGGTGTTGAGGATATGGCCCTGCCGAGCACCAGAAGCTTCGGTCTGAATCTAAACGTAGAATTTTAAATACCCAAGAATCAAGAAGATGAAAACATCAAACGTCATAACATCACTATTGTTCGCAGGAAGCGTTTTGGTTTCCTGTACGGAAAATTTTGAGGAAATCAACTCCAACCCGAACGCCCCTGAACAAGTAAGTGCCAACCTGTTGTTGTCCACCGTGACTTCCGAAATTACCCGACAGCTTACCCAAGAGGGCTACAGCGACGGAAACACCATCACCCAGCTGATGGCCAAGAACAACTTTCCTGGTTTTAGCCAGTTTGACTGGGGAGATCAAGGAATGTGGAACCTGTTTTACAGTTATTTGCCCGAGATCAATGATATTTTGGAAATTTCGAGGGCCGAAGGCACACAGAACGCCACTTATGAAGGTATCGCCCTGACGATGAGGGCCCTTTGCTTTGCCAACCTTACGGATCTTTATGGCTATGTGCCCTATACAGAGGCCATGTCCGGGGAGAGTTCGGGCATTTTTACCCCAAAATATGACGATCAGGAAACCGTGTACAACGGTGTGCTCCAGGATTTGGCCGATGCCGATGCCGCACTGGCCAAAGGAGAGACCATTGCAGGGTCAACAGGTGATGTCATCTATGATGGTGATGCTGCACAATGGAGAAAATTGGCCAATTCACTGCGTCTTCGCTATTTGATGCGAATATCGAAAAGAAGGGATGTTTCCGCAGAAATGCAGGCCATTGTGAACGCAGGAAACTACATCAGCAACAATGCGGACAATGCCACATTGGTATATAGCGGCACGTCCAACACCGACTCTTGGCCAGAAAGCACCGGTCGTATTGGCGGGTTCGACGAAAAGAGCTTGTGTACTACACTATTGGATTATTTTGAGCTGTTCAATGATCCTCGCTTGGATATTTGGTTTGACCGAAACAGCGATGGCGAATGGGTGGGAATACCCATCGGTCTCAATCAGGACAATGCCCGTGCCTATGATGACCAGTACAGCCCAAGCCGTTTGGATGTGGAACTGTTCTATTTTTCAAGAACGGCAGCCCAGGCATATATCATGAAGAATTCAGAAGTTCAGTTCATCTTGGCCGAAGCTGCGGAAAGAGGTTTTATCACAGGTAGTGCCGAAACGTATTATAATGAAGGGATAAGGGCCAGTTTGTCCTATTGGGGAGTTTCCGATGCGGACATTGAAACTTATTTGCAAGGAGCTGAGGTACAATACGATGGTTCTTTGGAATTGTTGCTGACCCAAAAGACCATTGCCCTTTGGAATGTGGACTATCAAGGATGGATGGACTATAGAAGGACCGGCATGCCCGCTTTGGAAACTGGCCCGGATGATCTAAACGGAGGGCGCTATCCTGTCCGTTTCCTATATCCTTCTTCGGAACAGACCCTAAACAAGGCCAATTATGATGCAGCGGTCCAAGCCATGGGAGGTGAAGGGGATGATATCAACACACCTGGTTGGTGGGAAACAGGAAACAGATATTAAAGATTTGACCATTTAAATAACCGACAAATGGTTGCCCTGGAAACAGGGCAGCCATTGTTGTTAAAATAAAAATTCATGTTGAAGAACGTATTCTTTGTGACTGCTTTGGTCACGGTGTTTTTATCGGCCTGCTCACGAAATACAGAGAATAGCCCTGATATACAACACATTGTGATCATCGGCGTGGACGGTATGAGTCCCAATGGGATCCAGAAGGCCCATACGCCTATGATGGACTCCATGGTTCAAAATGGAGCGGCCACTATGCATGCCCGTTCCGTATTGCCGTCAAGTTCCAGCCCCAATTGGGCCAGTATGATCATGGGGGCCGATACCGAACAGCATGGGGTCACCTCCAACGGATGGGAAAAGTTTGACCATCAATTGCCACCCGTAGTAGCGACCAAAAATGGAACCTTCCCAACCATTTTCACCTTGTTCCACGACCAACAGCCCGAAGCCCATGTAGGGGCAATCTACGATTGGGATGGCTTTGGACGTTTGTTCGAAAAGGAGGACGTCGATTTTGATATTGACGGGGACCACGAGGACAATACCACACAACAGGCCGTAAACTACATCAAGGAACATACTCCCAAGTTCACCTTTGTGCATTTGGATCATGTAGATCATGCAGGCCATGCCTTGGGCCATGGGAGCCCAGAATATTACAAGTCCGTAGAAAAGGCGGACTCTTTGATTACCGAAATTGTCAACGCGACCAAGGAAGCGGGCATTTTTGAAAAGACCCTGTTCATTGTTTCTGCCGATCACGGTGGAATCGGTTTTGGGCACGGGGGTGAAAGTTTGGCCGAAATGGAAATACCCTTTATCCTTTATGGTGCAGGAATCAAAAAAGGATATCAGATTGAAGAGACCGTATACCAATACGACAATGCAGCCACGGTGGCCTATGCTATGGGATTGCAAACTCCCCAGTCATGGATCGGGAGGCCCACTAAAGGAGCTTTTATCGGTAATGAAAAACCCAACTTGACCTATAAGCGAAAAGAGCAGATAACCCAACCAAAGATTCTTCCGGATGCAGGCTATTTTGAGCCTGCAGGAGGAGTTTTTAAGGCGGATTCCGTTGCGGTGGTAATGCAGAACCCCAACAATGTGGGTGAAATCAGGTATACCATAGGAAACGCCGTTCCTACGATGGAAAACAGCAAGGTGTATCAAGATACTTTTTACCTGAAACAAACCGAGATTGTAAAGGCCGGAATTTTTCAGGGTGACCAATTGTTGAGTACGATTGCAGAGGCCAATTTCAGGTTGGTTCCTGAAACCAAGGAAGACCCTGTTGCCTATGCTATTTATTACGGGGAGGGGATGGACAAATTACCCAATTTCGCTACCTTAAAGCCTGTTAAAGAAGGTTTTGTTGCCGAATTTTCCCATAAACAGGCCTTGACGGAAGATGTGCAACAAGAACAGGGGGCCTTGGTGTTGGAAAGCTATTTGGATATTCCTGAAGATGGGAAATATGGCTTTTTTGCCAATAGTGATGACGGGAGTAAACTCTACGTGGATGGAAAATTGGTGGTGGACAACGATGGGGACCATGGGGTCATGGAACGTGGCGAAGCTATTGAACTGACCAAAGGCAAACATTTGGTCAGGGTGGAGTTTTTTAACGGCGGGGGAGGCTACCACTTGGATGTAAAATACCAAGGAGTCCACATCCCGAAACAGATTATCCCTGCCAACCATTTATATAGAGAAAAATAAAATGTATATCAACCTCAAAAAATCAGGTGTTTTGGCCACTCTATTTCTTATGGCCTTGGTGGTCAAAGGCCAAAAACAGCAATTGCCTGCTTGGGAACCTGGTTTTTTGGACATCCACCATATCAATACCGGTAGGGGTGACGCCGCTTTTATGGTTTTTCCTGATGGCGCTACGATGCTGGTGGATGCCGGGGACATGTCCGAGACCCATCCGAGGACCACGTCGAGCAGAAATGCCGAATTGGTTCCGAACAGGTCAAAGACCGTACCCCAGTGGATCGTGGATTACATCGACCAGTTTCTGCCCAAAAGACAAGAACGAAAATTGGATTATGCCCTTATTACCCATTACCACGACGATCATTTTGGAGAAATAGATTCCTTGCGAAAAATAGCTCCAGGGGGGTATCAATTGACCGGTATTATGGAAGTGGGGACCCTTATTCCCATCAAAAAATTGATAGACCGCGGATTTGAATTCCCCATCAACCTGAAAGATCCCAAAGTACAGGCAGAGGAACGTTTCTCTAGCGATGCCTATGGTATGATACCGACCTTAAAGGAGTATTGGAAGTTCATCGATTATCAAGCAAAAAAAGTTGGCTTAATCAATGAGCCATTGAGCGTGGGCCGTTCGGATCAAATCGTTCTAAAAAATAATCCAAAGGATTATCCAACTTTTTCAATACGGAATATTGCCTCCAATGGTAACATTTGGACAGGCTATGATGATTCCTTTTACCCCTTGTTCAGACAGGGAGAATATCCAGGGGAGAATCCGTTGAGCAATGGTATCCGAATCGATTACGGCAAGTTCAATTATTATACCGGAGGGGATATTTCCGGCATAGACGGCATGGGTCAGACCAATTTGGATGCTTTGGAATCCCACGTGGCCCCGGTAATCGGTCCGGTGGATGTGGCCACACTCAACCATCACGGCAACCGCGATTCACAGAATCCATTTTATGTTCGGACCATCCGGCCCCGTGTCTGGATCCAACAAAATTGGACTGCCGACCATCCGGGCGAGGAAGTTTTAAGAAGGATCACCTCAACACAATTGTACCCTGGGGAACGGGATATTTTTTCAACCATTATGCTCCAAGGCACCAAGGATGTGATCGGGGGCAGGTTGGATCAATATAAAAGCCAAAAGGGGCATATTGTGATCCGGGTTTATAATCACGGGAATTCATACGATATTTATGTGTTGAACGATTCATCGGAAGAAAGGGAAATACTAGCGAAATATGGACCATATGAAGCACGATAGGCACAACGCGGAATCTGTTGTGGAAGGCGACATCAACCTTACCTCTGCCAGGGGTGAATGGTTAAAGGAAGAAGTAAACGACCAAACCAAGGAACTGTTGGAAAAGGATGCCAAATACTTTTTGCACCAATCCATGTCCACCCCCTGTTTGGACGTTTTAAAAAATTGCGAAGGCTCTTATTTGGAGAGTATCTCTGGGAAACGATATCTGGATTTTCATGGGAACAATGTGCACCAAGTAGGGTTTTCCCATCCCAAAATGGTGAGTGCGCTTATGGGACAACTTCAGGAACTTACGTTTTCAACCCGAAGATACACCAACGAAAAAGCCATCCAGTTTGCGGAGGAATTGACATCCTATACCCCAAAAGGGCTAAATCGAATTTTACTTACCCCAAACGGAAGTTCTGCCATCAGCATAGCCTTGAAACTGGCCCGTGCGGTAACGGGCAAGCATAAAGTAGTTTCCTTTTGGGATTCGTTCCATGGGGCCAATTTGGATGCCATCAGCGTAGGCGGTGAATCTATCTTTCAAGAACATATGGGGCCATTGATGCCCGGTGTGGAACGTATTCCACCACCTATAACCTATCGCGGTATTTTTGAAGGGAATGAAGAAAAAGCCCTGGAGTATTTGGAGCATGTGTTGTCCAAGGATGATGAGATCGGTGCTTTTTTGGCCGAAACCATCCGCAACACCGATGTGCAGATTCCATCCGCCAAATATTGGCAAGGCGCCCGTGAACTATGTGATAAGTATGGGGTGCTGTTGATTTTGGATGAAATTCCGATTGCCTTCGGACGCACCGGAAAAATGTTCGCCTACGAATTGTTCGGTATTGAACCCGATATCCTCTGTTTGGGCAAAGGCTTGGGTGGAGGTATTGTTCCCCAAGCGGCCATTGTGACCCGTGAAGAGTACAACCGTTTCGGGCATATTTCTTTGGGACACTATACCCACGAAAAAAGTCCAATGGGCTCAGTGGCCGGATTGACCCTTTTGGAAATCATTGAAGAAGAAAAATTGTTGCAAAAGGTAAAGGCAGATGAGGAATTCATGAAAAAGGCCCTTTACAAAATGCACCGAAAATATTCCCTGATTGGCGATGTGCGTGGGGTGGGTCTGTTGTGGGGTATCGAATTGGTCACCAACCGGACCACCAAGGAAAAAGCGACCGCCGAAGCCGAGGAAATCATGTACGAATGTTTAAAAAATGGGTTGAGTTTCAAGGTTTCCAAAGGAAACGTGCTGCAACTCTCACCTCCCTTGACCATTTCTCGGGAAGAACTGGAAAAAGCCTTGGAGATATTGAACGACGCCTTTCTAAAAACAAATGCCATAGCCTAATGAAAAAAATCAACCAACTACTTATCTTTTTGTTTTTGGGCATTGCCCCGATGATGGCCCAGTCGGAGCCACAGATCTTGGTGCAACCCTATCTGCAGAACGCCGAACCCAATTCGATCATCATCATGTGGGAGACCACCAATGGCGAGGAAAGCATCGTTGAATATGGAACCACTCCAAAACTGGGCAAAAAGACCCAAGGTAGGGCCGAAGACATCAACTTTTCGGATTCTAGGGTGCATACCGTGAAGTTGACAGGTTTGGAACGCTTTACTGAATACTTTTATCGGGTAAAGACAGGAAAGGCCAAGTCGGACATCTATCAATTTAAAACGCCGCCCTTTGCCAGTGATGAGGAATCGTTCAACATCGTTGCCATGAGCGATATGCAATACGATAGCCAAAATCCGAACAAATTTTCCGAAGTGGTGAACGAGGGCATCATTCAGTATTTGAAAAAGGAATACGGAGGCAAATTGCCCGATAATCTGGCCATGATCATGATTCCGGGCGACTTGGTTTCAAGTGGGAGCGAATACTACCAGTGGAAGGAACATTTCTTCGACCCTGCACAAAAATTGTTTGCTGAAGTGCCAGTATATCCTGTTTTGGGAAACCATGAGCGAAACTCCATTTTTTACTTCAAATATTTCAGCCTGCCCGAAAATGGCACCCCTGCCTTTGCGGAACATTGGTGGTACAAAGATTATGGAAATACCCGTGTGATCGGACTCAACTCCAACGAAGGGTACCGAGATTTGAAAGATCAATACCAGTGGTTGGAAAAGGTTTTGGCAGATACGGAAAAGGATGATAATATCGACTTTGTTTTTGCCCAACTCCACCATCCTTATAAATCGGAGCTTTGGATTCCAGGAGAGGAAGAACCCACAGGAAAAGTGGTAAAAATGTTGGAGGAGTTTTCAACCAAAACGGGTAAACCCAGTATTCACTTTTTCGGTCATACCCATGCCTATTCCAGGGGACAGTCCAGAGATCACAAGCATTTGTGGATCAATGTGGCCTCCGCCGGTGGTGCCATCGACAATTGGGGGGAGTTTGAAGGCAGGGATTACGATGAGTTCACCGTTTCCCAAGACGAATATGGTTTTGTGATGGTGGAAGTGGACGGTAACCGAAAAGACCCCAAGTTCACTATAAAAAGGATCAGTCGTGGCAACGAAAGCAAGCTTAGGGACAATGAACTTCGCGATAGTATTACCATTTGGAGATTGGAAAAGAAACCCGAAACCCCCAAAACAGTTTCGCCTGCAAACAATGTGGAAGTTGAAGATGAATTTGCCACGTTGAAGGCTGGGGAATTTTCAAGCCCGATCAATGGAGCTTTCCATGCTGCCGCGCATTGGCAGGTTTCTGAAACCAAGGATTTTGAAAAATTGGCACTGGACAGTTGGAAACAATACGAAAACTGGTACTATGAGGAAGACCGTCAAAAAGATGACGACCTTACCGACGAAAGAACCAAAAGATTGAAACCTGGAACCACTTATTATTGGAGGGTCCGTTACCGCGACCAAAACCTCAATTGGAGCGATTGGTCCGAAACAGCATCATTCAAAACCAAACAGAAATGAAAAAAAAGATATTGCTTTTCGTTGCCCTGGCAGCTTTTCTAAAGATCAATGCACAGGAATCCGACACCAAGGTCATTTTGATTACGTTGGACGGCTACCGTTGGCAGGAACTCTTCACGGGTGCCGATCCGTTATTGATCGGCAACAAGGAGTACGTTCATGAAGTAGACGCGCTAAAGGAGGCTTTTTGGAAAGAAACTCCCCAAGAAAGAAGAGAGGTCCTGATGCCTTTTTTCTGGACCCAAGTGTCCAAAATGGGCCAGTTGCATGGCAACAGGAACTTGGGCAGCAAAGTGGACCTGACCAACAAGATGTGGTTTTCCTATCCGGGCTACAACGAAATCCTGACCGGGGCTGCCGATGACAAGAACATCCGCAGCAATGATAAGGTGCCCAATCCCAATACCACCATTTTGGAACGGTACAACAACATGTCCGAAGGGAAAGGCAAAGTAGCTGCTTTTGGCAGTTGGGATGTGTTCCCGTTCATCATCAACGAAAAACGTTCCGGTGTTCCCGTGAATGCCGGTTTTGAAACGGCTACAGGCAACTTGAACGAAAGGGAAAAATTCCTGAACCAACTTCAGGTTCAAATTCCAAGTCCTTGGGGCAGCGTTCGTTTGGATGCCTTCACCCATCACTATGCCTTGGAGCACATGAAAAAAGCGCATCCGAAGCTGGTATTTGTCTCTTATGGGGAAACGGATGACTTCGCCCACGATGGCGATTATCAAGCGTATCTGAAATCGGCCCACAACACAGATGCTTTGATCAAAGAGCTTTGGGACTTTACCCAACAGGATGATTTTTATAAGGATCAAACGGTTTTTATCATCACCACAGACCACGGCAGGGGCACTGAACCTTTGGATACTTGGAGAAGCCATGGAGCGGACATCAAGGGAGCTGACCAAGTTTGGATGGTCACTTTTGGAAAGGGGATTAAAGCCTTGGGCGAGGTAAAACAAGAAGAACAATTGCATTCCGATCAGATTGCACCCACGCTATTGAACATATTGGACGTTCCTGTACCCAAAGAAATGGGAGGATTGCCCCTAAAGCTTTAGTTTAAGTAGGTTTTATTTCAGTTAATTAGTATGTTCAAGGCCCATACCTTAAGGTATGGGCCTTGCAGTTCATGGAAATGCGAAATCTGGACATGTTTTTTCCAAAATGGTTACCTTAGGAGGGCGATTTCTACAACATGAAAGAAGAACTTTTAGAGACGTTTAGAGGACATTTTGAACAACCCCTGATCGATGAGATCTTGGAGGTAGGTAAATTAATGGAGGTTCCAGCCGGGGAGACCATCATGGATATTGGTCAGTACATCAGGAGCATTCCTTTACTGCTTTCTGGAGCCATAAAGGTCCTGAGGGAAGATGAGGAAGGGGACGAGTTGCTTTTGTACTATTTGGAACAAGGAGAGACCTGTTCGGTCACCATGGCCTGCTGTATGGGGCATACCAAGAGCGAGATCAGGGCCATTGCCGAGACCGATGCCAGCATTGTGATGATCCCCGTGCAAAAAATGGAAGAATGGATGGGAAAATACAAAGGATGGCGCAACTACGTCTTCGAAAGCTACCACAACCGCTTGAACGAGTTGTTACAGACCGTGGACAGCATTGCGTTCAAGAACTTGGACCAAAGGTTGGTGGACTATCTTAAAAAGAAGGTGGAGGTGACCAACGACAACAAGATCCAAAGCACCCATCAGGAGATAGCCTATGACCTGCATACCTCAAGGGTAGTGGTTTCCAGATTGTTGAAAAAGCTCGAAAAAATGAAGAAACTGGTACTGCACAGAAGCTACATCCAAGTTGTGGATCTGTAACTTTGTGCCCTAAGTTACCGTGGGTTGTCCTTGGGCTTCCTATTTTTGCATAAAACCTACCACATGATCAAGAGGTTCTTTCCATTTTTAGCATGGATGGCCACATACAATAAGGTATTGCTGCGCGGTGACCTTACTGCGGGCATTACCGTGGGAATCATGTTGGTACCCCAGGGAATGGCCTATGCCATGATTGCGGGACTGCCCCCAATTTATGGACTATACGCCGCTTTGGTGCCCCAGTTGGTATATGCCCTTATGGGAACATCACGACAGTTGGCCGTGGGCCCTGTGGCCATGGATTCCTTGTTGGTCGCAACGGGTGTTGGTGCATTGCGATTGCTCAATGAAGAGGACTATGTTGCAGCTGTACTTTTCTTGACACTGCTCATTGGGGGACTGCAACTTTTGATGGGGTTTTTCCGGATGGGATTCTTTGTCAACTTTTTGTCCAAACCGGTCATCAGTGGGTTTACATCGGCCGCGGCCATTTTGATCAGCCTGGGACAATTGAACCATATTTTGGGCACCAACTTTGTCCAGACCAGTAGGGTACATGAACTGATTCCCAATATCATCGGGAGTCTGGGGTATATCCATTGGCTTACCTTTGGGTTGGGTGTGGGGTCCATCGCATTGATATTCCTGTTGAACAAGGTCAACAAAAAACTGCCGGTTCCCTTGCTGATGGTGGTCCTCGGCATCTTGGCTGTGGTGATCTTCGGTTTGGAGACCAAGGGAATCCACATTGTGGGCGATATACCAAAAGGGCTTCCCGGTTTTCAGGCCCCTGAGTTCCAATGGGACAAGATGGGCCAACTGATGCCCATAGCCATCACAGTGGCATTGTTTGGGTTCATGGAGTCCGTATCCATTGCCAAGACTGTCGAAGAAAAGCACCCGGAATACGAACTGGATCCCGATCAGGAACTTCGGGCACTGGGCCTTTCCAATGTTTTAGGTTCGTTTTTCCAGTCTTTTTCGGTATCGGGAAGTTTCTCAAGGACCGCAGTGAACGATCAAGCCGGGGCCAAAACGGGGATGTCCCTGATTTTTAGTACCCTGATCATTGCAGGCGTGCTACTCTTCTTGACCCCTTTGTTCTATAATCTCCCCGCAGTGATCTTGGGTGCCATCATCATCGTTTCCGTGGTGGGCCTTATCGATATCCAATACCCTTTGGCCCTCTGGAAAAACAGAAAGGACGAGTTCCTACTACTGGCCGCTACGTTCCTGATGACGCTCTTTATCGGGTTGATGGAGGGGATTTTGTTCGGCGTATTGTTGTCCCTGATGCTGCTGGTCTATAGGATATCCAAGCCGCACATGGCGGTCTTGGGAAGGATCAAGGGCACCAACTATTTTAAGAACATCGATCGTTTTTCGGGAGATGTTGAAGTGGATGCCGATAAACTGGTCATCAGGTTCGATGCCCAATTGTATTTTGGGAACAAGGATTATTTCAAAAAGCAGCTCTATCGGCAAATGGCCAAAAAAGGCCCCGTCCTAAAATACGTCATCCTGAATGCGGAACCCATCAATTACATAGACAGCAGTGCCTCGGCCATGCTGGAACGCATCATATTGGACTTCAGGCAAAGGGGCATCCAGTTCTTGATAGCAGCGGCCATAGGCCCCACAAGGGATATTCTGTACAGTAGTGGGATCGTTGATATCCTTGGGGAGGAAAACCTGTTTGTCCAGACATTTGATGCCGTGGACTCTTGTTCCGAAAAGAAGGAAAGGAGTGTCATGCAGAAAAAGATAACATTACAGTCCAAGACAAAGAGTTTGTAACTTTGGTGACTGCGCGATACAGCGCACCATATTAATTTTGTTGAAAAATCAGAGGAGATGAAAATAGAACAGATATATACCGGATGTTTGGCACAAGGAGCCTATTATATTGAAAGTGAAGGAGAAGCCGCCATTATAGACCCGCTTCGCGAAGTGGAACCCTATCTAAAAAGGGCCAAGGACGAAGGGGCCGTCATCAAGTACATTTTTGAGACCCATTTTCATGCCGATTTTGTGAGCGGTCACGTCACCCTTTCCAAGGAAACGGGCGCACCGATCATTTATGGCCCAACGGCCCAACCCGCTTTTGAGGCCATTATTGCTAAAGATGGACAGGAGTTCCCTTTGGGAAAATTGACCATCAAAGTGCTGCACACCCCAGGGCACACCATGGAAAGCACCACTTTTTTACTAAAGGACGAATCAGGAAAGGACCATGCCATTTTTAGTGGGGACACCTTGTTCCTCGGTGATGTAGGTCGTCCAGACCTGGCCCAGAAAGCGGCCCACATGACCCAGGAAGAGTTGGCCGGGACCTTGTTCGATAGCCTTCGGAACAAGATCATGCCCTTGGCTGATGATGTGATCGTGTATCCGGCCCATGGAGCCGGTTCCGCCTGTGGAAAGAACATGATGAAGGAAACGGTGGATACCTTGGGCAACCAGAAAAAGATGAACTATGCCCTTCGGGCGGATATGACCCGGGAAGAATTCATCAAGGAAGTGACGGATGGCCTTTTGCCTCCCCCACAATACTTTCCCCTGAACGTGAAAATGAACAAGGAAGGCTATGAAGATATCGATACCGTTCTGGAAAGAGGAACGCAGGCCCTTGGTCCCGATGCCTTTGAAGCTGCCGCAAACGAGACGGGGGCCATAGTGCTGGATGTTCGCCATCAAGATGATTTTGCCAAAGGTCATGTGCCCCGTTCCATATTCATTGGACTGGATGGAAGCTTCGCCCCTTGGGTAGGCGCATTGATCGCCGATGTGAAGCAACCCATACTCCTCGTGACCCCGGAAGGAAGGGAGGAAGAGACCGTTACCCGACTTTCAAGGGTCGGTTTTGACCATACATTGGGCTATCTCAAAGGAGGCATTGAGGCTTGGGAAAAAGCAGGTAAGGAAATCGATACGGTGGATAGCGTGAATGCCGAGCAATTGAAGACCCTCATGGAAAAAGGGGTGCCGGTATACGATGTGCGAAAGGAATCGGAATTCAATGCGGAGCATGTGGAAAAAGCCCATTTGACCCCGTTGGACTATATCAACGATTACCTAGCGGAATTTCCAGAGAAAGAAACCTTTTATGTCCATTGTGCCGGGGGCTATAGGAGTATGATCGCTTCCTCCATCCTGAAGAGCAGGGGCATCCATAATTTGGTCGATGTCACAGGAGGTTTTGCCGACATCAAAAAGTCCGGGATTCCCGTAACGGACTATGTGTGTCCCACTACGTTGAAATAAGGCCCGGACAACTTCGGAATAAATTCAAGAAAGTTGGTTTTGTGTAACCATCGTTACTGACCCCGATGGGTTGGGTGGGGTATTTTTGACCCTTAAAACTACGATACAATGTCAATATTCAGCTTTTTGTTCAAAGAACAAAACCTTCCCGATGAAATTCAGATCATGGATCGGGAAGCATACAAAGAAGCCATTTCCAAGGGCAAGGTCCAATTGGTGGATGTCAGGACCAAGGGGGAATTCATGTCGGGCCACATCAAGGGAGCCAAGAACATTGATTTTTTTCAAGGGTCTGCATTTGAGACCGCTTTTTCAAAACTCAGAAAGGATGTTCCCATATACATTTATTGTCAATCGGGAAATAGGAGCCAAAAGGCAGCCAAGAGACTCGTAGACCTTGGATTTACGAAGGTATACGACCTTAGGGGAGGATATAGGTCCTGGAGCCATTGAACGAGCTATTTGGGATTGTCCTTGAGATCTCAAAAGGGGTTGGATCCCTCTTTCCCCTTGTTTCTTTTGAAGCCATAGATCAATTGGCTCCAAAATCCTTTCGGTAGTTGATCATCGCCCGGAAAACCGAGTGCAATTTTTCCACTGCTCTCCGGGATATAATTTGTTTTGAACAGATAGTCCCAAATACTCAGGCTGATTCCGAAATTTACACCATACGAACCTTCGGGAATGGAGTAGGCATGGTGGTACAGGTGCATCACGGGATTGTTCAGGATATATTTCAGCGGACCATAGGTGAGTTTGATGTTGGAATGGTTGAAATGCCCAATGGCTATGGCGGCAAAATGTACAATATAGGCCTGCTCTGGTTCGAATCCGCCCAGTACCATTACCCCCAAGGTCTTTAGCGGTTTGTAGAGGATGTTCTCCATCCAATGGTACCTCAAATGTGCCGCAAACCCCATTTCTTTGACACTGTGGTGTACTTTGTGGAACTCCCAGAGCATGGGATATTTATGCAACAATATGTGGGTGAACCACTGGACAAAATCGAGCAGGATGAAAAAGACCAAGAGTTGTGCCCATTGCGGCCAATGACCCATCTCTACAACAGCCAAAGTTTTGGAAGAAATGCCCACATCCAAAAAAAGGACCCCCAGAACCTTGTACACCCCATTGATGACGATGGCAAAAATGAAAAAATTGAAGAACATATAAAATGCATCCAACCAGAAGTCCTTTCGGAAAACGGATTGTTCCCTACGCCAAGGAAATAGGATTTCCAAGGCCCAGACCAGTAGGGAAATCAAGATCAGGCCCCAAAAATAGTTAGTGTACCAAGGCACTTCAAACCAAATGGATTTCCAGGTCCAGTTGACCGTCCCTACAAAACCGTTCATAAAGGCCTTTACGTATGCTTCCATAGTCATTTTAGTTCATACCAATCAATATCTTCCAAGTTTTGCCTTCTTCCCTGCTCTTTTGGGGCATAGTTTTTTGACAAATAGGACAAAATCAGTGCTTCGTTCGCTCCCAGGTCCCATAGGTTTTGGGTCTCCTGCATCCATGTTATGGTCGCTTTCCACCCTTCTAGGTCCATTCTGTTCTGGGTTACCAATTTGGCAGAATGGCAGCCGGTACAGTTCTGGATGGTCGCTTCCATGCCCTCATCCACCACAAAACCTGTAGCCACATGGACACCGTTTTCAATTTGGTCGAAATCGGCAATAGGTTCTTTCATTGGAATTTCTTCATAGGTAGGGGGCGGGGTATAATTCGCCCAATAAAAAAGTCCCATAAAAATGACCACGATCAATCCCAAAAATGCCCAAAGTGCTTTGGACAGTGCACTGACCTGTTTTCGAAAGTCCTCCATCACCTTTAAACGATTTTGACCGCTATGCGATGACAGGCATTGTTGAGATAGCCTTTGGGGTTCCAACCTGGCAATACCAAGGGTTGGGCTTTTCCATTGGAATCCGTGGCCTTGGCCCAAACTTCATAATACCCCTTTTTGGGAAAGGAAATCGAGGCCTTAAAATGTTGCCATGCCAATCGGTTCACTGGTTTTTCGAGAGAACATTGGTGCCATGTGCTTCCAAAATCAATGGAATATTCCATTTTTGAGACCTCTAGCTCACCGGCCCAAGCATGTCCGTTTATGGTCAAGGACTTTCCATTTTTGATCAATGCACCACTTTTGGGAAATGTGATCAACGATTTTACGGGCATGGATTCGATGATGCACATATTGGCATCATCCACCTCACTGCCGGGAGCCACAGTCTCGCAGGGCACTCGGTACGAACTGCCGCCCATCTTTTCGCCATCGTGTTCCTTGTTTCGGACACTGATGCGGTTGAGCCACTTGCCCGAAGTGGAAGCGGGCCAACCACCGCAGACCAATCGTAATGGATGACCGTGCGCCAAAGGGATGTCCTCACCGTTCATGGCAAAGGCGAGCAAGGTTTCATCTTGCAATGCCTTAGCAATGGGAACGCCCCGGGAGATGGGCTCTTTTTTCGGGTCTCCGCTCAAATGGGTGTCCGCAGCATGGTAGCCGATATAAACGGCATCAGATGTGATTCCTACATCTTCCAGTACATCGCGCAAACGAACCCCGGTCCATTCGGCACACGAAATTGCCCCAACGGTCCATTGGTTCCCCTTGGCCGGTGGATTGAACTCGCTTCGGCCATTTCCACCACATTCCAAGGCCAATTGATAGGTATGGTGTCCAAATTTGGATTTTAATTCGGAAAGAGAGTAGGTTTTTTTGTTTTTAACGGATTCACCATCGATGGTGAGGGTCCATTTGGACACATCAATGCCTTCTGGGATGTTCCCGTTGTTTCGAATGAACATGTATTGGTTCGGTGTCACCCTATCGTTCAATAAATGGGCCTTCGCCTCCATGTTCCAAGGGCGATCGTTCAAAACGACCATTTCCTTGTCTTTGTGGAACATTTTAAAAGGGTCCGGATCCTGAAGGCCCAAAGGGCGGTATCCTTCCGGCATGAGACCTCCATATACAATCTCAATACCCAAGATACTGGCCATGCTGGCCAATGACATTCCCAAAGTGAATTCCCTCCTGTTCATAAAATAGAGAATTAAATGTACCGTAAAAATAAGTAAAGCTATGTAACCAATGTTACCATTTGCTTTTAGATGAACCTGTACATTTGGAGTAATGTTCTGATAATCAAAAAATGGGATGGAAAGCTGCCCCAATTTTTGGTACCTTGTAGGGTGAGAATCATAAACTGACAATTATGAAAAAAAACATGGGCGGTGCAGACCGCACGATTCGGATCATCCTGGCACTTGTAGTAGGGGCATTGTACTACTTCAATATGATCACAGGAACGTTGGCATATGTGCTGCTTGCCTTGGCGGCCATATTTGTCCTGACAAGCTTTGTTAGCTTTTGCCCTTTGTACACCCTTTTTGGGATCAATACGTGCAAGGTCAAAAATTAGTTTTTTTGGTTGGTTGATAAAAAGAGCCGCTCTTTTTAAAGAGCGGCTCTTTTATGTGACAAAATGATAGATCTCGTTTTATAAAGCACTCTTTTTTTGAAGAATGCTGAAGAGTGAAAAATTTTAAATCAATGGTTTACAATAACTTCTACATGAGAATTATCATGTTTTGAAATCAGTTTTGCCGTTAAATTTGATTAAACTTTAAAATCAATACATTGTGAAAATATTCAATAGCATCCCTTTGGTATCTTGGGAAAACGGCATCTGGATGATAGGATTGTTCGCCGTTGTGGTCATTGTGCTCGTAGGTGCGGTTTTCGCCTTGATGAACAGCGGAAAAAAGTAGGATTTTATTCATACATAAAGTTTTAACATGATGATTTGGCATTGTTGTGTTAAAACTCTATTTTTTGTAACATGGGTGACATAATAAGATAGTTTTCAGGGTTATTTTTGATGTCAAAATCATACCCATGGAAACGGAAATACTCGCCCGTATTCAATTTGCCTTCACAGTTGCGTTTCATTACATCTACCCTCCCTTAAGTATTGGTCTAGGCCTGTTGTTGGTCATTTTTGAAAGTATCCATATCAGGACCAAAAAGGAAATCTACCATAAATTGGCTCGATTTTGGACCAAGATTTTTGCACTCACTTTTGGGATAGGTGTGGTCACAGGAATCGTCATGGAGTTTGAATTCGGGACCAACTGGGCCGTGTATTCCAGGTATGTGGGCGATGTTTTTGGCAGTGCCCTTGCGGCCGAAGGTATTTTCGCCTTCGCTCTCGAAAGTGGCTTTTTGGGCATATTGCTCTTCGGATGGAACCGGGTAAAACCTTGGGTCCATTTGGTTTCCACAATAGGAGTGTTTTTGGGGTCCATGTTCTCCGCTATCTGGATTGTGGTAGCCAACAGTTGGCAACAGACCCCCGCAGGATTTCACATTGTGGGAGAAGGTATGGATGCACGAGCCGAGATCACTGATTTCTGGGCCATGGTGTTCAATCCATCCAGTGTGGATAGGTTAACGCACGTTTGGCTGGGGGCATTTTTGGCCGGTGCCTTTTTGGTCATGAGTGTCCATGCCTATTACTTGGTCAAGGGAAAGTATATTGAAATTTCAAGAAAGGCGTTTAAGATTGCGCTGATCGTGGCTACCATATTTTCATTGGGGCAATTGTACACGGGACATCAATCCGCAGATGGTGTGGCCAAAAACCAGCCCGCAAAGTTGGCTGCATTGGAGGGGCATTATGAGGAATCAGCTCCGGCTGACATGTATATCATGGGTTGGGTGGACCAGGAAAACCAAGAAGTATCGGGGATCAAGATACCAGGAGGACTTTCTTTTCTGCTGGACTACGATTTTGAAACCCCGGTGACAGGACTCAATGCCTTTCCTGAGGATGAACGCCCATCCCAAGTGAATGCCGTATTCCAATTCTATCACATCATGGTCGCCATTGGAATGACTCTGATCTTCCTGACCTTGTTTGCCAGTTTTCTATTATGGAGGGGCAAGCTCTTTCAAAAGAAATGGTTGCTCTGGATATTTGTGTTTGCCGTGTTCCTGCCCCAAATTGCCAATCAGGTAGGTTGGTTTGCCGCAGAAATGGGAAGACAGCCTTGGGTGGTCTATGGTCTTTTGAGAACCGACGAAGCCTTTTCACAAGCCGTATCGGATAACCAGATTCTATTTTCACTGATCCTGTTCTTTTTGATATACGCCTTGTTGTTCTCCTTGTTCATCTATCTATTGCACAAAAAGATCAAACATGGGCCATACGAAGAAGCAGAAAGTGACGAAACACCCTTTGGCGGAACATTGACTCACATGATTAACTAAGAAATATGGAAACATTTTTAGGATTGGATTATCCCACATGGTGGTTTTTGGTAGTTGGTGGTTTGTTCTCCGGATATGCCATCTTGGATGGTTTTGACTTTGGGGCGGGCGCTTGGCACCTCTTTCTAAAGAAAGAGCAAAGCCGTAGGATTGCCTTGAATGCAGTGGGACCCGTTTGGGATGGTAACGAGGTATGGCTGGTGATTGGCGGTGGGGCCCTTTTTGCAGGTTTTCCGCTGATGTATGCTACGCTGTTCTCCTCCCTTTATATCCCATTCATGTTGTTTTTGCTCTTTATCATCTTTAGGGCCATTTCCATCGAATTTAGGGGCAAGGAACCCATGTTGTGGTGGAGAAAGCTTTGGGACATTTGTTATAGCATCTCCAGTATCATGTTGGCCTTTTTGCTTGGGGTGGTGCTGGGGAATGTGCTTCAGGGTATTCCAATTGATGAAAATTATCAATATAAAGGCGGTGTCCTTTTTGAATTTTTGAATCCCTACGCCCTGATGACCGGATTTACCACCTTGTCACTTTTTATGGCACATGGAGCCATCTTTCTGCTGTTGAAGACAGAAGGCAGATTATTTGCCAAACTGACGAGATTGTTGAAAAGAGGAATGATCTTTTTTATGGTGAGTTTTTCCATTACCACGCTCTACACCTTGATCTACATTCCCCATCTTTCGGATGATTTCAAGAGCAATCCATCCCTTTTCGTGATTCCTTTGCTGACCTTTTTGAGCATTGCCAACGTGCCTCGATTGGCCGAACGGAGAAAATACAAATGGGCATTCCTGTTTTCATCATTGACCATTGCCTTTTTGTTGGTTTTGGTGGCGGTTGAATTATATCCCGTACTCCTTCGTTCCACTATCGATCCTAAATTCCATATCGATATTTACAATGCCGCTTCCTCTACCAAATCGTTACAGATCATGTTGACGATCGTGGCTATCGGTACTCCTTTGGTGTTGTTCTACACCATTTTTGTGTACAAAACATTCTGGGGCAAGGTCAAGTTGGACGAGACCAGTTATTAGTTGTTTTTATAGGTTTATACAGTTGAAAGGCACCCAATTGGGTGCCTTTTTTCTATGTGACCTAAGTCACTTTATATCTGAAACCCTAATGGTAACTTTGGTGAAAATGATATAAAAATGTCCAAAATAGTTGTGCTGGGTGCTGGAATAGCGGGTCATGTGGCCGCATCGCATCTCAGAAGAAAGCTCACCAAAGAGCATGAAGTGGTGGTGGTTTCACCCAATAGTAACTACCAGTGGATTCCATCCAATATCTGGGTCGGGATCGGTAGGATGAAACCTAGGGATCTTATATTTCCGCTGGCCCCCCTGTATGCCAAAAAACATATCGGCTATAAGCAGGCAAAAGCCATCAGTTTTTACCCCGAAGGTGATAAAGACGAGCAAACTCCCTATGTATTGGTAGAATATGTGGTTGGCGACAAAAAGGGAAAACAAGAGAAGGTCACGTATGATTACCTGATCAATGCAACAGGTCCAAAACTCAATTTTGAAGGGACCGAGGGACTTTCACCAGGTAAGAACAAGGCACATTCCGTTTGTACCTATACCCACGCCCAAGAAGCTTGGGTGGCTCTGGAAGAGGTCATCAAACAGATGAAGCAGGGCAAAAAGGTCAAGATTCTGATCGGTACAGGTCATGCCAAGGCCACCTGCCAAGGTGCTGCTTTTGAATACATTTTGAATGTGGAACAAGAGCTTAGAAGACATAAGGTAAGGGATATGGCAGAAATCACCTGGATTTCCAATGAATACCAACTAGGGGATTTTGGGATGGATGGAATGCTGTTGAGCTACGGAAGCAATATCATGAAATCCAATGAAATGGTGGAAATGGTCTTTGAAGACCGTGGAATCCGTTGGATCTTGGGTGTCGGGGTCAACAAAGTGGAAGACGGTGTGGCCCATTACGAGACCCTTGATGGCGAGTACAAACAAGAAAGCTATGATTTCGCCATGTTGATCCCTTCCTTTTCCGGTCATGGATTTAAGGCTTATGATAAGAATGGTGGTGATATTACGGAGAAGCTTTTCAAAGGGTTTATGATTGTTGATGCCGATTATACACCCAAACCTTACGAGGAATGGACCGTTCAGGATTGGCCGGAAACCTATCAAAACCCGTCATACGCCAATATTTTTGCACCGGGGATAGCCTTTGCACCACCCCATGGCATTTCAAAACCGAGAAAGAGCAAGAACGGAACGGATATTACCCCAGCTCCACCACGTACAGGGATGCCTTCGGGAATCACCGCAAAATTGGTGGCCGATAACATTATTGGGATGATCAAAAACCCGAACCATGATTTGCATCACAAAGGCTCCATGGGCAACATGGGGGCCGCGTGTATTGCTTCAGCAGGATTTGGAATGACCAAGGGCAGTGGTATCAGCATTACAACCTATCCCATTGTGCCCGATTTCAAAAAATATCCGGACACCCATGGCAGGAAGCTGGGTAAAACCTTTGGTTCCATCGGCCTTGCCGGACACTGGCTAAAATTGGCATTGCACTATGCCTTTCTCTACAAAGCAAAAATGAAACCTTTTTGGTGGCTAATTCCTGAATAAAAAAATCATGACACAACGTATATCTAAATACAAACGATTTATGATGATGAACCCCATTGTCCAGTTCTTTAAATTCATTTTTTTGAGCTTAAAAGTCCTGATAATAGTTGCTGGGGGACACGGGGGCACCCGAAAGGCTTAAACACTGACATTCATCATTGTACAAAACCCCAGTTCGGATTTCCTTTGTAGGGACTTCTTCGTATTGGGGTTTTTTATGTCCAAATTTCTTGGTAACACAGGTTACTGTGTATGTCTTTTTACGCATCTAATTTTGACCCAAATTAAAATAGCATATGAAGCGAATACTTATAGCAATCACACTCATTGGCATTCAGGGAAACTTGTGGGCTCAAGACCATGTGAAGATTTCCATGGAAGATGTCTTGGCCAGGGTTCAGGAATCCAATGCCAGCATCAAGGTTTCGGAACAAGAAGCTAAGATGGCAAAATACGATTACCAGTTTTCAAGTTCCATCTTTTTGCCACAGGTATCGGTCTCCCACACAGGGATTACGACCACGAACCCATTGATGGCCTTTGGTTCCAAGTTGAACCAAGAGATATTGACCCAGGCAGATTTTAATCCTGCCTTGTTGAACGATCCCGATCAAATTGAAAACTTCGCGACCAAGATCTCGGTAGAGCAACCACTTATCAATATGGATGGGTTCTACCAGCGCAAGGCTGCTAAAACTACCATGGAAGCCAAGGACCTGCAGGCTATGCGTACTCGAGACTATCTGAATTTTGAGGCTCAAAAGGCCTTTGGACAGTTGCAATTGGCCCACAGGGCAGTACAGGTATTGGAAAAAGCCTACGAAGCGGCCAATGCAAACCTGAACACGGCCCAAAACAGCTATGATCAAGGATTGCTCCAAAAGGCAGACCTGTTGGAAGTTAAAGTAAGGGTCACCGAGGTGGAGAACCAATTGAATTCGGCCAAAAGCAATGTAAAGAATGCGTCCGATTATTTGGCCTTTTTGATGAACGAACAACGCAATGTGGTCTATGAACCCACAGAAGAATTGATGCCCACTGATTTAGGTGGACCTACCGAAGCAACGTTGGAAAATCGTGCGGATGTAAAGGCCATGGACTTGGTTTCCGAGGCATACAAGGCCAACATGAGGGCAGAGAACATGACCTTTTTGCCAAGGTTGAATGCCTTTGCCAGTTACGAAATGTACGATGACCAAATTTTCCGTGCAGATGCCAAGGGATATATCATCGGGGCCAGTTTAAGCTGGGATGTTTTTAAAGGAGCACAACGCTTTGCCAAAGTGGGCAAGAGCAAAACAAATTATGAAAGGGCAAAACAGGAATACGAACAGTACGTTGCCAAAAGTTCTATGGAGCTTCAACGCACCAGAAGGATGGTCGAAGATGCGCATAACAGGCTCCAGACCTCCAAATTGGCTATGGACCAGTCCGAAGAATCCTTGAGAATACGTACAAACCGATTTAGGGAAGGCTTGGAAAAAACAACCGATCTGTTGATGGCAGAGGCCATGTATGCAGAAAAACAACTGGCATACTACCAGACCATTTTTGAATACAACCAAGCACAATCCTTACTAACATTTTTAACCAAAGAATAATTGCGATATGAAAAACACTACGATATATAAAAATGCCTTTATCGCCCTTGCCTTGGGTGTTACCCTTGCAAGCTGTGGAAGTGACAAGGAGCAAAAGCAGGACAGCGGATCAGCCGTTTCTGTGACCGTTGCTGAAGTGGAAACAGGTGACAGTAACACCATTTTGGCCGGAAGTGGACAGATAAACGCTTTGAACAATGCCACATTGAGCACCAGAATGATGGGTTATGTGGAGTCATTGCCCGTGAAAATCGGCCAAAAAGTAAAGAAGGGGGATTTGTTGATCTCCATCAACAATGTGGACCTACGCGCCAAAAAAGCGCAAGTGGAAGCCTCTATTACCGAGGCAACGGTGGCCTTCAACAATGCCAAGAAAGATTACGAAAGGTTCCAGAACCTTTTCAGGGAAAGCAGTGCTTCCCAAAAGGAATTGGATGATATGACCGCCCGTTACGAAATGGCCAAGGCCCGATTGGAATCGGCCAACCAAATGAAGAACGAGGTCAATTCCCAATTCGCCTATGCCAACATTCGGGCCCCATTCAGTGGGGTGGTGACCAATACCTACATTGAAGAAGGGGATATGGCCAACCCAGGGGTTCCGTTGGTTTCCGTGGAATCTCCCGGTGGATTTGAAGTGGTGGCCAAAGTGGCCGAGAACAATATCACTGGGATTCAGGTGGGGACCAAAGCCTTGGTCCAAGTCAAAGCCTTGGACACCATCGTTACTGGAAAAGTGACCGAGTTGAGTGCCTCTGCCCAAAACACAGGGGGACAGTATTTGATGAAAGTACAATTGGATAAAACGGATGCCAAGATTTTGTCAGGTATGTATGCAACCGTGAGGCTGGAGACGGACAAAGCTAGCGATGAAAAGACCATGGTTACGGTTCCGTCCAAGGCCTTGATCCAAAAAGGACAGTTGAGCGGCATCTATACCTTGGGGCAAGACAATGTGGCCTTATTACGCTGGTTGCGATTGGGCGAAACTTATGGGGATGAGGTGGAAGTATTGTCCGGCCTTTCCAAAGGGGAAACCTACATCGTTTCTGCCCAAGGCAAGCTATACAATGGAGCTAAAGTAACTATTCAATAACCTAAAAAAGGGAATAATGAAAGACGGACTTGCAGGAAAAATAGCGAGAGGGTTCATCAGCTCTAAATTAACGGTACTCTTGATGATCGTGTTCATGGTCATTGGGGTGTATAGTTCCTTCCTGATTCCAAGGGAAGAGGAGCCACAGATCGATGTGCCCATGGCGGACATATTTGTGGGATATCCCGGAGCCAGCCCAACCGAGGTGGAATCCAGGATCACCAAACCGCTGGAAAAGATCATATCCAACATAAAAGGGGTAGAATACGTGTACACCACATCCATGCAGGAGCAGGGAATGGCCATTGTGCAGTTTTATGTGGGTGAAGATATTGAACGTTCCTTGGTACGCTTGTACGATGAGATCAACAAGCACATGGACCAAATGCCCGAAGGGGTGACCATGCCCTTGGTGAAGACCCGTGCCATTGACGATGTGCCCATGTTGGCACTCACTCTTTGGAGCGATGAGTACAACGATTTCCAATTGCGTGAAATCTCTGGGGAACTCATTAACGAGATTGAAAAAGTGAACGGGGTTTCCATTACCAAAAAGATAGGGGGGCGTAGCCGCCAGCTTCGGATTGTGGTGGACAAGGACAAAATGGCCGAATCCGGAATAGACCTTTTGGCTGTTGCCCAAATGATCAAGGCCAATAACCAACAGATGGATTCCGGTAACTTTTTATCCAATGATACCGAATTCCATATCAGTACCGGCAATTTTTTAGAGACCAAGGAAGATTTGGAAAACTTGATAGTGGGTACCAAACAAGGCCAACCTATCTATTTGAAGCAGGTGGCGACTGTTTTGGATGGCCCAGAATTGCCCAAAAACTATGTTTCCCTGGGATTTGGTGCTGCTAGCGAGAAATCATCGGAATACAAATCCGAATACCCAGCGGTTACCCTTTCCATTGCCAAGAGAAAAGGTGCCGATGCCATGAAGATTTCCGATGTGGTATTGGAGAAAGTGGAACATTTGAAAAAGAATTTGATTCCTGATGATGTTCATGTGGAAGTGACCCGTAACTATGGGGAGACGGCCTCGCAAAAAGTATCCGAACTGTTGATGCACTTGATCGGTGCCATCATTGCGGTGACTTTTGTGGTGATGTTGGCCATGGGATGGAGAGGTGGATTGGTGGTGTTCCTTTCCGTACCGATTACTTTCGCCTTGACGTTGCTGAGCTACTACATGCTGGACTATACCTTGAACCGTATCACCTTGTTCGCTTTGGTGTTCGTAACGGGTATTGTGGTGGATGACTCCATCATCATTGCGGAGAACATGCACCGACACTTTAAGATGAAACGATTGCCGTTCAAAGATGCGGCTTTGTATGCCATCAATGAGGTAGGTAACCCGACCATTTTGGCCACCTTCACGGTAATTGCATCCGTGTTGCCCATGGCGTTTGTATCTGGTTTGATGGGGCCTTACATGTCCCCAATGCCTATCGGTGCGTCCATTGCCATGTTGTTGTCCTTGTTCGTGGCGTTGACCATCACCCCGTATTTGGGTTATATCTTCCTAAGGGAAAAGGACAAGAAAAATGAAAAGGAAAAAGAACCGGTTGAGATTCAGGATACCTTCATCTATAAAGCTTACGAGCGATTTGAAAAACCCCTGATCGAAAGCCGCAAAAAGAGATGGCTGTTCATAGGGATAACTGTGGTATTGTTGTTTGGTTCCGTGGGTATGTTCTTTACCAAATCGGTGGCCGTAAAAATGTTGCCTTTTGATAATAAGAACGAGTTTCAGGTAGTGATCGACCTTCCTGAAGGTTCCACTTTGGAACGTACTTCGGCGGTGGCCAAGGAAATTGGAGCCTATTTGTCAACCCGACCAGAAGTGATGAACTACCAGAGTTATGTGGGTACTTCGGCACCCATCACCTTTAACGGATTGGTAAGACACTATGATCTTCGGGGAGGTAGCAACATGGCCGATATTCAGGTGAACCTCACCGACAAACACGATCGCAGCGAGCAAAGCCACGATATTGCCAAATTGCTCAGACCGAAAATCCAGGAATTGGGCAAAAAATATAATGCCAACATCAAGATTGTGGAGGTGCCACCAGGTCCTCCAGTGTTATCTACCATAGTGGCCGAAGTATATGGCCCGGATTATAATGAACAGATTGCGGTGGCTGATAAAGTAAAAGGCATTTTGAACAACACTACCGATGTGGTGGATGTGGATTGGATGGTTGAGGATGATCAAGTAGAATATGATTTTGTTGTAGATAAGGAAAAGGCCATGCTTTATGGTGTTACCCCCCAACAAATCGTTCAGGTTATGGGTATGGCTTTCCGGGAAATGCCGGTATCCCATGTGTATGATGAAAATTCCTTTGATCAGATCGGGATTGTGCTTTCCATCAGTGAAAAGGATAAATCCACTTTGGATGCCATCAAACAATTGAAAGTGGCCTCCCAACAGGGTAACATGATCTCTGTAGGGGATTTGGTGTCCATCAACGAGGGTACCAAGGCCAAAAGCATCTATCGAAAAAATCAGAAACGTGTTGTATATGTAATGTCCGATATGGCAGGGGAGTTGGAAAGCCCTGTGTACGCCATTTTGGGAATGACGGACAAATTGAACCAATTGGAATTGCCCAAAGGGTATACCATGAACGAACTCTATATGGAACAGCCCCAGTTTGAGGACGACTATACCGTGAAATGGGACGGAGAGTGGCAAATTACCTTGGAAGTATTCCGGGATTTGGGCATTGCTTTCTTGGGGGTTATCGTAATCATTTACATGTTGATCGTGGGTTGGTTCCAAAACTTCAAGGCACCTATGGTGATGATGGTGGCCATACCGCTTTCATTGATTGGGATTGTATTGGGCCACTGGATGTTGGGAGCTTTCTTTACGGCTACTTCTTTTATTGGAATGATTGCCTTGGCGGGAATCATGGTGCGGAACTCGGTGTTGCTGATTGACTTTATCAACATAAGGTTGAATGACGGTATCCCGTTGAAACAAGCGGTAATCGAGGCTGGAGCGGTCCGTACCACACCAATCCTACTTACGGCCGGAACGGTCGTTATTGGAGCTTTTGTGATCTTGTTCGATCCCATTTTCCAAGGATTGGCCATTTCACTCATGGGCGGAACTATAGTGTCTACCATTTTGACCCTATTGGTGGTGCCATTGGTGTATTATATGATTGAACGTAAAAACTACAATTAAGATGAAATCGGCATGACTAAAAGAATCTTTTGACATACAGTGCAATGATTCTTTTAGTTATCAAAGATTCCATGTGACCATTGAAAAACAATAAAAATTAACGCATGAAAATGATCATTGTTACCACAGTAGAGGAGTATAAAAAAGAAGTCCTCAAAATTTTTAAGAAGGCAGGTATTGAAAGCTTCAGTGGTTCAGACATTGACGGATATAAAAGTGCATCTCCCTTGTTGTATACCAGTAGTTGGTTTCCAAGTGAAAAGGGTGGTGCCGCATCCAATCTGTTTTTCTCTTTCTGCGAAGAGGAGAAAGTCACCGAGGTTTTCAGATTGTTGAAAGAATTCAATGCGAAAAGTGAAACCACCAACCCCATCAGGGCCGTTGAGGTTCCCATTGAAAGAACAGTTTAAATAAATCAAAAATGAGAAATAGAATCGTAAGAGGGGTCGCAGGGACCTTTATTCTGATAAGTTTGGCCTTGGCCATTTATGTGAACATCAATTGGTTGTGGTTCACGGCCTTTGTAGGGGCCAACTTGTTGCAATCTTCCTTGACCAAGTGGTGCCTTTTGGAGGACATCTTGAAGAAATTCGGGGTATCTGACTCTGATAAAAATTGTTGTTAGGCGGTAACTAGGTTTGTAATTCAAAGCATTTTCGTGACATTTGTATAAAACCTCACGAAAATGCTTTATCAACCTTGGCCATGGTATATTGCAGGGCCCCTTATTGCCTTGGTCATGACGGTTTTGATCCTCATGGGCAAACGCTTTGGCATGTCCTCCAACTTGGAGACTTTTTGTTCCATCGGGGGAGCAGGCAAGTTCACGGACTATTTTAAAGTGGACCTAAAATCCCGAAGATGGAACCTTTTGGTGGTATTGGGTTCGGTTATTGGCGGATTTTTGGGTGCCCATGTACTGTCCCCCAATCCTGCCGTTCAAATTTCGGAAAAGACCGTTGCCAAACTGAACGGACTCGGTTTTGAAAGCGTGGGTACTGCCTATTTGCCAACCGAATTGTTCAGTCTGGAAGCTTTGACGAGACCTTCGGTTTGGATTTTGCTCTTGGTGGCTGGATTTTTGGTCGGCTTCGGAACAAGATATGCCGGAGGCTGTACTTCGGGCCATGCCATTTCAGGATTGAGCAACCTGCAACGACCCTCGTTGATTGCCGTAATCGGCTTTTTTATGGGCGGACTGATCATGGTCCATCTTATTTTCCCCTTAATCTTTGGATCATGAAAAGTGTATTGTACATCATCGTAGGTACCTTTTTAGGGGTGATTCTTTACAAGTCGGAAGCTGCTTCTTGGTTCCGTATTTATGAAATGTTCCAGTTCGATTCGTTCCACATGTACGGTATTATTGGCTCTGCATTGGCGGTCGGGATTGTTTTGGTCCAATGGATCAAAAGATCTAAAGTGAAATCGTTCTTTGGCGAATCCATTCGAATAGAGGAGAAGGAAAGGTCTTTCACCCGCTATATCCTTGGCGGAACGCTTTTTGGATTGGGATGGGTCTTGGGAGGTGCTTGTCCCGGACCCATGTATATTTTGGTGGGGGCAGGATACTGGCCCATTTTCATTGTTCTTGTGGGAGCTGTGCTGGGAGTCTTTGTCTATGGGATTTTAAGGGATAAGTTGCCCCATTAAGGTTTTCTCAACGGGATTTTGGGCAAGACAACGATTTTGGATGGCTCGGGATGGGCAAGGCTTTAGCTTTGCGGTCAACCCAAATCTACTTAAATCCGGAATGAAGCTTACAGCGTGTATCATAGACGATGATCTGGTGTCGCAATTCGCGACCCGATACTGCATTCAACAATCCAACAGAGATTTTGATATCATTACCTGTTCCAGTGGTGAGGAAGGGCTAAAATCCTGTTTTGAGCTATTGGAGAACAGCAATAAACTACCCGATATTATTTTTTTGGACCTTGTGATGGACGGAATGAGCGGCTGGGATTTCCTCCATAACCTACAAAACCTGTTCAAGGGCCATGAACTGCCCAGTGTTTATGTGCTCTCCGCCTTTGTGAACACGAGTGACAGAACCATTGCCAAGGACCACAAGCTCATATCGGGTTACATCGACAAGCCATTGTCCCGTTCCTTTTTGGACAAGATCTTGAAGGAAGAGGGAAAAAAACGGAATGCCCTTTAGGGGAAGTACCTTTTTTGAGCTGTTTTTTTCAGATTTCTGGCTGATGTTGGCATTGTTTGGTGGAAAGTTTTCCAAAAAAACATATTTTTGCACTCCATTATGGAAACGGCCTCGTAGTTCAATGGATAGAATAGAAGTTTCCTAAACTTTAGATGCAAGTTCGATTCTTGCCGAGGCTACTTTTCTACAACCGATCGAAAGCAATAAAATACTGTTTTCGTAATTGGTGACCAGCACCCTAAGTATCATATAGCAAAAGGAATTTCTGTTCCGATTTTTATTGGTTTTTTGTTCATGGGATGATTAAATTCTACCTGTTGCGCATGCAAACAAAGTCGTTCTGACGGGGTGCCATATAAATTGTCCCCAACAATTGGCGCATGTAGCCCCAATTTATGCGCACAGTGCACCCGCAATTGATGCGAACGTCCCGTGACAGGATTTAATTTGATCAAAGTTTGGGTAGCTGTCTTTTGTATCACTTCATAAAGTGTCAATGCGGGTCTGCCATGCTCATAATGAACCATTTGCATGGGCCTGTTGTGAATATCCAAAGCAAGGGGAAGCTCAATTTTTCCCGACGTTTCTTCAATAGGTTTTTCCAGTATCGCAAAATAAGTTTTATGAATGGTACGCTCCAAGAATTGTTGTTGTAGCAGCTTGTGCGCTTTTTTGGAAAGGGCAACGATCATTATCCCCGAGGTGTCTTGGTCCAGCCGATGTACGATCATTGGACCGTTGGCATTGGAATATTTTTCCAGAACGCGGGCCTTGACCGAATCCTTTATGTGCCTTCCCGGGACGGACAACATGCCGGCAGGTTTATTCACGACGACCAAATGTTCGTCCTCAAAGAGAACTTCCAGTTTCTTTCCTGCTCCAAAATTTTCCAATAAGGGGTTTGGTTTTACAGGAATTCCTTTGAGCATATGCGCCAAAATAGGTCGGCATTTACCTTTACAGGCCGGGTAAAACTTGCCATGTTCCCGTATCTCCGAATTGGGGGAAGGCCCCCACCAAAATTCAGCCAGTGCCACAGGTTTCACTCCCTGTTTAAAGGCGTATTGAAATAGTTTTGGAGCGGCACATTCCCCAGCTCCGGCAGGTGGGGCGTCCACCCCAAAATCGGTAAAGACTGTTTTAACATTTTTGCCTTCTCCAACACTGTTCAAAAAAATGAAGGATTTAAAAATGGCGTCCTGCAGCTCAGTAGACTTGATTTTACGTTGGGTTTTCAGCGCTTCTATTCGTTCTTGGAACTTCCCATACGCGGTTATTGCCTTTTCTAGCCGCAAGTTCTCTGTACGGGTAAAACGCCTCAGGTCCATTCCTTCATTGGCCCCTTGATTTGCTAAGTCTTCTAGGAGTTTATGGCGTTCTTTTTCAGGAAGGTGAATTGACTCCTTTCTAAGTCTGTCACGTTCCGATTTGCCCTTTTTTGCCGCTTTCTTGGCGGCCAATATATTTTCTTTGGTCTCTTCTGTGATTTTTTTTAATTGCTGTTCGGCATTGATATACCCATCACTTTTTTCCAACGCTTTAACTTCTTTGTTAATGGCGTTGATAGCGGCCATTTCTGGAAAATCCTCTCCTTTTGGTAATTGATGAACAGGAGGTACAAAGGGCAGGATTTCCAGTTCAGGTTGTAGCTCACCCGAATAGGCGCTAAGATATCCAAGTCCACCGCCTTTGGTTTGCACCACAAGCACGCCTAACATACGTCCGGTTGGTTGATCCACCAATTCCGGTAGACTTTGTTCCAATCTATTTTGAAGGTCTTGCGCCGCTTTTTTTGCAATAGCGATTGGCGTATAAAAATGGGGATATTCAAATGAATCAGGTAGTGGGTCCTGTCCATTCGTTGTCAAATAAACTATTTTGGATTCTTCTAAAGGTGAACCAGTTGCCAATACCCGTTAATTTTCTAGTTGATTACCTGTCCTGAATAGACTTGATCATTCTTGCAAATTTAGAGTTCTTATGTTAATTGGCTATTCTAAGGTTTAAAAGTAGGGGGACTTTTGCAGGGGCACCATTTCTAACATAAACCAGATCGGTAATTCAAACTGATTTTCGGAAATACATGGAAATGGCAAGATGGAACTTGAATGACATTTTCTGATGTTATTTGAATATATTTACTACACCGAACCCTGCTCAAAACGTGATTGCTATGAAACGTTTGTATAGAATTGTACTATTCCTTTTAATTCTATTCCCCAATTCAAATCAGGCCCAAAAAGTGGAGCCAAAGAATATTGTTTTACTTGTAAATAAGTTTAAAAATGATATTCGAGGACCTTACAAGGACATTCGTTGGTTTTGCACCGATGGGAGCATTCGGGCACCTAAAGATCCCTGCCCCGATGATATTGGTCCGGGGGTACAGCACGCCCGCTATAAAGATGAGGTGGTGGCCTTGGGAAAAGCCAATCACATTTATTTGGGCCAGATATTGGCCTACACCGATCAAGAACTTTTTTGGGATGTAGAAAATGACCACTCCCGATTGAAACAGTACCAAATCGACAAATATTTAAAGAGCGTCGATAATGGTTGGATCAATCAAAAAGGACAGTTTTATCGAGGTGCCATCCAGGCTGAGGATGAGGAAGCCTGGGGCATCGAATTTTACAAATGGCTTTTGGCGAAGGATACCGTTTTGAAGGATGAATACTTCTTGGTCCGCCAATCCTTAAAAGATATTCCCCACAATGGGGACGACAATGTGGCCCAAAAGATGCGAAGTGAATCCAAAGTGATATCTGATCTGTATCTGCCATTCATGGATCTACGAGTGAAGATCCATAGTCAACCGGAAGAAGGTGATATTCAAAAAGTAGTTCGATTCAAGCAAGCGAATAGCAGCAAGTTGACTGCGGATATTTCCAAAAAATTGGATGAGTTGGTGGCTACCATGAAGGAATTCCATAAGCCTGTGGATATTTCGGCACTTCCCAGAATGGCTCCCTTGACTAAAGGAACTGATTTAGGTAAGAAAATCGAAAGCTTTGCTTCCAATTCAGCATTAATGGGCAGTCCAAAATTGTTATTGGAACAAGCTTCGCAACTTCTGTTCGATATCCGAAGTGGTCTTATGGAAGAAAAAAGACCCGAAGCTCGCCTCCAATTGCTGGATGTTTCCCTAAAACTCGAAGAGATCGTATTCAAAGGTTCGTCCGATTATCAACCCGAAACCTTAAAGGAACTCCTGCATAAAATCTGTTACTTGGGCATGGCCGTTACCGGATCGGGCTACTTGGAGCAATGGGAATGGGACCAATTGGCCAGTGACCTCACAAATTATGAAACTCAGGAACGTTCCCTTGGCGAACTGACCGAGGTTTTGAATCGCGCAAGGGCCGCAGTGGAATGGAGCGCCGCCATGGTCAAGGCCAATTACGATGGTATTGTAAAGGAATATGTGACCTTTGAACCTCTTGCCGCTGGTTTCGTGGATGATAAGATTCGTGGTTCAGTTGCCCTACATTTAGGACAAAGCGTGGGGGAATTGGGTACTCTCATTTCAACGGAATCCCAATTGGCCAATAAGGTGATGGACTTGCAGAACCAAAGCACCATCCGCGGTCTCAATCCGGGCTATGCTTTTGGGGAATTGGTGGTCGTTGGCGGCAGTTCGGATGATATCGAAGTTTCCTCGGACAAAATCTATGTGTTTCAGCGTCCGCCTTCCGATTTAAAACCTGTCGCTGGTATCGCCACCGTTGCCGAAGGAAATATGGTGTCCCACGTGCAATTGTTGGCCCGAAACTTGGGGATTCCCAATGCGGCCCTCTCGGATGAAAACCTGCAAAATCTTCAAAAGTACGACGGTACCCGGGTGTTCTATGCGGTTTCCAACAAAGGAAATGTCATCCTGAAACCTGAAAACCAAATGACCCAGGAGGAATTGACCCTTTTCGCAAAAAAAGAACGAAAAGAGGAACGCATTGAGGTGCCCATTGCACAGATACGGTTGGATGAAAACAAGGTGTTGGATATGCGAAACGTGGATGCTGATGATTCGGGAAAATTATGCGGACCCAAAGCGGCTAACTTGGGTCAGCTTAAAAAAATGTTCCCTGAAAAAGTCGTCGAAGGCCTGGTCATTCCTTTTGGGATTTTCAGAACACACATGGACCAGAAAATGCCGGGTCAAGAAGGTTCCTATTGGCAGTTTTTGACGAAAATGTTCGAAGAGGCCGATCGGATGTCGGCCTCGGGCATATCCGAAGAAGAGGTTGAAAACTACCAATTGCGACAATTGGAAACCTTGCGGGACGCCATCAAAAAAATGCCGCTGCAAGACAGTTTTGTGGACCAACTGGAAAAAGGGTTCAAAGAAGTATTGGGTTCCGAATTGGGCACTGTTCCTGTGTTCCTTCGCAGTGATACCAACATGGAAGATCTAAAGGATTTCACGGGTGCAGGGTTGAACCTCACTATTTTCAATTCGGTGGACAAAGAAAAAATCTTGGCAGGCATCAAGGATGTTTGGGCATCGCCGTATACCGAGCGAAGTTTTAAATGGCGTCAAAAATATTTGTTGAACCCGGAGAATGTATTTCCGTCCATTTTGGTGATTCCCAGTGTGGATGTGGACTATTCCGGTGTGTTGATCACCAAGGGAATCAGTTCGGGGACGGATAATGATCTTACCGTGGCATTTAGTCGAGGCGCTGGCGGTGCCGTTGACGGTCAGGCTGCGGAACAATACCTCATCAAAGATGAAGGGGGCTACACCTTGTTAGCACCCGCCAGGGAACGGTTTTACAACAGTTTACCAAAAACGGGCGGTACCGAAAAGAAAAAGACTACTTTTCAGGACCGTGTTTTGAATGAAAAGAACATCAATGAAATTCGGGAGTTGGCCAACACCATTCGGGAACGGGTTCCCAAAGAGACAAATTCGGATTACGAGGGCGCTTATGATGTGGAACTGGGCTTTCAGGACAATAAGCTGTGGTTGTTCCAAATCCGACCTTTTGTGGAGAACAAAAAGGCATTGGGATCTACGTATTTGGAATCCATCACCCCAAAGATCGACCTTGCCAAACGTATTTCACTTTCCAAAAAATTGTAGATGAAGAAGATACTTGCTTTAGCAATTTTAGGTTTGATAGGATTGGGGTTCACTGAATTTGTAGAATACCCCATCGATGGTTATGAACGCACAGGAATCAAACGCCTCAAACGGCTGGAAATGATCAAGAATGGGGAACTGAAGGAAACCTCACCTTTGCCCGAGGGCGCTAAAAAATCTTGGGAGGACATCCAATTGAATCTACTCAACAGAAAGGAAGATAGTGTGGGAAGCTTTTTTATGGTGGATGAATCCTTTCAAAAGGATATCGGAGCACTTTTTCGAGGGCTGGACAAAAGCTATTCCCTAGCTATTATGGATATTTCCGATCCTGATAGTGTTCGGTATGCCGAACGGAACAAAACCTTGGGGTATCAGCCGGGAAGTGTGGGCAAATTGGCGGTGCTTGTGGCGCTTTTCGAGCAAATGGCCAAAATTTATCCTGATTCCTTTGAGCTGCGCACCCAATTATTGAAAAACAAAGTGGTAAAAGCTGGGGTTTGGGGGTTGACCGATGAACATACCATCCCTATTTTCAATGTAGAGAAGAATACCTTGGTCAAGCGTCAGGTGATTGCGAGTGATGTGTTCAGTCTGTATGAGTGGGCCGACCATATGCTTTCGGTGAGCAATAACGGTGCGGCCAGTATTGTTTGGCGCGAAGCGCTGTTAATGGCTGCTTTCGGTGAAAAGTATCCTGGACTTACCGAAGAAGAAGCAATGGCCTATTTCAAGGAAACGCCAAAAAAAGAGTTGACCGATTTGGCCAATGATGTGGTCAACCTTCCCCTCCGCGATTTAGGGATTACTTCTGATGAATGGCGACTGGGCAGTTTTTTCACTTCCGGGGCCAATACCTATGTGGGTGACAAAGGCGGAAGCATTGGCACACCCTACGGACTCATGAAGTTTTTGGTGCAGTTGGAGCAGGGCAAGGTCATCGACGAGGCCAGCAGTTTGGAGATGAAACGCTTGATGTACATGACCGATAGACGGATTCGCTATGCACAATCCCCTGTTTTAAAGGAGGCTGCCGTTTATTTTAAATCGGGGAGTCTTTACAAATGCGACCGGAGCAAGGGCGAGGAGTGCGGAAAATATATGGGCAATGTGCAAAACTTTATGAACTCCGTCATCATTGTGGAGCACCCGGATAACTGCAGGTATATGGTGGTGTTGATGACCAACGTGCTTCGAAAAAATTCAGCTTCGGACCACATGTATTTGGCCTCTGCCATCGATAAAATTGTTAGGAAAGGCTGATTTCCTCCAAAGCTTTCTGGGCAAAATCCTTGATTTTTGGGCTGTCATCGGTCACGAACCGTTCCAGAAGCGGTTTAAACCGACTGTCTTTTTGTCTTCCAATGAGATAGATGACGGCAAGTGTCAAATTAATGTCCGGGATTTTCAACAATTGCTCAAAACATTCCATTTCACTGGGAATGGCATGCTTTATTTTTTGGATGGCTTCTTCAGAAGAAAAGTCCATAGTGGCCTCTTCAATAATGGGCAGCAACTTTTGTTTGAGATTCCCAGTGAGCAAGTTGTCCAAAAACTCTATGGCCTTGTTCCGCGACTCTGCCTTGGGGCTCAAAAGTCCCAAATAGGCATTTTGTACATCTTCCTGCACATATTTTAACCCCAAAAGCTTAAAAATGCGTTCCAGGCCCGAATCCAGTCTTCGTTCCAAAAGATCCAACAACGAAGCGCGGGCATCCCTTTCTTCGGAATCGATGGTTGCCCCCGATTTTTTCCGGTTTCGATAAGATATGATGATTTGGGTATGCATGGCCGAAAGTGTCTGGTGGTACAAGTTGCATTCCTCAAAAATCTTGGACACTATTTTAAACCGATTGAACCGTAAAGTGGGGCGTTCTTTTCGGATATCGCTCAGGGCTCGGACCACTTCCAGACGAACGCTTAGGTCAACATCGTCAAAAAGCAAGAACAATGCATGGACCGCTTCTTTGGACATGAAGGACTTTATCACCAAAGGGACTAATCGGCAAATCTCGAGATTTATGGTGCGATTATTTACATGTGAAACCAAAATAGGGAGAATCTTTGGGCCATAGTTGTTCAAGGCCTCAATCACCAAGGGGCGCATTGCCTTATAAGGAAGCAAATGTAATAATTTGTTGATGAACATAGGTCTCATGCTTATGCCCGCGGCAATGATGGCAGCTTTTTTTAGTTCATCATCCTTACCCTCAAGGCTATCCATGATCACCGGGTAATATTGGGGATAACCCGAAGTGCCAATGGTTTTCAAAACAAGTGGATTTATGGGAATTTCCTTTTGGGCCAACCGCTTTTCCAACCTTTCCTCCAGATTGTGCCTGGACTTCAAAGTCATGTTCCCGGCACTTTCCCTGGCAAGACAGAACAACGCCGTATCCTTGACCAATACACTTTCCGAATCCAAAAATTGGTCAAAAATATATGCTTCATTTTGATCCGCATGAAGCAGCAAATATTCAAAAGTGGCCAGGGTCAGTTCTTCATCACCATACCCTAAAAGTTCATTGATATTGACCACCATGGTAGCGCTGTTCAAAAAGTAGAGGTTTCGCATGGCGGCGGCCTTCACTTTTAGGGAAGGATGGTCGAGTAATCTCAAAACATCTTCGGAAAACCTTCGATCGTTGATTTCCATCAATTTGTTCAGCATAAAAAGGAGCTGCTCCTCGTTTCCGCTTGAAAAAACGTTCTTCATTCCCTCGACCACGGACACTTTCTTCACCTTTGCCGTGGGAGTATTGGTTGTTTTGGCCGAAGCATTTTCCAAGTTTTTTTTGAAGGTGGCATAGTATTCCTTGCGCAATACCCCAACAAAAAAGATCCAAACCAGAACCAGACCTATGATCAATAGGGTGATACTCATGGTGCCCAGTTCAAGCCCGTTCACAAAGAAAACCAACAATAATCCGGCAAAACCGGTCGCAATGCTGTCCACCACCACATCGATAAAGGATTTGGTCCTATTCTTTAGCTCGAAGGGCAGCGGAAGCGCCAGCAACTCTGAGGCACTTTTGTTGATGGATTGCTTTAACACCCCGTCCATGGCCTTGATGGCAACAATAGCGGACAGTTCGGGCAATATCAAGAAAAAAATGGCGCCAAAAAGGATACCCAAGGGCAGCATGAGGAGGGAAAATCCAACTCCCCAAATACCCACGATCCGGTGGGTGAGGAAGAGCTGCACGGCAAGCGACAGTAAATTGAAAGTAGAAAACCAAAAGGCCAAAAATGAGGTCAATTCCTCTGGATCTTCAATGGATTTGGCGGCAAAATCACTGAAGAGATAATCCACCAATTTGGCCACCAATACCCCAACGGCCACGGTCAAGGCCATATAGGTGAGGTGGCGGGATTTTTTGATCAATTTATAGGGATGGCCATCGCTCAATGAGATTCGTTTTTTCTGTTTGAACTCATCCAAGTTGTTCACCCGGAGCTTCCAAATAGACCTCAATAACGGAAAACAGCCGACCAATAAGAGGGCGGCAATGAATATCATGGCCTCATTGCCCAACAGCGGAGCAAAAATGGAGGTGAGATAGCCTCCGAAAATACCCCCTAAAATGGCCCCGGAGCCTATAAAACCAAAGAGCCGTTTTGCATCCCTGACATTAAAGACCAAGTTGGCCAAGACCCAAAACTGGGAAGCGGACAGCACGGCGTATATGGCCAACCAGATATAGAAGAAAAAGAGTAAATAGGTATTCATCAGCCCTAATTTCAAGAGACTTCCCAAGACAGCTAGGACGATAATTGAACTTGTCAGGGTGGTTTTTATGATATGGCTCAAGCCAAATTTGGCCAGTATCCGGTTGTAGAACATGGAACTGAGAACGGCGGTGAGGGCAACCAATACGTAGGCCACGGAAAGTTTTTCGGCACCAAGCTCAGAAAGGAAAAGCGCATTGATGGTCGGCTTTATGATCAACAGTACCGAGATGATCAGAAAGATGTAAAAAAACATAAAAAGGGAGATTTTATATTCCCCCTTTCGAATGTCGAAAAAGTTGCTTGCGAGTCTATAGATCATTGGTGGTAGAACTATCCAATGACTAAATTTCGGGTTTTTTCAATACTTTCTCTACGGGTTTGACCAAATTTCGGATGATTTGCTCTCCATCAGGATCGTCGACTAAGGCAACTAGGATATACCTTCGGTTCGATTCTTTGCCCCAGACGAGGATGGAATCTGAGTGATAGGTTTTCCATGATCCAGATTTGCGAAAGAGTCGCGCTGTTGGCGCTATCATGTCCAAGGTGTTGACAAATTTGTGGTGAAGTTCCGGGTTTTCCATGATGCTCAACATCTGCTTGGATCTTTTTTCATTGACCAGTTTTCCATTGGCAAGCAAGTAGTAAAAACGGCACACTTGGGTTACCGAGGCAGCGTGACTGAGCTGTTTCAATGGTTCCCTGTTGGTGTCACCTCCTCCACCATAACGTTTTCCGACCCATAGGCCCCCTCCACTGTTTTCATCGTAAAATTCATAATTTGGGTCGGTCATTACCGATTCTATTTTCGCATATCCAATTCGGTCGATCATGCGGGTGGAAGCTGCATTGTCCGATTTGCTGATCATCAGCCGCATGTCCTTTTTTACTTCTGGGGTCTCTGTAAGCTCTCCTTTTTCAATAGCGTCCATGGCGGACAACAGAATGGCGATTTTGGGGAGACTGGCGGCATACATCATGTAGTTGCCATTGAGACGTGCAAACCTGACCCTTTCAGGGTCGCTTAAATCCACTATGCCAATGGCCATTTTCTTTTGGGAAATCAGTTGGGACCATATCTCATTGCTCAATATCTCTTCTTCCAGGTTTGCCTGCAGGGAATTGTCCACCAGCCTTGTGAGGGGTTTAATGTTTTCATTCCCAATTTTCAACGGCAGGGATTGCTGTCCTGAAATAGAAGAACATAGAGCGAAAAGGAAAATTGTAAGCAGGATGTTCCTCATTATAATGCACCGTAATAAAAAACTAGCCAAAAATATATAATCCAATAACGCACAACATGTTAAAAATATTTTTTTTAGATGAATTGAAATGATAAGTATTTGTGCGGTTCACCAAATACCGTGGTTGTATAATGTGTTAAAATATGCTCTTTGGATAACGATTCAAAGATGGTAGCATTACCATTTCTCTTCAGGATTGAAGGCTTTTATAAGCGTATCCCTTTTTTTAAGATGCTGTATTTTGTGATTTTGAAACTGCATTATGATTAAATTGGAGCTTATTTGGGAAAATATGAGAATAACAAGGCCTGATTGATGGTGACTAAGCAAAATTTCAAGTTTTTATTACTGTCGGCTTCATTGTTGGCCCTCACTAATTGCAAAAATAAGGGCAACAAAACCAAGCAAAGTATCGAGGCAGAAAAGGAGGTGGAAGTAGTGGACGGGTATAAGTTGGACCCACCGACACAAACGCCAGAGGGGATGGTCTGGATACCAGGTGGGGAGTTCGTACAAGGGGCCGTACCCAAGGACAAAATGGCCATGATGCATGAAAAACCGGCCCACAGGGTAGTCTTGAGCGGTTTTTTCATGGATATCCACGAAGTGACCAATGCCCAATTTGCAAGATTTGTTGAAGAGACGGGTTATATATCGGTTGCAGAGCGTGAAATCGATTGGGAAGAAATGAAAAAACAATTGCCCCAAGGTACACCAAAGCCCCATGACTCCATTTTACAACCGGGCTCGCTGGTGTTCAAAAAGTCCAAGTCAAGTGTCCCCAACCTGTTCGACTATTCACAATGGTGGGAATGGAAGATCGGGGCCAACTGGAAACATCCAAATGGACCGGGAACGGACATTGTTGGAAAAGAGAACGAGCCAGTGGTGCACATCGCATTTGAGGATGCCCAAGCCTATTGCGAGTGGGCAGGCAGAAGATTGCCGACCGAGGCAGAATGGGAATATGCGGCGAGGGCCTATCAAAGCAACGAGCTCTTTTTTTGGGGAAGTGACGTGGCTCAATTGAGTTCCCATGCCAATACCTGGGAAGGAGAGTTTCCGGTAAACAATACCAAAGAGGATGGTTTTGAACGCAGGGCTCCTGTGATGAGCTATCCCAAAAATGGTTTTGGACTGTACGATATGGCGGGCAATGTATGGGAATGGACCGGCGATTGGTACAACACGGACTATTATAAAGAGTTGGCCCATAAACAAACTAGCATAAAAAATCCAAAAGGGGCTTCAAGGGCTTTCAATCCTTCCAATCCTTATGCAGAAGAGAAAGTGATCAAAGGCGGGTCGTTCCTTTGTAGTGCCTCGTATTGTGCGAGCTACCGAATCAGTGCGCGGATGGCAACCAGCCCCGATTCCGGGATGGAACATTTGGGTTTCAGGACCGTATATGTTCCCAAGATAGAGTAGGGGAAGGATATCCAAATGCGTTGTTTGGGCTAAGCTGAATTAACCAAGGAGACACATCGATATAGTATAAGGTGACCCATCAAAGTGCCATTTTTTTGGGAAGCCCATCCTTTCGACGCACGGAAACTTCCGTTCAATGTATGTCAAGACAACAGCTGTTTCCTACAACCAAATACACATTTTATTAAAAAAAGTAGACTTGGCTTGGTATTGCTACTAACTTTGTGGATAGCCAAACGAATGACCAAACAAATGTACCTTCAACTCGAACCACTCTTTGAACAATCCATGGATTGTCTTTGCATTGCGAATTATGATGGATATTTTGTAAAAACCAACCCTGCCTTTGTAAAACTATTGGGGTATTCCGAAGAGGAATTGCGCTCCAAGCTCATTTCCGAGTTCATCTATGAAGAAGATAGGAAACTCACTGCGGCACACAGGGAAAAATTGAAGAAAAATGTCCCCTTGATCAATTTTGAGAACAGATATGTATGCAAGAACGGGGAATTGGTCTGGTTGCACTGGACATCCATCCCTATGGAAAAGGAACAATTGATCTATGCCATAGCAAAGGACGTCACATACAAAAAGGAGCTTGAAAGTGAGCGTATTTCTCGGTTGAGCCAGCTTTCCGAGGTAAATGAGAAGCTCAAGCGGCTGAACTACACCACCTCCCATGATCTACGATCTCCCTTGAACAATCTCATATCCATGGTCGATTTGATCGACCCATCCAAAATTGAGGATGCGGAAACAGTGGAGATTCTCAGTTTTATAAGACTTTCGGCAGAGGGACTGAAGGCTTCATTGAACTTATTGGTCGATGCCTCCAAGCAAAACAATATCTTGGCCGAAAAACAGGAAATGATTGGGTTTAATGCTATCCTTCTAAAAGTACAAAAGGCCATCGGTACATTGATTCAGAATGCAGGGACTAAATTTGAAGTGGATTTTTCTGCATTGGAGGGTGTGGAGTTCATTCCATCTTATATGGAAAGTGTTTTTCTCAACCTGATCACCAATTCCATCAAATATGCACGACCTGGCGTTCCCCCCATCGTCTCTATCAAATCAAGTTGTATTGATGGTGTAAAAACATTGGTCTATTCGGATAATGGTATGGGCTTCGATATGGATAAAGTAGGGCACTTGGTCTTCAGCTTGAACCAGAAATTCCACGGAAACAAGGACAGCAAAGGAGTGGGCCTCTATTTGGTGCACAGCCACATCACCTGCCTTGGAGGAAGCATCACCGTGGACAGCAGGGTCAATGAAGGGACCACTTTCACAATTGGATTCAAATAAGGTTGAAAAGGGCCGAGCTGGACTTTTGGCATGAAGGACATAATGGTTTTCTTGCGTTTGCCGTTCGGGGTTCTTTTTCCCAATTCTTCCTTACCTTAGTGGAGAACATCCAAATAGGCGGACGAAGATGAAGAGTGTATTTGTACAAGGGGCCATAAACCCAAATTTTATTGCGGACTCCATTGCCAAGCACCGATCCAAGACACAGATAGGGGCACACGATATCTTTTTAGGGCAGGTGCGTGCCGATGTGATTGAGGGGAAAACGGTTTCTGCCATAGAATATACGGCCTATGAAGCCATGGCCGACCAAAAGTTCCACGAAATAAGGGAAACCACCTTTGCGAGGTTTGACATCACCTGTATGCACATCTACCACAGTCTTGGCAAAGTGGTGGCGGGCGAAATATGTCTTTTTGTGTTTGTCTCCTCTTCCCACAGACGGACCGCTTTTGAGGCCCTGGAATTTGTGGTGGAAGAAATAAAGGCCCAAGTCCCCGTTTTTGGGAAGGAACTCTTTGGGGATGATTCCTATCAATGGAAAACAAACAACTAACGTATGGTAGATATTACCCAGAAACAGTCCACACACAGAACGGCGGTGGCCCAAGCAGTGGTCAAGGTGAGCCGTAAGGAGACCATTGAGGCCATCAAAAAAGGAACAGTGCCCAAGGGCGATGTATTGTCCATGGGCAGGGCCGCAGGATTTTTGGGCGTGAAGAAAACAGCCGACCTCTTGCCCGATTGCCATCCGTTACCTGTAGAGTATTGTGGAATAGACTATGAAATGGAGGGTCTGGAGATCAAGATCATCATCACCGTGAAGACATTCTACAAGACCGGGGTGGAAGTGGAAGCGATGCACGGCGCCAGCGTGGTTGCCCTTACCATGTACGATATGCTCAAGCCCTTGGATAAGGGTGTGGAGATCCACTATATCAAACTATTGAAGAAAACAGGGGGAAAGTCAGATATTGGCAACCAATAATTTTTTTCATATTTTTTTTCCATGCAATTACTTTTATTCTAATTTTAGCCCGATTTGAACAAATCTTATTGCTATGGATAACCTCAAACGTGTAATAGTCGATTATAAGAAGTTGACCCCGGAAGTACTCAAGCTTTTGGTGGAAAAATATCCGGATGGATATGGGGACAACGATGTCATCAATTTTAGGAACCTCAAGGGAGAGTTGATAGAGGCTGTTGAAGTATCAACGGAAGACACCAAATACTTGGTCAAGATAAGCTCAAAACTGGAGCGCAGCATGGCAAATTTTGACGATGACGATGACGATGAAGGACTGGACACGGATGACCTGGGCAAACTTCCAGGGGACGATGAAGACTTTTCGGATTCCGATTCGGATGATGACAGCGACGACAATGACAGCGACGATGTCGAAGATCCCGAGGATATGGATGATGACGAAGAGGAATAAACTTCGCCTATTATTTCAGATTGTTTAGCATTTCAAGGGTAGTCTGGTCCAAGTTGAACTTGGGCTCCCATCCCCATTGCTCCTTGGCAGCGGAATCATCGATGCTGCTTGGCCAGGAATCCGCAATCTGTTGCCTGAAATCGGGCGCATAGCTGATCGTAAAATCGGGAATGTGTTTTTGGATGCTTTCTGCGATCTCTTCAGGGGTGAAACTCATGCTCGCCAAATTGTAGGATGACCGAACCTTGATTTTTTCCGATGGGCTTTCCATCAAATCGATGGTCGCCCTGATGGCATCGTCCATATACATCATGGGAAGTTTGGTGCCCTTGTCCAAAAAGCATTCGTATTGCCCTTTTTGGAGCGCTTCGTGGTAGATTTCCACCGCATAGTCCGTGGTGCCCCCCCCTGGCATGGTCTTCCAACTGATGAGTCCGGGGTAACGCACGCTCCGCACATCCACGCCATATTTTTTGAAATAGTACTCGCACCAGCGCTCTCCCGACTGTTTGCTGATCCCATACACGGTGCTGGGCTCCATAATGGTGTTCTGTGGGGTGTCCTCCTTTGGGGTATTCGGCCCAAATACGGCAATGCTCGAAGGCCAAAAAATTTTGGAGATCTTGCTTTCCTTGGCCAAGTTGAGCACATTGAACAGCGAGTTCATGTTCAGGTTCCACGCACGCATCGGAAACTTTTCGGCAGTGGCGCTCAGCATAGCTGCCATTAAATAGATTTCATCGATCTCATAGTGCATCACCACATCCTCAATGGCAGCATAGTTGGTGGCATCCAAAAGCTCAAAAGGGCCAGAGCCCATCAAAGTGTCGCCGCCTTCCCTAATGTCACTGGCAATTACCTTTTCATTGCCATATCTTTCCCGGAGTTCCATAGTGAGTTCCGTGCCTATTTGGCCACATGCGCCGATGATGAGTATGGGTCTGTGCATTAAAAATGAAGTTAATTCCGATTCCCCGCAAAGATACCCTTTATTAAAATTTGTACATTCGCCTATGCGAAAATTGTTAGGCATCCTGATTGTTTTTTCAGTTTTATGGAGCTGCAAAAAGACTGAACCTGCGCCTTCGGAAACCTCCGGAGAGGAACTTGCGTTCAATTACCAAAAATTGCCCCAAAAGGCAAATATTAACCCAGAAGCTACTGCCATTGTGGAGACCTGGGAGGAATTCAAGGCACTGAACACCAGTATGGATGTGCTATACAAGGCCACCAATAATGAAGATCTCGCCCTGGCCATAGACAATCTCATCGAAAAGGAAAAGAACATGGAAGCGGGCCAGTATCCCGAACTTTTCAACACTTTTCAAGTAAAGAGCAGACAGTTGGTGTTGCGTACCTATCTCTACAAAACCAAGGCGGCCATCCTTGAGAACCAGCCGACCACTGAACCCGCCGTTCAAATGTTGGATGCCTATAATGCCATTCGTACACAATTGAATGTGATCGTGAACAGTCAACTGGACAAAAATTTGATTCTGGATGAAAAATAAGATTTTATGTTGCTGCCTTATGGTCTTGGCATCGGCGCTCAATGCCCAAATGACCGAAAAACAAAAGATCGGAGAGGTCTTGGACAGTTGGCACTTGGCCGCCGCAAATGCCGATTTTGATGCCTATTTTGGGAAAATGACCAAGGATGGCGTCTTCGTCGGTACGGATGCCATGGAAAATTGGCAGAACGAAGAATTCAGAACATTTTCCAAGCCCTATTTTGATAGGGGCAAGGCATGAAATTTCAAGGCGGTACAGCGGAATATCTACTTGGATGAAGCCAAGAATTTTGCTTGGTTCGATGAATTATTGGACACCCAAATGAAGATCTGTCGTGGTTCTGGGGTGCTCATAAAAGAAAATGGGCAATGGAAGATTGCCCATTATGTACTTTCCATAGCCGTTCCCAATGAAAATGTGGACGAACTGGTCCAAATCAAGGAAAAAAAGGACGACAAGCTGCTCATGGAGCTCAAAAAGAACCCGTAGCCTTTAGTTTTCTTCTGTGGCCTTTTCTTCCTTTCGGGACAACAGGGCCTGCTTGCTCAAACTTGCCAGATTAAAGTTTGGCGCAATCTTCAAAGCTTCGTCAAAAGAAACTATGGCGGCATCGATGTTGTTTTTGTCCTGGTTGAAATCCGTCAATCCCTTCAGGTGGTAAAAGGCGGCTTTCAATGGCACTTCATAAGGTTGTTGCCGCTCATAAAAAGCATATTGCATCTCATCAGTGGCATTGGCTATGCCGTATTCAATATTGGTAATGGCCCCATTGATGTCGCCGGTCTGTATTTTAAGGTCCGCCAATTCATAGGCAATATAGGGGGAAGGATTCCGGCTGAACAATGCCTCAAAATGTTCCAAGGCCCTTTTGGGTTGGTTCAATGCCTTCAATGAAACCGCTTTTATCTGAATGGCAAGTTCGGAATCATCTGCATTTTTCTCAATTCCGATGGTGTTCAGGGCCTGAATGTGCCGCCCATCGTTCATGTAGACAAACGCCAATGTATCCCTTCTTTCTTTGGAAGGGGAAAGTACGTTCATGTGTGTCAGTGCCCCAATGACACCGTTGACATCACCCTGCATGCGCATTTCCTTGTAATAGGCTCTGTAATGTTCCAAAAGTTCGTTCTTGGTCTGTGAGATTCCGGTAAAACCCACGAGCAAGAGGAGCAGGAGTACGGTCTTTTTCATTCATTATCACTTTAGTGCGCCAAAACTAAAAAAATAATCGGTACTATCCTGTTAAGAATGCCATAAGTAATGATGGACTACGACCCAATCGACGTTTTGAAAATGGGATGACATTGGTGAAAATGCATGCTGGTCACCGTTTTTCCTCTTTTTATTGGGGTTTCAACCTTATATGTAGGCGGGGGAATCCCCCTTTTTTTGGCTTCTGAACTATAGTAATCCCTTTTGGTGGGATGAAGAGGATATACCCCATTGAAGGTTCTGCCCCATAGTTGTTCGTCCATGACGTTGACTATCATTCGTATGCAATCATCTTGATGGATCAGGTTCACAGGATCGTCCCCATTGGAGAGGTTTTCCCTGCCCGATAGCATGGTGACAGGGTGCCTTTCTGGGCCGATAAGCCCCCCAAACCGTATGACGGTCGTCTGTAGGGAGTCTACATTTTTAAAAAGTTCTTCGCTGTCCAACAGTTGTTTGCCGGATTCTGTGGTGGGTTTTGGAAGGGTTTCTTCCGTCACCTCCCCTTCGATATCGCCATACACCGAGGTGCTACTGATGAACAAGATCTTGGTGACAGGACTTTTTTTGACCTCATCCAAGAGAAGTTCCATCTTTTTATAAAAGCTTTCCGCATTGTTGCCCCGCAATCTGGGCGGTACATTGATGATCAAAATATCGACATGGGACAGAAAACCTTCGATGTCCCCATGGATCTCTGTGGATGACAATGAGATAAGATAGGGAGCGATGCCCTCTTTTTCCAATACTATCAATTTGTCCGACGAGGTTGTCGTGCCATACACCTGATGGGAATTTCCAACCAATTGTCTTGCCAAGGGCAATCCCAGCCAACCACAGCCCAAAACTCCTATTTTTTTACTCAAATCTCACGGTTTTAATGGTTAATACTGCATCGTTCAGCACAAAGGGCATTGGGATGCTGTTGCTTGGCCGCTTGGGTATACTGAACTCCTCATGGTTCAAAAGATCGTTCGATGCTTCGTAAAAGGTAAGCTCCAGAATGGAATCTTTGGGGAAGCTCAACTCCAACTCGGTAAAATCGTTGTTGGAGATGTAATGCGTGATCAGCCGGTTGCCACGGTTTTCCAGAAAATGGGAGGAGAGGGCAATTTGGTTGGCCTTGGCCGATTTCAGCGGTATGGGATTGGTATAGATATCCAAGCGGTTGACATCCCTTTTTGGGGTCACGCAGAGTTCCACCAGTCTGTCCTCGCCAATAATGGTATCCCGAATGGTCTCGATATAGGGCAGGGCAATGTCCTTTTTGGGGGCATCGGCAATATAGCTGAGCTTGGTCCTGTACTTGCTAAAAAGCGTTTCCGCCTCCGGTTTTCTTTTGGTATCCCCCAGAAACTGACTGTTCCATCCGATGAGTTTTTGATCATAGGTGGCCCAAACCGCGGAATCCTTTTCGGCATTGTAAACATAGAGCAGACTGGTGGGCTTTGGTCGTTTTTCGTTGAAATCGGATTGGATATGGCTTGTTACCCCAAAGGCGAAGAAGAGGAACAAGAACAGATAGGCCAAGCGCCCCATACTCTTCAGTTGTCCAAAAAAGGGCAGTACCAAGAAAAACAAAAGAGTGGTGAGAACCGTGGAGGCCACCATCATTTTCAATCCAAGGCCCACAGGGAACATTTTGATGAACGGGGCATAGATGATCACTGCTGGCAGGGCCAGAAATACCATCAGGTAAGGGTTGGGCTCCTCTTGGTTGACGGTTACCATAAAAGCGGCCAACAGCCCGAACAAGGGTACAATGAAAAAGCTTGCCCCTTGCAGGTAAGTGGCCACCAATCCACAAATGGCCAACCAAAGGATAATGGGGGCGACCAAAAGATTGGGTGTGCCGGTCTTTCGGAACTTGTGGTAGGTATAAAAACAGATGGCAAGTGATAGCGCTACATAGACCAAGATATAAGTGTAGCCGTTATAGGTGAACCCGTGTAGCATGTCCTTAAAACCGGGATACCACCAAGTGATCACCGTCCAACAGAAATACCCGATGACCCCGTTGACGGCCAAAGTGATGAGCAATGGCAGAAAACCCTTTAAGATACCCGTGGCATTTAATTTTTTCTTTTTGAACCCCATGACCAGCAAGACCACAAAGGCCAAGGCCGCTATAACGAACATGGGCCAGATCCACTCAAAGGGGTAGGAGACAAACTTAAAAAAGGGCAAGTTGAAATAGACCTTTTCGTTCAGGCTCTTGAGATTGCCCAGATCGGCATTGCTGAAATAGTGCAGAAGCGGCATCAAATAGCTGCCCTGATGCGCCAAGGTGTTCTTGTCCAAACGTTCTGCATTATCCAAAGCCGTGTGATAGTCAAAATGGTCATCGATAAAGGCAAAATTGAAGCCCTCAATATCACCGTCCTCTCGGAATACGGTGAGATCGGTATCATTCGGCAGCATCTTGTAAATGCTGTAGACCAAGGAATTCGCTACGGGGTATTGGGGATTGGCCTTGGTGAACTCCTCGATCAATTGGCCATTGCCACGATTGGTCTCGATGAGCATATAACTGGGGCCGCCACTCCCCCTTGCCTCAAAATTCAGTACAAGCCCCACATCTTTTGCCCAAGGGTGGTTGTTCACAAAGAGGTCCGCACCATTGAGCCCCAGCTCCTCGGCGTCGGTGATCAGGATGATGATGTCGTTTTTCGGAATCTTTTCCTCGGCCAAAAATGCCCTGACCCCTTCCAAAATGGTGGCAACACCACTTGCGGCATCACTTGCGCCCAAAGAGGAATGCGGATTGCTATCGTAATGGGACAATAACAAAAGTGCCTTGCCATTACCAGAACCCTCTATCCGGGCCAAAATATTGGTGGCCTTGCTCAGATTGGCCCAGTCCCCGGCGGTATACCCCTCTTGGGTAGTGGTCTCCAGCCCCATCTTTTTCAGCTCCGAAATGATATACGCCCTCGTGCGCGCATGCCCGGGAAACCCCACCGCGTGGGGTTCCATGGATAGGCTCTTTACATGGGTCAACGCCCTATCGGTGGAAAAGGAGTTGGGTGCCGAATCTGCATCCGGTCCATAATCGGGCATCAAGGAGTTGAAGCTCCAATATGCTGCTAGAAAAAGGAGAAGAAGGGCAAGGGTCCGGGAAAATTTCATGGTTTGGCGATGTTGTTGCATAAAAATATGAAATTATGAAAGGTTCGCATATTTGGATATAAAAAATTAGGTTATTCGCTAAAAAAAGCTATATTTAATGTTCAACTTCAAATTCTAACCACATGGCAATCAAAAGTTTTCAAGGAGTACGATCGAAGGAGGAATCCAAGAAGAAGTACAATGCCCCAATATTGGTGGAGGACTACATGACCAAAAAATTGATCACTTTTTCTCCCGACCAGTCCATTTTGGAAGTTATGGAGACTTTTGCCAAATTCCACATCTCTGGTGGACCTGTGGTGGACAACAGTGGTTTTTTGGTAGGTATCATCTCCGAAGCGGACTGCATGAAGCAGATTTCCGAAAGTAGGTATTTCAACCAGCCCATCCTCGACAAGAGTGTGGAACGCTTCATGACCAAAAATGTGGAGACCATCCCGCATGACATGAGCATTTTTGACGCTGCCGGTGTTTTTGACCGACACAATAGGCGTCGACTGCCCGTCATGAAAAATGACATCCTGGTGGGCCAGATCAGCCGAAAGGACATTGTGATTGCTGCCCTCAAATTGACCGCCCATAGTTGGAAATAACCCTATCATTCTCTTTTTACGATCATATAATAATCATTGTCAAGGGGCAAATACCCCATGTCGTACACAAAATAGTAAGTGCTGCCCTTTTTGGTGGTATATAGGTTAGTGATGTGCTCAAAGTCGAAACCTTTGTCCAGTAATCGCATTTTTGTGGTCTTGGCTTTCCCTTCCTTTAGGGGAAAACTCCCCAAGATACGGTAGTTCTTTCGGAGTTTGTTGTTGATGTTTCGCAGCAGGTTCTTGCTGTCCCGGTTCAGGCGGTTGTTGTAGGCATTCCGACAGTGGTCCGAGCAGTACTTTTGGTCTATGCGACCTAGGAGCTTTGTGCCACATTCTAAGCATTCTCTTTGGGTCATGGGATAAGATTAGGTGACCACAATATCATACTTTTTCAGCAAACCGATCAATCCGTCTTTATTGAACTTACACTTTTTCAATGAGTTGATGGATGGATCTATGTCAAAACCAACGGCTGTTGAAAGGTCGGCCCCCTCCAGATTGGTGGAGTGGAACAGGGTATTTTCCATAGTACAGCCGGGAAAAATGGATCGGGAAAAATCGGCCCCGGTAAAGTCCACCTGGGTCAATGTGCAATCGATAAAAGTGGTTTCCTTCAACGAAAGTCCATTGAAAGAGGCCAGCGTCAGGTTGCAGCCTTCAAAACGGACCGACATCAAAAAATCGTTGCAGTCCTCAAAGTGAAGCCCCATCAACTTACACCCTTTAAAAAAGGTTTCCTTGAAAATGGTGTGCTTTATATTGGCATTGGTAAGGTCACATTCCTCAAAAGTGCACTCCATGAAATTTTGGTTGTCCAGAAAGGCATGGGAGAACCGACATCCCCTAAAAGTACAGTTTTCATATTCTCCCTTGGCAAGCGGGACGGAAGAGAAATCCTGTTTTTCAAATAGTTGGTCAAAAATGAAGGGCTTCTCCATGGAAAAAGGATTGGGCAATAGGTAGCCTAAGATAAGCCTTTATTGGTGAAATGACCGTGGTGTGGCGTTCTATTTCACTCTTTTGTAGGCGAACAGGACCTCCTCGGAACTGCCTTCCTCTTCGATGAGCACGGTCACGTTCATTTCATCGGGACCTACCTTTTCCATGGTCAGTCCTTCAAAGTACACCTTGTCCTTTTCAATCTTGACAAGCCTGAAATCGATGGTTTGATCCTTTTCCTCCCAACCACGTAGGGTACCGTCAAAGTGTTTCAACTGTAGGATCAGGGTATGGTTCAATTTCTGGATGTGGCCGATTTCGTAAAAGGAGATTTCGTTGTCCTTCGCCAATTTGAAGACGAACATCATGGAGCCCCCGAGTGGGGGACTCCAGATTTCTTCTGCTATACCACCAAAAGCCTCACCCTGCCAATGACCCGCTATCCAGGCCACGTCATGTAAAGACGCAGCGGGGGATGCCTGCCCTTTGGGCAATTGCATGGTCTGCTGTGCCGAAGCTAGGGCAACACAGCAAAAAAAGAGGGTCAATGTCAGTTTCATGTGTTAGGTTTTTGGGTTCGGTAAACGGGCATTAATTGGTAAGTGCAAACTTCACGTTCACTAGGGTCTCTACCCGTATCTTTTCAAAATCGATGTCCAACGGTTGGGCACCACCCATATCGGCGGAAACAGCTTTCATTTCCATCATTGGGGCTTGGTTGTATCTGGGGTAATAGGGTTGCGAGTTGTCCATAATGTGGAGGGCGGCACCCAACTTTTGTCCAAGTGGTTTGGTCAGGGCCTCGGCCTTAAGTTTGGCCTTTTTGATGGCCCTGGTCTTCAGTTCCAGTTCCAGTTCGTCCATTTTGGAATATTCCGTTTTTTCAACATAGGCATTGGCAATGTCCAATTGCTCCAAGGCGACCATCACTTCACCGGCTTGCTTTCCTGAATAGACGACAAGCGAATATTCCTTGCTCTTCAGCACTTCTTTTTCGCGGAGAAAGTATTTTTTGAAATTACTGCTCATGTCCTTGATCACCAATTGCTCGTCCAAGTCTATCCCAAGAGCTTTAAGGCGTTGCGCCATTTTGTTCTCCTGTTCTTCAACGGAGATCTTTCCTTTGGAATCCTTTTCCTGGATGGTGATGTTGAGGTGGATCTTGTCCGGGGTCACCAAAGTGTCCACTTGGGCGGAAGTTTCCAGATAGGGGGTGTCCAAAAAGTTTTTGGATTGGGCAAAAATTGAAGTCGAAAGCAACAAGGCTGCCAAGGGTAAGATCATTTTTTTCATAGTAGAGATTTTTTTGTTTAAAGGTAAATACTTCACCCCAATGAGCAAAACCTGTGCCGTTTTTAAACCAAATTGAAGGGAAAATACATGGGCCACTCCATTTATCTTGATTACATTGTGGGAATGAAATTTGTTCTCACACCCGATAAGTACAAAGGCTCCCTCACCGGGCAGCAATTCTGCGAAGCGGTGGCCAGTGGTATCCAAAAAGCCTCGCCAGTACCCTTAGCTTAGGCATTGCACCACATTTTTGAAAAACACGGACAACCCTTTGCATCCTATGAACGTCTATAATTGTAGATGTACTTTTTAATGAAAAAAAACCAACTGATCATCCTTGTAGCCCTACTGACTTTTGGGGCCAACCTTGCCCAAACCTATAACGCTGGCTATAAATCTTTCCAACTAAAAGACAGTACAAGAACCTATAAACCAAACACGGAACAGACGGACAAACTCCATTATAGACCCGTGGATTTGGACATTTGGTATCCATCAAATGACAAAAAGGCAAGCACCTTAAAATTCGGGAATCTGTTCAACCTTTTTGAACAGCGAGCGGTCAACTATCAAGATACCGAAGATTATTCTGGAATAACCAACGATCTGGCCCAGTTTTATGTGGCCCAATTAGGTGTTGGTGCAGACGGCAAACAACTGCTGAATATTGAAACAAATAGCTTTTTAGACCTTGAACCTTCACCGTCTAAACACCCCGTCATTATTTATATGGCAGGTTTTAATGGAATGGGATTTGAAAACTATAGGATTCTTGAGGCACTGGCCCAGAATGGATTTTTGGTGGTTTCTGTTTGGTCGGTCGGTCGTTATCCTGGCGATATGACCAATCAAAAGGAAGATATGCTTGAACAAGTTTATGACGCTGAATTTGCAATGCGTTATCTTAAACAGAACAACCTGTTCAATGCCGATTTTAATACTATTGGCATTATTGGCTATAGTTGGGGCGGAATGAGTTCTGCGGTTTTTATCGATAGAAACCCAAACACAAAAGCCTTTGTATCGCTCGACGGAACAGAAACCCATTACTTTGGGGAAGAGGATGAAAATGACCGATTTATTCAAGAAATCCATGATTCAAATCTCTTGGATCCCGAAACACAACCTATCAAGTACCTTTATTTGGAAAGTGGCGATAAACTTGATGGGTTTCAACCCTCAAAAGACTATAACTACTTCAGGCAACTGAATTCCGAAAAATACTATTTGCGCTTCAAAAATGGTGTCCATGCCGATTTTACGTGTATCCCCTCGATACTGGAGGCTTCAAAAAGCTCGGTGCTGATCTATGACGATATCGTAAAACTGGCCACAGCTTTTTTCAAGGAATCGTTTGGGGACAAAGCCGTTTTTCAATCTGCTTGGAAGAATTTAAGTAAATCAAGCTACGTCACCGAAGAACTTTACAATATATCCGGTACACCTAAAATTGGGACCGACATAGAAGGTATGGTTCTCGATGATGAAAGCCATGAGCCGCTGCCCTACGTAAACATCGGCATTTTGAACAAAGAAATAGGGACGGTTACAGATACCAATGGAAAATTTATGCTCAGTTTAAATAGGGAATTGGAGAAGGATACCCTACGGATTTCGTCCATTGGGTACAAACCGGTTGAAATTTTGGTCAACGATTTTTTGTCAAGAAAACAGCCTATATCCATAGAACTGGAAGAAGAAATAAGTACATTGAACGAAGTAGTCGTCACCGCAAAGGCTTTCAAGAAAAAAACACTAGGGAACAAAACGGAGTCGAAGTTTATAAGTACGGGATTTAGTTATGACCAACTTGGCGCTGAAATGGGTGTTAAGATCAACGTTAGGAAACCCCCGACCTTTGTAGATGCCTTTAATTTCAATATTTCATACAATAGATTAAGTGCAACAGCTATTTTTAGGGTTAATTTTTATAACATTGAAAATAACAGACCAAAAGAAAACATGCTTACGCAGAATATTATCGTTCCCATTGAGCCAAAACAAGTCGGCAAAATAACCGTGGATCTAAAACCCTATGACATTGTTTTGAACGATGATGTTATGGTCACCTTGGAATGGGTGGAAACGGAAGGAGAAAACAACAAAGGGGAAGCTATATTTTTTTCTGTTGGAATGTTCAATAGCGGAACGCTCTATAAAAAATCAAGTCAGGCAAAATTTAAGAAGCATAGCAGTATGGGAGTCGGATTTAATATTGATGTGAGATATTAAAAAACAAGTTTTTTAGATCAATTTCGATATTGAGTTCCCATCATGGGGCAGTCCCGATTTCACCATTACACCTGGCCGAAACCGTTACAAAAATTAAATAGACCATGAAATTCCTCCTCGCACCCGATAAATACAAAGGCTCCCTCACCGGGCAGGAATTCTGCGAAGCGGTGGCCAGTGGTATCCTAAAAGTCTTTCCCCATGCGGAGATCGTAAAAAGACCCTTGGCGGATGGCGGGGATGGCACCATTGAGGTGGTGAGCCATTACCTGAATGCCTCTTCCGTTCCCGTGCGGGTGCATGACCCCTTGTTCCGAGAAATTGAAGCACCTTATTTGCTTTCCCAAGACAAACAAACCGCTTTTATTGAAATGTCCGAAGCCTCTGGCTACAAGCTGCTCCAAAAGGCTGAAATGAACTGCATGCACACCACTTCTTTGGGCACCGGGGAACTCATTTTGGATGCTTTGGAAAAAGGGGCCACAACACTAGTTTTGGGTATCGGTGGAAGTGCCACCAACGATGGCGGCATGGGCATGGCCCAGCCCTTGGGGTATCGGTTTTTGGATTCGGAAGGGAAGGAATTGGAGCTTGTGGGCAAAAACTTGGGGTTGGTAGCTCAAATCGATACGGAAAAGGTGCATCCGCAACTGTCCAAAGTCAAAATTCAAGTGGCCTGCGATGTGAACAATCCGTTTTATGGCGAACAAGGTGCCGCCAAAATTTACGGTCCACAAAAAGGAGCTTCCGCTGAAGAAATTGAATTCTTGGACCATGGGTTGGCACATTTTGCCAAAGTGCTCCAAACCACTTTTGATATGGATGTGCAACAAATTCCCGGAGCAGGTGCCGCTGGGGGTGTTGGGGGAGGAGCCGTAGTGTTCCTGAACGCCAGCCTTACCTCAGGGGTGGATTTGGTGATGCAGATGGCCCATTTTGATGAGGTGATGCAAGGAGCCGATTGGGTCATCACCGGAGAAGGCCAGTTGGACAGACAAACATTTTCGGGCAAGACCATCAATGGGGTGATCAAGGCTGCCCAAAAGCATAAGGTTCCCGTTGCTGCCTTTTGTGGCTCGGTGGATGTGACCATCGCGGAAATGCAACACATGGGATTGGATTATGCCGTTTCCATCTTAAACCAGATCGGAAACTTGGACGATGCCAAGGCCAAGAGTTTTCAAAACCTGGAACTGGCGAGCTACAACTTTGCCCATCTTTTGAAGCTAAGCAAAGCTTGAACCCCAAAGGGCTTATTTTGAAGCGCCTTGCTTCATCTTGAACTCCAACGAAGTCTTTACCGTTTTCCATTCACTGTACAAGATGGAAAAAACAACTGTATCCCTTAGATTTCCGTTTGCATCAACCTTGTGGTTTCTCAAGATTCCGTCCTGTTTGGCGCCTAAACGCAGAATGGCAGTGCGGGACGTATGGTTATGGAAATTGGTCCGGAATTCCACGGCAATGCATTTTAAGGTCTCAAAGGCATATTTCAGCAACAGGTATTTGCACTCGGTGTTCACCCCGGTGCGCTGTACTTTTTTGGCATACCAGGTATGACCGATTTCCAGCCGTTTGTTTGCAGCGTCCACATTCATGTAACGGGTAGTGCCCACCACGGCATTGGTCCTTTTGTCCACAATGGTAAAGGGGAGCGATTTGCCTGCTTCCAGTTCCAAAAGAGCGGTATTAATGTAGGCATCCGTGGTGGCAGGGGTAGGGACAGAGGTGTACCAAAGTTCCCAAAGATTGCCATCGGATGCGGCGAATGCAAGGTCCACTTTGTGGGATTTTTCCAAAGGAACAAGCTTCACCAGCTCTCCTTCTAGCACAACGGGATGTAACCAAGACTCCATAAGTTGGGTTTTTGCCCCAAATATAGGCGTTAATCGGCCGAAAATGACAAACAAAAAGGCCGGGAGTTTCCCCCCGACCCTCTTGTCAATCAAAAAAACAAAATTTGAAATCACCCAATTTCCCTGAATTCTTCCACAGAGAAAAAGTCTTGGTCCTTGTTGTCGATGAAGTAGATACCTTCCTTGACAAAGTATTTCATGGTCCGGTCATTCACCTTTACCGCAAACCCCTTATCGGTGGCTACCACGGAAAAATCATCCGTGACCGATCTTCTGTATTTCAGCACCATGTAGTGCTCATATTCCTTATCATTGTTGGAATCCACTGCAATAAGTTTGGTCACTAATGCAGGTTGGGAATCACGGTCCAGATTTTCTGTTTTTTTGTTCTTGTCAAAGGCCATAGGATAGTTTCTGTGCTCCATGACCTTGATGTTAAAGGGCTTTTCGGCCCCGTTCTCTTCAATGGAGAAGGTCTTGTGGATGGTGGCGTTCATCAGTCCTGGGTTATTGCTTTGGCCATAGCTGTTGAAGCCGAACCATAGAAGCATTGATATGGATAAAAGTGTTGTGAGTGTTTTCATGGGTATGTTTTTTATAGTTTTCGAATCTTTTTTGGGATGTTCTTTGCCTATTTGAGGTATGAGGTGAACATCCAGTTCCTCTTTTCCAGATGGGTGAGAAAATCGGTAAGGATCTGTTCCGTTACCACATCTCCGCTGTCCAAAGCGGCATTCACGCCATCCAGCATGTTGTTGTGCAATATTTCATAGTCCTTGAGCAGTTCCCTTACCATTTCAATGGCGGTGAGCTCTTTGGTGGGCTCTTTGATTTGGGAGAGCTCCATGGTCTTTTTCAGGGTGAACTTGGTCTTTACCCCAAAAGCGCGGATACGCTCGGCCACGATGTCTATGTTTTCCTTGGTGGTATTATACTCTTTTTCAAATTCTTCGTGCAGTTCAAAAAATTCCGGGCCCTCAATGTTCCAGTGAAAGTTTCGCAACTTGTTGTAGAACACTTGGTAATTGGCCAAAAGGGTGTTCAAGGTCACTACGATTTCTGCGGTTTCCAGATAAGTGAATCCTAATTTTTTAAACGTCTTGTTCTTACTGCTTACTGTTTCCATTTTGTTTTAATTTTTGATTTGACATTAATAGTAATTGTGTGCGTGTTGAATCCAAGTGTCACATCGAGCGCAGTCGAGATGTTTTTGTCAGTCTTTCGACTGCGCTCAAGAGGACAAAAACTGAATCTAAAGAGTTGTTGACCCAAAAATGAATTTGACATTTTGTGGTACGCAACAAAGTGTGGGCGATGATATCAACCTAGGTATGCGTTTTCTTGGGAGATGGGGAAAAAATTTCCCATAGGGATATTAGGTCGGTCTGCTGACCTAGAATACAGATTTCTTGAAGTGGTTTCCTGTGCAATCCATACTATCAATATAGAGATATTTAGCAGAAAATCAAGTATTTAACAGGATTTAACATTTCTCGGGAAGTGTCTTGATCAAGAGTTTTCCGCATTCTGGACAATGAATCCCTTGCAGAGGGACAGGTACATATCCGGCGAGATATCGGTCACATATTCCTTATCGGTATTGAAGACTTTTTGGGGTTCCCGGTTCATGGAGTCGTGCTCTTGGATATAGATGACATCCAGTTTGTCGTACATCCGTTTTCCAAGACTGAACCTTCTTACCACTGTATATTTATTGATGCTGCGAATGGGCATACGGTTGTTGTTGGGGTCACTTCATAGGACACCAAAAAGGGGGAGGGGTCACATTATAGGGGAACTATATATCACTTTACACTATAACAAAATGGAAAAGACAAACGCAGATTACGTACTCAAAAAATTGAGAAAAATAAGTTTTCCACTTCCGAGGATAATGGGGAAAAAGGATCTATCCTATATTCTAATGGAAGCGGAACGAATCGAAGAAAGCCTAAAGGACTATATAAAGTATTTAGAGTCCAAGAATGATTTTAAAACGTAAGATTGTTCTCCAATGGATTTTGCTCATTTATGATTAGTCCGTTACCATTTTCTGAATATATTCTACGGACAACAACATAGAGGTTGTCGCCAAATACTACTGAATCCCCCTTTTTAGGAAAAGAATCAATTTCAATGGATCCTAAATTTTCAAAGTTTTGATGTTCAAACAGTGTGATTTTCATTTGAATGTTTTTTGGTTAAAATTAAATATGATGTTCTTTATAAATAGGATTAGACATTTGTTCAGTAGGAAAGATGATTTTGATAAAAAGTATCTCCCATTGTTAAAACACGGAATCGTTAGCAGGAAGTCCTATATGGAGGTCAAGGAGTATTACTATCATAATCTTCAGGAAAAAGATACGGCATTATTTTAGTCTTGTTATTGGGTAGAAATTCATCTATAAACCTTATTTGGTCGTCTTTTTTGTTTTTTAAACAGTTCTGTAGTAAATACACCGTAGATAAAAATAACTCTGTATGTTCCTTGCCCATTATTTCTTTATAATGTTCAGAGATTTCATCAACCTTAAGAGTAAGCCCCTCTCTTACAATTTTCCAAATCTTTTCATCGTCAGCTACAAATTTCTCAGCTTTTGCCATTATAGTTTCCTCTCTCATTTCAGCATACTCCTTAACCTTTTTTGTATCAAAAATGCTCATAAAGTCCTTTATTGACGAAACGATTTTATTTTGAGAGTAAAAAGCAATACCAAGTATGAATATACAAACTGTGTTTACCAACTGTAAATAAGGTTCAAATTCTTCCATAATAGATGTTTTGAAAAAGTTAGTTGTTTTTTACACTTTATATTTGTTTTTAGTGTAATTAAGTTCTATATTTGATGTATCAAATTATACAAAGATGATCAATAAGGACTTCAATTCAATCTTAGAACTTATCCAAGCCTTTCCAGACGAGCAGTCATGCATCGACCATTTGGAAGAACTTAGATGGAACGGTAACGTTGTAAGTCCTTTTGACCCATCATCAAAAGTGTATGATTGTAAGGGGAACAAATATAAATGTAAGAATACTGGTAAATACTTCAACGTAAAGACCAACACAATTTTCGATAATACCAAGATGCCATTGCAAAAATGGTTCCTTGCTATTTGGTTGGTTACTTCCCATAAGAAAGGTATTTCTTCTCTACAATTGGGCAGGGATTTGAACATTACCCAAAAATCCGCTTGGTTCATGCTTCAAAGGATAAGGCAATGCTTTGGACTTGACAATGACCAAATGGAAGGGGAGATCGAAGCGGATGAAACATACGTTGGTGGTAAAGAGGGAAACAAGCACGCTGATAAAAGAATCAAAAATGCCCAAGGTGGTGTCGGTAAGGCTGCCGTACTTGGAATGGTACAAAGAGGTGGTAACGTTTCGGCAAAAAAGGTGGATGATGTTACCATGCAGACATTGACCAATGAGATATTGAAGAACGTAAAAGAGGGCGCAAAACTATATACAGACGATTTCACCTCTTACAAAAGGCTTAAAAGGATATACGACCACAAGTTTGTGAAGCACAGCAGAAGCCAGTACGTTAAAGGACGTGTCCACACCAACACGATAGAAAGCTTTTGGGCACTTCTAAAGCGTGGGATTTTTGGTATCTACCATTTCACCTCTAAAAAGCATTTGCAGTTGTACGTGGACGAATTTTGCTTTAGATACAATACTAGGGAAGTTGGTGAATCTGCTAGATTTGACCTGCTTTTAACTAATATCGAAAATAGAATTAAATATGTTGATTTAATTAAAAATGCTTAATTTGTAATATGTCTTTAGGTATTGTGATAAAAGCTCCAGAAGGTATAGTTCTGGCAGCGGAAAGCCGAGTGACCCTGACAAATACAGATTCTCAGGGCAATAAACTGCATGTAAACTTTGATAATGCCGATAAAGTTTTGTCTTTTAATGGCAGTTATAACAATATTGGCGTAGTTACCTTCGGTGCTGCTGCTATTGGTGTTCGTACAGCGCATAGCTTTATACCTGAATTTGAGACCACTCTTAGTGATGATAGGCAACTTAGTGTTTTGGAATTTACACAATCCCTAAGCGACTTCTTTTCACAGCAGTGGACAGAGGCTGGTATGCCAGATGCCGCAAACTATCAAGGCCAGAACATGACATTTATTGTTGCTGGATATAATCAAGGGGATGCCTATGGATCAGTTTATCAATTTGATATACCTCGTGCTCCAAATCCACGACAGCAAAACCCAAATAGAGAGGATTTTGGAATCACTTGGGGCGGTCAAAGAGAGATTGTGGATCGGATGATTATGGGGTATGACACAAGGGCAATTCAATTATTGATTCAGAACGGATTTATACAACCTGAAAATCAAGCGAATGTTTTGAACGCTTTACGATCACTTCAACTATCTTTACCGATTCAATTCATGCCTTTACAAGATTGTGTCAATTTAGCCGTTCTATTTATTAGGACAACAATCGAAACCCAAGAATTAACCATTGGGCTTAGGGGATGTGGTGGTGCTATAGATGTGGCTATTATAACAAAAAACAGCCCATTGGAGTTTATAAAGAAGAAAGAATTAAGTATATAATGCTCTCATTTTAACAAAAAAGGATATGAAAAATTCAGTAGTTTTTGGAACGTTTAATGTTCCTTTGTTGAGCGAATCTCTTACAGCTTCGTATACCGCTCCTGGATTGCTTCCAGATGAAGAACAGGCAAAAATAAATAATGCTAGTGTTGAAGAAAAACAGTTGTCTAACTTCAATCAAAGTCTAAAAAAAGGTTTGGAATGGAATCCTAAAGAAGAGAAATAAAAAAAGGCCATTAATTACCATTGGCCTTTTTTGTAACTGGTAAGTTTTTTCTAAACTCGACAAATTCTGCATAGCTTTCTTCCAATCCATCGGGAGGGTCAATCTCTAACTCAAAAATAATGTCTAAATAAGAAATTTCATCCATCTCCTCTTTTAGTGCATAGCAAATTTCAAAATTGTTTAAGTTTTGATAAAAAGCCCCTTCAGGGAAATCTCCATCATCCATCACAACACATGCTTTGGATTGAATATATTCTGAGACTTCCTCGTAGCTATACATACTAAATCAAATTGGGTTCTGAAAACTCAATATTGTCCTGTCTAGCTTCAGTCATTTTTACATAATTCATAAAAGATTTATGCAATTTTTCCTTAGCTTCTTCAACAGTAGAACCTTGGGCAATAACACCAGAATACTCATTGATAAATGCCAAAAAGTTCCCTGTGTCCTTGTTTTTAATAATTGTTCCTGTGAGCTTCATTTTTTTTAACTAGGTTTAAATCAAATATATACATTCTTGCGAATAAATTGTAATTTATGCTATATAATTCCCACATAATGTGGTGTATGTAAGTATTTTGGTTATATAAGTTAGTCAATTATTGTTCCAAATAATTACATTTAATCATAATTTTCACATAAATTACATTAACAAAGCCTCGGTTTTGGCCGTTCAGTCATGGTACAGCGTCCTAAGAAAACGATTCATTGACAGGCTCCATGTTCTTTCCCATGCAACATTCTTTACGTAACGCTCTGGTGTTCTGATTTAGTGGGACACTAACCGTGGTACGGAATGCGTGCCGAAAAAAATGGGATGATACCTTTCCAAGAGAAATCCACACCGCTTGGTGTAAAGAAATATATAGTTCCCCATTATAGGGCACCCTAAGTCATTTCTAATCATTTACATCCGTTTACAAACGAAAGCAAACAATTCAATACCGATTGGCCCATTTCCCTGCCCCTAAGTTTGCCTCGTCGGACAAAGAAGTTTGATGGTATTGACTGTTTAACGCTTAAATCGTATCAAAATGAATTCACTGAAAAACAAAGTACAGTTGATTGGACACTTGGGCAGCGACCCGGAAATCATCACCCTTGAGAATGGGGGCAAATTGGCCAAGTTTTCCCTGGCCACCAACGAGACCTATAAAAATGCGGAGGGCGAAAAGGTGACGGACACCCAATGGCACAACATTGTGGCTTGGGGCAAAATGGCGGAGATTGCCGAAAATTACCTCGCCAAGGGTAAGGAAATTATGGTAGAGGGCAAACTGATGTCCCGCTCCTACGAGACCAAGGAAGGGGAGAAGAGGTACATCACCGAGATCAAGTGCAACGAGCTCTTGATGTTGGGGAAATAATACGAACCGTAACCAAAAGACGAAGGGGCAATTTTGCCCCTTTTTATATGGACCCAATTAGGGTAAATCCATTTTGGGTTGTTATAGAACTGAATGCGAACTTATCTCGTATATCAGATAAGGACACTGATTAAAACTTTTACGCTATGAAACATATCGAATTTTTTATAATGCTTTTGGCCCTGACATTTTCAACCGTAATGGTCGCTCAAGAGAAAGGAACAGAAGCTCCCGAACTGGACAGGGATTCCTATTACGAACAACGGGCCAGGGAAGATGCCGAGTACGAACAGGCACTGGAGATGCGCAATGAGGAGGATGAAAAGGATTTTTGGGAAGACCAGGACAAGTATGAAAAAGACCTCAGAAAGCGCGATAAAAAAGCTTACAAGGCCTATATGAAAGGAAAACGGGACGCTTATGCGGAACATGCGGCGCATTGTGACAACCACTGTCACCACAGCGATCACTATCACCGTCAGGCCCAAATTTACTACACATATCATGAGTACCACTACCCTCGCAGTAGCACAGTTGTACAGAGCAGGGTAAGAGTGGCCACCCCAAGAGTTGGACTTAGTATTTTCTAAGGTTGAATTAGTTGGTTAATAAAAACGCCCCAATATATTGGGGCGTTTTTTGTTGTAGGGTCTAGGATTTAGTCCAAACCTCCTTTGCGTTCTGGGGAACGGGGAGTGGGCCATTCCAACTGTTCCCCTGTTCGGTTACTGATGGGAAGTACCGCCTTGGTGCGCGAGGTTTTCTCTGGGTGCTCGCTGGCCATATACGCAAGGATGGCCGTAAGGATGGCGTTGTTCCTGACATCATCAAAAATGATTTTATCATAGGTGTCACGGTTGGTATGCCAAGTGTAGTTCCAATAGGACCAGTTCAGTGAACTCAAGCTAAAGGCGGGAGCCCCTGCTGCTTGGAACGAGGCATAATCGGAACCGCCACGGGCAGGTGTGCCAGGGAAGGTGGTCTCTATTTCATCCGTGATTTCCTGTGGAACGGGATGTAGCCATTTGCCCAGATAGTCATAGGCATCCAAGAATCCACCTCCTGAAATGCTCACTACCCTTCCTGTACCGTTATCTTGGTTGAAAAGCGCCTGGACGCCATCCACAATCTCGGGATGATCTTCCACAAAGGCCCTAGAACCGTTAAGGCCTTGTTCCTCGCTGCCCCAATGTCCCACCAGAATAGTACGTTTTGGGTTGGGATAGACTTTTTTCAAGATGCGCATGGCTTCCATCATCACCAAAGTGCCGGTACCGTTGTCCGTGGCCCCGGTTCCTCCGTCCCAAGAATCGAAATGGGCGGACAGGATCACATATTCATCAGGCTTTTCAGAACCTTTGATCTCGGCAATAGTGTTAAAGGTTGGCGATACCCCCAAATCTTTGGACTCGGCCACTACATGGATCTGTGGTTTCTGACCGGATTCCACCAAGCGGTAGAGCATACCATAATCTTCCAATTCCAAATCCACAGTCGGGATTTTTTTGGTGCGGGCACTAAAGATCTTGTTTACGCCAAATCCTTTGGACCAATAGGAAGCCACGATACCAACAGCTCCTGCGGCTTCCAACGCTTCGGGCAAGGTTCTGGAGTTATGCCCCATGTTTTTCATGTTGTCGTTCCAGGCCTTTTCCTGTTCGTCACGCTCCTTTTTCATTTTTTCGAACGACTTTTCGGTGGCGAATTCTTCCCAGTTGTAATCCGGCCTTCCAGTGGGCTCCAATTTGGAGACCATGACCATCTTGCCCTTAACTGTGGGCAACCATTTTACAAATTCCATGGAATCCTTTACCATGGGCAATACCACCAACTCGGCAGTAGTCCCTTTTTTGGGTGTGGCAGGGCTCCAGGCCAATTGGGTCCCTTGTAGGCTTTGTACCCGTGGATATACCATATCGATGTGCGAAATGCCGCGTTCCCAGCCTTTCCATTCGCCCCATTGTTCGTTGCGGGCCGTAATTCCCCAACCGGCATATTTGGCGACCGCCCAATCGTGGGCTTTTTTCATTTGTGGGGTTCCGACCAATCGAGGTCCGATACCGTCCATCAACTCGTGGCCAAGTGCCTCGAGCTGTGAGTTTTCGTTGGCCTCTTTGATGATGGCCTGGACAACAGGATCTTGTTCCTGGGCCAAAAGGAATACGCTGTTGGCCAGCAGCAATGCAATGAGCAGAGCGATTTTTCGTGTCATAGTTGATTTAATTTGTCCCTAAAATAGGACATAATCGGGAGCTTGGGAAATGGAGAACAGGGAAAAAGGATTGAAAAGGAACAGAGGTACGAGGGAAGACTTACGCTACTTTCTTTAAAAGGTCAAAACATGGGCATTTGGAACAACGCTTGTTTTCCCCTTTTTTGAATTTTTCACAGCATTTGGATTTTAATTTGCCTTGGTTGGACAAATTCTTCAGCAATGCCTTTTTGAGTTTCTTTTTTTCTTTCTTCTTTTTTCCCATCACTTGGAACAGAGAGGGCAAACATAATTATTTTAATTCAATCTAAATAAGAAATTAACACTAAAGTGTTAAGGCTGAATCAAAAGTGGAGGGAGACCCCCAATGTATTTGGACCGAATGAAAGGTTCCAACTCACTTGTTTCGGATTGTCGTTGTACTTTTCATCATACTTGGAATCCAAATATCGGTCGATGGACTCCACAATGAATATGCTCAGCACCGTACTGAAGGCCACATCGGAGACCCAATGGAAATCATCCATGACCCGCACAAAACCGGGCACCAGACCGATGGCATAGATGCCTCCCTTCACCCAAGGGTTCTTGAACTGTTTGGCAATGGCATACGCATTGCTGAAGGCCAACATCGCATGCCCAGAAGGGAACGAGTCATAATTGTAGACCCGGTTCAGGTGAAAGGGATCAAAGGTATCTGAACTTTCCCCGCTCTTGGGCCTGGCCCGACCAATGATCCGCTTGCTGACTTGCTGAAGAAACCCGCCCGCGGTCGCTGATGAAATCAACAAAACTCCAGTTCGTCTCAATTTTTCATTTTGGGTGAACAGTCCCGCCAAATAGACCCCGCCGGTCAACATATAGTTGTTTTCAGGACTTCCGTATTCGTGTCCGTAGTCCATCACCACATCGGGAATATCCTGCCTGAAACCATTTTTCCAGTCGTTCAGTTCATCATCCACAGTAAATAGGAGCAGGGTGCCCGCGGTCAAATAGCCAAAGTTGGCCCAATCGTTCCCTTTCCAATGCACTGGGCGGGAATAGGCATAACCCACACCGCCAAACATGTTGCCCACATCATAGGTGAAATGGTTCCACAAATTTTTTTCTTTTTCCTGGGCCACTTCTTGGCCAAAAACAGGGGAAATCAATACGAATACAAATAGAAGAACAGCTGCTTTCATGAGGTTGAAAAAAAGAACAGTCGGTAAAATTACGCATAAATATCCTGCACCAAACGAAATGTGTTCGCATGGGCCTCCACAATCGTTTTGATGTCGGGCGAATACCCACCTCCCATGCTACATTGAACGGGGATGTTGGCATCGTGACAGGTTTGCAGTACAAAGCGATCTCGTTCCTTACATCCTTCCAAAGATAGGGAGAGCGTACCGAGTTTGTCTGTCTCCAAAACATCGACTCCGCAGAGGTAAAAGATAAATTCCGGCCTTACTTTTTTAAACAACGAAGGGAGCATTTTTTTTAGGATGGAAAGGTATTCCTCGTCCGTAGTGCCTTTCTCTAAAGGGATATCCAAATCGGAAACTTCCTTTTTAAAGGGATAGTTCCCCTTCCCGTGCATGGAAAAAGTAAAAACAGAACGGTCGGTCTGAAAAATTTCAGCGGTTCCGTTCCCTTGGTGTACATCCAAGTCCACTATCAAGATGTTGTTAATCTGTTTGTTACGCTGCAGGTATCGAGCCCCGATGGCCTGGTCGTTCAACATACAAAAAGCTTCCCCGCGATTGGAATAAGCGTGGTGTGTTCCCCCGGCAATATTCATGGCGATGCCATATTCCAGGGCAAATTCGCATCCTTTTATGGTGCCATCGGCAATGATGCGTTCCCGTAAAACCAGTTCTTCGCTTAGCGGAAAACCTATTTTTCTAGCTTCTTTGGAAGGGATCTCCAAGTTCAACAAATCGTGGTAATACCCTGCATCGTGCACGGCCAAAATGGGCCCGTCATCGGGAATGGAAGGCTCAAAAAAATGCTCTTCTCCACAAGTGCCTTCGTGGAGCAATTGCTGGGGCAACAGCTCATATTTCGCCATGGGGAAACGGTGCCCATCCGGTAAATGATGTTTGTAGATGGGATGGTAGGCAATCTTGAGCATGTAAAAAATTATTTGTGTAGCGCCAACTGAATCCGTTTTCTGGGGACATCCACATCCAATACCTTAACGATTACTTGTTGATGAAGGCTTACATGTTCGTTGACATCCTTTACAAATGTATCGGACAGGTTGGAAATATGGATCAGGCCGCTTTCCTTAATCCCGACATCCACAAAGCATCCAAAGTTGGTGATGTTGTTCACGATACCGGGCAGTAATTGCCCTTGTCGCAGATCCGTAATTTCCCTGATGTTTTGGTCAAACGTGAACACCTTGGCTTTCTCCCTCACATCCAAACCTGGTTTTTCCAACTCCTTTACAATATCCTCCAAAGTCGGCATGCCAATGGTTTCCGTGCAATAGGATTTTAGATTGATGCGCTGCAGGGCAGCCTTGTTCCCAACGATTTCCTGAAGTGGAATTTTTTGGTCCTTGGCCATTTTGGCCACCAAACCATAACTTTCAGGGTGTACCGAGGAGTCATCCAAAGGATTATCCCCATTTTTGATGCGTAAAAAACCGGCACTTTGTTCAAAGGCCTTACCACCCAAACGGGCCACTTTTTTGATTTCATCCCTGTTTTTGAAAGCCCCATTTTCATTGCGATAAGCCACAATGTTTTCCGCCAATTTGGGTCCAATACCCGAAACATAACTGAGCAAGGGGACACTTGCCGTGTTGATGTTGACGCCTACAGCGTTCACACAACTTTCCACTACCGTATCCAAAGAGGATTTCAATTGGGTTTGGTCCACATCGTGCTGGTATTGCCCCACCCCAATGGACTTGGCATCGATTTTAACGAGCTCGGCCAACGGATCGGCCAACCGGCGACCAATGGAGACCGCTCCCCGAACGGTAACATCATAATTGGGAAACTCATCCCTTGCAATTTTGGAAGCGGAATAGATGGAGGCCCCTGCTTCGCTCACTACAAATACTTCAATGGGCTTTTTAAAGGGAATGCGTTTGATCAATTGCTCCGTTTCGCGCGATGCGGTCCCGTTGCCAATGGCAATGGCCTCAATTTTATAGGCATCCACCAAGGAACTTATTTTTTTAATGGCACCCGTTCTGTCATTTTGCGGAGCATGGGGATAAATGGTTTCGTTGTGTTTCAGATCGCCCTGTTCATCCAAACAGACCACTTTACACCCCGTCCGGAACCCAGGGTCGATGGCCAAAATGCGTTTTTCGCCCAAAGGCGCACCCAACAGTAATTGCTTTAGGTTTTTGGAGAACACTTGAATAGCGGCCAAATCCGCTTTTTCTTTTGAAACACTTAAAAGTTCGTTGGAAAGGGAAGGAAACAAAAGCCTTTTGTAGGCATCTGCAATGGCCAATTCGATTTGTTCGGCACAGGCATTGTTCGATTTGATCAAACGGCGTTCCATATTCTGAAGGGCACGCTCTTCATCGATTTCAATTTTCACCCGGATGAACCCTTCCTTTTCTGCCCTCATGATGGCCAAAAACCGATGGGAGGGGCAACGGTCCAAAGGTTCGCTCCAATCAAAATAATCCTGGAATTTTTGGGCTTTCTCGTCGTCTTTTTTGGTCTTGATTACTTGAGTAGTGATCAAAGCATGGCGTTCCAATTGTCCTCTCAATTGATTTCGGATATCGCCCCGTTCGTTGATCCATTCCGCAATGATATGGCGGGCACCTTCCAAGGCTTCATCCTCGTTCTGGACTTCCTTGTTGAGGTATTTGGAGGCAATGAACTCGATTTCATCGGCATTTTGCGCCATGATGATTTTGGCCAACGGTTCCAACCCATTTTTACGGGCGGTTTCCGCTTTTGTCTTTTTACTCTTCTTGAAAGGTAAATACAGGTCTTCCAAGCTGGTGAGGTCCATGCAGCCCAAAAATTTAGCCTTGAGGTCCGGGGTGAGGGCTCCCTGTTCTTCCACCGCCTTGATGATGGCCGCCTTTCTTTTTTCAAGGGCCTCGAACTGGGTTTTGTATTGCACAATGGCACCGATCTGGACTTCATCCAAATTCCCGGTGCGTTCCTTTCGGTATCGGGAAATAAAGGGAATGGTACAATCCTCGTTCAAAAGGGCCACGGTATTCTCCACACTTTTTTCCGGTAATTGGGTGTGCTGAACAATATAGGGTATGAGTTGCATTTTCTTTTTTTGTAAAGTAGGCTTTTAAAAAAGTAAGAGTATTTTGATCAAGTCATTTTACTCTCGATACCATCAATCTCAATTCAAACTTTAGAATTTGAAAAGGGTGTATTGATTGAGTTTTTTGCTATAAACTCCCCAGATATAGGAATCATTCAACTTAAAAACAGTTTCCGCGTCCTTTTTGGGAAACGTATCAGCGGATTCTGTAATAATATCAAACACATTTTTGGGGATATCACCTGATTTATGCTTAAAATCCTGATCAAACAAACATTCAATACGTGTTGCCTTTGTGGAATTGTAACTTCCATAGGCATAAAAAGTTGGGTTGAAAGTAACAGTAAATCCACCAATGGCACCTATCGGCATTCCAAAACCAGGCATCATCATAGGAGCGCCCCCTCTTACCATTTCTTTCTTGCAGCCCATGGTAATAACATAGTCAGTGTTGGACTTTATAACAGCGACGCCAATATCTTCTTTACTGAGTCTTCTCAGAAATTTACTGCTCTTTTCCATCTCCCTATAATCTTTGTATGTGCCACCTTCTTGAATTATGGGGGTGTTTTTGAAAGTGATGTCCTCATCTTTTTTTACTTGGAGGTTTTTCAGTTCTTGACCAGTTTCCAAGGATTTTATTGAAAAGACCATTTCTTCATCGGATGAAGAGATAAGATAAATCGTATCATCCAAAATGAAGGAATTGGAATTGAACAAAGGGGCCGAAATGGAAGGTTTTTCAATAGTGGAAAGTGTATAGTTCAATTCTTCAGTGGAAACATCCACGATATAGGTGAGCATTTGAGTGTCAATGGTCAATTTAAACCCATGCTTTCCAGGATACATCTTCAAAATTTCACTAGTGGTTTCAATGGAATTAGGGGAATGGGAATCAATCTTGTCAATTTTAAATGAACTGAAATTTCCAAATCTTGTTTCTGAACCTCCCGTAGCCATGATGGTATAAAGATGTTGGACAGCTCCCTGAGTATCATAAAATGACTCTTTCGATAAGTCCAAAGACTGCTTTTTATACTCACTACCTTCTTCAAAGACATAAAAATTCAGAATACTGGATTCCTTGTTTATGGTTACCAGATGAAATTTGGAGGCATCACTATAACCTCCTACGTAAACCTCATTTTTGAGTTTGAAATCATAAAGGGTTTCTTCTGTGGACTTATTTTCAAAATTGAAGAGAATACTTCCAAAAGTTTTATCCTTCCTATCTTTTAAGAATAAGCGGATTTCTTTTCCATTCACAGAATAGCCTATAATTTGCTCGTATTTTTTTGGGAGGCCTTCTGAAGCAAATTCACCAATCAAATCAAGTGCAGCGGAATATAGAAATCCATAGATATTATTATCATCGTCCAAGAAAATTGCAAAATTTCCAGTTACTTCATCTACAACAGGAAAGGCGGTGTGCACTTTTCTGGACCCTTCTTTGAAATTGTTGTTTATTTCAAGGAATTTTTCTTGCGAGATGATGACTTGTGATACTAAAAGCAAAAAAAGTAAGATTGGTCTTTTCATGGTTTGTATGATTGGTTAGTTTATACTTGTTCCATTCCCAACCCCATCCTCATCGGGATTCATGAAAACGAGTTTCCCCTCTTGGTTTTCCGTCATCAAGATCATGCCCTCACTTTCCACGCCACGTAGTTTTCGAGGGGCCAAGTTTACCAAAACAGTCACTTTTTTACCGATGATTTCCTCTGGTTTAAAACTTTCGGCAATGCCGGAAACAATGGTTCGGGTATCCAGTCCGGTATCAATTTTCAACACCAGAAGTTTATCGGCCTTTGGCATTTTTTCCGCTTCCAAAATGGTGCCCACTCGCATGTCCAATTTTGCAAAATCTTCGTAGGCAATGGTCTCTTTTTGTGGCATAATGTCTTTTTCAGTTGTACCTGTGCTGGGTGTAGTCTCAGCATTGGATTTTTTAGTGGCTTCCAGTTTGTCCAATTGTTTTTGGATCTCTTCATCCTCAATTTTTCGGAAAAGCAATTCACTTGGATTGAGTTGGTGTCCACCGGGAAGCAAGATGTCTTCTGAGGCAATATCATCCCAATCCGTATCGGCGGAGCCTGTGCCGAGCGCAGTCGAGGTACTCGAAATGACACTATTTTGGTCATTCTGAGCAACGCCAAGAATCCCCTTCAATTTTGATGAAGTAAACGGCAAAAACGGTTCGCTTAAAATAGCAAGTCCCGTTGCAATCTGAAGTGCCACATACATGATGGTCTTTACGCGATCCTCATCGGTTTTGATGAGTTTCCAAGGCTCTTCATCGGCCAAATATTTGTTGCCCAATCGTGCCAGGTTCATCAGTTCCTGACTGCCTTCACGGAATCGGTAACGCTCCAAGGAATTGGACAGAATTTCAGGAAAACCTTTTAGGGCTTCCAAAGTTTCTTTGTCCACTTCTGAAAGAGCACCAGGAGTTGGGACTATTCCGTTGTAATATTTTTGGGTGAGCACGGCAACACGGTTCACAAAATTGCCAAAAATGGCCACCAGTTCGTTGTTGTTGCGTGCTTGAAAATCCTTCCAGGTAAAGTCGTTGTCCTTGGTTTCGGGCGCGTTGGCCGTCAAGGCGTAACGGAGCACATCCTGCATATCCGGGAATTCCTCCAAATACTCGTGCAACCAAACCGCCCAGTTCTTGGAGGTGGATAGCTTGTTGCCTTCCAGGTTCAGGAATTCGTTAGCAGGAACGTTTTCGGGCAATATAAAATCACCGTGGGCCTTCAGCATGCTTGGGAACACAATACAGTGGAACACGATGTTGTCCTTGCCGATAAAGTGTACCAATTTGGTGCTTTGGTCCATCCAATAGGGTTTCCAGTCCTTGCCTTCACGTTCGGCCCATTCCTTGGTGGACGAAATATACCCAATGGGTGCATCGAACCATACATAAAGCACCTTGCCCTCGCCCCCTTTCACGGGAACCGGTATGCCCCAATCGAGGTCACGGGTCACGGCACGGGGTTTCAATCCGTCATCGATCCACGATTTGCACTGGCCATATACGTTGGGTTTCCAATCGGACCTGTGCCCTTCCAAAATCCATTCTTTTAAGAATGCTTCATATCGATCCAAGGGCAAAAACCAATGTTTGGTCTTTTTTAGGGAAGGGATTGTTCCTGTAATGGTTGATTTTGGGTTGATGAGGTCGGTAGCGTTCAAAGAAGATCCACAGCGTTCGCATTGATCTCCATAAGCTTCCTCATTACCACATTTGGGGCAGGTACCGATGACGAAACGGTCGGCCAAAAATTGCTTGGCCTCATCGTCGTACAATTGTTCGGTCTCCTCTTCAATAAAGTCGCCCTGATCATACATTTTTTGGAAAAAATCGGAAGCCGTTTTATGGTGCACTTCTGCGGAAGTCCTGGAATAATTATCGAACGAAATACCAAAATCGGCAAATGATTTTTTGATGATGCCGTGGTATTTATCAATTACTTCTTTTGGGGTGACCCCTTCTTTCTTGGCCTTCATGGAAATGGCCACACCGTGTTCATCGCTACCACAAACAAAGGCCACATCGTTGCCCTTGAGCCTTAAATAGCGTGAATAGATGTCCGCAGGAACATAGACCCCGGCCAAATGCCCAATGTGGATGGGACCGTTGGTGTATGGGAGGGCCGCGGTAATGGTATATCTTGAAGGATGGGTATGTTGGGCCATGAAAATTTTAAATTAGGCCCCAAAAATACTGATTTTAACGGGATCGGTCATAAAAAAGGAAACCCCCGAAGATGCGACCCAATTTGGGGTGTGGGGTACATCATCGAGGGAATCCCGAAATAAATGTTAGGGTAAGGTTTCTTAGGAAATCATAATTGATTTGCTCATTTTTTTACCTCCGACCGAAATCCTATAAATGTATTTTCCTGTGGAAAGGCTGTCCCGCATGCGTTCACGGATGTTGATCTCCATGGGGCCTTCCTGCATAATTTGATTCAAGAGCGTCCCGACCCGTTGTCCCAAAATATTGAACAATTCAATGTCCACATGAGCCGAAACGGGCATTTCCAAATGGATGTGGGGTGCGCTGGAATTTGGGTAGTAGGGTGAGTGCACGATACCGTCCAGAATATCCGGGTTCGGATTGTTCGGGTCTTGTCCAGGAGGGGTTTCCGGTAAGATGGGTGGGTCATTGTCCATGGCAATGTCCTCCAAGGTCTCACCGCTACAGTTAAAGCCGAGGTCTATGGCCCGGTAGGGGTGCCCCAAAAGGTGTTGCTCCACGGAAGCCCTTGGCACACAGAGCCATTCGGCCAAAACGGTACCGTAAAGGTCCCTAAAGTCCATGGTGTATTCCAGATTGCCCCGATTGTTCGGTTCGTCAAGGGAGGGATGCTCGCCCACAAAGGCACTTCCACTCAGTCCGGATCCAAAGAACAGGGTCGGGGCGGCCTTACCGTGATCGGTACCGTTGGATCCATTTTCAAAGATCCTACGTCCAAATTCGGAGAAGGTCATGCTCAATACCTTGTCATCCTGTTGGGTGAAAGCGATATCCTCATAAAAATTGTTGATGGCAATGGACAGGTTGGACATCAATCGCTCGTGAACCAAAGGCTGGTTGCCATGGGTGTCGAACCCGCCCATGGAGATCATATAGACTTTGGTGCCCAAATTTCCTTTGATCAATCGAGCCAAAAGGGCCAATTGCCTGGCAAAGCCGTTATCCTGATATTCCACCTGGTTCTGTCCCCGCATGTATGCCTCATGGATTATACCAGCATATTCATAAGTGGTATTGGCCACGCCGCGTAGGAAACGGAGCTGATCGCCGTACATACAGTTGTCGAAAGGTGCGTTCTCAATTTCATAGAAGGAACCCGTTTGGGCAATCTGTTCCAATTGGTCCACATTGTTGGTCACAAAGGCATAGTTGGTCTCCTCACCTTGGAAGACCAAGTTGGCCAAGTTCCCGATTTGGATGGCCGCAGGGGCCGCTGGCGGATTGATAAGGTAATCAGGGTAGAGTTCTTCAAAATGTCTGCCCATCCAACCTGTGTTTTCCCCAGAAAACCCAGTGGTAGTGAGGTCGGTATTGGCAAAAATGTCGGATCCCGTAAAGTGGGAGAGGCTTTGGTTCTGATAGCCTACGCCATGCACCGCTTTGAACTGCCCATCGCCCCAAAGGGATTCCAGGGCACTCATATAGGTGGGCACGCCAAAGTCATCCGTAAGTTTTAGGACCTTACTCTCAGGTATATAGATATTGGGCCTGGCATTGGCATAGGTGTCATATTGTTGGATGGGAATCACGGTGCTGAGACCGTCATTTCCACCTGATAATCTGATCAAGATCAGAATATTGTCCGTTTCTGCAGCTGCAACGGCTGCCGTCAAAGGTGATGGGGCGGAGGCCGAGATCAAGTGGCTTCCTAGGAACATGGACCCAGAACCGGCTATACCTAGTGCCTGGATGAACGAGCGTCTGCTCCATTTGGTGTGCTCCAAATCGTGGCCCTCATGCTCAAGACCTTTGTGTGGAGATGTATCGTGGGTGTGGTGGGTATCGCACATGGGTGTTGGGGTTATTTAAGTTGAAATTCAGGTTGTCGGACAATATTCAGTAGTAATAAATACACCTGATAGTCAGCATCTTCCAAAGTCATATTCCAACTGTTTGTTTCATAAACGTTGTTGTCTTTGTAAGGTTCACGAAAAACAGTGAATGCTGCTGAATAATCATCTTCCGTCAATAGTCCTTTGGGCAACATAAAGTCAATTATTGCCCTGGCAACTACATCGGGGTCACTGACAGTGGCCCCATTGGCACCAGTAACAGCGATTCCAAAATCTCGAAATTGCTCAGAGTCTGCTTGGAAGAAGCGCTCCAAAAACACTTCGGCGGTCAACCAGCGACCGATCATAAAATTGGTGTTGATCCATTGTCGGTCCCGTTGCCAGCCTTCCACCTCGGGTGGGTTGAAGAGTTCTTGGCCGATGAGCGATGCCGAATCAATCATGTTCAACACCGTGGTGTCGTCATAGGTGAACCCGGTTTCTTTCAATAGGTTAAAATACAGGTCAAAAGGACTCTTTATGATGACGCCAATGGCGGTTTCATCAAAAAAGTGTTGGCTTTTTAAAAGTTGACGGATTACCGGGGCTATTTCAAAATTGCTGGAGATAAAAGTTTGTGCCATCCCATCAATGATCTGTGGGGCAATGCCATTGCCTTCTTCGTCCGTTGAATCCGGATGCACAAAAAACTCATACAGTTTCTTGCAGATGAACCATGCCGTTTCGCTGGCCCTTTCATTGAAAAGGATATCGATTACATCATCGTAGTCCCAATTCCCGGTCTGTCCGAAGATGGTTTTGTTATCGGTGTTGAACTCGGTGGGGTCAAAAGTGACTTGGGTACAGCCTTCCTCGCCTGTTTCGGTATATCCCGAAAGTGCTTTGGCCGTCTCAATAATATCCTGTTCGGTATAATTGTTCCCTTCGCCCATGGTAAAAAGCTCATAGAGCTCGCGGGCATAGTTTTCGTTGGGATTGTTTCCCCGGTTTCTGGCACCGTCCAAATAATACAGCATGGCACTCGTGAGCCCCACTTCACTGGTCAGTGTCTTGAAATTGCCCAAGGCATTTCTTTGAAGACAATTGATGTAATAGTAAAGGAACTGGTTACAGTTATAGACTTCCAATTGGGTCACGAAGTGGTTGCTCCAAAAAAAGCTCATCCTATCCAAGAGGTTGTTGTTCAACAGCGCGTTTCCGTAAGTGATGGAATATTCCCGTAGTTGTGCCCGGCGCATCTGTCCGGCCTGCTCGTCGTCGGCAGGATAATTGGCATTGTTCCAATCTGCCCATTCGGGAGGAGGAATCAACGGAGCGGCCATGGCCTGATCCACAAGATTGTCGACGAGGGAAACAGCTGATTGCCCGATTCCTGCATTGACGGTCTGCACGGAAGCACTGAAACCGAGCCTGCGGTACAAATGGGCTACGCGAACCTCATCCAATGGGGTAGTATAGGGCGCCAAAGTTGAGGTATTGCAATTGACGAAGTACTCCATAGCAATGTTTGGGGTTATTTTAGTACATAGTTTGGGGTCAACTATATGTTTATGCTAATGTTGGGTGTGGTTCAATTGAGCCAACAAATTACAATGATAACGCCGGTTTGTCCTTGAACTACCAATTTTTTCGATGAACTGCACATATTTTTTTGATATTTTTCCAACCGTATGGAATCTAGCAACGATTTTGGAAAGTTTGGGGAGCAAATGGCCGTGGAACATTTGCTGGGAAATGGGTATGCTATCTTGGAGCGGAACTACCGATACCTCAAGGCTGAGGTGGACATTATTGCAAGGAAAGGGGACACCTTGGCCATTGTGGAGGTAAAGTCAAGGAACATGGGCTTTTTGGAGGATATTTTGGATACGGTGAATGCCAAGAAAGTGAAACTTTTGACCATGGCGGCCGACCATTATGTACAGGAAAATGACCTTGATGTGGAGGTAAGGTTCGATGTGATCACCGTCATCAAAACGGGCAGTGGAATCCACCTGGAGCATCTCGAAAATGCATTCTTTCATTTTTAACCATTTGTTTGTTTTATAACAATATGTTATTTTTGTACCAAACCAACTGTAGAAATGAAAACAATATCCGCCGTAGTTGAGCACTACATCAAGAAAAAGCCGTTTTTGCAAACCGCATTGGCACAGGGTATTATCAACTTGACCTCGCTTTCAAGGCAAATAAAGCCTGAGATAGCCGACGAACTGGGCAAGGATGTAAAGGATGGTGCCATTGTGATGGCGCTCAAGCGACTTTCGGACGATTTGGAGTTCAGGGCCACCCACAAGATCGTGAAGGTGCTCAAGAACATCGGTGAGATCACCGTGCGGTCCAACCTCTCCGACTACACCTTTTTGGCCTCGGACACCATTTTGCAGCAGCAGGCCAAATTGCTCGAGGAAGTGAACGTAAACCAAGATGTGTTCTACACCTCGTCCCGTGGGGTGAACGAGATCAATATCGTGATCAGCAACATCATGGACAAAGTGGTGGAAAAGTATTTCAAGCACGAGCGATGCACCCAAAAGGCGGAGGGACTGTCCTCCATCACCGTAAAACTGCCCGCTGAGAACGTTTCCGTGCCCGGGATTTATTACTTCATCTTCCAACGGCTGGCTTGGGAGGGAATCGTACTCTATGAGGTGATCTCCACGACCAATGAATTTACCATTTTGGTGAACGACGAGCAGGTGGATGTGGCCTTCAAGACCATCAAGGACCTTAAATTGCTATAAAATAGCGGCTCTTTTCTTGGGTCTAAACTAAAATGCGGACTCTTTCGTTTTAGAAGGAGACACTTTTCAGTAGAATGACCAAAAAAAGGATTCTTTACGGATTTTTGGCCCTTTTTGCGCTCTATCTGTGCTACTTGGCCTATATTTTTCTGCTTTCTCCCAAGACCAATCTGCAATCCATCTATCTGATTCCCAAGGACGCTGTTTTCATTGTGGAATCGGAACAACCCGTGGAGAGCTGGAAAAAGGTGAGTGAAAGTGATGCTTGGCACCACCTCAGGAAGAACGATTATTTTTCCGAACTCACGGAGAGCATCCAAAAGGTGGATACGGTCTTTAACAACAACCACAAATTGTTCGAGTTTTTTGATGGCCGCTCGCTGTTCATCTCCGTCCACATGATCTCTCCCAAGGACTATGGCATTTTTTATGTGCTCGACCTTAAGCGGATTGCCAAACTGCAATTGCTGAAGACCTACCTGAACACCTTGCTGAATGATGATTATGTGATGAGCAAGCGCATGTACCACAACCATGAGATCTTGGAGGTTCACGATCGCGAGAGCAAGGAAACCATGTACCTGGCTTTTATCAAAAATCAATTGGTGGCTTCCTATACGCATACCTTGGTGGAAGCTTCCATAGATCAGTACCAAGAACCCGTGCTGGGCAGAAACCTCAATTTTATTGAAGTCAACCAAAAGGTGGGCCATGAGGACCTCTTCCGGATGTATGTTCAGTACCATTATTTTGATGACTATGTAAAACGGTTTACCGACACCCCATCGGATTGGGTGCGACGGGTGAGCGAGAATTTTTTGTTTTCAGGATTTTATTTTGACCTTGACAAGAACAGTACCTTGACGGCCAATGGGTTCACCAACATCAGCGGGACCAATGAGTATTATTTGGAGGCCCTTCAAAAATCGGGAACTGCCGAGCGGACCATCCCGACTATTGTGCCCAAACGTACCGCGCTCTACATCAGTTATGGGTTCGATAGCTTTTCCGAGTTCTATAAAAATTTTGAAAAGGTCCAGCAGAACGACCCCCAACAGTTTGAAAGCTACCAGAATGGCATCGAAAAAGTAGAAAAATTTCTGAAGATCGATGTAAAGGAGAATTTTGTGAACTGGATTGATGATGAAATAGCCGTATTGCAGATCCAGTCGCGCATTTCCAAAGGAAAAAACGATATGGCGCTGGTGCTCAAGGCCAATGATGCGGAAAAGGCCAGGACGAATCTTGACTTTGTGCTGGAGCAGATCCGAAGAAAGACTCCGGTCAAGTTCAAGACAGTGGAATACAAGAAATACGAGATCAATTTCCTTTCCATCAAAGGGTTTTTCAAAATGTTGCTGGGTGGCAGGTTCGACGAATTTGACAAGCCCTATTTTACGCAGATCGATGAGTTTGTGATTTTTAGTGACAACCCCAACACCCTCAAAAGTATCATTGATGACGCTTTGGAAGGGGAGACCCTGGCCACTTCAAAGGAGTTCCGTGATTTTGATGACAAGTTTGAATCGGAATCCACCGTGTTCATATACAGCAATGTGCCCCTATTTTTTGACAATATGTATGCACTGGCCGATGCACCAACCCAACAAAAAATGCTGAAAAACAAGGATTTCATCATCTGCTTCCCACAGTTTGGACTGCAATTGACCCCGGAGGATGACCTGTTCGAAAGTAGATTGGTGATCAACTATCAAGACGTGCAAGAAGTGAAAAGAAATACACCGTTGGAGGTAAAGGTCCCAAGTTCCAAACCCCAAAGTGCCGACCCAGTCGAGATCACGGATGCTGTTTTTGACCTACGGCCCATTTACCCAACAGATCTCAATGCAGATACCTTCAGCGTAAAATATGCGAATGGGACCACCAAGTTTGAGGTGGAATTGAAGGATGGCCTCAAACACGGCCGCTACACCGAATACTATTTGGATGGCACCGAAAAAATGACGGGCCGTTTCCGAAAGGACGAACAAGTGGGCACTTGGCGATACTACAACGAAGAAGGCGAACAAGTACATAAAAAACGATTTTAGCCACAAATTGGCACTTCGTACTTGGTGCTGAACTTTCGGAGGAGCTTCGGGGAATCTTAAATTATGTTGATGTGATTTGGGAAGGGACTGATTTCAAAGGCCCCAAAACCTTCAAGGCCTTTTCCACACTGGTAATCCGTTCAAAAGTCAATAAAAGTCGTAGTCCGTTCCGGGTCTGCTTTTCCTTGAGTTTGGCCTGTTGGGAGTGGCTCTGCACGTATTGTAATACTTGGGTGAACACGGGGGTTTGGTAAAAATTGGATTGCTGGTCGGCAATAAAATACCCCAAGAACTTCCCTTGTTTCATCACCACTTTTTCAAGACCAATGTGGGTAGCGATCCATTTGATCCGGACAGAATTCAACAAGTCCTGTGCCTGATCGGGCAGTTCCCCAAAACGGTCCACAAGGTCGGCCTCGAATTTCTGGAGTCCTTCCTCATCCTTTACCTCATTGAGTTGGGTGTACAGGTTTAGTCGTTCCGTAATATTATTGATGTAGTCATCGGGGAAGAGCAGTTCAAAATCGGTATCCAGTTGAATGTCCTTCACATATACTTTTTCTTTGTGGCCCTCCACCTCTTCATACAGTTCCTTGAACTCATTTTCCTTGAGTTCGTCAATGGCCTCCGTCAATATTTTTTGGTAGGTCTCAAACCCAATTTCGTTGATGAAACCACTCTGCTCACCACCTAATAGATCTCCGGCACCCCGAATTTCGAGATCCTTCATGGCAATGTTGAAACCACTTCCCAAATCCGTGAACTGTTCCAACGCCTCGATGCGTTTTCGGGCATCGGGGGTCATTACTTCGTATGGCGGGGTAATGAAAAAACAGAACGCCTTTTTGTTGCTCCGCCCCACACGGCCGCGCATTTGGTGGAGGTCGCTCAATCCAAAATTATTGGCATTGTTGATGAAAATGGTGTTCGCATTGGTCACATCCAGGCCACTTTCCACGATGGTGGTGGAAATCAGCACATCAAACTCCCCGTTCATGAAGGCGAGCATGAGTTGTTCCAATTTTTTGCCCTCCATCTGCCCATGACCGATACCGATCTTGGCATCGGGTACCAAACGTTGGATCATCCCGGCCACTTCCTTGATGTTTTCGATACGGTTATGGATAAAGAAGATCTGTCCACCCCGCTGGATTTCATAGGAAATCGCATCACGGATAATCTCTTCATTGAATCGGATGACCTGGCTCTCGATGGGATAACGGTTGGGTGGTGGGGTATTGATGACCGATAGGTCCCGGGCCGCCATCAAACTAAATTGAAGTGTTCGTGGAATGGGTGTTGCCGTTAAGGTAAGCACATCCACATTTTGCTTGATGGAACGCAGTTTTTCCTTCACCGAAACCCCGAATTTCTGCTCTTCGTCCACAATGAGCAATCCTAAATCCTTGAACTGCACATTTTTGTTCACCAATTGATGGGTGCCGATGATAATATCCACCTTGCCACTTGCCAAATTCTCCAAGGTTTCCTTTTTCTCTTTGGCGGTCCTGAACCGATTGAGGTAATCCACGGTAACCGGCATGTCCTTCAACCGTTCGGAAAAAGTGCGATGATGTTGAAATGCCAAAATGGTTGTGGGTACCAAAACGGCTACCTGTTTGCCATTATCCACGGCCTTGAATGCCGCGCGAATGGCCACTTCGGTCTTTCCAAAACCAACATCCCCACAGATGAGTCGGTCCATGGGTCGTTCGCTCTCCATGTCCATTTTTACATCTTGGGTCGACTTTTCCTGATCGGGCGTGTCCTCGTACAGGAAGGAAGCCTCTAGTTCGTATTGCAAATAACTATCAGGGGCGCACTGAAACCCTTTTTCCAGGCGACGTTTGGCATATACTTGGATCAGGTTGAAGGCAATCTGCTTGACCCGGCTCTTGGTCTTTTGTTTTAGGCTTTTCCAGGCTGCGGAACCCAGTTTGTAGATTTTGGGCGGTGCCCCGTCCTTACCGTTGTATTTTGAGATTTTGTGGAGCGAATGGATACTGACATACAAAATATCGCGGTCGCCATAGATCAACTTGATGGCCTCCTGCTTTTTGCCCTCGACATCAATTTTTTGGAGCCCGCCGAACTTTCCTATACCGTGATCGATATGGGTTACGTAATCCCCTATCTCCAGTTTGTTGAGTTCCTTGAGGGTGATGGCTTGTTTCTTGGCATAGCCATTTTTAAGGTGGAACTTGTGGTACCGCTCAAAGATCTGATGGTCCGTATAGCAGGCCAGTTTCAGGTCATCATCAATAAAACCTTGATAGAGGGGTAGTACGATTATTTTGTAATCCACACTTCGACTACGCTCAGTGTCCTTGCTGTTTTCATTTTCTTGTTGGCTGAGCGTAGTCGAAGCCAAATCATCAAAAATATCGTGGAAGCGTTTGGCCTGCTGCTCGGTGGAGCAGAAAATATAGTTGGTATACCCTGCTTTCCGGTTTTCGTTGAGGTTTTCGATCAACAGGTCGAACCTTTTGTTAAAGGCGGGTTGGGGTTTTGTATGAAATTGTATTTCGTCACTTCGACTTTGCTCAGTGACCATATCGCCTATATTTGGGGTGCTGAGCGGAGCCGAAGTCCCAATCTCAACACATAAAAAATCCTGCAATTGCTCCTTCAGCAAAGCTGAATCCGTAAAAAGCTCTTTGGGCTCTGCATGTTTGATCTCCGTGCCCAATTTGGCAAAACTTTCCTCGGCCTTTACAAAAAACGAATCGATTCGGTCGTAGATCAGCGCCGGATTTTTGGCAAAAACTACCGTTCGGGGAGAGATATATTTTAGAAAACTCTCCCGTGATTCCTGCAAGAACTTGTTCTCCACATTGGGGATGATGGTGATTTTCTTCACCTTGTCCGTAGAGAGTTGGGTCTCCACGTCAAAAGTTCGGATGCTGTCCACTTCGTCCCCAAAAAATTCAATGCGATAAGGTTGGTCATGAGAGAAGGAGAATACATCCACTATACCGCCACGAACGGAAAACTCCCCAGGTTCGGTCACAAAATCCACCCGTTTGAACTGGTATTCAAAAAGCACTTCGTTCAAAAAATCGAGGGAGAGGGTATCTTCCAGTTTTATTTTCAGGGTATTCCTGTCCAATTCCTTTCGCGTGACCACTTTTTCAAAAAGGGCATCGGGGTAGGTGACAATCACCGCTGGTTTTTTCCTAGAGTTGATGCGGTTGAGCACTTCGGCACGCAACAACACATTGGCATTGTCCGTTTCCTCAATTTGGTAGGGCCTTCGGTAACTGCCCGGATAAAAAAGTACATCGTTCTCCCCGATCAACAGTTCAAGGTCGTTCAAGAGATATGCCGCTTCTTCCTTGTCGTTCAGAATCAATAGAAAAGGAGAGTCAACAGTTTTAAAAACCTCTGAAACCGCAAAGGACAAGGAAGAACCAACGAGTCCTCTAACATTTATTCTTCTATTCTTATTTTGGGCGGATTCAAGGGATTGGGTAATAGTATCCCTCAATTTCCCGAGAGCGGGAGACTGTGCAAAAAGCTGGGAAATCGGGGCTTTGGTCAATCCAAAAACTTTGCGGCAAAGATAAACTGAAATGTTTTTAGGGAAAATGTTTTTTGAATTTTCTCGTCGCTTTGCTTTGTTGAAATGACAAAGCGCCCCTAGGTCATTCTGAGCGGAGCGAAGAATCTAATTCAAAATGACAAATTGTTGGTGTTTTCGTAGGGTACCCTGAGCGGAGTCGAAGGGTACTTTACGACCAATCAGATGTATATTAAATGATTGGACACGAATGGCACAAATTATCCCGAATATTCTATTGTCATTCTGAGCGGAGCGAAGAATCTTATGTGTTTTTGGATTTCTCGTCGCTTTGCTCCATCGAAATGACAAAGCACCTCTGGGTCATTCTGAGCGGAGCGAAGAATCTCCACTTGAAGTTTACGGAAGGTTTTTAGTTCTATCTATTATGGGATGCTGAATCAAGTTCAGCATGACAAGAGTATGATTAGATTTCTCGTGACCTTGCTCCATCGAAATGACAGAGCACCTCTGGGTCATTCCGAGTCAAGCGAAGAATCTCCACTTGAAGTTTACGGAAGGTTTTTAATTCTATCTATTATGGGATGCTAAATCAAGTTCAGCATGACAAGAGTATGATTAGATTTCTCGTCGACTTGCTCCATCGAGATGACAAAGCACCACTGGGTCATTCTGAGCGGAGCGAAGAATCTAAACTCTAACAACGGTATCCTCCACAATGGCAAAAATCTCATCCTTTTTGGACGGTTTTAGGGTATAGGTTCCGGTAAATTCCCCAAATGCGGGCAACACCATTTGGTTTCCCGATTTGAAAAAGCAAGGAAGTCTCAAATGTTGACGACCAAAGCCCCGTAATCTCACGGCAGGGTGAATGTGTCCGCAAAAGGTGAACAGCCCTTCACGCATCTCGGGGTGATGGGTCAATAAAAAATCATCCATAATCAGTTCAGGAAAAATCTTAACGTCCAGTTTTTCAAACTTTTCCGGGGCGATGATGTCGTGGTTACCTGAAACCAAAATCATCTCAGCAGGGGTTTTGGCCACCCAGTTCTCGAACAATTCCCATTCCTTGTTCAAGGACGAATGGAAGAGGTCGCCCAAAAAGCAGATTTGAAAGGGTTGGAAATCGGACACGATCTTGTCCAATAGAACAAAATTCTTGTGTATCGCCTTTCGGGGAACTGCTGCTCCGAACTTTCGAAAATGGGATACTTTCCCTAAATGCACATCACTGATAAGCAAAAGGGATTTCTCTTCCCAAAAAAGTCCACCCAAAGGGTGGAGGGTAAAATTTTGTTGCCGGATGGAGATGTTCATAAGCTCCAAAGATACCATAGCTTAATCGGATTTGCCACAACAAAAAAGCCCCGACATAATTGCCGGGGCTATCTATTTGAAAAATAGTAAAACTATCCTTTTTTGACGACAGGTAAGATTTTTATCAGTCTGCCATTTGTGTACACTTTGATAAAATAAATACCTCTTCGGTATGATTCCATATCGACAAGGGCCGATTCTGTTCCAATTGGTACATCCAATTGGGAAACCGTCCTCCCGATGAAGTTGTAGACAACAATCTGGACATTTTCATCGATGGGGCAACCAAAAGATACATTTACCGAGCCTACGAATGGATTGGGATAGGCATTGGCCATGATTCGGCATCCATCCGACGAGGTATCACAAGAACCTAAAATGTCCCCGATGGCCAAGTGGTATTTAACCGCATATTGTGATACGCAGATTTCTCGACCGTTATGGCACATCGCCACTTTGGGATTTCTTGGATTATTGCCACAGCTTACGTCAATGACTTCCACGGTAATGGTCTCCATAGTGGAACAACCATTTTCGTCGGTTACGATGACTTCATAATCTGTGGTCTGTTCAGGGCAAACCGTGATGCTGTTTCCTGTTTCGCCTGTGCTCCAAACAATTTCATAGGTACCTGCTCCGCCTTCAACGGAAAGCACTTCCAAAGTGGTACAACTTTGAGGTTCGTAACCCAAATATACCGTAGCATCACCAGAAGTGGTCATTGTGATCATGTCAGGCTCCGTAATGGTCACTTCTGCCTCAAATTGCTGTAGAAGGGCATCACTCACCACCACGGTATACGAACCGGCCCTAAGACCAGATGCCGTTTGCGTGGTCTGTCTATCGCTCCAAACATAGGTATATGGGGCAACGCCACCACTTACGGCAACGGTTGCTGTTCCATCCGCTTCTCCAAAACAACTTACATCAGTTGATGAAATGGATTCAAAGGCAAAAGGTTTGAGCATCAATCGTACCGAAACGGGCAAGTGGTCCGATGTGGTACTTGCATAATCGTAATCATAGAATTCATAGTGCGATTGGGCCGAATGTTCAATGTATCTTGGCAATACTTCGTCGGTACCTGAAATGTGATCGATCATATCCTGTTCGAACACATAGGAACGGAAGCCGTTTTCACTGAGTGTTGCGGTGAACACACTGTAATTTGCAGCATCGTTCACGTAATTTTCATAGGAACTTACCGTGGTTGAAGTGATATCGGCAACGGTCACATCCACATCGTCATTATAATCGCCCAATAGGATGAGGTTCCGATCAGCGTAATACACATCCAAGCTATCTTTGAGCACTTCCACATCATACTTCCGCATATCGTAGCGCAACTGGGCATCACTGCTTCCGTTGGCACGGGCATGTAGGGCCACAAAATCATAGGTTTCGGTTTCCCCGTTGATGGTAATATCGGCTGTCATCAAGAAAGGCAATCTTCCACTGGCATAAAAACGATCCGGTTCGCTAGGGTAATCTGTCAAAGCTGAAGTGTCACCCCCGTTGTAATAGGGATGAATGGATTCCAACAAAACCTTGGTATCGGTGACGGTGACGGTCTCTGTATTGTAAATGAAGCCTACTTTTTGATGGACCCCTGGATCGTTGGGATAGGAGACCGCAGGTGAAAGCACATAATCGTAACCGGGCAGTTCGCTGACCATTTCCGCAAAAAGGGCATCATCGGCGATTTCTTCCACAGCCAATACATCAGGTTGTAATTCGGCTATTACCGCTTTTACACTGTCCTTTTGGATGGCATCAGAATCTGGGTCTCCCGCTGCAGGGGAATTGCCTTCATCGCCAAACCATTCTATGTTCCATGTGGCCACTTCCAATGTACTGGCCTTGTCCACTTCCACAGGAAGTGCTGGTGGCACATAGTCGCCTGCACAGGCAAGGTCGGTCCGGATCCTGGGCAATAATTGATATAATTCAAAATACTTTCCAACCACTCCAATGACCTCACCACAGGTTTCAGGTTGGGCAAGACCCACCAAGCTTTCCACATCGCCATCGATACGCAGTTCACCGGGACCACTAATATCACTCACCACATAGTTGGAATTCCCAAACAAAAGATCTCCGGGTTTTGGGAAGGTCACATCCACTATCCTGACCAATTCTGCTGGGTGCTGGTTCATTTCGGCCAAGGTGATGTCCGATGGAACAATCGGTTCGCTGGGGGTGCCGTTGGAAGTGACCTCGGTGACCGGACTGATCTGGATCTGTTCGTTGAAAGAGCTTCTAACACCGGTAATGGTAATGGAATCCCCAATCATGAACACTCCGTCTCCGTGAACTTGTTCATCAAAAACGGCAATGGCTCCTGTTTGGTCCTGAATGTAGGCAGAGCCTGCAAATTGGTCTGTAACGGTCAACACACCACTTATGGTCACCAATGTACCATCGCTTAAAGCACGTGCTTCGGCAATGGTAATGAGTTCTGGGTTTTCGTTGTTACCGCCTCCACCATAGGTGCCGATGGGGAACGGTAATCCGGCCGTGTCATTTGTGGTAGTATCGTCCAAGGCATCGGTACCACTATAGGTCCAATTGTCCAGCTCAAAGGTGACACCATCAGGACCTGTTCCATTTTTTCGATAGGCCCAGCCATCCACATAATCCCATGCCTGTCCTGTTCCATCCATATTGATATCCCCAAAAACATCAATTACTGCTCCTTCAAAAAAGAGCTCAATGGCATCATCGCCATTAATGGCGGCCGAAGATGAGGTATAGTCGGGTGCAAATCCAAAATAGCTTTCAAAACCAGTACTTTCACTGGCAATGTAGATAAAGGTACCTCCTGGAACACTTACGGCAGGAAAGGTAAATTCCTCTCCATCGGTACCTCCACCGTTATTGGCAGAACCGATTCCGTAAATACTTAAATCTGCAATATCATTTGAAACATAGAGTTCGATGGCCTTGGGTACACCTCCGGTCAAAGGGCCGTCCACAACCCCGGTAATGATGAGGTCCGGACCATAGGCACCTAAAGGAAACGGAGTGGCGGCCGTATCATTGGTAAGGGCACCATCCATGGCATCAATGCCACTAAAAATCCAATTGTCGATGACAAAAGTACTTCCATCAGGTCCGGTGTCGTCCTTACGATAGGCCCAACCGTCCACATAGTCCCATGCTTGGCCCGAACCATCCAGGTTGATGTCACCAAACACATCGATGACGGAACCATTGAGAAACAATTCAATGGCATCATCACCATTGATGGCCATGGACCCGGAGGTATAGTCGGGTGCAAACCCGAAGAAGCTTTCAAAACCTGAGGTTTCGGTGGCGACATATATGTGTGTGCCGGCAGTCACGGCATCGGCGGGAAAGGTAAATTCCTCCCCATCGGTGCCACCACCATTATTGGCTGAACCCAAACCATATACACTGAGATCGGCAATATCTTCCAAGGCATAAAGTTCCACTCCTTTGGGAACCCCTCCGGTCAAAGGACCATCATAAACCCCCGTAATGATTAGACCAGCCACAGTAGGTGTGCTGGAATCGGTGTGGGCATCGGCAGCAACCCCTGTGGAATACATCAAACTGGGATCATAGGACCAGATTCGGTAACCATAACTCGTGTTCTCCAATAAACCTTGGTGGTCAAATGTTGAGGCGTTTCCAACATAAATTACAGTGGCCCCATTGGGCAATGTATCCCCTTCTGAATAGGTTGTTTCATTCACTAAAGTTTCAGAAACAGTGCCACTTGCAATGGTAGCAACCACAACGGGATTGCTATCGGTATTTAAGTTCCAAGAAAGGGAAATGCTGGAAGTACCTGTTGATGTAGCCGTAAAATTGGAAACATTGTCCACTGTTGGGGTTACCACTCCACCAAAGGTGCCAATCGGGAATGGATTGGCGGCCGTGGCGTTTTGGGTTTCATTGTCCAGAGCATCCGTGCCACTGTAGGTCCAATTGTCCAACACAAAGGTGCTACCATCTGGCCCGGTCCCATTTTTACGGTAGACCCATCCATCCACATAGTCCCATGCTTGTCCGGTTCCATCTACGTTGATGTCGCCGAACACATCGATCACTGAACCGTTAAAGAAAAGTTCGATGGCGTCGTCACCATTGATATTGACGGCGGAATCCATGTAATTAGGAGCAAATCCGAAAAAATTGGTGAATTCCACATCTTCGGTAGCTATGTAAATAAAAGTCCCTGCGGTTGCCGCATCGGCGGGGAAGGTAAATTCCTCACCATCGGTACCACCACCGTTGTTGGCCGATCCCAAACCGTAGAGGCTGAGGTCAGCAATATCGTTCTGGACATAGAGTTCCACGGCCTTGGGAATGCCCCCGGTAAGGGGTCCGTCCACAATTCCGGTAATTTTCAAATCTTGGGCAGATGAGCCAAGAATAAAAGAAAAAAGAAATAAGAGAAAGTAAATTTTCTTCATAGTGTGAGGTTGTAAAGTGTTCAGAAAACTAAAATCTTAAAATTTTGACAAAATCAGATCACCGCTGAATTAAGAATTCGTTAAGGGGTGGTTTTTTCGATGAACTGCACCTTAATTATTTAGTTTGAAGAGATTTGACCATACGTTTGATGCGATCGGCCAGTTTTTCGTTGGACAACTTTTCCCGTAATCGATCCGTAATGATCGGAAAGGAAAAAGGAGTGGGTTTTGTGCACTGTTTCCATACAATTTCCTGTTGGGCGATCCGTTCCAAGGCCAACCGCAAACGGCCTTCCTCCAATTGGTGTTCAAAGGTTTCGGTATAGGCTTGTTGGTATAAAAGATTGTCATCCTCAAAATCCTTGAACACATCGAACAACAATTCGGAACTGCTTTGCAGGTGCTTCATTTTTATCCCTTTCTCTGGATAACCCGTGAATACCATCCCGCTGATAACAGCAATATCGCGGAATTTGCGCCGCGCCATCTCGTTGGAGTTCAAACTTTTTTGAAGGTCGGACAGCATATATTCCGAAGTGAAGAGGTCATTGTCCAAAATGCCCTGAATGTCGATTTTTTTATCCGATAGCAGCTCAAAACCATAATCGTTGAAGGCGAGGGAGCAGGTAATGGGGGTCAACAGACTAATGCGATAGGCCAACAGACTGCTCATGCCTTCATGGATGGCACGCCCTTCAAAAGGATAAAAAATATGATGGTAACCATCACTCGTCTTAAACGTTTCGATCAGAAATTGATGGGGTTGGGGCACCAAACTTTCTTCCCGTTGTTTGGCGAACATGGGGGCAAGGGATTGGATTTCTGCGGATTGTTCCTCTTGGGGCAATTCTGCCGTGTACAGTTCTTGGCGGAGCAGTTCCGACATTTTAGCGGAGAAGCTTAACCTGCCGCCCATCCAACTGGGGACTTTATTGGTACGTTTGGAGGAATTTCGGACGTGGGCCGACATGCCTTTTATCCGAATGAATTCCAGATTTCTGCCTGCAAAGGTGAAGACATCTCCCGGACTCAATTTAGAGATGAAATACTCCTCAATGGAACCGATGTATCCTCCCTTTTGGTAGCGCACATGAATGGTGGCATCGCCCACAATGGTCCCAATCTGGAATCGGTGCCTCATGGCAACCGCCCTGCTGTTCACGATGAATTTGCCGTCTTCTTCCACCTCTACTTTTTTGTACTCGTCATAACTCTTCAAGCTTTGGCTGCCCATCACCAAAAAATTGAGCAACCACTGCCATTGTTCCTTCGAGAGGGCCTGATAACAAAAGGTCTGTTTGACTTCCTGATAGATTTCATCGGGATAAAACCCATCGGACACTGCCAAGGTGGTCAGATATTGAATAAGTACATCAAAGCTGTTGAGGTAAGGAATACGATCTTCCACGGCATTGTGAACAACCGCTTTTTGCATGGCCGAAGCTTCGATGAGTTCCATGGCATGGGTGGGCAAAAAATAGATCACACTTTCTTTCCCGGGCCGGTGACCGCTTCGCCCAGCACGTTGCAGAAAACGAGCGACTCCTTTGGGTCCCCCGATCTGTACCACGGTTTCCACGGGGGCAAAATCCACACCAAGGTCCAAACTAGAAGTACACACAACGGCTCTTAGACTTTCATTACGGATGGCCTGTTCGACCCACAGTCGGGTTTCCTTGTTGATACTGCCATGGTGCATGGCCAGTTCCCCTGCATATTCCGGGTGTTGCTCCAAGATTTTTTGAAACCAGATTTCACATTGGCTTCGGGTGTTGGTAAAAAGCAGGGTGGTCTTACTTTGGTTGATGATGGGAATCACCTCTTCCAAAAGATGCAGGCCCAAATGTCCCCGCCAAGGAAAGGTTTCCATTTCCTTGGGAATGATGCTCTTGACCGTGATTTTCTTGTTCATCTCTGCCTTGATCAAAACTGAGTTTTCCAGTTCTTTGGAGGTGGGCCCCAAAAGTACTTCCCTTGCCTGTTCCAGATTACCGATGGTGGCCGAAATGCCCCAAATGCGAAGGTTTTTGCAAACGGTTTTCAGGCGGGATAGGCCCAATTCCATTTGAACGCCCCGTTTGGTGCCCAAAAGTTCGTGCCATTCGTCCACCACAATGGCGATGCAATCCTTAAAAAGTTTTGCGTAGCCTTTGGAAGACAACAGCAGATGCAGACTTTCGGGAGTGGTGATCAAAAGATCGGGCATGGCAGTTCTTTGCTTTGATCTTTCTTTGTTCGAAGTATCCCCGGTGCGGATGCCCACGCTCATTTGGGTGCCCAAATCTTGGGTGATCCGTTCCGCAGATTGTTTGATCTCTTGGGAAAGGGCACGGAGCGGTGTGATCCATACTGCTTTTAGACCCTTTTTGTGTTTTGTTCTGTAATCCGGATGGTTTTGGATGTAGTTCAACACAATGGGAAACCACAGCGCATAGGTCTTTCCGCTTCCAGTAGGGGCGTTCAAAAGGCCATGTTTCCCATCCATGAAAGCAATCCAAGTCTGTTTTTGGAAAGGAAAAGGCTTCCAACTTTGTTGATGGAACCAATTTTCGGCAATATGGAACAATTCAGGATCTTTCAGGGGATGGGTGTTCAACGTTGTACTTGGATTGAAAATTACGAATTTCTTTTATGGGGATTTGCCCTCCTTTTTTGCGATAAGATTTATATTTGTGCCACAAAATTTGAGATATGCCCATTTTAGACCTTTACGAGCACGGCGACCATAGAAAAAACCTGGCCCATTTTGCCACTTTGGCCAGTTTGGCATCCATAGATGGAGAGATCAATTCCGAAGAACGGGCAATCTTGGAAAAGTTTGCCTTCAAACTTGACATTACCGAGGCTGAGTTCAAGGAGGTCATGAAGAAAGAGAACAAATATCCCATTGAGACCCCGCACAGTGGCGAGAAAAGGTATCAGCGTTTATACGATTTTTTCCAAATCATCTTCTCGGACCATGATATTGACGATCAGGAGCGTAGGATGGTTGAAAAATATGCCATTGGTCTTGGGTTCTCACCAAAAAAGGCCTCCCACATCATCGATAAATCCATTGCCATCTTCAAGGGTAAGATTGACTTTGAGGACTACCACGAAATTGTCAAAAGGGAAGATTAAGAGTTGGACATAAATTCCTCGGCCTTCTCCACCATTTTTTTACTTCCGCAGAAAAAGGGGACCCTTTCATGTAGCTCAGTGGGCTGAATGTCCAATATACGCCTGAACCCATCGCTCGCTTTGCCATGGGCCTGTTCTGCCAAAAAGGCCATGGGATTGCACTCGTACAGCAAACGAAGTTTACCATTTTGTGATTTGCTGCTCTTTGGGTAGATGTAGATGCCTCCTTTGATCATGTTACGGTGAAAATCCGACACCAGCGATCCAATATATCGGGAGGTATAGGGTCGGTCACCTTCCTCCATCTGGCAATATTTGATGTAGTCTTTCACCCCTTGCGGAAAATGGATATAGTTCCCTTCGTTCACCGAATAGATCTGGCCTGTTTCAGGGAACTGCATATTGGGGTGTGACAGATAAAAAGTCCCCAGGGCAGGGTTCAGCGTAAAGCCGTTCACCCCGTGTCCGGTGGTATAGACCAACATGGTGGACGTTCCATAAATGATATAGCCTGCTGCAATCTGATTTTTTCCAGGTTGCAAAAAATCTTCAAGGGTCACCGGGGTACCTACCGGGGTAACCCTTCGGTAAATGGAAAAAATGGTCCCCACGGACACGTTTACGTCGATATTTGAGGAGCCATCCAAAGGATCAATCAGCACTACATATTTGTTTTGGTGCTGTTTGTCAAAACTGTTGATACTGATAAAATCATCCTCTTCCTCGGAAGCTATTCCACATACGATTTCCCGGTTCTTCAAGGTCTGTATGAACTTTTCATTGGCCAGGACATCCAATTTTTGTTGGTTCTCGCCCTGAATGTTGGTGTCCCCGGCCGCACCGATGATGTCCACAAGACCTGCTTTGTTCACTTCATGGTTCACCACCTTGGCGGCCAAGCGGATGCCGTTCAGCAATCGGGAAAGCTCCCCGGAGGTGTATCGAAATGAATTTTGGTTGGCGATGATGAACTCGCCCAAGGTGCGGTGCTGTTTTTCAAACATGGAAGGTTGTTTTATTTGTGGACAAATATCGTGCATTTTGTGAAACTACAACGATTTCGCTGACGTCAATTTTTGTAATTTTATAACTTTGAGTTTTATTTGTAACAATTATGGAATACGCTATCAGAGATGCCAGACCCGATGACATGGAACAAGTATTGGCCCTTGTCCAGGAACTGGCCCATTTTGAAAAGGAACCCAATGCAGTTGAAATCACCAAAGAGGATTTGGTGAAAGATGGTTTTGGGGAAACCAAGTTGTTCCATTGCTTTGTGGCCGAGACAGATGAGGGCATTGCCGGAATAGCCCTGGTATATCCCCGTTATTCCACATGGAAGGGCCCTGCCATCCATTTGGAGGATTTGATCGTCTCCAAAAATATGAGAGGAAGCGGTCTGGGGACTGCCTTGCTGGATCAGGTGGTTCGGTATGGCCATGGCTTGGGTGTAAAGCGGATATGCTGGGAGGTCTTGGACTGGAACGAGCCGGCCATTGAATTTTATGAGAAAAAAGGGGCCAATGTGCTGCGGGATTGGGATGTGGTACAGTTGGACGAGAACGGAATCAAAAAATATATGGAAAGTCTGAACTGAACTTTCCCAAAAGCAACATACGGTAAATGAGAGTTTTTAAGTTTGGAGGGGCCTCTGTGAAGGATGCTGAAGGAGTACAGAATGTAGTGAATGTGTTGAAGGAGGTGGGCTACCAGGATACTTTGGTGGTGATTTCTGCCATGGGAAAGACCACCAACGCCATGGAAAAGGTGGTAGAGGCTTATTTTAATGACAAGAACGGACTTTCTGCCGCCATTCAGGAAGTGATCGAGTATCACAATGGGATATTGTCCGACTTGTTCAAAAATCCCAAACATCCCATCCACGAAAGGGTAAAACTGCTTTTTGAAGAAGTGAAGGGATTTCTGGCCTGGAACAAGTCTCCTAAATACGGATTTGTATATGACCAAGTAGTGGGGTATGGAGAACTGTTCTCCACTACTATCATGAGTGCCTATCTGAACGAAGTGGGCCTTTCCAACACTTGGTTGGATGTACGGAGCATGATAAAGACGGACAACAATTACCGGGATGCCCAGATCAATTGGGAACGGACCCAAACCGAGGTGTCGGCCAGGGTGGACATGTCCAAATTGAATATCACCCAGGGCTTTTTGGGCAGCGACGACAACAATTTTACCACAACTTTGGGCAGGGAGGGATCGGATTATACCGCCGCCATTTTGGCCTATTGCCTCAATGCGGAATCCGTGACCATCTGGAAAGATGTGCCAGGGGTCCTGAATGCCGATCCAAGGAATTTTCAGGAGACTACGCTTTTGGACCTGATCTCTTATAGAGAAGCCATAGAGTTGGCTTTTTACGGTGCCTCGGTAATCCACCCCAAAACGTTACAGCCCTTGCAAAGAAAGGAAATCCCACTTCACGTGAAATCGTTCATCAACCCAAAGGACAAGGGAACCACAGTGGGCAAGGGAGTTGGGATCGTTCCAAAAGTTCCCTGTTTCATCGTCAAAAAGAACCAAGTCCTGCTCAAGCTCTCCACCTTGGATTTTTCCTTTATTGTGGAGGACAATATCAGCGAAATATTCAAGTTGTTCCACGACCATAGGCTGAAAGTGGACATGATCCAGAATTCGGCCATCAGCTTTTCGGTTTGTCTGGACAATAAGTTCAATGGACTCAACCCCATGTTGGAAGAATTGAAGAGAAAGTTCAAAGTGGTCTGCCACGAAGATGTATCGCTGTATACCATCCGTCATTTTGATGACGAAGCGGTGAAATCCCTTCAAAACGGAAAATCCGTACTCGTGGAGCAACGGGGCAAGGAAACGGTTCAACTTGTTGTAAAATAAGTACTTCGGTATATATACAGGGCCTAAAAAGACAATGGCCGTAATTTTCTATCTTTACCCCTACCTAAATACAAATGTGCATGGGGTTGGTTACTGCGAAAGAAGTGGCAAAGGTGGTCCATCTGGACAAATATGGCTTTTTGGGAACTTTTGTTGGGTGGCTTTTGATGGTTGCCACCAAGATCACCACCATAAACCGGTTTTATAACAAGAACAAGGAACTTTCGGGGCCAGAATTTCTGGATGCCATTCTTGAGCATTATGAAATCGATTTTGAGATTCCTGAAGAGGATTTGAAGAGACTCCCCAAATCCGGGCCCTACATCACCATAAGCAATCATCCCCTTGGGGGAATAGACGGGGTGCTGCTCCTGAAGCTATTGTCGAATGAACGTCCTGATTTTAAGATCATTGCTAATTTTCTGTTGCATAGGATCGAACCTCTGAAACCCTACATCATGCCCGTAAACCCTTTTGAGAGCCATAAAGATGCCAAGAGCAGCATTACAGGGTTCAAAAGTGCACTCAACCATTTGAGGGAAGGCCATCCACTGGGGATTTTCCCGGCAGGGGAGGTGTCCACCTACAAGGATGGAAAGTTAGTGGTGGACAAACCATGGGAGGAAGCGGCCATCAAACTGATCCGAAAGGCGGAAGTGCCCGTGGTACCCATCTATTTTCATGCGAGGAACAGTCGACTTTTTTATGCGCTTTCCAAAATGAACGATGTGTTCCGAACGGCCAAACTGCCGTCGGAGCTGACCTCACAGCGAATGCGGCCCATAAAGGTGCGGATCGGCCAGCCCATATCGGTGGCCACCCAGAACGAGGAGGAGACTTTGGAGTCCTTCACCGAATTGCTCAGAAAAAAAACCTACCTGTTGGCCAATGCCTTTGAAAAGGAACGGCTGATCGACAAGGTCCCGACCTCTTTGAAAATCCCGAAACCGCCCCAAAAAATCGCAACGCCCATCAATGCGAAGGTGCTTGCTGAAGAAATAGAACGATTGCGCGAAAAGGATTGCCGTGTGCTCCAGAGCAAAAATTATGAAGTGTTCCTAGCCAAGCAAGAAGATATGCCCTTTTGCCTGAACGAAATCGGAAGGCAACGGGAAGTGACCTTCCGTGAAGTGGGAGAGGGGACCAACAATGCCATCGACCTGGACAAGTTCGATTCCTATTACCATCATCTTTTCCTTTGGGACGATGATGAAAAGGCCATTGTTGGGGCCTATAGGATGGGGTTGGGGTCCGATATTTTTGAAAAGTATGGCATAGACGGGTTCTATCTCCAAGACCTTTTCCGGTTTGAACCGGAACTTTATGGAATGATGGCCAAGTCCATTGAAATGGGAAGGGCCTACATCATCAAGGAATACCAACAAAAGCCCATGCCATTGTTCTTGCTCTGGAAGGGCATCGTGCATACTACATTGAGACATCCGGAGCATAAATACCTCATTGGAGGGGTGAGTATCAGCAACCAGTTCTCCAATTTTTCAAAATCCCTGATGATCGAGTTCATGAAATCGAATTACTGGGATCCTTACGTGGCACAGTACATCCGCCCTAAAAAGGAGTTCAAGGTAAAACTCAAGGATGCTGACAAGGAATTTGTTTTTGATGAGACCCAGGCAGACCTGAACAAGTTTGACAAGCTCATCAACGAGGTGGAGCCCGGGAATCTAAGATTGCCTGTATTGATCAAAAAGTACATCAAGCAGAATGCAAAAGTAGTGGCTTTTAATGTGGACCCTCTCTTCAACAATTCTGTGGACGGGCTTATGTACATTAAGATTGCCGATTTGCCCGAAAGTACAGTGAAACCTGTTATGGAAGAGTTTCAGGCCGAGTTGGAGCGAAAGATGGCCGAAGGCAATGGGCCTGTGGCCAGCTAAACGATCAGTCCATCCCTACGGTGCTGCTACGCCTTTCGAACAAAAGATTGTCTTTCCAGGCTCCGTGAATTTTGCCTATGCGCTCGCGCTTGCCAATATATCGAAAGCCCATCTTTTCATGGAGTTTGATGCTACCCGTATTTTCGGGAAAAACACCGGACTGTAGGGTCCAAAAACCTGCTTTTTCACTTTCCTCGATCAAGCGTTCCATCAGCAATTGACCTATTCCCTTGCCTCGGCTCTGGGTGGAAATATAGATGCTGACCTCGCCGACACCGCCATAAACGCAACGGCTGGATACCGGCGATAGGGCTGCCCAACCCAAAAGGATGCCATTATCCTCGGCAACCAATCTGGAATGCTCGGTGTGGGAGCTGTCCCATTGCCCATAATCAGGGGCACTGGTCTCAAATGTGGCGAATCCGGTAGCTATTCCCTCGGAATAGATGTTGGAAACCTGTTCCCAATCTGAGGCGGTCATTTGTCGGATTATCATAGCACGTTAGATTAACAGCAACCTGATCCAGGGGTACAGCACGCCTTTTCCTCGACAGGATCTTGGACAACCACGCCGCAGGTCTCCTTGGCCTTGCAATCCGTTTTTTCAATGGATAGCTTCAAGACAAGCGCCTTGTTGTCCAGTACGTAATCGCTCACAAAAAGCTGGGCGGTATGGAATTCAGGATTGCTATATTCAAATTTGACCTCCGCGTCTTGGACTATGGGTTTGATACGGTCCACCTTGTTCAGGATGCCCAACGCTTTATAGGCGGACATTAACTCGGTTTTGTCCTTTTCCTTTGGACTTTCCCAAAGTTGGACAATGGTCTCTTTCCAAAAATCGGTATTGGCACCACAGTCAACAGCGTCAATGGTAATGTTCTTCACTTCGGTAATGTGGTAGTTGGCCCCTACGAACCAATCAGGTGCATATTCAAAGAGCAAACTTTTGTCTTGGTGTTGTTTTAAAAGGGATAGGAATTCAGATGTTTTCATGGTTAACAGCAATTACGGTTAATATTGGAAAAGAACAGATGGAAGGACTGTTGCAGTTCTTCCCAACGTTCTTGGTTGATGCAGTAGCAAAGGTTTTTTCCTTCGAAGGTGCCTTTGAGGAGGCCTATTTTCTTGATTTCGTTCAAGTGTTGGGATATGGTGGGTTGGGAAAGGCCAATGACATCCACAAGGTCGTTGCAGATGCAGTTGTCCTGTTTGCTGATGTACTCCAAAATGGCAACCCTGGCAGGGTGTGCCATGACCTTGGCAATTTTTGCCAGCTCATTGTGGGTTGCGGAAAACATATAGGTTTTGGAGGCTCCCATATTCTTACCAGATTAAATGAAATTTAATATTGCAATATTACGATGATATATTGAAATAAAAAAGCCGAATGGAAAATATCCGGCTTTTTTGTATTAGAACCAAGGTTTTTTGCCCACTTGATATGTATTATAAAACTCTTCATCAGATTTGGTCAGGTAAATGATACCTTCAATCAAACCAATAAGTGGCGGAATCCATACCAAAAAAGCGCCAATTACAAGACATACAAGTAGGTAAGACAGCAATGTGATGCCTAGTAGGATGAAACCTTCCTTGTTATAGCCCAGGATGAATTTGTGTACACCTAATGAGCCTACGACAATGGCTAAAATGCCTGCTAGAATCTTTTTATTGTCACCACCAGCGCCTTGAAGACCTTCTTTGAATTCGTTGGCGGTTTTTTTGGCACCTTCAGTAAAATCTTTGGCAGCTTCTTCTGCTTTGTCTCCTAAGTCTTTTTTTTCTTCGGACATTGTTTTAATGTGTTGGTTAATGAAAGTTAAATGTAGGAAATAAATCAATATCTACAGAAATGCTTTATCAACAGGTTCCCAAAGTTCGAGTTTGTTGCCCTCGGGATCCATGATCCAACCAAATTTTCCATACTCATATTCTTCAATTTCACCGATGACCTGAACCCCTTCCTTTTTAAGAATCTCCAGTAGCTCCACAAGGTTTTCCACCCGAAAGTTCATCATAAACTGTTTTTCGCTGGGCTTGAAATGGGACGATTTTTCGTCCATAGGACTCCATTGCGTCATGCAGTCCTTGCCCTCTTGGTCCTTCCACCAAAAGGAGCAGCCGTATGGGTCCGTGTTGAGCCCCAGATGAGCCTTGTACCATTCCTTGATCTTGTCCGGGTCCTTGGTCTTAAAGAAAAAACCGCCCAATCCTGTTACTCTGTTTTTCATGATTTTTTGATGTTTTGTTCATAGATCTTGATCCATTCCTGCGGGGTCATCTTTTGGCACAGTTCTCCAATGAGTTTATAGGGAATGTTCTGGATGTTCTTGAAACGGATACAGCTTTTGCCCATATCCAGTTTGGTGCTCACATGTTTGGGGTATTCATTTACGAACCAATCGTGAATTTCTTTATCGGCATAGATGGCCGTATGGTACAGCGCCACGAAATTTTTCTGTGAGGCAATGTTGGCAAAGGGTAGGGGAAGTTTTGGGTCGCAATGGTAGCCGTCCGGATAAAGGGAGTGGGGCACCACAAAACCGATCATCCCATAATTGATACATTCCTCAAAGCCCTTGGGGAGGTTGTTTTTTAAGGTTTCCCGCAATTTTGAAATGGCCTCTTTGCGCTCTTCGGGCACTTTGCTGATGTATTCTTCCGGTGTTTTGGCATCTATGGTCATATTGGAGTTATTTTCGGTATAATAGCAAAGATGAAAGCAGACTGATGATAAACCCTATGATGAAAACCGTTAGGGCCATGAAGGTGAAGGACATCAGAGGGTTGGAAAATTGCTTGCGTTCTGCTTCCAGTCGTTCCAGTTGCGCTTCCAGTTGGTCCGCAGGGAATGACGCCCTCAAGCTCTCCGCGGCATTTTCATAGTATTCGGCCATGAAATCAGGATTCAACACCTCGGTGTAAAAGACATCCAAAAGCCCAAAGACAAGGGCGGTGATGAGGCTGATCAGCATACCAATGATCAATGCATCCTTGAAACGTACCTTGCCCATGTTTTCCTTGTCCCTATAGTGTTTGATCCCGAAATAGACAAAACTAAGGGAGAGGATAATGGACACATAGCCCAATACCTCCTGTAATGACAAAGAGAGGTCGTCCAAGACAAACCAACTGATCAGAAAGAGGACACAAATGGTGATGGCACCATAGGCTCCAAACTTAACTACTGTTTTTTTCATGGTTTTTAGTTTAAATGGTTGGACCAAAAGTAGCGGTGCGGTACAGTTGAGGACTCATACTAAAGTACCAAAATCGGGGAAAATTCCTTTGAAAAAGTCTAGATGGACAATATTTGCAGGTCTTTTGCCCTTTGTATGGCCTGGGTTCTCCGTTTGGCATCGAGCTTTACAAGGAGGTTGGAAACGTGGGTCTTGATGGTGCTTTCGGAAACAAAAAGGGTGTTCGCGATTTCCCTGTTGGACAATCCCTTGGAAATATGAACCAGTACCTCATACTCCCTTTTGCTTATGCCGAGCTGTTCCACTTTTTTTAGGTCGATGGAACCACTTGGTTCTGCGGATGGACGAATGGTCTTTCTGTTGATGTATATCCCGACGAAGAAAAAAACAAGGGCTATTCCGGAAATGATGATCTCAATGGAAGCATCCCCTGAAAGGTAGGCATAAGAACTCAACTTGAAGAGTGCCAACAAGGCAATGATCAATGCGGAGAAAACAAAAATGGTTTTTTTCACCCCATAAAATTAGCAAAATTTGGTCTTGATCTTGTCCACTATGGTCTGTGCCAATTTTTCCTTGCTTTCCACGGTCCATCCGGCCACATGGGGGGTCAGTAGCACGTTCTTTGCCTTTCGGAGGTATTTGAAGGCTTTGGGTTTTTGGACGAACATGTTCTCAAAGGATTTTTTCTCATACTCCAGTACATCCAGGCCAGCGCCCAATATCTTTCCTGATTTTAACGCCGTGACAAGGTCCTCGGTCACCACACATTTGCCCCGTGCGGTGTTCAACAGCCAAAATGGTTTGTGAAACCCATTGATGAACTCGGAATTCACCATGCCTTGGGTAAGTTCCGTTTGGGGTACGTGCAGGCTCACCACATCGGATTTTTGTTGGAACTCCATGATTCCCACCTGGCGGGCATTGTCGTCGTCCACTCCGCCCACGATGTCATAACAGATCACTTCTACATCGAAACCTCTCAGTTTTTTTGCAAACGCCTTTCCCATGTTTCCATACCCGATGATTCCCACAGTCTTGCCGTCCAGTTCCACGCCGCGGTTGCCCTCACGGTCCCATTTGCCTTTTTTCACCTCGCGGTTGGCCTTGCACATATGGTTCATCAGGGAGAGGAGCATGCCCAAAGCGTGTTCGCCAACGGCGTTGCGGTTGCCCTCGGGCGCCGAGGCTAGAAATATGCCTCTGTGCTTTGCATATCGGATATCGATGTTTTCCAATCCGGCCCCGACCCTGCCAATGAACTTCAGGTTGGTGGCCTTTTCCAAAAATTGCTGGTCTAGTGTGAACCGGCTCCTGATGATCACACCATCGTATAAGTGGATTTTTTTCTCCACTTCTTCTTTGGTAGAGGTATAGTCTTCGTGGTTTTCAAATCCCAATTGGGCAAATTGCTCCAAGAGCAATGGATGGTTGGTGTCAACGTGGAGAACTTTCATGGGGTCAAAGATACGATTCCTAGATTTTTGGATAGTGGGTCTGGGTTTTTTCGTGTTGGACCTTGCCGGTATGCGAAGTGGACAGTTTTTCAAAGAGCAGCACATGCACCTCTTCACCGTTCTTGGTCATCGGGTTGTGCTCCACCCCTTTGGGCACTACAATGATCTCACCTTCGCGAACCACTTCGGTCCTGTCCCTAAATTGCATATAGAGGGTCCCTTTGATCACTTGGAACAGCTCGTCCTCGTTTTCGTGGGAATGCCAGACAAATTCGCCCTGCAGCTTGGCAAGCAACACTTGCATATCGTCCACAACGGCTATTTGGTGCGGGTGCCATTGCTTCGTGAATTCGGCATGTTTTTCTTTTAGGTTGATGGGTTTCATATTATAAAGATTAATGGGTAGGTATAGGTAGATTGTGCATTTTTAAGAATGAAAACTTATCCCAGTAGCCTCGTTGGAATTTGATTTTCCCATCCACAACATGAAAGAAACCGCACCCCCTGAGGCCCAAAGGGTCTTTCCACTCCAAAATGGCCCATTCGCCATCTTCGAATATATTTTCTATGATACAGACCATATCCGCGGCCGCGAATTCATTCTTGAACATTTCAAGGATGGCGTCTTTTCCTTCTATGGGGTCGTTGGCCACTTGATGGTTTATGGCATCAACATGGTACAGCTCTGCCAAAGCCTCGGCATTGGCCGTATTAAAAATTTTCACCCACTGTGTTATCAATTCCCTTGGCGTCATTCGTACTTTTTTATATCCCCAAGATCAGTTTGGCGATGGAGAAATAGATCAAGATTCCAAAAATATCATTGCTCGTAGTGATGAATGGTCCCGTGGCAATGGCAGGGTCAATACCACGCCTGTCCAAGAATACAGGGATAAAGGTCCCGATGAGGGCCGCGATGATGATCACCAGAATAACGGCGATCCCAATGGTAATGGAGACCACGTAAGGGGTGTTAAACAAAAAGTGACTGACCAATAGCACCACTGCAGCAATGGCAATGCCGTTGATGAGCCCAATGGCGAATTCTTTCAAAAGCCGTTTCATGACCTCCCCTTTGACGGTATCGTTGGCCAATCCCTGTACCATAATGGCCGAAGATTGCACCCCAACGTTACCTGCCGTTGCCTGGATGAGGGGCACGAAAATGAGCAATATGGGGAAGTCTCCCATCAAAGGTTGGAAACTGTTGATGATGCTTGCTGCACCGATGCCCCCGAACATGCCTATGAGCAACCAGGGCAGACGTGCACGGGTGATTTCCCAGATGCTGTCATCGGCCTCCACTTCCCGGGAGATACCTGCGGCCATTTGATAATCCTTATCGGCCTCTTCCCGGATCACGTCCACAATGTCATCAATGGTGATGCGCCCCACCAGTCTCCCTATCTCGTCCACCACGGGAATGGCCTCCAAGTCGTACTTGGACATGATCTTGGCAACTTCTTCTGCCTTTTCGTTCACATTTACCGAATCCACTTTAGGAATGTAGACATCTTTGATATTGGTCTTTGTAGAAGTGGTGAGGAGATCTTTTAAGGAGAGTCTTCCCTTGAGTATTCCATCATCATCCACCACATAGATGGAGTGGACCCTGGTCACATTTTCGGCTTGGGCACGCATTTCTTTCACACAGGTGAGCACGTTCCAGTTTTCGTTCACCTTCACGAGCTCTTTGGCCATCAATCCCCCCGCGGTGTCTTCATCATAGCGCAACAGGTCCACAATGTGCCTGGCATGCTCCCTGTCCTCGATTTCGGAAATGACCTCTTGGATGATTTCCTTCGGAAGTTCGTTGATGATGTCCACAGCATCATCGGTATCCAGTTCCTCCAACTCGCTGGCAATCTCCTTTGCGGTAAGATTGCCCAATACAGCCTCCCGGATGTCCTCGTGCATTTCGGCAAGGATATCGGAGGTTTTTTCACTGTCCAACAGTTTGATCAGATAGGTGGCCTCGTCCACATCCAGTTCATCGGCAATCTCTGCGATGTCGGCATAGTGGAATTCCTGCATCATCGACTGGAGCTCGGTGTTCTTCTGCTCCGCGATCAATAGCTGGATCTCTTCTAAAAGCTCGTCTGTAAGTTTAAACGGGGTCATCGGCTATCTTTTGGGTCAACGTTACAAAATCTGCCACACTGAGCTGTTCTGGGCGTTGGTCAAAGATAGTATCTTCTTTGAGATTATCAGAGAGTCCGAAGGTTTTAAGACTGTTGCGGATGGTCTTCCGTCTTTGGTTGAAGGCCGTTTTCACCACTTTGAAAAAAAGACGTTCGTCACAGGCCAATTTTTGTTTATCCCTTCGGATGAGTCGCAAGACACCGGAATCCACCTTTGGTGGCGGGTCAAAAACGGTAGGTGGCACGGTGAAGAGGTATTCGGCCTCGTAGAAGGCCTGGACTAGTACGGACAGGATGCCATAGGTCTTGCTCCCCGGTTTTTCACAGATACGTTGGGCCACTTCTTTTTGGAACATGCCTGAAAATTCCGGGATCTGTTCCCGCATCTCCAGCATTTTGAAAACTATCTGGCTGGAAATGTTGTAGGGGAAATTGCCCGTGATGGCAAACGGCTCCTCACCATAGAGCTCGGTCAGGTCGAATTTTAAAAAATCGGCCTCGATGACGTTCAACCGATTGTTTTTTTGGAGGATTTCCGAATGTTCCAAGGGAAAACTGTGGTTCAGGTACACAATGGATTCCGCATCGAGGTCCATGGCCACGAGGTCCAAGTCTCGTTTGAGCAGATGTTTGGTGAGCACGCCCATTCCGGGGCCGATCTCCAGCACGTTTTTGTACCCTTTTAGGGTAAGGGTTCCTGCTATTTGTTCGGCAATGGTCTCATCCTTGAGGAAATGTTGTCCCAAATGCTTCTTGGCCCGAACGGCACCTTCTTCCTGTTTTTTGGCTCCGCCTTGGGCAGACCATTTTTTCTTCTTTTTGGACACGGCCGGTTTTTTTGCAAGTTACTGGGAATTTTCGATATAGACCCATGCCTCCAGCCCAGATTCCAAAGGGAATTTCACCCGTTTGTAGGCATTGGACTCATACACATCGGCCTTTTCCAGGTCGGTGATGGTGACTTTGTACACGGTCCCCTTCACTTTGTCTTTGGCATCCGCTGTCCGCATGACCAAGGGATACTGTCCGTAAACGGCATTTTCCATTTTTTTGAAGCCCAAAAGGGCATCCGGATGGCCTTCCACGAGATGTCCAAATACATCTTGCTGTACCTGCTTTTCCTGCAGGGTGCCGTACGTGAAAAGGTATTCCAAAGTGCTAGGGGATTTGTTGACTGATGACTTCCAATTCGGTCCTGAAGGCCACAAATTTGTTGGGGAAGTTTTTTTGTGCCTCGGCCCGCAGGCGGCTTGCATCTTCCCTGTAATAGGCATCGAGGGTCTGCCTGTCCTTTGTGGTATATTGGATGGAATAGGTGACCCCGCCCATATCTTCCTCCACCAAGACCTTGACCATTTTGGCGTGGGAGAATTTACCGGTTTCCAACATATCGGGAATGTGTTTGTCCCTCATCCATACCAACCACTTGTCATGGACACTTTCATCAATATTGATGGTTACGTTGTATATGAGCATTTGTCGTTTTGAATTTCGATACAGGTGAAAATTAGTCTATTTTTTTGGGAATCCAATAGTTTCAGGCGTCATGAAATAAATGTCGATAGTGAGCGATTGAAAAATCTTTATGATGAGATTCCCGCCTTCGTGGGAATGACGACGTGATCAATTAATGGCGTCCCCACGGAGCTTTCTAAAATTGGTCCGGGCCTGAGGAAAATAATAGCTGTCCTGATAGTTGTAGATGATCTTTTCGAAATGGGCCTTGGCCTTTTCGGGCTCGTTGAGGATGTTCTGGTAGAGCTCTCCCAAGGCAAAATGGGCATCATCGGCCAGAATACCATCCGCATAGAACTCCACGATTTTTTTATAGTTGAACTCGGCACTCTCATACTCCTTTTGTTCCTCGAAAAGCTGGGCCTGTTTCAGTAGGGCCTCGTCCTCGATCTTTTCCCCTTTGTGGTTCTGCAAAATGTCCTCGAGGGTCTCAATCGCCTCTTTGTTCTTGTTTTGATATGCGAGCAAATCTGCCCGGGCATATTTTTTCAACGCGGTCTGGGTGGAATCTTCCAGTGAATTATCGGATATCAAAAGGCTCAGTTGCATGGCATCGTTGGCAATGAGTTGGGAGGTGGAGCCCCTGAGCACTTTCAATTGGGTGAGGGCCCAATCAAAGTCTCCTTTGTAAAAACTGGTCTGTGCCACCTTGAAGCGGGCATCCTGTCCGAGCACATCGTTCTTGAGGCTTTTTTGTACCTGGGTATAGAGGATGAGGGCCTCATTGAACCGCTGATCATACACCAGAATATCCCCGAGGGCCAGTTTCACGTAGGCCATGGCCACTCTTCCCATGGGCAGTTCAAGGCTTTCCTTGAGCATGCCAATGGCAGGTTCGGGTCTTTCCCGCTTGAAAGTGAGAAAATTGGCGTAGGCTATCTGCAGCTGTAACGTTTGGCTTTGGTTCCCGTATTCTGCCACGAGGTCCTTGAACTGTTTTTCCACATCGTCCAACATTTTTTCCGTGGGGTTTTCCAGCACAATATCGATCAGTTGGAGTTGGGCATTCAGTTTGACCCTTGGTTCGCCGCTGTTGTCCACAATGTACTGGAAAATGGAGGTGGCAGTTTCAAGGTCCTTGTCCTCCAGGGCAATCTCCCCCAGATTTTCCAAACGATCCATGTTGCTTCCTTCGGTACGCTTGTAAATGGCCTTTTCCTGCCCAAAGGCGCTGTTGTATTGTTTTTGCTGCACAAAGAGCCAACTCAGGAGTTCGTTCCAAAGCACATCGGGGTTTTGTTGTGCATTTCTGAGGAGTACCTTTCTGAGCAGGGCGTTGTTTTCGTCCGTGGCGTCTTCGGAAATAAAATCATCGATGTTCCGAAGCACATTGGAGCGGGATGTTTTTCCTTCCCAAATCAGGTTGAGATAGGATTGGTACATTTTTTCAATATCGCCCTGTTCCCCATAAATGCGTGCCAGTTGAAAATCGTAGTTCAAATCTGGCTTGAGTTCCATGGCCCTGGAGTAGGCCCGTATGGCATAGTCGAGCAAGGCATATTTTTGGAAGCGGTATCCCACACTGTATCCATAATTGGCGTTCTCGTCAATTTTTTGGATGGCCTGCTCATAGTACACCGCTGCTTTTTCAGATTGGTCCTGAAGGGTGTAATTGTAACCCAGTTCAATAAAAAAAGTGGGAAAGGCGTAGGGGTCGGCTATCTTCTCCAGCAAAAAGGCCTCGGCCTCATCGTAGCGTTCCAATTGTTGGTAGCAGGCCACCAGTCCCTCGGCATAATCGGTCCGTCTGGGATTGGTCTCCGCCAACTTTTCGTAGAAGACCACCGCTTTTTCATAATCCCCATCATTGAAGTACTGTTTGGCCAAAAAGTCCTCTTGGGCCATGGCCGAGACGTGGAGCACGCAGAATGATATGAGAAACAAAAAGTGCCGCAATCGCTTGTTTTTATTTCAAATATAACGTAGAAATGCCCGGGATTCTGTTAAGCGAATCCAAATAATCGATTGAAAACCCTAGTCGATCATATCGAAACCACAATAAGGGACCAGCACTTCGGGAATCTGGATGCCGTTTTCGGTCTGGTAATTTTCCAAAATGCCCGCCAATACCCTGGGCAATGCCAAAGAGCTGCCGTTCAAGGTGTGGGCCAATTGGCTCTTGCCTGTCTCGTCCTTGTAGCGGAGCTTGAGACGATTGGCCTGGAAAGTCTCGAAATTGGAAACGGAACTGATCTCCAACCAACGGTCCTGCGCTGTGGAAAAGACTTCAAAATCGTAGGTGAGGGCAGAGGTGAACCCCAGATCGCCCCCACAAAGGCGAAGGATGCGGTAGGGCAATTTCAGTTCCCTAAGGATGTTCTTCACATGCTCCACCATTTCGTCCAAGGCCTTGTAGGAATTGCCGGGGTGTTCCAAGCGCACAATTTCCACCTTGTCGAACTGGTGCAAGCGGTTGAGTCCACGCACGTGGGCGCCATAGCTTCCGGCCTCCCTTCTGAAACAAGGGGTGTACCCCGTATATTTGATGGGAAAATCGCTTTCGGCCAACAAATCGTCCCGGTGCAGGTTGGTCACGGGCACCTCGGCGGTCGGGATAAGGTATAGGTCATCGGCCTGCACATGGTACATTTGCCCTTCCTTGTCGGGCAATTGCCCCGTACCATAGCCAGAGGCTTCGTTGACCAAGTGCGGCACTTGCATTTCGGTATATCCCGCTTCGGTGTTCTTGTCCAGGAAATAGGAAATCAGGGCACGTTGCAGACGGGCGCCCTTGCCTTTATAGACAGGAAACCCGGCCCCGGTGATCTTGACCCCCAGTTCAAAATCGATGATGTCATATTTTTTGGCCAATTCCCAATGTGGTAATGCCCCCTCGGATAGTTTGGGGATGTCGCCCTCGCGGTAAACTTCCTCGTTGTCCTCTTCGGAACTCCCGGCAGGCACCAAGGCATGGGGCATGTTGGGAATCAGGTACAATTGCTCCTGCAGGGCGGTCGCAGTGGCATTCAAGTCGTCGCCCAATTGTTTTGACGCTTCCTTTAGACCAGCGGTCTTTTCCTTCAGTTCATTGGCCTCTTGTGCTTTTCCAGATTTGAAGAGCATTCCAATTTCCTTGGAAAGTTTGTTGGACTCGGCCAAAGTGTTGTCCAATTGGGTTTGTATGGCACGTCGTTTTTCATCGAGTTCCAAAACCTTGGACACCATGGGTCCTGCATCGATATTGCGCTTTTTTAAAGCAGTGATGACATTTTCCTTGTTTTCCCTGAGAATCTGTAATTGAAGCATGGCCTTATTTTGAGCCGCAAATTTAATCGAATATTAAGAAGTCCCCAACTTATTATTCCTTGGGTGACGGGAGAATCCATTCGTTGTGGGAGAAATGCTTCCATGGCACACTGGCCAGATCTACTTCGGGGTCGATGAACTCATGGTACGACCCCTGGTTCACCTTTACCTTGTTGTCCACAAAAACTTGGACGTCCTCCCCTTTTTCGGCAAACTCTTTTTTGAGGCGTTGGGCAAACTGCCATGAAAAATCAGGATAGCAGGCCACCCGATTGCGCTGTTTGGCGGTGAGATGATCATTCAGGGAGATATAGGTCACCTTTTCGGTTTCCTTGTTCACGACCCGATAGCGGATGGTCCCGGAGCGGCTGCGCAGCATCATGCGCCAGCTCAATCGATGCCCCTCTTCGGTCCAGAGCACATCATCCACAAAAAAATGGTGCCTCAGGGGCAATGCGATCTGTATCACAAAGTAGATGCCCAAGACGCCCAAAATGCGGCTTTTGTTTTTTGGAAGAACAAGGGTTTCGTCCATTTCAACGGTCTTGGTCTTGAGAAAAATGTTCCGGATGGTCTGTGGTTCAAAAAAGAACAGGGTAAAAGCAAGGGACAGATAGGGGAAGATCCCGATCTGGAACACGATGCTGTTGAAAAGGTGGAAGAATATGGACAGCACAAAGGCAATTTTCCGTGTGGGCTTCCACAATAGCGCGGGAACGATGAGCAGATCAAAGAGAATACCGAAGATGGCCACAATTTTGTGCACCCATTTCTGTTGGAGCAGCTCACCGATGAGGGCGTAATCTTTTTTGGACTGCATCAACACTTCTATCATGCTGAAATCCAGCCAATCGGCATATAGTTTGGCAACGGATGCGTAGGTATAGACGATGAACAATTGCAGAATGATGGTCCACCGTATCCAGTTGGGCATGCTGTGCGACCGTATGTTGGGATGGAGCCTTCCATCCAGCGAAGCATCCTTGTGGGCCGGGAAAAAGGCCATGATGTAGGCCAATAACATCAACAGGTAATAATGGTTGTTGTAGGACGTCTTTTGCATCAGATAGACCCCGGTCCACATCAGGGCAAAGGCAAGTGCCGCGAAACGGTACCGATAGCCTAGGGCGATCATAAGCCCCAAAGTGCCCATGATGGCAAAATAAATGTACATGCCGTTGCCCGGAAGGGGCTGCAGCCACTCAAAACCGATGAAGGAGAAGGTGAATTTGGGTTCCACCAAGGTTCGCCGCACCCAACCGGTAGCTATGGCGCCATAACATTCCGCACTCACCAAAAGCCCGTAGAAAATGCGAAAGACGATGAGTTGGGCGTTGTCTATCTTTTTGAACAGGAAATTGGCTCGCATCTATTTGGAGATTAGTTCCAACGAGTAGTCTTTGTCCTTTTTCAGTTGCGCCTTGAGTTCTTCAATGGAACTGAATTTTTGTTCGTCCCTGATGCGGTGGAGTAGGGCCACCTGTATTTTTTGGTCGTAGAGGTCTCCTTCAAAGTCGAAGAAATTGACTTCTATGCTCTTTTCGGTGCCATCTACCGTGGGGTTGTACCCTATGTTCATCATGCCAAAATGGACTTTTCCTTTGATGGTGCTGCTGACCACGTAGGCCCCTGTCTTTGGAATGAGTTTATAGGTTTCGGCAATGTGCAGGTTTGCCGTGGGAAACCCGAAGCCCCTGCCCATTCCCTTTCCTTTCTTCACGGTTCCTGTGAGCATGTAGGCATAGCTCAGGTAATTATTGGCCGTGGTGATGTCGCCTTCCAAAAGTGCCTTTCTGATCTTTGTGGAACTTACCGAAATGTCATCCACTTCTTGGGCGGGGATTTCTTCTACCTCAAAATCCAGGGCGTTGCCAAAGGCAATGAGGTCTTGGATGTTGGCATTTCTGTTACGCCCGAACCTATGGTCATAACCGATGATGATTTTTTTGGTCTTGAGACCGTCCACCAAAACATCGCGCACAAAATCTGTGGCGGATAGCCTCGAAAATTCCTTTGTAAATGGGTGCACGATCAAATAGTCCAGGCCCAAGGTTTCCAATATCTGGGTCTTTTCCTCCAAGGTGTTCAGGAGTTTGATGTCCACATCTTTTTGCAGGACCATCCGTGGATGGGGGAAAAAAGTGAGGACGGTGGATTTAAGGCCTGTTTTTTTGGCATTGTTTGTGAGGCGTTCCAATATCTTTCGGTGACCTAGGTGCACACCATCAAAGGTGCCGATGGTGGTCACCGTTTGGAATTGAATATGATTGAAATGAGAAATGTTCTGGATTGCTTCCAACTGATCAAGAAATAAAAAAGGCTTACATTTGAATTATTACTATGCCCTGAATCGGTATGAAAGCTAAATTACACCTTGTTTTTTCAATAACCATAATTTTTAGCTGCTTTTACGTTCATGGGCAGCAAGCGTATTGGAAATCCATCCCCAAGCAATCCCACCTGAAGAGCGTGTCCATCAAGGATATGGCAAAGGCCAAAAAGATGTTTACGTTGGACAGGGGCCTTTTTTCCAAGGAGGTGGGGTCGATGTCCTCTTCCAAAGGAAAACAAATGGTCTACCTGCCGGGTGCCGATGGTGAAGTCGTTCCTTTCTATTTGGAGGAAACCCCGGTGTTCCACCCCGACCTTGCAAAAAAATATCCCGAAATCAAGTCCTACACAGGGGTAAGCCCCGATGGAAGACTTAAGATAAAGCTCAGTAGTTCGCCAAAGGGCCTAGAGGGCATGGTAGTGGACCTCGGCACGCACAAAAAAACCTTTATGGAGCCGGTGTCCAATGCAGTGGACACCTATGTTGTTTATGACGAAGGGGCCGGAGCGGCCGAAAAGGACAACTTTATCTGCGAGACCGAAAAATCCGTCTTGGCCACAGCGAAGACTATTGTGCCCTTGGTAGATGACCAAGTGTTACGAAAGTTTAGGATCGCTGTTTCGACTACAGGGGAGTACACCTCTTTTCATGGAGGCACGGTTGCAGGGGCTTTGGCGGCCATCAATGCGACCATTACCAGGGTGAACGAGGTTTTTGAGACCGATCTAGGGGTCACATTGGAACTGGTGGCCAATAACGACCTGATCATTTTTACGGATCCTACTACGGATCCTTATAGTAGCAGTTTCAATTCGCAGGTACAATCTACACTCACCTCGGTCATAGGAGAGGCCAATTATGATGTGGGCCATTTGTTCCACAAGGTACAATTGGCTTCCCAGAACAATGGGAATGCAGGTTTTATAGGCTCTGTTTGTATCGATAACAGGAAGGGAAGTGCTTTTTCATCTTCTTCCATCCCGCAGGGAGATGTCTTTGACCTCGATTTCGTTTCACACGAACTCGGGCATCAGTTTGGAGCGAACCATACTTGGTCCTTTGAATCAGAGGGTACAGGGGTACAAGCTGAACCCGCCAGTGGGAGCACCATCATGGGGTATGCAGGAATTGTGGAAGGCAACAATGTTGCACCCAACGGCGATGATTACTTCCATTACAATAGTATTCTTCAAATATCCACTTATCTGGAAACGGTTTCCTGTGCTGTGGAAACACCATTGACCAATGCGCCACCTGTGCTTGCCCCAGTGGACGATTTCATCATCCCCAGAGGTACAGCTTTTGTGCTGGAAGGAAGTGCGACGGATCCCGATGCAGGGGATATACTCACCTATACTTGGGAACAACTGGACGATGGTGTGGTGACCACGGCAAATTTTGGCGCCACGAACCCCAGTGGAGCCATTTTTAGGTCATTGCCCCCAAGCACGGACCCAACTCGCTATTTTCCCAGACTTGCGGAAGTCGCCCAAGGTAATCTGACCCAGACCAACCCCGTAGAGGGCAGCGCATGGGAAACGGTGTCTGAAATTGAACGGGATTTGCGGTTTGCCTGTACGGTAAGGGACAATGCGGCCGGTGGGGGACAGGTCATTTCTGATGTATTGGAGGTAAAGGTAATCAAGGCCGCAGGCCCCTTCGTGGTTACTTCACAGGCTTCGAACGAAATTTACCAAGCTGGTTCCGTCCAAGAAATCACATGGGATGTCGCGAATACCAATGTCTTGCCCATAGACGCCAAGACCGTTGATATTTTTCTTTCCTTGGATGGAGGACTGAGCTTTCCCATAATCCTGTTGGAAAATACCCTCAACGACGGAAGCGAAGAAGTCCTTTTGCCCGGAAGCGTTACAAGTTCTGCAAGGGTCATGGTAAAGGCAAGCGAAAATATATTTTTTGCCGTGAACGCCTCCAATTTTGCCATTGAGGAAGCACAAGTGGTATTGAACTTCGATGCCCTAGACTTTGAGGTTTGCCAGCCAGATGATATTGTGATCCCATTTGCCTATGAAACCTATTCGGGCTTCGGAGAAACATCCACTTTTTCTGCGGATGTCCCTGTGGGCCTCAACGCTGTTTTTGCTCCAGTGGACGCCAATGCCAATGATACGGCCGTGAATCTCACGCTTTCCAATACGAGCGGAGTTGCTCCCGGGGTATATGATATTACGGTGACCTCCACTTCTGCCTCTGTGACCAAGAGCGTGGTACTGTCCTTAACGGTGCAGGATGGGGTGTTTGCAGATGTTTTGCCCACTTCCCCTACAAACGGGGAGACAGAGATTTCCTTGAACGCCCAACTTCTTTGGGAGGAAAGTCCACTGTATTCAAGCTACGATGTGGAAATTGCGACCGACATTGGTTTTGTGAATGTGGTGGAATCTGTCACAGTACCCTTCAATTTTTACAAGACCACGGACCTCCAACCGGAAACCGAATATTTTTGGAGGGTTCGCCCCAGTAATGGCTGTGGTACGGGAACCTTTGGCACTCCTTTTAGTTTTACCACTTCGCAGGTCAGTTGTAAGAGTTCCGAAGCTAGGAATGTCCCTCAGGATATTTCATCCGTGGGGACACCTTTGGTGACCTCTTCCATACAGTTTTTTGAAGACCTTCCGATTTCGGACATCAATGTGAATCTGGAAATTGACCATTCCTATCTGGAGGATCTCATCGTTACCTTGATTTCGCCAGCGGGCACAAGGGTGGCCCTGATTTCCAATACCTGCGGGGAATTGAACAATATCAATGCGGTCTTTGATGACGACGGGGATCCCATTTCATGCTCCGGTAGCCCTGCAATTTCGGGAACAGTACAGCCTTTGGGCTCGCTGGGTTCGTTGCAGGGAGAGTCCATTTTGGGAGAGTGGACATTGGAGGTGAAGGACACCGCTCCGAGTGATGGAGGTGTGTTGGTGGCATTTTCCCTCGATATTTGTGTGGAGGGCGTTTACAGACCGGACGATGATGAAGATGGGGTTTTTGATGATGGCGATGATCTGTGTTTGGGAACGCCGAAGGGTGTCGAGGTGGACACCAATGGCTGTGCCATCTATCGGTTTGCTTCAGATAATTTTGGTATCGAGGTCCAAAGCGAAAGTTGCAGGAGCAGCAATAATGGCTCCATCACCATTGTTCCTGAGAATACATCCATTGCCTATACCGTTGTTTTGGAGGGTGGAGGGGCTCCGGTGAATGTTGATTTTACCAATTCCCATACTTTTGAAAATCTCAGTGCAGGGGAATATTCCTTCTGCATCACGGGGACCAATGGAATGATCACTTATCAGGAAGTGTGTTTCACTGCGGTGATCACCCAACCCGATGAACTGGACATTTCAGCCGTTTTGAACTCAAATGTCTTGGACCTTACCCTAAGTGGGGCGACCTTGTTCAATGTGGAACTCAATGGCCTGGTCACCCAAACAGAATCATCCAAAACACAACTGACCTTGAAAGATGGGGTCAATACACTGAGGGTGTATTCCAGCCTGCCTTGCCAAGGCGTTTTTGAAAAGACCTTTTTCTATTCGTCAAGACCGATACTTTCCCCTAACCCTGTCGACGCCGTTACAGAAGTCTATTTGGGCGGTTTTGAAGGAGATGTGAGGATAGAGGTTTTCTCAGTCAACGGACGGTTGGTCCTTAGTGATGACCGAAAAACCATAGGGGACAACCTTCAATTGGACCTGTCCATGTTACCAAAGGGGATTTATTATCTCGGTCTGGAAAAAAATGGAGTGCGTGAAGTGTTTAAATTCATAAAAAGATGATTCGGAAGATTTTAGGACTGGCCATATTGGCTTTGTTGGTTTCATGTGGGGGTGATGATGGTCCACCTCCTGCACCGCAGGGGGCAGAATTGGTGTTTCCCGATGAAAACTCCGAGTGCACCACGGGAACCAGTGTGAACGAGACTTTGAGCCAAGTCACTTTTCAATGGAAGGCTTCCAAGAACACGGAAAGTTATACGTTGAGTGTGGTCAATCTTGACACCAATGTGCCACAGACCATTTCAACTTCGACCACTTCGGCCAGCCTTTCCATTGCCAAAGGCACCCCTTTTGCATGGTCAGTCACTTCCCGTAGCTCCCGGTCCGATCAGGTGGCCTCTAGTGAGACCTGGTTGTTCTATAATGCTGGATCGCAGACCACATATCCTCCCTTTCCGGCCCAATTGGTAAACCCACTTTCAGGGTCTACAGTATTGAAAAACATTGCCAACGAAGTGGTCCTGGAATGGGAGGGTGCGGATGTGGACAATGATGTCGCCTCGTTTGATGTGTTCTTCTCGGCTAGCAATCCTCCAGAAAGTTTTGTGGGCACCACCAGTGCTAGAACAATGAAACTGCCAGTGGTCGTGGAATCGGCCACGGTATATTATTGGAAGGTCATCACCACCGATCAGGAAGGGAACACTTCGGATTCTGGGGTGTTTGAGTTTAAGGTGTACTAAGGCCTATTGCCGTTGAACTGGTTCATGGTGTTCTTCACACCGGCAAAAATAAAGGAGCGGATAAGTTCGGTCGCTATTTTTAAACGTTCGGGCATGGCCTTCGTCTCTTCCTCGTTCCACTCGCCCAATACATAATCTACCTGTTTTCCTTTGCCAAAATCGGCCCCCACGCCAAACCTAAAACGGTTGTACTGGACCGTCTGCAATACATTTTGGATATCCTTTAACCCATTATGTCCCCCATCGCTTCCTTTGGTCTTGAGCCGAATGGTGCCAAATGGTAGATTGATGTCGTCGGTGATGATAAGGATATTGTCGAGGGGAATGCTCTCTTTGTCCATCCAATATTTCACTGCTTTGCCGCTAAGGTTCATATAGGTGGAAGGTTTTAAGCAAATGATATTCTTTCCCTTATGCTTAAAGGTGGCCACTGCCCCAAGTTTGGCATCTTCAAAAGTAAAGTCTTCCTGTTCTGCCAAAAAATCCAGGACCTTGAACCCGATGTTGTGGCGTGTTTCGGCATACTTGGGGCCAATGTTCCCAAGGCCTACGACGAGAAATTTTTTCATGGGGTCTTTTTCTTGCAATAGCTGCTTTGGTGTGCCAAAAAGCTTGTTGATGAAACTGAACACTCGGTGAATGGAATTTTCTTAAAAATACAAAAGCATCCCAAATTTTACCGAAATAAAAACAGGGATGCTCTTGAAAAAGGTTATTTGGGCTATTCCATAGCCTCTGCCTCTGTAGTGGCCTCGCCACCTTCAGCAACTTCGGCTCCTTCAGCCCCTTCTTCTTCATCTTCCGCCTCATCGGCAATGGATGTCCTGGAAGCTTTCACCTGTACAATGGCGGTGCTTTCTGGGTGAAGAATGGTGTAATCGTCGCTCAACACGGTTTCCACGGCAATGGTTCCTCCGATCCTCAACTTGGAAATATCCACGGTGATAAAATCGGGAAGAAGTTCAGGTAGGGCCTTGATGGACAGTTTTCGTTTTCTGAAAAGCAAGCGTCCACCGTTACGCACCCCTGGGGAGTTTCCTTCCAAACGAACAGGGATGTCCATGGTAACGGGCTTGTCCTTGAACAATTGGTAGAAATCCACGTGAAGGATTTTGTCGGTCACTGGGTGGAACTGGATGTCCTGCAGAACGGCATCCAATTTTTGGCCATCTTCCAACTCAATCACAGCTGTGTGTGCGTTTGGAGTGTACACCAAATCTCTGAATTCCAGCTCTTCAGCTGAAAAGTGCAATGGTTTTTCCCCTCCGTACAGCACGCAAGGGACCTTACCAGCATTACGTAGGGACTTGGTAGCAACCTTGCCCACGCTTTCTCTTTGGGATCCTTTGATTGTAATTGACTTCATTGTTATATATTAAAATTGATTTACATTAAAAATTTTGATGATATCGAGGTGTTGTGGTGCACCCTGTGCATCACGTCCGCAAAAAGGTCGGCACAGCTCAATACTTTTATTTTGTTTTGTTTGTGATCGATCGGAATGGAATCGGTGATGATGAGTTCCGTCAATTTTGATTTCTCTATTTTTTCGTAGGCGTTTCCGGAGAGCAGACCGTGGGTGGTCACGGCACGTACACTTTCGGCCCCTCTTTCCATCATCAGGTCGGCAGCCTTGGTCAGTGTACCGGCTGTGTCTACCATATCGTCCACCAAAATCACATTCTTGCCCTGCACATCGCCGATCAGTTCCATGTGGGAAATGACATTGGCCTTGGCCCGTTGCTTGTAGCAGATGACTACATCGCACTCCAGGGCCTTGGAATAAGCATAGGCCCTTTTTGAGCCACCCATGTCGGGGGATGCGATACATAGGTTGTCCAAGTTCAATCCCTTCAAATAGGGGAGGAACAGGGTGGATGCGAACAGATGATCTACGGGTTTTTCAAAAAATCCTTGAATCTGGTCTGCGTGCAGGTCCATGGTGATGATGCGGGTTGCACCGGCGGTTTCCAACATTTTGGCCACCAGTTTGGCGGCGATGGGAACGCGTGGCTTGTCCTTTCTATCTTGCCTGGCCCATCCGAAATAGGGCATTACGGCCGTAATGTGCCTAGCTGAGGCCCTTTTGGCAGCGTCCAGCATCAGTAGCATTTCCATCAAGTTTTCCGAGCTAGGGTTTGTGGAACCTATAATGAAAATCCGTGTTCCGCGGATAGACTCTTCGAACGAAGGCTGGAATTCCCCGTCACTATATCTGGAGAATTGGATCTTTCCCAGTTCCGCACCATAGGAAGCGGCTATTTTCTTGCCCAGTTCAATACTTTGGGTACAGGCAAAAATTTTGGGTTCGGGAACTTGATAGGACATTACAAACTCTTGTTAACTAGCTTTTTAAAGTACTTTTTTGCAAAGAGGTGCAAATTTAAAAATTAATTCGGGTTGCTAAAGGATAAATGGAAGTATTTTTTGGTTGTAAATAAAATTATTTTTTTAGCTTTGCAGTCGCATTTGAAAAAATGTCCAGTATGCCTTGGTGGCGGAATTGGTAGACGCGCTGGATTCAAAATCCAGTGTCTTCGGACGTGTGGGTTCGATTCCCACCCAAGGTACTAAAAAACCCTGACGATCAATTGATTGTCAGGGTTTTGTCTTTTTTGAAAGTGATGCAAGAGAGACAGTATTAAGGCGAAAAATGATTGAATTTATAGTCATTTAAGATTTCATAATGTACCTATCACGTTTGAATCAATTGATGGCCAAGTTTGGATGGTGCCAATGATATGCGGTTGGAGGGAACAGTTTAATAACTATCTTTATTCGAACCAATTTTTTGGGACCCTTTTTCAAAGCCCTGCAAATATCTTGTTACCAATAGGGAAAAGGGTTTTTGCGTGTCTATTTGCCAATACTTCACAATACTTCAAGGTGCCGGAACCTGTTCCTATATGAGCTTAGTTGCTTTAACTTAAAAAGGATATCTGTAGCTTGATTTGGGAGCACAATGTCTTGAGGCGGATATGATGTACCATTATCGATAGGCGTTTGAGAAAATTTAAGCTTTTAGAGGTTTATCGATCAAATCTTCGCCATTGGGAAGCCCATTTAAAATGAAAGAATGAAATTATACATCAAATATATGGTCAGTCTTCGCTGCAAAATGTTGGTAAAGGAAGAGCTGACAAAGTTGGGGCTGGACTACACTGCATTGAACCTAGGCATGGTCGAAACGATGGAGGAGATCACCCTTGAAAAACGCATCCAACTCAAAAAGAATCTGCTGAAGTCTGGGTTGGAATTGTTGGATGACAAAAAGAGCATATTGATTGAAAAAATCAAGAATGTAATCATCGAAATGATCCATCATACTGATGAGATCCCAAAAACCAATTACTCTGGGTATTTGAGCGAAAAATTGGGATATGACTACACGTATTTGTCCAACACGTTTTCTGAAGTGAAAGGGATCACCATACAGCACTATATCATTATGCATAAAATTGAAAGGGTAAAAGAACTGCTTTTATATGACGAACTCAATCTTGTCGAAATAGCATACAAGCTCCATTATAGCAGCCCCGCACATCTCTCCAATCAATTTAAAAAAATCACCGGTCTCACTCCGTCCTACTATAAAAAGTTAAAGGTAAAAAGGACGCAAAACTTGGAAAACCTGTGATATATGTAAAGTTTACAATTATTTGTGTAGTGAATCCCACCTAATTCTTGCGCACCTTTGTTCATTGCTGGTAATTAGATGATCGGCTCGACAACAAACCACGCTATGGACATTTTTAAAGAAAATATATCGGTTAAAGGAATCCTCGAAAAACTTCTCAGTCTTTCCCTGCCGAATATCGAGGGCCCAAGATCAAAACATGAAAAAGAAAGTGAATTGCACCAAAGTTCAGTGCCTGGGTTGATTCGAATTAAAAATAATTGAAAGTAATCTTTAATGCAATGTTGGCTCATATGCTTTGAAGCAATTTAATTTGTTGATACGTGCTTTTAATTTTTTAAAAGCCCAAAAAAGAGCAGGAACTAAAAAATACTGCTCTTTTTTCTTGGTGCTACTTTCCCTTGCCAATAGAGCATTTTACGATCATCGTCCCAACCATTCCAATTATCCTAAACCAACACTAAACACTCGGTCGTGAGAAAATGTGCCATCTATTTTATTCTGTTCATAACAATGCTCGTTCTGGCCGGCACATTGCCATGAAGCCATCATAACTTAAAATAAATACAACATGTCAAAAGAAAAAGAAGGAAAGAAAAAGTCAGGAAAAACACCCGCTTCAAAAACCCCTAAGGAAAAAAAGGCAGCCAAGAAGGCCAAGCGGAACATCAAGAATAGACCGGAATAGCGGGGAGGGGACCAATTTATATTTATTCAATTATGGAAAAGGGTGAATTTGAGGAATCCAGGACGTTTAACTTGGCGGATATGCTGGAGTTCGATTCCAATGCCATTGTGGTAAAGAACATCAGTGTCCAGAACAACTGTGTCATACAGGCATTTGCATTTGATTTTGGCAAGGTGTTGTCCCATAACGAATCTCCTTTTATTCGATTCATCCATATCATTGAAGGAAAGGCCGAGGTTGTCATAAACGGCAATTCCAGTTTTATGCAGAGAGGGGATTCCATACTTGTCCCTGCATATACACCCTGCTCCTTTGAGGCAAATCATAAGTTTAAGATGTTATGCACTACCATAAAAAATGAATGACGCATCGATTTGATCTACACAAAAGCATTTCCAGTGAAAAAGAATTACACAACAAAAGGATATAAAAAAGGAGATCTTGTTTACGCAAAGGTAAGGCCCTGTGTCGTCCTTGTTGTGCGATTGTACGTCCGTAAGGTCTATTACTGTGCCATCCAGAACGAACCTGCAGCAAATGAATTGGTTTATTTGGACAGTGAACTTAGGCCATATGCGGGTAATCTATGTACTGTTAAACATTGACAACCAATAGTATGAACGAAAGTGCATAGTTTTATTGAGAAAGCGAGTTTGGGACCTTGTACCATAAAAAAACCATCTTTAAAAAAGATGGTTTTTATTTGTTCTTGGATTATGGAATCTTAGTTGATCAATAATTCAACATTTACGGCGTTCATGCCCTTCTGGCCCCTTTCCATGGTAAATTTTACCTTATCGTTTTCACGGATCTTGTCTATAAGACCGGTTTGGTGTACAAATACATCATCATTGGAATCATTGGGTTGAATAAAACCAAAACCCTTTGCTTCATTAAAAAATTTTACTGTTCCTTCTTGCATTACTTTATATTTAATATTAATATTCTGTTCAATTCTTATTTTTATTTTGTTCTTATACAATCACCTTTCTACCCGGTAAGAACAGGTTGTGCCTTCCCTAACTTTCGTAAGACCCCAACATGGTCGATGATGGCAGCGATAAATGTTCTTTTTGTGTTATAAGGAAACCCATATTCCCTGGCAGTATCCGCTACGATACCAGATATTTTTCTGTAATGTATATGACAGACATTGGGCAATAGATGATGCTCCACTTGGTAGTTCAGCCCACCTATTAGCCAAGAAAACAGTCTGCTCTTTGGGGAAAAATTCGTTGTTGTGGCCAGTTGGTGGTCTGCCCAGTCACTTGAAATCATTCCATCCTCATTAGGAAGCGGAAATTCCGTGTTGGGCATGATGTGCGCCACTTGAAACACGATGCTGATCAACAAGCCTGTAACAAAATGCATACTTAGAAAGGCCAGGATGATGATCCATGGGGCCAGGGACACAACCAACAAGGGTATGACCAAGTCATATGAAAAGTATATCAACTTCCATCCAACAATCTTCATAAGTGCATTTCGGTAACCATTCTTTTTGTCGAAAAATCCCATTTTTCGATACCGGTCAAGTCTGATGAAATCTTTGGTGGTAATCCAAGAGACGGTGGACAGCCCATAAAAAAACCACACATATAAGTATTGGAACCTGTGTAGTCCGTTCTTTTTTGCATGTGGGGAAAACCTAAGGAAAAAAGGGGCGTTGATGTCGTCGTCCGCGCCTTCTATGTTGGTATAGGTATGATGGAGTACATTGTGCTGGATCTTCCAAACGGCGGCATTACCACCTATAAGGTTCATGGTATATCCAAGATATTTGTTCACTTTTTGATTTTTGGAGTAAGATCCATGGATGGCATCGTGCATAATGCCCATTCCAATTCCGGCCATTCCAATTCCACTTATGATATAAAGACCAAAAAGCAACAAGGGAGCGGTAACCATCCCGGTATTTATGAAAATCAAGGGGGTAAAAAAAACAGTGAGCATGATCATGGTCTTCAAAACCATGCTTTTGTTGGCATGCCTACTGATATTGTTCGTTTTAAAATAGGTACTGACCCTGTTTCTCAAGGTTTTTGAAAAATCAGAGTTTGAATTTTTTGAAAATCTTGGCTTGTTAATGTCGTTAATTGCGGTTCGGTCTTGTTCACGCATGTGATGTAAAGGAATAATGGATAAGCGAAATTGGCTTGGGCGTGTTGAAGAATTGTCCGGATGTGGGGACCATTACATAATTGTCCAAATCCACACAGGCTTCACCATCCTTAACGTTTGGCTTAAAATATTTGACTACGTTGTAAATTAAAAAGAAGAGAGCTGAAAATGAATCGAGGACCTGCGTAGACTAAATTGACTTGGGCTTTCTGAATTTTAACCTTACAAACTTACCATTTATCCCGACAGTATTCCCCAATAATGTGTTAATTGTTGAAAATAAGTGTTTTAAGGAACGAAACTGTTTTAAGTGTCGAATTGCTGTAACTAGGGCAATAGGAATCAAAAAAATGATTGTGGACCATGAAAGTAGGGCCATTCCCTATTCTAAAATAAACAGGACAAATAAGTACATTTCCAATTTAAATCCTTTCCTTTACGGTGCATCACGGATCATGGACGATGATTGCTCCAATCCTTAAATAAAAAGATTGCCCTCTCCTTTACCTATTTCCAAATTCGCAAGGGGCCACTTCTTAGTTATTTTTTGCTTGAACCAATAATAGCGTTTTAAAGGCCCAACAGGCCTAAAGTCCAAAGTTGTATATGCCAGGGGGCCACCATATCCCTCAAAATGGCAGTATCTAATAATTGTTAATAATAAGAAGAAAACATGCTGATAGTAAAAATATTGCCCGGCGAGAATATAGAAAGAGCGTTGAAAAGGTATAGGAACAAGGTGAGGAATACCCAACAGCTGAAACGTATCCGGAACAACCAGGAGTTTACCAAAAAATCCGAGGAGAAGAGAGAGAGTCTGAAAAAGGCGATCCATAAGAATGAATATTTAAAAATGAATGAGGAGTGATTTTATGGACAAGGATTTAAACCTTGCCGTCCTAATAGACGGTGACAATATTCCCTCCAAATATGTCAAGGAAATGTTGGAGGAGATTGCCAAATATGGAAACCCGAGCATTAAGAGGATCTATGGGGATTGGACAAAGCCAAGTTTGGTGAAATGGAAGGACGTGCTGCTAAAGAATGCCATTACGCCCGTCCAACAATACGGATATACCACGGGAAAGAACTCTACGGACAGTGCCATGATCATCGATGCAATGGACATACTGTATTCTGGAAAGGTGAATGGTTTTTCACTGGTATCCAGCGACAGTGACTTTACTCGGTTGGCCATACGGCTGAGAGAGGCGGGGATGACCGTTTTTGGCATTGGTGAACGAAAGACCCCGGACCCCTTCATCGTTTCATGTGATAAGTTCATCTATCTCGAAATACTGCACAAGACCCATGCAGGGGAATCCAATGCTCCCGAAAAAAACGAGAAGAACAAGGTTGACAAGATTACTCCAAAGGTTGTGGATCTGATTCTTTCCACCATTGCCGATGTGGAGGATGAAGAGGGTTGGGCCTTCTTGGGCGAGGTGGGGACACTACTGCAAAAGAAACAGCCCAATTTTGATGCAAGGAACTATGGGTTCAAGAAGTTGACACCTTTGGTCAAGTCCATTGCCCAAATTGAAACTGGGTCAAGAAAAAACCCAAAGGGGAATGGGAACCTGATCTATGTAAGGGCAGTACCTAATTAAAAACAAATCCGATGAGACCTTTATCAATATCAAAACAGATCACAAAAAGGGAGGCACCCTCCCTTACGATGTACCTTAATGACATAAGCCGCATTCCGATGATCACCGAGAACGAAGAGGTTGATTTGGCGGTTCGTATCAGGCAAGGAGATACCAAGGCCTTGGAAAGATTGGTATCGGCCAATTTACGATTTGTTGTGTCCGTGGCAAAACAGTACCAGTCTCGTGGGCTCAATTTGCACGATCTTATCAATGAAGGGAATGTGGGGTTGGTAAGGGCCGCCTCAAAATTTGATGAGACACGGGGATTCAAGTTCATTTCCTATGCCGTATGGTGGATTCGCCAAGGGATAATTCAGGCACTTGCCGAAAAGTCAAGAATGGTAAGGCTGCCCTTGAACAAAATAAATGTGATCAATAAGATCAACAAAGCCACTTCCCAATTTGAGCAAAATAATGAAAGAGTACCCACGGCAGAAGAAATTACAGAGCTGATAGATTTTTCCTTATCAGAGATCCAGATATGCTTGAACCTCTCCTCTTGGGCCATTTCAATGGATGAACCATTGAACGCCGGAGATGGTGACCTGAACATGTACGATACAATGTCCTCCCAGGAATTTGGTCGACCAGAAGAAAAATTGATCAAGGATTCATTGCAATTGGAAATCGATGGTATTTTGGAAATTTTGTCTTACCGGGAAGCCTTTGTGATCAAAATGTACTTTGGGATAGGAACAGATGATTCTATGGGAATGGAGGAAATCGCTTTTCATTTGGACCTCACGACAGAAAGGGTCAGGCAAATAAAAACAAGGGCTTTGAACCGATTAAGGAACTCTTCCAAGATTGATTTTTTGAAGGAGTATTTGGAATAGGATATTTTGGTGGTTTTGGGTATATGGGACAAGAATCCTAGCCTTTGGAAATAGGAGCGTATGTTTTATTTGAACTGAAAGGTCACTGATATTCATTTGAATATCAGTGACTTTTTGTTTATGGGATTCATTTATCAAATGTTGATATTTACATAGACCGATAGCCTGTTCTTTGCTTCCACTTTACCATTGTTGAGGTTTTGTGAAATGGGCAACATGGTCGAAACCCCCAGGGCATACGTCCTGTAATTGATTTCAATGCCGCCTTTTCCAAAAAGGGCATTTCCGCCTGTATCGTTCACGGTCAATCCAAATTCTTCGTTTTCCTCAAAATGCTCGCCCCCAAGTCCAAGCTGCGGGGTGAGGGCAAAATCATTTCCGAAGTAATAGGTCTTGTAGGCGTTAAGGGCATAGTTGAATTGGTTACCGAACCTGTATTGCTTGTTGTTTTCTGTTTTGAAAGTATAGTTGGCCATGAGGGAAATCCCCCAATTTCTATAGGTCATACCATAATTGGCCCCGAGAAGAAAGTCCCAACTGCCCGTGCCCAATTGAAAACTTGGGTTTACACTGCCTTCTAGATTTTCCTCGTCAAAGGTGCCCGTTGGTATTTTGACCCCTCCGCCAACTTGCAGCGTGTGTTCAGGTCTTATGGAGATGATGCTGTCCGGGGTCTGTTTCAGAACTTGATAAAACCCGAGGACGGTGGCATCCCCCAAGCCGTTGATGTGCTGTTCGGATTGATTGGAAAATGTTCTGGTGTGGAATTGGTAGGGTAGCACGGCATTCACAATGAATTTTTTCCCCATGGGCAATTGTGTCCACAGCTGGACGGTATTGAAATCTTCATCCATCCAAGGCGAGTTGGCAAAAATGCCATCCCTGGAACGGTATTTTTGGCCGATGTACCGTAGGCCTAGAAAATTGTTGTTAAGTCCGGTGCCAAAGCCCATGCTGCCTCCATTTCCCCCACAACCACAGGTGTCGCAAAAATCGTCATAGCGCATAAGCATTGATAAATGGCTGGAAGGGCAAGGGGGTTTGGGCATTGTGTTTCCCTGTAGTGCGGAAATGCCCAATATCAAAGTGAGTATGGATAAAATATACGTTTTCATCTGTTGTTTTTTATTCATTTCGTGGATCAATATTCTGCAAAGCGTTCGTCTGCAATAAATTCAGTATCGGTAAGGGTCCCCAAAAAAGCGATCAACACCTCCTTTTCGGCATCGTCCAAGGAAATCCCCAATCTCCCCTCTGTTTTCAGCAAAGGGTCCAATGTGGGGGAATCCTGTACGCCATTTTGGTAGAAGTTCAATACGGATTCCAGACTACCAAACCTTCCATCGTGCATATAGGGGGCCGTGAGCGAAACATTTCTTAGGCTGGGCACTTTGAACTTGTAGTTGTCACTGGCGCTTCCGCTTACTTCTGCGCGCCCTAGGTCGTTCAGGTTGGGATTGGGCGGTAGGCCATTGTTCCGGAAACTACCATCGGAAAATAGGTCGGTGGTGTGGCAACTGGCACACTTTTGCTGAAAGATGGACAACCCCCGTAGCTCTTGGTCGGTCAGGGATACCCCGTTCTCGTTCCGTACGTATTTGTCATATTTGGAATTGTAGGAGACCATCATGACCATAAACTGGGCCATGGCCTTTAGGAAGTTCTCATGGTTGACCCCACCTTCCTCAAAAGCGGCATTGAAAGCTTTTTGGTATTCGTTGTCCGCTTGAAGTTTCTCAAGGACGCCGGTCATGGTTTCGCCCATCTCCACTTCGTTGGTGATGGGAATGATGGGAAACAGGTCCAGATGGTTCGTGGCGCCGTCCCAAGCGAATTCCGAAAAAAAGGCCATGTTGGCAATGGAAGGGGTGTTTCGTCTCCCTTCCTTGTCATCGATGCCGTGGCTGAACTGGTGTCCGTGGTGTGTAAAGGAAAATCGCTGTTCATGGCAAAAACCGCAGGAAATGAATCCGTTGGCAGACAGTTTTCCGTCATAGAACAATTTTTTCCCCAATTCAAAACCAAATTGGGTAGGAGGATTTTCGTTCACATTATAGACCATCGGCGGAAAGTTGGAGGGAACAGTTACAGGCAATGCCACATCTATATATGTTCCATTGTCGTTGCTGCAAGCACCCAATGCCAACAATACGGACGCCCATAAAAGATATTTCATGTGTTTGCTGTTTTGTAGTTAAGGGCTGTCCGTTAAGACAGCCCATCACAAATTTTCTTTTAATGGGATTCCCCGCTTCCGTTGTGGACATGGTCCACAGTGAACATTTTTGAAGCATTCGCCGCTATTTGGGGTGATTTTTCCTCACTGATCATGATAACGGCTTGTTCACTCAAGGCGATTTTGTTTTCCCCGTCAAGGATGTTGCCCGCATCCACGACAAGGTGGATGATTGGGTTCGTGTCACCACTCACCAATGCTTCGGAACCTAAGTCCAAAGTGGTTTCTTTATAGTTGTCCAAGCTAGATCCGTGGCTCCCCATGTGGACCACAAAGTCTGTGGCATCGGTTACGGTCGGGGAAGTAAAGGTGCCTTCAAAATTGAGGAATTTGTATCCTGCCTGCCATGACCACATCATGTTGGTGTTCTCCGCCTCGGTCAACAAATTTCCTTGTCCCTCGGCACCTTGAAGGTATTTTTCTTGGTCCACACCTATGCCAAAAGTGAGAGAAGTATATTTTCCCGCGGGAACATTGTTAAGGACCACTTCGGTGTTGCCGGTTTCCTCGTTCACAATAAAGTAGCCCTCATCTTTTGGATAGGTAAAGACAGTACCGTTTTTATCGGTCAGCCTAAAATTGCCCACAATGTAGTTGAGTCGGTTGATGGTGAGCGTCTCATTCTGGGAATTGGTATAACTTGAAGTGCCCAAAAGGAGATCGTCCCCGGCCACGCTATTGTCAAATTCGATGCGTACCGTTCCGTTCCCAGTCAGTTCCGTGGCATTGTCATCGTTGCTGCATGAGGAAACAAAAGCGAAGAACAATAGTATAATGGATAGTTTATAAAATGATTTCATAATTTTCAATAGTTAAGCGTTTGGAGTCCCATGCTTCCAAGGCATAGGTTTCCAGTTAAACAAAATGATGAATGGATTACAGATGATTACATTGAAAATGCGATATCTGTAACTGTTGTGCACAGCGACATTGCTTCATGCATGGGTGCAAGAAGCTTTTATGTCAGTGAAATATTGAAAATCAGCAATTGGGAGGGTGGAAAATGGAACCGATAAACTGTCTGGGTCCATTGGGGATCAGAAGGGGCAATACATTTTTGTCTGTTTCTAGCCCATTAAAATCGAAAAGCAGGATGTCTACAAAACCTATGGGATATTCCTTAAGGTCTATTGCGGGAAGGTTCTGTTTTTTTTCGTTCTGTTCTTCTTGGAGCATTTTGGCCAAATAACACTTTCCGTTACAGTCCATCATGGGCTTGTCCTTGTTGATACAGAGGTATTCGGCGATGTAGTCTTGGTTCACCACATACTCAAATACGGGAAGTACAGGCTTTAGCATGGCCACCATGTATAGCAGTGTAAAAAATATGGGTAGACCGTGACTTTTCAAGCGTCAAAAGGTTTGTCTGGCAAAGATAGAAAAGAAAGAATAACCAACTGTCCGTAGAATGTATTTCAGACGAATGATTCCTTTTTTTTGTCAAGAAGTAAAATCAAGCCACGAGCAACTCCTTTTCCAAGGCCAAAAAATTCACTAGGACACTTTTGGAATCATAGATGGGGACTATTTTGATCTGGCACAGATAGCTTTCCCCATTTTTTCGATAATTCAAAATGGAACCCGCAAAGTGTCGGTCCTGTTCTAGGCCGTTCCGGATTTGCTGTTTGCTTACTTTGGATGTTCGGGGCCCTTGAAGAAAGGAAGGTCTTTTGCCTAAAACATGTTTTTTGGGGTATCCCGTCATTTCTTGGAAACCGTCGCTTACCCAAACGATGTTTTGATAGGGGTCGGTAATGACCAATGCGTCATAGGTTTCGAGTTGTATCAAATCTTCAATAGAGTCCCCGATCTTCCCTTTGAGGATGGATTTGACCTGCCTTACATCGGCATCTTTCCTGAGTTGTTCGAGCAGTTTGCGGTAGTACTCCGAATAGATATCGAAGCACAGCAAGGGAGAGATGAATTTTTTTCCTTCTACGTTCATAAGTGTATGACAATTGAATTTGGGGCCGATGTCTGCATCGGCCCCGTTGATGTTAATGTGAAGGATGTTCTACGGTATCCCTCATTTGCCGGGCTGCGGAAACCATGGTCTTCAAGGCTTCCTTGGTTTCTTTCCATCCCCGGGTCTTCAATCCGCAATCCGGGTTTACCCAAATTTTGGATGCGGGCAGCACGTTTTGGGCCTTTTTGAGGAGTTCCAAAATTTCATCGGAAGACGGAACTCTTGGTGAATGGATGTCATAAACACCTGGTCCGATGTCGTTGGGATAATCGAACTCTGAAAAAGCATCCAAAAGCTCCATCTGTGATCGGGAACATTCGATGGTGATCACATCGGCATCCATGTCCGCAATGTCCTTGATGATGTCGTTGAACTCCGAATAGCACATATGTGTATGGATCTGTGTGGAATCCTCCACACCGCTCGTGGACAGCTTGAATGCTCCAATGGCCCAGTCCAGGTAGGCTTTCCAATTCTTTTTTCGCAAAGGTAGTCCCTCGCGTATCGCAGGTTCATCTACCTGTATGATCTGAATGCCTGCTTTTTCAAGATCTACCACTTCGTCAAGAATGGCCAGGGCAATCTGGTTGCAGGTAATGGAACGGGCTTGGTCGTCCCGCACGAACGACCATTGCAGAATGGTAACCGGCCCTGTGAGCATCCCTTTTACGGGTTTTTCTGTCAATGATTGCGCAAAAGCGGTCCAGAACACCGTCATGGGCTTGGGTCTTGACACATCCCCGAAAATGATGGGGGGTTTCACGCATCGTGAGCCATAGCTCTGTACCCACCCATTTTGGGTAAAGGCAAAACCTTCCAACTGTTCGCCGAAATATTCCACCATGTCGTTGCGTTCAAACTCACCGTGCACGGGCACATCGAGACCGATCTCTTCTTGAAAGTGTATCGCCTTTTCGGTCTCTTTTTTTAGAAAATCGATGTATTTCTGTTCGTTGAGATCCCCTTTCTTGAACAGGGACCGGGCCTGCCTCACCTCTGGGGTCTGGGGGAAGGAGCCGATGGTCGTCGTGGGGAAGATCGGCAGTTTTAAATGTGCGGCTTGTAAGACCTTTCTTTTTTCAAAGGGAGATGTCCTTCGGAAGTCGCTTTCGTTGAGGTGTTCCACCCGTTTTTTTACCTCGGGTTTATGGATCCGCGTGGAGTCCTTCCTTTTCTCCATCGAGGCCAAATTGTCCTTGAAGAGCTGGTGGGAGGTATATTGGGGGATTTCTGCAAGTGTTTTGAGGCTTTGGAGTTCCTCCAGTTTCTGTTTGGCAAAGGCCATCCAGTCCTTCACTTCCTTTGGAAGTGTTTTTCCGTGGCTCTCCAAATCCAGATCATTGGGTACGTGCAGGAGCGAACAGGATGGGGAGATGATGATGCGGTCTTCACCCAATTGCTTTTTTGCTTTGTGGATATATTCCAAGGAATGTGCAAAATCATTTTTCCACACATTGCGACCGTCCACCACACCCAATGACAGGGATGTTTTTTCTCCAAGCTTTCCAGATTCCAAAACTTCGTCCAATAGATCGGGGCTTCGTTTCAGGTCCAGATGTATGGTACAGACAGGTAATGAAAGCACCGCATCTAGATTATCCCCGAAACCTTCAAAATAGCTGGCCAACAGAATTTTTAATGAGGGAAACTTCTCGGCTATTCCCTGATATACTTTGGTAATGGCCTCTTGTTCCCCGGCCGTCAGATCTGTGGCAAGAATGGGTTCGTCCATTTGGACCCAAGTGGCCCCCTCTTCCACCAATTTCTCCAAAAGGATATGGTAAACAGGAAGTAGTTTGGGCAATAGGTCGAGCCTATGGAACCCGTCCTCTTTTTCCTTGCCCAGCAGTAGATAGGTCACAGGGCCCAAAAGAATAGGTTTGGTCTGAATTCCCAAGGCCTTGGCCTCGTTGAACTCATCGATGATTTTTGTGGAAAGTAATCCAAATTCCTGGTCCTTTTCAAATTCTGGGACGATGTAGTGATAATTGGTGTCGAACCATTTGGTCATTTCCATGGCGATGACGTCCATTTCTTCTTTCTGATACCCCCTTGCCATGGCAAAATACAGGTCCATAAGGTTTCCTTGGGATTCCTTCACATCGAAATAACGTTTGGGAACGGCCCCGACCATTAGGGTGGTGTCCAAAACCTGATCATAAAAGGAGAAGTCGTTGGAAGGGATCAGGTCGATACCTTTTTCGTGTTGGAGCATCCAGTTTTCCTTTCGGATACGCTTTCCGGTTTCCAACAGGTCCCCCAAAGAGGTCTTGCCGGACCAATACGTTTCGCAGGCCCTTTTCAGCTCACGGTGGGCCCCGATTCTTGGGTAGCCCAAATTGCTTGTTTTCATTGCTAAAGCTTTTATAAAATTGAACAATTAGATAAAAGCTCCCTAGCTCAACTCCGCAGTGCCCTGAACAAGAAGAACGCCCAAGATTTTTCCACCGGATGACCAAGGGGAAAGGATAAGGGGACGCCCGACCTGCCCTATACGCGAAGGCACCGTCAAAATCCTACAAAGTAGGAACGATATGGGCAGGTATCCTGGCTTGTCCGATTTTTGCCAGCCTTCTCATCCCGTAGGACAATGGCTCTTTTGGCAAAAACATGCTATCCCAAAATGGGATCGGACTTACAGTTGCGCGTCAGCTCGTGATTTGCACACGATTCCCTTTTAATCCCGACCTATGTCGGAAACCCTTATCGTTTTGATAAAGAAATTAAGTAAAGAACTTATGGGCGTAAAAGTAGGCAATATTCTGCTCAATTGGATAGGCCAGGTTATTTGTGGAGAAAATAGTACTGCCGAATGACACTTATCAGCTTTTCTGGAAAGGGCACTTTTTAAGTTTGTTACAGTGATTTTTTGGCCACAAAATGGGAATGTTGATAAAAGTGTTGAGAACCTCATAGGGCCAATGTGAAATCCAAGTAAAGAAAATATGAATTTTACAATCGAGCTATTTCGTGCAACTCCAAAAAGTTTTCCAAATGCATATTTCTCATATCACTAAAAGAGATTTTAGTACCCAAACATTTGATTTACACAAGATTACCAGTGCTATTCTAAAGGCCATGACCGCAGTGGACCATGGGCAGATCAGTGATGCGCAGGCCATTGCCGACAATGTCCAACGTACTTTGCTGGAGCGAAAGAGCAAGGACGAGCAGTATGTGCCGACCGTGGAAGAGGTACAGGATGTTGTGGAGAACGAGCTTATGAACAGTGAGTTCCATGACGTGGCCAAAGCATACATTATTTATAGGAACAAGAGGGCCCAAATGCGCCAAACGGACATTTTTGAAAAGCGCATCAACCTGAAGCCCTACGAGTATCCACAATTGTACGAATACGTGCCTGCGATCAGGCACTCGTATTGGATCCATACCGAGTTCAACTTTACCAGCGACATCCAGGATTTCAAATCTGGCCTGAGCGAAGTTGAAAAAAGTGCCATCAAGAACACCATGTTGGCCATATCCCAAATAGAGGTGGCGGTAAAGACATTTTGGGGGGATATTTACCATCGCATGCCCAAACCGGAAATAGGGTCCGTGGGGGCCACTTTTGCCGAGAGCGAGGTGAGGCACCACGATGCCTATTCCCATTTGTTGGAGATATTGGGCCTCAACAACGAGTTTGAGAACCTCAAGAAAAAGCCCGTTATTATGAAACGGGTGCAGTATTTGGAGACTGCCCTAAAAAATGCCAAGAGCGAGAACAACAAGGAATATGCTGAGTCCATTTTGCTCTTTTCCCTGTTCATCGAGCACGTTTCCCTCTTCTCCCAGTTCTTGATCATCATGGCGTTCAACAAGCATAAAAACATGCTCAAGGGAATTTCCAACGTGGTCGAGGCCACCTCCAAGGAAGAACAGATCCATGGCGATTTCGGAATCGATGTCATCAACATCATCAAGAAGGAGCATCCTGAATGGTTTGATCAGGAGTACAGGACCATGATCCAAGAAATATGCGAAGAGGCCTACCAATCGGAGAGCAAGATCGTGGATTGGATCTTTGAGGAAGGCGAACTTGACTTTTTGCCCAAGGCCGTGGTGAACGAATTCATCAAAAATCGATTCAACAACTCGTTGGAGAGCATAGGCATTGCCAAAATATTCGATGTCGATCAAAAACTATTGGCACAGACCGAATGGTTCGATGACGAGATCATAGGAACAAAACACGGAGACTTTTTTGTGAAAAGATCCATCAACTATAGCAAGAGAACACAAAGTATAACCAGCGACGACCTTTTTTAATTATGGAGAACAAGACCCCATCATCCCCGCAGATCACGGACCAGATCAAAGACAACAAGACCCAAGAACTTGTAAATGCCAGAAAGGATGCCTTGGCCAAACTCAAGACCAAAGAGGAAGACAACGGGTTTGAATGGCTGAATGAATACAGCCGCAGTTTTTTGGGGTCGGGCTACCTCACCGAAGGGGCAACTCCGGAGGGACGTATCCGTGAAATTGCGGAAAGGGCCGAACATATTTTACAGATACCTGGTTATGCGGACAAGTTCTACAACTATATGTCCGAAGGGTTTTTCTCCCTGGCATCGCCCGTTTGGTCCAATTTTGGGAAAAGAAGGGGGTTGCCCATCAGCTGTTTTGGGTCCCACATCGATGACGATATGGGGAACATCCTTTACACCCAATCCGAGGTGGGCATGATGTCCAAATTGGGTGGTGGAACGTCCGGTTATTTTGGAAAGATCAGGCACAGGGGCGCCCCGGTGAAGAACAACGGACAAGCTTCCGGAGCGGTCCATATCATGCAATTGTTCGAGTCCATGGTGGACGTGGTGAGCCAAGGTTCCGTTCGTCGCGGCCGTTTTTCGCCCTATCTGCCCATAGACCATAAGGACATCATGGAGTTCTTGGAAATAGGGACCGAAGGAAACCCGATCCAACAGCTTACCCACGGGGTCACCGTGACCAACCAATGGATGGAGGAAATGATAGCCGGCGATGAGGACAAACGGGTCGTTTGGGCAAAGGTGCTCCAGAGAAGGGGAGAAATGGGGTATCCCTATGTGTTCTTCTCCGACAACGCCAACAATGGGGCAGTGGATGTGTATAGGGACAAAGATCATCGTATTTATGCCAGTAACCTTTGTACGGAGATCATGTTGCCGTCCAACGACAATTGGTCCTTTGTTTGTGTGCTTTCCAGTATCAACCTGTTGCACTACGACAAATGGAAAAACACCGATGCCGTGGAGACCATGGTCTATTTCTTGGATGCCGTGATCACCGAATTCATCGAAAAGTTGGAGGCCTACAGGGATTCTACCGATCGTGATGACAGACAGACCTTCCTCTTTATGGAAAGGGCCTATAACTTTGCCAAGGAAAACCGAGCCTTGGGTCTAGGGGCCTTGGGCTGGCATTCTTTGTTGCAGTCGAAGAGGCTCGCTTTTGATAGCCAGGAGGCATACAATCTGAACAACGAAATATTCAAGGCCATCAAGGATCGTTCCTACAAGGCATCCGAAGAATTGGCCGAACGTTTTGGCGAACCTGAGGTACTGAAAGGCTATGGCAGAAGGAACACGACCTTGAACGCCATTGCACCGACCACTTCCTCAGCCTTTATCTTGGGCCAAGTGTCGCAGGGAATAGAGCCTATCTGGAGCAATTGTTACGTGAAGGACATTGCAAAGATCAAGGTGACCATCAAGAATCCTTATCTCATGGACCTGTTGGAGGAAAAAGGACAAAATACCGCAGAGGTCTGGAAGAGCATCCGAGATATGGACGGTTCCGTACAGCATCTGGAGTTTTTGACCGAAGAGGAGAAGGCAGTTTTCAAGACCTATTCCGAATTGGACCAGTTGGACATTGTGTACCAAGCTGCCAACAGACAGAACCATATTGACCAGGGCCAATCGGTGAACATCATCGTGCACCCCGACATGCCCACGAAGGACATCAACAAAATCCACGTAACGGCATGGAAACTGGGGCTGAAGTCTTTGTACTATCAGCACAGTATGAATGCCGCACAAAAGTTCAAGCAAAAGAAAGAGTGCACCAGTTGCGAGGCGTAACAATATCCCCACTACAATTAAAAAAGGAGGTTTCGATAGTTTTCGGACCTCCTTTTTTGTTGAACTAACTAGAAATGTTTTAAATAATATTGATGTCCACCGAGGTCCTGCTCTGCCACCCGGTCTGGTCGGTCACGGAATAGGCGCAGTGGTAATCCCCTGGATCGATATCATCTGGAATGGTCACGGATATGTTGATCTCATAGGAGGTCGCCCCATTTTCAATAGTATGGTTCCCAATAAAGAGCAAGGGGTTCACTGCTTCCTTGATAGTCCCCAGTTCGCATTGGGCGCCTTGATCATCATGGGTGTGGTGGTCAAAGTTGTGATGGATGTTCAGGCTATAGGAAGCCAACGCCACATTGTCGGTCACCTTTGCCCTAAAAGAATAGCTCTTCCCCCTTTCCAAGGTTTGGCAGGCTTGCGGAAACCCGTCCGCATAGTTGACGCTAATAGAGGGTTTCTCTTCGTCAATGGTACTGTCACTGTTACTCGAACAGGCTGCTAGCAACAATACGGGAACGGCACAGAAAAGATGTTTGAGAATCAATTTCATTTTGGATTTTTTAATTCGTTTGAAGATAAAGAGGCTGTCTAAAAAGGATTAAATTGTCATTTTGAGCGCAGTCGAAAAATCTCTACTATTTTAATATCGGATAGTTGAATTCTTGAAAGATTCTTCATTTCATTCAGAATGACACTTTTTGGACAACCTCTCATGATTGTTACAATGCAGTTACATCGATATGGGTCTCATATTCCAGAGTGTTTCCATCCTCATCCTCAATGGTGAAAAGAATGTGGTATTCTCCAGCCGGAGCAGTTGCAGGAACGTCAATGTGCTCATGGAACTCCACCTCTGTCTGATCATGATAGCCTTCGGAATAGCTGTTCTCGAAATCCCATTCCACTTCACCTTCACCGACCTCAAGCCCATGTCCGTGAATATCCACAGTAATTTCATGGATTCCATGTGCCGCATGGATAATGAATTCGGTATGCATATCGGAGCCCCTGACAACGGTTTCACTGATGGAAATTTCACTCAAGGTAATGGCATCCATAATTTGGAGATGACCTTCGGCCTCGGTGCTGTTGCCCAACTCATCCGTCACGGTCAACAGGACATGGTATTCGCCCGAAGGAATGTTGGAAGGGATATCGACATGCTCGTGGAAGGTTGGGTTGATGACCAAATAGCTGGCATTGGTATAGGTCTGTTCAAAGTCCCATTCCACTTCACCTTCGCCGGGTTCTAGGTCGTGGGCGTGGATGGCAAGGGAAATACTGCTCACCGTGGCAGGGGCAGTGATCTCTGCCTCCAAATGGATATCGGAGCCCTTGTAAGCCACTTGGTCTTCGGAGTGACTGCTTCCCTCTCCATATTCAAAGTTGGAAATGATCGGGGCGGCCGCAGTGGGTGTGCCCTCGTCATCACTGCTACAAGATTGCAAGAGGATTCCTAAAAAGGCAACGATTGCTAAAGGTTTAAGATTTGTTTTCATTCTTCTTTTGTTTTTGGTGTTATACTTCATTTGATTTAATTCCTAAAATGGAAAGGTCATTGAAACGGATAGGTTCCTGCCAGCTTCGGGAACATCAATGAGCCTATAAAAACTGGTGTGGTCGAAATACTCGGTGTTGAATGCATTGTTCAGTTTGATGCGCAATTGCGCCGGTTTCCCATTCCCAAAAAGAGGGATTCCCGTAGTTGCCGAAATGTTCAGTGCTTGATAGCCCTCCGTTTTTTCCTCGGGCGGAGCGATGTCGTTTTGGGCGGCCGTTACTCTTAGGTCGGCCATCAACCGTGGCGATTGAAAAAAAGCGATATCCTTGAATTGGTAACTCGCAGAGAACAATCCGGACAAGGGCGGTGAAAAGGGCAATGTAAAATCCTTTTTGGGTCCACTGGTCTGTCTGGAATACACATACTCCACAGAAGCATCCAAGCGTAGAGCATCCGTTACGGGGACACCGGTCCTTGCTTCACCACCAAACCTGATGACCTTGCTCTGCGTGTATTCATAGATCTGGAGGGTCTCATTATAATTGGGGGTCGGGTTCAGATAGATAAAATTTTCAAAAAAGTTGATAAAGGGACTTATCCCCAAAGTGAACTTTTCAGTGGAATGCTCCACATCCAGGTCCAATTGGTAGGACTGTTCAGGGTCCAAATCAATGTTCCCTCGCTCGTACCGGTACATATGATAGTTCACCCCGTCAGAAGCAAGTTCGTTGGCTAAGGGCATCCTAAAACTTTTCCCCAGGTTGATCTTATAGGTAGTGCCCTTGTTGAGGTAACTCAGACCGACCGAGCCACTGAAATTGCCAAATTCCAGACTTCTGTTCTGTGCCCGCTGCAAGAAAACATAGGAAGTGGTCCCATCGGCATTGTCCATAGGGGTTTGGAACCAATCAAAATGCGATTGGGTATCCACAAGGCCCACATCGTAACGCAATCCGCCTTGAAAATGTAGGTTTTCGTGTATCCTGAAATGGTCAAAAACGAACGCACCCACAGTCAAGCGATTATACGTCGGGATCAGAAAGCCCCAGCCCCCTATGTTGTTGTCCTGAAATTCGGCATTGATGCCAAAGACCAGATCATGTTCGGGAGTAGGCCGATACGTGTCCTTCAGGTTTAAGGAATAGGTGTTTTTGGTAAAGACCCTTTCCCTGCTGTTGGACGGGGCGGGCATATATCCGTGTGGCACTGGTTCCGAATGTTCCTCCCTTTGGTTGTTCTGATAGCCCATATCCACTTGGAAAGTGTGTTCCCCTTTGTAGATTGTGGTGTTATGGGTAATCTTCAAATGGTTCACTTGATGGAAGGGCAGGTCCACATCCCTACTGGAGCTATCATAATCAATGGAAGAATTTCGCACCTCAAGTCCGTGTGCATTGGCAAAAAAGCCGTTCTTGGCGTTTACATTGCTGAAAAAGGTCTCGGACTTGATATTATTGGACACAAAACCGATACTGAAACTCGCATTGGCTTCCCTGCCCGCCGTATTTCTCAGGTGGTTTTCATGCAGTTCAAAAATGTAGTTTTCATAGTTGATTCTGTCTGTGGGCACTTTGTAATCGCCATAGTCTCGGTAGGTCAGTCTTCCTCTGTAGAACCACTTTTCCTTCCGCGCCTGTACCCCGGCAGAAATACCGAAAAGGTCATTGTTGGTCTCTCCCAACAGGTTTACCTCTCCTCCGAACGAGTTTGGTGCAGGAATTTTTTGGGGCTGGATGTCCACGACCCCTGCAATGGCATCGGAACCATAGAGCAAAGAGGCAGGCCCTTTGATGATCTGGATGTTGTCAATGCCGTATTGATCGATTTCCAACCCGTGGTCGTTGCCCCATTGTTGTGCTTCGTGCTTGATACCGTTCTGTACCACGCTCACTCTGTTGAAACCCAACCCGCGAATTACGGGTTTGGACTGTCCCGAGCCAATGGTGATGGTACTTACACCGGGGATTTTTCGTAGGGTCTGCATAAGGCTGCTCTCCCTGTTGCTTTCCAAAAAATCCTTGGATACCCCAACGGTTATGGTGGACAGCTCCCGTGCTTTACGTTGCTCGGTCTTTCCGGTGAGTTCCACACCATCAAGATTGGTGACCGATTCTTTGAGCTGGATCACCACATTCTCCAGGTTGTCATTTACTTCTACAGTGAGCTGTTCCGTGGCATAACCTATATGGCTGATTTCAAAATGGTGACTGCCCTTGGGGATTTTGCCTATGACGAACTCCCCATTTTCGGAGGAGACGGCATAGAGGTTTAAACCGATGATGTTGGCACCAGCAATGGGTTTTAGGGTATTGGCATCCACAATAATCCCTTTCAAGGAATGGGTCTCTTGTGCGGATGCCTGTGCACATAGGCTGATGAACAGCCATGCCACGAGCATGTTTTTGAACATTTTGGGAAACGATAAATTCTTGCAATTGCCTCGGGAAGAGGCTTTAACATTGTCGGTTTTTTCCTAGGTCCTTGTTGCGGGTATAGCTGTAAATCAGCGGGTTTGCCTACTTTCTTACAAACCTATGGGATGCAAGGAAAGCGGCACAATCCCAATCATGGAATGGGACCGTTCAAACAGTGAACAAAGAAAAAAGGGATGGGTTAGGCAGAAGGAGGGGGCCTTGAAAAAAGAAGGCTGGGGTCAGTGTTGCAAGAAATTTGAAAATCATACCCAGCTTCTACTTTATGATGAAGGACAAATTCGACATTTGGTGACAACGGTTCCCCGGGGTCGCTAAGGACGGCTGGAGTATGGCTGTCCGCGGCAATGTTGTGACAGATGGCACAATGGTCCACATAATCGGTATCGTCATCGTGGGTAAGCACGTGAAGTCCAATAAGTTTCGTTGCCAGAAAAAGGGCAAGAAACATAAAGGAGATGCTATTTTTGAGACGATTTGCCTTCATAGGGATACAAACATATTAAAAAACCGCCGTTTTGTACCAGCAATTAGCTCTTTCGTATTGAACTTTTGTCAAATCCTGAATTTTGCGGGCCGTAATCAATTGAATAATGCCTCGGTCAGTTCCTTGTTGACCACTGCTCCGGTAAAATTACCAAAATGTACCGCATTGGCCACAGATCGCATGGGGCTCGAGTTGTCGCCGCAGGCATAAACACCCTCAACTGTTGTTCGCTGTAGCATATCTGTTTTGATGTACCCTTGTTCATTCAGTTCACAGCCGAGGTCCATCGGGATCTGTGAATGTTGTTGAAAGGGAACGGCAGCGTACAAAGCGTCCAAATCAAGTTTTTCACCATTTTGGAAGACCACCTTTTGCATTTGGCCATTTTGATGCTCGATTTCAACAATCTCCCTTTCATCAACAATGATGTTGTGCTTTTTCAACGTCTGGGATTGTTCCGGGGAAAAGGAAGCAGGGCCAGACGTCAGGATGGTCAGTTCATTGGTGAGATTGTTCACCAGTGAGGCCAAATGAAATGCCCGATCTCCTTGCGCAAAGATTCCAGTTTTCTTGTTTTTGAACTCATAGCCATGGCAGTAGGGGCAGTGTATGACGGTTTTGCCCCAGCAATCGGAAAATCCCTTGATGTCGGGCATTATATCCTTGATGCCTGAGGCAAAAATCAATTTTTTACCCAAAAAAGAGTGACCGGATTGTGTCTTGACCTCAAATTGATTGCCCTTTTTTACCCCTTCAGAAGCAAAACCCTCAAAAAAATGCACGGATGCATAGTGTTCCACCTGCTGTTTTGCCAATGATGAGATTTCCTTGGGGGTATTCCCATCTTGGGTCAGAAAATTATGGGAATGGGGCGTTTTTTGATTGCAGGGATTGCCACTGTCAATGACCAAGGTCTGCTTCAACGATCGTCCCAAGGACATGGCAGCCGATAGTCCTGCATAACTGCCGCCGATGATGATCACATCAAAAATCTTGTCTTTTTCCATAAGTGGTTTTATATTGGGATGGAGCTGACAAAATTAAAAATTAATCTTATTATTGCAACAAAGTCGCATTAATATTTTATGAAACGAAGAAACACACCCACAAAGGAGGCCGTTCTCAACTTGCTTTCCCAGACCCAGAAGGCAATGAGCCATGACGCCATTGCGCAAGAGATCGATGTGGATGCCAATAGGGCAACAATATATCGGGTGTTGAACCAATTTTGTGAGGATGGGGTCGTGCACAAGGTGGTGGCCGAGGATGGTAAACAATATTTCGCAGTCTGTATGAACTGTGAAGGAAATGCCATGCCCGACCATCATTTTCACTTTCGTTGCACCAATTGCCACACCATAGAGTGTTTGGGGGAATCGGTGCATTTTTCGGTCCCTAAAGGTTATGAGGTAGAAAACGTGAACTGCCTGTTGACAGGGGTTTGCTTGAGATGCAAGTGATTTTGTAAAGTGCTAACAATCAATTGTATAATGTAACTAATGGTCTTTTGGTAAATACTTTATCGGTTTTCAATGACTTCGATTACTTTCATCATTTATGCTATGTTTCACAACAAATGATGGATGCAATACAACATAACTTCCCTTTTTTCCTTGGTAGTTGATATGTTTGGATGGTCTTGCTATGCAAGGGCAGCCTCATCGACCCAACTATGAACAGACCCCAGCCTCTGAATAAACCAAGCATTTTCCTGTTATCCTTTCTTCTACTGTTCGTTTCAATACAAATGGGGTATTCACAGCAATGTGCAGTGAATGCAGGAGCAGACCAGATCATTACCCAAATGACCCCTATCTTTTTGGATGCCGATACCCCTGTAGTGGGAACCGGTATGTGGACACAGCTATCCGGCCCAACATTGGTCACCTTTGATGATGTCGCCGATCCTAAAACAGAAGTATTGGGGACCATCCCAGGAACCTACTTCTTTGAATGGACCGTCTCGGATGTGAGCTGTGATACGGCTTCCGATACGGTAGGCATTTCCATTGTAGGGGTAGATCTGTCCTTGACCAAAGAAATCAACAAATCACCCCCATTGGTGAGCGATAATGTCATGTTTACCCTTACGGTAAGCAATGCAGGGCCTGGTGCGGCAACTTCGGTGGAGGTGACCGACCTGCTCCCTTCTGGATACACCTATGTCTCCGACAATGGTGGAGGTGATTACAACGATGCCAATGGTATTTGGAATGTGGGTACATTGGCCAGCGGTGGTTCGGAAAGTTTGAACATTCTGGCCATAGTAAACCCATCTGGGGATTATACCAATATTGCTGAAATCACGGGGCATGACCAAATCGATTTGGATTCGACCCCGAACAATGGGGTTCCAGGCGAGGATGACCAAGGCGAAGTTACGATCATACCCACCCCAGTTGTGGATGTTGCCTTGACCAAAACGGTCGATAATCTTATTCCAGACGTTGGGGAGGAAATCGTTTTTACCATCACGGTATGGAACGATGGCCCCAGTGATGCCACCAATGTGGTGGTTACCGATCTTTTGGCTTCGGGCTACTCGTTCATCAATGCGATGCCATCCATTGGAACATATGAAGCGACAAGTGGCTCATGGTCGGTGGGAAATTTGGACAATGGTGCTGTGGAAACTTTGGACATCACCGTGGAAGTGCTCCCTACGGGAAACTATATCAATACGGCCGAAGTGACACAGGTGTCCGAGGGCGATGTGGATTCGACCCCAGGCAACAATAGTAGCGCGGAGGATGACCAGCAAACCGTGGAACCGGTCCCTCTACCCGTATCCGATCTTCTTTTGCGCAAATCTGTGAATGTGTTGAGTCCGTATGTGGGCCAAGAGGTGATATTCAGTATCAGTGTGACCAATTTGGGGCCCAGTGACGTGACCGGGGTGGAAATCATGGATGTATTGCCAACAGGGTATACCTATGTGTCCAACAATAGGACAGCAGGGGTATACGATCCCGTTTCCGGCATTTGGGCATTGAATGGCGTCCTAGTGGATCAGAATACGGAAACCTTGAACATTGTGGCCACGGTCAATGCTACCGGAGAACATTTCAATGTGGCCGAAGTGATTTCTTCCAACAATTATGACCCCAATTCAACACCGAACAACAACAATGTCTTTGAGAACGATCTGGACAGTGCGGGTACAACACCCATCCCAGCGGCCGATTTAATGTTGGAACTGATGGTGGACAATGGGTTCCCAGATGTTGGTTCCCAGGTTACTTTCATCATTATATTGACCAATGAAGGCCCTAGTGAAGCTCTTGGGGTCATTGTGGAGGCCTTTTTACCCTCTGGCTATACCTATGTGTCCGATGATTCGAGTGGACGGTACAATCCTTTCAACGGTCTGTGGAACATAGGAAACATTGATGCGGACAGCAGTTTGGAATTCCAGATGGTTGCCGAAGTGAACCCAGTGGGCGACTACAATTTTAAAACGGAAGTGGTTACCTCCAGGTTCCATGATCCGGATTCCATTCCGGGGAATCATGTGTCATCGGAGGACGATCAGGCAGAACTTGCCACCGTGCCGAGACATGTGACGGATATTTCCATTTCAAAGACCGTGGACGACATGAACCCAGATGTAGGGGATACCGTTGTGTTCACTGTCCAAGCGAACAATGCGGGACCCAATGACGCCACCGGTTTGGTGATAGAGGACAAACTGCAAACAGGATATCGGTTTATTTCGGCCCAAACAACCGCCGGGACCTATGATGAGGCATCCGGTTCTTGGGACCTTCCCGACTTGTCCAGCGGTAGTTCGCAGACATTGCGGATTTCGGTATCGGTGCTCCCCGAAGGGAATTACAGGAACACGGCCGAACTCATTGCACTGGATACCTATGACCCGGACTCCACGCCCAACAACAATTTGGGGTCTGAGGATGATCAAGATACCGTATTGCCGGTTCCGGGGGCCGTGGCCGACCTTTCCTTGACCATGACCGTGGACAATCCCACACCCAATGTTGGGGATGTGGTGCGGTTTGTGATCAGTGTCACCAATAGTGGACCTTCGGATGCCATTGGGGTCGAGGTCACCAACCTGCTGCCCAGTGGTTACACCTACCAGTCCCATAGTTCCACGGCAGGGGTCTATGCTGCCGGAGCAGGTGTTTGGAGCGTGAACAGGACCATTTTTGACCAGAACACCGAAAGTTTGGAACTCCTTGCCCGAGTGAATGCCCCAACGGCCTTACCCGGGGAATATCTGAACATCGTCTACATATCGGCCAGTCTGTTGGCCGACCCGGACAGCAATCCTCTTCAGGGCATGGATGAAGATGACCTTTCGAACGGTCTGGAAGATGATGATGAGGCCAGTGCGTTTGTGGTGCCACAGACCACGGACATTTCCATTTCAAAAGAAGTGGACAATCCGTTTCCCAACATCGGGGATGAGGTCGTGTTTACCATCTCCATCACCAATTTGGGTCCCGGTTTGGCATCTAACATCGGTATTGAGGAACAATTGCCCACTGGGTATAGGTTTGTAAATGCTGAAACCTCATTGGGAATTTTTGAGGCATCTTCAGGATTTTGGGAAATTGAAACGCTCCAGGTATTGGAATCGGCCACTTTAGAATTGACCGTTGAGGTATTGGACACAAATGATCATGTGAACCGGGCACTATTGTCTTATGTGGACCAATTTGATAGTGATGGTTCCAACGATATCGCCGAAGCTTTTGTGACACCGAGCTGCTTGGTGGTGTACAATGAATTTTCTCCCAATGGGGATGGGGTGAACGATTTTTTTACGATTGATTGTATCTCCCAATACCCTAACAACGTACTCCAAGTGTACAACCGATGGGGAAATATTGTGTTTGAGAAGCGTTCCTACAAGAATGATTGGGACGGAACCCCCAACGGACGGGCCATTATCCAAAAGGAAGATCGACTGCCCGTGGGCACATACTATTATCTACTCGATTTGGGGGATGGATCGGAACCACGAACGGATTGGCTCTACATAAACAGATAGCATGGGAAGGAAAAAAAATAAGAGAACAGTATTGAGGTATCTGTGCAGTATGGCACTATTGGGAACCATCTTCGTTTCGGCCCAGCAAGATCCGCAGTTCACCCAATACATGTACAACACGATGAGCGTTAACCCCGCTTATGCAGGATCGCAGGGACATCTTACAGCACTTTTGATGCACCGTTCCCAGTGGGTGGGCATCAATGGGGCTCCCAATACACAGGTCTTGGCGGTGGATTCCCCCTTGGAGAACAAGATCGGGGTGGGGGGTGTGCTGGCCCACGACGCTTTGGGCCCTTCTTCAGAAATATTCGTGGACGGGAACGTGTCCTATACCATACAGTTGGACAGTACCAATAGACAACTGTCCTTTGGGCTGAAGTTAGGTGGGAGGATCTTTGATGTTGATTTTTCCAAAGGGCTCATGGAAAATCCCGATATGGCCTTTCAGGACAATGTGAAGAGCAAATTCTTCCCTACCCTAGGTGCAGGGTTCTATTACCACACGGAAAAGGGATACCTGGGCTTTGCCGTGCCCAATTTCTTTTCGCAAAAACATTACGATGGGGAAGAACAGGAGATTGCGGCAGAACGCCTCCACTATTATTGGATCGGGGGGACTTTCATGGACATCACACCAGATGTGGTGCTCAAACCCGCTTTTTTTGTCAAATGGGTACCTGGTGCGCCTATGATCGCTGATATATCGGCCAGTGCCCTGATCAAAGAGACTTTTACCGTGGGACTCGCCTACAGGTGGGACGATTCGTTTTCTACCTTGTTGGGAATGCAGATCAATCCCAACCTAAGCGCGGGCTATGCCTATGACCTCACTTCTTCCAATTTGGCAGGCTATACCGGGGGCTCACATGAGATATTCCTTCGGTATGAGTTCAAATCGCTCCAGAAGCAACTCCAACGACCTACCTTTTAGGGTCAGGTCCATTCGGAATAGTCATTATCTTTATGGTATCAATACAGAAAGATTGAAAAGATGTTATGGAAAGAAATGAACTGTACCCGATTTTCTTGAAGGTCTCCCAATTGAACGTGCTCATCGTTGGTGGGGGAAACGTGGGTCTGGAAAAACTGACCTTTTTGCTCAAGTCCAGTCCCAATGCCCAAGTGCAGATGGTGGCGTTGGAATTTCTGCCCGAAACTGTGGAATTGGCCCAAAAGCATGATGTGGAAATGGTTCAAGAAGCTTACCACAAACAATTTTTGGAAGGAAAGCACATGGTCATTGCCTGTACGGACAAACCTGAGGTCAATGAACAGGTATATCACGATTGTAGGGAAAGGAGCATTTTGGTAAATGTGGCGGACAATCCGCCCTTCTGTGATTTTTACATGGGCGGGATCGTGACCAAGGGCAATGTAAAGGTGGCCATATCCACCAATGGGAAATCCCCCACAACAGCCAAAAGGCTCCGCCAGTTTTTTGAGGATGTCCTTCCCGAGGATATCGATGACTTGGTGAAAAACCTCAACGAATACCGAAAGACCTTGAAGGGCAGCTTTGAAGAAAAAGTGGAAGCCTTGAATGAGTTTACCAAGGGATTGATCGACAAAAAGGAGTAGATGCCCCCCCACTTTATTTACAGCCGCTTCATAGCCTCGAAAAGCTCATCTTTTTTCCGGGATGAAATGTTCACTTCCAGATCGTTGGTCATGATCAGATAGCCCCCATCTGCCTTCATGTATTTTTTTACCTCACGCAAATTGATCACATAGCTGTTGTGTACCCTCATGAACTGGTGTTCTCCGAGCAGGTTCTCATATTCCTTCAGGTGCTTGCTCACCAAATGGGTGCTGCCGTCCTTTAGGATAAAACAGGTGTAAGAACCGTCCGCCTTGCAGGCAACCACATCCTCAATGGCTATAAACTCCATTCCCAAGGTCGTTGCCAGACAGATTTTTTCCGGCCTCACGTCCCCTCGTGAAATGTTCTGCATCAAAGTGTCCAATTGTTCCCTGTAGATGTTGGTGTCCCTTCGGGTCCTTGCCTTTTTTACGGCTTCTTGCAACTCGTCAAGGTCTATGGGTTTCAACAGATAGTCGAGTGAACTGAATTTTATGGCCTTGATGGCATACTGTTCAAAGGCGGTCGTAAAGATGACCTCAAAGTCGGGGTCCTTGATTTGGTTGAGTACGTCAAAGCCCACACCGGATTTGAGTTCAATATCGAGAAAAACGACATCGGGGCTATAAACGGACAGCACCTTGACGCCTTCCTCCACTGAACTTGCCATGGCGATGACCTTGACGTCTTTACAAAATTCTTCGAGCATGGATTTGAGTGTTTCCCTGCTGTGCTTCTCATCTTCAATTATTACTGCTTTTAGGACCATTGGGTTATTTTTAGGGGTTAGATACTATTCTTATGATGATTTTGGTTCCGGACGGATGGCTTTCTGAATCATATTTGTCAATGATTTCCATAGTGTTCTTCTTTCCGTTTGGCATATGGAGCATGTTCAATCTTTTTTCGGTGATCTGCATACCCCTGGATTTCCCATGGGTCTTGGTGGCTCCGGTGGCATGCCTTCCAATGCCATTGTCCTCAATTTCGATGACACAGAAGTCATCTTTCTTTTTAAAGCGAAGAGAAAGGGTTCTGTTCCCTTCTTTTTTGCCCGCAAGCCCATGGATTATGGCATTCTCTACTAAGGGCTGGATGAGCATCAAGGGAATTTCCACTTGGTCCGTATCCAGTTCCTCGTCAATATGGATAGTGTATTCGAAACTGTTGTCGAATCGCAATGATTCCAGTTCCAGATAGGAGCGAAGCAGCTCTATCTCCTCGGTAAGGGTCACTAAGACCTCATGTGAACTTTCAAGGACGTTTCGGACAATCTTGCCAAATTTTGACAGATATTTCAATGCCGACAACTTATCGTCCTTAAGAATCAAATGCTGTATGGAATTCAAGGAATTGAAGATAAAGTGCGGATTCATTTGAGCCCGGAGTGTGTTGGTCTCCTTCATTGAAACCTCTTGCTGGAGTATTAGTTTGGCCTCATATTCCTGTTTGATCTTATAGGCAAGGGCCAGGGAAAAGATGATTATCTCCAATGTAGACCCAATGATCATGTAATATTTGCGAACAGTGAACATATAAAGCAATGCACCTGTCATATAGATAAAGGAACCTGTGACTATGAAAATGGCCAGTCTGTCCTTTGCTTTGAACAAAAGATAGCTCATGGAAAAGATGCCGAACAGGGTCATCAAGAGTCTTTGCAGATTCAAGGTCACGTTGCTTATTGTGTATTCACCAGAATAAAAGGAATAAGTGTACAATAAAATCAATAATAGCAAAAGAACCACAATTGCTTGCATGGCCATATGAAGCTTTGGATATATTTTTTTGGTGTTCAGGTAGTACATGGCAAAAAGCACATAAAAAAAGTTGATGAGGATTTGGGAGACAACAACGCTCCAATACCCAAACAAAGAACCGATAAAGGACTGATACTCTGGAAAAAAGAAGCGAACAAGAAAAAAGGCCGAAAAGAATATGTACAGTGCATAGCATAAAAACTCAGCTTTTTTTGTGTAGGAAAAGATAATGAGAAAGGTCAGGAAGAAAATGAGGCAGGCACCTAAGTATACATGGTCCATGATGACCTTATTAAGGTCATTGTCCGTATAATAATCTGTATAAAAGCGATTGGCTTTTTCTGAAAGATACTCAAATCTGGGAGCACGACTGTAAGGCTCGACGACCTCTACTTTCAAGTATAGATACCTTTGATCGATAAGGTATTGCTTTTTAAAGGAGACACCCTGAAGATGGACCAGGGACTTGTTTTTTTCAATTTTGTTGAAATGGCCGAATGCCCTATGCTCTATGTGTCCATCTTTTTGATAGTACATAGAGGCCTTACTATAGTTCAAGGTACGTAGGCGCCAGGATTCCTGTGTGCCTAGAGTATCAAGTTCATCGATAAAATCCAGTTTTACCCAATAAGTGGCGTTTACATCGTTGAATCTCCATGATTCATCGGCGATGAATAGGGAATCGCTGCTCAAAAGTTCGTCGATTCCCAAATCCAGGTCGTTTACTTTCAATATTGAAAAAGGCACGTTCTTGGTTTTCCTGTCCATTTCCACAGTCTGGGCAAACAGAGATGTTGTGCCCAATGAGTACATGAGGCAGCATGTGAGAAGAGAAAGGAACCTTATTGCTTTTTGTTTCCAAGCCGGATTGTCTGAGATACATTTTTCACCCAATCCAGTAGATGGACTACAAAGTATGCTTTTAAAGAAGGATATGATTGCACCGACGACCATTGAAAAGAAATTTCTTAAAGGATTTTTCCTGTTAAACTTGAAAGAATATGATTATTTATTATATTTGTTCCATATTGGATACGGATATCCTTTGGTGAAGGAACTTCTTTCAAGAACATTGAACTAGAGGAATAGTTCATAAAGCCGTCGATTAAAGTCAACAATATTTTGTTTTGCAGATCATTTGGAAACTTCAATAGGTTTTCCATGGTATCTGTGTGATTTATTGATGGCCACTTATGAAGGACAAAAAACAATGGTTTGATTTTTGACCAAAGCAACCAATATAATACCAATGAAAATCCATATGATTCCCTTCAAGAAGAAGGTTGATTCCTTGATGGATTAAATTACAATTTTTTTTTGGGGGGAAGTTTATAAATTTATTTGGCTTGGAGTGTTTTTTGATAAAAAGAAGCCAACAGGATGGGGTTATCATAAATTCGATTTTTTGTACTTTGGATTTGTCCAAAGCGAACCACCTTTCAAAGCATAAATTAACTCACCACTTTCTTTCCATTATACAACTGTGTGCAGCATAACCCCATACTAGCTCTCAGCTTTCTAGGAATTACTGATGGTGAGTTTCTTTTCAATAGCTTGAATCCAAAATCGACCTTGGGATCAGCTACATAAAAACTATGGGACTGCACGATCTTCATAGCCAGAACTGAAGAAATGGGCATAAATGTCCGTGTGCAGCCCAACATCTTTTCCTTTCTTTTCCTTTGGTAAATCTACCTTTGTTCAATGAATAATTATGGTTCAATTTGACGTAGCTATGGTTTGGGTTTATGGATGGTCCATTTGGGTTTACGGATGAGATTACAAGGGTCAATAAGTTATACTTTAAAGTGGGATTCCCATAGGGGTTAGATCCCACTTTAACTAACATGAACACTAAAGACACATATGTTTTATCCAACAGAACGAAGCTCGTGGCCATGGCTGGGTACGGGGGATAAGGCTTTCTGGAGAACCTTTCTCGGTCTTTTGCTCTTGCCCCTGGCTATAAAATGCCCTTTGAAATCTATGGTTGCTATATTGCTGAAGTAGCCCAACATATCCTCATAATCATGGATGTTTATTCCAGCCTTGTTAAGACCTTTGTGTATTGGGGATACATCAGGTTTTGTCCCCCAGTCACCATATATCCTTTTGTCCTTTGATTTTATGATCAGGATCTTGAGCTTGCTCAGATGCCAAGCGGGCACATAAAAGTTGGAAACACCATCGTTAAGGGACTTGAAAGTGACATAGATCTTGCCCACATTTTTGTAGACACTTGCCCTATATCCCAATTGGGAATTGTTCAAGGGTAATTTCAGACAGCTGTTCTCCGATTCCAAATAGAACAAAATGGGATTGTTATACAGCACTTCTTCCGTGATTTGTGGAACATCCAAACTAAAGGACCAGCCAGGGAGTTGCTCTCGAATATCAAAAGACAATAATTCCACAGTATTGGATGGCATGGTATGTTTAGGGTCCATATCCCTATCCGTTATTGAAGTGGACTTATTGAAAAGGTAAATGGGGTAGCCAATAATGATAGTGGCACAAATAAGGGTCCATAAAATGGTCAAAGACAGCATGATCGATTTGTTTAGATTACAACTTGGGAACTTTTACATGATCTAAATAACAAATTAAAATGACGCCATATTTGTCCAATTGACGGATGCAGGCTATGAATTGACGGATGAAAAATGAACGATAAAGTGCAAATTTTCATCGGTGAAAAACATGGGTCAAGTGTCATTTTTTGGGTTTCACCATAAAAAACCGGAAAGAAAGCACGTCTTCCGCCAAGACCATAGGGACATTTTCCATATCCAAAAGGCAAAAACCTAGATTCCGTGCTCAAAAATGACATGTTCATGCCTTTGTTCCTTTACCTGTAGAGACATCGTCCAATTGTCCTATTACGGCCATTACATCATAGTTTGCAATTTTCCTGGTACTGTAATTTCTTTTGATATGGTTGATATAGGTGTGGATTTCCAGCGTATAGTAGTTCTCGAGCTCAAAAATGGGATCCTTTACAATTTCAAGGCTTTCGTCCGCTTTCATCTTACCATATGACCTTGCATGGTAAACTATTTTGTGACTGTTGTTCTCGGGATCCATCCACTCTATGGTAACCTCTATAAAGTCATCCATCCTTTCCCTGAGTTTGTAGGTGGCTTGTTTGGGGATCTTTCCAAATTCATATTCAGATTTAACAAGATCCAAAATCCATTTTTCAAGAAAATTTCCTTTCATCGTCGATTAATTTTATTTAGGTGTTCTGATTTGGGCCCGTTTCCGGGTTTTTGGTTCAAATTTTTTTTTGAGGATGAAAATTGGTCTCCTGATAACCTCCCAGATAAATAATGGGAACGGGGCATTAGTGTACAGGATGTTTTGAGCTCCTAGGGAGCCATGTTTATAGAGGTTGATATGGTTCGAAAAATTTTATTTTTCCATGTGCAATTTTTCTTTGAACCAAGCCATGGTTCTTTCCCGTGCCAAAGCACTTTGTCCGTTGTCATCAAAATCGAACCCATGGCCAGCTCCCTCATATAGGTTGAGCTCTACGGGATCGCCTTTTTGTTTGAGGACATTGAACATGCACAACGTATTCTCGGTCAATTCATCTACCTCTGGAATTTGGTACAGCATTGGGGCGTAAATCCTGTAGATGTTCCCTTCCAAAGCGTTGGGACCACATATTGCGGAACCCCAATAATCATACCCTCCCGAACCGCCATAATAGAACACGCCAGCTGCAAACCCGACATCTGGTCTTGGTTCTGGGGACAAAACTCCTGAAGATTCGTCATATTCCTTCCCATTAAAATTCTGTGTCCATTCCCAATCATTGGGTGTTTTGTCCGTATCATATAATGTGGAAGCTACTGCGGTTGCACCATCTGAAAAGCCCAATATGCCTATATCAGATGGACGAACAATGGCATCTCCATCGGTATACTTTAGATTTTGCAGCAAAGCAAGGGCCGCATTGGCGTCGCGAGAGCGTATAAATTGGGAGCTTATTTTAAAATTATCCGGTGCTGTTGTCCACTTCCCCGTCCTTGTTGAAATCCCACGCCCGGAATAGCTGTCCACAAAAGCACCGATAATGCAATGCTCATCAAACAGGTCACGCCATTCATTGAACTGCCCTGACATTGTTCCTTTGTCGGGGTCATGGTTTGCCCACATCCCATCAGATCCGTGCATGACCACGATGGCCGGATAACTATTCTCACCACAGCCCTTTGGAATTGAAAGGTATATAGGAATTTTGTCATTGCCCACGACCGCATACACGATGGTATCCAATGTCGAGGAAGGTATCACGGCCTTGCCATTTTCTGGTGTGTCGATACCATCTTCACTGCAGGCTGAGAGTAATAATACAAGGATGAAAAATACAGTTAGGTTGATTTTGCGCAATGATTTGGGAATTGTTTTCATAGTTCTCATTTAATAAGTGCATGTACAATTTGAAATACCTTGGAAAAGATCTACTCCTAAGGTGACCACATGGGTTCCGCTGGAATAGCCCAATATTTCGTTCATGATGACTTGGTAGGAATACCCAAAGTAGAAATCACCCTTTTTTAGCCCCATGATCGGGGCCACATACAAGGGCGAACCTAATTGATCGTTAAGGAACCTGTAGGTGAAACCGGCGTAATAATAGTCCTCAAAATCAAACCATTTGAACTTGGTGTTTACATCGGTCACAGACCTGCCATCATTCTCAAAATATTGGAAGAAAACAGAGGGCTCTATTTCAAAATCGTCCCTTCTGTTCTTTCTAAAACTATACCCGGAATAGACATAATAATTCCGTAATCTATTTGGTTCAAAGACAGGGTTGAACTTCCTAAAATCCTTGTTCAGGATATTGGAAACATTAAGGCTTAGGTAGAATCCGCCTTTTCTGTACAAAGTACCGAGGTCAAAATTAGGATTGCTCGAGGCCCGGTCGTTTATTATTGCAGGGTCGCTATCTGCGTCTGGGTCAAAGTTTTCAATATCAATCCTGATTTGATTGAGATTGAAGGACAGCGCAAAAGAAAAATAGCGTTCCTCATACTTGTCAAAGGTCAAGTGGTGTGCGAAGGAAACTTTGCCCCCACGCTGTTTGGTCTCCCCATTGGCATCATTGTAAAGGACCATGCCGATTCCCGATCGGTTTCCCAGCCTGACATCTGCCGATAGTGACTGGGTGTCAGGAGCATCCTTGACACCCACCCATTGTGTTAGTCCGTTCATCCGGACTTTCACATAGTTCCCGATGCCAGCATAGGTTGGGGACATCAGAAAAGGGTTGTCGGACAAATATTGGGACAACTGCGGAATGGTCAGTTCTTGTGCATTCATCAGGCACACATTCATCCACATTAAAAGAACAAAAGCTTTCTTCATGTATCATCTATTTTTATCTGTACAGTGTGAAATGTCCAACAAACTCACGTCCAGAACCATCATTTAATTTTACAATGTACCAGTAGTCACCGGACGGCAGGGGTTTGGATTCATAATATCCGTTCCAAACATCAAATTGCCCAAGAATTTGGATTTTTCTGCCATATCTATCAAAGATGTATGTCTGGATATTCGGAAATGCCTCGGTATTCCTTGGTCCCCAAAAATCATTTTTTCCATCACTATTGTCAGGTGTAAAGAAGTCGGGTATGGAGATATCCACAAAGTTCATGGTGATACTTTCTGTGACCTCACAACCATTGTCATCAACCACGGTGACCATGAAGGTGCCATTTCGGTTGATGGTATAAGTGTTGGTTGATGTTCCTCCTTGATTGTCAAAATAATAAGTATAAGGCCCAGAGCCACCAGTTACATTTGCGGTTATTCCATTTACATGGTCATTGAGCAGTTCAAGTTCCAAAGGCTCCATCTCATCAATAGTGAATGGGTATTCAAAAACGCAGCCATTACTTCGCATGATGAATAGACTGTGTTCCCCAGCACTTATGTTGATAAAATCTGGGGTCAACATAAAATCATTGGGATCTGAAGAATCAAGGGCATACATGAGATTGTTGTTTGCCGATGGATCTATAAATGATACCACAATCGAATTTGAAGGAAGGCCATTTCCGTCACAGAAATAAATGGGCTCTACGGATACCCCTAAATTTTCCTCAATTACCGTTACCTGTGCAGTGGATGAAGAAGGACAACTTCCATTTGCAGCTATAGTATATGTATAAATGCCAACCCCCGAGGGAACAGGACTCCAGCTTCCTCCATTATCAGGTATTCCCCCAAGCGCATTGAAAAGATCTTCTGTGGAGATGGTATCCTCTTGGCAGATATATAAGGTTGAGTCAATCCCTGCATCGGGAGCTGGCTGTTCCGATACGGTGACGGTGGCTGTTGCGTCCGATGCGCATGGAGCTGTTGGCGCCACGGTATAGGTGTAGACGCCTGCGCCGTTGAAGGCCGGGCTCCAAGTTCCCCCTGGATCTGGCGTTCCGCCGAGGAGTGCGAAAAGGTCTGCCTCGCTCAGTGTGGTGCCCTCACATATGGTTGTTGCGCCGTTGGTCCCTGCATCGGGAGCTGGCTGTTCCGATACGGTGACGGTGGCTGTTGCGTCCGATGCGCATGGAGCTGTTGGCGCCACGGTATAGGTGTAGACGCCTGCGCCGTTGAAGGCCGGGCTCCAAGTTCCCCCTGGATCTGGCGTTCCGCCGAGGAGTGCGAAAAGGTCTGCCTCGCTCAGTGTGGTGCCCTCACATATGGTTGTTGCGCCGTTGGTCCCTGCATCGGGAGCTGGCTGTTCCGATACGGTTATTACAGTCGCAGGTCCTTTGCAACCGTTGATGGTTTGAGTGACGTAGTAATCTTGTGATAAGAGCGGATCAGCGGGTGCCACAATGGAGGTAAGCCCTGCATCACTATACCATGTTATTGTAGCTGAAATGGCGGGAACAAGGTCAGCTCCCGTAGGGTTATCAGTACTACAAAATATTTGATTGTTTGCTGGAGGAGCCAGTGGAGTAGTGTTCACTGTGACGATGAAACTTTCTTCATCGAAACAATCGGGAGAGGTACCTGTCTCATCATAGATATAGTAGGTGCCAGATACAGTAGTATTGTCGCCTGGGGCGAATTGTGTTCCAGTGCCCCCGCTGCCTGAATAATAGGCTTCGTTGCCGGTCAAGTTGCTGCCAGTAATGGCAGGCAAAGTGTATGAATCACAGACTACTTGATCTGATATATCATCAATATCTGGGGAGAGGTATATGTAGATGGTCTGGGTGACATCGACAAAATTCCCTGATGTATCGGTAACCCTGTAGGTTCGGGTTATCGTTTCTGGATTTGTATTTCCATCGGTTGCTTCCGATTGTAAGACAACAGATGCTATAGCACAGTTATCTGCTTCGTCCGTCACGACCAGCGGGTCTGCTGGAGGTGGTGTGTCGCATATAGTGATGTCTAGGGGGTTTGATGCAGTAGGGGGCTCGGTATCCCCGAAACCTACGGTAAAAACATCTCGATGTTCAAAATTGACATTGTCAAAATAGGCATTGCCTGCCATGTCCACACTTGTGACATCTATCATGGTGATGGGACCTGTGGTAAAATCTCCATCTTCATCAGTATCGATTAATAATTTTAGACCACAATCTCCATTGTCTAAAATATCTGAACCTGAAAGGTCTATACGGACACTAACATTACTAATAGCATCTACACCCGGAGAACGGACAGCTTGTACCCGCCATTCCCTGGAAATCCTTTCGGTAATATCTCCTGAAATTGGCAATTCCACGATTGTGGCATTTAAGCTTGCATGATCATTTGCCCATATCAAAAAGTTGTGCAGAAATGTGAACAGCCCATTTTTGTCTATCTCAGGTCTGGTATCGTCCAAATTGTCGGTACTGAAGTTATTGTTCGTTGACATGGTAACGATGGCCTCTGGATTTTCACTCTTGGAGATACGTTGATGAAGATTGTACCTCAGTTTGAGTACAGGTGCATTTTGATCCTCATCTCTATCTGCACCTAGTCCTGCTATGTCATATTTATATACATTTTCCGCTTGCCATATCACAGTTCCATCAGCTGCGAGATAGTTGTAATTATCATTTCCCACTTCACTGCCCAAACCTGGGCCATTGGATAGGGTCAATCCATATTTGATGGCCAAGTAGCTTTCGACTATCTGTGTTTCCAAGACAGGTAAGGGGCCATCAAAAAGCATCACTTCTGCAATGTCACCAGTGAGGTTGCGGTTTGCATCATTACTGTTGAAATGCTTGCCCAATCTGTTGAAAAAGTACAGGTCATTGTCTGCATTGATTTCAGCCCTTACTGTTGATATATCTGGTATGCCATTCACATGGGTGGTAAGGTTTTCAGCATCAACAAGTGCCTGTCTTTTGAACGTACCGATAGCAGGTTTGCCCAAAAGATCTATAGAGCCATTCTGAAAATAACCATTACCTCCATCCCCAAACCATGTTCTTCCTACAGAGAAACGGTTGCCATCGGAAACACCCAATGACAGGTTGGTTAACCACTGGTTTGAATTGGACGACCAATGCTGTTCTTCAATATCGCCACCGAACAGCAGCCGTTGTGTCTGTGCCGTGTTTCCAGCTCCTTGTGCCCTGAATACTATGAACACAGTAACATTTTGTCTGGAATCTGCCTTGAAATGCAATGCCTGTCCATCTCCGCTACCATCGAAACGGACAACGGGGTTAAAGTTCATGCTGTTTCTTTCCAAAGTAGGGAGCCCTGGAATCGATCCTGTTGGGTTAAGAAATTGAGGATAAATTCCACTGTTAGGATAGGTGTAATCGAAACCAACGGGATAGGCCAAAGGATAATTCGCAGGTATAGGATGCTGTATGGCATCTTGGGGAACAAAATCTATGAAGTCATACCATCTGCTGACAGGGGTTCCACTGGCTGGAGGGTAGGGAGTAAACAATTGGATCTGTCCCAAAGGAAGAGGGTTGGCATTTATGGCTCTATCCGCTGTGAACCATGTATCAAGGTCTTGCCCATATGTCTGCCCACCCAAGAGCAGGGCAAGGGTTATGAGCAAGTGTCGGAACAGTTTTTTTATTGGAAAATGTGGTGGCGCACAGGAAAGCTTTTTTTCTGTGCCCATATAAAAATAGCAAAGTAGAAGTCTTATCATAATAGCAGGTTTTAATGGTATTTTCTTGTTGGGGCAGGACGAGAAAATAGATTTGGTAGTATAAAATAAGGGACTATCCATGGATGTTAAGTGCCCCAATTCACCTATGATGGGATACAATTGACGGATGATGGGAATGGATCAACGGATCAAGAATTTGCCCATTTTCAAAAAATGAATTTTTGTAGGTTTTATCTTGTTATTTTGAAGATGTCAAAGTGGTTAAAAAAAAGGCCGCCAAGAAAATCTTGGCGGCCGAACCATCTCAGTTATCAAAGAACTAGAGAGTTACACCAAACCTAGTTCTTACATTGATCATAAAATATGGGAAGGATGGTTATTTTATGAGATTTATTTCCACTCTTCTGTTTTGTTTCTTTCCGGCACTTGTGGCATTCGATGCTATTGGTTTTTCTTCACCGTAACCAATTGCCGTGAGCCTATTGCCAGCGATTCCTTCATTGATCAAGAAATCCCTAACCGAGTTGGCCCTGGCCTCAGATAGTTTTTGATTGCTCTCGTTGGATCCTACGCTATCGGTATGCCCTTCCACGGTGAACTTGGAGTTGGGATATTCATTCAGGATTTGGATGATGTCCACCATTACTGAAACTGATTCCGTTTTGATGGTCGCTTTTCCTGTATCGAAAAGGATGGTCCTGGCATAATCGTTCAATTGTTTTTGGACTTCCTGGGTCACTTCTGGACAACCTTTGTTGCTAACAGGGCCAGCGATAGTGGGGCATTCATCATCTATATCCGCCAAAGTATCACCGTCTGAATCGGGACAACCTTTGTGCTCAACACTTCCTGGAGTTTCTGGGCAGCGATCGTCTCGGTCTATAATGCCATCACCATCAGTGTCAGGGCAACCCCTATGTTCCACTAAGCCTGGGGTGTTCGGACAATCGTCATCTTTGTCCAGAACGCCATCCCCATCCGTATCTGGCCAAGGGCATCCTTTGTTTTCTTCTGGTCCAGCCTCATTGGGGCAATTGTCATCTTTGTCCAGTATGCCATCTTCATCGGTGTCGGGCCATGGACATCCTTTGTTTTCAACAGGGCCGGCCACCTCTGGACAAGAGTCTTCCTTGTTCACGATACCATCTTTATCCTTGTCCTTCAACTTGTTTTGATAGACGGGGATCTTCAATCCAGCATATAGATCAAGTCCTTTGGTTTCGCTGCCCACCAAGGATGATAGAACTGATCCGGAGCCCATGTACAGGGGACCCAATCTAAAACCTGCTCCCCATTGGAAACCTACACCATTGAGAATGCCTATGGGAGAGTATATGGACAACCATGCGCTCTCATAACGTGGGGTAATGCTGTATTGATCCATGATGTGCCCTACATTTGTTGCATTTTTGGAGGCTAGGGAGATATCGGCATTGAGGTTCAAATAGAATTTGGATGCCACACTCCAATCCAAATTGGTGTGCAGTGCCGTGGGCAAATTATAGTCTTTGGATTTGGTGTCCGATAGTAAGTCAAAATTGTCCAATAGGGCCTCTTCAAGGACATCTCCGTCAAAATTGTCTATACTTTGGGTTTTATTAAGGTCATACAGTCGGTCTCTACCATCGATATTCATTATTTTTCCAATATCTGTGACCGAAACCCCCAGTTTCAACTTGTATTTATTGACTCCTCTATTCACAATGGCGCTGCCATCGCTTTTCATTTTGGTGTATTCGGCATGGTCGGGTCTCCATTCATATACAAACCCGATGTCACCACCAAGACCGAAACCATTTTTAAAATTATTGAAAGCGTCCCCTATGTTTCCTTCGTCATTCACTTCACCAGTGGAGCCATGGCGCAATTGACCGGTAGTGGTGATTTCCCTAGTATTGGAGTCATAGTCCAATGTGATGTCCGAACCATCCAAGTATACATTACCCAACCCTTGCATCATTTTTACGGTAAGACCACCCTTTAGGAAATGCTGCTCTTTGTTCAACAAAACACGGGCATAGGTGGCACCAAGTTCTCCCCATGCACTGAATGAGCCTGAGACGTCTCCTTCCACTACATTGAAATCCTCGGTTTCTTCAAAACCACCTTCTTTATCCAAAGTGTTACCATTCACATCATCCACGTTAAAAAGGCCCCTTCCCCTTGTGAAAATGGCCAAGGAGCTTTTTTCATTTATACTGAGCATGACGGAAGGCCCCAATATGTCTATGTTGAACGTAAGGAAGTTGTCCGTTCTAGGGAATGTTTTTGCTGTATCAAATGTTGAGTTATAGTCACTGAACACATCCGAAAAGTTGAAACCTATGTAATTATTTCCATACAAGGCGCTGATCCCCGCTAGGTTGATGTCCATTTTTAGTCTTGAATCGGCTATGTTTGCGGGGTTGGAGAGAACTCCATGCACGCCGCTGTAATTGTCCGTGAGCAAACCTTGATAGGATTGCGCACTGAGCATATAGGCCGATAAAAGGCATGCCATGCCCAAAAATGTATTTTTTGAAAACATATCTAATTTTTTTTTGCCCAAAGCTGGGCTGGGTTATTTTTAAGTTTTTTGGTTAATCGAACCCAAAGAGAATATAAATTATGGCACCAAAAATGGGGAATGAACGGATGTGCCTTTTCAATTGACGGATGGGGGACTTGAGTTAATATGGTTTTTGAAATGAAGGAATATTCCTATAGTTTTTTATGGAGTAAACACCATATGACAATTTCAAAAATGATATTGGGGGTTAGATGACTCTTTTGTTTCTAGGGAAGAATGAGGTTGCAATGGGATAGGATCGGGAGAAAATAAAAAACCATTACAACCAAGGAATTTTTAAAATTCCTTGGCGTAACGGAAACCTCAACTAAACTAAACACTTTTATGACAACAACAGTCTTAAAAAAGTGCATTGCTATATGTGCATGCGTTAAAAATTGATCTTGCTCTTTCAATTGGCTTTAACGCTTTATTGCAGGACAAACATAATATCTAAAAATGGTTCGGAAGGGGATGAATTAACGGATGGCCGTTTTCAACCAACGGATGGCCGTTTTGAATTGGTAGATGCAAATATGGGGTCTACCTTCAGAGCAAAAAAAAACAGCCCTGAGGGCTGTCCTATGCTTTTAAAAAAACAGTTCGATTAAGATATATCCTCTGTAGCGGCACCAGGGGCATTTTTCTTCACTGAGGCAATGCCGTTTTCCATGGCAGCCGTGCTGGAATACATTTCGCTGGCCCCAATGACCTGTCCGTTGGAAGCCTTTAGGTTGAAATAAGGGCTTCCATCCTTGGCGGTCTTTCTTTCGAACTTGCTGTCGTCCTGTGAGTTCTTTTTTACCGACTCTATGCCGTTTTCACAAGCAGCTTTTGTGGTATATGCCTCGCTACTTAGAATAACCTGGCCGTTTCCAGCCTTCAAATTAAACCTGAACTGTCCAGATTTATCCGTTTTGATCTCAAATTTTCCCATACTTTATATGTTTTGATATACTAAATCTAGAGATTTTCTTAAAAAATGACCAATAATTGATAGGAAAATTGATAATAAAGTAATGTTGGGACAGTTTTGCGAATGAAGAAAAGGAACGGTTGTGTTTCCCACCATGTTCCTTCCCCCCATTTTTTTAGATGCGATGCCCCCTATATCCTTACTTGGCCATTCCCAAATACATAATATTTGTTGGTCACCAACTGTTTGAGCCCAAGTGGACCTCGATGATGCAATTTGTCCGTACTTATGGCCAATTCTGCTCCCACACCCATTTGGCCGCCATCAGTAAACCGAGTGGATGCATTTTGATATACTGCGGCGCAATCCACATTTTCCATAAAGGTCTGTGCAATGCTGTTATCCTGGGTCATAATGGAGGCAGAGTGCCCTCCTGAATGCCTGTTGATCTTTTGTATGGCCCCATCAAGACTATCCACTGCACCAATGACACATTTCATGGCCAAAAACTCCTCTTCCCAAATCGATGCATTCGGAATGGGTTCTTCATCCGACAATATCGAGTGAACATTTTTGTCCACCAAAATGGAGACCCCCTTTTCCTTCAAGAGTTGTTGGAGTTCCTTTAACTTTTCTTGGTAACCTTCGATACGGGTGTCCACCAAGATTTTATCCAAGGCGTTGCAGGCCGATATTTTATGGGTCTTTGCATTGATGATGACCTCCAAGCTTTTCTTCCAGTCAGCATCTTTGTGCACATAGAGGAAATTGTTCCCTCGGCCACTGACCAGAACGGCACATTTGGCATGTTCTTTTACAAAAGCGATCAACCGCTCACCACCCCTGGGGACAATGAGGTCCAGGTTTTGGTCCGGATTTCTTAGAAAATCTTGGGTCTGTGCCCGGTCCATTTCCAAAAATTGGATGAAATCGGAGGGGAGGCCGTTTTCCCCAAGGGCTTGGTGCCAAAATTGGACCAGGGCCTTGTTGCTGTGGTAGGCTTCCTTTCCGCCCTTGAGCAAAATCTTGTTGTTGGCCTTAAAGGCAAGTACTGCGGCCTCAACGGTCACATCGGGCCTGGATTCATAAATGATCATAATGGTGCCGAACGGAGCTGTTTTGTTGATGATCTTCAACCCGTTGTCCAACTCTCTGGTGGAGATTTCCCTGTTCACGGGATCTTCCTGCAAACGGACTTCCTTGACCGCTTGGATCATCTGGTCCACTTTTTTCTGATCGACCACCAAGCGATCGTACAGGGCCTGGTCGTCTCGGTCAAAAGCATCCAGGTCTTTTTTATTGGCCTCCAACAATAGGCTTCGGTCCTTGTCCAGGATCCGTTCCATATCGCTCAATACCTTGTTCTTTATAGCTGTGTTCAATAATTTCATTTGTATGGTTTTAAAGGGAAACCTCGGTTCCCACTGTTTTTCCTTCTATGATGTCGAGGATTACATTGTCCTTTTTTCCATTCACGATGTAAGATGGAATATTGGCCGCTGCGGCTATTTGGGCATAGTTCAGTTTGGAGCCCATGCCACCACGACCTTCGCCCTCGGCTTTGTTGCCTTCTTTTATGTACTTGTCCAGGTCTTCCTCCGGGGTCACTTTTTTGATGACCTCGGATTCTTCTTTTTCGGGATGACCGTTGTATAGCCCATCGATGTCCGTCATCAAGATCAGTCTGTCGGCGTTCATCAATTGCGCGAGCAGTGTGGCCAATTCGTCGTTGTCCGAAAACATGGACATGGCCACGGAAACGGCATCATCCTCATTGGCAATGGGCACTACGCCCTCGGAAAGGAGCCCTTCCAGACAATTGATCATATTGTCGCGGTGCACACCTGGGTTGAAATCCCGCTTTGTGGGCAACACTTGGGCACATTTCATGCCGTAGTCGCTGAAAATGTTGTAGTAATGGCGCATCATTCTGGGCTGTCCTATGGCAGAATACACCTGCCTACGTTGGGTCTTGTCCTTTATCTTGGCTTTTCCCAACACCTCTTTTCCTGCAATTACGGAACCGGAAGAGACCAAAATGGTCATGATGTCCCGTTCATATAGTTCCGCGATCTGTTGGACCAGATTGTTGAGCACGGGTCTTACTATTCTGTTGTCTTTATTGGTCATCACATTGGTTCCCACCTTGATGACCACGAGTTCTTTGTACATGATCTAGTATTCTTCGCCGAGTTCCACTGCCCTGTTGAATGCAGCAAAAGCGGCTTCCTTGATTAATTCACTTACGTTGTTGTCCTGCATGGAGTCCAGTGCGGCCCGGGTGGTACCTCCTTTGGATGCTACCCTTTCCATCCAGGAATCGGGGGTCAGGTTGGACTGGTTGAACAATTCCACGGCCCCGGTAAAGGTTTGGCTTACCAGTACTTTGGATACATTCTCAGAAAATCCCATCTGCAATGCGGCCTCCATCATGCTTTGCATGAAGTAGAAGACATAAGCGGGCCCGCTCCCGGATATTCCCGTGGAGGCATCGATGAATTTTTCGCTCTTCACGCGAAGTGATTTTCCTGTGGTGTCCAAAAGGCCCTCCGTCATGAACAGTTCCAAACGCGATACTTCTTCTGCCGAAACATAACTGGTGAGTCCTTTGCCGACCTGGGCGGGTAGGTTGGGCATGGCCCTGACCACTTTTTTGATACCCAGGGCATCTTGGATGTACTTGATGGTGACCCCTGCCATGATGGAAATGAACAATTGTTCTGGGTTCACCAGTTCTTTCATGCGTCCCAAGAGTTCTTCGGCATGGTAGGGCTTCACGGCCAAGAAGATGATATCTGCTTTGGGGACACAGTCTTCCAAGCGTTCCATGGCATCAAAATGGGCAATTTTGCCCACTTCTTCCATTTTTTCCTTTGACTTGTCCAGTACCATGATGTTGCGTTTCTTCAGCAACTTGGATCTGGACATACCTGTGGCATAGGTAAGCCCCATGTTACCTGCGCCAATGACCAATACTTTCATTGTTTTTATTAAAAAGGGTTAGTGATTTTTTATGCGGATATGTTGCAGTCCTTACAGTCTTTTACTTCGCCATAATAGGTTTCCCTGTATTTGTGCAATGTGCGTATGGGAAGCCCCATGATGTACCTTTTGATGTACGTCACTTGGGTGGTGAGCTCTCCCATTTTAACGCTGTAACGCTTTTCATACTTTGTTTCCCTTTTGATTCTTGAAAGTTTCATTGTATTGTTAATGGTGTTGATGACTATATGTTCTCCTGATCCAACAGGTATTTTTGCCGGTATGCGGCCTTTTTTATAGTTTTTCTTCGTTCTACTGATTTTTTGGTGTATTCCTGCCGGTCCCTGATTTCATCCAAGCGCTTGGTGTTTCTATATTTTCTTTTATAGCGCTTTAGGGCACGTTCTATACTTTCGCCAGGTTTTACTTCGATTTTGAGCATATATTGATTTATCTGTTTAATCTCATTTCCATATGGGTTTCATTGAACCCGTTCTCTTCAAAAAAATGTTTGTTGGGGTATTGGTTCCCACTGGTGATATGGACGGCAACATCCCCTTTGCAATACTGGAGCGTGTAGCCCAGCAATTTTTGTTCGATGCCTTTGTCCCGATGGTCACGGTGCACCACAAAGAACACCAAGAAATTTTCTGGGATATAATCTCCCATTCCGGTTTTGTTCACTACGGCCAGGCCCAAGATCTCATCCTTTTCCTCCATGGAGAACACGTAGCCCCCAAGTCCGGGGATGTCCTTTGTACAATACTGGATGGCTTTCCTTATGGCCTGCTTTGTGGCCTTTTTTCCCTCTTGGTGTTGGAACAGAAAATTGGCGAACCTATCGGCTTCCATAGTGGAGAGCCGGGTAAAGGCGTCGTAGGTTTTGATGGCCATGGCTTTGTCTTGGACGATGATGTTTTTTTGTTTTTTAGGTTAATGGATACAATAGGAAATGGGGATGCAATACTGGGGACGATTTGCCCAAAACAATGCACCGTTGAATTACCCAGCTAAGGGTGGTTGATTATAGGGTAGGTGGAATGAATTTATCCGATTGGTTTCGAAATACCAGATAATTAAAACTAAGAATCCTACAGTTTTTTCTCTCGTGGAGCTTGATTTTCATCAATGCAAAGATAGTAAAATAAACCGTAAGTGCCAATTTTACTGGGTTTTATACTTTTTATAACGTTTTCGACACTACAAATCCTCCCGTGGATGGGTGCGTTCCAACCAGTCATGTCACCCTATGGTGTGCTCTAAGAAAATAGGTGGTCGAGCTGTTGGGGCCAGAGAAAATTTGATGGTTGTCCCCAAAGTAAAACAGGCAAACACTTGATAGGTTTTTTTCGAAAAATACTTGCACAGGAGTTACATCAAGGACATGTTCGGCAGAAAAATTTTGGGTTATTTGCACAACGTTGCCATGGAGAGGTAGATCTTGTTTTTCTTCACAGGAATATCAATATGGCTATCACTGTACCAGGTGATCACAAGGGGGTTTTTAGCATCTGTCATGTTTTCTTCGCTTACCGGTTTGCCCGAGCCATAGTTGATTTCCGTAAAAGGGTCCTTGATTCCATTGACAACAACTACCAACCGACTGCCTTTGCTGATTTTTTTGCTGGTCATCCGGACAATGCCGAAAGGGATCTTTGTTTTGATGTTGGGTTGCAATAATTGCCTTTTTTCACGGTTCAACACATAACTGGCCCTCCCTACATAGGGCAATGTCAGTGCAAAGAACTTCCCGTCGGGGGTTTGCTCGTACAATGCAACACTGTAGTCAAAATCCTTTTTATTGATGGATACCGACATTTCCCCTCCAAAGGAGCCATTGATTTCGAAATCGGATGTAACGGGTTCGGTGACAAAGGAAAAACCTTGGCCAATGGTCAGATTGTCTGCGACAATGCTTCCCCATCCGCTTGAATTCCATGTGAAATTCCTTCTGTCCAAGAAATCTATAGTCTGCTCCAGATACCCTTCGGGGTCACTGGGTCGCTCTTCCAAACTGAAATGGACGTTCTCTCCATTGTTTCCGGAATCATAGGTCGACTTAAAGGCCACTCCCGATCGTTTGCTGCTTAGATAATAGGTGAGTGTATCGTTTGCCATCTGTTCCAACGAAGGTGCATGTCCCCATTTATTGGCCCCCATGACCTCATAATTGATCTTATCCTTCAGCAAGGACGGTTTCTTCTTGCCCTTCAGTATATGGTCGAACCATTCGAAGATTAAACCCGTGATGTCGATTTGGGCCGCAGGATCTATATCATATCCCAAAATGTGGGCGTTGGGTTTTCCTTGGGCACCAAAATGGGTGTAGGGCCCAATGACCAAATAATGATCTGCATCCTTATTGTATTTGGTGTGTTCGTTCAAATAATATCTAGTGCCCGTTTGCCCCCCATCATAATACCCTGTTGTGGACAGAACGGGAATGTCTATATGCGAGAATTCCTCTTTATAGGGCATCATGCTTTGCCAATAGGCATCATAAGTAGGGTGCAATAACCGCTCATTGAACTGAGGATTGGGTAACCCATCCAAACTGTCCATTTTGTTGTAGGCGACACCTTCCCCGTACCATTTCATGTTCAGGTCCTGCCATCTTTGTCCATTGGAATAAAGGGTAGTATCGAGGTACTTGTTGTTCGAGACATAATGATGCCAGGGAAAATGAAAATTCTGGTGGACACCATTTTCCATGGGCTCGGCAATTCCCGGCGCCACGGATACTGATGGTACAATGGTTTTCAGTGCCGGGTGTACTCCGTGCTTGACCGAGGCCCATTGGACAAAACCTACATAGCTTCCCCCATACATACCTACTTTTTGGTCGCTCCACTCCTGTCTGCTTATCCACTCGATAACATCATAAGTATCCGTCGCTTCTTTTTTAAAGGGTACTATGGAATCTGGGCTCAACCCTTTTCCTCGAGTGTATGAAATAACCCCGACATAGCCGTGGTCCGCGGCCATTTTCGCCTTTTGGAGATCGCTCTTCCGTGAATATATGGTGTGGAAAAGTATGGCAGGATTCGGCTTGGTGATTTTGGAATTCCTGACCACTATGGCATGGATCTTCGCACCATCCCTTGTCTGGATCAAAATGCTATCCTGTATGAGATATGTGGTGTTGTTTTCAATGACCGTGTGAGGAACCTGTATGTCTTTCTTTTGTTTGCAATGGATTAAAAAACAAGAGGTTGTGACTAAGACAAGAACGGATGCCATGATTTGTTTTTTCATTTTGACCGATATTGGGTTTTGAACATATTTTCCCATCACCATGTGATTTTACCGTTGGTGATTTGGATTTCTTAATGGATGTTTTGACTACAGACTTTTCAGTTTCTTGAACAGCACGGATTGTCTACCTGAAACTTCAATGGTTTTCCCTGTCGTCAGGACAATCCGTAGTTTATTGTTGAAATCCGGTTGGATTTCCTTGATGTATTCCGTGTTGATGATCTGGCTCCTGTTGGCCCTAAAGAACACACTGGGGTCCAGTTTTTTTTCCAGAAGGTTCAATGAGCGTTTGATCATGGTCTTCTTGTTGTCGAAGTGCAGTTGTGCATAATTGTCCATGGATTCGATCAAGCTGATGCCCCCCAATGTGATAAAATGTACTTTTTCGCCGTCCTTGACAAAGATTTTCTGGTGACTGGCAACCGGTGCCTGCTGTTCTTCCACTTTCTTTTCCAACTCCATTTTGACCTTTTCAATGGCTTTGGCAAATCGTTCTTCCCGCAGAGGCTTCACCAGATAATCCAGGGCATTTACTTCAAAGGCCTTTACGGCATATTGATCGTAGGCCGTGGTAAAGATGACCTCAGGTACGGTTCCCAATTCATCCAACAGATCGAATCCTGATTTTCCGGGCATGTGAATGTCCAAGAAAAGGATGTCGGGCTGTTCTGCCTCGATTAGGCCAATGGCCACTTCCACATTGTGCGCTTCTCCCACGATACAAAACTCGGGATACCCTTTGAGGGCCCTCCGCACTTCTTCGCGGGCCAAGCGTTCATCATCAACGATCAATGTTTTATAAGTGTTCATTTCTTATCGATAGGTATCTTTAGTGTTGCCTCGATCATCCGTTCCCTAGGGGCTCCGATCTCCAATTCCGCCTTTTCCCCATATTGTAACAAAAGACGTTCGCTTAAATTTTTCAACCCCAACCCCTTATGCTCTTTTGTTGAAAGAAACCCTGGATTTTTGACGGAAATGATCATATGGTCGACACCGGACCGAACTGAAATTTCCACCGTTCCTCCATCCAATTGTTGGTCTATTCCGTGCTTGATGGCGTTTTCAACCAGAAGTTGGATGCTCAAAGGGGGGACGGTAAAGCCCTTAAGGGTATCATCGACATCCATTTTTACTTTCAAACGTTCCTCAAACCGCAATTGTTCCAATTCCACATAGTCTTTGACCAAGGCCAACTCCTCGGCAATGGTAATGGTGGTATGTTCTTTCTCATAAAGTGATGAACGCAATAGATCCGACAGCAGATCGATGGCCCTGCGTGCAATTTTGGGATTTTCAAGGGTCAAAGCTTTGATGGAATTGAGCGAATTGAACAAGAAGTGGGGGTTCAGTTGTGCCGAAAGGTTGTCCAGTTGGGTCTGCTTGGCCATGACCGAGAGCTGGGCATTCTTTTTTGCGGTATCGATCTCCCTGACATAGAATTTATAGCCATGGTAGGCAAGCACCCAAATGGACATATGCCTTATCCCTGTGATCAGCACCGGATTCCATAAAAGTAAATTTTCCGAAAAGGTGTTGCTACCATTGAACATATAAATATATATGGACATTTTAATGTTCATCAAAAGCATGAACAGAACGGACAATATCAAAATGGAAGGAACGGCCCTTTTCATCAATTCTTTGATGCCCAATCGGTCCCATCCCTTCTTCAGCGCAATGGTTCTATAGGCATGGGTGAGCCCGATGCAAATGGCAACATCGAGGACATAATTGGTCAGTGCATCGGTAATGCCAAAGTAATCCCGTACCAAAGCAATATATAGCCACAGCAGGGAAACAATTCCCCAACCAATGATCTGGCATTTCCAGTAAAGGGAAGGTGCGTTATTTGTTTTTTGGGTTTCTGGCATGGTACAAAGCAACAAAAAACATCCTATCCTGTGAAGGTAAAATACATTGGCGCACAGAATCGGGGATGAAGGTTGAAAAATAGGGAGTAAGATTGCCCTGTGCCGTGAATCGGTTAAAAGGAGCTAAACTTTATGGCATTTTACAGCAATTGATGCTTGTTGGCCACCATGATCAGTTCGGCCACATTTTTGACCTGGAATTTATGGTGCAGGTTTCTACGGTGCGTTTCAATGGTCAATGGACTTACATTCAATTGCGATGCAATTTCCTGGGTCGTTTCCCCATCGGCCACCATCCGTAGGATCTGTTTTTCCCTTTTGGTCAGATAGGGGGGGTCTCCCAGTTCATATTTGGTGGGCTTGGAAATGATATCCCTGATCTCATTGCAAAAATGGATCTCTCCGGCCATTACCGCCGAAATTCCGTGCAACAGTCCCTGTTTTGAAATATTTTTCAGCATATACCCATTTGCGCCATTTTGGAGTGTCTGCATGATAATGTTCCTTTCATTATGGTTGCTCAGTACCAAAACCTTTGTTTCGGGTGCCGTGGCCTTGATTTTCCGACAGAGATCTATGCCGCTCACATCTGGCAGGTTGATGTCCAACAGTACCAGATCTGGCCTTTTCTGTTGGATAAAGTCACAGGCTTCGTTGCCTGAGGTAAAATGCCCAAGGACGTCCAATGGGTCTTCATCCAAAAGGGACTTGAGCCCCTCTATCACAATGGAATGGTCATCTACAATGACAATGGAGGTTTTATCCAAGTACATTCAGTTCTATGTTTACTGTTGTTCCGTCGTTCGGCTCCGATATGATCTTGATGGTGCCGTCCATGGTCTGGACCCGATGGTCCAGATTACGGAGCCCCAATCCCTTTTGGTTCTGCGGTGACGTTGGGTCAAAACCTGTCCCGTTGTCTTCCACGGTGATGTAGAACTTATTTTCGTTTTGACTGCATTGCACAATGACCAAGGAAGCCTTGCTATGCCTTAGGGCATTGTTCAACAATTCCTGTACGATCCTATAAATGGTCAGTTTTTCGGTTTCCGTCAATGAGGATTGGATTTCGTAAGGTTGGTAATCTACCTTGAAATCTGGGGTTTCGTAAGATTTGCACAGGTCTTCCAAGGCACCGGACAATCCTATCCTCGATAACGACTCCGGCATCAGGTTATGGGCGATCCTTCGCAACTCCTTCATGGACTTGTCCACGTTGGTAATGATCTTTTTGACTTCTTCATACAGGGTCTTGGCCACTTTGGTTTCCACGTTGGAAAGGTTGATGCGCACCCCGGTCAGTATGCCCCCCAATCCATCGTGAAGGTCTTGTGCCATTCGTTTGCGTTCCAGTTCCTCACCTTTTAGCATGGCCTGGGCGGACATCAGTTGCTGATCCTGCTTGAGCTTTGTCAACTGGTTGCGATAGTTCTGTTCCTTTTCAAAGGCCAGTTTTTTGTCCTTTCGATAATAGAAATAGGAATATAACACTACGAACAGGAAAAAGAGACTTATGGTTCCCAGTAACCAATTTGCAAGACGATTGTTGCGGGCCGAGAGCGAAGCCATTTCGTTTTCTGCCTCCAATCGGGCAATACGTTTTTCTTTTTCTGCATTGTTATATTTTATCTCCAGTGCATTGATATCGCTTTTCAGCTTGCTGGTGTGCAAACTATCGCTCAGGGTGCTATATTTTTTTTGCCACTCATAGGCCTGTTTCATGTCGCCCAGATTGACATAGGTTTCCGTCAGCCCCTGGTATATTTGCAGTTTATTGATGGCCAAGGACATAATTTCCTTCTGTTCCAAAAGAAACTGGAAGATTTTCTCCGCTTTTCTATATTCCTTGTTGTTATAGTGCACATAGAATTTCTGAAAGAGCAAGGTCTGCTCCTCGTATTTTAAATTGTGCTTCTTGGCAAGGGCTATGCCCTTATCTAAACTGACCAGTGCATCATCATACTGTTCCACAACCGTAAAATACATTCCCTCAATGGCATAATAGCGTAAAAAATGCTCCGAATCTGGGTAAGGGGCCAAACGTACTTTGGCACTATCGAGCATGGCCTTGGTCTTTGCATATTTCTCCTCGAACACATAATTTTCGGCAATGGTATAGTAGGCCTTGGCAAGCACCCCTGGCTCGGCATGGGCATTTTTTAGGGCGTGTATGGCCTTGAGACAGTATTCCTCGGCTTTTTCAAGCTGTCGCTGATTTTTGAAAACGATCCCCAGTGCCATGTAGTGGTCGCCCACAAGAGCACTGTCCCCGGACTGTCTGGCAAAGGGAATGGCCTTGTTCAATAAAATGTCAGTGAATGCCTTTTCATCGTCTTCCACCTGTTTCAGCGCACCTATTCTCCGCCAGACCTTCGACCTATAATAGTAGGCGTCGGCATTCTGGTATCCCTTGAGCAGTGAATCGGCGGCCAAGTAAATGGATTGGCTTTTTTTGCTATCCGTGTTATAGTAAAAATAGGCCTCATAATACTGTTGCAGCCCCTTTAGGTATGGGTATGGCTTCCCGAGCTCTTGTCCTTTGTCCAAATACTTTTGGGCCGCATCCTTGTCCTTGTTGTACCAATACTCGGACAATAATAGGTTGGCTCTTGCCTTGAGGCTGTCGTTTCCTGCACTTTTCAGGATTTGGTTGAGACTATCCGCATAAGTAGACCCACTTAAGGGAGTTTGGGCAAAACAAATGTGTATGCCAAGGGTCAGCAGCAGGGTGATCAGGGAACATCGAATCATGCCCGCAATTTATAATTAAGTTTCATTAGTACGCTTCCCCAACCCTAAAAATACCAAGAAACCAGTAGGCGAAAATACCATTGGTCGGGTATTGTTATGGAGAGGTGGGGCCTCTAATTTTGCCTTGTAAACTTAACTGGAAATAGCATGAAAAAAATCATTTGGTCATTGGCTCTTGTCATCATGGCCGCTCTTGGATCCTGCTCTTCGGACGACGGGTCCGCTCCACAAAGCAGGGAGATGAAATATGAAATAACCGGTAACTACTCCGGGGAAATGGTAATCGTCTATTCCGATGAGGGAGGAAACCAGCAAATTGCGGAAGCAGAGTCGCTGCCTTGGTCCAAATCTGTGACCATTGATGGGGATGTGTCCGTAATAGTACTCGGGGCCTCGAACAGTGTCGGTAACCCTGGCAATGAAGGGGAGACCGTTCTCCTTAAAATTTATCGAGGGGATAGCGTAGTGGAGGAATCCACTGTTACTGCAATAAGCGATGGCTACATGAATTTTGCCATGACCTATGAGTTTGATTGATGGTCATGCCCGCGTATCAAAATGCAACGAATACATCATAAACTTTAACCTTTAAATACATGAAAACTTTTTTACTGAGCTTTGGATTATTACTGTTGACCTGCCAGGTTATGCTGGCCCAAAATGATTTCCGTATTGGAGGGAAACTCATCTATGGGACAGAGATTGAGAGTATTGGTATTGGGGCCACGGCAGAAATCCCTATTATCGACAAGCTTGTCATTGCTCCGGATATCGGGTATTATTTTCCCAAAAAGGAAGGGGATGTTAAGTTCAATATGTTTGAGATAAATGGTAATGTGAACTACTATTTTGTGGACGACGAGACCTTGGGTTTTTATGGTCTGGGAGGATTGAACTATACCCACGCCAAAGTAAAGTTCGACAATGATTTTGTTGGCAGTGGAAGTGGCAGTAGCGGCGAAGTGGGGTTAAACCTGGGAGCCGGTGCCAATTTTCCCATAGGGAAGAATTTCTTGCCCTTTGCCGAGATCAAGTATGTTCTTGGGGATGCCGATCAATTGGTCATTGGAGCTGGCATAAAATTCAATATCGACTAAAGGAACAAAAAATTGCATATATCAAAAAACAGATGGAAGTGGTTGTTTCGGCCACTTCCTTTTTATTTATATACATCATGAAATCATCGACCACACACTCAAAAAGAATACTGCTCTTTTTTGTACTTGCCTTGCACATGGCATCATGTAAAAAGGGGCCAGAAAACAAAAATACCGACACCGGAGCCGGGCCCGCTGAAGAAACCCAAATAGGGCATACCCCCGTAAACGAGGAAGAGACAGATGCTGGAGAACCAAAATTCAACATCAATGAACTCCCCATTTCCAAAGTTGATTTAGGAGAGTTTCCATTTTTTGGCCTGCCCGAAGGCCTTGTCACTACGAACCGTCCCATACAGCGAAAATATGATGTGCTGTATGTTGCATTGGATGGAATCATGACACCTTTGGAAGGTAAAGTATGGAAAACCTACATTTCCGCAGAAGGTGGTTACGATGAATGGTCCTTGCCTTATTTCCAAAAAAGTTATGATGACATCATCACTTCTGTGGATGGGGTAAAAGTATTTGATGGAAAGATAAACAGTGAAGAATACGAAAGATACCATGACGATGCGGTATACATGGGCGAGGATGGTTCCATTGGCTATGTGGGCCAACGGATACGGACCTATGTGATCCGACGGTCAGATGGTGGGAACATCTATGTGCAGCTGGCAGGGGATGGCGTATCAGGGAGCCTGAACATACTCCAGGAAAAGCCATTTGAGCAGACCATCTCCATTTTAAAATCGGACAAGATCCAGAAAGATCTGGAGGAAAGTGGCAAAGTGGTGCTGTACATTAATTTTGAGTTGGACAAGGCCGTTCTTACACCAAAGGGGGCAGAGGCTGTTGAAGAAGTGGCCAAGGCACTGCGGTCCGATAAGGGATTGAAGGTTTCCATTCATGGGTATACCGATGCTTCGGGGGATGGTGCCCACAACCAAAAACTGTCCGAGAACAGGGCACAAACCGTCATGAAAGAATTGGTTTACATGGGAATCGATGCCCGGCGGTTGTCATTTCAAGGACATGGTTCCCAGAACCCTATTGCGGATAATGAAACTGAAGAAGGACGGGCCAAAAACAGGAGGGTGGAATTGATAAAACAATAGATTGTACCGTTCAGTGGATCGGAAGTCCAGTATCATGCTTCCGATCCATTGGACAATCGGCTATTTCAATTTTACTTTGACAATTTCAGTGTCCGGTTCCACAGTTATGACCTGTATCAGGAAATCACTATGCGATACGCTGTAGTATTGTCGGTCATAGTAATCCACTCTTCCTCCATAAGAGCCATACCCGCTGCCGGTATATTGGTCTTGATACCCAGAGGATGTCCAGGGTAAGGTCCCCATGATGATATATTTTCCAGGCTTGATCTCAGGAAAGGTGAATTCCCCGCGTGAATTTGTCTCACAGTACAATCGATGCGCATAGGCGATGCTGTCCATATAGACAATCCTGTTTTTCTTGACGTTCTCTTTTTTTCTTTTGAGTTCGTACCATTCTTCAAAATAACGGGTATAGGGAAACAGTTCCACGACAATGTGATTGGCATAGATCTTCTCTGCCAAAGGAGCTTTGAAGCCCAAATTGTTGGTGGGCTTTGTAAAGGCGACCCCCTTAATGGTTGTGGGACCCTTGGCCAGCGAGTTCCTTGCGGCAATTGAGTCAAAAGGCTGTTGGGGGAAAATCCTTTGCAGTGGGTGCTTCTGATATTCTTCCTGTTTGTACTGGGCACTTAGATTTGTACTTCCAATAATTGTGAGAAGAATTAGGGATAAAAGTAGGGATGTTTTTTGCATATTTCTTTTGTTGTTGAATTCGATTTTTTTCAATCACCATGTACGGTTACCGTACCATCAATGTAATAGTTTACCGTAAAGACGAGGACGCCATCTGGGGCCACTTCCGCTGTATGGGTAGCTACCTGTTCATCTTCCAAGAAAATTTTGATGGAGACCGTTTCTCCAACAAAACCATCTTCAACGGCTACGGAAAGACCCACACCGGATGCCAAATAGTGCAACGACACCTCTTTTGTCCAAGGAAGCATAACGGTTTCCTCGTAGTCCACATCATCAAGGGCATCCTCTCGGCTTAAAAAGGTCGGGGTATATTGAATTTGGACCGGAACGGAGATGGTGCCCGTCACCTCATAGCGATAATTGCGAATTTCCTGACCCCTGCCATCATCGCTTGAGCAAGCATTTGACAAATAGGATATTAGTACAACTAGCCCGATGAGCGCGTATCTTTTCATAAAAATGTCTGTAAAGATTACTGCTATGGGTTCCCGAACATGATCCCCATCAGTTTGGCAGCTATGGTCTGAGCATCGGATTTTCCTGAATAGACAGGTTGGCTTTGTTGGATTTCCATATCTGAATCGCTGACTGGAGTTGGGGTCACTTTTTTAAATTCGTACACCATTGGCATATCAGAATCCATGTCTTGGTAAATAGCAATCTTCATAATGCCATGTTCCTCTTCCAGATAGAAGGGGTGTATGAAGTTCAGGGATTGCGGCATGCGCCCAGAAGTCCACACCTCAAGTTTTCCCAATGCCATTGGTGTACTGTTTTTCAATGTATATATGGCTTTGGTGCAGGTGTAGCCGGCAATCACATCAGTATCATTCGTCTGCTCCCTGTCATACATGTCCATATCTATCCTGGTCTGTAGCTGGATTTCCCCAAAATAGTCCTTGTCATACTTGAACGTAAGCTGGTTACTCTTATCATGTTGTGACTGGATAAACACCACTCCGGTCTCATTGTCCCCGTCCAGTTTATTCTCCAGATGGTATATCAATCCATCACATTTGGCGAGTGCATGGTCTTCTCTTACGAAGATTTCATTTTTGAGCATGGGCGCAAACATGATCTGCATGGCAAGGATGGGATTGGCCTCCATTACTTTTTTTATGTTTTCCGCCTCGGCCTGTGACAAATCTTTCATGAGGTTTTGCATCTGTTGCTGCACATCTCCTTTGGATGGGTCTACCTTGTTCAAAATTTCACTCAAACGGTTTCCGGGAAAATGGATGGCAACGTCTATCCTTCCCTCGCTAAAATTCTCCTCGGTATTATTCGCTCCCAGGCTCTCCAGTTGCTCGGATTCTGGTTGTGGTCCCTGACCCTGTCCATTTTTGCATGAAAGGATGGACACAAGGGCAATCAAAAGAATGATTCTGTTCTTCATTTTAAAAGTATATGGGCATTGTTGGGTTTTGATTGAATATTTGCCTGTTCCTAGCACACGGTATTAGGCATTGTGAAATCCATGATTTATCAAAATTAGGGGGTCCCTATGAAAGGGACAATCACTGAAAACCAGTATTTTTTCCCTACCGATATTTCATTTTGTCCATTTCATTGAAAACTTGATGTATGAAGAATAGGGAAAGGAAAATGAAGTCATGTGTCCGGCCACCACTTTGGAGCTCGGATTATTTGTATTGTTGAAAATGAAAAAAGCCTGCAAACATCTCGTTTACAGGCTTTTGCATAAATTTGGAAATATTCCAAGCGGTCTGGACGGGACTCGAACCCGCGACCCCCTGCGTGACAGGCAGGTATTCTAACCAACTGAACTACCAGACCAATGATTTTATCTTTTTATCGACTCTGACAACAGTCAGATTCAAATCTTGTTCAGATTGCTTTTTTAAAGCGAGTGCAAATATACATTCTCAATTCGGATTCGGCAAAACATTTTTTAAAAATATGATCAAGCAAATTTTTGCCGCTCGATCATAAAGGAATTCAAGACCTTTGAGAAGCTGGAACGAATGTCAACATCCACATATTTGATCTGATACTGTGCACACCGAAGTTTGAGGTCCTCTTGGTATTGGGTCACTTTTTCCGAATAGGCCTTTTTTATGGAATCTGCATAGAGATCGATGTGTGCCCCGGTCTCCACATCCACAAAACGTTTTGGTGCATTCCCAAACTCAAAATCGATTTCATGGGCATTGTCCAGTAGGTGAAAGAGCACCACGGAGTGCTTGTTGTATTTTAAATGGCGAAGGGCCTCGAATAGCATCGCTTCTTCAGTCTCCGTCTGGAACATGTCGGAAAAGAGAAAGATCAAGCTCCTCCGATGCATTTTTTCGGCAATTTGATGGAGAAAGGTGTATGTCCTCGTGTCCTTTGTTCCTTCGGGCGTAGCGACCTCGTTCAATTTGGAATAGAGCATTTGGAAGTGCCTCTCGCTGCTCTTCTCTGGGGCATGGAAGTCATACGTGTCCGAATAGATGCTCAGGCCAACGGCGTCCCGCTGCTTCTTCAAAATCTCCATGAGGGCAGCAATGGCGAGTACACCAAACCCAATTTTGTTGAGGTTGTCCAGCGAAAGGTTTTTTACCTCGGGGTAGTACATCGAGGACGAATTGTCCAAGATCATATGGCACCTCAGGTTGGTCTCGTCCTCATACCGTTTGGTGTAAAGGCGGTCCGTTTTGGCGAAGAGTTTCCAGTCAATGTGCTTGGTACTCTCCCCGGAATTATAAATCTTATGCTCGGCAAATTCGGCCGAAAACCCATGGAAAGGGCTTTTGTGGATGCCGCTGATGAAACCCTCAACAATCTGATGGGCCAAAAGCTCCAGATTTTGGAAAAGTTGCGCTTTGTGAAGTTCAGATCTGATATCCATAGGTGTTGGAAATATAAAACAAAAAAGGCTTGGCATTTGCCAAACCTTTTTTAAAATCGACGTTCAATACCTATTTATAGGGCCGCATCAATGGCCTCGGTATATACTTTTTTGGGAGATACCCCTACTTGACGATTGACCACCTCACCATTTTTGAATACCAATACAGTGGGAATGTTACGCACACCATATTTGGCAGCGAACTGCTGGTTGGCGTCTACGTCCACCTTGCCTACCACAGCTTTGCCGTCGTATTCCTGGCTCACTTCTTCAATGATCGGGCCAACCATTCTACAAGGTCCGCACCAAGCTGCCCAAAAATCAACAAGGACAGGTTTGTCGCTTTTCAAAACTACTTCGTCAAAAGTCGCATCTGTTATTTCTAGTGCCATCTTATTTGTTTTATCGTTATGCAAAGTTAGTCAAATATTGCCCATGTACCTTACGCCTAGGGCATTCGTTTTGATTATCGCGCCATTGGGAATAGTTATAGGGTCTAATTCAACTTGTAATGGATCTCATGGGCCTCCAGTTCGGAAAGCAGTTCACTATTGATCTTTACCTTTTGTTTTCGGCTTGATAGCTTGAGTTTGATCTCGTCCTTCATCTCATAGATCTCAAAACTGAGTGGGTGTTCCCCTTTGTGCAGTCGTAAGGTGTCCTTCAAGGTCTGGATGCGGTTTTCCTGAAGACGGTCCAAATCCAGTTTGATGGTGAGTTTCTTGGCATAGGCATCCATCACGTCCTGGAGCTGTTTGAAATCGTTGAACTGCAATCGGGGCTCCCCCTTTTTTCCAGTGTCCCGGTTCACCCATCCTTCGCGCACAAATGCCTTGACATAGACAAAGGAATTGATCATGAAAAAATGGCGGAACTTGAGGTATTCCTCCCCAAATATGCGGAACTCGTGCGAATCCGTATAATCTTCCAAGGTGAAAAGGGCCCAGCCCTTCCCATTCTTGGATACCCTGTGCTGCACATCGGTGATGACCCCGGCAACGGAAAGCTCCCGGTTCACATACTCTTCCAGGTTTTGGAAAGCGGAAACACTGGTGTTGCAGAACGCGGTGATCTCTTTTTTGAAATCATCCAAGGGATGTCCGGAGATATAGATGCCCACCACTTCCTTTTCCCGTCTCAGTTTTTCCATGGTGCCCCAATCCTCACAAGGCGGGACGATGGGTTCCGGTATCTGGACCTCACTGGCGTCTCCAAAGAGGCTCACTTGGGATGAATTTTCGTTCTCTTGGAATTTGGAACCATACTTCACGGCTTTTTCCAAAAAGGTGATGCCATCGCCATCATGATGGAAATACTGGGCCCGGTGTGTATTGGCAAATGAATCGAAACCACCGGCCAGTGCCAGGTTCTCGAAAGCTTTTTTGTTGGCGGCCCTGAGGTCCACACGTTTGGCAAGGTCAAATACGGATTTGAACGGACCGTCCTTTTTTCGGTGTTCCACAATGGTCTCCACCGCAGAGCGACCCACACCTTTGATGGCACCCATCCCGAAGCGGACCGCATTATTTTTGTTTACGGCAAACTTATAGTAGGATTCGTTCACGTCCGGCCCCAAAACCTCCAAGCCCATGCGCTTACATTCCTCCATAAAGAAGGTCACCTGCTTGATGTCGTTCATGTTGTTGGACAGCACCGCTGCCATGTATTCGGCAGGGTAGTGGGCCTTCAGGTAGGCCGTTTGGTAGGCGATATAGGCGTAGCAAGTGGAGTGGCTCTTGTTGAAGGCATAGGAGGCAAAGGCTTCCCAGTCCTTCCAGATTTTCTCCAAAACATCTCGTGGATGTCCATTTTTCTCCCCACCATCCAAAAACTGCGGTTTCAATTTTTGGAGCAGGGCGAATATCTTTTTACCCATGGCTTTTCGGAGCACGTCGGCATCACCTTTGGAGAAACCGGCCAATTTTTGGGAGAGCAACATCACCTGCTCCTGATACACGGTAATCCCATAGGTTTCCTTCAGGTATTCCTCCATGTCGGGAAGGTCATAGGTGATTTCCTCCTCCCCATGTTTCCGGGCGATGAAACTGGGGATGTATTCCATGGGCCCAGGTCGGTATAGGGCATTCATGGCGATAAGGTCATCAAAAACCGTGGGTTTCAGGTTTTTCATGTGCTTTTGCATCCCGGGTGATTCGTATTGGAATATCCCTACCGTATCACCGCGTTGGAAAAGCTCATAGGTTTTCTCGTCATCCAATGGAAAATCATCGGGCACCAGTTCTATTCCGGTACGAGCCTTCACAATCTTTACCGTGTCCTTGATCAAAGTAAGAGTCTTCAGTCCCAGGAAATCCATCTTCAACAGACCGGCACTTTCTACCACGGAGTTGTCGAATTGGGTCACGTAGAGATCGGAGTCCTTCGCAGTGGCCACGGGAACGAAGTTGGTGATGTCGTCTGGGGTGATGATGACCCCGCAGGCATGGATTCCTGTATTTCGGAGCGACCCTTCCAGTACCCGTGCCATGTTCACCGTTTGGCCTTCCAGGTCATCTCCTTCGGAAATGTTCAGCAATTCGTTGACCTTGTCCAGTTCGTCCGACCGGAATTTTTTCTTTAGTTCCGCTTCATCCACTCCAAAGATCTTGTTCAACTTGGACATATTGGGAATCAGCTTCGCAATACGGTCTGCATCGCCCAGAGGCAGGTCCAGTACCCTTGCGGTGTCCCTGATGGACGATTTGGCGGCCATGGTTCCGTAGGTGATGATCTGTGCCACTTGGTTGGCCCCATATTTGTTGATCACATATTCCATAACCCTGCCGCGGCCCTCATCATCAAAATCGATATCGATATCGGGCATGGACACCCTATCCGGATTCAGGAAACGCTCAAAAAGAAGGTCGTATTTCAAGGGGTCGATGTTGGTGATGCCCAAACAATAGGCCACCACGGATCCTGCAGCCGAACCCCGTCCCGGACCTACCGAAACATCCATGTTCCGGGCTTCGCGGATAAAATCTTCCACAATCAAAAAATACCCTGGATATCCAGAGTTTTTGATGGTCTCCAACTCAAAATCGATGCGCTCGCTGATTTCGGGAGTGATTTCCCCATAGCGTTTTTCAGCCCCCCGATAGGTGATGTGTCTCAAATAGGCATTTTCCCCTCGTTTGCCCCCATCTTCTTCATCTTCCTTTACCTTGAACTCTTCGGGAATGCCAAATTTGGGCAGCAGAATGTCACTGGCCAGGTCATAGGGCTCCACTTTGTCGATGATCTCATGGATGTTCAAAATGGCCTCGGGAATGTCCTTGAAAAGCTCCTTCATTTCATCGGAGGACTTGAAGTAGTATTCCTGATTGGGAAGGCCGTAACGATACCCGCGTCCACGTCCGATGGGAGTGGAGCGTTTTTCGCCATCCTTTACACAAAGCAGGATATCGTGGGCTTCGGCGTCTTTTTTATCGCAGTAATAGGTGTTGTTGGTGGCCACCAATTTGATGTCGTGCTCCTTGGCCATTTGCATCAACACTTGGTTCACGCGGTCCTCATCTTCCTGTCCGTGGCGCATGATCTCAATATAAAAATCGTCCCCGAACAGGTCCTTCCACCATAAAAGAGCCTCTTCGGCCTGTTTTTCGCCCACGTTCAGGATTTTGTGGGGGACTTCCCCATAGAGGTTCCCGGTGAGGGCAATGACGCCCTCTTTGTATTGTTCCACAATCTTTCTGTCGATTCGGGGCACATAATAGAAGCCATTGGTATAGGCTATGGAGGACATTTTGGCCAAATTATGGTACCCTTTCTTGTTCTTGGCCAATAGCACGATCTGATAACCGTAGTCCTTTACATTTTTATTGGTGTGGTCCTCGCAGACAAAGAATTCACAGCCAACTATAGGGGTGATTTCCTTCTCGGTGGGCTGTTCCCCCTTTTCTTCGAGCTCCTTGTTCTTCTCCTTGACACTTTTGTTGTGTGCCATGATTTCTTTCACAAAGTGAAAGGCGCCCATCATATTGGCGTGGTCGGTCAGGGCAACGGCAGGCATGCCATTTTCCGCCGTGGCTTTAACCAAGTCCTTGATGTCGATGGTGGACTGGAGCACGGAAAATTGGGAATGGTTGTGCAAATGGGCAAACGGAGCATCTTCCAGGGTCTCAATGTTTTCCTGGATTTCGGCTGCCGAAATTTCACCGGTGTCCTTGGCCCAAAGCGCATCTGCAATTTTTTTGGAGGCGGCCTTTAGGTTGATATGCTTGAGCCCGATGAGTTGTATTTCCTGCGGATTGGCCTCGGAAAAGCGTTCAAAATAATCGGGCTGCACGTCCAGCTCCTCGGAAGTAAAATGTTTTTTTCGGATCAGCTCCAAAAAACAACGTGTGGTGGCCTCCACATCCGCGGTGGCATTGTGCGCCTCTGCAAATGGCTCACCGAACAGGAATTCATGGAGCTCGGTCAATGTGGGCAGCTTGAACTTGCCGCCACGTCCTCCAGGAATCTTGCAAAGCTCTGCAGTATATTCGGTACAGGTGTCCAGTACGGGGAGTTGCCCCAAGGGACTCTCGACGCCCCCTCGATGGAACTCGCATCCCATAACGTTGATATCGAACCCTACATTCTGGCCCACCACAAATTTGGTCTGCTCCAAAGTCTTGTTGAACGCCTGTAGGACTTCATGGAAGGGGGTCCCTTTTTCTTCCGCCAAAGCTGTGGAAATACCGTGTATCTGTTCCGATTCGTAGGGGATGTTGAACCCTTCGGGTTTGACCAAAAAGTCTTGGTGCTCCACCAATCGCCCCATTTCGTCGTGCAATTGCCATGCAATCTGCACGCACCTTGGCCAGTTGTCGGTGTCGGTAATGGGGGCGTCCCAACGTTTGGGCAATCCAGTGGTTTCTGTATCAAAGATCAGGTACATAGGTTTTGGTTCTCGGTGAGAAAAAGGAATGGATAAAAATACGGAAGAAGACGGTTATGGGAAAATTGAGTTTTCACGATTTATCAACTAAAAAAGCCGGGGATTTCCCGGCTTTTCCAAATTTTTATAGAAACTTTGTCCCTATGATACGGCTGATTCAAAAATATCTGCCGTCTCCAAGGTTTCCCTGATAGCGTTTCGGTGGCGCATCAGTAGGCTCTCTGTGGATGGGGGCAATACAAAGTCCTTGTCCTGCAAGATGTCATTATATGTGGCAATGGCCTCTTTTTCACCACGATGCACCTCTTTTAGCATGGCCTCTTCGTTGTTGGAAGAGAACAATGACTTAAAGTCTATCCATGAGCGGTGCAAGGTTCCCTTGGCACTTCCGCCTTTTTCGGGAGCTTGGCCAAATGACAGTATCTCGGATTTTAATTCCTGGCCAAAATTGAACCGTTGCTTGGCTCTATCCAGACAAAACTCTTTAAGTGTTTTGTTGTCTATCTTTTCGGCGACTTGCTTAAACCCCTTTTCTGCATCATAGGTTCGTTCCAAAAGTTCATTCAACTTATTCGACATTTCTACGGTGTACTTCATCATTTCATTTTTTAGGTTCTGACTGTCGATTTTCGACAACATCTACGTAGAATATAATGGATATCAATGCCTTTGCAAAATTTAAGCACCGGTTTAAGATGGGTTTAACGGGATGTGGGCCAATTGTTAAGCCATTTAACTTTTTTTGTTTTATGGCTGTGCTGTAAACAAATAAGTGTATATTTGCACCCGCTTAGACGAAAAGCGATTATAGAAAGAATTAATAACCAGGGTCGGGCACCCTACAAATTAATGTGATATGCCAGTTAAAATCAGACTTCAGAGACACGGTAAAAAAGGTAAGCCATTCTATTGGGTGGTTGCCGCAGATTCCAGATCAAAAAGAGACGGTAAATTTTTGGAAAAATTGGGCATTTATAACCCTAACACCAATCCTGCCACCATCGAATTGGATGTGGACACTTCTGTAAAATGGTTGCAGAACGGTGCGCAGCCTACTGATACTGCCAGGGCCATCCTATCTTATAAGGGAGTATTGTTGAAGCACCACTTGTTGGGCGGTGTACGTAAAGGAGCACTTACCGAAGAGCAAGTAGAGGAAAAATTTAACGCTTGGTTGGAAGAAAAAGAAAAAGGAATCCAAGCCAAGAAAGATGGTTTGAGCAAAGCTGATGCTGATGCCAGGGCCAAAGCTTTGGAAGCTGAGAAAGAAGCCAATGAAAAAAGGATCGCTGCTGCCGCTCCTGTTGAGGAGGTAGTGGAAGAAGTAGCTGAGGAAACAGTGGAAGCTGCTACCGAAGAAGCACCAGTGGAAGAAACTGCTGCTGAAGCTCCTGCTGCAGAAGAAGCTGCCAAAGAAGAATAAGACTCAGAAACGATGCACAAGGAAGATTGCTTCTACCTGGGCAAAGTCGTTTCAAAATATAGCTTCAAGGGGGAGGTATTGGTGAAACTCGATACCGATGAACCTGAGATTTACGAAAATATGGAATCAGTATTTGTTTCTTTGGGAAACAATCTGGTTCCATTTTTTATTGACCGTTGCCGTCTGCATAAATCCAATCTGCTCCGAATCGATTTTGAAGAGGTGAAGGATGAAGCCTCCGCGGACAAGATCATTGGTTGCGAATTGTTTCTACCCCTTTCACTATTGCCACCTTTGTCTGGGGACAAGTTTTATTTTCATGAAGTAATCGGCTTCACGTTGATGGATGAGGTACATGGTGATATAGGTGTTATAACATCCATCAATGATAGTGCCTCCCAAGAACTTTTTGAGGCGGTAAAGGATGGGAAGGAACTCTTGATTCCAATTAGTGATGAGATTATCACCAAAGTGGACCGTAAGAACAAAACTATCCATGTGAACACTCCCGAAGGTTTGGTAGACCTTTACCTGAATTCATAGCATAGCAGATTTAAGCCTATCTTTAAGGAGATTATTTTAGTTTGTACTATGCGTATATATCTTCTAGTTCTTATGGTCATTGGCTTAACCTCCTGTGGTGATAAGAGAACACAGCCCACTGTAACGGAACGTTCTCCGAACATTGTACTGATTTTCACGGATGATCAGGGTTATCAGGATGTGGGGGTTTTTGGTTCCCCGGACATTAAGACCCCTAATTTGGACCAAATGGCGGCAGATGGACTGCAATTGACCCATTACTATGCCGCCCAGGCAGTCTGCTCGGCATCCAGGGCAGGAATCTTGACAGGGTGTTATCCCAACCGAATTGGCATCCATAATGCGTTGGGACCCAATAATACACATGGAATCAATGCTTCGGAAACCACCATTGCCGAAATGTTGAAGAAAAAGGGGTATGCCACCGGTATTTACGGCAAATGGCATTTGGGGCATCACAAAGAGTTTTTGCCCACCCGACACGGGTTTGATGAATGGTTTGGAATTCCGTACTCAAATGATATGTGGCCTTTTCACCCCCAACAAGGAACCATTTTCAATTTTCCGGATTTACCGCTCTATGAAAATGAAGCGGTGATCGATACCTTGATCGACCAATCCCAATTGACGACACAAATTACCGAAAGAAGCGTCGATTTTATCAAAAGGAACAAAGACCGCCCGTTCTTTCTGTATGTGCCGCATCCGCAGCCGCATGTACCATTGTTCGTGTCGGATAAGTTCAAGGGCAAGTCGGAAAGGGGGTTGTACGGTGATGCCATCATGGAGATTGATTGGTCTGTGGGACAAATCATCAAAGCACTCAAGGAAAATGGGTTGGAGGACGATACCATGATCATCTTTACCTCGGACAATGGTCCTTGGCTTTCCTATGGAAACCATGCAGGGAGTGCGTTGCCCTTTCGAGAAGGGAAAGGTACCGCATGGGAGGGAGGACAACGAGAACCCTGTATCATCAAATATCCAAAAAAACTCAAAGGTGGAAAGGTCATTGACGTGCCGATGATGGCTATTGACCTACTGCCTACCATTGCTGAGATAACAGAAGCGGAATTGCCAGAAACCACTATTGATGGAAAAAGTGTGTGGGACATTCTCAGCGGAGAGCGGACTGTTCCCGTTCAAGAGGCCTATTTCTTTTATTATAGAGTGAATGAACTATTCGGGGTACGCTATGGAAAGTGGAAATTATATTTCCCACACCAATATCGAACCATGGAAGGGCAAGAACCTGGAAAAGATGGTAATCCGGGTGAGTATCGGATGGTAGATATGGAAGAGATAGAGCTCTATGACGTGGTGAACGATGTCGGCGAAACCCATAATGTTGCGGAGGAGTATCCCGAAATCGTGGGAGAGATAAAAGTTTTGGCCAATGGTATGCGGCAGCGATTGGGTGACGCATTGCTGGAAGTCGAGGGGAGTGAAAACCGAGAACCAGGAAGGTTGGATGAGTAAGAAATTCGTTTTCAAGCAGTTTACTGTCCACCAAGATCAATGCGCCATGAAAGTGGGAACCGATGGTGTGCTTTTGGGTGCGTGGACTTCCTTGGACCATCAACCGGAAACCATTTTGGATGTAGGCGCCGGAACCGGACTCATTGCACTCCAACTGGCCCAGCGTTCGGTTGCGGAAACCATTGACGCCATTGAATTGGATGAGGCTGCTTATGAACAGTGTGTGGCCAATTTTGAGGGCTCGCCTTGGGCAGATCGCTTGTTTTGCTATCATGCAGGATTTGATGAGTTTGTGGACGAAATCGAGGACAAATACGATTTGATTGTTTCCAATCCGCCTTTCTATACGGAAGAAGTGGGAAGCGGTGATACTATGCGGAATCAGGCAAGGCAGAACAGTTCCCTACCGTTTGATGAGCTGTTGAAAGGAGTATCTGGACTTTTATCGGGAAAAGGCTTATTTTCCGTTATCATACCCTACAAAGAGGAGAGGGGGTTTGTGGAATTGGCAGCAGCTTCGGGTTTGTACCTAAACCGAATCACCCGGGTCAAGGGAAATCCCAATGTGGAATACAAAAGGAGCTTGATGGAATTTGGATTTTCCAAAACGGTAATCGAAGAAAGTGAATTGACCATTGAAAGGGAGCGCCATCAATACACAGAGGAGTACATCAAATTGACCGAAGCATTTTATCTAAAAATGTAACAATATCCGAACGTAATGTTATATTTGGTTAAAATTACAGCGAATGAAACCCGATCTATTTGAAGCCCCGGATTACTACAATCTTGATGATCTCTTTTCCGAAGAACACAAACTGGTCCGAGACGCGGCCCGGCAGTGGGTAAAGCGGGACATATCGCCCATCATTGAGGAATTTGCCCAAAAGGCCGAATTCCCCAAACAGATTATTGGTGGGTTGGCAGAGATTGGTGCTTTTGGTCCATACATTCCTGAACAATACGGAGGTGCGGGATTAGATCAGATTAGCTACGGATTGATCATGCAGGAAATTGAGCGTGGCGATAGTGGGGTACGTTCCACGGCATCGGTTCAGTCCTCTTTGGTCATGTATCCCATATACGCCTATGGTTCTGAAGAGCAAAGGCAAAAATATTTACCCAAATTGGCTTCTGGTGAGTGGATGGGTTGTTTCGGGCTAACCGAACCCAATCACGGTTCCAACCCCGGCGGTATGGAAACCAAGTTCAAGGATATGGGTGATTATTACCTCTTGAACGGTGCCAAACTTTGGATTTCCAATTCCCCTTTTGCAGACGTTGCGGTGGTCTGGGCCAAGAATGAGGAAGGCAGGATTCATGGTTTGATCGTGGAACGTGGCATGGAAGGTTTCTCCACCCCGGAAACTCATAACAAATGGTCGTTACGGGCATCCGCTACAGGAGAACTGATTTTTGACAACGTTAAGGTGCCCAAAGAAAACCTTTTGCCCGGTAAATCTGGCTTGGGTGCCCCACTGGGGTGTCTGGATTCCGCCAGATATGGAATAGCTTGGGGGGCCATTGGAGCTGCCATGGATTGTTACGATACCGCCCTTCGATATGCCAAGGAGCGTATTCAATTTGGGAAACCGATTGCGGCTTTTCAACTACAGCAGAAAAAATTGGCCGAAATGATCACGGAAATCACCAAAGCGCAATTGTTGGCCTTCCGTTTAGGTCAATTAAAGAATGAAGGAAGGGCAACTACGGCCCAAATCTCAATGGCCAAGCGTAACAATGTTGAAATGGCCATTAAGATTGCCCGTGAGGCAAGACAGATGTTGGGAGGTATGGGCATCACAGGCGAATACAGCATCATGCGCCACATGATGAACCTCGAAAGTGTGATTACTTATGAAGGAACCCACGACATCCACCTATTGATTACAGGGGCCGATATTACGGGGATTCCTGCATTTAAATAAGATTTCCAACTTTTTCGTTTAGAAGAGAAAGTGCTCTCAAAGTCTCTTTATCTCTTTCGTCTTTTTTAGATAGTGGAGGACGTTGGATAATGTTGAGACTTTCTAACCTATATTCAACACTTGTTTTGCTTACCCCAAAAAATAGTGCCAATTTTTCAACAATATCAATGAAGTCTTTTTGGTTTACTCGTTGTTCATCAAGATAAATTCTCCCTTGCTTACTTATCCCTTTATCAATTTGGATGGCAATCAATTTGGTGATCATTGCCTGTTTAGGCATTAAGAGACATGAAGCAAAACAGTTAGCTTGCCATTCCAACCAGTTCTTATCATTCCTGAGTTTATGTTTTTGAATGAATAAGCTATATTCTGAATCCTTAAAATTGTCATATACAAATTGATTTGTCTTCAAATTACTGTGGAGGACAAAGTGGCCTATTTCGTGAGCCAATATAAAAGGGAACCTTATTGTATTTTTTATAGCAGCATTAATAAAAATAGTTTTGTTTTTTAAATCATAATAACCAAGCAATTCATTTCCACTATTGTCTGTAAGATTGTTTTTTGAGTTGATTTTTAGAAACTTAGTTTCTTCTAGATATTTGACCAGCTTGTTAATTGGGACAGGAAGAATTTTTTTGGTAACTGTTTGGTCAAAATCATTTAGGAAAGAAACTGCAATGTCATTTATTTGGTCTGCTGATAGCTTTTTTAATCCTTTGATTTCTTTTGGAAAGTATGCTTTTCCAATCAATGTTAGAATTTCCTTGTCAATGTCTTTTGAGCTGTCAACCTTTTTTGTTTTCTCTGATTTATGAAGAATTATTTCATAATCATCTTCTTTTACCTCAACAAGCATTACCCCCAAGTTGTCCGCCACTTCCATAACACCACTTTGAAATCCACTTTTTGCAATCATTATTTTTTTTGTCTGCACACCTAAAATTCCTCCTACCTTGTCGTTGAATTCTTCTATGTCATCAACGGGAACAGGGCTTTTAAGGTTTTTGCATTCCACTATATAGACTAAAATCGGTTTCTTAGCATTTGGATTTTTAACTTCAATAGCTATGTCAAAAATGATATTCTTACCACTTCTTTTATAAGATTGATATTTTGCTTTCTCACGAATTGTACAATGGGCGGGGATAGAACTAAGCTCATGATTGTCAATAATTCTCTTCAATATTTGTTTTGATTTTTTTTCAAAATCATCTCCAATCTTTACCGTGTTCATAGCATTGAATATAACTTCTTGAATAGCAGTGAATAACAAAATTAATAATAAAAGGAGTCATCCGCTTACACGTGAGAAGCACTTATTAACTAGGTTATTACCAAGTTCTAATCAAGAAATTTTATTAGAGTTGTGAGGAAATTCGATGCTATGTTTTTCAACAGTAACTTTGATGGATTTACTGATGGGGGTGTGGCTCTTGTCAGCAAAATGGTTGTAGGGTACCAGCATGTTCGTCTCCGGAAAATAGGCCGCCATGTTCCCTTTGGGAATCTCATAGGGAATGATCAAAAATTGTTCAGCCGTACGTTGGATGCCATCATAAAGGCTGTGCAGATTGATCACATCCAATTTTTGCAATTTTCGTTCTACCATGTCCTCCTCGTTCATGAACACGACCCGGCGTTCATTGTGGATGCCCCGATAGCGATCGTTCAATCCATAAATGGTGGTATTGAACTGATCATGCGACCGAATGGTCATCAGCAACAATTCATCTTTTTTAAGCTGATGGTTCGGTAAGGTGTTGAAGGTGAGCTGGGCCTTTCCGTTGGGCAACATCCGGAAATTGCGTTCCCTCACATTATTGGGAAGGTAATACCCAAAACCCTTGGAACGCTCACTGGTATTGTCAAAACCTTTCACCACCTTATCGATATAACTTCGGATGAGGTTGTAGTCTTGTCCCATGGCAAACCAATCCACGGAATGATTGCCCCTAAAATAGGTATGGGCCAACAGGGCGATGATCTCAGGTTCACTTTTAATGTGTTCCGAAGCGGGTTTCAGCAACCCTTTGCTTTGACGGACTTTGCCCGTACTGCTTTCCATGGTCAAAAATTGAAGGTTGCCGTTCTTCTCATCTTTTTCGGAGCGACCAAAAGTGGGTAAAAGCAGGGCAGTTTTTCCAGTGACCAAATGGCTCCGGTTCAATTTGGTGCTTACCTGCACAGTAAGATCACAATTTTGAAGGGCTTCGGCGGTGTATTGGGTGTCCGAGGCGGCCATCAAAAAGTTGCCTCCCAAACAAACAAAAACTTTGGCCTTGTCATCGTGCATGGCCTGAATGGCATTGACGGTATCGTAACCAGGTTCGGTCGGTGGTTCAAATTGGAGGTGTTCGCGAATTTTTTCGTTCAGGGTTTTGTTCACGTAATGCATAATGCCCACTGAGCGATCGCCCTGTACATTGCTGTGCCCGCGCACAGGACAAGTGCCGGCAAACGGTTTTCCGATGGCACCCTTCAACAAAAGTATATTCACGTATTCCTGAATACACTGGACCGCATTTTTGTGTTGGGTGAGTCCCATGGCCCAACAAACGATGATTTTGGATTTTGTCGCCAACAATTGCACTACATGATCGATTTTCCGCATGGAGACCCCGGTTCTGCGCTGCAAGGTTTCATTATCATATCGGGTCAAATCTTTTAGAAGGTCATCATATCCATCCACATGGTCCACAATGAATTCATGGTCCAGGACATTATGGGTTTTGGCGTCTAAGGCAACCAATTTTTTAAGGATTAGTTTAGCCAGGGCAATATCCTCATTGATCTTAACGGGCAAATGGATGTCGGCCATGGCCTGACCACTTCCTAACATATCCGATACGCTTTGCGGATTTTTAAAATGGACCAAACCGGTTTCGGCCAATGGGTTGATACTGATAATTTTACCTCCGTTGCGCTTGCATTTTTCCAATGCCGATAGCATTCTGGGGTGGTTGGTGCCAGGATTTTGCCCCACCACCAGAATCACTTCTGCGCCGTAAAGGTCATCCAAGGTCACGGAACCTTTGCCGATACCCAAGGTTTCAGAAAGGGCTACACCAGATGATTCGTGGCACATATTGGAACAATCCGGCATGTTATTGGTGCCAAAAGCCCGCACGAACATGCCGTAAAGAAAGGCTGCCTCGTTGCTGGATCTTCCGGAAGTATAAAAAATGGCCTCGTTGGGATCGTTGAGTTGGTGCAACTCATCGGAAATCAGCTCAAAAGCCTCTTGCCAAGCTATGGGTTCGTAATGCAAACTGTTTGGTTTTAGTACCAAAGGTTCCACGACCCGTCCCAATTTGTTCAATTCATAATCGCTGAGTTTGGATAGTTCCTCTACGGAATGTTGGGCAAAGAAATCTGCCCCAATATGCTCTCTGGTGGCTTCATCGGCCAAGGCCTTGGCCCCGTTTTCACAATATTCGGCAATCTTGGAGGGATGTTCCGGTACGGGCCAAGCACAACTCGGACAGCGAAACCCGTCTTCTTGGTTCATTTCGAGCAGGGCCTTCATGGATTTGGCAATGCCCATCTCCTTGAAACTATGCCGAAGGGCTTCCGTTACCCCCAATAGTCCAGCGGCGGTATGCATGGGTTCCTTAAGGCGCAGTCCAGTGAATTGAATAGCACCGGTCAGTGAAATGTTCCGTTTGATTTCTTTTTCCATGGTTCAACTCAGCATTGCGATTTTGGGTTGGGGTAATTGTCGGATTGGTCTTCCGAGGTGTTGTCCAAACAAGCAAAATCCTTTTCCAACAAAAGATGGAGGTTTTTCCCTTCGGGAAGGGGCATTTCATGTTCAAAACCGACAGTTTCGGTCAAGAACCAGTTTTTACCCTCCGTTTCGGGGATGGATAGCGTAATTCCGTTTTGGATATAGGCAGCTTGGAGGTTTTGTATCCCTTTCATCAATTGTACCCGATATTGAAAAATATGGGTCCCGAACTCGGTGATCTCTTGTACCGATCCGGTTTCGGATAACTGTTTCACTTCGCTCTGGGTCAATCGAAAACGCACCGAATTGCCTTTGATTCGTATCTTCATTACAACAAATTTCCTATGTAATTTAGGAAAAATCGAGTACTTTGGAGCATGTTTGCCTTGGTGGATTGCAATAACTTCTATGCTTCTTGTGAACGGGCTTTTCAGCCCCAGTTCAATAATGTTCCCGTGGCCATTTTGTCCAATAACGATGGTTGTTTCATCTCGCGTAGCGATGAGGCCAAAAAATTGGGTCTGCCTATGGCCGCCCCTGCCTTCAAATACCGAAAGTTTTGTGAGGACCAAGGCATCAAGGTATTTTCCTCCAATTATCCCTTGTATGGTGACATGAGCACCCGGGTGATGAACATTTTGGGCACATTCACGCCAGACATGGAAGTGTACAGTGTGGATGAGGCTTTTTTAAAGTTTGACGGTTTCAAAAATTATGATTTTGAGGCCTACGGAAGGGAAATCCAGCAAACCGTTCAAAAGTGTACCGGGATTCCCATCAGTATAGGGATAGCACCCACGAAAGCCTTGGCCAAGGTGGCCAATAAGATTGCCAAAAAATTGAAATCAAGGACGGGAGGGGTATATGTGATCCAGTCGGAAGAACGGCGTATAAAAGCATTGAAATGGACCAAGATAGAGACCGTTTGGGGGATTGGGCATGGTAACTTAAAACGGGTACAGACCCAAGATGTAAAAACTGCTTATGACTTCACCCAATTGTCAGATGAATGGGTGAGAAAACAAATGGCCATTATAGGGCTGAGGTTAAAAAAGGATTTGCAGGGCATCCCAACATTGGATCTGGATGATGATACCCGGGACAAAAAAGCCATTGCTACCACAAGAAGCTTTGAAAGTACCTATTCCGATATGGAGAATATCAAAGAACGTATCTCCACCTTTGCCAGCAGTTGTGCAGAGAAATTGCGAAATCAGGGCAGCAGTTGCAACCATATTGTGGTGTTTTTGCGAAGCGACAGGCATAAAAAGGACGAACCACAGGATAGAGGCAGTGTTATCGTTACGTTGCCCTACGCCACGGATTCCAGCCTTACCATAAGCAACTATGCCGTCAGGGCCGCGGTTTCCATATTTAAACCAGGGATCAAATACAAGAAGGCGGGGGTCATCGTATCTGGGTTGGTACCCACCAACGCAAGGCAATTGGATCTGTTTCTTTCCGAAAACCCAAAGCATCACAAACTTATGCAGGTCATGGATGGTATCAATGACAAGTATGGGAACAATAAGATGAAGATTGCGAACCAGGATCTGGAAAGGACATGGAAAATGCGTCAAGAACATCTTTCTCCAAGGTACACGACAAATATCAATGAAATCATTACGGTAAAATGACCCCTAAAAAACCGATAAACACTGAATTACTCACCTTTTTTTCTCCCGATGAAGAAAAAATGAAGGGCATCCCCATGTCCAATAATACCGTTTCCGCAGGATTTCCTTCTCCAGCAGATGATTTTAAGGAAAAACGAATCAGTCTTGACCGAACGTTGATCAAAAACAAGGAGGCCACCTTTTATGCACGGGTGAGTGGAAAATCGATGATCGGGGCTGGGCTCGATGATGGGGATCTTTTGGTCATAGACCGGAGCTTGGAGGCGGAACATGGCAAAATAGCCGTTTGTTTTTTGGATGGGGAATTCACGGTAAAGCGACTGCACATGGAAAAAAATACCATCATATTGATGCCTGAAAATGAGAATTACAAACCCATCAAAGTTTCCAAGGATAGTGATTTGCTGATTTGGGGAGTGGTCACTTATGTCATCAAGGCCGTTTGACTTTCTTTTTATTCCCATGGAAACAAATTGGTGAATCCAAAACCTTTGCTATCTTTGCAACGTTGTGTTGGATTCCAGTCGCGATGATTGGAATCAGGTTGAAGCATCAAACCGATGCTCGCCAATGAAAGGCTTTCCTTTTGGAAGGCTTTTTTTGTTTGTGAAACCCAAATTTGAACATAATTCAAAATTGATGGTTGAACAAATTCCGCTGCAGAGCGGAATCTTCTCCAAATGGATTGTGAAAGTTGTCAGGTCGAGCGTAATCGAGACCTAGACAGTAAGACCTCTCGACTGCTCCTTCGACTGCGCTCAGGATGACAGCTCGAGGTGACATCTATAGATTAGTTGGAATTAGTGCCATTCGTGTCAAGCCTTTATGTCATGAATGTTCACCGTGTAGATTCTTCGCAAAGCCTGTCTTGAGCTTAGTCGAAAGGCTCAGAATGACAAAGAGATTTCTCAATCGTCACTATGTACCTCATTTCGAACCAAATACCGATTAAGTATCGGTAGCGTGTGAGAAACCTCAGAATGACGATTTAAGGTGATGTCAACTCCCCGAAACCGTATGCGCTACATGGTGCACCAAGGAAGCGGCCAGTTTGGCTGTTTGCCCATCAATATCATACTTAGGGTTCATCTCGGCAATATCCAAACTGATCAGTTTACCGGTGGACATGATGGTCTTCAGGCATTCCAAAACAATGTATGGAGTAAAACCCATGGGCGAGGCTGCACTGACTCCTGGCGCAAACGCCGATGAAAATCCATCCAAATCGATGGTCACGTACACATGGTCCACATTTTTAGTAAAGGCATTGATAAAAGTGGTAATTTCTTGCAAAAAGGCAGGTTGAAAAGTCTCGGCCATTACATAAATGACATTGAGGTCCTTGGCCGTTTGGAAAAGGTTTCTATCATTGGCATCTTTTCGGATACCGAGGCAGAGGTAATTAAAATCGATGCCTTCTTCTTGGCAATCTTGGGCAATCTGATAAAATGGGGTGCCCGAATTGTTCTGTTCTGTATTTTTCCGAAGGTCAAAATGGGCATCAAAATTAATGATGCCGATAGTTTGGCCTTCTTTTTTTGCATCCAGATATTTTTTGATGCCATAGTAATGGCCGTAGGCCATATCGTGCCCTCCACCCAACACAATGGGGAATTGCTTTTTCTCCAAAAGAGTGGCAACGGCTTCGGCAAGTTGGTCCTGGGATGCTTCCATATCGCTGTTGGTGCAGGTGATGGAACCTACATCGTGCAGCAAAACATGACTGGCCAAGTGATTGGGCATTTTTCCAAAACTACTTTTTATGGCATCCGGACCATCCACAGCCCCGACCCTGCCTTGGTTGCGGTGTACTCCGGAATCACAGGCATAACCTAATAAAGCAATGGATTTTTTTTGGGCTTCGGGAATTTCGGTCAAGGGGGTACAATGCACTTTTTCGTGGAGGTACAGCCACTTGTTGGAAATGCGTCCGGTCCAGAGGTTCTTTTTTGGGGGCTCGTAGTGTTTCATCACATTAAAAAAGGTCTTCCAGTATATTCGGTTCCACCAGATTTGGCAAAGTTACCCTTAAATTTGGAGTACGGTCCATTTCTCGTTGAATGGCAAACAACGCTTCTTTATTACGGGCCCAACTTCTTCGGGATATACCATTGTTCACATCGTAGAACAACATCTTTTTCAAACGGTTGGAAGCTTCCTCGGAACCATCGAGCACCATGCCAAAGCCTCCGTTGATGACCTCGCCCCAACCCACACCACCACCATTGTGGATGGATACCCAGGTGGCACCCCTGAAACTGTCACCGATCACATTATGAATGGCCATGTCCGCCGTGAACTTGCTGCCATCGTAGATGTTGCTGGTCTCCCTAAAAGGAGAATCGGTTCCGCTTACATCGTGGTGATCTCGGCCCAATACCACAGGGGCACCGATTTCGCCATTGGCAATGGCCGTGTTGAAGGCGTCGGCAATCTTGCTCCGCCCTTCTGCATCGGCATACAGGATACGGGCCTGTGAACCCACTACCAATTTGTTCTGTTCCGCTTCTGCTATCCATTTGATATTGTCCTGCATCTGTTGTTGGATTTCTTCGGGAGCTTCGGCCTTGATTTCTTTCATCACTTCCAACGCAATGGCATCCGTTTTTTGAAGGTCTTTGGGGTCGCCCGAAGTGCATACCCATCGGAAGGGCCCAAAACCATAATCAAAACACATGGGCCCCAAAATATCCTGTACGTAGGATGGGTATCTAAAATCGATATTGTTCTTGGCCATCACATCGCCACCGGCACGGGAAACTTCCAACAAAAAAGCATTTCCATAATCAAAAAAGTAGGTGCCTTTTGCTGTGTGCTTGTTGATGGCATTGATCTGTCTTCGGAGGGATTCCTGTACTTTTTCCTTGAATTCGGCTGGATGTTCCACCATCAAGGTATTCGCTTCTTCAAAGGAAAGCCCAACGGGATAATACCCACCGGCCCAAGGATTGTGCAAGGAAGTCTGGTCGGAACCCAGGTGCACAAAAATGTTCTCTTCGTAAAAATGCTCCCAAACATCCACCACATTGCCAATGTAGGCCAAGGATACGGTTTCTTGGTTGGCAATGGCTTCTTTTGCCCGTACCATCAATAAATTTAGATCCACCAATAGTTCATCTACCCAACCTTGTTCGTGCCGTTTTTTGGCCGCTTCGGGGTTCACTTCGGCACAAACAGTAATGCAGCCAGCAATGTTTCCGGCCTTGGGCTGTGCACCGCTCATGCCTCCCAAGCCAGCGGTCAGGAATACTTTCCCCTTTGGGGAATCGTTCTTGTCCAATACTTTTCTGAAGGCGTTCATCACGGTGATGGCCGTTCCGTGTACAATGCCTTGCGGACCTATATACATGTAGGAGCCGGCGGTCATCTGTCCGTATTGGGTAACGCCCAGCGCATTGAATTTTTCCCAGTCGTCGGGTTTGGAGTAGTTGGGAATCATCATGCCATTGGAGACCACCACCCTTGGAGCTTCTTTGGATGATGGGAACAATCCCATCGGATGCCCGGAATACATGTGCAGGGTCTGTTCATCCGTCATGGTTGCCAAATATTTCATGGTCAACAGATACTGCCCCCAATTTTGAAAAACGGCCCCGTTGCCCCCATACGTGATGAGTTCTTCGGGATGTTGTGCCACCGCTGGATTCAAATTGTTTTGGATCATCAGCATAATGGCCGCCGCTTGATGGGTTTTGGCAGGATATTCCGAAATGGTTCGGGCATACATGTCATATTCCGGTTTAAAGCGGTACATATAGATTCTGCCATACGTTTTTAGCTCATCGGCAAATTCATGGGCGAGTTCCGCATGCCATGCTTTTGGAAAATAACGAAGTGCATTTTGCACGGCCAGTTTCTTTTCTTCTTTGGAGAGAATGTCTTTTCGTTTGGGTGCCGGATTCCCATTTTTGGGATAGGGCCTTTTGGCGGGAAGCTCTTCTGGGATTCCTTGTAATAGCTGTGCTTGAAAATCGGTCAATGTTGTGGTCATGCTCAGTCGTTTTGATGGATGGGTTCTCCTTTTTTCCAAACTTCACTGGGTTTCATTTGCCCTTGGTGATACGTGATTTCTTGATAGTTGTCCGTTGGGAAAACCACAAAATCGGCCCAAGTTCCTGTCTCCAGTTTTCCCCTGTCGACCATTCGCAAAGCTGCAGCAGCCCTAAAAGTAATGCCCGACAGCACTTCGGTGTTGGATAGTTTTTCAAACGTACCCAGGATGCTGGCCTGGGTCAACAGGTCGCCCATGGGGGCAGAACCTGGATTGTGGTCGCTGGCAATGGACAAGGCCCCACCGGCATCCAAAATTCTTCGGGCCGGGGTGTAGGCACAGCCCAAACCAAGGGAGGCACCGGGCAATGCCGTTGCGATGGTATCACTTTTCGTCAAAAGCTGTATTTCCTTTTCGGTACTGGCCTCCAAATGGTCGGCACTCACGGCTCCAAAATCTACAGCCACCTGACTTCCTCCCGTAGTAAATTGGTCGGCATGCACGGTAATATCAAATCCCAGGGTCTTGGCTTTTTGGAAATAGGGTTTTATTTCCTCTGGGGAAAAGGCACTCTCTTCCACAAAGGCATCGATGCGATGGGCCAGGTTTTCTGATTTTAGGATGGGAAAAAGATTTGCACTTATTTCTTCGAGATATTCGGTCTGATGGTTCCAGTCCTTGGGTTTCATGTGGGCCGCCAAGCAAGTGGGTACCAAGGTGGCCGCTACTTTTTCATTGGCCTGTTTAATGGCCCGAAGCATTTTCAGTTCTTCATCCACAGAAAGTCCATAACCGCTTTTCACTTCAATGGTGGTAATGCCGTTCCGAAGGTGTGTTTTGCTTCTGGAAACAATTCCCATAATCAATTCTTCTTGGCTTGCCTTTCGGGTCTGGGTTACCGTGTCCCAAATGCCCCCACCAGCCTTGGCTATTTCCAAATAGGACTTTCCGGCATTTCTAAACGCGTAATCCCTAGCGCGACTGCCGGCAAAGCAGATGTGGGTATGGGAATCCACGAATCCGGGGAGGCAAACAGTTTTTCCTTCAATGTGATGGATGTCGACATCGTCAGATTTCAGCTCTTCAAAAGTGCCGATGGCAACAATTTTTCCTTCGGAAACCACAATGCCCCCGTTTTCAATTAGGAGCAGTTGTTCGTCCTTCAAAGCCCCTTTCAAGGGTAAACCTGTCATGGGCAATAATTGGGAAAAGGGTCCGATCAAAAGTGGTTTCATACTAGTATATTTCAAATGCTTCCAGGTGGGGCGTGTTCCAATGTAGGTTCTTTTCCTGCATCACACGATCCACCAAATCGATGATTTCGTGGTTCTGGATAATCTCGATTCCTTTCTCGATATCATCCGCAAACACACGATCGTTTTCGGCAAAAGCGACTTTGGTTCTCAGGAAGGTATGGATTTCGTCCAGAACTATTCCCGACTTTAAAGGTTTTCGATACTCAAAAGCTTGGGCGGCCGTCAACAGTTCTATGGCCAATATTTTTTCAACGTTTTCAATGATTTGCAAGGCTTTACGTCCACTGATGGATCCCATACTTACGTGGTCTTCCTGCCCCAATGATGTGGGAATGCTATCGGCACTCGCAGGAAAGCAAAGGCTCTTGTTCTCACTGGCCAAGGCGGCCGTGGTGTATTGCAGGATCATATAACCGGAATTGATACCGGTGTCCTTCATCAACAATTTGGGAACACCCGGGCTATTCCCTTCCAGTGCCAAGTAAATGCGACGGTCTGAAATATTCCCGATTTCCGATGCAGCTAAAGCGGCATAATCCAAGGCCATGGCCAAGGGTTGACCGTGGAAATTTCCTCCGCTGATGGTGAGTTCATCATCAATGATCACAGGGTTGTCGGTCACGGAATTCAATTCAATTTCCAATAATTCCTTTAGATGCAACCATGTATTTCGTGATGCTCCGTGTACTTGGGGAATGCAACGAAGGGAGTAGGGGTCCTGTACCCGTTCGCAATCGATATGGTCTTCCAAGATTTCGGAGCCTTGCAATAAGGTACGTATCCTACCTGCCACATGCTGGTTGCCCTTGAAAGGGCGAAGTTGGTGCAGTTCCTCGTAAAACGGTTTCAAAGACCCTTGCAAACCTTCGATCATCATGGTTCCAATAATGTCGGCATGTTTGAGGCAATGCTGTAGTTTATGAAGCACAAGTACCCCGTGGGCGGCAATAAATTGTGTGCCGTTGATCAAGGCCAATCCCTCTTTGGGTCCCAATTCCAATGGTTGCAATCCCATTTTTTGGAAAAGTTCTTGGGTGGGGAAGGTCTTTCCTTGATATTCCACCTTGCCCAATCCAATTAATGGAAGGAACAGATGGGAGAGCGGCGCCAAATCGCCCGAAGCTCCTACGGAACCCTGACTGGGAACCACCGGAATGGCGTCGTTTTCCAAATGCCATAACATGCGTTGCAAGGTGGTTTCCGCAATACCCGAATAACCTTTGGCAAGTGCGTGGATCTTGAGGATAAGCATGATCTTGGCCAACTGGTTGACAATGGGTGTGCCCACTCCCACACTATGGCTTTGGAGTATATTGGATTGAAGGATTTTGGTGTCTTCCTTCGAAATTTTGGTGTTGCACAAAGGACCAAAACCTGTATTGATACCATATACGATGTCTCCCCGTTCCACAATACGCTGCACCCTTTGTTGACTGGCATTGACTTTTTTGAGGCAGGTGTCGGATAAAATTCCTTTAACGGTGCCCCTAGCCAGACCAAGGGCCAAACCTGCGGTCAAGTGGTCTTCACCATATTGAAATGTCTTGATTTGCGACATGGGTTATCTTTTGATATAAAATTAACACTTGCATATGATAATTACCAATACTTATTTTTGTATTATTTAATAAGTATGAATTATCAAATAGAACTCCGACATTTCATCTATTTTTTGGCTGTGGCCGAGGAATTGCACTATAGAAAAGCAGCAGAGAAGCTCTTCATTTCGCAACCAGGGCTGAGTACCCAAATCAAACAGATGGAAGAAATCTTACAGACACAACTTTTTGTGAGGGACAAAAAGAAAGTGCGTTTGACCCCCGCCGGGGAATTTCTAAAAAAGGAGGTGGAGTTTATCCTAAACCATCTCGACCAGACCAAAAAACAACTGAAACTGATAGGGCAGGGCCATATGGGCGAGGTACGGATCGGATTTTTGGGTTCGGCCATGCAGAATGTGGTGCCCAATCTTTTGGTGGGATTGAAGGAAAAGTACCCTTTGGTGCATACCACTTTGGAAGAGTTGTCCAACCGGGCGCAGGTCAACGCCATCCTTTCCGATAGGCTGGATCTGGGTTTTGTGAGGATGTCCCGCGTGCCCAAAGGCTTGGAAGTAAAACCTGTTTTTGAGGATACTTTTTCATTGGTGCTGCCCCAAGGCCACCCTATTAATATGAATAACTTTAATAGCATTGACCAGTTGGCCCACGAGGATTTTATCCTCTTTTCCCAAGATTACAGCCCCGAGTATTATGACACGGTATTGAGTATTTGTGAGGACAGTGGTTTCGTGCCGAAAGTGTCGCATAAATCGGTTCATGCGCAGACCATTTTTAAGTTGGTGGAAAACGAATTAGGGATTGCCATTGTCCCCACCACCTTGCAGCACGGGTTTCAGATGGATGTGAAGTTCATCGAGATGAAACGGATAAAGCAAAGGGCGGTATTGTCCATGGTATGGAAAGCTGACAATCGAAATCCGGCGTTAAAAAACTGTATGGATTTGCTCTTGAAATTATGATGACACATTTTTGGGGAGTACCTTTGGGATTCAACTTAAATATGTACCATGATTTTTGACCTTATAGCGAAAAGAAGGAGCATTTTTCCCGTTCAATACAATGATAAGCCCATTGCCAAGGAAACGTTGGAAAAAATTGTAGAGGCCGCCAATTGGGCCCCGACCCATAAGAAAACGGAGCCATGGCGTTTCAAGGTATTGACCGGCAAGAAAAAAGATGAAATGGGGGCATTCCTTTCCCAAAAATATCAAGAGGTAGACCCCAATCCGAAACAGGTCACGATCAATAAATTACAGGAGAACCCCGAGCGTTCCGCAGCGGTGATTGCTATTTGCATGCAGCGAGATCCCAAAGAAAGTTTACCGGAGTGGGAAGAAATTGCCGCAACGGCCATGGCAGTGCAAAATATGTGGCTTTGCTGTACGGAACTGGGCATTGGAAGTTACTGGTCCTCGCCCGGACTCATCAAGTTTATGGGTGAATTCTTCGACCTGAACGAAGGTGAAAAATGTTTGGGCTTTTTCTATATGGGTTATTTTGATGGTGAGGTGATTCCATCCGAAAGAATTCCCATCACTGAAAAAGTGGAGTGGTTGGATTAACTGAACGTAAAGAGTTCACCTGCGTATTTCACAGCAATGTACACATAGAAAATAGCGTACATGACGGTCAGTACCAATTTCATAAAGGTACCCGTCAAAAAGCCCAAAAAAGAACCAAAAGCCGCCTTCAGGGCGGTTTTTTGATTGGCCTTGTTCAACAATTCGCCTACCAAAGCCCCAATAAAGGGCCAAATAATGATTCCAAACGGACCGAACACAGGTACAAATAGGGCAACAAGCAACCCTATAATGGTACCCCACATACCCGCTTTAGTGCCTCCAAAACGTTTCGTGCCCATGGCAGGAATCACATAATCCAAAACGGTGATGGCCATTGCCAGCACAAAAGTTATACCAAGCACCCACCAATTATCGGGAACTGCTTTCGTCAAATAGAGCAACAGCAATCCGACCCAACTCAATGGAGGGCCGGGCAAAACGGGCAAAAAGCTTCCCAAAATGCCGACTAACATTAGCAGAAAGCCCAAAATCAACAAGGCAATGTCCATGGTTTTCTTTTCCTGTTAGACAAATGTAGCCGACAAATGTTACAAACAACCAAAATAAAACCCTTCACTTTAAAATTTCGTAAGTAGTTTTGAAAAAGATAGCCAACAGGTTTTGGAAGCAACAAAAAAACATCGGACATCAAGGTTTATACAGGTTGGATGTACCCTGCTCTGTACCTTTTATGTCTTTGGAATTTTCAATGGCCTGTTTTTGGAAGGATTGCACGAGGTCTCACACTTCTGGGGCCCCAAAACGCACCAGCACAGCTTTTTTGCAGGACACGAAGCGGTGGACTACTCGTCCTTGGAGGCCATGGCAGGGCATTCCCATGAAGCCCTTGAAGTGTTGAAAACCTTGTTGGAGGCCAATCAGCCGGATGACCAACAGTCCACGGATGACATCCAACTTCAATTGGACAAACACTTCGTTGATGAAGTTGGGGTTGTATTCCAGATGTTCCCAATAGCTATAGCAAATGAACATTGGGTACGCCCAAATAGTTTCTTTTCGTGGTCCCAAGGGGTGACCACACCCCCTCCCCAACACTACTGATCAATAGGCCAGGCCAGTTTAAGGTACAGGTTCCAAACTTATTTGGGACAAGGTCTGGCATTGCTATGGTTCAGACTTTTTATACAAATCAAATTTAAATACAACGACATGAAATATTTTATGACGGCATTGTGCATGTTGTTCATGGGCATTGCCGCCGCACAAAACATAAAGGGTAAACTGGTTGACGAATCGGGTTCCCCATTGGAAGACGCTGGAATTTTCAACAAGACCAGTGGCCAACACAGCCATACCGACGGGACAGGACATTTTGTGCTGGATAGGACAGCGGTGAGCGATACGATTTATTTTTCACGATTGGGATATGCCACGCAGACCCGTGTGGTGAGTGCTTCCGACCTTCAAAATCCATTGACGATCGTGCTTCAGGAAAGTTCCATTTCCTTGGACCAAGTGGTTTTGGTGTCCGAAGTGGATGCCCTGAGCAGGGTAGTGGATGTGGATGTGAAAACGAATCCCGTGAAATCTTCCCAAGAAATTTTGAGAAAGGTGCCAGGGCTGATCATTGGCCAACATGCAGGTGGAGGAAAGGCCGAGCAGATCTTCTTGCGAGGCTTTGATGTGGACCATGGGACCGACGTGGCCATCAGTGTGGACGGAATGCCGGTGAACATGGTTTCCCATGCCCACGGGCAAGGCTATGCCGACCTTCACTTTGTGATTCCCGAGACCATCGAAAACGTCAACTTTGGAAAAGGACCTTACTATGCGGAGCAGGGTAACTTCAACACGGCCGGCTACGTGGACCTGAAACTGAGAAAAAGTTTGGACAAAAGCATGCTGTCTACCGAAGTGGGCCAATTTGGCGCCAGAAGGTTTATGGGCATGCTCAATGTGATCGATAGTGAGAACAGCAATGCATATCTGGCCTCCGAACTGTATTTGACGGATGGTCCGTTCGAGTCACCGCAAAACTTCAATCGACTCAACATTTTGGGAAGATACCGATATGCGCTTCCCGGCAATCAGGAACTCTTGTTGACCGCTTCGCACTTTTCCAGCAAATGGGATGCATCCGGACAAATACCACAACGTGCCGTGGACCAAGGGCTAATCAGTCGCTTTGGTGCGATTGATGACACCGAGGGTGGACAGACCAGCAGGACCAACATCGTTCTGAACCACAATAAGAACTTGGGCACAGGCAAATCGCTCAAGACGATGGCCTTTGTGTCCCATTACGATTTTGAGCTCTATTCCAATTTTACTTTTTTCTTGGAAGACCCGGTGAACGGAGATCAGATCAAACAGTTTGAAGACCGAATGATGGCCGGGGCCAGAACCGTTTTTCAAGACAATGCGGCCCACCTCGGTGGGTTGGATTTCAAATACAACGCAGGGATTGGCTTTCGGTACGATAATGTGGACGACAACCAATTGTCCCATACCCTGAATCGGCAGGAACTTCTGGAGCGTATGGCCTATGGAGATGTGGATGAGGTGAACGGCTATGCGTTTGCCGGAGCGGCCTTCAAATCAGGGAAGTTCACTTTTGAACCTGCTGTTCGTCTGGATTATTTCCGGTTCGATTACATCAACAAGATGAGCGAGCTGTACGATAGCAGCAGTGAGGAAAAGGTAGCTTTCAGTCCCAAGTTCAATACCATTTACAGTCCCACGGAAAACACACAATTCTTCTTGAAAACGGGCATCGGTTTTCACTCAAACGACACCCGGGTCGTGGTGGCCAACAATGGGGAGGATATCCTGCCCGCTGCCTATGGCGTGGATTTGGGAACCATCATCAAACCTGCGGACAAATTGGTTTTGAATGCCACTTTGTGGACCTTGTTCCTGGACCAGGAGTTTGTGTATGTGGGTGATGCGGCCATTGTGGAGCCCAGCGGGAAGACCCGTAGAATGGGCCTTGAAGTAGGGGCGCGATACCAACCTTTGGATTGGCTTTACCTCTATACCGATGCCAATTATACCCATGCCCGAAGCACTGAGGAGGCCGATGGGGAAGATTATATCCCCTTGGCACCAGATTTCACCATGGCAGGTGGAGTTACTTTGGGAGGCAACCAAGGGTTTTCCGGTGGGATCAATTATCGGTATATTGACGATAGGCCGGCCAATGAGGACAATTCCATCGTGGCCGAAGGGTATTTGGTCACCGATGCCACCCTGAACTATAGTGTGAAAAATTGGACGTTCGGGTTGATTGTAGAAAACCTATTCGATACGGAATGGAACGAGACCCAATTTGCAACGGAAAGTCGTTTGTTCAATGAACCCACTGCTGTGGAGGAAATCCATTTTACACCCGGAACCCCATTCTATTTAAGAGGAAAGGTTACGGTCACTTTTTAAATAAGGTGAGTTCGATATAAAATGAATTTAAGATGTTGATTGTTTTTAGTTTGTAGATTTTGGCAATTGTCCCATCGAGCATAGTCAAGATGCTTTGGTGTTTTGTTTTTGAATGAGGTCTCGCATCTCGACTGCGCTCGATGGGACAGCTCGACCTGACATCATTTATATAACATTCTGATTTTTAGTGAAAAGAAGAATTTAAGGTAAACAATTATCCGCCAGAAAACCACGCTGGCGGATTTTTTACCCATTTTTCAACTAAAAAATTAGTTTAAACTAAATATTTAGTTATATTTGTTTCATATTGAACTAAAAAATTAGTTGAAAATGAAACAGCTCACCAAAGCAGAAGAAGAAGTAATGCAATTGCTCTGGGAATTGAAAAAGGCCAATGTGGCCGCAATTCTGGAGGAATTGCCCGAACCCAAACCAGCCTACAATACGGTTTCCACCATTGTCAGGATATTGGAAGACAAAGGTTTTGTGTCCCATGAAAAGGTAGGGAAGGGCCATGTGTACTTTCCTTTGGTGAAAAGGGAAGAGTACAGCAACCAACGCTTGAACACCTTGGTAGATGGTTATTTCCAAGGCTCCTTTACCAGCATGGTGTCCTTTTTTATGAAGAAGAACGACATCAGTCTTAAAGAACTGGAAGAGATCATGAAGAACATCAAAAACGAGGAAAAATGATAGTCTATATCTTGGAAATACTCGTCTTTCAGTTGGTCTTTTTGTTGACCTATGATTTCTTTCTAAAGAAAGAGACCTTTTTCCAATGGAACAGGTGCTACCTCTTGGCCACTTTTTTGCTGTCGTTGGCGTTGCCCTGGATCAAACTGGAAATACTAAGGACCAGCATGCCGCAGGAGTTGGGCGGGGTCACGGTCTTTTTGACACAGTTGGACGGGGTGGTGATGACCCCACAGGGACCTGAATCGAATTTTTGGTCCACATTGCCATGGTACTACTGGGTATTGGGTGTGGGAAGCATCGTGTCCGCCCTTTGGTTTGGGTATAAACTGTTGCAGATCTTAAAATTGAAGCGCCAGGGGATGGTGGTCAGATACCCCGATTTTGTAAAGGTCACCGTACAAAGGAGCAGTTTGGCCTTTTCCTTCTTCCGGAACATTTTTATGGGAGCCGAGATCCAAAAGGAAAAAGAAGCTAAGATCATTGCCCACGAACTGGTGCATGTGAAACAGAAACATACCTTGGACCTGCTCTTTTTTGAGGTGGCCCGGATTGTGTTCTGGTTCAATCCCTTGGTCTATGTGTATCAAGCCCGTGTGGCAGAACTGCATGAGTTCATTGCCGATGCGCATGCGGTGAAGGACAACAAAAGGGAACATTTTGAAATGTTGTTGTCCGAAGCGTTCAAGACGCAGCACATCAGTTTTGTGAACCAATTTTTCAATAAGTCATTAATCAAAAAACGAATAGTCATGTTACAAAAGAAACGATCGAAAGCCATTTGGCAGTTGAAGTATGGATTGTTGCTACCCTTGGTCTTGGGGATGTTGGTATATACTTCGTGCGAAGTGAAAGAAGATAATAACACAGGAATAGATAATAGTACACCATTAAAATCTGAAAATACAATTCCATTTGGTGTTGTAGACGAAGTGCCGATTTTTCCGGGCTGCGAAGATGCTGTGGACAAAAGAGCCTGTTTTCAAGAAAAGATACAGGAACACATCCGCAAGAATTTCCGCTATCCCACAGAGGCCCAAGAAATGGGTATCCAAGGGAGGGTGAGTGCTATCTTCACCATTGATGCTGATGGGGCAATTACCGATATAGGAATGAGAGGTCCTCATGAGCTTTTGGAAAACGAAACTGAAAGGATCATTGCCAGGTTGCCTCAAATGGAGCCTGGAAAGCACGAGGGAAGAAAAGTGAAAGTTCCCTTTTCCATCCCTATCACCTTTCGACTCCAAGATGGTGAAGAAAAAGTAGTCAGCTCACAAAAAGTAGGAGGAATTGGAGTACCCTTCGCGGTTGTGGAGCAGGTGCCTATTTTTCCAGGCTGCGAGGATGCCGCGGACAAAAAGGCCTGTTTTCAGGACAAGATACAGGAACATATTCGCAAGCATTTCAATTATCCTCTAGAAGCACAAGAGCAAGGTATCCAAGGAAGAGTAAGCTTGATATTTATTATAGGTACCGATGGAACGATAACAGACATTAGGAAACGGGGCCCACATGAATTGTTGGAAAATGAGGCGGTACGCATCATAGAACGCTTGCCCCAAATGCAACCTGGAAAACAAAAAGGGATGGTAGTGGAAGTTCCTTTTTCCATACCCATCACCTTTAAATTGCAATAAATAAATATGCTGAAAAGGATATTGGTTCTTTCTGTATTGATATTTATCAAAGCCGGTGCACAGTCATCGGCTTTGCCCGTTGCCGACAGTCTGTATGCCTTGGGCAACTATGCTGCGGCCATCAATGCCTATGCGAAGGAGAACAACACGGTATCGTCCCTACAGATTGCCCGGGCCTACAATGCCATTGGGAATTACGATAAGGCCATTGTCCAGTACCAAGAAACGCTGGTCATAGAGCCCAATTTGGATATTGCCCGTTTCGAATTGGGCAAATTGCTCCTCAAGACCAAAAAATATGACCTAGCGCTGGAGAGTATCAACGAATTGGTCTCCAGAGAACAGGAAAATCCTGAATACTACTATTACTTGGGCAGGGTGTGGGAATCCTTGAAAAACCAAAAAAAGGCAGATGAAGCCTTTAGAAAGGCCGTGCAAAAAGACAGTACCCATTTGCGGAGCCTCTATTCGTTGGCCAGATCTTTTGCATCGAAAAAAGAAAAAGATTCAGTGCTCAAGTATGTAGATATGGGCCTTCGGTTTTATGAAGACGATGTTTCCATGATCAATCTAAAAGCACTAGCCTTTTTCAACAACGGACAATTTGGGTTGGCCATTCCACATTTTGAAAGATTGTTGGAACTTGGAGAGGAAGCCCCTTTTGTATATAACAGGCTTGCCCATAGTTACTTCAGGGACCTGGAGCTGGAAAAGGCCCATAAAACCTATCATCAACTCATGAAATTTCCAGAGTATTTGGCAGATGCCTACTCTGGTCTTGGAGAGGTGTTCCTAAAGGAACAACAATTGGATAGTGCCCAATACTATATCCAAAAATCCATAGAGGAGCGCACCGTGTCCTTTGACAAGGAATATGCAGACCTTGGCCGCATTGCGCGCATACAGGGAAAGACCAAAACAGCACTGGACCTCTACACCAAGGCCTGGGAAGAGAACAAGGACAATCCGTACAATTATTACCAGGTCTGTATCTTGGCGGATGAGTACTACAAAGACCCTAAAACAAAGTTGGGCTATTATGAAAGGTTATTGGAAATGTATCCCGATTTGGCCCCTTTCATAGCGGAGCGTGTGCAAAAGCGCATATCGGAGATCAAGGAGGAAATCCACTACGCGGGCAACTGATTTCTTCAAAATATTGTAATTTCAGCCAAATTATAGGGGCTGCCATGCAAAAGTATGTTTTGTGGATCATTTTTATGGGATTGTTCGTTTCCTGCGAGCTGTTCGAGTCCAAGGAGGACAAGACCCAAAAACTGGTCAATGAGGAACTTATGGCCATTGATTGGAACGATGTGGACCAATACCCCCTTTTTGATAGCTGTGACGAAACGGCGACCAAGGAAGCGCAACGGGAATGCTTCCAGAACGTGATGGCTAACTATTTTTCCGAAGCCTTGGCTGGGCTCCAGTTCCAAGTGGACAGCGACCTGAACGATACGGTGTACATCGATTTCATGATTGACGAACATGGTTTCATATCCGTGATCAACGTGGAGGAAAAAACCGCCGTGCTCAATGAAATCTCAGATTTCAACACCAAGATATCCGAGCGGTTGAACGACCTGACCACGGTGGCGCCCGCCCTGAAAAGAGGGAATCCGGTGGGCCTTCGGTTCAGGCTGCCATTGGTACTAAACACCCATTAGAATTTGGCTGCAGAAAAGATCATATTGGGAATAGACCCCGGAACGACCGTCATGGGTTTCGGCATCATCAAGGTGGTGAACAAGCAGATGCATTTTGTGCAGATGAACGAACTGATGCTGAAAAAGTATGACGATCCCTATATCAAACTCAAGCTGATTTTTGAGCGGACCTTGGAACTTATCGATACCTACCACCCCGATGAGATTGCCATAGAGGCCCCATTTTATGGGAAGAACGTTCAATCCATGCTGAAACTGGGCCGTGCACAGGGCGTGGCCATGGCGGCCGGACTCTCCAGACAGGTGCCCATTACCGAGTACATGCCGAAGAAGATCAAGATGTCCATCACGGGCAATGGAAATGCCAGCAAGGAACAAGTGGCCAAAATGTTGCAAAGTGTACTGAAACTGAAAACCTTGCCCAAAAACTTGGACAGCACCGATGGACTGGCCGCAGCCGTTTGTCATTTTTATAATGAAGGTAAGGTGGAACTCGGCAAAAGCTACACAGGTTGGGAGGCGTTCATCAAACAGAACCCTGGTAAAATCAAGAAACAATGAACAACAGATATCAGACATCCGATATCTGATTGATTAATAACTGATTATTGTACATTGTTTATTGTTAATTGAAAATAAGTGAGCGGAGTCTACATCCATATCCCTTTTTGCAAGCAAGCTTGCCATTATTGTGATTTTCATTTTTCCACCCAGATGAAAAAGAAGGATGCGATGGTGGATGCCTTGGTCCGGGAAATGGAATTGCGTAAAAATGAGTTGGGCGATGAGGTTGTCGAGACCATTTATTTTGGTGGTGGCACCCCTTCGGTTTTGGAACTGCCCGAATTGGAACGTTTGATCCAAGCCGTATATGACCATTACAAAGTAATGGACAATCCAGAAATCACGTTGGAGGCCAACCCTGATGACCTGTCCAACGATCGAATCATCCAACTGTCCAAAAGTCCGGTAAACCGTCTCAGCATCGGCATCCAATCTTTTTTTGAGGAAGATCTGAAGCTGATGAACCGTGCCCACAATGCCCTTGAGGCTGAGCATTGTATCGAGGAAGCCGTCCAGCATTTTGATAACATCACCATCGACCTGATCTATGGCATTCCGGGGATGGGTCATGGCCGTTGGAAGGCGAACATCCAAAAAGCCCTAGATTTTGGATTGCCCCATATTTCCAGCTACGCTTTAACGGTGGAACCCAAAACCGCACTGGAAAAACTGATCCAGAAAGGAACCGTGCCCCAAGTGGATGACGGTCAGGCACAGGAGCAATTCCATATTTTGGTGGAACTATTGGAAGAACAGGGTTTTGTGAACTATGAAATCTCCAACTTTGGGAAACCGGGCTATTTTTCCCAAAACAATACCGCCTATTGGCAGGGCAAAACCTATTTGGGCATCGGTCCGTCCGCGCATTCGTATGATGGACTTTCCCGCACTTGGAACATTCGGAACAATTCCATCTACATCAAACAGATCCAACAAGGGATTTTACCAAGTGAAAAGGAAACCTTGACCGTGACCGACCGGTACAACGAATATGTGATGACAGGCCTTAGGACCATTTGGGGGGTATCCAAGGAGAAGATTGCCAAGGAATTTGGATTGAACTACGCGAACTATTTGGAGCAACAATCGGAAAAGTTCATTGATCGGCAATTGCTGTTTTGGGAAGATGCCATTTTGCGCACCACCAAGCAAGGCAAGTTTTTAGCGGATGGGATTGCGGCGGATTTGTTTTTGTTGGAGTAATGTTGTTCGATGCCTCAATTTTTTAGGCTGTACTTATCAAAGAATGAATGAATCTGTTGCTTTTGTCTGTGCGGTTGACTAGTATGGCTATAATTTAAAAGGCATTTAGTTTTTAATTGATTGATTACAATATGGGTGAGTAAGTTGGCAATTTTCCGGTTTACCCGTTCCATCTTCTCTTTGCCTAATGATATGGTCATAAGAAACTGATTTTTCAGGATCTAAGTAACCTTTGCAGATAGGACATTTTATTGCTGACTCAAGTGCCCGGTCTAAAAATGTTTTGCTTTTGGTTTCATCATTAAACTCACGTTGTTCTGTACTCACAAAATCACCAACAACTATCTTTCCCTCTAATTCAGCCATTTCAACAATTTTCGAATCAGTGATCTCTTCTCCTTGGCAGATGCGTTTAACAAGTTCGTCAATTAGTTTTGCAAACATCGCATTTCTTTTTCTTGAAAGATGTTTTTGCAAAATAGTCGCAACCAAATCTTTTCTAGAAACAAGAATTTTCTCTAATGTCTCCCTGGAATTAGTGAATTTGATAAAAAATCCAGTATCATTATTAACTAGTTTTTGTGCAATAAGTGTTGCCATTCCGAGAAACATCGCTCTGGAATGTCTTCCTGATGGGCCATAAAAATAAACAGCTGGATGAAGTCCTAAACTACCACCATCATTTCCAGAAATCCGACTTATCAATTTTAGTGACTTTTTAAGGGAAGAAATGGTATGTTCTCCAGTAAGATCATCATCTTGATCAGAGACCAATTTGGGAAGACCCTGTTGGTTTCGGTTCGAAATAAGCATCAAATCGATTAAAATTTGGATTGCATCTCTTATTCCTTTAGATCCACCTAGTGGTAAATCAAGCGTCTTTATTGGTCTCTTTAATTCAGGCTCAAAAAGTATTTTATGAAATTTTTTCGAGTAGTCAACAATTTTGGTCTTGTTCTGATCTTCGAAGAATGACCAATACTTATGCCCAGTTCCTGCTCTTATAACTGCCCTTGCTGAAATGGGAATTGGCTTGTTCCTATTTTTTAGAAGTAGTTCTTCAATTGGATCCAAAGGAGTTCCTTGAGTATTAATTTTAAAGAATGAATGTTCTGCTTTATCAGCATCTCCTTTAACCCACTGAACTTGTATTCCTCTGGATATTATCCTACTGATTCTTTTTCGTTCGCTAGCTTCTAAATCTTGTTGTTCATTTTGTTGCTCTAAACGTTTGTAGCTCCCGATGTGCTTATCTACCAGTTTTCTGGTTTTTTCAGCAATTCTTTGCTGTTCGGGTGAAATGACTCTTCCGAAATATTCATACGACAGCGGGCCATCACCATAATCATCTTCAATCCACGCTTTAATTGCACTAAGCCTATGCCCGCCATCGATTACGAAAAGAAATGTAGGTGATTTCCAAAGAATTACAGCAGGAATAAGATCGCCAGAAACGAAGCTCTCAAGTAATGATACAACTTGGCTGGGGGTCCAATGATTAGTCTCCCTCTGAAAATCAGGCTTTCTTAAATTCGGTCCTATTAAAGCTCCTCGCGATAAATCTCTCAAGGATAACTTATCGAAACTGTCAAAGTGTTCTTCTTCTTCGGTTATACCAAAGTCTTCTCTTTTTATAAGAGCATCGAGATTTACTAAATTAGATTTCGCCATTTTTCAATTATGCTATGTATCGTTCAAAGATATGATTCGTTTTTAATGAATTACATCGACCTTAAAGTGAAGATACTGGATTTTAATCAAAAGTTCTGATTACCTAGTATTGCATTTCTCAACGGAATTGAGTTTATTACTGCAACAAGTCCAATTACATGATCGCAACCCTAAAACACCATTCCAAAAATTACAAGATAGACCTTTCCAAACCGTTGGATATCTCCATTGCCCTTTCGGGAGAGGAGACCAACATCAACGCCTGGTATTTGGGGCCACCCCAAATAAAGCCCCATGCCGAGGAGGGATTTGTGGGGAAGGTCACTGAAGGGGCCTCCACCAATTTCAACGATGTTTATTTTAATCCGCATTCGCATGTAACGCACACGGAATGCTTGGGCCACATCACCGAAGGGTTCCATTCCATCAACCAAAAACTGAAAAAGTTCTTCTTTTTGGCCGAAGTGATCACCGTGGCCCCCGAACAAGTGGGGGACGATTTTGTCATTTCCGAAAAGCAATTGCAATACGCCCTCGGCAACAAAAAAAGAGAGGCAGTGGTGATCCGCACCCTGCCCAACACCAAGGAGAAACGCTCCCGAAACTATTCCGATACCAATCCGCCTTACCTACTGGAAGATGCAGCTCAATTTTTGGTGAAAAAAGGGGTGGAGCATTTGTTGATCGACCTGCCTTCGGTGGATAAGGAACGGGATGGCGGCGCACTTTTGTGCCATAATGCCTTTTGGAACATGAAAGGAAAGCCTCGGGAAAAGGCTACCATTACGGAACTGATCTATGTGCCGAACAAGGTAAAGGACGGCACCTATTTTTTGAACCTTCAGGTGGCACCGTTCGAAAATGATGCCAGTCCCAGTCGCCCCGTACTCTATAAAATCGAGGAAAAATGAAGACCGTTCTAAAATTGGAAGAAGTGCTCATGTTCGTGTTGGGCATATACTTGTTCAACCAATTGGACTACGCCTGGTGGTGGTTCCTGGCCTTGATCTTGGCGCCGGACATAGGCATGCTGGGCTATCTTTTGGGCAACAAGGCGGGGGGCTTTACCTACAATTTGTTTCACCATAAGGGAATGGCAATCATAGTATACCTCTTGGGGAGCTACTTTTCAATACCTTTATGCCAGTTGATCGGCGTGATCCTGTTCTCGCACTCCGCATTGGACAGGGCCTTGGGCTATGGATTAAAATATGACAAAGGATTTAAGTTTACCCACTTGGGGGAAATAGGCAAAGACAATGGGTGAAGTATTCGATACCGTTCTGGGACTGATCTTGGGGGCCATATTGATGTATTGGTTCTTTTCCCTGTTTCGAAAAAAAAGGAACAAGGAAATTACCGAGCGGCAGTCCACTGTACTGTTGGACAAGATCAGAAGCGTGTGCAAACTGGTCTCCGTGGAAGGGGATTTTGCCGAGATCTACCACTACGAGAACACCAAGGGCAGCTTTTTGAGCCTGTTCAAAAGCAAAAAGAAGGCACTGATCGTGATAAAGGCCAAGGCCCATATCGGGTATGACCTGAGCAAGTTGGACCTAAAGGCGGACACCGAGACCAAACGGATCATCCTGAGCCATTTTCCGCAGCCGGAAGTATTGTCAATAGAGCCCGACCTTCAATTTTACGATATCAAGAATGGGATTTTTAACAGTTTTTCCCCCACCGACCTTACCCAACTCAACCAAGAGGCCAAGCATCATATCAAAGAAAAGATACCTGAAAGCGGCTTGATGGAAACAGCTAGGAAAGAAGCGCTCCAAGCCGTACTTTTGGTGGAAAAGATCGTGGAGACCATCGGTTGGAAACTGGACTATTCCGCTTTGGAGATTTCAAATAGGGAAAAACAATTTATAGAAGAATAAACCATTATGAAAATCAAAATTATAACCTTGCTTTTGATGGGTGTGGTGAGCACCATCAGTTTTGCACAAAACAATGATACCATGACCGAATTTGATCATACGTTCGCCCACGTGGTGTATTTCTGGTTCAAAAACCCGGAGAATCAAGCTGACAGGGCCACTTTTGAGGCTTCGTTGAAGAAGTTCTTGGATAATTCCCAATACGCCAAGACCAAGTTTATTGGCAAACCACCAAAGGCCATTCGTGATGTGGTGGATGATTCCTTTACCTACTCGTTGATCCTTTCGTTCGAATCTGCCGAAGATCAGGCGGCCTATCAAGTGGAGCCGCCCCATTTGGTGTTCATCGAGGAATGCAAGGACCTCTGGGAAAAGGTGATCGTTTACGATTCGGAAGGCATCTGACCATGAACATTGAAGAGTTCCGAGAACTTTGCTTGGCCAAAAAAGGGGTGACCGAGGAACTTCCCTTTGGCCCGGATACCTTGGTCTTCAAGGTCATGGGAAAAATGTTTGCCCTGATGTCACTGGACCGTCTTCCGCCACAGTGCAACCTCAAGTGCGACCCAGTACGGGCCGAAGAACTACGGGAAACCTATGATGGGGACATTGTCCCGGGCTATCACATGAGCAAAGTGCACTGGAACACCTTGTTTTTGGAACAATTACCACCCCAGTTGATAGTGGAGTTGACCAACCATTCCTATGATCTGGTCGTATCCGGATTGACCAAAAAGCTCCAAAAAGAGCTTAAAAACTTGGGCTGAGGTTAGATGGAGGATGTACAGCATTTTTATACAACACAGAGAGAAGTGCACCAACGAGCACTTCAACAGGCAAAAAAAAGATTGTCCCTTTTGGCAACCCTGCGTTTGTCCGTTTTCGTGGCCTTGGCACTTGCGGGATATTTCCTTTGGAGTAGCAAGATGGTTTTTTTGGTGATGCCTTTGGGCATTGTGCTGTTTCTGTATTTGGTGACCAGTTTTAGTGATGTCAAGCGTCATAAAGCCTATCTGCACAGGCTCATCGACATCAATACGAACGAATTGGAAATCCTGGCCCGCCGTTTTCATCATTTGCCGGATGGGAAGGAATTTTTGGTGCCCGAACATCCCTACGCACAGGATCTAGACCTTTTTGGGAGGGGTTCTTTTTATCAATATGCAAACCGAACCACCTTGCCGCAAGGGCGGGAAGTTTTTGCGGGGCTTTTGCTGGACGGATATCCAAAGGATATCATCAAAAAACAGGAAGCCGTTCAAGAATTGGCTCAGTTGCCCGAATGGTGCCAGCACTTTTCTTCCTTGGCAAAGGAAACCAAACCAAAAATATCCCCCGATCTGGTGGCCAACTGGATGAAAAACCACAAACCGTTCACACCAAAGTGGATCGGGATAGTGACACCCATTTTTGCGTTGGTTTCCATTTTGTGGATCGTTCTGGCTTTTTTGGGCTTGGTGCCCGAAAGTTTGGTGTTGGTTTGGTACTTTTTTGGGATAGGAATCGTAGGACGCTTCTCCAAGAACATTCTCAAGTTTGCAACCCATGTGTCCCAGGCCCAAGAGACCATCCAGCAACATCAACGTTTGATTTCTGAACTGGAAGGGCAGACCTTTGCCTCGGAACTCTTGCAGGACCTTCAGAAAAAATTGGAAGTGAAAGGGGAGAAGACCTCAAAATTATTGAAAAAGTTTGGCCAAAGCATTGACAATTTTGAACAACAGAACAACCTTTTGGTCTTCATGTTCGGTCAGGGTTTGCTGCTTTGGAGTTTATATTTTGCCTATCGTATAGAATCTTGGATAGTGGTTTATGGTAAGGATGTGGAAGAATGGTTTTCTGCCATTGCCCAGTTCGATGCCTACATCAGCCTGGGCACCTATGCCTTTAATCATCCCGATCATGCCTATCCACAAATAACGGACGGTCCGATGGTCTTGCAAGCCAAAGCGGTGGGTCATCCCTTGGTGGACCCCCAAAAGAACGTGTTGAACGATTTTTCATTGGACACAGGCCGATTCAGTATCGTGACCGGGGCGAATATGGCCGGGAAAAGTACTTTTTTACGTGCCGTGGCCCTGCAGATCGTGATGGCCAACATGGGCTTGCCTGTCAAAGGAAAAGAGGTGAAATACAAGCCCGTCCGACTGTTGACCAGTATGCGTTCCTCGGATTCCCTTGCGGATGAGACCTCGTATTTCTATGCAGAGTTGAAGCGATTGAAATACATTGTGGACGAACTGGAAAAAGGCAATTGTTTTGTGGTCCTCGATGAGATTTTGAAAGGGACCAATAGTGTGGACAAGGCCGAGGGTTCCAAAAAATTCGTGGAAAAATTGGTGCGCTCGGGAACCACAGGCTTGGTCGCCACCCACGATTTGAGTCTATGCACCTTGGCCGATAAACTCCCACAAGTGGAAAACCATTATTTTGATGCCCAGATCGTAAACGGGGAACTCTATTTTGACTACCGTTTTAAGGAAGGCATCTGCCAGAATATGAATGCCTCTTTCCTCCTGAAAAAAATGGGAATTGTGGATTAGTGCCCCAAATGATCCTTTTTGATTTAGAGAGCAATGGATTATAGCCATTGTTATCCAACGTTTTTATTTTTTAATTGTCCAAGTAATAATATAGTGAAACTTAATATCCAAATTCCAAATCCGATTCCAGGTTTTACATTTGCATATGCTCCTCCTTCGTCTAAAGGTATTCTTGAAATTCCGAAAGTAAACAGTCCGAAAATAATTGTCAAAATAGATATTGGGATTTTAAGATTATTGATTTTTTTCTCAAAAACAAGGTTGAAAAAATATAAGATGTTCGCAAGCCAAGGAAGAAAAATGTAAATATCAAATTCAAACATTCCAATTAAGCCAAGAAGCAAACCAAAAATCCCAATAACTCCAGCTCCGAAAAATATTGGTGAACCCAATGATACTACATAAAGAAACATTGAGATATGTTTGAAAGTCAGTTTTTTCAATGTTTATTTTTAAATTTTTGAATGAAAATCAGACACGATATTATTGTCAATATCAAAATTCCAATTGTCCCATAGATTATAAAATTCAGCCACATTTCCACATTGTGAAAAGCCGAAGCAAATTGGTGTAGTGCAGGTTCAGCCAAGAAAAACCAAACGATTGTTAAAATAACAAAAGTCAAAAAGTGAATTCCTATGATTTTTCGTTTTCTCAATGCTTTTTTCAAATGTTGGGTAACGTTAAAGATATGATTCGTTTCAATACTTCGGCTGCGCTCAGTACAAAGTGAATGATATCGACCGATAAGTGAAGTTAGGGTTTCTCCGATTAAAATTCCATCACCAATGGATGAACATCCTTTTTAAATTGATAACGTAGAAAGATAATTGGGCTTTGGGCTCAAATTTGGCTATAAGCCCTTTACCTGCACATTGTGGAAGGAGTCGGCCTGTAAGCGTAACAGCTCTTCGGCTTTCTTCTTCTTGTATTGGTATAGTTCCTCTTCGTTCTTGATATCGGTGTAGATTTTTTCATTGATTTCCCCATCGGTGGCCAACAACAGTTTGCGTTGTTCCACTTTTTGGGTCACCCAAGTGGCCACCACACTTTCCTGCTCTTCAAACTTGAAATCGTATTCCCCTTTGGGGGCCAGCAGTTTGGCAATGATAGGGGCCGTTTCAATGGCCAAGAACAACAAAAAGATAAAAAAAGAAGGGAACCAGGGTAATTTGCCCAAGGCATTGATGCGGGCCATAAGTCCATCAAAACCATCAATAATGGGCTGGGAGTTGGTCACGGCTGAGTTGTAATCCGTTTCCAAGGCCGCAATTTGGGCTTCAATTCCTGCTATTTTGGTGGCATTGGTTTCTTTCAAGGTGTTGAGTTCCGCCAAGGCAGCATCGTGTTTATCACGCTTTTCCTTGTAAACGGGTCCCTTGCCCAGAAGACCTGTTCCTGCAGTACCTTCGGCCTCGGAAATATAAGTGTCGTACAGCGCATTGGTTTCGGCTTCTTTGGTGGCGATTTCTCCCTTCAAGTTGGCAATGTCCTGATTAAGACTTTGAATTTTTGGGGTGTATTGAAGGGCCAATTGCTCCTTGTTGTTCAAGGTCATGGAATTCTTTTCTTCCAACAACACTTGGTTGATTTCCTTCTCAAAGATTTTCATTTCCAACGGTTTGGAAATGACCACGGCAATGATGATTGCCAAAATGATCCGTGGAGCGGCCTGTAAGAGTTCACTTTTAAAATTGTCCCTTTTTTTTATGGTGGAAACGATATATCGGTCCAGATTGAAGATCAACAACCCCCATATCAACCCAAAAAAGATGGAAGTATAAATATTGTCAAATACCGTGTAAAGGGCATAGCCGCTGGCAATGAATGCCATAACAGCGGTGAAGAATACGGTGGCACCAATTCCGGCATATTTGTTCTGTTCCCCGTTGGAGCAGGTTTTCAAAATTTCAGTATCGGCTCCGGAGCAAAAAATAAAAAAACGTTGTAGCATGATCGTGTTCTCTTTGATTGATAGGGTATTAGAACGTGATTTCGAAAGTTTTGTTACATCAAAAGCCCCAATTAAGGGGCTTTTAACATTATAAGGGTTTTTTGGAGGTCTAGTTTTCTATCACGATGGGCTCCGTGGAAAGTTTCACGATAGGTTTGCCGCTATCGGATCCTCTGGAATCGATGTTGATTTTTTTATTGTTTTCCAAGACCTTGATGGCTTCCTTGGCGGATATTTCTTTTCCATTATGCATGAAGGTGGCTCCTTTGGCTACCATTTCCTTGATGTGCTCCAATGGAGACTTTGGCTCTGGTGGCGGAGGAGGAGCAGGTAATGTGGACGTTGGTTCATGAACTGGCATTACTCCAGGAGGCGAAGGAATAGCGGCTTCTGTTGCTGGAGTGGTTTTAGGAGGTTCTGGCGCATCTGGTGCTGGTGGCGGTGGAGGAAAATTAGGAAAGGGTTCCGCATCTTCCTGTTGTTTTTTGGACATTTTGCCATAGATTTCCTTTAACCGATTCACTTCCTGTTTTTTGATGACCATATGGTTGCGGTCCATGGCATTGTACTTTTTGGCCAAGGCATTGTATTCTTTCATCTCCTCGCGGGAGGCACTGGATTGCAGGGAAGCCTCTGGACCTACAATGTTGATGGTGGCAGAACCGTATTCCGCAAGGATTTTATCCACCTTTTGGATGACATCTTTTGGAGTCTTGGCCTCTACGTGTATGACCGAACGGACCGTTTTTTTACGTTGGTCATAGGAAAGATGTTCGTTGACTTTGGAAAGCGTTTGCTTTAAATCCTCCAAAGGAACGATCTTCCCTTGAAATAACAATTTGCCGTTGTTATTGATGTGGATTTCAATGAAATCGATGGCTTTTTGATTGTACTCTTTAGGCAAACATTCTGGAAAAGGTAGAGCATGCTCCTTTTGTGTTTCGTCCATTTCTCGATAGATGCGCTCCAATTCCTTCAAATCTTCCAAAGGGATTGTCCTTTTTTCAATCGGGATGGCGTTGTATTTTTTCGCCAATTCATTATAGACCTTAAGGTCGGATTGGGAGACGCCTTTTTCTGTGCTATTACCGACAACCGTCATTATGTTGGCATTCAACATAGTTGTGGTGGGAGTAATGGGAATATTTTTCTTGAATTGGCCTTTATCCATAATCACCTCATTTGCAAACACATTAATTTGGTCTACTCCTGTTGTTCTTATTTCTTCTGCCACAGCGCTTATGACGTTGTAATGTATCGGCTGCACAACATTCATTTCAACCTTGGTTTTTTTGGCATCAAATGTTTGTAAGTAATCTTGTTTTAAAATTTTTGAGAGTTCATTCAATTGCACGATTTCCTTTCCCAATTGTACGCTTCCATTCTCCAAAAGATCCAATCTGATGACTTTGTCAATGGAAGTCTCTTTTTCAATTTGACGTTTTTCACTAAACCCAAATAATAACAGGGCCGTAAGCGGAAGCACGAGCAGGCTCCTCAATACAAATGATTTTCTTGATGTGTTTGTTTTCATGACTGTAAACCGTTTTTTGATTGATGAATAATTAATGGCATTGGCAATGCCGGTCGACTGATATTGTTCAAAACTACCGTGTGATAAATACGATAAGATGGTATTTTGATAATGTGAATGATCATGGTTCCCATTGATTACGGCCCTATCCGCTAAAAATTCGTGGTTCAGCTTAATGGACGATTTAAAAAAGTAGATAATAGGATTGAACCATAAAATGACTTGGGCCAATTCAATAAAGAGGATATCCAGGCTATGCCGTTGCTTCGCATGGGTTTCCTCATGTAAGAGCACCTCTTGGGGAATATGTTTTTCCTCAAATTGCTTTTGGTTCAAAAAGATATAGTTGAAGAACGTATGCGGAGGTAGGGATTGTCTTAAAAGGACCCGAGTGATAAAATTTTCCTTGAATTTGGGATTCTTGCGGATGCGTAGCGTGATTTGCGCCAGGTTCCTTAAAAATCGAAATCCAAATCCGATAACACCAATAAGATAAACCATCCACAATCCGATTTCCCAATCAAAAATGGGTTCCTCCGCAACTATTTGCTCATTTATTGTATCCGATATTTCCGTGATAGGAGCAGTGGTGAAAGTAGTTGGTTGGGCTACCTCCACATACTCGGTGAAGACCATTGCGGGAATCAAGAATGAGGCGATCAACGCACCCAAGAGAAAGAATCGCTTGAATTGGTGTATGCTTTCCTTTTCCAGTACCAGTTTGTAGAAGGCCAGAAAAATGACTAGGCATGCGGTGGATTTTAATAGGAAGACCAACATCGTTACTTCTTTTTGATTTCATTGTCTATCAATTTTCTCAATTCCTCCAACTCGGCTTTGCTCAAGTTTGTTTCTTTGGCAAAGAAGGAGGCAAATTGGCTGGCGCTATCGTTAAAGAAGTTTTTGATGAGTCCGTTTACATGCTTGGAAAAATAATCCTGCTTTTTCACCAAAGGATAGTATTCCCTGCTTCTCCCAATAGTGCTGTATGCCACAAAACCTTTGTCCGCCATGCGCTTAAGCAGGGTTGCCACAGTGGTAGTGGCCGGTTTTGGTTCCGGGTAGGCATCCAGCAGGTCCTTCATGTAGGCCTTTTTTAACTTCCAAACTATGTTCATCAACTCTTCTTCTGATTTTGACAACTGCATGTTCTGTTCTTTTATATTTGCTCTACAAACATAGAACAAATATTTTAATTCTACAAATGTAGAGAATGTTAAAATCGATAATGGGATGTTTTACTTTCCAAAAATGTTAAGTTTGCCAACAAATACAACAACATGGGATTATTGGAAGATTTACAGAACAGGAGTGGTAACCAATGTGAGCTCTGTGGCGCTACGGAAGATTTGAAGGTATATGAAGTGCCACCAGTATCTATCGGTGGATTGGATGGCAGTCTGTTGGCCTGTTCCACCTGTTTGGGTCAAATTGAAAATCCCGATACCGTGGACTCCAACCATTGGCGTTGTTTGAACGATAGCATGTGGAGCGAGCAAGATGCCGTTAAGGTAGTGGCATGGCGCATGTTGAACCGTTTAAAAACCGAAGGATGGCCCCAAGATCTGTTGGACATGATGTATTTGGAAGATGAGGTTTTGGCCTGGGCCAAGGCAACGGGAGAAGGTCAGGACGCCGCGGACATGGTGGTACATCGTGATTCCAATGGGGTTGTATTGGAAAATGGCGACAATGTGGTGATCATCAAAGACCTGAAAGTGAAGGGTTCAAGCATGGTCGCAAAACAGGGAACCGCCGTGAGACGGATTTCCCTGGATCGCGAAAATGCCGAATATATTGAAGGCAAGGTAGACGGTCAACAAATCGTCATCCTAACCAAATACGTGAAGAAGCTCTAGGCTTTCATCTCCGCATAATATTGGTAGAAATAGGGAATGGTCTCGATTCCTTTCAAGAAATTGAAAATTCCAAAGTGTTCGTTTGGTGAATGGATGGCGTCACTGTCCAACCCGAATCCTAATAGAATGGTCTTGCTTTCCAATACCTTTTCAAACAGGGCCACAATCGGAATACTGCCTCCGGTCCGTTGGGGGACAGGACTTTTTCCGAATGTTTTTTCAATGGCTTTGGCCGCCGCTTGGTAGCCATCACTATCAATGGGTGTCACATAAGCCTGACCACCGTGATGAGGGGTTACTTTTACTTTTACACTTTTTGGTGCAATGGAGGTAAAGTACTTGGTGAACAGATCGGTGATCTCATGCCAATCCTGGTTGGGAACCAATCGCATGGAAATTTTGGCATAGGCTTTACTGGCAATGACTGTTTTGGCTCCTTCTCCGGTATAGCCGCCCCAAATACCGTTTACATCCAACGTAGGCCGTATTCCGAACCGTTCCGTAGTGGTAAATCCTTTTTCGCCATGGACATCTCCTATATCCAAGGCTTTTTTGTATTCCTCTAGGTCGAAGGGAGCCTTTGCCATTTCGGCGCGTTCGGCATCGGAAATGATTTCTACTTTGTCATAGAACCCGGGAATGGTGATATGGTTGTTTTCATCATGTAGGGCAGCGATCATTTTTGCCAATACGTTGATAGGGTTGGGAGCTGCACCGCCGTAAATTCCGGAGTGTAAATCACGGTTGGCCCCTGTCACTTCCACTTCCACGTAACTCAGTCCACGCAAACCGGTGGTAATGGAGGGGTTTTGGTTGGAGATCATCCCAGTGTCCGAGATCAAAATGATGTCGTTTTTGAGTTTTTCCTTGTTCTCTTCCAGAAAACCAGCCAAACTATCACTGCCGACCTCTTCTTCACCTTCAATCATAAACTTGACATTGCAGGGCAATTGGTTGTTCTTGATCATGAATTCCACTGCTTTCACATGCATGAAAAACTGGCCTTTATCGTCACAGGCACCACGGGCAAAAATAGCTCCATCGGGGTGCTTTTCCGTTTTTTTGATGACGGGCTCAAAAGGAGGGGAGTCCCAAAGGTTCATGGGATCCGGCGGTTGCACATCGTAATGGCCATAGACCAGGACAGTGGGCAGGTTGGGGGCGATGATCTTATCGGCATAGACCACGGGATAGCCCTTGGTCTCACAAATCTCGGCATTGTCGCATCCCGCTTCTATCAAGGACTTTTCAACAGCCTTGGCAGTTTCCAGCACATCATGGGAATAAGCGGTATCCGCACTGATAGAGGGGAGTTTTAGTAGTTCAATAAGTTCGTTGATGAATCGCTCCTTGTTGGAGTTGATGTAGTCGTTGATTTCTTCCATATAGATTTTAAAAAGGACACTAAAAGTACAAAAAACAAGTTTTTCAGGGTATCGGATTTGCAAATCGGAAAATTGATTTATATTTGCACTCCTTTCCGCGGATGTGGTGGAACTGGTAGACACGCTAGACTTAGGATCTAGTGCCGCAAGGTGTGCAGGTTCGATTCCTGTCATCCGCACTTCAAAAGAAAAAAGAGCTTCCATCATGGAAAGCTCTTTTTTCTTTTGCACAGATAAATGATAGAATACACAATAATTTTTGGAAGAAAAAGAACGTTCGATACCAAATATTGTTTAATTTTTATCGATCTTGTGTAGAACAAACCAAAAATCAACTAACTTATTTATTGCGAAGATTATGTACAAGGAAATTTATTTGGTCGACGATGAAGATTTGGTAAATACAGTGAACACCATACACTTTAGGAGAATGGGAATGGAGGATCGGGTAAAGACTTTTACCAATCCCGAGTTGGCCCTTGACGATCTTAGATATAGGGATAACCCTAATGTAAAAACACTGATTCTCTTGGATATCAACATGCCGGAGATGAGCGGTTTTGAGTTTCTTGAATTTATGACACTTGAAGATTTTCCCGGATCTAACGAAGTACTGCTTGTAACATCCTCGGAATCCGATGAGGATAGGCAAGAAGCCAAGAAGTTTAAGAAATATGTGAAGGAATTCATTACAAAACCTTTGCGTATAGAACATTTGGAGGATTATCTTCAAAGTTCCTATAAATAGAAATATTTCTTAAGCGGTTCATTCCAGGGAATATTTTATCCATCTTGGCAGTCCACCCCAACTTGCCATGACAAGTTTATTTGGTCAATATTTTTAACGGTGAGACAGAAACAGATTCTTATACATAACAAGGTCGAGAATGTCGAAGATAGGGGTGATGTTGTCTGGGCAATGGACCAGGATTACAAACTGACGGCATACAACAACTCTTTTAAGGAAAAGCTAAAGAAGGAAAGCTTGGGTACTCCGGTAAAAGGAATGGACCTGAAGCCGATATATCAGGACGGTATTTTTTTTAGCCCATGCAAGAAAGGATGCGAAAAAGCACTCAACCGCTACGCCACCACGGTCAAGCACACTTTTGAAGAGGAAGGCAACACGTATGTACATGAATTTTCGTTCCAGCCCTTCATGGATGTATCCGGGGATGTTGCCGGATGTTGCATATGGCAAAAGGATATTACGGAAGAAGTGGGCAATATCCATAAACTATGGGATAGTGAACGGAAATATAGGGAAGCACAGCGAATTGCAAATGTAGGGCATTGGGAGTGGGACATGATCAAGGACGAAATCATTTGGTCCAATCAACTGTACCATATTTTTCATCAGAGCCCACAGGAATTCAAGGCCAGCTACGGTTCTTTAATGGCAATTGTTCACCCAGAGGATAGGGAAGCTTTTCAAAAAGATGTGGATACGAGTATACAACAAAATGTAATACACGATATTGTTCATAGGATTGTTGTTGGTGATGGTGAAATAAGATACGTACACCAAAAAGGACGCACATTTTATGATGAGTTCGGTAATCCGGTAAGAATGGCTGGCACTACCCAAGACGTTACCTTGGAGGTCATGACCAAACAACAGATAGTGCAACAAAACAATGAACTTCAAAATTTTATAAGGATCATATCGCACAATTTGCGGGGGCCCATATCCAATCTGTTGATGTTGTCCAAGATATACGATTGGGGCAGGGACGAAATGAACGATGACATTGTAAGAAAAATAGAAAATACCACAGAGGCATTAGATCAGACCATAAAAGACCTCAATCTTTCCTTGTCCCTAAAAAATGCGGACAGGGAACAATTTAGGGAGATAAAATTGGTCGATGTGATGAAAGATGTGGATGGCCTGCTTTCTGAAGAGATCATACGCTCCAAGGCCACCGTCAATACAGATTTTACCCAGGCGGAAACCATATTTGGCCTCAAAAGCTATATGGTGAATATTTTCTATAACCTGATCCTGAACGCCATCCACTATGCCAAGGAAGATGTGCCCCCCATCATCCAATTGGTCACGGAAGAAAGCAGCAGTTCCGTAATCCTAAGGGTCTCGGACAATGGTATCGGCATGGAGCTCTCCCCCGAGAAGGAGCGCAAGATCTTCAACATGTATGGTAGGCTCAGTGGGGCAACCGAAGGAAAAGGTCTGGGACTTTATTTGGTAAAGACCCAAGTGGAGGCCATGAACGGAAAGATTGGGGTGGAAAGTGAGAAGGAGGTCGGTACCACTTTCACCATCCATTTTGAAAAACAGCATTAAAGTGGTTTTTGGAAGGGCAAATGGTCCAGATCCACATTCCCGCCAGAAATGATTACCCCAATTTTCTTGTCCTTAAAAGTTTCTTTTTCCCTGAGCACCGCAGCCAAGGCGACCGCGCTTGAAGGTTCACAGATTATTTTCAACCGTTCCCAGACCAATCGCATGGCCGAGACAATTTCCTCTTCCGTGACCCGGATGATTCGCTCCACATGCTTTTGGATGATAGGGAAGTTTCGATCCCCCAGTTGGGTTTTCAGGCCATCGGCAATGGTGTTGGTGGTAATGTTGCCCTCTATGGTGCCACTCAGTAATGACCTGTAGGCATCGTCCCCTTCGAAGGGTTCCCCGCCAATCGTTTTGCATCCATTTCCAAAATAGGCTGCTGCCAATGCAGTACCGGCAATCAGCCCACCGCCACCCACAGGGGTTATCACATGATCGAGGTCTGGGTGCAGTTCCAGTAGCTCTTTGCATGCGGTCCCTTGTCCCAAGATGACGGCATCATCATTGGAGGGGTGGATAAAGGTGGCACCGTATTTTTTTTGGATTTCTTTGGATTCCTGTTCCCGGGCCTCCAAAGTGGGTTCACATTCAATAATATTGCCCCCATAGCCCCGAACCGCATCTTTTTTTACCTGGGGGGCATTTCTGGGCATTACGATATGCGCTTTCACACCCATGCTTTGGGCCGCTAGGGAAAGTGCCTGAGCAAAGTTTCCCGATGAATGGGTGACCACACCGTTTTGTTTTTGGCTTTCGGTCAGTTGCATGATGGCATTGGCCGCCCCTCGCATTTTAAAGGCACCCATCCTTTGGAAATTCTCACATTTGAAGAACAGTCGGGCCCCGGCCATTCCATCAATCAGGCGGGAAGTAAGCACGGGGGTATTGTGGATAAAAGGCTTTATCCGCTCGTGGCACTCCATGAGTTGTTGCTTGTCCATAGGTAACAGGCCCGGTAAGTGTCAGGTCCGGGCATAAAGATAAGGACAAGGGGTCAATTATGGGACTCCACGTTTTCCTCTTCTTCTTCTTCCTTGTCAACGGAGATTCCTTCCATGCTCAATTCAGGAATGACCAACAGGGGTATCTGTGCATGGAAAGCAGCTCGTTTCACAATGGGTTCGCGGGTCATTTTTTCCATATAACTATGCTGGTAGTTCAGCATGGCCAGTAAGTGGATGTCCAATTCTTGGGAGAAGACTTCCAACGTCTGTGAGACCGAATTGAGTTCGGAAACCGTGTGTACATAATGTTCCACATCGCCCAAATACCTCCGCAGCATGTTCAGGTTGAACTGTTGTAGCTCTGTCAGGGCCTTGATGCTGTATTGCACATGCACGATCCGGATGGTGGCATGGAACATTTTTGAAATTTCGATCAAGGGAGATAGTTCCGAGGCGGCATAGAACCGGGTGAAATCCGTGGCGAAGGCAATTTCGGTGGGCGTGACGAACTCAAAATGATGGGGAATGGCCAGAATGGGACATTTTTTGGCACTCTTGATCATGCGTACTGTGTTGCTGCCCATAAAAACCTCATCCGCGCCGGAAGCTCCCTTGGTCCCAGTGATCACCAAGTGGATGCCAAAAGTGTCCACAATGTCCTTGACCTCTTCCGCCAAAAGATTGAAGGAAGAAATCGTTTCAAAACTGTGGTTGGGGTTTCTGTACTTATCTTTGATTCGTGCGACTGTTCTTTGCAATCCCCTTTCAGAAGTATCCTTCACCGCATCCACTATGCGGACGCCATCGATCATTTTGGCCATGAAACGGCTGCTCGGGATGACAGGAGTATAGGTGTTCAGCAGATAAAAAGTACATCGCTTGTTGCGGAAAAGCTGCATCGCATAATCAATGGCGTTCCAGGCATTTTCCGAAAAATCCGTGGGTATGAGAATCCTTTGCATCTGACGAAATTTTTAGATGCGATAAAATTAGCCTTGTGGGAATGGGGATACTATGACAATTGTCAGGTTTTGGGAAGCCTTAGAAACCTTCCACCATTTCAATGAGTTTGCGCTCGTCCTTGATGCCTATCTTTTTGCCAGAGGTGCGGATAAGCCCTTTTTTCTTGAATTCTGAAATGATCCTAATGGCAGATTCCGTTGCGGTACCCACGACATTGGAGATGTCCTCCCTGGAAAGGGTAAGCGCCAAAAAGCCGTCCTTGTCCTCTCCAAAGTTGTTCCTAAGGTACAGAAAAGCTTCGGCCACGCGTTGTTTCACAGTTTTTTGGGAGATGTTCACGATCACATCGTCCGCTTCCTTCAGGTCGTGGGCCATGTGTCTCAACACCTCCAAGGTAAAGTTAGGGTTTCTTTGAAGGGTGTGGGTAATGCTTTCCTTTGGAATAAAACAGACCTCCATGTCACTTACGGCGACCGCGGAAAGGTTGGTGCTTTCCTCGGCGATCACGGAACGTTGGCCTAGGACCTCACCCTTAGTGGCCAATTTTACGATCTGGTCCTTGCCGTTTGCGCTCAGCTTGGAAAGTTTGGAGACCCCGTTGCGCACACAATAGACCCCATTGAGTTTGTCACCCTCTTCAAAAAGGGGCTGTCCCTTTTTTATGGTCTTTGTGGTCTTGGAGTCGGATACCGTTTTCAATTCTTCCTTGCTCATGGCCCGGAGTGAATTGAACTGTCTTATAATGCAATTTTCACATCTGCTTTCCATGTGGATGGGTTTACCTGAGAACGCAAATTTATGGTATTGGAATAGCCCATTAACTGATAAATATCATATTTTTATGAGGAATCGTATTACAACTTTGTGCCTAGGTATAAAGCAAATGTTCAATAGATGGCAAACACAACCTGTTACCATTGTGGGGATGAGTGTGGAAATGGTGCGGTGCATTATGATGATAAAGATTTTTGTTGCAATGGCTGCAAGACCGTGTATGAAATTTTCACTTCCAATGGCCTGTCCGCCTATTATGAAATAGAGGCCAAGGCGGGGACCACACCCAATGAGATCACCAAGAAATATGATTTTCTGGACAATCAGGAAATCGTGGAACAGTTGGTGGAGTTCAACGAAGAGGGCATACAGGTGGTGAATCTGAGCATTCCCACTATTCACTGTAGCTCATGTATTTGGGTGTTGGAAAACCTGAACCGTTTGCATAGGGCCATCACGGCCTCCCAAGTGGATTTCCCCAAAAAGACCATCCGGGTCACCTACAAGACCGACGAATTTTCCCTGAAGACCTTGGTGCTCTTGTTGGGTAGCATAGGGTACGAGCCCTATATTTCCTTGGAAGAATACAATAAGAAAAGCCATAGGGTGGACCGCTCGCTTATTTATAAGTTGGGGGTCGCAGGTTTTGCCTTTGGCAATGTGATGCTTCTTTCCTTCCCTGAATATTTTGAAGTGGAAGAGTTCTGGCTGGACCAATACAAACCCGTTTTCCGTTGGTTGATGTTCGCATTTTCCCTGCCCGTGGTCTTCTATGCCGGGCGGGATTACTTTACGGCTGCTTATAAAGGACTTCGGACCAAACTGCTCAACATAGATGTGCCCATAGCACTGGGCATTCTGGCCCTTTTTATCCGAAGTACCGTGGATATCATTTTCAATCTTGGTTCCGGTTTTTTTGATAGCCTCACTGGGTTGGTGTTCTTCCTGCTGTTGGGCAAATTCTTTCAGCAGAAAACCTACGCCTACCTCTCTTTTGAACGCGACTACAAATCCTATTTCCCCATGGCGGTGACCCGTTTGAAACAGGATGGCGAAGAGGAGAACGTACAGGTCTATAAAGTGGATGTGGGGGATCGGATCTTGGTCAGGAGCCACGAGATCATTCCCGTGGATTGCGTATTGATGAAGGGAACGGCCGAGATAGACTACAGTTTTGTGACCGGGGAATCCGATGCGGTCCACAAACAATCTGGCGATAAGCTGTTCGCCGGGGGAAGGCAGATGGGCGGAATTTTGGAGGTAGAGGTGCTCAAGTCCGTTTCGCAGAGCTACTTGACCCAATTGTGGGGCAATTCCGTTTTTTCAAAAGACAGGGCGAGTCAGTTCCAAACCTTGACGGACAGTATCGGGAAACGTTTCACTGCCGCCGTTCTCACCATAGCCCTATTGGCCACTGTTTTTTGGTTGGTCTATAGGCCTGGTATGGCCCTTAATGTATTCACCTCAGTGCTGATCATTGCCTGCCCCTGCGCCATTGCATTGGCGGCACCTTTCACATTGGGCAACATGCTCCGCATATTTGGAAGGCATAAATTCTACCTGAAAAATGCAAGTGTCATAGAACGTTTGGCCAAAATCGATATGGCCATCTTTGATAAAACGGGCACATTGACCACCAATAAAAAGGATACCATTCTCTATGAAGGAGTGGAATTGACCAAGGAGGAAACCGCCCTATTGAAAACTACGCTCAGGGCATCCAACCATCCCTTGAGCCGGTCGCTGTACGATATACTCAAGTCAAATGCCATCATGACCCTGGATGAATTCCAGGAACATACAGGAAAGGGCCTTGAGGGAAGGGCCAAGGAACATTCCATCAAAGTCGGGTCTGCTACCTATGTGGGGAAAGAACCGTCCACCCATTTGGCCGACACCTCGGTCTATGTGAGTTCAGATGAGGATATCAAAGGACGCTTTGTGTTCAAGAACACCTATAGGGAAGGAATAGACAAGGTTTTTGAAACACTTGGGGGGCATTTGGAACTGGGCATCCTTTCCGGTGACAATGATGGTGAACGACACCAACTGCAAAAGCTGCTCCCGCCAAAGACCCAAATGCTGTTCAACCAAAAACCTGAGGACAAATTGGAATACATCAAAGGATTGCAGGAAGAGCACAATGTACTCATGGTGGGCGATGGGCTGAACGATGCTGGAGCTTTGGCACAGAGTAATGTGGGCATTGCCATATCGGAGAACATCAATGTATTTTCCCCGGCCTGTGATGGCATATTGGACGCTTCACGGATGTCCCTGTTGCCCAAGTTCATCAACCTGTCGCAAAGCTCCATCCGGGTCATCAAAATGAGCTTTCTGCTCTCCCTGTGCTACAATGTGGTTGGATTGTACTTTGCCGTTACAGGCCAGCTACAACCGGTCATTGCGGCTATTTTGATGCCCTTGAGTTCCATCAGTATTGTGGTCTTTACCACCTTGGCAACCAATTTTTTGGGCAAAGGACTAAAAAATCTTGAAAGCTGATATATGTCATTTTTTTCAACATACCATCACAGTAGTTTTACCCTCAAATTAAGGCAGGTATGAGTGTTATTTATGTGTTGTTGGCCATCAGCATTTCAGTGGCAGTGGTCTTTTTTGCAGCATTTGTCCTATCGGTCAGGAAAGGACAGTATGATGACACCTATACCCCTTCGGTACGCATGCTCTTTGAGGATGAGGTAGTGGGGGAGGCCAACGGACCCGATCAGATCAAACAAAAAAATCAAACAGAAAATAGTACAAACCAATAAATATGGAAATACAGCAGTTCCGCTACGATAACAAAATCGTGCAAAAGTTCTTGTACGCCACCATGCTATGGGGCGTGGTAGGTATGGCCGTGGGGCTTTTACTGGCCTTCATGTTCTTGTTCCCGAATGTTACGGAAGGTATCCCGTGGTTGAGTTTTGGGCGTTTGCGTCCCCTGCATACCAATGCGGTGATCTTTGCGTTCGTGGGCAACGCCATCTTTGCGGGGGTATATTATTCTACCCAACGCCTGCTCAAGGCCAGGATGTTCAGTGATTTTCTGAGCAATTTTAATTTCTGGGGCTGGCAGTTGATCATTGTGGCCGCGGCCATTACGCTGCCTTTGGGGTACACCACTTCCAAGGAGTATGCCGAGCTGGAGTGGCCCATAGATTTAGCTATTGCCGTGGTCTGGGTCGTTTTTGGATGGAACCTTATCGGCACCATCCTCAAAAGAAGACAAAGACACCTTTATGTGGCCATTTGGTTCTATCTGGCCACCTTTGTTACCGTTGCGGTACTCCATATATTCAACAGTTTGGAGCTTCCCGTCACGGCCCTAAAAAGCTATTCGGTCTATGCCGGGGTACAGGATGCACTGGTACAATGGTGGTACGGGCACAATGCCGTTGCCTTTTTCTTGACCACACCTTTCTTGGGGCTGATGTACTATTTCGTGCCCAAAGCGGCCAATAGGCCCATTTACTCCTATAGGTTGTCCATCGTCCACTTTTGGTCCCTCATATTCATTTATATCTGGGCAGGACCACACCACCTTCTGTATTCTTCCCTGCCTGATTGGGCACAGAACTTGGGGGTTGTGTTCTCCGTGATGTTGATTGCTCCCTCTTGGGGAGGTATGATCAACGGACTGTTGACCCTTCGTGGGGTATGGGACAAGGTGCGTACCGATGCCACTCTAAAATTTATGGTGGTCGCCATTACAGGATACGGTATGGCCACTTTTGAAGGACCAATGCTCTCGTTGAAAAACGTGAATGCCATTGCCCACTTCAGTGACTGGATCATTGCGCACGTACACGTAGGTGCCTTGGCCTGGAACGGCTTCCTTACCTTTGGTATGGTCTATTGGTTGGTGCCCAGAATGTTCAAGGCCGATCTACATTCCAAAGGACTGGCCAATTTCCATTTCTGGATCGGCACCTTGGGTATTGTACTCTACACACTGCCCATGTATGTGGCTGGTTTTACCCAAGCCTTAATGTGGAAAGATTTTAACCCAGATGGAACCTTGGTGTACGGTAACTTTTTGGAAACCGTATCCCAGATCATACCGATGTACTGGATGAGGGCCATTGGTGGAAGCCTCTATATTTTGGGAGTGTTTGTGATGCTCTACAATGTGGTTAGGACCATCAAATCCGGTAGTAAGGTGGAAGACGAATTGGTGGAGGCACCGGCATTGGCACGTGTTTCCAAAAGAAGGGTGGCCGGCGAAACCTTCCACAACTGGTTGGAGAGAAAACCGGTGCAGTTGACCATTTTGGCCACCATTGCCATCTTGATCGGGGGAATCGTACAGATTGTTCCCACCATTTTGGTGAAATCCAATATCCCGACCATCTCCAGTGTGAAACCCTATACCCCCCTGGAATTGGAAGGCCGTGACCTCTATATTCGCGAAGGCTGTGTAGGATGCCACTCCCAAATGATCAGGCCTTTCCGAAGTGAGGTAGAGCGTTACGGGGAATATGCCAAAGCAGGTGAGTTTGTGTATGACCATCCTTTCCTTTGGGGAAGTAAGCGTACAGGTCCCGACCTGCTCAGAGTGGGTGGTAAGTATTCTGATAACTGGCACCTGAACCATATGTACGATCCACAGAGTACATCCGCAGGCTCCATTATGCCTTCCTACGAATGGTTGGTGAGGGACGAACACGACAGGAGCAATGTGCAGGCCAAGATGGAAACCATGGTGAAATTGGGTGTTCCCTATACCGATGAAGATATCGCCAATGCATCGCAGACCATGGCAGAGCAAGCGGAAAAAATAGAGAAAAGCCTATATGCGGACCCAGAGTTTGTCAAGACCTATGAGGCGGACAAAAAATATGCCGAGGAAAACGGGTTGGACTTTGTGCAGATGCGCGACCGAGAGATTGTTGCCCTTATCGCCTACCTACAACGTTTGGGCACGGACATCAAGATAAAGGAAACAGGTGAACTGTTATCAGAAAATAAAGACTAAAATCTAACAAAGCCATGTTGAAATTTGTAAAGAACCATATGGAGACCATTGACGGGGTAGCAAATTACCCCATGATCTCCCTGCTTATATTCTTTGTTTTCTTCGTTCTGTTGTTCTGGTGGGTCTTCACTGCAACAAAAGAGCACATAAGGGAAATGGAGGAACTGCCATTGGATAACAACGACCAACAACATAAACCGTAATATTATGAGCACAAGAACACCTTGGTGGATACGTATACCCGTTCTATTCTTCTTGATCTTCGGATTGATGGAATATTTTATCGACTCCGGTGACCAACCCGCCATCATTGCATACCCGATCACACAACTGTTCCTGCTGTTGATCTTGATGATACTCATTGCTATAGAACTCATTTTGAGTTCCATCGAAAATGTGATGTTTCAAACCCTCACGGAAGAAGGTAAGCAACGCTACCTGGCCAAGAAGACCAAAAAAGTGGAATGGAAATGGGCCAAGAACCTTATGAAGAACCTTACCAAGAGCCGGGCGGTGGATCGTGAAGAAGAGATTATCCTGGACCACGATTACGATGGCATCCGAGAGCTGGACAATGTCCTGCCGCCATGGTGGGTGTATCTTTTTTATGGTACCATCATTTTTGGTGTCATCTATCTAGTGAGGTTCCATGTGATAGGTGACTATACCCAAAAGGAAGAATTTGAACAGGAAATGGCACAGGCAAAGATGGCCATAGAAGAATACAAGAAAACAGCAAAGGACCTAGTGGATGCCAGCACAGTGGAATTTTTGTCCGAAGCTTCGGACCTAAGTGCCGGGGAGAAAATATTCCAGTCAAACTGTGTGGCCTGTCACATGGCCGATGGTGGAGGGGGGATAGGCCCTAACCTGACCGACCAATATTGGATTTTGGGAGGGGGCATCAAGAACGTGTTCAACACCATTTCCGAAGGAGGCCGGGACGGTAAGGGTATGATTGCCTGGAAACAGAACCTGAAGCCCGCTGAAATTGCCCAAGTGGCCAGCTATGTGCTGACATTGGGAGGTACGGCACCGGCAAATCCCAAGGCTCCCGAAGGTGATATTTGGGTAGATCCCGATGCACCACAATCTTCCGAACCTGCTCCTGGACAGCAAGTATCGGATACTACGGAAGTTGCCGTGGAATGATTCCTTCATGGGAAAACGGTCCAGAAATCTATAGAAAAACGCAATGGAAGAGAATTTTAGGGATTCCATAGGAACCATCACAAAAGAAGGCAAACGGGCCTGGATATTTCCCAAAAAGCCCAGTGGTAGGTTTTACGACTACCGAAAGTATGTCAGTTACACCCTGCTCATCTTCTTGTTGGTGGCCCCCTTCGTGAAGATTAACGGACACCAATTTCTGATGTTCAATGTTCTGGAACGCCGTTTCAACATATTTGGACTTCCGTTTTGGCCCCAGGACTTTCACTTGGTGGTGGTGTCCATGATCATTGGGGTTGTTTTCATTGCCCTGTTCACAGTGGCCTACGGACGCATTTTCTGCGGATGGATGTGCCCCCAGACCATTTTTCTGGAAATGGTCTTCCGCCGTATCGAATATTGGATCGATGGGGACCGGGGCGCCCAAATGCGGTTGGCCAAAGCTCCATGGAACAAGGAAAAGATCATGAAAAGGGCACTGAAGTGGACCGTTTTTTTCATCATTTCCTTTGTGATCGCAAACATTTTCCTGGCCTATTTGATAGGAAGCGACAAACTGATCGGGTACATTACCGATGGTCCATTGGCCCATATCGGTACCATGGTTCCTTTGTTGATCTTTACCGGGGTCTTTTATTTTATTTTTGCATGGTTCCGGGAACAGGTCTGTATCATAGCCTGCCCCTACGGAAGACTTCAAGGGGTGTTGCTGGACAATAAATCCATTGTAGTAGCCTATGACCATAAGAGAGGTGAGGCCGAAAACGGTCGCAAGAAGTTCAGGAAAAATGAAGACCGCGAGGCCCTCGGTTTTGGGGATTGCATCGATTGCTTCCAATGCGTCAATGTTTGTCCCACGGGAATAGACATCCGCAATGGAACACAGTTGGAGTGCGTGAATTGCACCGCCTGTATCGACGAGTGTGACCATATCATGGACAGTATCGATAAGCCTAGGGGGCTTATTCGCTATGCCAGTGAAGATGAAATCACTAAAAAGGCCAAGTTCAAGTTTACACCCCGCATGAAAGGATATACCGCCGTCCTTACGGTCTTGATCGGTATTTTGATCGGGATGCTGTTTTTGAGAAATGAACTGGAAGCCAATGTGTTGCGATTGCCTGGACAGCTCTATGAGCGAAAGGAGAACAACATTATCAGCAATGTGTACACCTATAAATTGATGAACAAGACCAGCAAGGATATCGAGGAGGTTTCCTTCAAGTTGATGTCGCACAAGGGCGAGATAAAAATGGTGTCCCAGGATCGGTTCACCGTTCCGGCAGAACAGCTTATTGGGGGAACCCTTTTTATAGAGATCAACAGCTCGGCATTGACTGGGGACAAAGACAAATTGAAGATAGGGATATACAGTGGGGACGAGCTCATCGAAACAACGGTGACCCAGTTTTTGGCACCACGGAGTTACAACTAAAAATCTATTGCAATGAAAATAAATTGGGGAACGGGAATCGTATTGGCATTTATCGGCTTCATTGCCTTCATACTCTATTTTGTGGTCAGGATGAGCACCGATGATAGGGCCAACCACGATTTGGTCACGGAAGAATACTATAAAAAGGAATTGACATACCAACAGGATATGGACGCTTCGAGGGCTGCCACCGAAATGGATGCCAATCTCAAAGTGGAGAAAACCGATGAAGGGCTGATGGTCTATTTCCCCGAACGTTTTGATCCCAAGGAAATTACGGGCACAGTGTCCCTGTACAGACCGTCCAACAAGCATTTGGATACAGACTTTCCCATAAGTTTGTCCAAAACGCATTTGCTCATACCTGACAATCGTTTGGTGGGCGGTCGCTGGGACATTATCGTGAAATGGCAGTACGGCGGACAAGACTTTTTTCATAAACAGAAACTGATATACTGACCATGTTGACATCGGCCTTGGTTCTGGGAATTTTGGGAAGCCTGCATTGCTTGGGCATGTGCGGCCCCATCGCTTTTATGTTGCCCTTGGACCGGACGAACAACTTCAAAAAGACAGCTCAGCTTTTCATATACCATACCGGCAGGCTGCTGGCCTATGGGACAATAGGCCTGATCTTCGGATTTTTGGGAAAAGGACTTTCCTTGTTTGGCATACAGCAAAAGTTGTCCATAGGGATCGGTGTCCTTATGATCATATTGGTATTGGTGCCGGGCAACTTTTTGAACGGGCATCGAATTTTCCGCCCCATCTATTCCCTTTTGGGAAAAGCAAAGTCCAAGCTTGGGACAGAGCTCCAAAAAAAGACTCCAGACGCCTTCCTTACCATAGGGTTCCTTAATGGTTTTTTGCCCTGCGGATTGGTCTATATGGCCTTGCTGGGTGCCACCGCCTTGGCGACTCCATTGCAAGGAGGGCTCTATATGGTGCTCTTTGGGCTGGGGACGGTTCCCTTGATGTCCGCAGTGGTCTATTCCAAGGGACTGTTCCGAAATTCGATACGGGCAAAAATGCAAAAATTGGTCCCTGTATTTGTGGTGATCATCGGTGTTTTGTTTATTGTACGTGGACTGGGACTGGGGATTCCCTATGTGTCCCCCAAACCGGCACCGGCCCATTCGGTTACAGCAGGCATCGAATGCCATCAACCTTAAAAATCATCAAAAGTGAAAATAACAACAGCTGAAGAAGCGGTAAGTATTGTAAAATCTGGGGACAGGGTGTTTTTCCAAGGAGCGGCCATGACCCCTAACATCATTATTGATGCCCTCTGCGATAGGCACCAGGAGCTCGAGAATGTGGAGATCGTGTCCATACACACAGAAGGGGAGGCCAGATATGCCACCGCTCCGTGCAATACCAGTTTTAAATTGAACAGTTTGTTCGTGGGCGGCAATGTCCGCAAGTTCGTCAATGAGTTCAGGGGGGATTATGTGCCCATTTTCTTGAGTGAGATCCATTTGCTCTTCCGTAGAAAAATCCTTCCCTTGGATGTTGCATTTATTCAGGTTTCACCTCCCGATAAGCACGGATTTTGCTCCTTGGGGGTGTCGGTGGATGTGACCCTGCCCGCCATTGAAATGGCGAAGACGGTTGTGGCGCAGATCAATCCACAAGTGCCAAGGAGCCATGGGGATGGGATAATCCATATCGATCGGATACACTTTGCCGTTGAGGTGGACCAGCCCATCCATGAGCACGAGCCCACGGAGATTTCCGAAGTGGAACAACAGATTGGGGGGCATGTAGCTTCTTTGATCGAGGATGGGGCCACCCTTCAAATGGGCATCGGGAACATTCCCAATGCCGTACTGTCCAATCTGGGCAACCATAAAAGATTGGGCATACACACCGAAATGTTCTCCGATGGGGTATTGCCACTCATCCAGCAGGGAATCATCACCGGAGAGGAAAAAAGGGTGAAACAAGGTAAGGTGGTGAGCTGCTTTGCCGTAGGATCAAGGGCCCTTTATGATTTTATCGACGACAATCCTCTCTGTGATTTCAAAGAGGCGGCCTATACCAATGATACGGCGGTGATCCGAAAAAATCCAAAGGTAACGGCCATCAACAGTGCCATTGAGATAGACATTACCGGACAGGTCTGTGCCGATACCATTGGGAGCCGACAATTTTCAGGTGTTGGCGGACAAATGGACTTTATCAGGGGAGCATCCCTTTCCGATGGGGGAAAACCCATATTTGCTATGCCGTCCATTACTAATAAGGGGGTATCGAAAATTGTTCCCTACCTGAAGCAAGGGGCCGGTGTGACCACTACTAGGGCACACGTCCATTATGTGGCCACGGAGTATGGTGTGGTGGATCTTTATGGGAAAAACCTACAGCAACGGGCCAGTGCCTTGATCTCCATTGCCCACCCCGATCATAGGGAAGCCTTGCAAAAAATGGCCTATGAAAGGTTCAATGGATAGAACAAGAAAAATCACAAATGAAAAGGGGGCAACTTTAGTTGCCCCCTTTTTTTATCCGCTTGCGTAGTACCAATCAGACGTGTAACCCTTAAATCTTAAAGGTTATCACTGGGGTTTTGGAATGATTGGCAATGTCTTCGCCTATGCTGCCCATGAAAAAATGGGATAGCCCCCTTCTGCCATGGGTCGGAATGCCGATGAGGTCGGCAGGTATTTTTTCGCTATAGTTGAGCACTCCTTTTTCTACGGTATAATCGTTATGGATGTCCACGCCGAGGCCCAATTTGGCATCGTTAAGGAACTTTGAGATCTTGGCATAGGCATCATCGGTGCTCAAGAATTCATCCCCTGGGGTATTGATGTACACCAAATGGAACTCAGCATTGAGGAGGTCCGCCATTTCTTTGGCCTTTTTGAGGGCAGGAATGCTCTCTTCCTCAAAGTCGCTGGCAAAAACAAAGTTCTTGGTCTTGAAATCCTCAACATCCCCTTTAATGACCAATACGGGAACATCCGAAGTGCGGACCACACGCTCTGTGTTGGAACCGATGAAGATCTCTTGCAGTCCATCGGCACCGTGTGACCCCATTACGACCAGGTCCGCGGCATGCTTTTTGGCCACTTCGTTCACTTCGCTGAACACTTTGTAATGTTTGATCACGGGCGTTATCTTCAGGTTCTTCAAGTAAGGTTTCTCCAAGAATTCGGCAAACCTTTTTTCCCCGATCTTGATGAGGTGGACCACCTGCTCTTGGGAAATATATCCCGATTCTGCCATTATTGCCGGGGATAGCTCCAGCATGTGGAGCACCAACAGTTCTGCATTGTGCTCCTTGGCCAGGGAAGCGGCCACCTTGAGGGCCTTTTCGGATTGGTCCGAAAAATCGACGGGTACGATTATGCTTTTCATTTTTTTGCTTTTTTTAGGTTAAACGGTCATGGAAAATATCCGGGTATCTGGTTTCTTTCTTTGCAATTTTAAGTCGAATGCCATGCTGATGTTCCTGATAAAAGGGCGTCCCATTTCAGTCACTTTGATATGGTCTTGCCCCAGTTCCACCAGACCATCAACTTTTAGTTCCGACAAATTTTCGAGGATGGCACCAAAATCGACCACTTCCTCTTCCTCGGGTCCCCATTGGGTATAGAACTGGCACATGATGTTCAGAATGTGCTGTCTCAGGATTTGATCCTCAGCACTCAGAATGTGTCCTTTAAAAATAGGAATAACCCCGTGAGAAACCAAATCTGCGTATTCTTCGATGCTTTTTACATTTTGGGCAAAGCCGTACCAGCTGTCACTGATGCTGGAAACCCCTAGACCGATCATCAGTTTGGTCTTGGAAGGGGTGTATCCCATGAAGTTTCTGTGCAAGGAGCCGTTTATGTAGGCCTTGTACAGATCATCTGTCGGGAGGGCGAAATGGTCCATCCCCACATCCTTGTACCCAAATTGGGACAACATTCTCTTTCCCATTTGATATTGTGCCCTTTTTTCCACGGGGGATGGTAGGTCGGATTCCATATAGCCTCTTTGGCCGTTCCCTTTGATCCAAGGGACGTGGGCGTAACTGTAGAAGGCGATCCTATCGGGCTTGAGGGCATTGGTCTTCATGATGGTTTCCTCCACATTGGCACAATCCTGAAAGGGTAGGCCATAAATGATGTCGTGCCCGACCGAGGTATAACCGATCTCTCTGGCCCACTCGGTCACATTTTTTACATTTTCAAAAGGCTGCATCCGGTTTATGGCACGTTGCACGGTCAGGTTATAGTCCTGCACACCGAAGCAGACCCTTCTGAACCCTACATCATAAAGGGCCTGTAGGTGCGCTTTGGTCGTATTATTGGGATGTCCTTCAAAGCTGAACTCGATATCCTTGGCTTTTTTGCCAAGTCTAAGGATACCATTTACCAGCATCTTTAGGTGTTCCGGGCTAAAGAACGTTGGGGTGCCCCCTCCCAAATGTAGTTCCTTTATCAGGGGTCTGGAACCCAATATATCACAGTAGAGCTCCCATTCCTTCAATACATTTTGTATATAGGGAAGTTCCAGTTCGTGTCTTTTGGTGATGCGCTTGTGGCAACCGCAGAAGGTGCAGAGGCTCTCGCAAAAAGGGAGATGTATGTAAATGCTGATTCCTTCATCGGAGCTTTCTTGGAAAGCCCTAAGGATAGTGGACCTCCATTGTTTTTCAGAAAAACTGTCCAGGTCCCAATAAGGTACTGTGGGGTAACTGGTGTATCTGGGGCCGGGAACATTATATTTTTGAACTAGATGGCACATAGCTGAATTCCATTATGTTGTGGGGTCAAAAGTAGGTTTGGGGAACAGCATAAAACATGATAAATGTCATGAACCTTTCGGTGCCGTTCCTTGAAGTGGGTTCCCAACTTGTCCGAATGGCCCATTTTCATCACTCCTGCATGATAAAATTAATGGGGATGCTATATCTTACGCTGACGGACCTGCCCCGTTGTTGTCCTGGTTTCACTTGGGGCAACAAGGACATGATGCGCACAGCTTCTTTTTCTAGCAACCTATCGGGCCCCCTTTTTTCAATATTGCTTATGCTTCCTTGGGAGTCGATGACGAACTGTACATAGACCCTTCCGGTGATATGCATTTCCAAGGCATCAGGAGGATATTGGAAATTGTCCCTGATATGCTCCTGTACTTTTTGGTTGAAACACTCCTTTCGTTGTTCCTGTGTATCATAGATCTCACACCCAGGGAACACGGGTACATATTCGATGACGGCAAAGGGAACCACGACTTCCTCTTCCACTTCCTCCACTTCCACATCCTCTATCCTCACCATGGCATCTTCAATATAGGTGTCCTGACTACTTTCTGTACTTTCGATCACTGTCTCCTCTACATCTTCCACGTCCTCTACAATCTCGATCACGTCAGGTGCGGTAGGTGGGGGCGGAGGGGGTGTGGTGCGGATGGTCTCGGTCATGGGGACATCTTCCTTGAGTTCGTCCACCACTTGGACCACCTCAATGGCTTTGGATTCTTTTTCGTAGAATTTTACTTCAAGGGATTGCCATGTCACAAACAATACCGAAGTAAGGCCTATCATGAAATAAAGACTGCTATTGCGTCCTATCTCGGCATTTGGGTTCTTTTTTGGTTTCATGACTTTTGCGATTTGACTATGTTAAAGATAGCCTCGTCACAAATCAAAAAACATGATAAAGGTCAGTTTTCCAATGGGTTGATTTGGATTTATTGGAGAGGGGACTTTCTGTGGTTTTCCCAAATCAATGCCGCTGCTCCACAAATGGCGGCCGTTTTGTCCTCCATGCTGGATAGGAGCAGTTTTACCTTTCCCTTGTACACATCCAGCAAAAAGCCGTTGAAATATTTCTCTAAGGGCGTCATGATCCATTTGCCGCTATTGGTGAGCCCACCCATCAGGATGAAGGCTTCGGGCTGGGTAAAAGCGGTAAAATTTGCCAGTGCCTGGGCCATGATCCTTGCCGTATAGTCAAAGGATTTCAAGGCGATCTCGTCACCTTCCTCGGCAGCCCTGGTAATATCCTCCCCATGCAGGTCGTTGTAGGCCACATCCCGGAACCTGCTCTCCACCATGTACTTGCTCTGCATGTAGGTAACGGTGCGTTTCAGTCCGGTGGCGGATACATAGGCCTCCAATCCGCCCCTGACGCCGAGGCCTGTCAGCCGCCCATCGCCCATGGTCATGTCAACGTGCCCTAGCTCGCCCGCAAAGCCATCATAACCATCGATGAGACGGCCATTGGCCACAATGCCCGCACCAAAACCAGTGCCTAGGGTGATGACGATGAAGTCGGTCATGTCCTTGGCCCCGCCAAAGAGCATTTCCCCCAGAGCTGCAGCACTGGCATCGTTCATGATGCGGATGGGCATGTCCATCCGTTGTTTCAATTTTTCCACCAAGGGCACACTACCCTTCCAGATCAGGTTGCTGGCATTTTCAATGGTGCCGTTCTTGCTCGATGCATTTGGGGCACCAATACCACATCCGAGGACGTTGACGGGCTTTCCAAAATTGCTGATCATCTCATCCGAAGTGGTTTTTATCTTGTTCAGGTATTCTTCCAGATTGGGAAAGTCCTGGGTCCTGAAGAAGGTTTTTTCGTGGCATACACCGTTTTTGTCCACCAATCCAATCTTGGTCTTGGTCCCGCCTATGTCCACCCCGATTACTATGTCCATGGTTTATTGGTCTTGTTGTTTTTTAGGATCTTAAATATAAACATTATGTAACCAAAAAAGGGCTTTCCAGATTTTTAAAAGGGCAGAATTTTTACTAATATCACATAAAGATTGGAAACCTGACCGCTGTCATGTTTTAGGTCATGGTGGGAATCTATTTTTGAAAAGAATCTTTCAAATACATTAAATATATCAGGTATGGGCAGTTTAAATAAAATATTGGTTCCTTTTGATTTTTCAGAGGCATCATTGAATGCCTTGGAGTATGTGGCCCACTTTGTCGGCACCGAACGCCCGATCGAAATTTTGGCACTTTATGTGAGCACCATGCAGATCGAGAAGGCCGACGAGCAAAAATTGGACAGGGATTTCGAAAAGGTGCTGGAATCCATAAGTGTCAGGCTGAAGAAGGCACCAAAATTCAAAACGGTGACAGGCAATGTCACGGGTACCATTTTGTCCACCCAAAAAAGCAGCGGTGCGGATTTGATCATGATGGGGACCATGGGTGATAAAGTGACGGATGAGGCCATCACCAACACCTCCAAATTGGTGTTGGATGCCAATTGTCCTGTAATCTCCATTCCCTACGGGTGTCCCATCAAGGAGCCCAAGAACATTGCCTTGGTCATGGGTGGGGAGACCATCGATGACAGGGAAGTTTTGAAGACACTCTTGGAAATTGCCCGAACTTTCGATTCCAAAGTCCATGTATTGACCATATATAAGGAATCCGTTTATGAAGAAGAAGTGGTCGGGGACAGCACGGACAACCTCTTGGAATACTATTTGGAGCACTTCTATGCGGAGCACACCTTTAGCAAAAACCAGGATGTGGAAGAAGGTATTTTGGAGTATATAGAAGAAAAGGATATAGATATGCTGACCATTTTGCCGAGGAACCACGTTGAGAGAAGCACCGCGTCAGAGGGTAGATTGACAAAACTCTTGACCCTGCACTCCGAAATTCCGGTATTGGCCTTGGATTGATGACAAGGTCGGAACATTTGTAATCGACAATCATTGTGAACGATAAGGAAAAGTTCAAAATAGAAAGCCTCGGGCAACCAAGGTTCAGATCTCCATTGCAGCTCAGTACGGTCAAAGGGGACCGTATTTTTAATTTCATCGGGGAATCGGAAAGACTGGTGTTCGATCCTTCCTTGGAGCACTATAGCCATTGCCTTACCACTGGGGACAGTCCGCTTTGTATGGAAAAGGCGGGACCAAGGCAAGATATTTTTTTCGAACCCGAAAAGGTCACCGCGGCCATTGTAACCTGTGGCGGTCTATGTCCCGGTATCAACAATGTGATCAGGGGCCTTGTCATGGCGCTCCATTATTTCTATGGGGTGAAAAAAATCATCGGGATACCCTATGGGTATGAAGGACTCAATCCTGCTGCGGGGCATGGGTTCATGGAACTTACCCCCGATAAGGTAAAGGACATCCATCAGTTTGGGGGAACCTTTCTCGGCTCTTCGCGAGGTGCCCAAGAGGTATCGTTGATGGTGGACACTTTGGAGGAAAACCATGTCGATATGCTCTTTGCCATAGGTGGTGATGGAACGCTCAAGGGTGTGAATGCCATTGGCAGTGAAATTGCCAAGAGAAATGCAAAGATCAGCGTGGTTGGGATTCCCAAGACCATCGATAACGATATTGATGTCATTGATGAATCATTCGGTTATGGGACTGCGTTTGATGTGGCCAGTTCCATTTTGAAGGATGCGCACAACGAGGCCACTGGGGCCTACAACGGGATTTCCATCATAAAGTTGATGGGACGCGACAGTGGCTTCATAGCAGCCTCCGCAACCTTGGCCATGCCCGTGGTGAACTTTGTGTTGGTGCCCGAAATGGATTTTGAACTGGAGGGGGAAACTGGTTTCCTCGCAGCTTTGGAACATCGCCTCCAACAGAAAAAACATGCAGTGATCGTGGTGGCTGAAGGGGCAGGGCAACATCTGTTCGAAAACAAGAAAGGCATTAAGGATGCTTCGGGCAACGTGAAACACGAGGATATCGGGGTTTTTCTGAAGGAAAAGATCGCGGCACACTTCAAGGATGTCCCGATCTCCATAAAGTATATCGACCCCAGTTATATCATCAGGTGCGCGCCCGCCAACTCCAGCGACAGTGTGTATTGCAGTAGATTGGCCTACCATGCCGTGCATGCCGCCATGGCCGGAAAGACCAGATTGGTGTCTTGTAAGGTGAACAACAAATATGTCTACATCCCTATATCGGAAGTGACCAAGCAGCGAAAAAAGATAGACCTGGAGGGGGAATTTTGGTTCTCTGTCCTGCAAAGTACGGGCCAACCTTTTTTTATGTGACATGGGAAATGATCAAGAACTGATGGTTGTCATAAACTGTTTTCCTTTTAGGGTATAGCTTTGAAACAAATCAAATACAATTACCATGGAAATACATGTTCAATATCAGAAAATGAAGACCAGTGAATCGTTGACAGAATTGTTGAGCAAAAAACTGGAAGGGCTGGAAAAGAAATACAGTTGGTTGATCAAGGCCAATGTGCTCTTCAAAATAGAGAACGATAAATCCGGGGAAGGGAAGGTCTGTGAAATCGAGCTCAGTGCCCCAGGTCCCAGGATTTTTGCCAAATCCAGTACCGATGATTTTGAAAAGTCCATGGCCGAGACCGTGGAGGAACTCCGAAGGCAACTTGAAAAAAGACAAGCCACCTTTGCCTCCCATTAAGGGAAAATAAGATCTTTGCTGTGCACGACCATTAAACCTATACCAATGAAACCAAAAATTCTGGCCTTAAGTCTATTGTTCCTCATGGGATGTTCCTCTACAAGACTGGTAGGGACATGGAAAAATCCGGACATCGTCCTCTTCGATGCCAGTCAAGTACTTGTCGTGGGCATGGCCCAGGACGACAACGTACGGATGGAATTCGAGACCCGTTTTGTGGAAGAACTGAAAAAGCAGGGCGTGGATGGTGTGCGCAGCATCGATGTTTTTGATGTGGAATTCACCTCTTCGGAAAGATCGGAGCAAGAGTTGGTCAAAGTGGAAGAGCAATTGTTGGACAAGGATTTTGATGCCATTTTGTTCACCAAGGTAGTGGGTACGGAGAACAGGAAGACCTTGAAGGATCGGATGAACAACATAGACAAGATGTTCGTTCGTTTCAGCAACGACTATTTGGAGCACCAAGAAATCTACTACGATGCTTCATATTACGACAGTTTCAACATATACCACCTAGAGACTTCGCTCTACTGCATCTGTATCGGAAAGGAAAGGGAACTCATCTGGAGAGGTAATGTCGATGTCACCGAACCTGTCAATATTGAAAAGACCATGGACACTTACATCAAATTGATCACCAAGGCCATGGGAGAGCAAGAGGTGATTTTCTAGGAAAGACCAATGGCGTCCATCACCCCTAGGAAGTCCAATAGAATACAAACGGGGATTGCGATCAGGATGACGATCAGCACAAAGACCATGATCCGCAGGAACCCGACCATGAGCCTATTTCCAAAAGAGATTTCTTCAGCCATATTAGTGTAATTTCATTCAATATACGGAATTATCCGTTCAATGGCCATAACATCCTGTCCCATATTCGATTAACGGATGGTTTCACGCTATGTCGTGCAGTAGTGCTATTTTTTTTGTTTTTTGCCGCTCAACAGTTTGCCCAGTTCTTCCAAGCTGATTCCCTTGGTCTCCGGCATCATGAAGGCGACCCAGAGCAGTTGAAGTACCATCATAAAGGCAAAAAAGATGAAGATAGGCCACGGATTGTCCTTGAAGATACCAATCTCCGCATCCAAGAAGGTAGGGGTCAGCAAGGTGATGAGCGCGGCAAACACCCAATGGGTACCTGTTCCCCAAGATTGCCCGTAGGAGCGTACCTTGTTGGGAAAAATCTCTGAAATGAACACCCAGATGACCGCTCCCTGTCCAATGGCATGGGAGGCGATGAAGACCAGGATAAAGATCAAGAGCAGTAGGGAACTTGCGCCGGAATAGAAACACCATCCCACCATGGCCAAGCTCAAAATGTAGCCAATGGACCCGATGTACATCAATTGCTTTCGGCCCAGTTTATCGATGAGCGCAATGCCCACAAAGGTGAAGGCCAAATTGATCACCCCAATGGAAATGGAACTGAAAAGCGATTCCCCTGAGGCCAGCCCGGCCCTTTCCAATATCTCGGGAGCGTAGTAGAGCACAAAATTGATTCCTGAAAGCTGGTTGAAAAAAGCGATCAGAAAGGCAAGGGCCAAGGGTTTGTTGTATTTGCCAGAAAATAGTTTCTCCTTGTGTTTTTCAGCGGTTTCGTAAAGGGACACTTTGATTTCCGAAAGATGCAGCGAGGCTTTTTCCTTTTCTATACCGAGCAGGGTTATGGATTGGATCACCACGGCATCGTCCCTATCTTTCAAAAGGAGCCATCTGGGACTGTTCGGTATTTTAAGGACCATGAAGGTGTAGATCAAGGCGGGAAGGCCCTCAATGCCCAACATCCATCGCCAGGCCACCCCTTCCTCAAAAAATATTCCGATGAGGTAGTTGGAGATGAACGCGATCAATATCCCAAAAACAATGTTGAACTGGTACATGGCCGTCAACCTACCCCGGGTGCTGGCAGTCGATATTTCGGAAATATAGACAGGTGCGGCCACGGAGGAAGCTCCTACACCGATTCCCCCGATAAACCTGAAAAAGGAAAAACTATAGGCTTCGGGAGCGAGTGCGGAGCCCACGGCCGAGATGAAATACAGCACGCCGATCCAGAACAAGGTCTTTTTACGCCCCAATCGGTCGGTGGGAATACCTCCAAAAAGGGATCCCAATACGGTGCCCCAAAGGGCCATGGACATGATGAAGATGCCGTGGAAGGTAAATATGGAATCGCCCAAAAACCAATTGGTGCCCCATAGTTCCTTGATGGGCTGGTTGGCCCCCGAAATGACCACGGTATCAAATCCAAACAAAAAGCCCGCTAGGGCTGCAGTCAATGAAATTCTGAAAATACGTTTGTCCATGTCCTATGAATTTGGCTAAAGCTAACCAAATTTCACCAATGATAGGTGTTCCAAGATCAAATCAGTGGCCCCGACATTGGCATTGATGTATTCGGAATTGATGCTGCCCGTTTTTCTCAGGAAAATAGGGTCGGTCAAAAAAGTATCCATCAAGGTGTCAAAACCCCTTTGGTCCGAAATGGGGATGACCCCTCCCTTTTTCACGAGGTCCTCGGCTTCTTTGAACTTCGTGTAATCAGGTCCGATGATGACGGGGATGCCATACACCGAAGGTTCCAGGGTATTGTGCAGTCCCGTGGCGAAACCACCGCCCACATAGGCCACATCGGCATAGCTGTAAACCTTGGTCAATAGCCCGATAGTGTCCACGATCAACACATCAAAATCCGCCAAGTCTTTCCCTTCCATCTGGCTGAACCGCATCGTTTTTCTTTGCAGACCCTCCTCGATTTTCTGGACATGGGCAGGTTTGATTTCGTGTGGGGCAAAAACAAACTTTGTTTGCCCGTCAGTGGAAAGATTGATGTATTGTATCAAAATTTCCTCGTCCTCTGGCCACGTGCTGCCTGCTACCAAACAAAACTTTCCATTTTTGAAATGCTCCATGAAATCCAACCGATTGTCCTGCTTCAGGATTTTGGAAACCCTGTCGAAACGGGTGTCGCCACTGACGGTCACATTGGATAAACCGATGGATTCCAGCAATTCCCTTGAATTTGAGTCCTGGACAAAAAAGTGGGCAAACGTTCTTAGGCTTTTCCGCATAAATCCTCCAAAAGGTTTGAAATAGACCTGTCTTTTCGAGAATATGGCCGATACCAAAAAGGTGGGGACGTTCCGCTTTTTCAGCTCCGAAAGATAGTTCGGCCAGATTTCATATTTTACGAAAATGGCAAGTTCAGGATCGGTCCTTTCCAGAAAACGCTTGGCATTGGATAGGGTGTCCATGGGCAAATAGACCACCGCATCGGCTGCCGTCGTATTCTTTTTTACCTCATATCCCGAAGGGGAAAAGAAGGTGAGCAAGATCTGGTGTGCGGGATAGTTCTGCCTCAATCTTTCCAAAATGGGGAGCCCCTGTTCGTATTCCCCCAATGAGGCCACGTGCATCCAGATGGTTTTTTTGTTCGGCGAAAGTTTTTCTCCAAGCTGGGCAAAGGTCTGTTTTCTCCCAGAGACAAATAAATCGATCTTGGGCCGGAACAGTGCGATCACTTTTAGACCGAACCAGGCCAAGGATATCAGAATGTTATAGAAAAAACGCAAGGGCATCATTTTTTGCTAAAATACATTCTTTCGGGAAGAGGGCATTATGGCATCTTAATTTCTTAATTTTGGAGCATAATCTATTTGGATGAAAAAGATACAGATGGTTGACCTAAAAGGTCAGTATGAGGACATCAAAAAGGAAGTGAATGATTCCATCGCCGAGATCTTGGATTCTTCGGCATTCATCAACGGGCCACATGTGCATGCCTTCCAGAAGGAACTGGAAGCATATTTGGGGGTAAAGCATGTGATTCCCTGCGCCAATGGTACCGATGCCCTGCAAATTTGCATGATGGGACTGGGCCTGCAACCAGGGGATGAGGTGATCACTGCGGATTTTACCTTCGCGGCCACCGTGGAAGTGATTGCACTCCTGAACTTGGTGCCTGTTCTGGTGGATGTGGAGCCGGATACTTTCAACATAGACATCAAGGCCGTTGAAAAAGCGATAACGCCCAAGACGAAGGCCATTGTGCCCGTGCACTTGTTCGGGCAGTGCGCCAATATGGATGCGATCATGGAACTGGCAGAAAAACATGGTCTATACGTTATCGAGGACAATGCACAGGCCATAGGGGCCACGTATTCGTCCAAGAACGGTAAAAAGCAAAAGGCAGGGACCATTGGGCATGTGGCATCCACATCGTTCTTCCCTTCCAAAAACTTGGGATGCTATGGTGATGGTGGTGCCATTTTCACCAATGATGATGATTTGGCACATATCATTCGAGGGATGGTCAATCATGGGATGTACAAAAGATACTATCACGATGTGGTCGGGGTAAATTCCCGTTTGGATTCCATTCAGGCTGCGGTGCTCCGTGCGAAGCTTCCTAAATTGGATTCATATAACCAGAAGCGCTGGGAAGCAGCAATGAAATATTCCAAAGCTTTTCAGGGACAAGAACATATTGTGACACCCAAAATATCTTGTGTATGTGGGGAAACGAAGAACTGCTGCGATTGCCATGTATTCCATCAATATACTCTGAAAATAACGAATGGGAAGAGGGATGCGTTGGTGCAGCACTTGAACGATAATAATGTACCCTGTGGGGTGTACTATCCGGTGCCCTTGCACCGACAGAAGGCCTATCTGGACAGCAGGTACAACGAGACCGATTTTCCGGTCACCAATCAATTGGTGGAAGAGGTGATTTCATTGCCCATGCATACCGAACTCGATGATGAACAGATCCAGTACATCACAAAACTGGTCATTGACTTCGTAAACAAATAAGTATGAAAGTATTGGTAACAGGTGGGCTGGGCTATATAGGGTCCCATACTGTGGTAGAATTGCAAAATGAGGGTTTAGAGGTTGTCATCATCGATAACCTGTCCAATTCCTCCATCGATGTTTTGGATGGAATTGAGGGAATAACGGGAAAGCGCCCCATTTTTGAGGAGTTCGACCTCAGGAACAAGACCAAGGTCCAAGATTTTTTTGCCAGACATTCGGATGTTGGCGGCGTTATCCATTTTGCGGCCTCAAAGGCCGTGGGGGAAAGTGTTGAAAAACCATTGCTTTACTACGAGAACAATTTGGGAGTGTTGGTCTATATCCTTCAGGAATTGGAGAAAAAGAAAGGGGCCAGTTTCATATTCAGTTCATCCTGTACGGTGTATGGTCAGGCTGATGAGTTGCCCATTACCGAGGATGCCCCTGTGAAACCGGCGGAATCCCCTTACGGAAATACCAAACAGGTAGGAGAGGAAATCATTCGGGATACCTGCAAAGTCACCCCGGACCTCAAGGCCATAGCCCTGCGATACTTTAACCCGATCGGGGCACATCCGTCTATCAAAATAGGCGAACTGCCCCTTGGTGTGCCACAAAACCTAGTGCCGTTCATCACCCAAACAGGTATTGGGATAAGGGAACAGCTATCGGTCTTTGGTGATGACTACCCCACTGAAGATGGCACCTGTATCAGGGACTATATCCATGTGGTGGATTTGGCAAAGGCACACGTAAAGGCGTTGCAGCGTCTTCTCCAAAATGAGAACAACAGTAATTATGAAGTGTTCAATTTGGGTACGGGCAAAGGAAGTTCTGTCCTGGAAGTGATACACAGCTTTGAGCGGGTCTCCGGGAAAAAGCTCAACTATAAAATAGTCGGTAGAAGGGAGGGAGATGTCATACAGGCCTATGCGGACACCCAAAAGGCCAACAAAGTACTGGGGTGGAAGTCCAAATATACTTTGGATGAATCCTTGAAATCTGCTTGGGACTGGGAACAAAAGGTGAGAACATCCCATGCGGCCAAATCCTAAAAAGGGTGTTCGGACGTACATAAGATATGCTGTCCAATTTTAACAATAGTCTGGAACTGCTGGAAGTGATCCAAAAAGAGCAGCTCTACAAAGAATTGTTGGCCCAATTGAAAAAGGATTTCGATTTGGCCAACATTCCCATAAAACTTTCCATGGATGTGACCCCATCAGAACTGAAGAGTCTGCTCCATGAAAAAATCTATTTTCTGATCGTGGAACGCTTCCATGATTACCTTAACTTGTTGTATGTTGTGGACATTTCCGAACAACAGGTGAAAAAAATAGTCCCGTCCGATGCCGTGGACATTTCTGCTGAGGTTTCCTTTTTATTGTTGAAACGGGAATGGCAAAAGGTATGGTACAGGTCCAAGTACAGTTCCTGACCTTTGGTCAGACCTTGACATAGATTTTCTTTTTGTCCATAAAATAGCCCACTACCCAACAGGTGAGCATGACCCATAGGGCGAATAAAAGGGAACCCACATAACCCCCCGACCAGGAAATGAACACATTGTCGGCGATCCATTTGTAAAGTGATTCGCCATTGGTGTTGATGGAGTAAAGTGATATCACAAAGATTTCTGATAGTAGATAGATGAACAAAGTGTTTTTGCCAAAGACTTCAAAAAAGTAGCTCCAACTAGTCATTTTTTTCATGTCGAGGAAATAGATGAGGATGGCAATGGCAAAAAGGTCAATACCGCAAGTGAGGAGCACAAAGGAACTTGTCCATAATTTTTTGTTGATGGGCAGCAATAGGTCCCAGGCCAAACCAGCAAAAACAAGAGCAAAACCGACCATCATCAGTTTGGAGACGGTCTCAAAATTTTGCCCATTCTTTTGAATGAACTGCCCTGCTAGGAAACCAATGATCACGTTTACGATGGCAGGCAAAGTGCTAAGCAATCCCTCAGGGTCAAAAGCGATGCCCTCCCCGTGGTACATATGTTTTGGTCCGATGAGCCATTCATCCAATTTGAGGACCGCATTCCCGGTAAGGGTAAGATCGCCAAAACCGATCAAGATCAAATGGTAGGCCACCAAAAAGGCTAAACTCAGCCAAATGGCCGTACGGGTCTTCACAAAGTGAAGGATGATGGAAGCGAACATATAACACAGGGCAATGCGTTGCAGAACCCCAAAAATACGGGTCTCGGAAAGGGGCTTTAACTGGCCGTCATCAAAAAATGGGAACCAGTACATCAAAAAGCCGAGCAAGAATATCAAGGCGGTGCGCTTCAGTATTTTTTTGAAAAAAGCCGCATTTCCCATAGCCTCATACTTTTTGATGCTGAAGCTCATTGAATTCCCTACTACAAAAAGAAATGTGGGGAAAACAAGGTCGGTCAACGTAAACCCGTTCCAATCGGCATGGAGCAAGGGTGAAAAAGTAGTGGAGCCGTTCCCTGCGGAGTTGACGATGATCATCAGTGCAACATCGAGTCCCCTGAACACATCGAGGGATAGGTATCGGTTTTTCAATTCGGTCATGTTGGTCGGGTTTTTTTGAGCTGTCCAAGTTATATTTTTTTTAATACGGCCGCCAGATTTGGAATAAATATTTCATAATTGTTGCTTTCCTGTGGGTTCTGTAACAGAGTTGTGATTTTTGGGGAATTATTTGGTTAAAACCCATTTATATGAACCCTAAAACCCGTATTTTTGGGAAAATTTTCCATAAAGTTTTGGAGAAACAGGAAGAATGGACAAATATTCATTTTTAAATGCAGCGCACACCTCTTTTTTTGCAGAGCTGTACGATAAATACCTAACGAGTCCCGATAGCATTGAGCCCAGTTGGAGGGCTTTTTTTCAAGGCTTTGACTTTGGACTGGAGAGCTCGTTGGAAGATTTGGGAATAGAACCCGAAAAAAACGGGATGGTAGTCCTGACCAACGGAAAGCAAGTAGAAATGCCCGAGACCCTTCAAAAGGAGTTTCAGGTCATCCGTTTGATCGATGGCTACCGATCCAGGGGGCACCTGTTCACCAAGACCAATCCGGTAAGGGATAGAAGAAAATATGAGCCCACATTGGACATTGTCAACTTTGGGCTGGCGCAAGATGATTTGGAGACTGTTTTCGATGCCGGAAAGATATTGGGCATCGGACCAGCATCCCTCAAAGAGATCGTACGTCACCTGGAGAGCATCTACTGTGACTCCATCGGTGTGGAATACATGTACATCCGTACCCCGGAACGTATCCAGTGGATCCAAGATTGGCTCAATGTCAATGACAACCACCCCAATTTCACCCCGGACGAGAAAAAGAACATTCTTAGAAAACTGAACGAAGCAGTTTCCTTTGAGAGCTTTTTGCATACCAAGTACGTAGGGCAGAAACGTTTCTCTTTGGAAGGCAACGAAACCTTGATCCCAGCCTTGGATGTAATCATTGAAAAGGCCGCTGATCAAGGAGTGAAACAGTTTGTGATGGGGATGGCCCACAGGGGGCGCTTGAACGTGCTGACCAATATTTTTGGAAAGTCGCCAAAAGATATTTTCAGCGAGTTCGATGGGAAGGATTATGAAGAAACCATCTTTGATGGGGACGTAAAATACCATTTGGGATGGACCTCCATGCGCGAGACCGATTCGGGCAAGATGGTCAACATGAACATCGCACCGAACCCTTCACACTTGGAGACCGTGAATTCCATAGTTGAGGGTATTGCCCGTGCAAAGCAAGACCATGACCATAAGGACAACAACTCTGAAGTGCTCCCCATATTGGTGCATGGCGATGCTGCGTTTGCAGGTCAGGGAGTCGTTTATGAAGTTATACAAATGGCCCGTTTGGATGGATACACCACCGGCGGTACCATACATATTGTGGTGAACAATCAGATTGGATTCACCACCAACTATTTGGATGCAAGGTCGTCCACGTACTGTACCGATGTGGGCAAGGTCACACTTTCCCCCGTACTCCATGTGAATGCCGATGATGCCGAAGCGGTGGTGCATGCAGCTACCTTTGCATTGGAGTATCGGATGAGGTACAAGCGAGATATTTTCCTTGATCTGTTGGGTTACCGAAAGTATGGGCACAACGAGGGTGACGAGCCCAAGTTTACCCAACCATTGCTGTACAAAGCCATATCCAAGCATGATAACCCAAGGGACATTTATGCCCAAAAGTTGCTTGCTGAAGGCATTATCGACAAGGATTATGTGAGTCGTTTGGAAGAGGAATACAAAACGAATTTGGAAGAAAATCTTTTGGATTCCCGCAAGATAGAAAAGACACGGATTACTCCTTTCATGCAAGATGAGTGGGAAGGTTTTGAGCAAGTGACCGAAGAGGCGATGCTTGCTCCCATGGACACCACCTACGACCTTAAGAAGTTGGATGCGATTGCCAAGAGCATCACGGCCCTTCCCAAGGACAAGAAGTTCCTGAGAAAATTGGAACGCTTGGTTGAGGCCCGCCATACTATGTATTTTGAGGACAACAAGCTCGATTGGGCCATGGGCGAACTTTTGGCCTACGGCTCGCTGATAGAGGAAGGGTATGATGTACGCATGACCGGGCAGGATGTGGAACGCGGTACCTTCTCGCATAGGCATGCCGTTATCAAAACGGAAATGCACGAAGAGGAAGTGGTGCTACTCAACGAACTGGGCGAAAACCAGAACGGCGAGTTCCATATCTACAACTCCTTACTTTCAGAATATGCCGTAATGGGCTTTGATTATGGCTATGCCATGGCAAGTCCCAAAACACTCACCATCTGGGAAGCCCAATTCGGGGATTTCAGTAATGGTGCCCAGATCATCATCGACCAATACCTGTCCGCTGCCGAGGACAAATGGAAATTGCAGAACGGTTTGGTGCTGTTGTTGCCCCACGGTTATGAAGGCCAAGGTGCGGAGCACTCATCAGCACGCATGGAACGTTATCTTCAGCTTTGTGCCAAGGACAATATGTATGTTGCCGATGTGACCACGCCGGCCAACCTGTTCCACTTGTTCCGCAGACAGATGAAGGCCGAATACAGAAAGCCTTTGGTGGTCTTCACGCCAAAGAGTTTGTTGAGACATCCAAAAGTGGTGTCCACCAAAGAAGAATTGGCCAATGGAAGTTTCCAAATGGTGATTGACGATGGAGAGGTCAAAGCTTCAAAAGTAAAAACGTTGGTGTTCTGTACTGGAAAATTCTATTATGACCTTTTGGAAAAAAGGGAAGAACTGAACCGGGATGATGTAGCTTTGGTGAGGGTGGAACAATTGTTCCCATTGCCGGCGGATGAAATGCGGGACATCATCAAGAAATACAACAATGCGGACGATGTTGTTTGGGCCCAGGAAGAACCAAGGAACATGGGGGCTTGGGGACATATGTTGATGCATATGGACGAGGCCAAGCAATTCCGGGTGGCTTCCCGAAGATTTTACGGGGCCCCTGCAGCAGGAAGTGCGGTGCGTTCCAAGAGACGTCATGCCCAAGTGTTGGAGTACGTTTTTGACAAGAGTAAGGACAATATGTTAATTCGATAAAACAAGTATAAACTATAATAGGAATGGTTTTAGAAATGAAAGTTCCCTCACCTGGGGAATCCATTACAGAGGTCGAGATCGCCGAGTGGTTGGTAGAGGATGGTGACTATGTGGAGAAGGATCAGGCCATAGCCGAGGTGGACTCGGACAAGGCAACATTGGAGCTTCCTGCGGAGGAAAGCGGAATCATCACCCTTAAAGCAGAGGTAGGGGACGCCGTGGCCGTTGGTGAAGTGGTATGCCTCATCGATACCAGTGCCAAGAAACCAGGAGGGGATGCACCAAAAGCCGAGAAAAAGGAGGAGCCTAAAAAAGAAGAGCCCAAAGCGGAACCCAAGAAGGCGGAGCCTAAAAAAGAAACCTATGCTTCTGGTGCTCCATCACCGGCTGCCAAAAAAATATTGGATGAAAAGGGCATTGCCCCTTCATCCGTGGCAGGTACTGGAAGGGATGGTCGTATCACCAAGGAAGATGCCGTGCAGGCAGTTCCATCCATGGGAACCCCAACAGGCGGTAACCGTGGTGAGACCCGTTCCAAATTGTCCATGTTGCGCAGAAAAGTGGCCGAACGTTTGGTAGCGGCCAAAAATGAGACCGCCATGTTGACCACGTTCAACGAAGTGGATATGTCGTCCATTTTTAAATTGCGCGATCAGCACAAAGAAGAATTCAAGAACAAGCATGGAGTAGGGTTAGGGTTTATGTCCTTCTTCACCAAAGCGGTGATCAGGGCATTACAGATGTACCCTGCCGTAAATTCCATGATCGATGGCAAGGAAATGATATCCTATGATTTCTGCGATATCAGTATTGCCGTATCAGGTCCCAAAGGCTTGATGGTGCCCGTGATCCGAAATGCGGAGAACCTTACTTTTAGAGGTATTGAGGCGGAGGTAAAACGATTGGCCCTTCGTGCGAGGGAAGGAGAGATCACCGTGGATGAAATGACAGGGGGTACCTTTACCATTACCAACGGGGGAGTATTCGGTTCCATGTTGAGCACACCCATCATCAACCCACCACAAAGTGGAATCTTGGGTATGCACAACATTGTGGAACGCCCTATTGTAAGGGACGGTGCCATTGCCATTGCTCCGGTCATGTATGTTGCCCTTTCCTATGACCACAGAATCATTGACGGAAAGGAATCCGTTGGGTTCTTGGTGGCTGTGAAAGAGGCATTGGAAAGTCCAGAGGAATTGTTGATGGACGGAAACGTGAAAAAAGCGTTGGAATTATAGAAAATTGTTGCCTCGAACAAGGTCACTGAGCGAAGTCGAAGTGAGCTCAAGAGGTATAAAATAAATGCCTTTACTTTTTTAAGTAGAGGCATTTTTTATTATAGTCGATGACGGCCTTGCCCTTTTTCAGTACATCGGCCCCGATGATGCCATCCACGGGGAGTGCCTTGTGCGAGACCAGGGCCTGGTTTACGTGTACAAGGTCGAAGAGCACAATTTTCAGTTTTCCTTTTTTCCAGTCTCCTAACTGGATCTTGTTTTTGGAAGAAATAAGGGTTTCCATTTCTGTGGCACCTGCTCCGGCCGCCTTGATGTCGGTAGCTTCGGAGGCCATTTGAAAAAAATCGATTTTATCCATGCCCACACAGGTGTTGGAGGCTCCGGTGTCCAAAATGAACTTGCCCGAAACCCCATTGATCTTGGCCACGATTTCAAAATGGTTGGTCTCCGTGAATACCAGTGGTATGCGGATATATGCTTTGGACTTGAGGAATTTTTTGAGTGATGCCATAGTGTTGATTGAATGATGTCATGCTGAGCCTTTCGACTTCGCTCAAGATAAACTCTGTCGAAGCATCTTTTATATATAATCCAGAAACAAAATTTTGGGACAACTAAGATAAACCTATTTTTGTGGTATGATAGATTTCGGTTTTAAGAAGCTTGCTATTTTCACTCTTTGCGTACTTATGGCAATGTCCTGTCAACAGAAAAACAAGGAAATTGACAAAGTGAAGATTGTGAATGACTATATCGATGCTTTGAATGCATCGGATTATGATAAGGTGGCTGGATTGTTCCGGGATAGCATTAGGCTAAAGGAAATGGACTACGTAAGTGCATTTTCGAAGGAAGGATACCATTCGCTGTTTCAATGGGATTCTACTTTTCACCCTAAATATGAAATCTTGGATGTAAAAAGTGAAGGAAATGAGGTTCGCATGAAAGTATCTAAGCAGTGTGAACGAATCCTTTTCTTAAATGAGGAACCTATCATTACCCAAGAGGTGGTGAAGTTTGATGGAGATGCCATCCAAAGCATCGATATTGTTGAATATGTTGTTTTCAACGATTCCTTATGGAGCGCCAAACGGGCAGATTTGATGGCATGGATTGAGAATCATCACCCTGAATTAAATGGCTTTATTTATGATCAGACGAAGCAAGGTGCCCTAAATTATTTGAAAGCAATGGCCTTATATAAGAACAGGCAGGATTCCATACCTGTGCAAGGCGTAATCAATTAAAGATGATTATCACCGACACCCATACCCATTTATATAGTGAAGCATTTGTTGACGACCGTGGCGAAATGATGCAACGTGCCTTGGATGCCGGGGTGGAGCGTTTTTTTATCCCCGCCATCGATTCCACTTACACCCAATCCATGTTGGATCTGGAGTCTAATTATCCCCAAAATGTGTTTTTGATGATGGGGCTGCACCCGACTCATGTAAAAGAGAATTATAAGGAGGAGCTGGCCTTGGTGGAAGAATGGCTGTCCAAACGAAAGTTCTATGCGGTGGGGGAGATAGGCATCGACTTGTATTGGGACAAGACATTTTTGAAAGAACAACAAGAGGCTTTCGTTTACCAAATCCGATTGGCCAAAAAACACCAATTGCCCATCGTGATCCACGGACGGGATTCGTTCGATGAAATCTTTGAAATCCTGGAACAGGAAAAGACGGAAGATCTCTTCGGGATTTTTCATTGCTTTACCGGAACTCTGGAGCAGGCCCACAAAGCCATTTCCTATAATATGAAGTTGGGCATTGGAGGAGTGGCCACGTTCAAAAATGGTAAGATTGACCAGTTTTTGGACCAAATCGACCTGAAACACATTGTGCTGGAGACCGATTCGCCCTATTTGGCCCCGGTCCCCTATAGAGGAAAGCGTAATGAGAGTGCTTATATAATTAAGGTATTGGAGAAGCTTTCTTCCCTATATGGTATACCGGAAGAAGAAATCGCAGCAATCACCACGGCAAACTCCAAAGACATATTCGGGATCTGACCTATGCAAAAAAGGACCAACATACTACTTATCTATACCGGGGGCACCATTGGGATGGTGAAGGATTACCAGACCGGGGCCCTGAAGGCCTTCAACTTTGAGGAGCTCATCAAGAGCATCCCGGAGTTGGACCAGTTGGACTGCACCCTAAAGGGTGTTTCCTTTGAAAAACCCATAGATTCCTCCAACATGAACCCTGGATACTGGGCCATGATCGCTTCCATCATTGAGGAACATTATGCGGAGAACGACGGGTTTGTGGTGCTGCACGGGAGCGATACCATGAGCTATTCGGCTTCGGCACTCAGTTTTATGCTGGAGCATCTGGACAAACCGGTCATTTTTACAGGATCCCAATTGCCCATTGGGGACCTGCGGACAGATGCCAAGGAAAACTTGATTACCTCCATAGAGATCGCCGCCCTTCAGGAAAAGGGAAAACCAGTGGTGCAGGAGGTGGGGCTTTATTTTGAATACAAGCTCTATCGGGGCAACCGTACCACCAAGATCAATGCGGAGCATTTTGAGGCCTTTGCATCGCTCAACCATCCACCTTTGGTGGAATCTGGAGTCCATCTGAAGGTGCACCATACCCATTTGATCAAAAGGCCGATCAAGAACAAGACACTGACCGTCCACAAAGAGATGGACAACAGGGTGGCCGTACTCAAATTATTTCCGGGATTGAACCAAAATGTGCTCCATGCCCTATTGAACATTCCCGATTTGAAGGCCTTGGTCATGGAAACCTATGGCGCTGGAAATGCCCCAATGGACGATTGGTTTTTGGAGGAATTAAAAAGAGCTGTTAAAAATGGATTACATATAATTAACGTTACCCAGTGCTCAGGAGGCAGCGTCTCCATGGGGCACTATGAGACCAGTGAAAGGTTAAAGGAAATGCAACTGATTAATGGAAAGGACATTACAACGGAGGCGGCCATAACCAAGGCCATGTACCTTTTAGGTACTGGGGTTCCCGACAAGTTGTTCAAGACAATTTTCGAGACACCGCTCCGTGGTGAAATGGTGTAAAATTAACGCATCAAATTTCTATAACTGATTATTTTTTCGTTTATTGGTCGGCCTAAATGAAAGAATAGAGAGGTGGCCGAGTGGTCGAAGGCGCACGCCTGGAAAGTGTGTATGCACCAAAAGTGCATCGAGGGTTCGAATCCCTTCCTCTCTGCAAGGTATTTTAGTTTTCAATTGTAAAAATTTTATATCTTTAACATTATTAACTAACTAAATTTAAGTTTTAAGTAAAATGAAAAAAATATCCTTTACTCTGGCTGCTGCCGGAATGTTTGTGATGGGAACTACAACTGCATCTGCAGCAATGTTGCAAGAAGAAGCTGAAGCCAGCAAAGGTTTCACCCAGGTATTGAAAGAACAGTTCATCCAAGGAGGCCCTGCCTTCATGGGGATCGTACTTCTTTGTTTGATCTTGGGGTTGGCAGTTGCGATTGAAAGAATTATTTATCTGAACTTGGCAACTACCAATACGGCCAAATTGAAACAAAAAGTAGAGGATGCCTTGGCTTCCGGTGGTGTCGAAGCTGCAAAAGAAGTATGCAGGAACACCAAAGGACCTGTTGCCTCCATCTTCTACCAAGGATTGGACAGGTCAGGTGAAGGATTGGAATCTGCTGAAAAAGCAGTTGTTGCCTACGGAGGTGTACAAATGGGCCAGTTGGAGAAAAACGTTTCTTGGTTGTCTCTCTTCATCGCTATTGCACCGATGCTTGGGTTCATGGGTACGGTAATCGGTATGATCCAGGCCTTCCAGAAAATTGCTGCAGTAGGTAACTTGAGTGCTTCATTGATCGCTGGTGATATCCAGGTGGCGTTGTTGACAACGGTATTTGGTTTGATCGTGGCCATCATCCTTCAAATTTTCTATAACTATATCATTGCAAAGATCGATAGTATCGTAAATGACATGGAAGACGCCTCCATCGCCCTAATTGACATGTTGGCTGCTCACAAGAAATAAGTACGAATCAAAATCTATCGGGAATCATGAATAAATTAATAAAAATAGCACTCATTGTAATCGGATTGATTTCGGCCGTACTATGGTTCTCATTGCCATCGGCAGAAGACCCGAATGCAATCAGCAGTGGGGCGATGAACTTTATGTTCATCATCATGTACATCTTGCTTGCGATAGCGGTTGTGGCATCAGTGTTCTTTGGATTGACAAAGCTGCTCTCCACTCCAGGGAGTCTCAAAAAAGCCCTTTTCGGGATTGGTGGATTGGCTATCGTGGTAGCCGTGTCCTATGGACTTTCTTCCAACAACGCACCTGTTGTTGAGGAAATGTCAAGAAGGGGCATCGAGACTACTGAAGGAACTGTGAAGAACATTGGAATGGGATTGAACGTATTCTTCATCCTTACCGTTGTAGCGGTAGTTCTGATGGTCTTTCCAGGCTTGAAAAAAATGTTTGTAAAGTAAAAGTTTGAATTATGCCTAGAAGAAAAGGAGCACCGGAAGTAAATGCCGGTTCCATGGCGGATATCGCGTTCCTCTTGCTTATCTTTTTCTTGGTGACCACCACCATAGAAACCGATGCAGGATTGGACCGTATGTTGCCGCCCATTGAACCGCCAGAAGAGGACGTCATAATCAGACAGAAGAACATCTTTACGGTGAACATCAACAAAAATGGCCAGCTTTTGGTCGAGGATGAACTGATGAACCTTAAAAATTTGAGGTCAGCAGCTATTGGATTCCTTGAAAACAATGCAGATGGATCTTGTAACTATTGCAAGGGCAAAAAAGATCAAGCTTCATCTGACAACCCTACCAAGGCGATCATTTCACTGAAGAATGACCGTGAGACCAAGTACAGTACCTACATTACCGTTCAGAACGAATTGGTAGGGGCGTACAATGACCTGCGTAACCGCGAGGCACAAAGGTTGTACCAAAGGGACTTTACTGATATGGAGGCGGAATATTTGAACCCAGAGACTCCTTCCAGTGTTAGGGACGATCTCAAGGACAAAGTGAAGCGAATCCAGGATATGTTTCCACAAAAGTTGTCCGAGGCAGAAACATCAACCAACTAAAACTTAGATTGACATGGCAAAATTTGCAAAAAAGAAAGAAGGTGACCTGCCAGCGGTATCAACTGCTTCATTGCCAGATATCGTATTCATGTTGCTGTTCTTTTTCATGACGGTGACCACAATGAAGGACAGTTCGCTATTGGTTGAAAATACCCTTCCGAATGCAACCGAGATCAAGAAGTTGGAGAAGAAGGACAGGGTCATCTACATTTATGTAGGGAAGCCCACACAGGAATATCAAAAAGTTTTTGGGACGGAGCCAAAAATCCAATTGAACGACAAATTCGCCAATGTGGACGAAGTAGGTACGTTCATTTTGGCAGAAAGGGCAAAAAAGCCCCAAGAACTTCAAAATGTATTGACTACTGCATTGAAAGTTGATAAGAATGCCAATATGGGTCTTATCACCGACATCAAACAGGAATTGAGAAAGGTAAATGCCCTTAAGGTGAATTATACCACCTATGAGGGAGACGCCTTTAACAACCTACAGTAGGCAATAGCTTAGATTTAGTGGGAAACGCTCCAGATTTTTAATCTGGAGCGTTTTTTTATTTCCACTCATCCCATCTACTTCTCATCATCTTTTTGGAATGATTATTGTAACTCTTTGCTAATGAGAATCAAAGCCAATTGTTAATCCAATCAAACTCTTTAATCATGAGAAGAACTAGAGAAAACCCAGAGGTGCATGCAGGTTCCATGGCGGACATTGCATTCTTGTTATTGATCTTTTTCTTGGTCACCACTACCATCCAAACCGATGTGGGCCTTGACCGAAAACTGCCCTCCGATGATGTCATCAATCACATCGATGTGAATGAACGCAATGTGCTCAGAATAAGCCTGAACAAAAACGATGAGTTGTTCGTTGAGGACCGCGTTCTGAACATTGATCGGTTAAAGCAGCAGGCCATTGCTTTTTTGGACAATGGTGGAGCAACTGAAAACCAAATATTTTGTGATTACTGCAAAGGGGCACGCGATCCCAAATCCTCGGACAATCCCCAAAAGGCCATCATTTCATTCAGTAGTGATAGGGATGCCTCTTATGGCACGTATGTCACGATCCAAGACCAATTGGCCCAAGCTTACCGTGAATTGCGGAATAGGGAGGCCCAACGTCTTTATGGACAGGATTTCGCTGCAATGGAGGATAAGTTTTATGCAGCAGAAACCAAACCGGCTGAAAAGGCGGCTCTTAAGATCAATGTTGAGCGCATACGGGAAATGTTTCCCATGAACATTACCGAGGCGGAATTGAACGTTCAATCGCAAAAGATATCACAATGAGCATATCAAGAAATCACCAAAGATCGGGACCTGTTATTTCAACTGCCTCATTGCCCGATATCGTATTCATGCTCTTGTTCTTTTTCATGACGGTCACTACAATAAACAACAGTGAGCTTTTGGTCGAAAATGATTTGCCCAAGGCCACTGCGGTCAATAAATTGGATAAAAAGGATAGGATTATAGAGATTTATGTGGGCACGCCCAAGAGAAACATGGAAAAAGCATTGGGGACAGGTACAAGGATCCAATTGAACGATCGCATAGCACATTTAAATGACATTGTCCCTTATGTTTTGGGTGAACTTGCCAAGAAACCGGAAGCTGTCCGGAATTTTGTGACGGTCTCCATGAAAGTGGATAAGAGTGTCAAAGTAGGTGTGGTCTCCGATATCAAAAAGGAGCTGCAAAAAGCCCACTTGTTGAAAGTGAACTATACCACTTACCAAAGCAATGATCCCAATATGGGGTTTTAAGTTTAAAACCTAGCCTTAAAAAACAATCCAAATGCTTAATTTGGATTGTTTTTTAGTTTAGGAGTATTTTGTGATGAGCCGTTACCATATTTTCATATCATTTGTGCTGATCTTCTACTTGGGAGTCGCACAAGAGCAACCCAAGGATTCTGTCCAAGTGGATTCACACTATCTTGAAGACCAGTTCTATATTGGCCTAGGGTATAATGTGCTGATGGGCAAACCTTCAGGGGTCGTGCAACGGAGTCTCTCCTATAACCTACAAGCGGGCTTTATCAAGGACATCCCCCTCAATCCCAGAAGAAATTTTGGTGTGGGGCTTGGTGTGGGCTATGCGGTCAACTCGTATTACTCCAATGTGATCGCTACGGATCAAGGCAATGATGTGCTCTATGAAGTCATGGATGAATCTGAGTTCAAGCGCAACAAGTTGGAGACGCACGCCATTGAAATACCGTTGGAGCTGAGATGGCGAACATCCACGGCAGAGGAATACAAGTTCTGGCGCATCTATGCAGGGGCCAAGTTGGGCTATGTTTTTTCAGGGAGGTCACGGTTGGTCATGGAGGATGGGAGTGAAGGGTTCAACAATAAGGACATCGAGCAGCTCCAGTATGGCCTCATCCTCAATTTTGGGTACAACACCTGGAACGTCCATGCCTATTATGGCCTTAATCCGATATTGAAAAATGGAACCGACCTGCAATCTGGAGAACCCATAGACTTTAAGGTACTTCGGATAGGGGTTATTTTCTACATCCTATAGCCAATACTTCAGAATGATCAATTGGGAACAGCACCCGATAAGAAAGCCAATCAACAGTTCGTTCCGGTTGTGTGATTTAAGATAGAGTCTCGAGGTGGCTACAAGTCCGGTGAGCAAAGTGAAAAAACTGATGGCCAAGGTAATGTTGGTCTCGAAATGGATGCTCAGCCCGATCATGAACATAAGTATACTGCCCATGCCCAAAAGGTGCATACTGGTCTTGAATTTGATGAAAAGCAAAAGGAGCGCCGTCCCAGTGGCCGTCAAAAGCCCTGTAAAAAAGTAAAAGAGCTCGTGTACGTAATTATTGGGGATTACCTTGTATAGGATCATCAAAAATATGATACAGCTGATATAGAGCGGGTATTTTCGTTCCTGTATGGTAGGTAGGAAAATGGAACTGATCACTCCTAAATTTTTCAAGATCAAAAAAAAGATGATGGGGATGATGACCGTAAGGATGAAAATAGGGACAATGTTCCCGCTTTGCATCTCCAAGGTACTGTACGGGGCCACAAAAAAATATAGAATAGTGCCCCCAATGGGAATGAACAACGGGTGAAAGATGTACGAGATGATGTTATAGAAATGGCGCATCAGATCTGCTTTCTTAGCCTGGCTACCGGAATGCCCAGTTGTTCCCTGTATTTGGCAACAGTACGCCTTGCAATGGGATAGCCCCGTTCCTTGAGGATCTTGGCCAATTTATCATCCGTCAACGGCTTCTTTTTCTGTTCGTCCCCGATCACGGTCTCCAATATCTTCTTGATCTCTTTGGTGGATACGTCCTCTCCCTGTTCGTTCTTCATGGCCTCGGAGAAAAAATCCTTGATGAGTTTGGTGCCATAAGGAGTGTCCACATATTTGCTGTTGGCCACGCGCGACACCGTAGACACATCCATATCGATTTTGTCCGCAATGTCCTTTAAGATCATGGGGCGCAGTTTTCGCTCATCACCGGTCAGGAAATATTCCTCTTGGTAGTCCATGATGGTGCTCATGGTCACGTACAGGGTTTGTTGCCGTTGTTTGATGGCATCGATGAACCATTTGGCTGCATCCAATTTCTGTTTGATGAACAGTACGGTATCCTTCTGGGATTTGCTCTTTTCCTTTGCGTTCTTATAGCCTTCGAGCATATTGCTGTACTCTTTGGAAACATGCAGTTCAGGGGCGTTCCGGCCATTGAGCGTAAGTTCCAGTTCCCCGTCCACGATTCTGATGGAAAAATCGGGGACAATGTGTTCGATGATCCGGGTACTGCCCGAATACGAACCACCTGGTTTGGGGTTCAATTTTTCTATCTCGGCAATGGCATCCTTCAACTGCTCCTCACTGATATGGTGCTTCTGGGCCAGTTTAGCGTAGTGCTTTTTGGTGAACTGGTCAAAGGATTTTTCTAGGATGTTGATGGCCAGTTCCACGGAAGGTTTTCGCTCTTTTCGTTTCAATTGAAGGATAAGACATTCGTCCAATGATCGTGCGGCGACACCTGGCGGATCTAGGTCTTGGACAATTTTCAATACGGACTCTATCTTGCCCTCATCAACATAGATGTTCTGCGTAAAGGCAAGATCGTCCATGATATCCGGAAGGGGCCGTCGTATGTAGCCGCTCTCATCCACGCTGCCCACCAAGAACTCGGCAATGGCCCATTCCTCATCGTCCAGATAGGCGGTGTTCAGCTGGTTGATCAAATATTGGTTGAAGGAAATTCCTGCGGCATAGGGCACGCTTTTTTCCTCATCGTCGGCACTGTAATTGTTGGCCTGCGTTCTGTAATCGGGAATCTCATCGTCACTCAGGTAGTCATCGATGTTGATTTCTTCGGTATCGATGGTCTCACTGTCCGAACTGTCGTCATAGGTATCCTCATAAACATCGTCCACAATGTCACTTTCCTCTTTCCCACTTTCAAGGGCAGGGTTCTCCTCCAGTTCTTGCTTCAGCCGTTGCTCAAATGCCTGTGTGGGCAATTGGATGAGCTTCATCAGCTGAATCTGCTGTGGGGACAGTTTCTGGGAAAGCTTAAATTGTAGATGTTGTTTCAGCATAGAGATTGGTTTACAATCGTCCTTCCAAAGTTATAAATTCAATTTAGAACTCCGCATTCTGGGGCGTTCTGGGGTAGGGGATCACGTCCCTGATGTTCCCCATTCCGGTGACAAACTGTACCATGCGTTCAAAGCCAAGGCCGAAACCGCTGTGTACCGCCGTACCAAAACGTCGAAGGTCCAAATACCACCAAAGCTCCTTATCATCAATACCTAGAGCCTTGATCTTCTGCTGGAGTACGTCCAATCGCTCTTCCCTTTGGGAACCTCCCACGATTTCGCCAATGCCGGGGAAAAGTACGTCCATGGCACGCACGGTCTTGCCATCCTCGTTCAAACGCATATAGAACGCTTTGATATTGGCTGGGTAATCGAAGAGAATCACAGGGCATTTAAAGTGTTTTTCCACCAAATAGCGCTCGTGCTCACTTTGAAGGTCGGCACCCCACTCGTCAATAAGGTACTGGAATTTTTTCTTCTTATTAGGGTTACTGTTCCTTAAAATATCGATGGCCTCGGTATAGGAAACCCGTTTGAAGTTGTTTTCCACCACAAATTTGAGCTTTTCCAGCAAGGTCATTTCCGAACGTTCGTTCTGTGGTTTGGTCTTTTCCTCATCGGAAAGTCGGCCTTCTAGAAATTCGAGGTCGTCCTTGCAGTGGTCCAAAACATATTGGATGATCCATTTGATGAAATCTTCGGCCAGGTCCATGTTGGCATCCAGATCGTTGAAGGCCACTTCAGGTTCTATCATCCAAAACTCGGCCAGGTGTCTAGAGGTGTTGGAGTTTTCTGCCCTGAAGGTAGGGCCGAACGTATACACTTTCCCTAGTGCCATGGCATAGGTTTCGGCCTCCAATTGCCCGGAGACGGTCAGGTTGGTCTCTTTTCCGAAGAAGTCCTCACCAAAATCCACTTCCCCGTTTTCATCCACAGGCGGTTTTTTCGCGTCCAAAGTGGAGACCCGGAACATTTCCCCGGCACCTTCGGCGTCAGACCCGGTGATGATGGGGGCATGCATATAGTAAAAGCCATTTTGTTGGAAATAGCTGTGTATGGCAAAAGACAGCGCAGAGCGGACCCGCATCACGGCGGAAAAGGTATTGGTACGCACCCTCAAGTGGGCCTTCTCCCTCAAAAACTCCAAAGAGTGTTTCTTGGGCTGTATGGGATAGGTCTCGGGGTCTGCGGTGCCATGCACAAAAATGGCAGTGGCCTGGATCTCCACGGTCTGTCCCTTTCCTTGGCTTTCCACCAAAGTCCCTGAAATTTTCAGGGCGGCCCCAGTGGTCACTTGCTTGAGCAATGCTTCGTCCGCACTTTCAAAATCCACAACACACTGCAGGTTGTGTATGGTAGAGCCATCGTTTAAGGCAATAAATCGGTTGCTCCTAAATGTTTTTACCCATCCATTTACTTCAACGGAATCTCCTACGGGTTGCTTCTTCAGCAATTCTTTTATGGAATAAGACTTCATTGTAAGGCTATCGTAATTTAGTCGGTAAAGATAGGTTTTTGATGAAAAATGAGGGCATGAAGCGGCTTAATTTATAGCCGTTTCTGGCACTATTTCTCCTTACCGTTGTCCTCGTCCTGGGGCAAAATATCGATCTGTGGCTTTTTGAGTACCTGTTTGTTGGCGATGTTTCTTTCCAGGGAAAGAAGCAGGGAGGGTAGCAGGATCAAATTGGACAACATGGCGAACAGCAGTGTGGCCGATACCAGTCCCCCCAAGGCCTTGGTGCCCCCAAAACTGGAGATGATGAAGACCGAAAACCCGAAAAAGAGGACGATGGAGGTGTAGAACATGCTCACCCCGGTCTCCCGCAGGGCAGCATACACCGATTTTTTGATTTGCCAACGGTTGGCGGCCAGTTCCTGCCGATATTTTGCCAGAAAATGGATAGTGTCGTCCACAGAAATACCAAAGGCGATGCTGAATACCAAGATGGTGGATGGTTTTATGGGAACGCCCAGATATCCCATGAGACCCGCTGTGATGACCAACGGCAAAAGGTTGGGCACCAATGAGATGACGACCATTCGGAACGAACGGAACAGATAGGCCATAAAAAGGGAGATCAGCCCAATGGCGAGGGCCAATGACAGCAACAGGTTCTTGACCAGGTATTTGGTTCCTTTTAGGAACAACAATGCCTTTCCGGTCATGAACACATTATACCGATTGTCCGGAAAAAATTTCGTAATGGACTGCTGCATTGTTTTTTCGATTTCCTCCATGCGGTCGATCTTGACATCCTGCATGTAGGTGGTCAGGCGTGCGGTCTGGCCGGTACTGTCCACAAAGCTCTGCAAAAGGTTGCCCTCGGAAGATGATTTCCGTGCCACGTCCATAATGAAGGTGTTCTCCTGGTTGGTGGGCAACTGGTAATATTTTGGAATGCCGTTGTAAAAGGCCTGCTTGGAATATTTGATCAGATCGACCACCGAAATGGGTCTGGAGAGTTCAGGAATCTCATTGATGACCGAACCCAATTGGTCCATCCGTTTGAGGGTGGCCGGTTTTATAATGCCATTTTTACGTTTGGAGTCCACCACGATCTCCATGGGCATGATCCCGTCAAATTCCTGTTCAAAAAATTGGATGTCATTGTAAAAATGGGTGTTCTTGGGAAGGTCCTCGATTCGGCTCCCGGTAATTCTCATTTGGTAAATGCCGACAATGCTGAGCACCAGAACGGCTACCGTGGTTATGTATACGGCAATCCTGTGGTCCCGGACCATCCGCTCCATCCAGTTCACGAAGAAGTCCATCCATTTCTTGTTCAGGTGCTTCAAATGTTTGGTCTTTGGAAGCGGCATAAAGCTGTATATGATGGGAATAATCAACAGGGAAAGGATAAAAATCCCCACAATGTTGATGGAGGCCACAATGCCAAACTCCCTCAAAAGGTCACTGTCCAAAATGATAAAAGTGGCAAAACCCGACGCCGTGGTGATGTTCGTCATCAAGGTGGCGTTCCCGATCTTGGAGATGACCCGCTGTAGGGAAAGGGCCTGGTTGCCGTGTTTGTTTACTTCTTGTTGGTATTTGTTGATGAGGAAAATACAGTTGGGGATGCCTATTACAATGATCAGAGGGGGAATCAATGCCGTTAGGATCGTCATTTCATATTTCAGGAGTCCGAGGATACCGAAGGCCCACATGACTCCGATGATGACCACGAACATGGATATGAAAGTGGCCCTGAAACTTCTGAAGAAAAAGAAAAAGATAATGGAAGTGACCAATAGGGCGGCCACGATAAAGATTCCGATTTCGTCCACGATGGACTTGGTGTTCCAGGTTCGGATGTAGGGCATTCCCGAAACACGGACATCCATCTGGGTCTCCTCCTCAAAACTTTTGACGAGATCGTCCAAGTCATTCAGGATAAATTCGTTCCTGACCGGAGTGTCCATAATGTCCTTGTCCAGATAGGCGATGGTCTGTATGGTCCCACTTTTGGGGTTATAGACCAGGTTATCGTAGAAAGGGAGTTCGGTGAACAAATGGTTCTTCAGCGAATCGATTTCAGCCTTGCTACTGGGTTTTTTCTTTAGGAAAGGTTCCATCACAAAGACCTGCTCGTCATTGTCCTTGACCAGCACCCGTAGGTTTTCCAAGGACACGACAAAGTCTATCTCGGGAAATGCCTCCAATTGTTTGCTCAGTTTGTTCCACCGATTGAAGTTTTTGGGTGTGAAAAGAGCGGTGTCCCTTATGGCCAAGACGATGGCATTGCCCTCTTCCCCGAATATTTTGGTAAAAGAGCGGTACTGTATGGTGGCCGGATGGTCATCGGGAAGGATGTTGGATTCTGTGTTGGAAAACCGGATGTTCTTCCACTGCAGTGCCAAAAAAACGGTAAAGCCTACAATCCCTAAAAGGATGAGTATCCTATTGCGGAGTATGATTCGGGAGACCTTGGGCCAAAATCCTTTCATGAGCTTGCTGCCATTTCGGTTTTGTTGGGCGCAAAGGTAAAAAATGATCGGCTGTGTTCCTAAGAAAGCAGCCGATCAAGGATAAAGTTTTAGACTTTCATGATTTCCGCTTCCTTCACGGAGAGGATGGAGTCCACTTTTTTGCTGTAGGAGTCGGTGAGTTCCTGGACGTCCACTTCAGCGTTCTTTAGCAGGTCTTCGGAGATTTCTAGGGCCTTGAGCTCTTTGTTGGCTTCCTGTCTGGCGCTTCGGATGCTTACTTTGGCGTCTTCTGCCTCGGCTTTTGCTTGCTTCACCAATTGTTTCCTGCGCTCCTCGGTCAATGGTGGCACATTGATGATGACCATTTCTCCATTGTTCATCGGGTTAAAACCGAGATTTGCGTTCATGATGGCATTTTCTATTTCCCCGATAAGGTTCTTTTCCCAAGGCTGCACCGAAATGGTTCTGGCATCGGGCGTGTTGATGTTTGACACCTGCGATAGAGGGGTCTGGGAGCCGTAATAGTCCACCATTACGGAAGATAGCATCACGGGACTGGCCTTTCCGGCACGGATTTTAATAAAGGCCTTTTCCAAGTGGGAAATACTGGCATCCATGCTCTCTTTAGCGCTATCAAGTACAAATTTTACTTCTTCGTCCATGCTCTTAAATTTTTATAACAATATCAAAAATGTGACCATTTAAACGTTGACCACCGTTCCAATGTTCTCTCCCGATACAATCTTCATCAAATTGCCCTTGGTGTTCATATCGAAGACCACGATGGGCAGTTCGTTTTCCTGACTTAGGGTAAAGGCGGTGGTGTCCATCACCTTCAACCCTTTTGAAAGTACCTCTTGGAAAGAAAGGGAGTCAAATTTGGTGGCATTTTTATCTTTTTCGGGATCGGAGGTGTAGATGCCGTCAACACGTGTTCCCTTGAGGATGACGTCCGCATTGATCTCGATGGCCCTTAGTACAGCAGCCGAATCTGTGGTGAAATATGGATTTCCGGTTCCACCCCCGAAAATCACGACCCTTCCTTTTTCCAAATGGCGAATGGCCCTTCTGCGGATAAAGGGTTCGGCCACTTCATTGATCTTGATGGCCGATTGCAAACGGGTCTGGATGCCTTTGAGTTCCAAGGCGCTCTGTAGGGCCAATCCATTGATCACGGTGGCCAACATACCCATGTGGTCGCCCTGCACGCGGTCCATTCCTTGGCTGGCACCGGCAAGGCCCCTAAAAATGTTACCACCGCCGATGACGATGGCCACTTCAATGCCCTTATCCACGACGGTCTTGATCTCATCTGCATATTCGGACAAACGGTCTCCGTCGATTCCGTATTGTTTTTTGCCCATCAAGGCCTCCCCACTCAGTTTTAATAAAATTCTCTTGTAATGCATCAAAGGTTTCTTGAAGTTCGGACAAAAATAATCAAAAAAAATTATGGCAAATCGGTGAAAATGGGAACACCTAGGATACGATCGGATAAAAATCCATACATTCTGTAACCTTTTTCAAAAACAACGGTATATCCTACAACAACCAAAAAACAATTCATTGCAAACACTGACCGACAATGTATTGATGCTGAAAGTGAAAAGTGGCGACTTGGACAAGTTGGGCCTGCTCTATGAACGGCATAAGAAAAAGCTCTTTGGGTTTTTCTATAATATGGGCAATAACCCTTCAATCAGCGAAGATCTAGTGCAAAATGTGTTCGTGAGGATCTTGAAGTACCGAAATTCCTTCACGGGTGAAGGTCCTTTTACGGCATGGATGTTCAGTATGGCCCGCAACGTGAATTATGATCATTATAAGAAGGTTTCGCATGAAAGTGTCTCCCGGAATGTATCGCCGGAACAAGTGGATAAGGGAACCGGGGATTATTTGAATGAGGCAATGGATCTGCAAGGGGATGCCCATTTGTTGAAAAAGGCACTGGGTCTTCTTCCGGCAGAGAAAAAGGAGATACTGCTTTTGAGTAAGTACAGGGAATTGAAGTTCCAAGAAATCGGTGACATTTTGGGCTGCAGTGAAGGAGCTGCCAAAGTGAGGGTTCACCGGGCATTGAAAGATTTGAAAACGATTTTTTTACAACTGGAAACAAGATGATGGACGAAAAGTTTGAAATATGGGCGATGGACTATATGTCCGGAAACCTTTCTGAAAAAGAGGCGAAGGGGTTTGAGGCATTTCTGGATGAGCGTATGGAGTATCGTGAAAAGTACGATGAATTGTTGAAAGCTTGGGAACTGTTGCAAACTATGCAAACTCCCGAACCTTCGGAGAAAATGGACAAGGCTTTTTTTGGCATGCTATCCTCCGAAATGGAAAGGGAGCAAGGAAAGGCACCCAAACAAAACGTTGTATCAATGCTTTCCGGGATTTTTAGGCCACAGTGGGTCATCGGTATTTTTCTGCTCTTGTTCGGATTGGGGGTAGGGTATTTTTTAAGGCCCGATGTGGAAACAATTCCAACACAAACCATTGCTGCCAACAACGAAACCGAAGAGGTACGCCAAAAGTTGGTACTGACCCTATTGGACCAGCCTTCGGCCAACCAACGATTGCAAGGAGTGAGTGAAGCCAATAAGTTTGAGAATGCAGACGATATTGTAATCAAGGCACTTTTAAAAACACTCAATAGTGACCCCAACGTTAATGTGAGGTTGGCAGCCATAGAATCCTTGACCAATTATGTGGACAAACCTGAGGTTAGACAAGGGTTGGTACAATCCATCCCGAACCAGGAGTCACCCATTTTGCAGATAACCTTGGCCAATTTGATGGTGGCCCTTCAAGAAAAAGCATCCATAGAACCCTTCAAGCAGTTGTTGAAGCAAAAACAGTTGGATACCACGGTCAAAAAACGAATAGAAAGGAGTATTGAATCCATCATATAGTTTATTTATCAATCTGCCCTTTGGGCACAAATCAAATTACGAACAGTCTAATTTTTAAAATGATGAAACGGTTATTTATTATGACGTGTCTTTCCTTGGGAGTGGGCATGTTGGGTGCCACGGCACAGAAAAAGGAGTTCAAGGAGGTCATCAAAAAAAGTGTTGCCCTTGCCAATGATGTCAACAACACTTTGGTTGTGAAAAACGTATTCGGTTCCGTGAATGTGGAAGGGTACAATGGAAACGAGGTGGTGCTGGAAGTGGAGCGCATCATCACGGCAAAAAATGCAGAGGACCTGGAATTGGGAAAAAAGGAACTGCAACTCCAAGTCATTGCGGAAAGCAATCGGGTCATTCTTCATCCCGATGCTCCCTACATCAAATTTGACAAAGACAAGTTGAGGTATAACTGGTGCAACAATAATGAAGATGTTCCCTATGAGCACAAGTTGAATTTTACCTTAAAGGTGCCGAACTCGGTCAAGATCAATGTGAGTACGATCAATGATGGGGATATTTTGGTCAAGAACACAAACGGGGAGTCCGTGGAAGCGGACAATATCAACGGGGGTATTTCCTTGAACAACATTTCAGGAAAGACCAAGGTGAGCTGTATCAATGGGAATGTGGATATTTCGTATGCCCAAAATCCCAAGGTGGCCTCTCGGTACTATGCCCTGAACGGGGACATCAATATTGCTTACCAGCAATCGCTTTCGGCCAATATCTCGTTCAAAAGCATGAACGGGGAAATGTTCACCGACTTTGACATCAACAAGCAATTTGTAAAGACCAGTAAAAATGAAGGTGATGGCGACAAGCCGAAATTCAAGTTTGAGTCTAGGCCGGTGGTCCAGATCGGTAGCGGTCAGGTGGAATTTGATTTTGAAACCTTGAACGGGAATGTATTCATCAAAAAAAATAACAAGTCATGAAGAAGATCAAAAGTATAATTGTTGTTGCCCTTGTGTTATTTACAGGCGTACTGTCCGCACAGGAAAAGGAAATAGATTTGTTTGCCATTCCCTTGAGTAATCCAGGGCAAGCAGGAAAATTGGAACTTAACCAAATTAGCGGGTCCATTTCTGTAACTGGTTACGAAGGAAAGGAGGTCATTGTTAAAGTTGCCGTAGCGGAGGATGGAAAATCATCCAATAAGGAAAAGAACGGCATGAAGCGTGTAGGCGGTTCTGGACTCAACATCAGTGCCGAGGAGAAGAACAATGTGGTGCGGATCAACAATGAAATGTGGAGTAATGAGACGGATTTTGACATCAAGGTGCCCTATAATTTCTCCTTGAAATTGAGCACGGTAAACAATGGGGATATTTCAGTGCTTGGTGTGTCCGGTGATTTGGAGATCAGCAATGTGAACGGGGGCATTTCCCTTCAAAATGTAGAAGGTGCCGTATCGGCGAATACGACCAATGGCCCGGTAAAAGTGGATTTCAAAAGGATGGGAAATATGACGGACATGGCTTTTAGCAGTTTCAATGGAAACGTTGAAGTGACCTTTCCCAATGCTATAAAGGCCAGTGTAAAGGCCAAATCGGATATGGGTGATGTTTACACCGATTTTGATATGGACATTTCGGAGAACAAACCGTTGGTTGACAAAAAGCAGACATCTGGCAGTTATAAGGTGAAGTTGGAACAATGGGTAAAGGGCAAGATCAATGGGGGAGGTCCCGAACTTTTGTTCAAGACCTTTAACGGTGACATCATGATCAAGTCAAAGTAATGAGGAAAAATCCAAGCATAAAAAAAGGCCCCATTTTATGGGGCCTTTTTTTATTTATATCGTTCGGGATTATCCCAAAGCTACTCTTTTGAAACCGGTTACAACCAAATTGGCGTCAACAGATTTTACATACTGGGCAACGCTTACTTTGCTGTCCTTGATGAAATCTTGGTTGACCAAGGTGTTGTCCTTAAAGAAACGGTTCAATTTACCTTTGGCGATGTTGTCCAACATTGCTTCTGGTTTTCCTTCTTGGCGCAATTGCTCCTTGGCGATCTCAATTTCCTTATCGATGATGGACTGATCTACACCTTCTTCGTTAAGGGCAACAGGGTTCATCGCAGCGGCTTGCATGGCTACATCCTTGGCAGCTTCGGCAGCACCATCAACATTGGCGGACAAACCTACCAATGTAGCGATCTTGTTTCCAGCGTGGATGTAAGATCCCACGAAAGGAGCACTCAATTTCTCGAAGCTTCCGATTTCGATTTTTTCACCGATCACACCAGTCTGCTCGGTCAATTTATCCGCAACGGTCATACCACTGAAAGGAGCGGCTAGAAAAGCTTCCTTGCTGTCAAAACCAAGTGCAAGATCGGCCAGGTCATTGGCCAAGGTCACAAAGCTTTCGTTTTTGGCAACGAAGTCGGTTTCGCAGTTCAATGAGATAACCACACCTTGGGTACTGTCGGCATTGACTTTTGCTATGGAAGCACCTTCAGAGGATTCCCTGTCAGCTCTGTTGGCGGCTACTTTCTGTCCTTTTTTGCGAAGGATCTCGATTGCTTTTTCAAAATCGCCTTCGGCCTCGACCAAAGCTTTTTTACAATCCATCATCCCAGCACCTGTGGTCTGTCTTAGTTTATTTACTTCTGCGGCGGTAATCTGTGCCATTTTTCTATGCTTTTTAAAAATTTATGTAAAGTAAAACACTATTAAAGTGTTTTGTTTTAGGGCAATGTTAAATCAAGGTTGGTTTATTCAACGCCTCCCTTAACACTGTCTTGCCATTCTTTCAATTCGTCCCACTTTCCTTCAGCGGCCATTTTGGCTTGCTTTGGCCAAGAAGTTGGATCCAAATGGGCCATGGTAGAGCTGGCATCGGTCAAGATTTCCTTGATGTCCTCAGCAGATGTTTCTGAAAGTTTGGCGAAGGTGGATACCCCAGCTTCAACCAATGCTTCGGCTGCCTTTGGGCCAATGCCTTCAACCTTGGTCAAATCATCGACTTTTGCTTTTTCAGCTTTTACAGGTTTCACTTCTTTGGCAACTGCTTTTCCTTTTTTGGAAGGTTTTGCATCATCCTCGTCATCCACGTCGATAGCAATAGCTTTTTGTGTTACTTCTTCTTCCTCGTCTTCGTCTTTGTCGTTGCCCTTGTCATTTTTGCGCTCGGCCAAACCTTCGGCTACTGCTTTGGTCACTTCTTCCAAAATGGCCTCGATGGATTTTCCGGCGTCATCATTGGCAGGGATAACGAAGTCGATGGGTCTTGGATCGGAGTTGGTATCGACCATCGCGAAAATAGGGATGTTCAATTTCAACGCTTCCTTAACGGCAATGTGCTCACGCATGGTGTCCACAATGAAAAGTGCACCTGGCAAACGGGTCATGTCGGCAATGGAGCCCAAGTTTTTGTCCAACTTGGCACGCAAACGATCCACTTGCAATCTTTCTTTTTTGGAAAGGGTGTCAAAGGTCCCGTCTTTTTTCATACGGTCGATAGCTGCCATTTTCTTCACGGCCTTACGGATGGTGACAAAGTTGGTCAACATACCACCGGGCCATCTTTCGGTGATGTAGGGCATGTTCACTTTGGATACCTTGTCGGCAACAATGTCCTTCGCTTGTTTTTTGGTGGCCACAAAAAGGATTTTTCGTCCAGAGGCCGCAATTTTCTTAAGGGCCTCGTTGGCTTCCTCAAGTTTTGCTACAGTTTTGTAGAGATTGATGACATGGATACCGTTTCGCTCCATGTAGATGTAGGGAGCCATGTTGGGATTCCACTTTCGTGTTAGGTGTCCAAAATGCACACCTGCTTCCAGTAAGTCTTTTACTTCAATTTTACTTGCCATTTTTTTGTACTTAGTTTACGTTCCGTTGTAGTAGCAATGCATTGGTGGTCACTTTTAGGTTCGCCCAACCCATTTAGATGCTAAACTAAACTCCAAAAAGTCGATTCTTTTTTTCCTTTTGGAACAACGACAACTTGGTTAAAAATTTAACCCTGAAATATAGGTTCCAGGGTTTTCAATGAACTTATATAGAGGTGCAAAGGCACCGCAATATTAACGTTTGGAGAATTGGAATTTCTTACGGGCTTTCTTCTGTCCAAATTTCTTTCTCTCCACCATTCTTGGATCCCTTGTCAAAAGGCCTTCTGGCTTCAATACTTCCCTGTTCTCTGCGTTGATCTCGCACATGGCTCTTGACAATGCCAAACGCACAGCTTCTGCCTGTCCGGTGATCCCACCGCCATATACATTGATCTTTACATCGTAGTTACCTTCGGTGTCGGTAAGGGTGAAAGGTTGTTTTACTTTGTACTGCAGGGTGGCAGTGCTAAAGTAATCGTTAAGGTCCCTTTTGTTCACGGTTATGTTTCCAGAACCTTCGGAGACATATACTCTGGCCACCGCGGTCTTTCTTCTTCCTATCTTATGAACCACTTCCATTTATTTGTAGTCGTTTAAGTTTATTGCCTTTGGTTTTTGTGCTTCCTGCCCGTGTTCGGTACCAACATAAACCTTTAGGTTTCTGTAGATTTCCGCACCAAGTTTGTTCTTTGGCAACATTCCCTTCACGGAATTTTCGATAATGCGCTCAGGATGTTTCTTCAATACTTCTTTTGCGGAAGCGGAACGCTGTCCACCGGGATACCCGGTATATCTCAAATACACTTTGTCATCCCATTTGTTGCCGGTAAGGTTGATCTTTTCGGCGTTGATGACTATTACATTGTCCCCACAATCCACATGGGGAGTAAAGTTGGTCTTGTATTTCCCCCTAAGCAATTTGGCCACTTTTGATGCCAATCTTCCCAAGTTTTGCCCCTCTGCATCAACCAATAACCATTGCTTGTCAACGGTAGATTTATTGGCGGAAATAGTCTTATAACTTAATGTGTCCACTTCTAGAATATTATTGATTTAAATACCTATCCCGATAAACGGGCTGCAAATGTACAATTATTAGATTGAATTACAAACGGTTGATTGGGAATATTTTTTTGCCTTTTTTCATTTTTTCTTCCTCGGTTCAAAAAAATTGCTAGCATGATGTTTTGAATGTTAAAAAAAACTTAAAAAACAAGGGTGCTGTAACTAACCTATTTTGACGTGGTCTTTAGGGTAATCAATCAATCCAAAAACGAACAGGTGAAAAATGCGCTGCTTTTTATTTTGCTTCTAACCTCTATTGTTGAACTCAAAGCCCAGGATACTACCAATGTGGTCCCCAAGAAAATTTATGTGACCAAGGGTCTGGGCAGTGAAACCCCACCTACCATTGACGGTCTTTTGGATGATCCTGCTTGGAATCTTGTGGAATGGGGGGATGACTTTATTGAACAGCGACCCGATGAGAACACTCCCCCTGGGCAACAGACGGCTTTTAAGATAGTGTATGGCGAAAAGTCCCTCTACATTGGTATCCGATGTTTTGATACCGAACCCGATAAAATCGTCAAGCGGTTATCGAGGCGGGATGGCTTTGAGGGCGATTGGATCGGGGTGTTCATCGACAGTTACCACGACCAAAGGACCGCTTTTGGTTTCATAGTGACGGCTGCAGGGGTGAAAGGGGACGTGTTTGAATCCAACAACGGGGCCAACGAGGATGATAGCTGGAACCCGATCTGGTACGTGAAGACCCATACCGATGGTGAGGGGTGGACGGCCGAGATGCGGATTCCTCTCAGCCAGATCAAGTTTGGGAACGAGGAGGACCAAGTGTGGGGGCTCCAGTTCATGAGACGCTATTTTAGAAATGAGGAACGGTCCGTTTGGCAGCGCCTGCCCAGGGATGTGGCCGGATTCGTCAGCGAGTTTGGCGAACTGCACGGCCTGAAGAACATACAGCCCCAAAAGCAGTTGGAGATACAGCCCTACACTGTGGCCCGGATGGAAACTTACGAGGCGGAGGAAGGAAATCCTTTTAAGGATGGCAAAGACAGTGATATTACAGGAGGACTGGATGCCAAGATAGGGATTACCAACGACCTTACCCTGGACCTGACCGTGAACCCCGACTTTGGCCAAGTGGACGCAGACCCTTCGGCCATTGCATTGGATGGTTTCCAAATATTCTTTCAGGAAAGACGACCTTTCTTTGTGGAGAACAAAAACATCTTTGACTTTAGCGTTTCGCAATCGGAGGCGGGCAATACCTTTGGTTCCGATAATGTTTTTTATTCCAGACGGATCGGAAGAAGCCCACAGGGTTATCCCAGCACCATGGATGGCGAATTTGTGGACCAACCCGACAATACACCGATCATAGGTGCGGCAAAATTCAGCGGAAAGACGAAGAATGGTTGGGCCATTGGGGTCTTGGAAAGTGTGACCGCACGGAGGCAGGCCACCATCGTCGATGAAAATGGCAATCGGAGGGAAGAGACCGTGGAACCCCTGACCAATTATTTTGTGGGCAGATTGCAGAAGGATTTCAACAACCGAAATTCCTATGTCGGTGGAATTTTTACCTCGACCAATAGGGAAGATCTGCCCCAAGAACTCGACTTTTTACACCAATCCGCATATACCGGTGCCCTTGATTTCAAGCACCAGTGGAACAATAGGGACTGGTATGTGGAAGGCGACATCATCCTGAGCCATGTGGCCGGGAGCAAGCAGGCCATCCAAGACACCCAACGGTCCATTGCGCACTTGTTCCATAGGGTGGACGCCGACCATGTTTCCGTGGATACCACCAGAACCTCTTTGACGGGTAGCGGGGGCAATGTCCAGATCGGTAAATTGGGAAAGGGCCATTGGCGGTTCGAGTCGGGTGGTACGTGGCGGTCCCCGGAACTGGAGCTGAACGATATTGGGTTCCAACGGCAGGCGGACGATATCCGGCATTACACATGGGTAGGGTACCAGACCCTGAAACCCGACAGTACGTTCAGGCAGGTGGGCATCAACTACAACCATTGGACGGCCTGGGACTTTGGAGGCAACCATAATTATATGCAGTTCAACACCAACAGTTGGCAGAACTGGAAAAACAATTGGCAAACCAACCTTGGGTTGAATTATGCAGTAGTCGATTATTCCAATTTTGCACTCCGGGGCGGGCCAAGGTTAAGACAGACGCCATGGTTCAGTTTTTGGAACAGCATCAATACGGATAATAGAAAAAAAATCAGGTTCTCCATTTTCCATGAGGGGAGAAAGGCGGTTGATAATTCTGTAAAGTCCTACTATATTGAAGGTGGCTTTGTATACCAGCCCATCAACGCATTGCGGATTTCCGCTTTCCCATCGCTGGGCATCAATCATGATAAATTACAGTTCATTGATAATTTTGATGACATAGGTGGTTCCCCGAGATATCTGAACGGAGAGATAGACCAACGCACCCTGAGCATGTCCATTCGGTTGAACTATACCATCAACCCCAACCTCACCATCCAGTATTGGGGCCAGCCCTTCATTTCAAGGGGGAGGTATTCCAACTTTAAGCATGTCACCGATGCCACGGCCAAGCGGTTTGAGGACAGGTTTGTGCAGTATGGGGTCAATCAGACCACTCTAAGTGATGGCGTGTATGCCATTGATGAAGATTTGGACAATGTTGCAGACTTCAGCTTTGACAACCCTGATTTCTCCTTCGTGCAGTTCCGTTCCAATTTGGTGGTCCGATGGGAGTACATTCCCGGTTCCGAGATATTCTTGGTCTGGTCGCAGGATGTGTCCCGAAGTGGCGACCCTACGGATGGACTGTTGCCCAGTCTGGGAGACAATATTTTTGGACAGAAGCCCCAGAATATCTTTTTGTTGAAGGCTACGTATCGGTTTGTGCTGTAGGGATGCTACAGGTTAAAAATTTTCATGGCTGCTGAGCGGAGTCGAAGCATCCATGTGGAATTCAAAGGATCTACACGTCAACCTGAACTCGTTTCAGGTTCTCACTGATAATGGGCTGCTGAGCGGAGTCGAAGCATTATGGTCATGCAACCATTATTTTCCGAATCGCTTTTACACAGGCCTCATTGGCTTCAGCGTCACCTATGGTGATGCGCACCTTGCCGGGGGCACCAAATTGCGAAACGGGTCGCACCATAATACCCTCTTCCATCATCCGATCTGTGAATTCCATTTCGAGTAAGGGCGGGTCGATGATAAAAAAGTTGGCTTGGCTAGGCCAGTATTTGATGCCGATGTTGTCAAATTCTTGGGCAAGATATGTTCTGCCATCGAGAACCGTCTGCACCGTTTTTTCAATAAACTCCGAATCGTTCAAGGCCCCGATGCCTGCCTCGATGGAAGTCAAGGGTAGCAAAAAGGGCTTTTGGATCAACCGGATATAGTTGGCAATGGTTGGGGTAGTGTAGGCATAGCCGATACGCTGTCCCGCTAAACCATAGGTTTTGGAAAAGCTGTTCAGGCCAAGCATATTGTGTCCCGCCAAAACATAGGGTAGGGCGGTTACATAATCCTTCGCATCCGCAAAGTGGCGGTACACTTCATCAAAAACGATAAGGATGTTCTTGGGGACCATTTCCAAAAAGTCGTCCAACACGGGTTTGGGAATATAGGTGCCCGTTGGGTTGTTCGGACTGGTGAGGAAAATGACCTTGGTCCGCTCCGTGATGGCGTTCAAAATCCCTGCCACGTCCAAATCGTAGTTGGGGGAAAGCAAAGGGACATCGATGGTTTTGGCGCCGTACCATCTGGAAAAAACGGAATAGGGCAAAAAGCAAGGGTTGGAATAGATGACCTCGTCCCCTTCATTGATAAAGGCCCTCAAGATAATATCAATGATTTCCGAACCACTGTTGCCACAAAGAAATTGGTCGGTGCTTAATATTCCGTCAAAATCCTCGACCAAAGCTTCCCGAAGGCGGATGTCGGTTTGATCGGGGTAGATATCGATATGCTCCAAGGCCGCTTTTATGGCCGCAACCGCTTTGGGTGATGCGCCCAACGGATTTTCGTTGGAGGACAGCTTATAGATTTTTTTATCGGAAGGTGGAATGTTCTTTCCGCCTTTATACACCTCTTTGGGCTCCAAATGGGCCTTAAAGATGGATTCGATGTTTTTTTTCATATCAGTATTTCGATTTTGATGAGGGAGGTGTGTAAATTTTAATGCTTTATTTTCTTTTTTCTTCTTCTTCTTTTTTCATGGCTCTTCTATCATAACTTTGATAATAAAGGCTATTGACATCGGGGTAATCTTTAGATATCACCAAATCGATTTTTGATTTTCGACAATTATCTATTGTACCGCATGGTAAACTGTCTTTGTGTAATCTAGTCCTAAATTTGAAACTACCTTTTAGGTAGATGTATTTAATATATAAATCAACATAAGAATCAGATATAGGAAATATATTCTCTATCTCACCTTGAATTTTAATTCCTTTCTTTAATAAGTGTTCAACTTCAAGTGGATTTTTGGTTATTAAGATTTTGGAATTATTTGGGTTAGTAATCTCGTATTCAACGGGATAAAACCTGTATTTTATTGCCTTAGCATTTCGGACATATTTAGGCCAACCAGAGTCATCCGGATCGCTTGTATCATAAAGCTTGCCATCTGCATAGAATTTGAAATCAATATATCCATGTCTTGAGGAGTATTTAAAATCAGTTACCCTACCAATAGTCATTTTTTTGTTTGAATTCAAAGAAATTTCATCTTTCCAAGAATTATAAAACCCTATAACTATTACCACACAAAGAAGGGATAAAATGATGGCCCCTTTTTTATTTTTCTGTTTCTCCTCAGCAGTCATTGGGTTATTATCGTCTTCAACTCGTTAATCATTTATTTTTAACTTGATAACCTATCCCCAAATAACAAATACGCCATGGCCTTTTCCGTATCCCCAGCTTCCAAAAGCTGCTGGGCCAAGGTATGGAGTTCCTTTTTAGACAGATTTTCCGCTCCATCCGCTTTTACCATTTTTTCAACTTCGGATGCAGAGGGCAGACTTTCCACATTGCCCAGTCGTCCCAGATTGTTTCCGGTAAGCACTTCGCTTTCCCGAATGCCTTTTGGCAAGGCGTCCACCCCAATGCCGTGGGTGCGGAGTGGTTTCGGGATTTCAAACAACGAATCCTTGATGGCCCGGATGTACCAATTACCCCCCATACGGCCCACGAGGTCCAATTTTTCGGTGTCCAAAATGCCATCGGTAAAATAGGCATCGTCTACGTGGATAAGTTCCACTTTGGCTATGATCAAGTTTCCGGCTCCTGGGGTTTGGGCCAGTTCAATGACCTCTTGCACCGTACACTCAAAAGAAACAGGGGATTCCGCCACGCGGGGTGGTCGTACCTTTTCACTGGGCACTTCGGTAAATCCCGCCTTTTGAAATTCGTTCACCCCTTTGGCATAGGCCGTGCTCGAAAGCGACATCTGTTCCGCCATGTTGTGGTTCACAATATTGATGACCACTTCGGGGACTTCCAATACATTTTCGTGGGTATGTTTCAAGGAATTGTCCCTACCACTTCGGGAAGGTGAAAAGATCATGATGGGCGGATTGGAACTGAACACATTGAAAAAACTGAACGGGCTCAGGTTCACGTTCCCATCTTTGTCGATGGTACTGGCAAAGCAGATAGGCCTGGGTGCTACTGCAGTGAGCAGAATGCTGTGCAGTTCGGGTTGACTTACTTGGGTTGGGTCTACGGTTTTGATCATGGTTTTAAGTTTCTTGTCATATCGAGTGCAGTCGATGTCGTAATTCAACAAGGTGGCTGAGCGAAGTCGAAGCCACTATTTGATATTCGGTAGCTTCGACTCCGCTCAGCTACCTAATTATTTCGCGGGGAGAACCTTCGTGGAAACTTCCCCAAATCCAACCCTAATATCGCCATTTTGGGCGAAACCGCGAAGGGTTACCGTATCCCCATCGTTAATGAATTTTCGTTCAGAACCGTCTTTCATCTTCAGGGGTTTGGTACCCATCCAGGCCAGCTCCAGCATGGAACCGAAGGAATTGTCTTCCTTGCCAGAAATGGTTCCTGAAGCCATCATGTCGCCCACATGGATATTGCAGCCATTCACGGTGTGGTGCGCCAACTGTTGTGCCATGTTCCAGTACATATGCTTGAAATTACTATGGCAAACGGTGGTTTCTTCACTCCCTTCGGGGGTGATGCCCACTTCCAGGTTGATGTCGTAGTTTTTGTCGCCTTCATAAGCCAAATACGGCAATACTTTTGGCTCTTGTGTTGGACCTGCCACTTGAAAGGGTTTCAAAGCCTCCAAGGTCACCACCCAAGGCGAAATGGAAGAAGCGAAATTCTTGGCCAAAAAAGGTCCAAGCGGCACATATTCCCATTTTTGGATGTCCCGGGCGGACCAATCGTTGAACAAGACCAATCCAAAAATGTAATCCTCGGCATCCTCAGTGGAGATGGAATCACCCAATTGGGTATCCTTGCCGCAGATAAAGCCCATTTCCAGTTCAAAATCCAATCGCTGTGTTGGGCCAAATACCGGGGCATCCGCATTGTTGGGCAAGGTCTGGCCTTTGGGTCGATGGATGGGCTGTCCGCTCACAATAATGGAACTCGCCCTACCATGGTAGCCTACGGGAATATGCTTCCAGTTGGGCAAAAGGGCATTTTCAGGATTGCGGAACATTTTTCCCACATTGGTGGCGTGTTCTATACTGGAGTAAAAATCCGTATAGTCCCCCACTGAAACGGGCATGTGCATTTGGGCCTCGGACTGTTTTACAAAAAGTTCCGGTTTTCCAGCCAATGGGGATTGATCGTCCTTTAGCCAATATTGGATTTTTTTTCGGACCCGATTGGTAATCTCCTTCCCGAGGGAAATAAAATCATTGAGCGTGTCCTTTTCCAATACAGCGGTGTTGAATTCAAATACATCCAGTTCCGCCACGGCGGCCAAGTCGAGAATGTGTTCCCCAACGGCCACGCCTAGACGCGGGCTTCTGTCTTCGGTGGAAAAAATCCCAAAGGGAATGTTATGGATTGAAAAATCTGAGTTTTCAGGGATGTTTATGATCATGAATGCGTTTTTATGTCATTCCCGTGAAAACGGGAATCTTATACTTTTTGTCATTTCGAAAATGAGCGAAGCGATTGAGAAATCTAAATTGAGATTTTTCACATTCGTTCAAAATGACACTTGATTATTAGTTTTTACTCCAACCAAGATTTGTAATACTTACCATCATCAATTTTCAGGGCATTTTCGGTGACCATTAAGGGTTTGAAGGTGTCAATCATCACCGCCAATTCCTCGGTGCCTTTTTTGCCAATGCTGGCCTCATAGGTACCCGGGTGCGGTCCGTGTGGAATACCCGCAGGGTGCAATGAAATATACCCTGGACCAATCCCGGTGCGGCTCATAAAGTCCCCATCCACATAATACAGCACCTCGTCGGAGTCTATATTGGAATGGTTGTAGGGAGCCGGAATCGCTTTGGGATGGTAGTCGTACAGCCTTGGGCAGAACGAACACACCACAAAGGCACTCGTCTCAAACGTTTGGTGTACCGGTGGTGGTTGGTGCACACGGCCCGTAATGGGTTCAAAATTGTGGATGGAAAATCCATAGGGGAAATTATACCCGTCCCAACCGACCACATCAAAAGGATGGGTGGCATACACCAATTGGTGCAACATGCCCTGCTTTTTGATCTTCATCAAAAACGCCCCTTTTTCATCAAAGGTCTGAAGGTCTTGCGGCAGTTTATAGTCCCGTTCACAGTAGGGGGAATGCTCCAACAACTGCCCGAACCAGTTTCGGTATCGCTTTGGGGTATAAATCGGATGAAAGGATTCCGCATACAGGATACGGTTATCCTCGGTATCAAATTCGATTTGGTAGATCATCCCGCGGGGAATGATGAGATAATCCCCGTATTCGAATGGAATGTTCCCCAAAAAGGTTTTCAAGGTTCCCGATCCTTTGTGGATGAAGAGCATCTCATCGGCATCGGCATTCTTATAAAAATAATTCGTGATGGATTTCTTAGGCGCTGCCAGACCAATGTGCACATCGTTGTTCACCAAAAGAGGTTCACGGGCTTCCAAAAAATCATCTTTCGGCTGTACATCAAACCCGATAAGCTTTCTACTGGTGATGTTCTTTTCCACCGCAATCTTGGGCGATAGGTCAATGGCCGTGCCAATTTCCTTCACCTGTGTAGGGCGATGGACGTGATAGGACAGTGACGACATGCCATCGAAACCGATAGTGCCGAAAAGCTGCTCGTAATACAGCCCTCCGTTCGGTTTTTCGAACTGGGTATGCCGTTTAGGCGGAATTTTCCCGAGTTTGTGGTATATAGGCATTTGGATTAATGTTAAGTTCTAAGTGCTAAATGTTGAGTAATTGAAATTTAAAACGCAGCATGTAACACTAACAATTGATCAATGTAAAGTGCCGCGAAGCTCTTGTTCTCGTTCAATGGCTTCGAACAGTGCCTTAAAGTTACCTTTTCCAAACGATTGTGCACCCTTTCTTTGGATGATTTCGAAGAACATCGTAGGTCTGGGCTCCACAGGCTTGGTGAAAATCTGTAGTAGGTAGCCTTCATCATCACGGTCCACCAAGATGCCCAGTTCCTTTAATGGGGCGATATCCTCATCGATTTCCCCTACACGGTCGGTCACGGCATCGTAATACGTGGCGGGAACCTGAAGAAATTCCACACCGCGACTTTTAAGCTCGCGCACGGTTTTGATGATGTCATTCGTGGCCACGGCAATATGCTGTACACCTTCGCCCTCATAAAAATCGAGGTATTCCTCCACTTGTGATTTTTTCTTTCCTTCGGCAGGTTCGTTGATCGGGAATTTGATGCGTCCGTTGCCGTTGCTCATCACTTTGCTCATCAAGGCGGTGTATTCCGTGGAAATGTCCTTGTCGTCAAAAGATAGGATATTTCGGAACCCAAGCACATCTTCATAGAAGCCCACCCAATGGTTCATTTTGTTCCATCCTACATTGCCGACCATGTGGTCTACGAACATCAATCCGGTGGATGTTGGATTATAATCCGGGGTTTCCCATTTTTTGAAACCAGGTAAAAACGTGCCCTTATAATCCTTTCGCTCCACAAAGATATGGACAGTCTCACCATAGGTGTAAATACCTGACCGAACCACTTTTCCGTTGGCATCTTCTTCAACCTTGGGTTCCATATAGGATTTGGCACCACGTTCCATGGCTGCATTGTAGGCATACGTGGCATCGTCCACCCAGAGGGCCACGACCTTCACACCATCACCATGTTTATCGATGTGCTTCCCGATCTCGGTACCACTTTTTAGGGGAGAGGTCAGCACCAAACGGATTTTGTCCTGTACCACCACATAACTTTCACGGTCCTTGAGTCCGGTCTGTAATCCGGCATAGGCCAAAGATTGGAATCCAAAAGCGGTCTTATAAAAATGGGCGGCTTGTTTGGAGTTGCCCACATACAATTCAATATAGTCCGTGCCGTTGATGGGCATAAAATCCTGTTCGGTGCCCTTTTGCGTCTTTGGAAGTGTTGCTGTAGCCATGTTCTTTATGATTTTGTTGTTCAATTAATATTGTTGCATTGACAACAAAAATAAGTATTTTTAGGTCACCACAGCGTTTTCAGAAATAAAATTTAGGTTAAAGTTTTTCACTTTCCCTCGGTCTGGAACGAAGGCATGAAAAACTGAATCGCTATTTTTGTGGCAATTAGTTTTAGAATGCTCAACCGGATTGATGAAATACAGGGAATAGGGCTGCACTTGGACCTAGTGCTCCGTAAAATACAAAAGGCCTATTTAAGGGCTTTTGATGAACTGGGCGTGGAAGTGACGATCGAGCAGTGGGTGATCCTGCACCAAATCTATCAACTGGGCGATGAGGCGAGCCAAAGGGAGATCGTGAAGGGCAACTTTCGCAACCGTGCCACCATTTCCAGGGTAATCGGTGGGTTAGAACGCAAGGGGTGGATCACCAAGACTAGGTTCGAAGGGGACCAAAAGCGCTTTAAACTGGAGCTTACCGAAGAGGGGAGCAAGATTATCGAACTGACCTTGCCCAGCGCTCTCATCTTGCGAAAACTGGCCATAAAAAATATCGACCCGGTGGAGTTTGGTACCTTTTTGAGGGTCTTGGATCAAATGGGGGACAATTACGAAGGGAGCTGACCCCAGTGTTTCACCATCAACTGGACAATGGTGGCCATACCTATGATCAGGATAAAGATAAGACTCAACTTTCTGAACTTTTCCTGTGGGATGTAAGCCAGGATTTTCTTGCCCAAGTAAGTGCCCACAAAACCGATGATCAATAAAAAAGGGAGGTAGGTCAATTCCTGTTTTCCGATATAGCCGTTGTCGTAGTACACAAAGGTGCGTGAGAAATCGATCATGAAATCGATAAACGCCGATGTGGCGATAAAGGCATTTTTCTCCAGATTGAAGGCGGCCATTGTCAGTCCACGGATGGCACCACCCGTTCCCAGAAGCCCTGCCGAGAACCCGGACAGCGTTCCCCCGATCATGGCGTTCTTCTTATTGGGGAGCACCACGATTTCATTTTTGATAAGGAACAGTAGGCTGAAGACCACTAAAAAAATCCCCAAGATTATTTCTAGGGCACCACTGTCCACCATTTTCGACAAAAATCCACCGATTACCACGAACAGCACAGAAGGTAGGCCGATATAGAGCAACAGTTTTTTGTCCAGCCCTTTTTTGAACAGAAATATTTTACTGATGTTGCTGGACAGGTGGAAAATGGCCGTCATACCCAAAACGGAGTAGAAATCAAAATAGAAGTTTCCCACGGGCACAAAGAAGACCGATGACCCAAAACCGCCAATGGTACCAATGATCTCGGCCACCATGGCCAATATCAAAAAAATGTAATTGATTTTCATTCTTTGATTTTACGTATAGAAAAGATAGTCTTTTTGACATATTCAAAAGCTGATAATCTACCATCCCTTATATTTTTAGATGTTTTTTCTGGAATATGACGGATAGATTAAGAGTATCCCACGCTATTATTTGTGTCATTTTAACCAAATAAAATCTTAAAATTGATATTTTGAGGTAATACAGCATATAAACTGGTCAATTTATTGGACGCCCAAACTGTTGGTTTGCTGCAACTTTGTACTTGTATAACCCAAAATATACACGCTATGAAAAAAACGAACTTTTATCCCACGATATGGTCCACCGTACCTTTTGCCCCCAATGCCATTGGTGATTGGTATGCAGAGGAACGGGATATGAAGGAATTGATCTTGAAGAACGAGGCCGCCACCACGCTGAAAGTCTCGGAAATGTTGTTGAACATCACTAAGTTTTCTGCCATTGACGAGCATGGCAAGGAACATTTTATCATGGATTTCCCGGGCCAGAACCCAGTTTCCCTAAAGGGAATACCCGCTGGGACCTTTCTGCGCTCCCGAAGTGTGCTTTCCCTGCCCGAGGGCCAGTATGCCAAACTCAGGTTTTATCTGGCAGGATGGGGCAACCAATTTGTCTATCAAGATGGGGTGGAGGAATCTGCCAATGCCTTTGAACGTTTGGATTTCATCATAGAGGATGGTTTCCAAGTGGAAGGTGGCGAGTCCGCTGAAGTAAAATTGTGGTTCGACTTTGCTCCATTTCAGTGGAAGCGACACTTTAAACCGCTTACGGATTTGTTTATACGGAGCAAAAGCCCAAGACCACGATTGGCCAATAGTTTTGGCAATTAAATTGCTATGAGGAAGAATGGAAAAGGCACCCAATTGGGTGCCTTTTCTGGTTTTGGTGGGTTATTTGGAATGCTCCATGTGATTTCCGTTATAGAAATTGGCCAAGATGGATTCCAGTTCCTCCTTGCCGCCAATAATGTCCTCGATCTTGCCCCAAAGCCCCTCATCAAGTATGGATCGCAAAGGTTGTTGCAACTGGGTGATGTTACCGAACACCTTTTTGATCTTGTTGTCCCAGACCTTGTAATATTTCAATAGGTCATCGGGGTACACCACTTTTCGGCGGGTGCCCTCGTCGGCTGCCCTAAAGGGCATGGGAATGTTCAGGTAGCCATAGTCGTCCGTGAGCTGCTCCCCGGGTTGGATGTCGCGGATGGCAATCTCAAAATCGTAGGCAGTGGTAAGGCAATTGGAGTTGAAACTGTGGTTCACGTACCGACCGTTGTCCCAACACAGGATGTAGTTGCCCTTGTTGTTGCGGAAGGTGTAGGTGTCCAAAATGTTTTGGTAGATAGGGGCCATCCGTTGCAGTTCCAATGGGGTGAACTCGCGGTCCAATTCGTCGAGCACCCAGGTAATGGTCCCTGCGGGAATGAACTTGGTGGCCACAACGCCGTAGCCAATTTCGTTGCTGATAAAGCGCAATTCGGTATCGGGATGAATCATTTTATACGTAATGAATTTTCGAATGAAGGTATAAAATTGTTCGATCCGTTGATGGAAATTTTAGGGGGTGGAAAATGGATTAAAAAAGGGTTGTCAAGAGTTCATTCCCCACTCAACCGTTTTAATTTGTCCAACACTTCATACACCGAAAAGCTACGGGCAAAACGGTACATTTCCTTGCCATCGGCTTTAAGGATGATCACTGGTAGAGTGAAAACCATGGACTGTCCGGTAAACTCGATTTCCTCTTCCACATCCACCACGCGGATGTCCACTTTTGGGAAGTTTTCCTGCACGGCTTCCAACAACTTTGGTTTCAATACTTTGCAGACTCCGCAGGTTTTACTGGTAAAATGGAGGAGTTCAATTTTGGGTGTTTCCATCAATAATCCGAATACTCCGTGGGGTACAAAAACCAAATATCGGCATGGGACACGTTGTTCTCATACTTGGGCATGGCGGTGAGTGCCTTCCACTCCGGGGAATCCACAAAAGCCTCCCAATTTTTGTCCCTGGTGGTCATATCGGCATGGGTGGTCATGTACATCAGGTTGGGCATTCTGGAGCCTGAAATCACTTCGCCATAAAACACGGCATTGAATCCCAATCGGCCAAAAAGGGCTACTTCCCCGCCTGCATTGAACATATCCACTTTGTTCCAATATAGTTTCTCGGTGGGGGATTCATAGCTGCGCAATTCGTAAATACGCTCTGCCCGTGGACCATCCAACTTGGGCATCTGCATCATGGGCATATCGGTAAAGGCCTGCAACAGAATGGACTCGATATGATCATAAGGTGGGTTGTCATACGGTGCATCGATATACGCACTGCCTGCTTGGACATATGCTGCATCTGCATTGAGTTGGTTCTCCAATGCCAAAAATTGCTCCATGGATTTGAACGGGGTGAGCACATAGGTTTTTGGCACGGTGTCCTTCTCGTTCGTAATAAATTTAAACACCCCAATGTTGTCAATGCCCTGTTTTTTTACAGCGGGCATATAGGCATGTTGAAGATACTCGTCCGTGGTGGCTATCTGGTCTTCTGAACTGAAGGAATACACTTTAAGCTGGTAAAATTCACGGGTATGGGTAACGGTTTCTGTCGGTTCCGGAGATTCGGAAACTTCAGGTTTGGGATTGCCGCAGTTGGTCAAAACAAGGGTGGCAAAGAGCAAGGAGAGCAGGTGTAGTGTTTTCATTTTAGGTGTGGTTGGGTTTGTAGTGCGAGGATTAAAGATACCACTTTGTTGGCTTTATTTTTTGATAAAACCATCAATCCCAAAATAGGGCCTAGGGCCAATAGCATAAAACACTTTGGAGGGAGAAAACCGGTCCGCAATGGATAGCACAGCAAAAATTAGGGTGCCCAAAATAAAACCGAATTGTACCGCTGAGGTTAAATGGCCCAAAGCACTTTCGGCCAAACCAAAATTCACGATAAGATTATGCATGACCCCATTCCCGGCAAACCAAAGCGAAGTGCAGCAGAACTGCGATACCACGATGATAGGGAGTATGGTTTTGGATGGTTTCATTTTGGAATCTTTGATAAACCCTCGTTAGGGATTTGAGCCGTAAATTAAAGATAGGATTTTATGGAGTTTTTTGTAATGAGGAGGTTGGGGATAGGGTATTTGTTTAAAACCTTAATATTTAAGTTTTGAAATAAAAAACATTAAAAATAAAAGTTGAGGTTCCATTTTCCTCATCATTGTATTTTAAATCCAGTTTGTAATATGCCTTTTCAGGTATTCCAGATTTTTTGAATCTCAAGTATGTGAATCCATCTTGATTTATTGAGGTAACGTCACTTATCCATTCATAAGTAGCATTGTCATCACCAATCATTAATGTCACAGACCAATTATTGTTTGGGTTACTCTCATAAACTAAATAATAATATTCATCATCTTGTTTAAGCTCTGGGATATTCTTAAATCCTATTTGAAACCAGATGGGTTTAATAAATTTGGAATTGTTGAAATCTTGAAGACTTAATGGTCGTTCTAAAAGTTGCCACTTATCGTTCTCGGGGAAATGGGTAATTATAGCTAATTCAGGTTTTATATTAAAGTAGAAATCAGAAACTGAAGAATCACCGGAAGTGCCCCATGTTGCATCTAGCAGAATCCATTTTTGGTCTAATTTCACTGCATTCCATGCATGTCTAAATTTATCATCAGATTCTATTTCAACATAATGATTTCGTTCATCTCTGATGTGTCCTGAAATGACAGCGGTTTCTATATTGAATTTATTCATGAACCATTCGAATAGCTGTGCATATCCTGCACAAACCCCTTTGCGATTCTCGTAAACCGAGTAAACATTTTGACTTGCCCAAAAATCCTCATTAGATATAGCACCTTCTTCAAGTTCCTCTAGAAGTTGATAGTCGTAGATAATGTTATTTCCAATCCATAGATAAAAAAACCGAGCAAGGCTTGGTTCGGAATCTAAATTGTCCCTAGCAAAATCGACAAGCTCTTCAATATCAAAATTCTTTTTATTTGTCGCCGTCACCAATGATTTAATCGAATCATTTTGGGAAAACAAATGGTTGAAACATAAGAGTAAAAGAATTGATGCAAATTGTCTCATCATAATCATATGTCTAAAAACAATTATGGATAAACATACCAATCGAATTACCTATCAATGCGCCTCCAACCAGTTCTCGCCCACGCCCACTTCCACATCCAAGGGCACCGCTAGCGTATAGGCATGTTCCATTTCGGTCTTGATGAGCTTTTTCATGTCTTCCAGTTCGGGTTTGTAGCAATCGAACACCAATTCATCGTGTACCTGTAACAACATCTTGGTCTTGTATTTTCCTTCGGAAAGTTTGTTGTGGATGTTGATCATGGCAATCTTGATGATGTCGGCTGCACTTCCCTGAATGGGGGCGTTCACCGCGTTACGTTCCGCGGCCCCGCGCACCACTTGGTTCCCCGCATTGATATCCTTTAAATACCTTCTACGCCCCAAAATGGTCTGTACATAACCATGTTCACGGGCAAAATCGATTTGCTCACTGATGTAATTGCGCAATTTCGGATAGGTTTTGTAATAGGTGTCGATGAGGTCCTTGGCCTCGGTGCGGCTCAAATCCGTTTGGTTGCTCAACCCAAAGGCCGACACCCCATAAATAATCCCAAAGTTCACCGTTTTGGCATTGCTACGCTGTTCGCGGGTCACTTGGTCAATGGGCACGTTGAACACCTTCGATGCCGTGGAGGCATGGATGTCTTCCCCATTTTTAAAGGCCGAGATCATGGTATCCTCCTCGCTCAAGGCCGCAATGATGCGGAGTTCTATCTGGGAGTAATCCGCAGAAAGCAACAGGTAGTTCTCATCCCGTGGGATAAAGGCCTTGCGCACCTGTCTTCCCCGCTCCGTCCGGATGGGAATATTCTGTAGGTTGGGGTTGTTGCTGCTCAAACGGCCCGTGGCGGCCACCGTTTGCATGTAGTCCGTGTGCACCCTGCCACTGTGTTTTTGCACTTCGTTCGGGAGAGCGTCCACATAGGTGCTCTTCAATTTGGTGAGTCCGCGGTAGTCCAATACGTTCTGAATGATCTCGTGGTCCTTGGCAAGGTAGGAAAGCACGTCCTCCGCCGTGGAATATTGCCCTGTTTTGGTCTTTTTGGGCTTGTCCACCAGTTTGAGTTTGTCAAACAGGATGTCGCCCAATTGCTTAGGGGAGGCAATGTTGAATTCCTCACCGGCCAGTTCGTATATTTTTTTCTCAAGATCTTGGATGTCTGTTTCGAGTACGGTCGAGAGGTCTTTGAGGTATGCCTCATCCAAATTGATACCCTCCCGTTCCATGTCCGCCAAAACACGTAGCAACGGAACCTCGATGTCCGCGAACAGGGTGTCAGTGCCTGTCTCTTTCAGCTCGGGCGCAAAATGCTGCGCCAATTGATAGGTGACATCGGCATCCTCCACGGCATATTCGGTCTGCTGGTCCAAGGGAACCTGCCGCATGTTCAACTGGTTCTTACCCTTTTTGCCGATGAGTTCGGTAATGGACACCGGGGTATAGTTGAGGTAAGTTTCCGAAAGCACATCCATGTTGTGCCGCATATCGGGGTTGATGAGGTAATGGGCCAACATGGTATCGAAGAGCGTGCCTTTGACATCCACCCCATAATTGAGCATCACCTTGATGTCGTATTTCAAGTTCTGCCCAATTTTTTGAATGTTTTCCGATTCAAAGAAAGGGCGCAACTTCTCGATCAAGGGCATGGCATCGTTTTTTGCTTCAGGAAAAGGTACATAGAATCCTTTGCCGGGCGACCAACTGAATGCGATGCCCACCAGTTCCGCTTCCAAGGGGTTGATGGAGGTGGTCTCCGTATCGAAACACACGGCAGGTTGCTTCATCAAGGTTTCCAAGAAGAGTTCCATGCCCAGGCCATTTTGGACGGTCTGATAAAAATGGGAAACATCGGCAATGGTCTTCCGGCCGCTCACATCCTTGATGGTCGCTGGGGCCTCGGTAGGGTCACCTCCGAATAAAGTGAACTGTCCGCTTCCCGCCACCTTTGCTTCTTGTTTTGCGGTTTCCGTACTGGTCACCTGTGTTCCGGTCTCTGCCTCACCGGAGAATATTTTGATGAACTGCTCCTTCAACCTTCGGAATTCAAGCTCTTCAAAGATTTTTTGTACTTCTTCGAAATCGGGCGGACACATTTCATAATCGTCCGCGTGGAAGGTTACCTCACAATCGGTCTTGATTTCGGCCAATTTTCGTGAAAGTCGGCCCAATTCGGCATTTTCTTCCACTTTTTCCTTCATTTTGCCCGAAAGTTTGTCGGTATTGCTCAACAACCCTTCCAACGAACCAAAATCCTCCAGGAATTTTTTGGCGGTCTTGTCGCCCACCCCCGGAAGTCCGGGAATGTTGTCACTCGCATCGCCCATCATCCCCAGGTAATCGATTACCTGCTCGGGGCGTTCCACCCCAAAGCGTTTCTTGACTTCGGGAATGCCCCAGATCTCGATTCCATTACCCAATCGGGCCGGACGGTACATAAAGATGTTCTCGCTCACCAACTGTCCAAAATCCTTGTCGGGGGTCACCATGAACACCTTGTAATTCTCTTTCTCGGCCTGCTTGGCCAAGGTGCCAATAAGGTCGTCCGCCTCGTAGCCTTCCAGTTCCACGACGGGAATCTTCATCGCTTTCAGGATTTGTTGGATGTAGGGCACGGCTATGCGGATGGCATCGGGAGTCTCGTCCCGATTCGCCTTGTAGGCTTCAAAAAGCTCGGTACGCTCCACACTGCCACCCTTGTCGAAGGCCACGGCCAAATGGTCGGGCTGTTCCCGCTTGATCACATCGAAAAGGGAGTTCATAAAACCCATGATCGCGGAGGTGTCCATCCCCTTGGAATTGATTCTTGGGTTTTTGATGAGGGCATAATATCCACGGAAAATGAGTGCGTAGGCGTCGAGAAGGAAAAGTCTTTTTTGTTCAGGCATGTTGTTCGGTTATCAATGTTCAATAAACAATTATCAATGTTCAATTAGCAAAAAAATGGTGGGGGATTAAAAGTACGAATTGCTGTTCAAAAGAGGTTAGATGATAGATATTAGATTTGAGAATCAAGAAACAGGAGCCAAGAAACAGGATGTCTTGATTCTTGTTTCCAGAAGCGCAGTGGTCTAGCATCTAACGTCCAACAGCGCAGCGGTCTTGTTTCTAACTATAAAAACTCATCACCTTTCTGTTCTCATGGCCCTTCTCGCTGTACTCGCGGTAGGTGAATCCGGGATGCACACAATACCCACCTGTTTCCCCATTTTTGTTGATGGCCAAGAACCCGATCTGAAAGTCCTTGCGGTCCTTGTTTTTCTGCATGATACGTTTTACGCCTTCCTCACAGGCCTCTTGCGGACTTTTGCCCTGTCGCATCAGTTCCACGATCAAAAAGCTGCCCACGGTGCGAATGACCTCTTCACCGACCCCTGTAGCAGTGGCCCCACCCACTTCGTTATCCACAAAAAGTCCTGCCCCTATGATGGGGGAGTCGCCCACGCGACCAGCTACTTTGTAGGCCATGCCACTGGTGGTGCAAGCCCCGGCAATGTCCCCTTTTTCGTCAATGGCCAGCATGCCGATGGTATCGTGGTTCTCTATGTTGATGATGGTCTCGTATTTGGAGGTTTTCAACCATTCTTGGTATTGTTTTCGGGTACTTTCGGTCAGCAGGTCTTCTTTTTTGAAGCCCTGTTCGTAAGCAAATTTTTCAGCGCCCTTTCCGGCCAAAATGATATGGGGGGTTTCTTCCATCACTTTTCTCGCCACGGACACAGGATGCGCAATGTTCTGCATGCAGACCACGGAGCCACAATTGCCGTCCTTGTCCATGATGCAGGCATCCAAGGTCACGTTCCCATCCCGGTCCGGCCGGCCACCCTTGCCCACGGTCTCGTTGGTCACATCGGCTTCTTCCACCATTACCCCTTGTTCCACGGCATCCAGGGAGCTTCCGCCCGACTTCAGTACTTGCCAGGCCTTGTCGGTAGCATTCAGAAAGTTCCAGGTGCAGACCACAATGGGTTTGATGGGATTCACCGAGGTTGTGGCCAAAGCTGGTGTTTCTTCGGGTTTGTTTTCGGTTCTACAGGCGGCCACGGCCGAGGCAGAAACCAATCCAGCAGCGGTTAGGCTGGAATTTTTCAGGAATTTGCGTCGTTTCATGCAAGGGATCTTTATTTTTAAGCTGGATAAATATAGCAATATGCTTGTAGAAGTTTGTGCCAATTCCTTGGAATCGGCCATAAATGCACAAAAGGCAGGAGCGGACCGAATCGAACTCTGCTCCGAACTTGGGGTAGGGGGCATTACCCCATCCCTGGGCCTGATCCAACGGGTATGGGAACGGTTGACCATTCCCGTGCATGTACTCATCCGCCCACGTAGCGGCCATTTTACCTATTCCGAAGCTGAGTTCGAAGTAATGAGGGCGGATATCGTGGCCTGTATGGAACTGGGTGTGCAAGGGGTGGTCTCGGGCGTGCTGTTGAAAGATTTTTCTGTGGATGTGGAACGGACACGTCAATTGGTGGAGCTTGCCCAACCGATGCATTTTACCTTCCACCGTGCATTTGATTGGATCGGGGATCCGATCATGGCACTCGGACAGTTGGAACCATTGGGTGTGGGCACCATCCTTACCTCTGGCGGGCATCCTTCCGCCGAAAAGGGACTGGAGCCACTCGAAGATTGGCAGAAAAGGACTTCCATGACCATCATGGCTGGGGGAGGGGTCTCCCCTTCCAATGTCACCAAGTTCAAAAAAATAGGGTTGAGGGCCATCCATTGTTCCGGGACTTCTTTTGGGAACAAGCTCGGCGTTTCGGGAAAGATTCCCATGAATTCGGTCAAACATTTGGCTGAGGATGGTGTGGCAACTACCCAAGTGGAAACGGTACAAAGCATTGTACAGGCCGTTAAATAAATTTAAAAAGGTCTATTTTCTAGTGGATTACCCATAATTTTGCAAAAAATAGACTATGTCCCGATTTATCATTCTGGCTTTTCTTTATGCAGTATTGGCCATATACGGTTTCCAGGCTTTTCGAACTTTGTTCAAGAGTCCTTGGATGCATTGGGCCTATGGGGTGTTGTTTCTGGGGGCACTGTTGTTCTTGGCCATAAAGATCATGGGCTACGACCCCAGTAACGGGTTCAAAGGGAGCATGGCCGTGGCCGGGACTATTTTTGCGGCCTTTTTCCTATTGGCCTTGGTATTGGGTTTTTTCCTTTTGTTGGAAGATGTGGTCCGTTTGTTTGGATTTGGCTACAACAAATTGGTCGGGATGTCCGACCCTGATGCCAGTTATTTCCCCTCACGGAGAAAGTTTATCAGCGGCTTGGCACTGGGATTGGCATCCTTGCCTTTCGGGGCTTTGCTCTATGGCATGTACCGCGGAAAATACAACTATCAGGTGCTCAAGTACGAACTGGAATTCGATGACCTGCCCGATGCTTTTCACAATTACCAGATTACCCAGATTTCCGATGTACACAGCGGTAGTTTTGATGATTATAACAAAGTGGCCTACGGCGTGGATTTGATCAACGAACAGCAAAGCGATGTGATTTTCTTCACCGGAGACATGGTCAACAACCGATCTGACGAAATGGAACCCTGGAAGGAAGTCTTTGCCCGATTGGAGGCCAAGGATGGCAAGTTTTCCATTCTAGGTAACCACGATTATGGTGATTATGCGGTCTGGCCTTCGGAACAGGCCAAGTCCCAAAACCTGGAAAACCTCAAGAATCTACAGAAGGATATGGGCTTTGACCTGATCTTGAACTCCAACCGATATTTGGAAAAGGATGGGCAAAAAATTGCCTTGGTCGGAGTGGAGAACTGGGGACGTGGCGGCTTTAAAAAAGCCGGGGATCTTGAAAAGGCCAAAGAAGGGGTTTCCCATGATGATTTTAAGATACTGCTGAGCCACGATCCCTCGCATTGGGAAGATGTGGTGATCCATGACGATTATCATTTCCATCTCACCTTGAGCGGGCACACCCACGGTATGCAGTTTGGAGTGGAGATTCCCGGATGGATCAAATGGAGTCCTGTGAAATGGCGCTACAAGTATTGGGCAGGAATCTACAAGGAACTCGGGCAGTTCATCAACGTGAACCGAGGTTTTGGATTTATTGGCTATCCAGGGCGATTTGGCATCTGGCCCGAAATCTCCGTGATCACCTTGAAGAAAAAAGGTCTGGTATAAGCCTGAATATAAAAAGCCCTTATTTATAAGGGCCTTTCCAAACAATTAAACAGATGGGACATTCTTACCAAGCTAGGTCATAAGTGTTCCCACTGCCCATGGTCAGTGTTGCGGTTTGGTTGCCTGTGAAGATCAGGGTTCCCGAATAATCATAGGAATTTCCGTTGGAGGCCCTGCCTTCAAAACTGGCATATACGCTTCCAGAGGCTACATTGTAATTTGCCTTTAAAATGGTAAGATTCGTGGTCGTGAACTCAATGGTGCTGGTAAAGGCATTTTGGTTTTGTACAAAGGACTCTTGGGAGCCGGTGAAAGTGAACGTTTCGTTCACCACGTAGTTGGATTCCCCATCCTCAAGGTTTTGAATGTTGATGGTCGCCGCTGTGGTGGCTTCGGACAAGATTCTGGGGCCATCGTAACTGGAAGTGCCCGAAAGCTCAAAATCAGCTGCCGATGGGATAGCACCGCTTCCGCAATCCATCATCCAACTCCACACCAAACTGGCATCGTAAGAGATGCTGCCGGATTGTCCGGAGATGTTGTACGAAGACCCATATTCCACACCGCATTCGTAATCCTCGGCCTTATTGGTGGCTGAGTTGTCCTCTTCAATGGTGTAGATGGCCTGATTGGTCTGTTCCACCATTCCGCCCGATTCTGGGGAAAGGGCCATGGCAATCGCTTCTACGGCCTCTTCCTCAGTAATGGTATCCTCGGTATTGTGGGTGGAGTCGTCGTCATTGCTGCAGGAAGTGGCTGTCAGGGCCAAAGTTGCCAGCGTGAGTAGGGCCAGACGGTTTCTTTTTGAGGTTTTGGGTAAGATGGACTGTTTCATGACATTTAAAGTTTTACGATTAATTTTCTTTTATTTTTTTGGCTAAACTAGAAAGGGACGAAGGATGGAGTCCCTGCAAAAAAGGTGAACCTGAAAATTTGGGGGGTGAACCGTTTCCTATCCCTTGTAATCCATTTTTCCCTTGAAATAATCCACAAACCCCTTGAACACCAACACAAAAGGATTGTTGCTGATAAAACCGGTGGTGATGCCATAAGTAGGTCTTGTGGTCTCGGGCTGGTATGATCCGAAGATGCGGTCCCAGACCATGAAAACACCACCAAAGTTTTTGTCGATGTATTGCTCATCGGACCCATGGTGCACCCTGTGGGCAGATGGTGTGGCAAGTATCCCTTCAATGAAACCCAATTTGCCCACTGCTTCTGTGTGCAGAAAAAACTGGTACAATAGGTTGAGTCCGAAGGAGGCCGCAACAAATTCGAAAGGGAGCCCGATCAGGATGAGCGGAGCCACCACAAAGGGAGTGAGCAGAGCACTCAGCCAATTGAGCCGATAGGAGACGGTAAGGTTCATGAATAAACTGGAGTGATGAACCAAATGAAAGGCCCAAAGCAGTTTGATCTTGTGGGAAAGCCGATGGTACCAATAGTACACAAAGTCCACGGCCAGAAAACTGATGAGGAATACCCACATAGAGCTTTCCATGGGAAAAAGGGCATACTTTGATAGGTTTGCCATTATGGCGTACTGAAATCCGAAGAAAAGAATCTTGGTGAGCTGAAACCCGGCAAAGATGCCCAGGTTCGCCAAAGTATCCTTGGTGTTATAGACTTTTTTGTCCTTTCGCCAGCTCCAAATGATTTCCAGAACGACCAATGCCAAGAGGAAAATAAAGATAATACCTCCAAAAGTTGTGCGTGCGTCAATGTCCATGATTTCTTTTTTTGGCGAAGTTGAGACAATGGGCGGAGGTGTTTTCGGGTAATGTGGGCGAGGCTGAAAAAATCAGCGTTGAGTTTTCTTAAAATTTCAGAAAGGGAGGTTTTTGGGTTGTGCCGAACGGTAGATCATTCATCCAGCCATTTTTTGAATTCGGGAGCCTTTGCTTTGCTCACAATGATTTTTTCGCGGGGTTTGGGTTCCACGTTCACGATGAGCCTTCCGTTAAAATAGAAGTCCAGGTCCTTTACTGCCCGCCGCTGCACAATGAACTGGCGGTTGGCCCGGAAAAAGAGTTTGGGCGAGATCTCGGCCCCTACTTTGTCCAAGGTGGAATCGATGACGTATTTTTTGCCATCATCCGTATGGGCATACATCACTTCCTGCTCGGTGCGGAACCAATGGATCTTGTCCACGGGAAGAGGGATCAGTTTGTTCTGGTAATGGACGAGATAGGCTTCGCGATAAGATCTGTTTCCGTTGGATTGCAGGTGTTGCAATAACTCTGTCAGTGTATTGCTGTTGATGGAAACTGCTCCCCGGGTGTTCTTGTACTTGTCCAATGCAGTTGCCACCTCCTCCTTCTGAAATGGTTTTAGGATGTAGTCCAGCCCATTCACCTTGAAGGCTTCCAGGGCATAATGGTCATAGGCGGTAATGAAGATGATGGGTACCGAGGGTTTGATGGTTTGGAAAATATCAAATGAAAGCCCATCGATCAACCGGATGTCCATGAACAGCAGGTGGCAATACTGTATGTTTTTCCCAAGCCATGCCACCGCGCTCTTTACACTGTCCATTTGGTGGAGCACGGTCAGGGAGGGGTCGAGTTCCTTTAGGGTAAATTCGAGATTTCGGGCTATGGCCGGTTCGTCTTCTATGATGGCGACATTAATGGACATGTTGGGTTGGGTTTAAGGGCAGTTTTACAGTAAAATGGTCGTCGGTCTTTTCAATTTCAATGGGTGTTCCCATCAATATTTGGTAGCGTTCGTTGAGGTTCAGCAACCCGATGCCAGTGGAGGGTTCCTTGTATGTGGCCTCTTTCAGGGTATTTCGAAAGATCAGGGTTCCTTCATCCAAAAGCACATCGATGTGCAATGGACTTTCCTTGGAGACAAAATTGTGCTTCACCGCATTTTCCAACAAGGGTTGGAGCGACATGTGCGGTAATTTTTTCTGGGAGCCGATAGGGATGTCAATGTGTATGATGAGCGCATCTTCAAAACGCATTTTGAGCAATTGGATGTTGGATTCCAAAAGTTCCAGTTCCTTGTCCAGCCCGATGAGTTGCTCTTGATGGTTACCGAGGGAATATCGGAACACCTTGGACAGGTGCGTGATGTAGTCCTGTGCCTTTTGTGGGTTTTCGCGGACCAAGGCAGACAGGCTGCTCAGGGCGTTGAACAAAAAATGGGGATTGATCTGTGCCCTCAAGTTTTTGATCTCTGCATCGAAATAGGCTGTTTTTAACTGTTCGTTTTCCAGTTCCTTCATTTTTTGCATCCGGTTGAGGAGCATAATCTTGACCAATATCGCGATTAGGGCCAGACTGGTGGCAAACCTGAAAAAGTACCCAAGGCGATAAAATCTGGGGTTGGGAGCATTCTGAAAGATCAATTTTTGGGTAATCATGGCCAAGAACAGGAATCCGAAAAAGAAGGCCAGGTTATATAGTACATTTTTGGTCCTTGCCTTGGTACCCGATCTGTTTGTCCAATCGAGCCATTGCAGGTTCAAGAGTCCCAAAAAATAACAAAAGGCAAAATGGAACAGGGTCTGGTAGGCGAGTTCCTGTGCGTTGAAGATCCAGGGCAGGCCTATCTTCTGGGCCTCTCCGGGGAGCAGTACCAATAATTTGTGGGCGTTGAGGGCCAAGGCCACAAAGACCGAGGTCAGGACCAATACCCTTTTTTCAGCTTTGGAGATCTTCATGGAATAAAAGTACAAAGGCTTCCCCAATCTACATCAGTCGATCAAGAAAGCCCAAGTTGATGAATGGAAAAACTGCTTTTTAGGATTTTTTCTGCTGTTTGTAGCGATCTTTCATCATTTCGCGGTTCTCTTTTTGGAGTTCCTTGTAGGTCTCGAACTCACTTTCGGTCAGCAAGGCCTCCATCTCCTTGTTCTTGCTGTCCTGTATTGCCTTCAGTTCCTTGAACTTGGACATTCTGGAAACCTCGCTCTCACGGGTGGCCTTGATCTTTTCAAAATATTTCTCACTGATCTCCACAAAGGCGTCCTTTTTGTCCCCGCTCAGTTGAAGGGCCTCGATCTGTTTATCCAGAATTTTCGAATAGGTCCCTTCATCGTCCTGTGAAAATCCAAGGGCGAAAGAGAACAACATAAGGGCCAAAACAATTTTTTTCATGATGTGTTTTTTTAAATGATACGGCAATATTAGATTTATGCTGTGCACGTTCTGTCTAGGAAATGGGTGAAACGACCACATCTAGGGTTGAACCTTCTTTTTTGAGGGTCGTTCCGATTCTTGATCAAGATTCGTACAACCTATAGACTTTTTTGGGGATAAAAGGTTTAACGTGAATTTAACTATGGAGTTGAAGGGAAAGCAATGCCATGATATAAAACGTTAACAATTTTTCTTATTTTTGACCGTAAACCTTTAGAATTCATGTCCAAATTTGGTGAACTCATAGATGTAAAGGTCCCCGTACTGTTGGACTTTTATGCGGAATGGAACGAACAGTCCACTTCCATGCATCCTGTACTGCGAGATGTGGCCGCTGCCCTTGGCGATAAGGGAAAAGTGATAAAAATCGATGTGGACAAGAACAAGGAGCTTTCACAGGCCCTTCGGATAAAAGGACTGCCCACCTTGATGATCTACAAAAAAGGCGAAATGGTCTGGCGGCAGAGCGGCGAACAGGACGCCAATACGCTGATAGGCATTTTGAACGAATATATCTAAAAAGAAAAGCGAGGTTTTTACCTCGCTTTTTTTATTTACGGTTGTAGTGCTGGGTCTTCCTCTATGGGCCTTAGGGTATCCAACGGAATGGAGTCCTCCATGTCAGGGTCTATGCCCAAAGGTTCTTCCAGTAGATCTTCTTCATCTTCGCCTTCCACAAATTGGGAGAACTTGTCGATGTACTCATTAAAGATCAAGGTTTCGGACTCTGCCAATTCCCTGTCTTGGTTCTCGATCAGGATATCGATGTTCCTTCGGTATGCCTGCATATCGGCCAAGATATCTTCCATCTTCTCGTATTGTTCGTCCAAGGGGATGTTGGCGTAATATTCCAGACGTTCCTGATATATTTTTTTCAACTTTCGGTAAACTTCACGTGCTTTTTCGGTCTCGCCCACTTTGTAATAACCATCCACAAAGGGTTCCACAAAGGCATAGAAGCCAAAATGTTCCACAGGCATGTTCGTCATGGCAATGTCAATGACACTTTTGGCCTTGTCTATCTTTTTCTCCTCGATCAGAGTCTCCATCAATCGGGCAATATTGCTTCTGAAAGACAGTCCCTGCGAGCGGGTCTGGGGGTCGTGGTAGATCTTGTCACTGCCAGAATTGCCCCACTCCCATTTTTTCACAATGTCATAGGTCAGTTCCGCATCGATGCGGCCCATTTCAAATGAATTTCTGTTTGGGGTCCTAATGGGCACCAGTTTATAGACAAGTCCGTCCATTTGAAGGTAATCCTTCATCCAGATATACTCGGCACTGTCAAAACTACCGCCTGAGAAATAGATTGGACGCTTCCAATCATTGTTGGCAATGAGGTCCAGCATCATGATGCGGTTCTTGGGCAGTGCACTTTGTGGAAGGTCAATGTCGATATAGTCCACGATTAACGCGGAATCTTTCTCTTTGACCAAGCCGCTTTCCAGCACATTCTGTTTGTTCACAGGAATCCTGATCTTATTGGTGGGGTAGTACACAATGTCCAGGTTGTTTTCCGGATATGCACTGAGATCCGCCCCACGACTTTCCAAAATATGCCTGAATTTGGTCTGTGGTTTGTCGCTCCCTACCCAGTTCATAAAATCCTTGATGGCCCACCTACTATCAGTGATCCCTTGGTAATAGATGGCATCCCTGGTCCCGTACCGGTATTTGTCGTGCGTCAATTGGGACGGGATGGGGTCACTTTCATAGGCTTTGCTCTTCATTTGGTCAATGTACCAATCCGTGGCAAAAAGACTGGTGTTGATGATACGGACATCGGTACGGTAATTTTCGATTTCCTGGATGTACCACAGCGGGAAGGTGTCGTTGTCACCTATGGTGAACAGAATGGCGCCAGCATCTTCCTTGCAGGAATCCAGATAGGCTTTTGCAGTGGAAGGAGCGGTATACCGGTCGGAACGATCATGGTCGTCCCAGTTCTGTGCGGCCATGAGTAACGGAACGGCCAATAGGCACAGAATAGTAATTGCGGGGGCCGCTATTTTCGGGGTCAACAGTTTTTTGAACTCTTCGTAAAGTCCAAATACCCCAATCCCGATCCATATGCAGAACACATAGAAGGATCCCACTAGGGAATAGTCCCTTTCCCGGGGCTGGAAGATATAAGGATTGGTATAAAACTGAATGGCAAGTCCGGTGAACATGAAAAATATGAACAATACCCAGAATTGCTTTGGGTTTCTGGAAATCTGGAAAACAATGCCCAGAATACCCAATAGTAGTGGCAAAAAGAAGTAGGTGTTACGTCCTTTATTGTCCGTCCAGTCGCTTGGAAGGTTCTCTTGACTGCCCAAGCGGAGACTGTCCACAAAGCCGATGCCGCTGAGCCAATCGCCATTTTCATCGTAGCGACCCTGTACATCGTTCTGTTTGCCCACAAAATTCCACATGAAATAGCGCATGTACATATAGCCGAACTGGAACTCGAACATATAGCGGAGGTTCTGTCCAAGTGTGGGCGGCTCCACTTCGATGTACTCTCCAAATTCCCGAAGGAAACGGATATATTGCTCAGAATCAAGTTCTCCTTGGGCGTAGGCCGTTTTGAACTGGTTGACGGCTTCCCTGAGGTCATTGTTGGAGATGTATTCGGATTTGATACGGAAGTTTAGCACACCAAAATAGCGCATGTAGTTTTCGGCATGTTGATCGCTCCACATTCGGGGCAGCAGTCCCACATGCTTTTCGTTGGGTCCCGGAACGGCATCCTTGTACTTGTTCACGATGACATATTTGCCCAGTTCCAGATCCTTTTCGTATTTGGGGCTATCGTCCCTGTCCTCGCCAGATGGGGCGAAGGTATCCGAATAGTAGGCCCCATATACCGGACTGTCCACGCCAGGATACTGTTCCCTGTTGTAATAGGCCAGAAGTGCACGTGCATCGGCAGGATTGTTCTCATTGACCACCGTTTTGGCGTTGGCCCTGATGGGGAGCATCAACCATGAGGAAAAACCAAGGAAGAGGAACATCAGGCACATAATGATCAAGTGCCCACTGTAAAAGTTGTGCTTTCTGGTGTATCGAAGGCCAAAATAGAAGGCTGCAATAAATACCAATCCCATGATGATAGAACCGGAATTGAACGGAAGCCCAATTTCATTGATGAAAAAGACCTCGCTCCAACCAAAGAGCTCCAGTACATAGGTGAGCGAAAATTTATAGACCAATATCAAAATGGCCACTACAATAATGTTGGCCAATAGGAAGTACTTGACCGTAGTGGTCTTGTATTTTTTGAAATAATATAACAGACCAATCGAGGGAATGGCCAAAAAGCCCATGAACTGTATGCCAAAGGTAAGACCTACCACGAAGCAAATGAGCAAAAGCCATCGATGCCCTCTTGGATCGTCCAGATTGTCCGTCCATTTTAGCCCCAGCCATAGTAAAAGGGCCATGATGAGACTGGCCATGGCATAGACCTCGGTCTCCACGGCATTGAACCAAAAACTATCGGAAAAGGTAAAGGCCAGTGCGCCGACCAGACCGCTTCCCAAAATGGCAATGGCCCTGCTGTTCGTCATAGGGCTTTTGCTAGTAATGAGTTTTTGGGTCAGGTTGGTTATGGTCCAGAAAGTGAACAATACGGTAAAAGCACTGGATACTATGGACACGGCGTTGACCATCAAAGCTATCTTGGATGGGTCGCCAAAGGCGAACATGGCAAAAAAGGCACCTATCATTTGGAGTAAAGGAGCTCCAGGAGGGTGTCCCACCTGCAATTTGGCAGAAGTGGAAATGTATTCCCCGGCATCCCAAAAACTTCCTGTGGGTTCTACGGTTAGGGCGTAAACGATAAAGGCAATGGCAAAGGATGTCCATCCTAGGATGGTATCCCATTTTCTAAAGTTTTTTTCGAACATAGAACTGGTCGTTAACCGAATTGTGGCGAATTTAGTAAATATAGAACAGAAGGGTGGCCATTTTTGGAAAAGCTTTAACAACAGGTTCCAATAAAAATAGGTTTTAAACTTGTCAAAATATTTGTTGAAACCAAAGTTTGTTATAAATTTGCACGCTCAAAAGCTGAATCAAGTTTAGCTTTGATTATGGTACTGGCCTATGGTGTAATTGGCAACACTACTGATTTTGGTTCAGTCATTCTAGGTTCGAGTCCTAGTAGGCCAACAAAAAAGCCCCCCGCAACCTAGCGGGGGGCTTTTTATTTTGTTGTAGTGTGCCATTAATTTTTGTTCACCCTATACGTAATCTTCCTGTTGGTGATCACCGTTCCCACACTAAGGGTAAGTACGGCCCCATTGGAGGTCAGGGCATCACAGGAAGCTGTTGAATTGGAGACCAGAACACGGAATACATATCCATTTTTGCCCATGTCGGGGGCATTTACGGTAAGATTGGCCGTTTGGGTGCCCGAATATTCAGCTCCGTCGGAAATGGGAGCAAAACTGCTTCCCCCATCGGTACTCACTTCCCATTGATAGGTGTCCGTACCGCTTGCCGTAACCGTAAAGTTTCCGTTGGCACCCACAACAATGTTTTGGTCAGCAGGCTGTGCAGCTACCGAAAACGGGGTCACTGTGATGGTCTGCTGCACATCAAAAGTATTGCCGGCATCATCAGTGATCCTATAAGTGCGGGTTATGGTCTCTGGGTTGGAGCCACCATCGCTCACATCACTGATAAAGGTAACGGTGGGGTCTGAATCACAATTGTCCGCCTCGTCCGTGATCACGGTCACGTCAGCGGCCGGAATATCATCGGAACAATACACATTGATAGGAGCAGGGCTGCTTGCAGTAGGCGCAACGTTCTCAACGGTTATTGAAGTGGTTGCGGCAATGTTGGGACCTAGCGGGTCTCCGGGCATGCCACCGTATTCCACCAAATAACCTTTGGGTTGATAATCGCCACTGGCCGCTCCGGCGTTGGAGAGGTCGTTCCAGGAACCTGGTGCACCAACTCCTGGTGCGGTGATGTGTGCATAATCTTCATCTCCTGAATTGTTGGGTTCCCCGCCGTTCCAGAACTCGTAGGCAAAGGCCGTGCCGCCTGCATTCCCTCTCCAGAACATTGTGCCTGCTTCGGGGCCTGTCACCCAATACCAATCCCCTTCTACGGCTGCATCACTGGCCCCGATCCATCCTGCACCGGGTGCCTGCGATCCGAGGAGATCGGATTCGTCTTGAACGGAAATCGTGGCCAAATATCCTTGTAGCCCATAAAAGGTGCGTAATGCCGCGGCATCCCGGGCCGATGTCCAGGTAATGCCCAATGAGGGTACATATTCATAATAGTGCCCTGTGGAGGCCAAATAATTGGCTTCGTTCAGGACTATGGAAAAACTTCTGGTATTTCCGCTGGCGACCGTACCCGTGGTCTGGAACATGACGGCACTCACGGCTGCCTCAAATTCGGCCAAGGTTGCTGGTCCCTCCAAGGTCAATCTTCCTTCGGAAGCGCTCCAGCTTGCTGTGATATTGGGGTGTGACCCGGTCAGGGTCAACAGATCGCCTGTATTATCATAATTGGAGGTTATCTGAACGTATACAGCATCCAAAGTGCTGCTGTCAGGATCGGTAATGGAAACACTCTCAACAACGGCAATTGGGTCGCCAGGGCAAAATATTTGGTCGCCGGTCGCTGTTATGGATGGAGGTTGGTTGCCATCATCGGTGTCATCCCTGAAATCCAGGTCCCCGCCTGTGGATACATCGCCATCGGAGTCGGGGAGCATCAACGAACCCCCATTGGTGTTCAGTGGATTGTCAATTCTGCCCCCTGGATCGCTATAATCGGTTGAGGTGTCCATAGCATTATCAAGTCCATCACCATCGCTATCTGTGCCCGTGAGGGTCAACGTGGCCTCGGTGGTGTCGCTTGTGCCGTCATTGTCACTATCGGTATCCATAAAATCAGGTGTTCCATCCCCGTCGATGTCCACAGGGGATATGCCAGCAGCTTCATAGGCATCGTCCAATCCATTGTTGTTGGCATCTATACCCGATGGGGCAATATAATTTAAAGAAGCCTGTGCCTCCACATTATCGGGAATACCATCCCCGTCACTGTCCAAATCCTGATAGTTGGGAATGCCATCCCCGTCGGTGTCCACAGTACTGCAATCCACAGTACCTCCATAGCTGGCTCCATAAACCCTCGCGCCAGTTTGATAGGCCATCACCCGGAAAGATTGAAAGTTGCTTTGGGAAACATTGAACGTGATTTCTGTTATGGATCCAAATGGAACATCAGTGGCATCTGCCAGATAGTTGCCATTGGTATATTGGATCTGCATATCTGTAATGCCACTACCATTATTTGCATTAGGGTCCGCTGCCAAGAAAACACTAACGGTGGTCCCCATGGGTATAACTTGGGCAAACTGTAAAGAGATTATGGATTGTCCTTGATAGGTCGAAGTCGAGTTTGCGGCATAAGTGGTCCCGGGGTTTCCCTCCGCATTGGACGGATTGTTGAAATACTGCACATTGGTCGCGGTCTGCACAAAGTTTCCGCTTGTTCCCCCACATTCATCGGTATCCAAAATGCCGTCATTATCGTCATCGATATCCACATCATCACCAATGCCGTCGCCATCCAAGTCGGCCACTGCTACGCTACAATTGGAATAGAGCTTGGAGAAAGGGATGTCTTGTTTCGAAATAGAGGGTCCCTGATATTGTACGGATAGGTTTTCGCTGCCGCCATTTTCAAAGAAAAGCACGGTGATATCATGCAATCCAGAGGCCAACGTTATGCTTCCCGATCTTTCCTGGGATCCATGTGCACCATCGTTGTTCACTACTTGGGTGCCATCGATGTAGAGTTTTGAACCGTCGTCCGACGTTGTATAAAAGGTATAACTGCCCGGGCTGTCAATTTGGATATAACCTCTGTAACGGATGCTGAAATTGTCCGTATCTCCGGGGTCTTCTTGGTTTTGGAGCGCATCGACATCGAAACTGGTGAATACGCCAGATGCCAGGGCACCAGAGATTGGGATATTGTCCACAGTAGCACCTGATGGGGAACTATCATAAAACTCAAAGTCGATTTCTCCGTTACAGATGCCTGAAACCCCTTCCACAATAACATTGTCAATAAAATATTGCTCGTTATTGTTATTGTTGTACATCCTTGCCCTGATTTCGAGGGAAGTGTTTCCAGATGCGGATAGGTTAACCGTGTAAGAAGAATTAAGAGGGTTTGAATAGGATCCGGATCTATTTACAAACTGTTGCCAAGAGCCACCGTCAATACGGTATTCCCCAATAAAGTAATCCTGTCCATCATCCATTCGGTTAGGGTCATTTACCCTAGTATCCATACTAAAGCTGATAAAAGAGTACCCTGTAATGTTGATGGAGTTAACCTGCCAAGTCCCTTCTGAGCCTAAATTCCTACCCCTAAGTTCGTTGTTCTGGACAGATAGGCTGTTTCCTCTGTCGGTGGTCCAACTTGAGGCTGACGGTCCTGTGGCGGTGCCGCTTTGGGTGTTGTTGGAATAATTGAAGTTTTCACTCCAAAGCGTGGTCTGGGAAAACAGGGACAAAGTCCCTTGCAGAAAGAAGACAATTAAAAGTGTCCTGCCAACAGTCAAACCACGGCTTGGATGTCCACTACTAGAAAATATTCCCATGACCAAATATACTTTTGCAGGTACAAAACTAGTCGGAGTGTTCTCCATGGAAAATATTTGTTGTGAAATGGAGCTATACCTATGTTAAGCTATGGATACCTATGGTTTCCTACACTGCATTTTGTCGATGAGATGGAGTCTGTCACGCAAAACAAGGAGTCTTCGGCGATTTGTTGGCTCGCTAGGGCTAAGGCACTCCAATTAAATATTGGGAAAAGAAAGTCTTTGATTAAAAGGGGGTTGCACAAAAGGTATTAATTGTTGTATATTTGCACCACTGAACGGATATAAAAGTATTCATGAGGGGACTTCTAGTCCCCTCTTTTATTCTGAATTGTTATGCTGAAGGAAAAAGTGGAATCATTGTTGAGCAAGGCCTTGGAAGAGCGTCCGTCCTTGTTTTTGATTGATTTTACGATGGGTGGCGACAATACCATCAGGGTGGTTTTGGATGGAGACAATGGGGTGAACCTCAAGGATTGTATGGATATCAGTCGTGCCATTGAGCACAACCTGGATCGTGAAGAGGAGGATTTTTCACTGGAAGTCACCTCCGCAGGGGCTACATCACCACTGGTATATCCGCGACAGTACACCAAAAATATTGGTAGGATTTTAAAGGTGAGGACGGGAGCCGAAGAATTGGAAGGCACCCTGGTACAAACCTCGGAAAATAATATTACCTTGGAGTGGAAGGCCCGAGAGCCCAAGCCTGAAGGGAAAGGGAAAGTTACCGTACAGAAAAGGCAGGACATTGCATTTTCTGATATCAAAGAAGCAAAAGTCATTTTAAAATTTTAATTGTAGTAGAAAATGGAAAACCTAGCGCTCATCGAATCCTTTTCGGAGTTTAAGGACGATAAGTTTATAGACAGGGTGACCCTTATGGCCATTTTGGAAGAAGTGTTCCGAAGTGCCCTAAAAAAGAAGTTTGGTTCTGACGACAATTTTGATATCATCATCAACCCGGACAAAGGGGATTTGGAGATATGGAGAAACCGCGTGGTCGTGGAGGATGGAGAAGTGGAAGACCCCAATGAGGAGATTTCCCTTTCCGAAGCAAGGAAGATAGAGCCCGATTTTGAGGTTGGGGAAGATGTGTCGGAAGAGGTGAAGCTCATAGATTTGGGAAGAAGGGCCATTTTGGCCTTGCGCCAGAACTTGATTTCCAAGATCCACGAGCATGACAATACCACCATCTACAAACAGTTCAAAGATCTTGAAGGTGAGATTTATACCGCAGAGGTGCACCATATTCGACATAAGGCCGTAATTTTGTTGGACGATGAAGGGAATGAGATCATTCTTCCAAAGGAAAAACAGATCCCATCCGACTTTTTCCGCAAGGGGGACAACGTGAGAGGTGTTATCGAAAGCGTGGAACTGAAAGGCAACAAGCCTACCATTATCATGTCCAGGACTTCCCCTGCTTTCTTGGAGCAATTGTTCTTCCAAGAAATCCCAGAGGTCTTCGATGGACTGATCACCATCAAAAAAGCGGTCCGTATCCCAGGAGAAAAAGCCAAAGTGGCCGTGGATTCCTATGATGATAGGATCGATCCCGTAGGAGCCTGTGTGGGTATGAAAGGATCTCGGATACATGGTATCGTTAGGGAGTTGGGCAACGAGAACATCGATGTGATCAACTGGACCAACAATGCACAATTGATGGTGACCCGTGCCCTTAGCCCGGCAAGGGTATCGTCCGTCAAACTGAACGACGAGAAAAAAACAGCCCAGGTCTACCTGAAGCCAGAGGAGGTTTCCAAGGCCATCGGTAGGGGAGGGCACAACATACGATTGGCAGGTCAGTTGACCGGTTATGAAATAGATGTGTTCCGTGAAGGAGTGGAAGAAGATGTGGAATTGACCGAGTTCTCCGACGAAATAGAAAGCTGGGTGATAGAGGAGTTCAAGAAGATTGGACTGGATACCGCCCGCAGCGTTTTGGAGCAGGACATCAACGATTTGATCAAAAGAACCGATCTAGAAGAAGAAACTATCCGTGAGGTCGTACGCATCCTCAAGGAAGAATTTGAAGATTAAACTTATATTAGCAGCGAATTTTAGGGCAAGGAAAACAATTTATGGCAGGAAACCCAACAATACGACTCAACAAAGTTCTTAGGGAACTGAACATTTCATTGGATAGGGCAGTGGACCATCTCACCTCTGTGGGGCACGAGATAGAGGCACGTCCTACGACAAAGATATCCGATGAGGTGTATCAGGTACTGTTGGATGAGTTCCAAACGGATAAGAGCAAAAAAGTGGCTTCCAAAGAAGTGGGCGAAGAAAAGCGCAAAGAGAAGGAGGCTATTCGGGTCCAAATGGAACAGGAGCAGGAAGAGCGCAGGTTGGCCAGGGAGAAAAGGAATGCAGAACAGCAGGTGATCAAGGCCAAAGCCGAGCTTTCCGGGCTCAAGACCGTGGGCAAGATAGACTTGGATCCAAAGCCAACCCAACCCAAAGAGGAAGAGCCACAGCAAGTAGAGGAGCCAAAACAGGTTGAAGAGACCAAAGTTGTCCAAAAAGAAGAGCAGCCCAAGGAAAAAGAAGTAGAAGAGGTAAAACCTGAAGAAAAGGTTGATACTGCGGCCAAAGAAAAAGAAGAAGTAAAGGAAGTAAAGGAGGAGCAACCCAAGGAGCCTGAAACTTTCAAGACGCAGTACCAAAAACTTACCGGACCCAAGATCACGGGGGACAAGATAGATCTTTCCCAGTTCAACAAGCCAAAGAAGAAAAAAGAGGACAATCAGAAACCAGTTGCAGGGTCTTCCGATTCGGATAGGAAGAAACGCAGAAAACGTATTGTCAAAAATGGTCCGCAGCCTGGCAATAACCGACCCAACAACAGGCCGGGTGTTGGAGCTGGTGCAGGAGCAGGCGCAGGAAGAAAGGGACAGCGTGGCCCAATTTCCAAAGTGGAGCCCACAGAGGAAGAAGTACAAAAACAAGTGAGGGAGACCTTGGAAAAGCTCCAAGGAAAATCCGCCAAAGGCAAAGGAGCCAAATACAGAAGGGAGAAAAGGGACCAGCACCGTCAACAGACCGAAAAAGATCTGGAACAACAGGAGCTGGAAAGCAAGACCTTGAAAGTGACCGAGTTCGTAACCGTGAACGAAGTGGCCACCATGATGGATGTTCCCTCCACCAAAATTATATCAGCTTGTATGTCGCTGGGTATCATGGTGACCATGAACCAACGTTTGGATGCAGAGACCCTTTCCATTGTGGCCGATGAATTTGGTTACGAAGTGGAATTTGTCACAGCTGAAATAGAAGAATCCATCGAGGAGCAGGCAGATGCACCGGAAGATTTGAAGCCAAGGGCACCCATTGTTACGGTAATGGGACATGTGGACCACGGAAAAACATCCCTATTGGATTACATAAGACAAGAAAATGTAATTGCAGGTGAAAGCGGTGGCATCACCCAGCATATTGGTGCCTATGGGGTTACCCTGGAGGACGGCCAAAGAATCACTTTCTTGGATACTCCAGGTCACGAGGCGTTTACCGCCATGCGTGCACGTGGGGCCCAAGTCACCGACATCGCCATTATCGTAGTAGCTGCGGATGACGATATCATGCCACAGACCAAGGAAGCCATTAGCCACGCCCAAGCGGCAGGCGTTCCCATAGTGTTTGCCATCAATAAGATAGACAAACCCACGGCCAACCCAGACAAGATCAAGGAAGGACTTGCCCAAATGAACCTTTTGGTGGAAGATTGGGGCGGTAAGATACAGTCCCATGATATTTCGGCAAAGACAGGTCAGGGAGTGAAGGAACTTTTGGAAAAAGTATTGCTCGAGGCAGAATTGCTGGAGTTGCAGGCCAATCCCGACAAACTGGCTTCAGGAACCGTGGTAGAAGCCTTCTTGGACAAGGGAAGAGGATATGTGTCCACCATTTTGGTGCAGTCCGGGACCCTGAAAATAGGAGACTATGTATTGGCAGGTACCTGTAGCGGAAAAGTCAAGGCCATGCAGGACGAAAGGGGCAAGATTGTTAAAAGTGCAGGACCTTCCACGCCCATATCCATTTTGGGCCTCGATGGAGCGCCACAGGCAGGGGATAGGTTCAATGTGCTGGAAGATGAGCGCGAGGCGAAACAGATTGCCGCAAAACGTTCCCAATTGCAGCGTGAGCAATCTGTTAGGACACAAAGACATATTACCCTTGACGAAATTGGAAGACGAATTGCCTTGGGCGATTTCCAAGAGCTGAACATTATCCTCAAAGGGGATGTGGACGGTTCCGTGGAAGCACTTACGGATTCGTTCCAGAAACTATCCACCGACGAGATCCAGGTCAACATCATCCACAAAGGAGTTGGTGCCATTACCGAATCCGACGTGTTGCTCGCCAGTGCATCCGATGCGGTCATCATAGGATTTAACGTAAGGCCGATGGGCAATGCCCGTGCGGTGGCGGATAAAGAAGAGATTGATATCCGAATGTATTCCATCATCTACGATGCGATCAACGATCTTAAGGATGCTATGGAAGGAATGTTGTCTCCAGAGATCAAGGAAGAGGTCACAGGTAATGCGGAGATCAGGGAGACCTTCAAGATATCCAAGATCGGTACTATTGCTGGATGTATGGTCACCAGCGGAAAAATCTTTAGGAACTCCCAGATTCGATTAATCCGTGATGGTGTTGTCATCTATACAGGGGAGCTGTCTTCCTTGAAGCGTTTCAAGGACGATGTGAAGGAAGTGTCCAAAGGATACGATTGTGGATTGCAGATCAAAAACTACAACGACATCAAGGAGGGAGACATTGTTGAAGCCTTCCAAGAAGTCGCGGTGAAGAAAAAACTGTAACCACACATCAACTATAGATATAAAAAATCCCGCTAAAAGCGGGATTTTTTATTGTTCTTTATAATCGAGCTGCTATGATTTGGACTCCACCGAAGGCTTCAGGAGCATGGCATCCGGATATTTTTTGCGGACTTCCAAATACTTGCGTTCGGCCTCCAATTTGGTCTTGAACCTACCCAAACGCACACGATAGGTAGGCGATTCAAATTCAATTTTGGAGTACCAATCCGGAAAATCGATGTCCACTTGCGATTTCAGGTTCTGCGCCTTTTGGAAATTGCCAAAACCGACCTGTATCTGGTAATATCCAGCTTTTGAGCTGACCTCGGTATACAGTTTTACCAATTCATCTATTTTGGGATCTTGTTGGATGCTCACCCTTCCTTCCTGGGCGGACAACGGTAGGGACAAACCCATCAAAATGGCAGTAAATACAATGGTTTTCATGATGCTTGGGTAAAATTTTGAGATATATACGTACAAAAGTAGTTTTTTATGCTTTAAACGGGCTTCGGGCCCATTATTTAGAATCCTTATAAATTACTTCTTATAAATACCTTAACATTTTAAAAAATGACTGTATGTCGTACTTTTGTGACCAATTTTGGTGGGATGAAAAGCTATTGTTCTCAAACTCAATAGAAAGAATCGTGCCAAAGATTTCGATAGAAATTTCGTTAATATGAAAAAGGTTCTATACCGCCATCTATTTTCCAAAGCTTTAGGTTTATCTCTCCTATTTTCCCCTATTTCATTCTATGCACAGGAAGAAGCTGCCGCCCCAACAGAGGAGGTTGTTGCAGATGCTGCTGCAGATACAGGTGGGGATGCGGCAAAAGGGAAACAGCTCTTTAACCAAAACTGTGCGGCCTGTCACGCTTTGGACCGTAAGATGACCGGTCCGGCATTGGCAAATGTGGAAACCAGATTGGCCGATGATGCCGGTTTGGATAGGGAGTGGTTGTACGCATGGATCAAGAACAGTCCAGGGGTCATCGCTTCGGGTGATGCCTATGCCAATAAAATCTACGCGGAATACAACCAAGCGGCCATGACGCCGTTCCCAACCTTGTCCAACCAGGACATTGATGATATTTTGGCGTATACCGCCGCTCCTCCGTCAACTCCGGCTAAAGCTACAACTCCATCTGGTGGTGATGGTGGCCAGCCTTCTTCTGGAGGAATTTCCAATGAATTGATCCTAGCTGCATTGGCCCTTGTGTTCGGGCTTTTGGTAATCATGCTCGTGCTGGTGAACAAGACCTTGCGACGCATCGCCGAAGCGAACGGTATCGTATTGGAAGAAGAAAAACAAAAACGCCTGCCTTTATGGAAAGCCTTTGTCAAAAACCAGTTCTTGGTATTGGTGAGTGCTATTTTCCTATTGTTGGCCAGTGCGTATTTCGCTTACGGATGGATGATGCAAGTGGGTGTGGACCAAGGGTACGCTCCTGTGCAGCCCATTCATTTCTCACACAAGATACACGCCGGGGACAACAAGATTGAATGTAAATACTGTCACTCGTCCGCTAGGGTATCCAAAACTTCTGGAATCCCTTCGTTGAACGTGTGTATGAACTGCCACAAATCCATCTACCAATACGCGGGCAATCCAGAAGGGCCATCCGCAGAGGATATCGCCAATGGATACACCAACGATTTCTACACAGGAGAGATCAAGAAGTTGTACAAAGCTGTTGGATGGGATGAGGAAAACCAAAAATATACAGGTGAGGGTCGCCCAGTGGAGTGGGTCAGAATCCACAACCTTCCCGATTTTGCCTATTTCAACCACTCACAGCACGTTTCCGTTGCTGGGATAGAATGCCAGACCTGTCACGGTCCGGTGGAAGAAATGGAGATAGTGGAACAATTCTCCCCATTGACCATGGGTTGGTGTATCAACTGTCACAGGGAAACCAATGTAAAAGTGGAGGGCAACGCCTATTACGAAGCCATTCATGAGGAACTGTCCAAAAAGTACGGGGTCGATAAGTTGACTGCGGCCATGATGGGTGGTTTAGAATGTGGTAAGTGTCACTATTAAGAAGTAAAAGAAGATAATCTCAGATATATCGTATGGCATCAAACAAAAAATATTGGAAAAGTGCAGCGGAGCTCAATCCGAACGATTCCATTGTTGAGGCGCTAAAACATAATGAATTCACAGAACAGATTCCCGTTGACGAGTTTTTGGGCGACAAGGAAAACCTATCCACATCGACCACCAACCGAAGGGATTTTCTAAAATATGTTGGTTTCAGCACGGCTGCGGCAACGATGGCTGCCTGTGAAGGACCGGTTCACAAGTCCATTCCCTACGTGGTGCAACCCGACCGCATCGTGCCTGGTGTGGCCAATTACTATGCCACCACCATAGCTGATGGTTTTGACTTTGCCAGCATTTTGGTGAAGACCAGGGAGGGAAGGCCCATCAAAATAGAGAACAATACGGATGCCAAGGTCAATGGAGGGGCGAATGCAAGGGTGCAGGCCTCTGTTTTGACCCTGTACGATAGCAAAAGATTGCAAGGTCCATCTGCCAACGGCGAGCCTGTGGAATGGAAAGTGTTGGATGCCACTGTTCGGGCAAAGCTCAACAGTTTGAAAGGTTCCAACAAGCAGATCGTGCTGTTGACCCAGACCTATGCGAGTCCATCCACCGATAAATTGATCGCTGAATTCAAGGCGGCTTATGGGGAGAATGTGAACCACGTGGTTTACGATGCCATTTCCGAAGATGCCGCGTTGAATGCTTTTGAAGCAGCTTATGGGGAAAGGGCTTTGGCCGATTATGATTTTGAAAAAGCTGGATTGATCGTTTCTTTCGGTGCCGATTTCTTGGGAGATTGGCAAGGAGGAGGTTATGATAGCGGCTATGCCAAAGGGCGTGTGCCCAAGAACGGGAAAATGTCCAGACATATCCAAATGGAATCCAATATGTCCTTGACCGGCGCCAATGCCGACAAGCGTTACCCAATGACCCCTACCCAGCAGAAGATCGCTCTTGCCAAGTTGTACGGTAAGTTGAACGGAAGCAATGTGGGGGGTGGAACATCCGACGTGGATGAGGCTGTAGACAAGGTTGCTGCCGAGATCAAGAAAGCGGGCAGCAAAGCTGTTGTCGTCACTGGACTGAATGATGCCAATGCGCAGACAGTGGTGTTGGCCATCAACAAACTATTGGCCAGTGAGGCATTCGATGCAAAGAATCCAAAATATGTCCGTCAGGGCAATACGGCCAAAGTGACCAAATTGGTTGCCGATATGAATGCGGGCCGAGTTGGAGCATTGATCATGGACGGTGTGAATCCTGTTTACACCTTGCCGAACTCCGAAGCATTTGTATCAGGATTGGAAAAAGTGGACCTTTCGGTCGCTTTTGCCTTCAATAATGATGAAACGGCGCAAGCCTCACAATATGTTGCTGCGGCATCGCACTACCTCGAATCTTGGGGAGATGCCCAGTTCAAAAAAGGACAATTTAGCCTCATGCAGCCTGCCATCCGTGAACTGTTCGATACAAGACAGTTCCAAACGGCATTGTTGACATGGATGGGCGCTGAAAAAACATACTACGACTACATCCAGGAAACTTGGAATGCTGACATCCTTCAGGGAGGTTCGTGGAACAAGGCACTTCAGGATGGGGTATTCGTGGCTGCTGCACCTGCGCCAGTGGAAGGGGATGCTTCGGCTGCTGCTCCTGTAGATGCTGAAAGCGTGGAAGTGGAATCCACTGTGGTTCCCATCGCTTCTGCCATACGCTCTTTGGTCAATGCCACTAGTGGCGGGGTCGAGCTTGTACTGTACTCCAAAGTGGGTATGGGAGATGGTCGCCAGGCCAATAACCCATGGTTGCAAGAGTTCCCTGACCCGATTTCAAGGGTGTCTTGGGACAACTACGTCACCGTTTCCAAAGCGGATGCCGAAAAATGGGGCGTTGAAAATGAAATGGTGGCCGATGGCGGTGTTAACGGTGGTTACGTAAAATTGACCGTTGATGGAAAAGTATTGGAAAAAGTTCCCGTGATCGTTCAGCCTGGTCAGGCCGTGGGTACGGTCGGACTTTCCTTTGGATATGGCAAGAAGGCCGGTATGCAGGCCGAAATGGCGACCGGTGTGAATGCCTATGCCCTGTACACTAATTTTTCCGATGTACAGACCGTGACCGTTGAAAAAGTATCTGGAGTGCATGAGTTTGCATGCATCCAATCCCAAAAAACATTGATGGGTAGGGGTGATATCATCAAGGAAACCACCTTGGAGATCTTCAATACAAAAGATCATGCCGAGTGGAACCCGATGCCACATGTTACCCTAAACCACCAAGAGATTCCGGTAACCTCTCCCGATGCTGATCTTTGGGACGAGTTTGATCGTTCTGTTGGACATCACTTTAATCTGTCCATCGACCTGAACGCCTGTACAGGATGTGGGGCATGTGTGATCGCTTGCCACGCGGAGAACAACGTTCCTGTGGTCGGAAAAATGGAGATGCGCCGTTCGCGCGATATGCACTGGTTGCGCATCGATAGATATTATTCCTCAGAAGAGACCTTTGAACAGGACAACGAGAAGAAGGACGGAATGGATGGTCTTTGGGGAGAAAAAGGTTCCTTGGGTGGTTTCAGGGAGATGGAAGACCCATCTGCCAACCCTCAAGTAGCTTTCCAGCCTGTAATGTGCCAGCACTGTAACCACGCACCCTGTGAAACAGTGTGTCCGGTGGCTGCAACCTCGCACAGTAGGCAAGGACAGAACCATATGGCCTATAACCGTTGTGTGGGTACCAGGTACTGTGCCAACAACTGTCCGTACAAAGTACGTAGGTTCAACTGGTTCTTGTACAGCAACAACGATGAGTTCGACTTTAACATGAACAACGACTTGGGCAAGATGGTCATCAACCCAGATGTCAATGTCCGTTCAAGAGGTGTCATGGAAAAATGCTCCATGTGTATCCAAATGACCCAGAAGACCATTTTGGATGCCAAGCGTGATGGAAGGGTCATCAAGGATGGTGAGTTCCAGACGGCCTGTTCCGCAGCTTGTAGCAGCGGTGCCATGGTGTTTGGTGACATCAATGACAAGGAGAGCAAGGTGGCCAAGTTGAAAGAGGACGATAGAATGTACCACTTGTTGGAGCATGTCGGGACCAAACCCAATGTGTTCTATCATGTCAAGGTTAGGAACACCAACGAGGCTTAATCAATAAAAGAAGTAATTAGAAGATAAATTATGGCGTCGCATTACGAAGCACCTATTCGAAAGCCCTTAGTACTTGGAGACAAAGGATACCACGATGTAACCGTGGACATTGCCCGTCCGGTAGAGGGAAAGGCCAACAAACAATGGTGGATAGTATTCACCATAGCACTTGTTGCATTCCTTTGGGGTCTAGGATGTATCATTTATACCGTTTCCACAGGTATCGGGGTATGGGGTCTTAACCGAACCGTCAACTGGGCCTGGGACATCACCAACTTCGTTTGGTGGGTGGGTATCGGTCACGCGGGAACCCTGATTTCGGCCGTATTGTTGCTGTTCAGGCAAAAATGGAGAATGGCGATCAACCGTTCTGCTGAGGCGATGACCATTTTCTCTGTGGTACAGGCGGGATTGTTCCCGATCATCCACATGGGGCGTCCGTGGTTGGCCTACTGGGTATTGCCCATTCCCAACCAATTCGGTTCGTTGTGGGTCAACTTTAACTCGCCCTTGCTTTGGGACGTGTTCGCGATATCAACGTATCTTTCGGTATCCTTGGTGTTCTGGTGGACAGGTCTTCTGCCCGATTTTGCCATGATCCGTGATAGGGCGGTAAAGCCTTTCCAAAAGAAAATTTACAGCCTATTGAGCTTCGGTTGGACAGGTCGTGCCAAAGACTGGCAACGTTTTGAGGAAGTTTCCTTGGTCTTGGCCGGTTTGGCAACGCCACTGGTACTTTCCGTACACACCATCGTATCCTTTGACTTTGCCACATCGGTGATTCCCGGATGGCACACCACCATCTTCCCACCGTACTTCGTTGCGGGTGCGATTTTCTCAGGATTTGCAATGGTAAACACCCTTCTCATTATAATGAGAAAGGTATGTAACCTTGAAGCCTATATCACCGTGCAGCATATCGAGTTGATGAATATCGTGATCATGATCACGGGTTCCATTGTAGGATGTGCCTACATCACGGAGCTGTTCATTGCATGGTACTCTGGTGTGGAATACGAACAATACGCCTTCTTGAATAGGGCTACGGGACCTTACTGGTGGGCCTACTGGTCCATGATGACCTGTAACGTGTTCTCACCCCAGTTCATGTGGTTCAAAAAATTGCGTACCAGCATCATGTTCTCCTTCTTCATCTCCATTGTGGTGAACATCGGGATGTGGTTCGAGCGTTTTGTGATTATCGTAACCTCATTGCACAGGGATTACCTGCCATCTTCATGGACCATGTTCTCCCCAACCTTTGTGGATATCGGTATCTTCATCGGAACAATAGGATTCTTCTTTGTACTCTTCCTATTGTACTCAAGAACCTTCCCCGTGATTGCACAGGCAGAGGTGAAATCCATCCTGAAAGCATCAGGGGAGAAATACAAGAAATTGCGTGACGCCGGAAAGCCTTTGTACCAAATGCCACAAGGCGTCAACAAAGTGGTGAGCTATGAGGAACCTATCACGGATGATGTGTTGATGGGAGAGGTAAAGCCTGCCGTGGGTGACAAGATCGGCGTTTCCGAACTGTTGAGCAGTATCGGAACATTTGATGCCGCTACCCAAACCCCTGACGATTTGAAATTGATAAAAGGAGTGGGCCCTGAAATGGAGCGCACCCTGAACGAGATAGGCATATTTACCTATGCCCAGGTTGCTAGAATGACCGAAAGAGAGTATGATTTGCTGGATTCGATAACTGGAAGGTTCCCAGGTCGTGCACAACGCGATGATTGGGCAGGTCAAGCAAGGTTGTTAAACGATAAAAAATAAGTATGGCATCAAAAGTTATTCAGGCACTTTACAACGATGATGATGTATTGATGCATGCCGTAAAAAAAGTTAGGGCAGCGCACCACCACATAGAGGAAGTATATACCCCGTTCCCCGTACACGGGCTGGACAAGGCCATGGGATTGGAGGGCACCCGTATCGCGATCACTTCCTTCATGTATGGATGTTTGGGACTTACCGTGGCCATCGTGATGATGAACTATATCATGATCGAGGATTGGCCCCAGGATATCGGTGGTAAACCAAGTTTCAGCTATTTGGAGAACATGCCCGCCTTTGTTCCGATCATGTTTGAAATGACGGTCTTCTTTGCGGCCCACTTGATGGTGATCACGTTCTATCTGAGAAGTAGGATGTGGCCCTTCAAAAAAGCGGAGAACCCCGATAAACGTACTACTGATGACCACTTTTTGATGGAAATCGGAGTGCACGACAATGAAAGTGAACTTGCCGATCTGTTGTGGGAAACAGGGGCGGTAGAAGTAAAAGTTACAGAAAAGGAGTCTTAAAAATATGAAACATTTAGGTAAAATAAGTGTTGCTTTGGTCTTGGTACTGTTCGTAGCTGCCTGTGCAGACAAGAACAGCCCAAACTATCAATATATGCCAAATATGTACGAACCTGTGGGGTATGAAACCTATCAAGGAGTGGACAATGGTCTGTTCCCTGAAGGAACGGAGGCCATGCTTCCCGTTGAAGGGACCATCTCCAGGGGATACATGCCCTATGAATTCGAAAATACCCCAGAGGGTAAAGAACTCGCTAGGCTGAACACCAGCCCGTTGGATTCCTTGAAAACCGAGGACAATTTGGCCAAGGGTATGCAGTTGTACACCATCTACTGCGCCATTTGCCATGGGGACAAAGGAGACGGACAGGGCAATTTGGTAAAGCGTGAAAAAATATTGGGGGTTCCCAGTTATGCCGATCCGGCAAGGAACATTACCGTGGGTACCACGTACCACACCATTTACTATGGATTGAACTCCATGGGCTCCTACGCATCCCAGTTCGCCAACGAAGAGGAGATGTGGCAAGTGTCCGAATATGTGATGAAGTTAAAGGAAGACCTAACAAAATAATTGGATAAGAGTAAACTATGTACACCTTTTCAAACAGACTTAGAATAGGATCTTTCATTGCCATGGCAGTGGGACTGCTTTTTTTGGGAATCGGTTTTGTGTCGGCACCATCAACAGTAGAAGAGGCCAAGGCCATGGTGGCATCGGCACACGGTGATGGCCATGGTGGCGGTCATGCAGAAGAAGCCACAGCCCATGGAGAAGAGCAGGATCACGGCGCAGTTGCCGCCCACGGAGAAGAACACGATACTTCCCATGACACCCATTTGTTGCACCAATTACAGAACAGACCATGGTCTGCACTCTATGTGGCAGCATTCTTTTTCTTTATGATCGCATTGGGCGTTTTGGCCTTCAATGCCATTCAAAGAGCCGCACAGGCTGGATGGTCGCCCATATTGTTCAGGGTGATGGAGGGCATTACGGCCTATTTGGTTCCCGGTGGAATCATTGTTTTTGTGATTTTGTTGCTTTCCGCACTCCATATGAACCACCTGTTCGTTTGGATGGACCCAGAGACCGTTGCGCACGATAAATTGTTGCAGGGGAAAGCAGGGTATTTGAACCCTACCTTTTTCCTGATCAGGGCAGCCATCTTTTTGGGAGGTTGGATCTTTTATCGTCAGTATTCAAGAAAATTGTCCTTGGCCCAAGATGAGTCGGATGATGATAGCAACTTTATAAAGAACTTTAGATGGTCCGCAGGTTTCTTGGTATTCTATTTGGTCACCGAATCCATGATGTCATGGGATTGGATTATGAGTTTGGATCCCCACTGGTTTAGTACCCTTTTCGGATGGTATGTGTTTGCCAGTATGTTCGTATCGGGCATCACCGTTATTGCATTGGTGACCATCTACTTGAAATCAAGGGGATATTTGGAAAATGTGAACAACAGCCACATCCACGACTTGGCCAAGTTCATGTTCGGTATCAGTATTTTCTGGACCTATCTTTGGTTTGCCCAGTTCATGCTGATTTGGTACGCCGACATTCCTGAAGAGGTGACCTACTACGTGGCAAGGTTCCAGGACTACAAACTGCCTTTCTTTGGCATGTTGGTGATGAACTTTGTGTTCCCGTTGTTGGTCTTGATGAACAGCGACTACAAAAGGGTCAACTGGTTTGTGGTCATGGCCGGAATTGTAGTGCTATTGGGGCATTATTTGGATATTTTCAATATGGTAATGCCAGCTACGGTGGGCGATCAGTGGTACATTGGATTGCCCGAGATAGGTGGTCTGTTGTTCTTTGGAGGCCTGTTTGTGTTCTGGGTGTTCACGGCATTGACCAAGGCACCATTGCAACCCAAAAGGAACCCGTTCATTGAGGAAAGCAAACATTTTCATTATTAATACGATTTAAGTCTTAGATAGATACACGATGACTGCATTATTAACATTCACTGTTTTGGCACTGGTGGCAATTGCAATCTGGCAAATGACCAAGATTTTTCAATTGTCGCAACTCAAGACAGAGCACACCGAGGTAGCAAACGACAACGATAACAGGACCAATGGTTATCTTTTGTTCGCATTCTTGATCTTTATCTATGGGATCACCATATTCAGTTTTGCAAAATACTCAAAGGTGTTGTTGCCCGAAGCAGCTTCGGAACATGGCGGGGAATATGATCAGTTGATGTGGGTCTCCTTTGCCATCATCTTTTTTGTGCAGACCATTACCCAGGCCCTTTTGCACTATTTTGGTTACAAGTACAGGGGGCAAGAAGGCAGAAAGGCCCTTTTTTATGCGGACAACGACCGTTTGGAGTTCATCTGGACCATCATCCCTGTGATTGTATTGGCCGGATTGATCCTTTGGGGACTCTACACTTGGACCACAATCATGGATGTGAACGATGAGGACGATCCCATTGTAATAGAACTTTATGCGCAGCAGTTCAACTGGACGGCACGTTACGCCGGTGAGGACAATGTGTTGGGCGATGCCAATGTGCGTTTGATCGATATCAACAAGGCGAATGTGCTCGGTATCGATGAGTCCGACCCCAATGGAGGTGACGATGTCATCGTAAAGGAACTGCACTTGCCAGTGGGCAGGAAGGTCAACTTTAAGATGCGTTCACAGGATGTGTTGCATTCCGCTTATATGCCACACTTTAGGGCACAGATGAACTGTGTTCCCGGTATGATTACCCAATTTTCCTTCACACCTACCGTGACCACTGAAGAAATGCGCCGCAACCCCGATGTGGTGGACAAGGTGAAAAGGACCAATGCCATCAGGGCAGAACGTGCCGCAGAAGGAATACCGAACTCAGACCCATGGGAATTTGACTATATATTGCTATGTAACAAGATATGCGGAAAATCGCACTATAACATGCAGATGAAAATTATAGTTGAAACTGAGGAAGAGTTCAACCAATGGATGGCGGAGCAAAAGACTTTTAAGGAGAACATGACTCCCGCGGAATAAAACAAGGCTAGGAAAAACCATAACAAAATTTAGAAGAGATTATGTCAGCTACTGGACACGAACACGGACACGACGATCACGGACATCATCATAAGGAGACTTTTATTACGAAATATATCTTCAGTCAGGACCATAAGATGATATCCAAACAATATCTCATCACGGGTCTTATCATGGGGTTCATTGGTATTGCAATGTCATTGCTCTTTAGGATGCAATTGGCATGGCCAGGGAAATCATTCCCTATTTTTGAGGCTGTATTGGGAAAATGGGCGCCTGATGGTGTCATGGATGCCGACATTTATTTGGCATTGGTCACCATACACGGTACCATCATGGTTTTCTTTGTATTGACTGCCGGATTGAGTGGTACTTTTAGCAACTTGTTGATTCCGTTGCAGATAGGTGCAAGGGATATGGCGTCAGGTTTCTTGAACATGGTATCCTATTGGTTGTTTTTCCTATCATCGGTCATTATGGTGACATCTTTGTTCGTGGAAGCAGGACCAGCGGCGGCAGGTTGGACCATTTATCCACCTTTGAGCGCATTGCCTATGGCACAGCCCGGTTCTGGTGCCGGTATGACCCTTTGGTTGGTTTCCATGGCCATCTTTATCGCCTCATCATTGTTAGGTTCATTGAACTATATCGTAACGGTGATCAACCTGAGGACCAAAGGAATGTCGATGACCCGTTTGCCATTGACTATTTGGGCATTTTTCGTGACTGCGATCATCGGTGTGATTTCTTTCCCTGTTCTACTATCTGCAGCTTTGCTATTGATCATGGATAGAAGTTTCGGTACATCGTTCTTCCTTTCCGATATCTTTATCCAAGGAGAAGTATTGCACTACCAAGGAGGGTCTCCCGTACTGTACGAACACTTGTTCTGGTTCTTGGGGCACCCCGAAGTATATATCGTATTGTTGCCTGCATTGGGTATTACTTCCGAAGTAATGTCCACCAATGCAAGGAAGCCCATCTTTGGGTATAGGGCGATGGTGGCCTCCATTTTGGCCATTGCGTTTCTTTCAACGATTGTATGGGGGCACCATATGTTCATCTCGGGGATGAACCCGTTCTTGGGCTCTGTATTTACATTTACGACGCTTTTGATCGCCATACCATCTGCGGTAAAGGCATTCAACTATATAACCACCCTCTGGAAAGGGAATTTGCAGTTGAACCCTGCGATGCTCTTCTCCATCGGTTTGGTCTCCACGTTCATTACAGGAGGTCTTACCGGTATCATTTTGGGTGACAGTACCTTGGACATCAACGTTCATGATACGTATTTTGTAGTGGCCCACTTCCACCTGGTAATGGGTATTTCAGCCTTGTACGGACTTTTTGCAGGGGTATACCACTGGTTCCCCAAAATGTTCCAAGGTAGGATGATGAACAAGAATTTGGGTTATGTCCACTTCTGGATCACGGCAGTGTGCGCTTATGGCGTTTTCTTCCCCATGCACTTTGTGGGTATGGCGGGCGTACCTAGACGTTACTATGAAAACACGGCTTTCCCTATGTTCGATGAGTTGACCAACGTTCAGGTATTGATGACCGTGTTTGCCATTATTGCTGGTTTTGCCCAGTTGATATTCATTTACAACTTCATATCCAGTATTTTCTACGGCAAAAAAGGGTCTCAGAACCCATGGAGTTCCAATACCCTGGAATGGACCACTCCGCAGGAGCACATGCATGGAAACTGGCCAGGAGAGATACCTCACGTATATCGTTGGGCGTATGACTATAGCAAGACCTACGAAAATGGAGAGTACATTATAGCTGGACAGGACTTTGTTCCGCAGAACGTACCGCTTCAGGAAAATGAAGAAGAACTCAACCACTGATGTTGATGTATTTCAAAACATAAACAAAGCCCGTCCGTATTTGGATGGGTTTTTTGTTTGTTATGGTCTGGAATACAATGGTTAGCTTTGATTGTAATATCTTTAGAAAACAATTTGTCCTAAATAATAGAACCGTGAAAAACATAATAGTCCTTTTGTTAATTGTGTTTCCCCTTCTGTCCACTGCCCAGCGAAAGCCAAGGATAAAAGGAAGTAGGATCGTGACCCATGTGAACGAGGAATTGCCCCCCTTCAATGCCATAGTGCTGAACGATAATCTGGACATTGTACTGAAAAAATCCTTTGGGCCGGGTTATGACGTTATAGCAGATGACAACCTGATAGACATTCTCAAGTTCAACGTGGAGGACGGTACCCTAATCATCAGTTCCTATTACGACGTTACCGCAAAAAAGCAGTTCGATATCACGGTAAACTATACTGAACTCAGAGCCATCACCCTAAAAGACGGTAGCATGGTCACGCAAGATGTCATCGAAAGCGATGAGCTGTTCGTGGATGGATTCAACAATACCCGATTGGATATCAAGGCGAAGGCAGCGGTCATGGACATCAATCTGGAAGAGACCAGTCGTGGCAATTTCAATGTAGATGTCGATTCCCTCAACATATCTTTGGGGAATAGGACCGAGGCCTATGTGTACAGTGTGGGACAGACGGGTCTGGTCGATTTGGAGGGCGATGCTTCCCTGACCCTGGAGGGCACATCGGACAACATTCAGATACGTTTGATGGGGAATTCGCGCTACAAAGGGGAGACCATGGAAGTGGGCGATCTGAAACTGACCATGGAAAATGACCCATCGGCCTACATTTACGCCTTTAGAAATTTAGAGCTGAGCGCCAAGGGCAACTCCAAAATATACCTCTTTGGAAACCCAAAGATCACCATTGTCGATTTTTTGGATACCTCACAGCTGATCAAGCGCCAAGAATAGGCTATTGGGCAATCGGTGCGGTCAGGCAATGTTCCGGAATCCCAAAACCGTCCACCAAAACCTCAATGTGGGGGCGCAGTTCGGTGGACAATCGTTCCACCCGCTGCCGTATCGCCTTGGACTTGGTCCCACCAATATATCCCTGTTCCAAGAACCATCGGGTATCCGCATGGATTTCGTTAAGGGCGTAGAGCGTACCCAATTTTTCCAATAAATCTTTGTGCTCCGCATCGGTGACGGTTTCACAAAAATCATGGAATACCCCATAGGCCAATTCTACACTATAAGCTTTTCCCAAAGCCAACAAATGGGTCTGTACCTTAAGGAAGGCTTGATAGGAAGGCACCCCCTTTTTGATGTAGTTTCGGATGCGCATGGCCAATGTATAGGTCAGCCTTCGGGTGCGGTAACTGAAAGCATGCTTGTGGAACTTGGGATTGTACAGATGCTCGGCGTCCACTTTGTTGGAATAAAGCGGGTTGATAGCCGTCAACGTGTCCGAAAGCTGGCTTTGCAACAATTTGAGCACCGAGGTAAATCCTGCACTGTTGAATTCCGCCTGAAAATCGGACAGAACGCCTTTGGCGGCCAATTGCAGCAATACGGTGTTGTCGCCTTCAAAAGTGGTAAAGATGTCCACATCCCCCTTCAGGTCGGCAATCCGGTTCTCCAACAGGTACCCTTTACCACCACAGGCCTCCCTGCATTCTTGGATGGTATCGTTCGCAAACCAGGTAATGATCGATTTCAGTCCGGCGACCTGTGTCTCTATCTTTCGTTTGTCCGGTTGCGAGTCATCGCTGTAACGTTTCATCATCTCTTCCAAGGTCACATGGTACACATACGCACTGGCAATGGAGGGGGTCAACCGGATTTGATGGGTGGGATAGTCCATGATCAGGTCCTCTTGGATTTTCACGCTATCATTGAACTGTCTTCGGTTCAAGGCATATTTCACGGCAATGGAAAGTGCCATCTTTGCCCCTCCAAGCGCGCCACGGGCCACACAGATACGTCCGCCCACCAAGGTGCCCAACATGGTAAAGAACCTTTTGTTGGGGTTTTTGATGGAGGAGAAGTAGGTGCCGTCGTCACGTATCTCACCATACTTGTTCAGAAGGTTTTCGCGGGGAACCCTTACATTGTTGAACCATATCTTACCGTTGTCCACCCCGTTCAGGCCAAGTTTGTAACCATTGTCCTCAATGGTGATGCCTTCAAGCTCCTCATGCTTTTCATTGCGTATCGGTACAAGAATGGCATGCACGCCCTCATTTTTTCCATCCACAATCAGTTGGGCAAAAACTGTGGCCATTTTGGAGTGCAGGGCATTCCCAATGTATTCCTTGTTGTCATTTTTGCCAGGGGTCTGGATCACGATAGAGTCCGAAGTTGGTTCGTAGGTTGCGGTGGTCCTGATACCACGTACGTTGGAACCGTGACCCGTCTCTGTCATGGCAAAGCAGCCAAGCAGTTGGGTAGTGCCGGCATTGGTCAGGTACTGGTCGTGGTGCCGCTTGCTACCCAATTTTTGGATGCTTCCCCCAAATAGGCCAAACTGCACCCCGAACTTGACCGCCAAACTTCCATCAACGAACATTAAATGCTCAAAAATGGCGGCATAGGCAGGCATGTTTCCCGTACCCCCATATTCAGCAGAATAGGCCATGGCACCATATCCTTTCTTTGCCAGGGTCTGTACCTGTTCCAATATTCTGGCCCTGAAATCCGCTTTATTCCGAAGGATTTCCCATCTAAAGATGGGCTGGTCCAAAAATTCCCGGAACCTATCCACCGTTTCGGCATGTGGTCCTTTCAGGATCTTATCAAGGATAGTTGCATCATATTGGTCCGAGGTTTTCTTGTGGACCACTTCCACATCGAACAAGTGGTTGTAGTGGTTGGGCTGTATTCCCAGGTTGATCTCAATGTGTTTCAGGTGGTCATTGAAACCGATTCCATTTTGTTGTTGGGTTAACCGTTGGCTAAAAGAAGCCAGAGGATAAGTTTCACTTTCAATGAGTTTGACCTCGGAAGTGGCAATGGTATGCTTCCAATTTTTTAGTTCCGTGTCACTTGGAGGATTTTCGGTATTCAGCCAAAGCAGCAATTGTTCTTTTTCATTGGTGTCCAACGAATCATCTTGTTCAATGGTCTTCATCACCACGGAAATTTCAGAAGTGGACAGCAGGTCATCGGACCATATTACATAGAAGAAAGGGATATATTGGAGGATTCCTTTGGAATAATCGGTGTCGTGCATGGTACTCATTGTTGTGATCGGGCAAGCTGTTTGTTTGATATAACTAAGGTAAGGCTTAGATTTTTAAGATGGCCGCGAAAACTCATTTTAGGAAGAATGGTTTCAGGCGGATGGGGTTTTCAATTATATTTGTTGAGTAATGAACGAAAACTTAGATCCAACGGCCAGTAATTTTTCCCAAGAGGAGCTCGATATTGAAAGGGCCCTCCGTCCCATCACTTTTGATGATTTTACGGGGCAGGCCCAGGTATTGGAAAACCTAAAGGTTTTTGTGCAGGCCGCCAATCTGAGAGGAGAGGCATTGGACCACACCCTTTTTCACGGACCTCCGGGTCTGGGGAAGACCACACTGGCACATATTTTGGCCAACGAGTTGGGCGTGGGCATCAAAGTGACCTCGGGTCCTGTTTTGGACAAACCGGGCGATTTGGCGGGTTTGCTCACCAATCTCGATGAGCGGGATGTGCTGTTCATTGACGAGATCCATCGGCTTAGCCCCATTGTTGAGGAGTACCTCTACTCGGCCATGGAAGATTATAAGATCGATATCATGATCGAGACCGGGCCAAATGCCAGGACCGTCCAGATCAATCTGAGTCCGTTCACCTTGATAGGCGCCACTACCCGCTCCGGATTACTGACAGCTCCCATGCGGGCAAGGTTTGGCATCCAGAGCCGATTGGAATACTATGATACGGAACTGCTCTCCACCATTGTGGAACGAAGTGCGGAAATCCTGAAGGTACCCATTTCCCAAGAAGCGGCCATTGAAATTGCCGGACGGAGCAGGGGCACCCCACGGATTTGCAATGCCCTGTTGCGAAGGGTCAGGGATTTTGCCCAGATCAAAGGAAATGGGAACATCGACCTGAAAATCTCACAGTTTGGGCTGAAGGCCCTCAATGTGGATGCCCATGGACTGGACGAAATGGACAACAAGATCCTGACCACCATCATCGATAAGTTCAAAGGCGGCCCTGTAGGGATTACCACATTGGCCACGGCAGTGTCCGAAAGTGCCGAGACGATTGAAGAAGTCTATGAGCCCTTTTTGATCCAACAGGGGTTCATCATGCGAACCCCAAGAGGTCGTGAGGTCACGGAATTGGCCTATAAACATTTAGGCCGAATAAAGGGAGGCGTTCAAGGAGGGCTTTTCTGATTGCTTATTACTCTTTTTGACAGCCTTTTATAATCATCTCCAATCCCCATTCCAATGTTTCGATGGATTCTGCCGTGGTCAGGTCACAGACATCTTTGGTAGCAATGATGGATTCAATGCCCATCAGTACCACAGAAATATTCTTTAGTTTATTCTTCGTTTTCATATCTAGGGCAATGGTGTTTGAATCAAAATAAGCACCGATGGCCGAAATTCTATTTTGCCCTCTTTGAAGTTTTGGGTTGGATGAGGAGAGAACGGCTGCCAAAAATTTTCGGGAGGTCTTTTCATTGTCCAGCGCAAATTTGAGATAGGCTTTTTGAAACCCCAGCATGGCTTCCAGTAAAGAGCTGTTTTTGTACTGTTCCATCAAAACTGTGGGATCGGGTACATTGAGCTGGAGCAGGAGTTCTGTGGAAATGGCATCTACGTTGGTGTAATATCTGTAAATGGTAGCCCTAGAAATACCTGCTTTTTCCGCAATATCCTCCATTGTGGGCTCCTTGCCCATTTCCAGAAGTTGTTGGGTTGCAAGCAGAATTTTCTTTCGGGTTTCCTGTTTTTGGCTTTTTCGGCCAGATTGTAAGTGTTCCTTTTTCATGAGACAAATATCTCGTAAAATTTTGAACAAAGAAAATTAATCTATATGTTTGTGAGACAAAAATCTCACGAAAATGAAAAGCAATGCTTCAAAATGGGTTTTAGGGCAAAAGGTAACCCTGCATCCAACTACTGGTGATTATGATATGGTGGTCTGTGAAACACCGGCAGAGGCGCAAGGGCCGCCTCCGCACATACACACTCAATACAAGGAAGCTTTTTTGGTGATAGCCGGTGAATTGGAGTTTTTCATTGATGGCAAGATTCAAGTGTGTAGGGCGGGGGAATCGGTGGATGTGCCACCAGGAACCTTACATACCTTTAGCAATAAGCAAAATCAGCCTTGTACATGGGTCAACATTCATAGTCCGAAAGGCTTTTCATCTTTTTTTGAAACCTTTGGTGTTTCTGAAACCGAAACCGATGCGGTTCAGAAATCTGTGCACCCAGAGACAATTCAAAAAGTATTGGCAACCGCAAAGGATTACGATATGCTTATTCCCCCACCTCCCCAAGAATAGTTCGTCACCTTTTGTATCTTGGTGCTTCCATTTCTATTGGAAGTACACAATGACAAATTCTAAAAGAGTTCATACCGATTTGATCAAGACCGAAGCCAAGCGCCTCGGTTTTTTGTCTTGCGGTGTTTCCAAAGCAGGATTTTTGGAGGAGGAGGCCCCTCGTTTGGAAAAATGGCTCAACCAGAACAGGCATGGGGAGATGCAGTACATGGAAAACCATTTTGACAAGCGTCTCGACCCCACAAAACTGGTGGAAGGTTCCAAATCGGTCATTTCCTTGTTGTTGAATTACTTTCCGTCTGAACAGCAAAACCCAGATTCCTATAAGATTTCCAAGTATGCCTACGGAACGGATTATCACTTTGTGATAAAGGACAAGCTCAAAAGTCTGTTGCATTTCATCCAAGAAGAAATCGGGGAAGTATATGGTAGGGCCTTTGTGGATTCCGCGCCTGTACTGGACAAGGCTTGGGCATCCCGCAGTGGTCTGGGCTGGATCGGGAAGCACAGTAACCTGTTGACCCAAAAAGTGGGTTCTTTTTATTTTATTGCCGAATTGATCGTGGATTTGGAATTGGAATACGACACGCCGGTCACCGATCATTGCGGTACCTGCACCGCTTGCATCGATGCCTGCCCCACCGAGGCCATCGTGGAGCCCTATGTGGTGGATGGGAGCAAGTGCATATCCTATTTCACCATCGAACTGAAAAATGAAATTCCCGGGGAGTTCCAGGGAAAATTTGATGAATGGATGTTCGGATGCGATGTCTGCCAGGATGTGTGCCCCTGGAACCGATTTTCCAAACCGCACCGGGAACCTTTGTTCGACCCCCATCCAGAATTGTTGTCATTCACTAAAAAGGATTGGGAAGAAATCACTGAAGATGTTTTCAAAAAGGTGTTCCAAAAATCAGCGGTGAAACGGGCCAAACTTTCTGGCTTGAAGCGAAACATCGACTTCATCAAGAATAAAAATCACAGCACATAATTGCCAAAAATGCTTCATTTGATGATTTGGATGGAAAAAATGCTATATTGAAGGTGTTTTTTTTGAGGAATTGATATTTGCCCAAAAGCCAGATAACAAAACTAACCGAACTCCGACCATGATCAAGATTACAAAACCCAAATTGAGTTTTTGGCAGATTTTCAATATGAACGTTGGGTTCCTTGGGATCCAATATAGCTTTGGGCTTCAGCAGAGTGCCGTGAACTCTATTTTTCTTTGGCTTGGTGCAAAAGAAGAGATGCTGCCCATACTGAACATAGCAGGCCCTGTAACCGGATTGGTGGTCCAGCCAATAGTTGGGGCGATTTCGGACAAAACATGGTCGTTTAAATGGGGCCGTAGGAAACCGTTCTTTTTGATAGGCGCAATTATGGCAAGTATTTGCCTTTTTGCCTTTCCCCAAAGCCCTTCCCTGTGGTTTGCCGCTGGGTTGTTTTGGATTTTGGATGTGGGCAACAACATGGCTATGGAACCCTATCGTGCCTTTGTTGGGGATAAACTCCCAGATGAGCAGTTGAGTTTGGGTTACCAAATGCAAAGTCTTTTTGTCGGGGCTGGGATTTTATTGGCGACTGGGGCCATTGTTTTTTTTCAGAAATTTTTTGGCGCTGAAGAGCCAGAAGTCATTGGCGTAATCCCCAAATGGGTATTTTACCCTTTTCTGATAGGTTCCATTTTGTCCATAGCGACCATTCTATGGTCGGTATGGAAAACTCCTGAGATTCCCCCAAGTGAGGAAGAAATAAAAAGCATACGTGAATTTAACAAAGGCAAGCCTTCTGCATTTGTCCAGATAGTAGGAGTGGTATTCATCCTTTTTTCACTACCCTTGTTATTGGGCTTTTTAATTGGCAAACAATACCCAGCTTTGTTCGAAGACATCAATTTATGGGTGGTCATCGTGCTGTTGATTTGTGCTGTTTGGTTCTCTTACCTTTTTCGCCTGATAAAAAAGAATACGGACAATACCTCGATTAAAAAGTTTGCAGATGTTTTGGCCCCTTTCTTGGAAGTGGGGAATGCTGTAAAGGATATGCCTAGGTTCATGTGGAAAATAGCTGCGGTTTATCTTTTCCAGTGGTATGCATTGTTTGTGTATTGGCAATTCATTACGCCGCTTCTGCGAGTCACCATGGAAATGGATACTTCCGAAGCAACTGCCCAAGCAGCAACAATGAGTTTGACTTATAATATTGTGACTACGGTCGTTGCGCTTCTTTTGGTGCCATTGACAGTGCGCTTCGGGGGTAAGAAGGTTTATGCTTTAAGCTTGGTTGGCACGGCCGTTGCCCTTTTTGCCATTCCACAGATTTCAGATCCTGTCCATGTGTTGTATCCCATGGTATTGTTCGGTATAGGTTGGGCAGCCATGATGGGCATACCTTACAGCATGGTCTCCAAAATTGTGCCACAGCAACGCCGGGGGGTATATATGGGAATTTTGAATATGATGATTGTGATTCCCATGTTTATACAGACCATTTCTTTTGGTCCTATCTTTAAGCATCTGTTGGTGGCAAATTCCGTGAATGCTATCCTATTTGCCGGGGCTTGCTTTGTTGTCGCAGCAATTTTGGCCATGCGGCTCACCCTTCCCAAAAGCAAGAGGGATACCGAACTGGATGTGGAAATCCCGGAGATATAGAAGGGGGCTTAAAACCTTTATTGTGGTTTAAGGTTTGATTTTATATCAAAATTGGTGTTTATGGTATTACCTAAAAACCATGGAATGCCCTACCTTTACTCTTTCATTAGCTACTATATGAGTAAGGAAAAACAAAGAAGGGAAGCGTTACTTTATCACGCAAAGCCACAACCAGGAAAGATAAAGATAGTACCGACCAAACCGTATTCCACCCAAAGAGACTTGGCATTGGCCTACTCCCCCGGAGTAGCGGAACCTTGTTTGGAGATCGCAAAGAACAAGGACGATGTCTATAAATATACCGCCAAGGGAAACATTGTTGCTGTCATATCCAACGGAACGGCCGTTCTGGGATTGGGCAATATTGGCCCGGAGGCATCAAAACCCGTGATGGAGGGAAAAAGCCTTCTGTTCAAGATTTTTGCCGATATCGACGGGATTGATATTGAATTGGATACTGAGGACGTAGATAAGTTCATTGAAACTGTCAAAACCATAGCCCCTACGTTTGGGGGCATCAACCTGGAAGATATCAAGGCACCCGAGGCCTTTGAGATAGAAAGGCGCCTGAAGGAAGAACTGGACATTCCGGTCATGCACGATGACCAGCACGGCACCGCCATCATTTCGGCAGCAGCCTTGCTCAATGCCCTGGAAATCGCCAATAAGAAAATAGAGGAAGTGAAGATCGTGGTCAGTGGCGCAGGAGCCGCCGCCGTTTCCTGTACCCGTCTATACAAAGCGTTCGGCGCACGTGGGGAGAACATAGTAATGTTGGACAGCAAGGGGGTCATCCGAAGCGACAGGGAAAACCTTTCCTCGGAAAAAGCAGAGTTTGCTACCGATCGTAAAATAGACACACTTGATGAGGCGATGGTGGATTCCGATGTGTTCATCGGGCTTTCCATAGCCAATATTGTTACGCCAAAGATGCTCAAGTCCATGGCGAAGGACCCCATCGTTTTTGCCATGGCCAATCCAGACCCAGAAATCGAATATGACCTGGCCTGCAAGACCCGAAAGGACATCATTATGGCAACAGGCCGCTCGGACCATCCTAACCAAGTGAACAATGTGTTGGGATTCCCCTTTATTTTTAGGGGGGCTTTGGATGTCAGGGCCACCAAGATCAACGAAGAAATGAAAATGGCCGCGGTCATGGCCTTGGCCGATTTGACCCGGGAATCCGTGCCAGAGCAGGTGAACATTGCCTATGATACCACACGATTGGCCTTTGGGAGGGACTACATCATCCCAAAACCTTTTGATCCCCGATTGATCACCAAGATCCCGCCAGCAGTGGCAAGGGCAGCCATGGAAAGTGGTGTGGCCAAGTATCCCATTCAAGACTGGGATAGGTATGAGGAGGAACTCTACCAAAGATCGGGCAACGACAACAAAGTGGTCCGATTGATGCACAATAGGGCCAAACAGAACCCCAAGCGTATCGTTTTTGCCGAAGCGGAATTGTTGGATGTGCTGAAAGCGGCACAGATTGTCCACGATGAGGGCATTGCGACCCCCATACTTTTAGGGCATAGGGAGACCATAGAGAACCTTAAGAAAGAACTCGATTTTGATGCCAAGGTACCGATCATTGATCCAAGGGCAGATGAATCCAAGGAGTTGAGGACAAAATATGCATTGAAACTCTGGGAGTCCAGAAAACGCAAGGGAGAGACCAAGTACAGTGCTCGTGTGAACATGGGCAAGCGCAACTATTTTGGCGCCATGATGCTCCAAGAAGGCGATGCCGATGGGATGATCTCGGGATATTCAAGATCTTACCCAAGGGTGCTCCGTCCCGTATTCGAGGTGCTGGGAAGGGCCAAAGGAGTGAAAAATGCCTCCACGGTGAACATCATGATCACCGAACGGGGCCCACTTTTCTTGGCAGATACGTCCATCAACATTGATCCAACTGCAGAGGATTTGGCAGAGATTGCACGAATGACCGCCAATGTGGCAAAGACCTTTGGTTTCAACCCTGTGATGGCCATGCTTTCTTATGCAAACTTTGGATCGTCTAGTCACCCACATGCACAAAAAGTGAAGGAGGCGGTTCGGATATTGCACGAAACAGATCCCGATCTAGTCGTGGATGGAGAGATCCAGACTGATTTTGCCCTGAGCCAAGAGCTGTGCAACAATAATTTCCCATTTTCAAAAATATCCGGTAAAAAGGTGAACACGCTGATCTTTCCGAATTTGGAATCGGCCAATATCACCTACAAACTGCTCAAGGGACTGAACGAAGCGGATTCCATCGGTCCCATCATGTTGGGATTGCCCAGGGCGGCCCACATCCTGCAATTGGGTGCCAGTGTGGATGAAATGGTGAACATGGCCGCCGTTGCGGTCATTGATGCCCAAGAACGCGAAAAAAGGAAAAAGGCTAGAATGGAAGCGGAATAAGGTTCCAAATCGATTGCCGAACAATCCGGAAAGACTATGATCGACCATTTAAGAGGAAGACTGGTAGAAAAAAATCCCACCTATGTGGTAGTGGAGTGCCATGGCGTGGGCTATTTTCTGAACATTTCGCTGCACACTTTTTCGTTGCTGAAAGACGAAGAGAACATCCATATATATACCCATTTATTGATCAAGGAAGATTCCCATACCCTTTTCGGTTTTATGGAAAGGTCGGAACGTGAGATTTTCCGCTTGTTGATCTCGGTCTCAGGGGTGGGGTCCAGCACGGCAAGGACCATGTTGTCCTCCCTTTCCCCTACCGATGTGAGGGATGCCATTGCTAGTGGGGACGTAGCTTCCATACAGGCTGTCAAAGGGATCGGGGCCAAGACGGCCCAGCGTGTGATCTTGGACCTCAAGGACAAGATTTTGAAAGTCCTGGACATGGGTGAAGTTTCAACAGAATCAAACAATACAAATAAAGAAGAAGCGTTATCTGCATTAGAGGTTCTTGGTTTCGCCAGACGACAATCTGAAAAGGTGGTCGAGAAGGTGTTGTCCCAAGACGCTTCGCTAAGCGTTGAGAACATTATTAAACGGGCGCTGAAAAATTTGTAACTAGTTTGAAAAAAGGGGCAAAACCAATACTTAAACCAACAAGCTTTAAGTACTTCTTCTTTGTGGTTTGTTTCCTGTCCATAACCGCAATTTTCGGACAGGAGACCAACGAACAGGCTCAAGATACCGTACCATCGGGAGTTGAGCTTGGTCGCCTCATTTTGGAGAATCCTGACAGCATCATTGCCAAATACACTTACGACCCCAAGACCGATAGGTACATCTATACCGAAAGTGTAGGGGACTTCAATATCAACCATCCCATCATCCTTACCCCAGAGCAATATTATGATCTGGTCCAAAAGGAACAGATGAGATCTTATTTCAAACAAAAAATAGACGCCTTTACAGGTAGAAAAGAAGGTAGTGAGGAAGCTAGAAAAAACCTCTTGCCCAATTTTTATGTGAACAGCAGTTTCTTTGAGTCCATCTTTGGAGGAAACACCATTGAAGTGGTCCCACAAGGTTCCGTGGCAATGGACCTTGGGGTCCTGTGGCAAAAAAATGACAATCCGGCCCTTTCGCCCAGAAACCGGACCAATCTCTCCTTCGATTTTGACCAGCGCATCAGTCTGAGCTTGTTGGGAAAAGTAGGGGAACGACTCCAGGTGACGGCCAATTATGACACCGAGGCCACGTTTGATTTTCAGAACCTCGTCAAACTGGACTATACGCCTACCGAAGATGACATTCTTCGCAAAATTGAAATAGGTAACGTCAACATGCCCTTGAACAGCTCGCTCATCACAGGGGCACAGAGCCTGTTCGGGGTCAAGACACAATTGCAGTTTGGAAAGACCACGGTGACCGCCGTTTTTTCCGAACAACGATCGCAGAACAATACCGTTGTGGCCCAAGGCGGGGGAACAGTGAATGAATTCTCCCTGACCGCTTTGGACTATGATGAGGACCGCCACTTTTTCTTGGCCCATTATTTTAGGGACAATTATGATCGTGCCCTCCAGAACTATCCCTTCATACAGAGCCAAGTGCAGATTACCCGTTTGGAAGTTTGGGTGACCAACCGGAACCAACAGACGCAAAATGTGAGGAACGTGGTGGCCATCCAAGATTTAGGGGAATCCGAATTGGGAAGAAATGGCCGCGAAAAGACCAGGATAGGGATTGCCAATGGTGATCCTGCAGGGTTTTTCAATATCATGGGAACGGACGTGTTGCCCCAGAACGCCGCTAACGATTATGATCCCAAGTTGATTGGGAATGGAGGTGCATTGACGCAGTCCATCCGGGACATTGCCACAGTGGAAGCAGGGTTCAATGTTCCAGGGTATCAGGTGAACCAAGGTTTTGACTATGCCATTTTGGAAAATGCCCGAAAACTGGAACAGGGCAGGGATTATCAGTTCAACACCCAATTGGGCTACATCTCTTTGAGCCAGAGCTTGAGCAACGACGAAGTACTTGGGGTCGCTTTCCAATATACCATAAACGGACAGGTATTCCAAGTTGGGGAATTTGCCAACGGAGGGGTCGATGCCACAACGGTATCGGGGGGTGTCAATCCCATTATCGAGAACAACACCTTGATCTTGAAACTGCTCAAGAGCAACATCACCAATGTGGAAGACCCTATTTGGGACTTGATGATGAAAAACATATACTCCACAGGAGCCTATCAGTTGAGCCAGGAAGACTTCAAACTGAACATCCTATACTCCGATCCCACGCCGCGGAACTACATCACACCTGTAGATCCGAACGCGGGTTGGCCGGATGGGCTTGAGGATCAAATATTATTGAGGGTCTTCAACTTGGACCGATTGAACGTATACAACGATGTGCAGCCTGGAGGAGATGGCTTTTTCGATTATTATGAAGGAATAACCGTGGATTCCCAGTCTGGACGGATCATTTTCACAAAGGTGGAGCCTTTTGGGGAATACCTGTTCAACGAGTTGGGCGGTGGGGTCTACGATGTCAATAACGATCAAGGGTACAACGCCAATCAAAGGCGCTACGTGTTTAGGAACATGTATGCCAAGACCAAGGCCGCTTCGCTTCAGGATGCGGAAAAGAACCGTTTCCAGTTGAAGGGAAGATACAAGTCACAGGGAAACAATGGTATTCCGATCGGGGCTTTCAACGTGCCTAGAGGGTCCGTGCGTGTCACTGCCGGGGGGCGTCAGCTTCAGGAAGGCATAGACTATACGGTAAACTATCAGGCGGGGACGGTACAGATACTGGATCCCAGTTTGGCGGCATCCGACACCCCCATCAATATTTCGGTGGAGAACAATGCCGTTTTTGGCCAACAGACCCGAAGGTTTGCAGGAGTCAATGTGGAACACAGATTCAATGAAAACTTTGTTTTGGGAGGTACCATGATCAACCTGAATGAGCGACCCCTTACCCAAAAATCCAACTATGGGGTGGAGCCCGTCAACAATACTATTTTCGGATTGAACGGAAACTTTAGTACGGAGTTGCCATTTTTGACCCGATTGGCGAACAAATTGCCAAATATCGATACCGATGTGCCTTCCAATATGTCCTTGCGTGGAGAAGTGGCCTTTTTAAAACCCAATTCGCCCAAAAATGCCGATTTCAGGGGGGAGACCACCACCTATCTCGATGATTTTGAGGGAGCGCAGGCCTTGATAGATATCCGTTCTTCCTTAGGGTGGACCTTGGCCAGCCCGCCGGTTGAATTTTTACAGGACCGCACTGGAATAGATGTGGGCCATGAACGCGCCAAAATGGCCTGGTACACCATCGACCCCATTTTCTACACCAACCAAAGACCATCAGGGATGTCCGATAACGATATTTCCCTAAACTCGACCCGAAGGGTGTTCATTGATGAGGTGTTCACCGAGACGGACATTGCCCAAGGGCAGACACAGGTGCAGAGCACGTTGGACATCGTGTACTATCCCAATCAAAAAGGACCCTACAATGCCAATCCAAGTTTTGAGACCGAAACGGCAGCCAACAAATGGGCAGGTATCATGCGTCCGTTGAGCAGTACCAACTTTGAACAGTCCAATGTGGAGTTTGTGCAGTTTTGGGTACTTGACCCCTATGTGGACGGCGAGACCACCAATACCAACGCAGGGGAATTGGTGCTCAACCTGGGCAATATTTCGGAAGATATATTGAGGGATGGTCGCAAGCAGTACGAAAATGGATTGCCAGCGAGTACCAACAACGAGATTCCCCGGGAAACCCCTTGGGGACAAGTGCCTTCAACACAGTCCTTGGTCTATGCCTTTGATGCGGACGAGACCAACAGGGTTCTTCAGGATGTAGGTCTAGATGGCTTGGATGACGCTGCCGAAGCAACCATTTATAATGGTCCTGCGGAAGATCCAGCTTTGGACAACTATCAATATTATTTGAACCGCGAAGGTGGGGTTTTGGAACGATATCTTGATTTTAACAATACCCAAGGCAACTCGCCCGTGGCTGTGACGAACACCAATAGGGGCTCCACCACTTTGCCCGATGTGGAGGACATCGATAGGGACCTTACCATGAACACGGTGAACAGCTATTATGAATACAGAATTCCGATAGGCCCCAATGTCACTATTGATGATAAATATGTAACGGATATCCGGGAAGGAATGACGCCCACGCTTCCCAATGGCACCCAATTGAACAGACGATGGATCCAGTATAAGATTCCATTGAGTGATTTTACCGATGCCGTGGGAGGTATCGCCGACTTTAGGTCCATCAGTTTCATGCGAATGTATCTTACCGGTTTTTCGGATGATGTGGTATTGCGTTTTGCAACTTTGGATTTGGTGCGTGGCGATTGGAGGACCTATACCAATTCCCTGCAGCCCGATGTGGACAACGATCCCACCGATGATGCCACAGTGACTGATGTGAACACAGTGAACATTGAAGAAAATTATGGAAGGCAACCCATTCCTTACGTATTGCCTCCTGGAGTGATCAGGGAACAATTGAACAACAACAACACCATCATTCGTCAGAACGAACAGTCATTGTCGTTCGTAGTGGAAAACTTGGAGTCCGAGGATTCACGGGGGGTGTTCAAGAACGTGAACATCGATGTGCGCCAATACCAACGCATCAAGATGTTCATGCACGCCGAAAAAATAATGAACGGGGACTATTCTGATAGCGATACGCCCTTGGTCGGTTTCCTTCGGATAGGTACCGATTTCTCGGAAAACTTCTATCAAATAGAACTTCCGCTCCAGTTTACCCCATTTGGTTCCACATCTGCAGAAGAGATTTGGCCCTCGGTGAATGAACTTGACATTGCGCTGAGCGATCTGAACAAGGTAAAGTCCAAGGGAATTGCTGAACAGACCCTGAACGATGTCAATTATTATGAGATTGTGGATGGGGAGGCCGTTCCCGTGGCAGAATTTGCGCCAAGGACTTTGGGACGCGTGCGTATTGGTATTCGGGGTAACCCCTCATTGGGAAGTATCCGTGGAATGATGGTCGGCATCAAGAACATTGATGATGTTCCGGCTCGGGGCGAAGTCTGGTTCAATGAACTTCGGTTGGCCGGCCTTGACAATAATGGAGGTTGGGCAGCCATAGTGGCCATGGACGCCAACATGGCCGATTTTGCCAATGTTTCCGCTACGGGGAGCAAGAGTACCTCAGGGTTTGGTTCAATTGATCAAATGCCGAACGAGCGTTCCAGGGAAGATGCCATCTCCTATGATGTGGTCACCAATGTGAACGTGGGACAACTATTACCCAAAAAATGGAACATACAGTTGCCGTTCAACTATGGGATTTCAGAAACCTTGATCACCCCAGAGTTTGACCCAGTTTACGATGATCTTAAATTGGAGGACTTAATTGCAGCCGCGCCTACTCCAGAACAGGCTGAAGATACAAGAAAGAGGGCTGAGGATTATACCAAACGGACTAGCATCAACTTAATCGGGGTCAGAAAGAATAGAGGGGAAGAGGCGGAGGCCAACTTCTTTGATGTGGAAAATTTCACCTTCAACTATTCCTATAATGAAACCAATCACAGGGATTTTGAAGTGGCCGATCTTCAAGATCAGAATGTGAACACGGGTTTTGTATATAACCACAATTTTAAACCAGCACCCGTGGCTCCTTTCGCCAAAAAAGATTCATTGTTCACAAGCAGATATTGGCAATGGCTTAAGGATTTGAATTTTAATGCACTGCCCACAAGTCTGTCGGTGAATGCAAACTATCTTCGTTCTTTCAATCAACAGAGGTTTCGTTCAGTTTCAAATGATAATAATGCAGATTTGTTGGAATTACCACTTTTGCAGCAGCGAAACTATATGTTCAACTGGCAATATGCCCTCAACTATAGCATCACCAAATCCCTTCGGTTGAACCTGACGGCCTCCAACAACAACATTGTCCGCAATTATTTCAATGTGGATGAAGACCCCGATTCGGGCATTGACCAAACGCTTGGCCTTTGGGATGGATTCTTTGATATTGGAGAGCCCAATAGGCATGCCCAGCAGATGCAATTGAACTACGAGCTGCCCTTCAGTAAGTTTCCGTTCCTCAATTTCATCAACGCGCAATATACCTATACCAGTAATTTTGATTGGCAACGTGGTGGGGATGCATTGATCGAAGTGGCAGGGGAAAACATCAATATTGTCCAGAACGCAAGCACCCACAACCTGACGGCCAATTTGGGCATGCAACGGTTCTACGACTTTTTGGGGTTGAAGAAAAAAGGTGGCAAGGTACTGGCCAACCAGCCCCCTGTACGAAGGGACAAAGCGGGCAACCCGGTGAGTGGTACCGATGAAAATGCACCGAAAAAGACAAGTAAAGGCTTCAATACGTTGGTGGACATCGTGACGATGGTCAAGCGTATCAATGTCAACTATAGTGAGAATAGGGGAACAGTGCTTCCGGGTTACACCCAATCCGTTGGGTTCATAGGTACAACGCGCCCAACCTTTGGGTTTGTGTTCGGAAGTCAGTCCGATGTGCGCTACGAAGCGGCCCGAAACGGGTGGCTGACCACCTATCCAGAATACAACTCACAATATATAAGGAGTGCCAACAAACAGTTGAACCTTACCGCTACCGCACAACCGACACAGGACCTGACCATCGATTTGACGGCGGACAGACAGTTTACGAGCAACTCACAGGAAAATTACAGTCCTGAGCGATGGATCAATTTTGAAGATGGCTTGGTCAACGAAATGGGGAATTTCAGCATCTCTACGGTGATGATCGGGACCATTTTCAACAAGAGCGACCAATTCGATTCCGAGACTTTTGAACAGTTCAAGCAGAACAGGATCACCATTGCCAACAGATTGGTGGCCGACCGCGGAGGAAATCCAGGTACACTTGATGAGGATGGGTTTCCTGAACTTTACGGAAAGACCCAGCAAGAGGTATTGCTCCCTGCTTTCTTTGCAGCATACACAGGGCAGGACGTGAACCGGGTGAACTTGGATGCTTTTAGGGAAATCCCGATTCCGAACTGGAACATCAAGTACACAGGTTTGATGAAAAACCGTTGGTTCAAGAAGAAATTCAAACGGTTCTCTTTGAGCCATGGCTACCGTGCGGCCTATAGCATCAACCAGTTCCAGACCAATTTGGAACGGGAGAACACCACCATCGACCCAGAGACCAACGATGTGCTACCAGAAACCTTGATCAACAACGTGGTGCTGACCGACCAGTTCAATCCCTTGATGCGCATGGACTTTGAAATGCAGAATTCCTTCAGCTTCTTGGCAGAGATCAGAACGGATAGGACACTTTCCCTGAGCTTTGACAACAACCTGCTCACGGAGATCAACGGTAAGGAATATACCCTTGGATTGGGCTATCGGTTCAAGGACGTGAAATTTGTCACCAACATTGGTGGGGAAAAGACCCGTTTGAAAGGGGATCTTAACCTCAAGGCCGACCTTTCGTTGCGGGACAACATTACCATCATCCGCAACTTGGACATCGACAACAACCAGATCACTTCGGGTCAAAAGCTCATGTCCGTCAAGTTCACGGCAGACTATGCCTTGAGCAAGAGTTTGAACGCCCTTTTCTTCTACGACCATTCCTTCTCGGAATTTGCGGTTTCCACGGCATTTCCGCAGACCACCATCAATGCGGGCTTTACCCTTCGTTACAATTTTGGCAACTAAGGAAGGGGTTGGGAATTTCTTGAATTTTGTTCATCGGTTTGTTTGAAAAGCAGTCCACAATCCGTTACATTTGCCCATCGACAAATTCAAACACTGCTATAATGAACATACCGTCAGAATTGAAGTACACCAAGGACCATGAATGGGTCAAGATAGATGGGGACATTGCCACTGTGGGCATTACCGATTTTGCCCAGGGCGAATTGGGGGATATCGTATATGTGGAAGTGGAAACTTTGGATGAAACCTTGGACAAGGAGGAAGTTTTTGGGACCGTTGAGGCCGTAAAGACCGTTTCCGATCTTTTCTTGCCCTTGAGCGGTGAGATCATCGAGTTCAATGAAGTTTTGGAGGACGAACCCGAAAAAGTGAACACGGATCCTTATGGTGAGGGCTGGATGATCAAGATCAAGATCAGCGATCCTTCCGAGGTTGACGAACTGATGAGCGACGAAGACTACAAGGCATTGATAGGTGCTTAGGCATTACAGATACACCGTATTGTTCATAAGCTGGGTATTGTTCATCACAATGCTCAGCTTATTTTCTTTCTCGGATATGGATTTGGACGAGGGCAATCTGAACATCCCCTATGCGGACAAAATGGTGCATTTCACCTTCTATTTGGTCTTTTCCATACTTGGTTGTCTACTGGTCCGAGAGCGCACCAAAGGGCTTTGGTCCTTGGGAAAGGCGACAAGGGTAATCGTGATCTTGGCCGTATCCTATGGCATAGTTATTGAGGTTTTACAGTACACGCTCACAGAAGACCGCATGGCCGAATTTGGGGACGTTATCGCGAATAGCTTAGGGGCATTTGCAGGAATCGGACTAGTTCGGTGGCTTTTTTCCAAGGAAAAGCCGTTAAAATGGAAATTTTAATTGTTTATTTAACCAATTAATAATTAAATTAGCAAACACTAAATTTAGAAAGATGGAACCAAAAAAGAATCCAAAAGCTGACGTAGGAAGAAACAGCTCGCTCTATTTTGTGATAGGGTTGGCCGCTGTCTTGGCGTTGGTTTATGGAGCCATGGAGTGGAAGAAATACGACAAGGCTAACGACTATGACATTTCGATGAACGTTGAGGATCAGTTGGACGAGGAAGTGCCGATGACCGAACAGATCAAGACACCACCACCACCACCGCCACCAGCGGCACCGGAGGTCATCGAGGTTGTGGAAGATGAGGAAGAAGTCGAGGAAACCGTGATCGAATCCACAGAGACCAGTCAGGAAGAAGAAGTCATAGAGATCGAAGAAGTTGAGGTAGAAGAGGTAGAAGAAGATATCAGTGTTCCATTTGCCGTTATCGAGGACGTACCTGTTTTCCCAGGTTGCGAAAACGCAGCCAACAAAAAGGACTGTTTCCAAGAGAAAATGCAGGACCACATCCGTAAAAACTTCCGCTATCCTGAAATCGCCCAAGAAATGGGAGTTCAAGGTAGGGTGAGCGTAATCTTCGTGATCCAAAAAGATGGAAGTATCGGGGATATCAGAATGCGTGGACCGGACAAGAACTTGGAAGCCGAGGCCATGAGGATCATCCAAAAACTGCCTAAAATGACTCCAGGAAAACAAAGGGGAAGAGCAGTTAAGGTACCGTTCAGTATTCCAATTACATTTAAGTTACAATAATAAGTATACAATTCCTGTCGAGGCAGGAATGGAAAAAGCCCTGATGGAAACGTCAGGGCTTTTTTTATGCGATCCTGTTTTAGTTTTTTGCCAACTATCATAAAACCTTCTCTTTGGTTGGAAAAGATACATGTCGGCGTTATCTTTGCCAGTCAATTCAGTTCGTGGATGAAATCTGCAGTAGGATCCGTTAAAAGCATCTCATTTTCCTTGGCCTTTTCCGATTTTAAGGAAATCACCAAGGCCAAATTGGCCGTCAGTGTGGTCTTTTCGTCCATTGCAGGTTATTTTTTGGGGGCCTATGAGATAAGTATCACTTCCCTTTTGTTGCTGACCTTTGGTGGATATTGTATGGTCGGGGCCTCCAATGCGTACAACCAAATCATTGAAAAGGACCTGGACGCTTTGATGAAGCGGACCAAGAACCGTCCCATCCCTTCGGGGCGCATGTCGCCAAAAACAGCACTTGCCATAGCGGTCACATTGACCATACTTGGGGTATTGTCGCTTTTGGCCTTGAGTCCTAAAACAGCCATGTTCGGGGCCATTTCCATCTTTTTGTACACCAGTGTCTATACACCCTTAAAGACCAAGACGCCCCTCTCCGTATTTGTAGGCGCTTTTCCGGGGGCCATTCCATTTATGTTGGGATGGGTAGCCGCCACGGACGATTTTGGGATTGAACCTGGAACACTATTCATGATCCAATTTTTTTGGCAGTTTCCCCATTTTTGGGCGCTGGGCTGGATGTTGGATGAAGATTATAAAAAAGCAGGCTTCAAAATGTTGCCCACCGGAAACAAGGATACTGGAACGGCCATGCAGATCATATTGTACACCATTTGGATGATAGTTATTTCCATCGTACCTGTATTTGGATTCACGGGAAGGTTGCAATTGTCGGTCACGGCGGCAGTGATCGTGTTTTTGGCCGGCCTGGTCATGTTGCTTTTTGCCTTCAAACTGTATGAGAAGAGGGACAACGCAACGGCACGGAAGCTCATGTTGGCCAGTGTCACTTATATATCGTTGATTCAGGTGGTATATGTAATGGATAAATTTATCAGTTAAGAAATGGATTTGACCCAAGGAACGGCAGAAGAAAAGAACAGAAGAGCAAAGAAAATGATGCTCTGGTTCGGAATTGTGAGTTTGATCATGGGCTTTGCCGGGTGGACCAGTGCCTACATCGTGAGCAGTAAGCGGGAAGATTGGATCAGTGATCTGGAGCTGCCACAGGCATTCTTCATCAGTACGGCCATCATTATTTTGAGCAGTATTACTTATTTCGTGGCCAAAAAGGCAGTGGGGAGAAATGACCAAAAGCTGGGAACCATATTTCTATTGGTCACTTTGGCCCTTGGCATTTCGTTCATTGTGTTCCAGTTCAAGGGTTTTTCCCAGATGTTGGAGAACGGGTACTATTTTACGGGTCCCACAAGCAATATAAAGATGTCCTACGTGTTCCTGATAGCGGCGGTGCACATAGCCCACCTTGTGGCGGGCCTCATTTCCCTTTTGGTAGTGATGGTGCAGCAGTTGAGGGGAAAGTACATGCCAGGGGATATGTTGGGAATGGAGCTCGGTGCCACATTTTGGCATTTTTTGGATTTCCTTTGGGTGTATTTGATACTGTTCATGTATTTCGTGAAATAAATCTTGGACAAAGCAGTTTTCGTTCAAGTTTATCTTTTCAAATATGCCAAAAGGTGTAAATTTGTGAAAGTTTTAATAAAACGACCTTTTATATGGATGCAACGGTGACTACCGGTACAGAAGAAAGCGTTTGGGGAGGTGGAAACAAACCACTGGGCGCTAGCTATGGAAAAATGATGATGTGGTTTTTCATTGTCTCCGATGCCTTGACCTTCTCAGGTTTTTTGGTATCGTACGGCTTTTCTAGGTTCAAGTTCATAGACATTTGGCCCATTGCCGATGAGGTGTTCACCCACGTGCCCTTTTTCCATGGAAATTACCCCATGTACTATGTTGCCTTTATGACCTTTATTCTGATCATGTCTTCCGTGACCATGGTACTTGCTGTGGATGCCGGACATAAAATGAAGCAGAGCAAGGTCGTGATCTATATGTTCCTGACCATTATCGGGGGTGCCATATTCGTGGGATCGCAGGCATGGGAATGGGCCACTTTCATCAAAGGGGATTACGGAGCATTGGAGACCAAGGGAGGAAGAATCCTTCAATTTGTGAATGCGGAGACCGGTGAAAGGGCCGCTTTGGCAGATTTTGCCGAGACCCTTCCGGAAGAAAGAGTGAAACACCTAAAAAGTGAAGGTATATGGTTCGAGGGGGAAGGTTACAAGACCTCCTATTCTCTGAACGAGGTGGTGGAAGGTTTTAAGGCCACTCCAAATATCCTTATCCGTACAGAATTCCTGAACGAAGAGGGTGAAAAGACCATTCTGGACAGGAAGGAATCCTTGGCCAAGATCATGGAGGCCACACAGGTAGTGGAAGGTGCAAACCTGATCCACAACGAGTATGGTAGCCGCCTGTTTGCCGATTTCTTTTTCTTTATCACAGGGTTCCACGGTTTCCACGTATTCTCGGGAGTGGTGATCAACATCATTATCTTCTTCAATGTCATCTTGGGCACCTATGAGCGCAGGGGGCATTATGAAATGGTGGAAAAAGTAGGTCTGTACTGGCACTTTGTGGATTTGGTATGGGTATTCGTATTTACATTCTTTTACTTGGTATAAAATTTGACGATATAAATGGCACACGATCATAAACTTGAGATTTTCAGAGGACTTGTAAAATTCAAATCGAACACCCAGAAGATTTGGGGAGTATTGGTTTTTCTAACCATAATCACTGCAATCGAGGTGGCCTTTGGTATCATTAAGCCTAAGGCGCTGACCCATAGCTATTTTTTAGGGATGAAACTCCTCAACTGGATTTTTATCGCGCTCACCCTAGTGAAGGCCTATTACATTGCTTGGGATTTCATGCACTTGCGCGATGAGAAAAGCTCCCTGCGAAGGGCCATCGTCTGGACCCCTATTTTCTTGATATGCTACTTGATCTTCATACTGCTCTTCGAAGCGGATTATGTATACAATGTGTACAAGGATGGATTCATAACCTGGGATTTCTAAGAAAGTATTAACAGCAACAAAAGACGGTTTTCCAACCGTCTTTTTTTATTTTTGCAAAGTCGGGAAAGCTATGAAAAAAACATTTGTCTTAGTGGTGCTGTTTGTGTTTCCATTGGTGGCCTATCTCTTCTTTGCATCAGGGGTCAACAACTTTGGAAAACTACCTGTGCTGACGCAAAACATTCCCGATGTGCCCACAATGGAACAAGAGGTGACCTTGAATGGCAAGATTACTATTTTGGGTTTTTTGGGCACCAAAGTGGAGAGCATGAAAGGAAATGCCTTCAACCTGAACCAAAAGATATATAAAAGGTTCGGGGAGTTCACCGATTTTCAGGTGGTGATGGTGGTTCCAAAAGGGAATGAGGAACAGGCCAATATCCTAAAGGAAGAACTGGGACAATTGTCCAATGTGGACAAATGGCACTTTGCCTTTGGGGAACAGGAACAGATAAAGTCCTTTTTCAAGGACCTGAAAACAAACACAGACCTTGATGATGACCTTTCTACTCCCTATGTGTTCATCATTGACAAGGACCGTAACCTTAGGGGTCGGGAAGATGACGAGGATGAAGGACTGAAATATGGATTTGATACCTCTTCGGTGGCCGAATTGAACAACAAAATGGAGGACGATGTCAAGATCATCTTGGCCGAATATAGACTCGCTTTAAAAAAGAACAATGCCGACAGGAGCAAATAACAAGAAAAAATACACCTACGTTTGGGTCTCTGCGATCATTCTCATTTTCGGAACATTTGCCGTTTATGAAATTACCAAGAGGGTAAAAGGAGGCACCATTGTGGAGAACGACCGCATGAGTGTCGCTTCACTGCAACAGAAGGTGGGATTTGTCGTGAACGATGGAAAAAAACGCAAAGTGCCCGAATTCTCATTTCTGGATCAGGACAGTGTGTTGGTCTCCAATAAGGACTACTTGGGAAAAGTGTATGTGGTGGAGTTTTTCTTTACCACCTGCCCCACAATCTGTCCCATCATGACCACAAACTTGGTGGAGTTGCAAGAGACCTTCAAGAAAAATGAGGATTTTGGAGTGGCATCTTTTACCATCAACCCAAGGTACGACACCCCATCGGTGCTTAAAAAGTATGCCGAAAAGTATGGCATAGTGGACAAAGATTGGCATTTGCTCACCGGAGATCAAGAAAAAATATATGCGTTGGCACAAGAGGGGTTCTATATTTTGGCCAATGAAGTAGAGGACGCACCGGGCGGTTTTGAGCATTCGGGAATGTTCGCTTTGGTGGACAAAAATGGGTATATTCGTTCCCGTGAAGATGAATTTGGAAACCCCTTGATCTACTATAGGGGCACCATCACTGAAAAAGAAGGAGTGAATGCCGAGGGAGAGGCCCAGCAGATCACCATGTTAAAAGAGGACATTAAAAAATTATTGGCAGAATGACCGAGGACGTTTCTATACGGGAAAAAAAGTTCAATAGATGGATCACTGTTACATCCATAGCCATTCCCTTGGTGGTGGCATTGTTGTTTGGATATAAAATACCTAATGCAAAACCATTGGGTTTCCTTCCGCCCATCTATGCGTCCATAAATGGGATAACGGCCATTATGTTGGTCGTTGCTGTAATTGCTATTAAAAATGGCAGGCGCTCCCTCCACCAAAAATTAATGACCACCTGCATTGTGTTCTCGGCACTGTTCTTGATCATGTATGTGGCCTATCACATGACCTCGGAAACTACCATGTATGGAGGTGAAGGGACCATGAAATACGTATACTACTTTATTTTGATGACGCACATTGTGCTTTCCATCTCCGTGATTCCCTTGGTGCTCATCACATACTCAAAAGTTTATCTGGACGATTTTGAGAGCCATAGGCTATGGGCCAAATATACTTTTCCCATTTGGTTGTATGTGGCCGTTACCGGTGTCATCGTCTATATTATGATTTCCCCCTATTACCCCTATTGATCCAGTCATGAAAGCAAAACACCTCCTTTTACTGTTGTTCCTGTTGGCGTTTCCGTCTCTTGCGGATGCCCAGTGTGCCATGTGCCGCGCGGTAGTGGAGAGTGAGGCCGACGGCAAGACCGCGGAGGGTATCAACAATGGGATAGTGTACCTCATGGCCTTTCCCTATTTATTGGTAGCCGGACTGTTCTATTTTATTTATAGAAAGATGAGGGGCTAAGGACCCTAACCAGCATTTTTTTAGCTACAACTGTAACATTTGGTGTTTTTGGTTATCTTATAGGGGTACAACAGTACTTCATCAATCAAAAAACACTGACCTATGTTTGATTTGGAAAGGTGGCAAGAAATATTTGACACCATACGAAAGAACAAACTACGCACCTTTTTAACAGGCCTTTCCGTGGCCTCTGGAATTTTCATTCTCGTCATTCTTTTGGGTTTTGGACAGGGTATGCGCAATGGTATCGAACAGGAATTCAAGGAGGATGCGTCCACTAGTGTCTGGGTGTGGCCCGGAGTGACCTCAAAGGAATACAAGGGCCTCAATCCGGGAAGGCGTATCCAGTTCGTCAATGAGAATTTTGACAAAGCCAGTGCCATGTTCAATAATACCATCGAACGAGGATCATCCCGAATCTTTGTCCGTGGGGTCACTGTAAATTACGGCAAAGAGGCCCTCATCTATGGGGTGCAGGGAGTTGCCTCAGATTTCCAGTTCATAGAAAACGCTTCCATGCTAGAGGGTCGTTTCATGAATTACCAAGACGAAGTTTCCGCTGGCAAGGTGGCCGTCATCGGTAACAAGATCAAGAAGGACGTATTCAACAAAGTGGAAACCCCAATTGGTGAGTTTGTGGATATATCCGGCATCCCATTCAAGATCATCGGGGTCTATAAGGAAATGGAAGATCGGGAAGAGGAGCGCATCTATATTCCCATAACCACTGCACAAAAGGCGTTCAATGGCGGTAACAGGATCAACAACATGTCGTTTACCCTGCCTCCTGTGGAAAACTTTGACGAAGCAGTGGCCCAGGCCATCAATTTCAAGGACGACATCCGGGAATACCTACAGCAGACCCATACTGTTGCTCCGGACGATACGGGTGCTATGGAAGTATGGAGTGCCATGGAAGAGGCCAAGCGCTACTATGGGCTCACCAACAACATAAAACTTTTTTTCTGGTTCGTCGGTATCTGCACCATCATTGCCGGAGTGGTGGGCGTGAGCAACATCATGATGATCGTGGTGAAGGAACGGACCCGGGAAATTGGTATTCGAAAGGCACTTGGGGCCAAGCCATGGTCCATCATTGCGATGATTTTGCACGAGTCCATTTTTGTGACCGCCATTTCAGGGTTCACGGGATTGATATTCAGTATGGCCCTGCTCGAACTGGTGGGCCCCAATATCGAAGTGGATTATGTGCTCAACCCATCCGTCAACTTCAATGTGGCCTTCTCCACGGTCCTGGTCCTCATATTGGCGGGAACCTTGGCCGGTTTTGTGCCGGCATGGAGAGCGGCCAAGGTGCAGGTGATCGAATCCTTGCGTGATGAATAAACAATCCGATAAAAACAAACAATATGTTCAACAAGGATAGATGGCGGGAAATCCTGGAGGTGCTCACCAGTAATGTGTGGCGTACCATCTTCACGGCTTTCGGCGTGTGTTGGGGGATTTTTATACTGATCGTGCTGCTCGCGGCGGGCAAGGGACTTGAAAACGGCATAAAGCAGGACTTTGGCGATACGGCCACGAACACCATGTTCATGTGGACAAGGGCCACTACCAAGGCCTACGAAGGACTGCCCCAAGGAAGGGGGTTCAATTTTAAGATAAGCGATGTGCAGGCCATTAGGGACAATGTGCCCAATTTAAGGTTCATATCCCCGAGGAACCAGTTGGGAGGATTTGGTGGGAACAATAATGTGGTCAAGGGAATTAGGACCGGGGCCTTCAATGTGTATGGGGATTATCCGGAAATCATCAACCAGGATCCCATGGCAGTGACCTCTGGAAGGTTCATCAATTATAATGATATTGATGAAAAAAGGAAAGTGGCCGTGATCGGGCTGGGGGTCAAGAACGATCTCTATGAAAAGGACGAGGAAGTGTTGGGGAGCTACATCAAGATCCAAGGGGTGAACTTTATGGTGATCGGTACCTATAAAAAGAACAACAGCGGTGGGGGAGAAGAAGGACAAAAGGAAATTTTTGTGCCCTTCACTTCGTTCTCGCAGGCCTTCAACCAAGGGGAGAATGTGGGTTGGATGGCTATCACCGCAAATGATGGAAGTTCCATTTCCCAACTCAAGGACAAGATCATCGACGAAATGAAAAAACGGCACAAGGTCCATCCTGATGACAACCGTGCCATAGGCTATTTTGACCTGTATGAACAGTACAACCGGGTGGAAAGCCTGTTCGGGGCATTAAAAGCGGTCGCCTATATCGTGGGAATCATGGTGCTGCTCTCGGGCATTATCGGGGTGAGCAACATCATGCTCATCGTGGTGAAGGAACGCACCAAGGAAATTGGCATCCGCAGGGCCCTGGGCGAACAACCTTGGTCCATCAAAAAACAAATACTGATGGAATCCATATTCCTCACCATTATTTCAGGGATGGTAGGCATCATTTTTGGGTCATTGGTCATTTATGGGATCAATTCCCTATTGGACAGTGTGGGGCCAGTGGATATGTTCATGAGTCCGAGCGTGAGCGTTGGTGTGGTCACAGGGGCACTGATCATTTTGATGGTGTCCGGTCTGCTGGCAGGTTTCATCCCGGCCCAAAGCGCGATTAGGGTACGGCCCATTGAGGCATTACGAACAGAATAACAGTAAAATCAATCAAATAAATCATACAATACAATGAAAAAGTCGGTAACCATTGCCATCTTGTTGCTCATCGTGATCGTGTTCGGTGGCTCCATGTACTATCTCTACCAGAAGAACGCAGAAGATCCGGTGGTCTATCAAACAGAGACACCCTCCACGCAGACCATAGTGAAAAAGGCCGTGGCTACGGGAAGCATTCTTCCTTTGGAAGAAGTTTTGATCAAACCGAACATCTCGGGGGTCATTGAGGAGATCTTTGTGGAAGGTGGAGATTTTGTCAAGTCGGGCGACCTCTTGGCCAAGATAAAGGTAGTGCCCAATCTTTCTGCTCTTAACGATGCAAGGAACGCCATTGATGAGGCGAAGATCAATCTGGAGGATCAAAAAAGAAATTACGAACGCCAATCCACACTTTTTAGCAAAGGGGTCATATCCCGGGCCGATATGGACAGGGCACAGGTGGCCTATGATCAGGCCAAGCAGGCCTATGGTGCGGCCAACAAGCGATACGATATCGTGAAGACCGGAACCACGAGCGGTCTCAGTAGTGCGGCCAATACCATGATCCGTGCCACGGTGAGCGGCATGGTCCTAGAGGTGCCCGTTGAAGTGGGGAACCAGGTCATCGAGAGCAATAATTTCAACGAAGGGACCACTATTGCTGCCATTGCCGATGTGGATAAAATGATTTTCGAGGGCAAAGTGGATGAATCTGAGGTGGGCAAAATAAAAGAAGACCTGCCCTTGGAAATCACTGTTGGGGCCATAGAGAACCGTGTCTTTGATGCGGTACTGGACTATATCGCACCCAAGGGGAAAGAGGAAAACGGAGCCATCCAGTTCGAGATCAAGGGCTCCTTGAAAAAAGGGGACACTACCTTCATAAGGGCGGGCCTTAGTGCAAATGCTTCCATCATACTGGCCCGGGCCGATAGCGTTTTGGCCCTAAAAGAGGCCTTGGTACAGTTTGACAACGATACCAAAAAACCATTTGTGGAGGTGGAGACCGCAGCCCAAAAATTTGAGCGCAGGGATGTGGAACTGGGTGTCAGCGATGGTATTTACGTCGAGGTGAAATCTGGGGTAACGGCAAATGATAAGGTCAAAATTTGGAATGCAATCGCCACTGAACAAAATAACTAGGGATCATTTAACAAAAAATTTCAATAATTCTTGTAACAATTTAACAACTTGCCTGTCTTACAAGCAGAGGTTAAAAAAGAGAGCTAACATCACCAATCATGATAGAAATCAAAGATCTTCATAAATCCTATCGAATGGGGAGCAACTCCCTTCATGTGTTGAAAGGGATAAATTTTAAAGTGGACGATGGCGAACTAGTGGCCATCATGGGGTCTTCAGGATCGGGAAAATCCACTTTGCTCAATATTTTAGGGATGTTGGACGGGGCCGATTCCGGGGAATATACCTTGGATGGTGTGCCCATCAAAAACCTGAGCGAGACCAAAGCAGCCCAATATCGAAATAAATTTTTGGGGTTTATCTTCCAATCGTTCAACTTGATCAATTATAAAAGTGCCCTTGAGAATGTGGCACTACCACTATATTATCAAAAAGTCCCCAGAAAGGAACGTCAGGAAAAGGCGATGAAATATTTGGATAGAGTGGGACTGAAACCTTGGGCTACGCATTTGCCCAGTGAGCTATCGGGAGGACAAAAACAAAGGGTGGCCATAGCCAGGGCCATGGCGGCAGAACCCAAGGTGCTTTTGGCGGATGAGCCAACTGGAGCTTTGGACAGTAAAACCTCTTATGAGGTCATGGACCTGATCCAGAAGATCAATGACGAAGGTAACACCATTTTGGTGGTGACCCACGAAGAGGACATCGCACACATGTGCAAACGTATTGTGCACCTGAAGGATGGCGTGATCGTCGAGGACAAAAAAATAGAACAAGTAAGGGCTGAGCAGTATGTTTGATCGCGACGTTTGGCAGGAAATATTCAATACGCTTAAGACCAATAAGCTAAGGACCTTCTTGACCGGTTTTTCCGTAGGGTGGGCCATTTTTATCCTAGTAATGCTCTTGGCCTCCGTAAACGGCATGCAGAACGGCTTTGTGGGACAGTTCAATGACGATGCCACCAATTCCATATTTGTTCGTCCCGGAACCACTTCCGAAGCTTATGCCGGTTTTGAAGCGGGTAGAAGGATCCAACTCAAAAATGATGACGTTGAGTACATCAGGCAAAGCTTTCCTGAAGATATCGAATACATCAGTGCCAGGTACAATGCCAATGCCACTGCTAGATATAAGAGTGAGACCGGTTCCTATACAGTTCAGGCGACCCATCCAGATCACCAAGCCATAGAAAAGACCTTGGTGGTTGCGGGACGATATGTCAACGAGGCGGATGTAATCAACAAGGCCAAAGTGGCCGTTATCGGCAGAAAGGTGGCAGAGGATCTCTTTAAGCAAGAAGATCCTTTGGGAAAATTTGTGGAATTCAACGGGTTGCCTTTCCGAGTGATCGGGATTTTTACGGACGATGGCGATGACAATGCTGAGCGTAGGATATATGCACCCATAAGCACCTATCAGCGGATCTATGGTAATACCAATGACATTAACATGATCGCGCTTACCTATAACCCCACCTATGATCTTACAAAGGCATTGGAGTTTTCGAGAAGGTTGGAAGACCTGATGAAAAGAAGACATAAAATAGACCCGGATGATCAAGCGGGACTGTATGTCTGGAACTATGCTGAGGCTTTTGAGAACATCAGCAGCTTTACTGCCGTATTGAAGGGAATTGGTATTGGCGTGGGCTTTTTGATACTGATAGCAGGGATTGTGGGCATTGGAAACATCATGGTGTTCACGATCAAGGAAAGGACCAAGGAAATTGGGGTGAGAAAGGCACTCGGTGCTAGACCGCGCCAAATCATTAATCTGGTCCTTTTGGAATCGGTGTTCATTACCTCACTTTCAGGCTTTGTGGGACTGTTTTTTGCCTGGATAATCTTGGCTGCATTGGGCCCCATGTTCCAAACACCAGCATTCAGTAATCCATCGGTAAACCTTTCTACAGTGGTGACAGCTACCATTATATTGATCGTTGCGGGCGTATTGGCGGGGTTGATCCCAGCAATGAAAGCTGCAAATGTTAAACCCATTGTTGCACTAAGTGATAAATAGTTATGTGGTTATTTGATAGGGACTTGTGGATAGAAATTTTTCATACCCTGGGCAAGAATATGTTCAGGACCTTTTTGACCATGTTGGGAGTCATCTTCGCCATGATCATTTTGGTGCTGCTATTGGGCTCTGCCAATGGAATGAGCAATGGGTTCAACAAGATCTTTGCGGGAACCGCTTCCAATAGTCTTTTTGTTTGGGGACAATCCACATCAGAGCCCTACAAAGGTTTTGAGAGGGGAAGAAGGATCCAATATAAAATAGAGGATGCGGAGATCCTCAAAAAGCAGATTCCTGAAATCGAAGTGTTGGCCCCCCGTATAGAGTTGTCGGGACACAGCAATACAGTGACCGTATACCGTAATGGGAGGACAAGCGGTTCTGCCGTTTATGGGGATTTTCCTGAAATAGACGACATCACCAAGAAGAAATTGGTAGAGGGCAGGTTCTTGAACCAGACCGATATCGACCATTCCAAAAAAGTGTGTGTCATCGGCGAGGAAACCTATAAGCTGCTCTTTGAAAAAGGGGAAAAAGCCATTGGTCAGGACATACGTATCAATGGGGTGTATTTTTCCGTAGTGGGCATGTATAAACCCAACAACAATATCAACATCGATGGCGAAAATGCCGTTTTCATTCCCTTTACCACCTTTCAGAAAGCATTCAATTCAGGGGATCGCATGGGATGGATGGCCATAGCCGTGGAACCCGACACCAAGGTGGCCGTTGTGGAAAGGCAGATCAAGGACATCTTGAAGGTCAAATATGATATCCATCCAAAGGATGAACGTGCCATTGGCAGTTTTGACATGTCGGAGATATTCAATAACATCAGTGCCTTTACCACAGTGCTCCAAGGCTTTTCCTTTTTTGTAGGCATCTTTACCCTCTTGGCGGGAGTAATAGCCATCAGCAACATCCTATTGATCACTGTAAAGGAAAGGACCCAGGAAATAGGGGTAAGAAGGGCACTTGGGGCCACACCCAAAATAGTAAAGCGCCAGATCTTGCTGGAGGCCATCGTATTGACTGCATTTGCCGGATTGGTGGGATTCGCCATTTCCGTTGGGATATTGTCCATCATGAATTCCATGTGGGGCAGTGGTGACGATTTTCCCTTCGTGAACCCCATGATCAGTATTCCCCAGTTCGTCATATCATTTTTATTGATGGTGGGACTAAGTGTGCTCATAGGGCTTTTGCCCGCCAACAGAGCCGTAAAGATCAGGCCCATAGAAGCATTGAGAGAAGAATAGAACAATCAACACAAATAAATAACGAAATCAAATAAGCAATAATGAACAAGTATGTAAAGTACGTATTGATCGGAGCAGTGGTCATAGGAATAATGGCTGCCATTGTTTACTTTTTAAAACAGAACAGTACACCTGTGGAACTCTACAAGACCGAGTCCCCTGAGCGAAAGGACATCGTCAATAAAGTAATCGTTACCGGAAAGGTCATTCCAGAGGATGAGATCAATATAAAACCCCAAATATCAGGGATCATAGATAGGATTCTTTTGGAAGAAGGAGTGAAGGTCAAGGCGGGCGACCTCATCGCGGTCATCAAGGTAGTGCCAAATGAGCAATCGTTGAACCAAGCGGCTGGAAGGGTACGCACCGCAGAACTGTCATTGAATAATACTAAGATAGAGTATGATAGGAACAAAGCCCTTTTTGACAAAGGTGTAATTTCTAGTCAAGATTTCAACACCTTGAAACTGAGTTATGATCAAGCGGTACAGGAACTGAAAAATGCACAGGCCGATTACCAGATCATTAGAAAAGGTTCTGCAGGCGGGTCTGTTACCGCCAATACCAACATCACCGCGACCGTATCCGGGACCATTCTTGAAATCCCAGTTAAAGAAGGGGATCAGGTAATCCAAAGCAACAACTTTAATGATGGTACCACCATTGCCACCATTGCAGATATGACCAGAATGATCTTCGAAGGGGAAGTGGACGAGGCCGAAGTGGGTAAATTGAGTGTGGGCATGCCCTTGGAAATCAGTTTGGGAGCTTTGGAGTCACAAAAGTTTGATGCCAAGTTGAAGTTCATCGCCCCAAAAGGAGTAGAGGAGGAAGGAGCTGTCCAGTTCAAGATAGAGGGAGACCTTGCCATCCCCGATAGCACAGCCTATGTACGTGCTGGGTACAGTGCCAATGCCTCCATTGTTTTGGAAGAGAAGAAAGACGTACTGTCCATAAAAGAGGCCCTTTTACAATTTGACAAGGACACCGAAAAACCTTATGTGGAGGTTGAGGTTGCCGAGAACAAGTTTGAGCGTAAAGAACTTGAATTGGGCGTAAGTGATGGGATTGATGTGGAAGTGGTATCCGGCATTGAAGAAGATGCCAAGATCAAGGTGTGGAACAAGTTGGAAAAGAAATCTGACGACGTGAATTGATGACGATCGATCAAAATAGTGAACAAACGAAAATCAAAAAACGAATGAAAAGAAGCATAACGACCTTACTGTTGTTGTTCACCGTTCTTATGTCCAGTGCCCAAGTGCGCAAGTGGACCCTTCAGGAATGTGTGGAATACGCAGTGGAGCACAATTTGACCATAGAGCAGTTTGAACTGGACCTGGAAAATGCAAAGATCGATAAGTCCGATGCCTTGGGAAATTTTCTCCCAAGTTTGAGTGGATCTACATCGGCATCGAGCAATACAGGTTTTTCCATCAATCCTACGAACAACTTGCCCACGAACAGTACAGCGTTCAACGTGAATGCAAGCCTGACTTCGAATATTACCCTATTCGATGGACTCCGTAATGTGTACCAAATGAACCGGGCAAAGATGAACGCTATTGCCAACCAGTACCGTCTGGACAATCTAAAGGACGATATCCGGTTGAACGTGGCCAATGCTTATTTACAAGTGCTTTCGGGTAAGGAACAGTTAAAGACCTTCCAGGCACAATACGCCGTGACCGAACAGGATATGAAGCGTACGAAGGAATTGGTGGAGTCTGGCGTATTGCCAAAGGGTGACCTGTTGGAAATTGAGGCCACGGCAGCCAATCAACAACAGCAGATTGTAAACGGGGAAGGAAACGTATTGATTGCCCGTGTGAACCTTGCCCAATTGTTGCAAATCACGGATTACGAAAATTTTGATATAGCCGAGCAGGAGTTTGATATTCCACCTTCGGACATTCTAAAAAATTCCGCAAAGGTTATTTTTGATAAGTCGTTGACATTCAGGAATGACATTAAGCTCTCCGAATCCAATGTGGAATTGGCCAAGGAAGACCTTAAAATTGCCAAAGGGGCTTATTTGCCCACAATTGGGGCTTTCTTCCAATATGGAACAAGGTATTCCGATGTTACCCAGATCCCGGATGGGAACGGGGGGAGCTATACTCCGAATTTGACCGATCAGTTGTGGATCTTTGATGGTATAAGCTACGGTGCGCAATTGAACATCCCGATTTTCAATGGATGGAGCACCCGAAACAATGTGAAACGCTCCACCATTAGTCTGGAAAAGGCAAAGTTGCAATTGGAGCAAGACAAATTGGACCTTGAGAATACCATCCAACAGGCCTACGTGGATGTCAGCACATTTGAAAAGGCCTATGAAGCAGCCCTGAAGACATTGGAAGCACGTAGTTTGGCCCTGGAATATGCCAAGGAACGTTATGACAATGGCTTGATGAACGCTTTCGATTTCGGCCAGGCACAGGCAAGGGTGGACAATGCACAGGCCGATGTGATCCGTACCAAGTACGATTATATCTTCAGGCTGAAAATTTTGGAGTTCTATTTTGGCATGCCCATTACCCTAAACTAGTATCTTTGTGGCCGCTATGGCCATAATACTCAATTTAGAAACAGCTACCACCAATTGCTCCGTGAGCATTTCCAAGGGTAATGAGACCATTTCCCTGAAGGAGAACAATGCGGCGGACTATTCGCACTCGGAACAATTACACGTGTTTATCAAAGAAGCCTTGGAAGAGGCTTCTTTGTCATTTTCAGACCTTGATGCCGTGGCCATCAGCAAAGGACCTGGATCCTATACGGGTCTTCGGATCGGGGTCTCATCGGCCAAGGGACTTTGTTTCTCCTTGGATATTCCCCTGATTTCGGTACCCACTTTGCAGGGCATGGCCCATCAGGTAAAACTGGAAAAGGGTGAATTGGCCATATCGGTCCTCGATGCAAGACGAATGGAGGTCTATTCCTGCGTGTACGATGGGAATTATGAGGAAATCAGGGAGACCCGTGCAGAAATCATCACAGAAAGCTCATTTGCAGATTTTGTGTCGGACAGAAAGGTGTTCGTCATAGGTAGCGGTGCCCATAAATGCAAAGATGTCCTACAGCATCCCAACTTTCATTTTGATGGGGGAATAGTCCCATCCGCAGCACAGATGGGACCTATAGCTTACCAAAAATATCAGGCCAAACAGTTTGAGGATGTGGCCTATTTTGAACCGTATTATCTGAAGGACTTTGTGCTCCAGAGTAAGAAAAAAAACTAATCCACCTTGTGCATGACCCTTTGTGGGAACGGGATTTCTATTCCAGCGGCATCAAATTGCAATTTGGCCTGTTCGATCACATAAAAATGGGCCGGCCAGAACACATCGTTGTTGGCCCAAAAACGTAGGGTTAGGTTCACCGAGCTGTCCGCCAGTTCGCCCACATATACTTCAGGAGCGGGTTCTGTGTTGATACTGGGATTGTCCGCGCAGATTTTGAGCAAAATATCTTTGGCTTCCTTGATGTTGGATCCATAACCGATACCAATGTCGATCTTGTCCCTGCGGGTATCTTCCATATTAAAGTTGACAATATTCCCATTGGACAATTGGCCATTGGGGATGATGGCGATCTGGTTGCCGAAAGTACTCAGTTTAGTATTGAAAATGGAGATTTCCTTGACAGTACCATCAATGCCTTGGGCAGAAATGAAGTCCCCGACCTTGAACGGTTTGAATATCAAGATGAGCACTCCCCCAGCAAAATTGGCCAGAGATCCCTGCAGGGCCAAACCAATGGCCAAGCCTGCGGCACCTACTATGGCCACCAGGGATGAGGTCTTGACGCCCAATTGGGTCACTACCAGCACAAAAAGAAGGAATTTCAAGGTGATGCTGATAAAACTTTGCAGAAAGGATTCCAAGGTTTGATCATATTCTTTCTTGTCAAAAAAGCGCTTTACTAGCTTGTTGATGAACCTGATGACCCATAGGCCGACAAAAAAGATGATGATGGCAAGCACCAGGTTGGGAAGCATGCCCAGGGCCCACTCAATGGCTTTGTCAGCATACTCTTGGTAATTTTCCAATTCTTTCATAATGGTTTTTTTGTTTTTGTGTTACCGTAATTGAATGTTCAAATGATATAAAAAAATTAAAATGTAAGCAAATGTTATTCGGTGGACGGATGTATTTCCTTCCATACTTCATCAGGTGTTGCAACGGGAAGTTTGCAGGCACCCCCAAGGCACACGTAGGCCAATGTCCTGTCTTTCACATGCCTGTTTTTCAATAGATCGATGTGGCCCTCTTTTTCACAGCTTATCATAAAACTGTTCGGGATATACTTTTTGCCAATTTCCAGTGCCATGGCTTTATAATCCTCGCCTACTATGGCAATCTCATAAAAATCCAGATGGTAAAAAAGCACCAAATGCAGCCAATTGGAAAACCCGTGTGCAGTTCGCAAAAAATCCTTCTGCACGTTTTTGAGCATCTGTTTGGCCAAATTACCATAACCTTCTTCGGGAAAGATCTTGTGAATTTTGAACAGATTCTGGGCCATGATGGAATTGGAGGAGGAAATCACATTGTCATTGGTCTCGATGCTTCTTCGGATAAGCGATCGATCCTTGTCCGAAGTATAAAAGAACATTCCGGAAGCTCCGTCAAAAAAATGGAGACGGGTGTGTTCCAGCAGATTTTTGCCCAACTTGAGCCATTTTTCGTCAAATGTGACCTCATACAGAGCCAAAAAAGCCTCGATCACCGTGGCATAATCCTCCAAAAAAGCATTGATGGAGCTCTTTCCGTTCTTGTGGCTCCGATATAGGGAAAAGTCTTCCTTGATCAATTCCCGTTCCATAAACTGTGCATTTTTGAGTGCCAGTGCCAAATAATCCTCATTATCGAGATACCTGAAGGCATCCACAAGGCCCTTCAGCATCAACCCATTCCATGAGGTCAGGATCTTGTCGTCCAATCGAGGTCTGGAACGTTTGCTCCTTTCCATTTTCAAAAGGATCAGGGCGTTCTTCATTCGATTTTTCAAGTCAGCAATGGAAATCCCATGCTTTTTGGCAATTTCTTCATCGGACTTGTCCCGGATCAGCACATAGTTTTCTTCTTCCCAAAGGCCATAGGAATTGATGTTGAAATAGTCCTGAAAAAGGTCAAGATCGGTTCCCAAAAACTCGGTGAATTCCTCTTTTGTCCACACATAAAAGGCACCTTCTTTCAGTTCCCTATTTTTATCCAAGCTATCCGCATCCAAGGAAGAGTAAAAACCACCGTTGTTGTCCATGAGGTCCTCGGTCACAAAGGCAATTGTTCCTTCGACCACTTCTTTGTAGGTTTCATTCTTGGTGGCGGCGTAGGCCTTGGCATAGAGACTTGTCAACTGTCCGTTGTCGTAGAGCATTTTTTCAAAATGGGGCACGTGCCATTTGATGTCCACAGCATATCGTGAAAACCCACCACCCACATGGTCATAGACTCCACCATAGGCCATTCGGGTAAGGGTCGTGTCCACAAATTCGAGCAGTTCGGGTTTGTTTTTGGCGGTGCCGTAATGCAGTAAAAAGTCCCAGTGGTTGGGCATCATGAACTTGGGTGAGCGCTTGTGTCCGCCCAAAAAAGTGTCAAAATGGTTCGACCAGTTTTCAACGGCTTCCTCCAATTGTTCCAATGGGAACAGGTCCTTATCTTTTGACGGTTCCACCAAGTTGATGGCGTGGAGACCATTGGCGAGGTCGGCGGCGTATTGCTTGACCCTTTCCCTATCCTTGTCGTAGAGTTCGGTCAGTTGTTGCAGCACATTTGTCCAACCGTCTTTTGGGAGATAGGTGCCACCCCAGAACGGTCTGCCATCGGGAAGGGCAACGATATTAAGGGGCCAGCCTCCTTGTCCCGAGATCATTTGGATGGCATCCATGTAGATTTGGTCCACATCGGGCCGTTCCTCACGGTCAATTTTGATATTGATGAAATTTCCGTTCATCACTTTGGCCACATCTTCGTTTTCGAAGCACTCTTTTTCCATCACATGGCACCAGTGGCAGGCAGCATACCCTATACTGATGACGAGAAGCTTGTCCTCCCTTTGTGCACGTTCCAGGACCTCTGGCCCCCATGCCTCCCAGTTCACGGGATTGTGAGCATGCTGCAAAAGATAGGGGCTGGTCTCATGAATGAGGGCATTGGTGTGTTTGTGGGCCACGTTGCTTGTTTTGAGGGTTGAAAATTTCTGTGTTTAGGTAAATGGTTTTTGGACATAAAAAAAGCGTCCTAGTTTTAGGACGCGTTCATTGTGTCGGGTCTAGGTCATTTTACTTCAAAAGTAATCTTGACGTTGACCCTGTAATCATCGATCTTGCCATCTTTTACGGTGGCACTCTGTTCGTTCACATATACCGAACGGATGTTCTTTACTGATTTTGAGGCCTGCTCCAATGCGCTCTTTGTTGCTTCTTCCCAACTTACACTAGAGTTTGCCAATACTTCGATAACTTTTAAAACTGCCATGGTCAATGTTTTTTAATTTCCTTCAATTTACCAAATTTTGACCACAATAGGGCAAGGAAATCCCTTAAAATTAGCCGTTCAAGGCCACTACTTCCCGTACTTTGTCGCCCATCATGTTCTTGAGCATGGTCTCGATGCCGTTCTTCAGCGTAAAGGTGGATGAAGGGCAACCACTGCAAGCTCCTTGAAGAATGACGCTCACGGTGCCACTGGCTTCCTCGTAGGATTGGAACATGATGTTGCCGCCATCACTGGCCACGGCGGGTTTCACATACTCTTCCAAAATGTCGATGATCTGTTTGGACGTGTCATCGTATTGGGATTGTGTATTGTTTTCGGTTACAGTTTCCTTGGTCTTTTGGATGGCCTCAGCTGACACGACCTCTTTCCCATCACCCAAAAAGTCACGGATGAACTCGCGCAACTGCATATTGATCTCTTCCCAATCGGCCACCTCATATTTCGTCACCGAAACATAGTTTTCATCAAAGAATACCTCTTTGACGAACGGGAAGTGGAAAAGGGCCTTGGCCAATGGGGAATCCTTGGCTTCATCGATGTTCTTGAACTCGAAGACCGCGGGGACGATGCGCTTGTTGCACACAAATTTCATCACGGCCGGGTTAGGTGTCACTTCCGCATACACCGAAACAGGCTGTTTCTTAAGGTCCTGGTCTTCATTTACAATGGGTTCCCCTGCATTCAGGTACTCCACCAATTGCTGGGCCACATCATCCTTTACATCTTGCCAGTCCACGATGTCAAATCGTTCCAAGGCTATGAAATTGCTGGCGATATAGACCGTTTTTATGAACGGTAGATAGAAAAGTTGTTGGGCCAAGGGGGAATTCTTGGCCTCATCAATGTTCTTATATTCGTAGTTGCCCTTGACCAAAAAATGATTGGCCTCCAGTTTGATGATCTTTGGATTGTTCGTGGCAACAATAGTGATGTTATATTCTTTCATGGCGAATCTTTCCTGCAAAAATACCAATAGTTGGGATGTACTGCAACATTATATAATAATGTATCTTATCGACCGTTATCTAAATGTTTGATTACCTATAAATCACACCTATAGCCCCTATCGTCAGATGAGACGCAGTCTAACCTCGATTATCATAGCCCTTCTTTTTGGCAGTATGGCCAAGGCCCAAGAAGGAATCCCGGTATATTTTGATTATCTGGCAGATAACTATTACTTGGTATATCCGTCCATGGCAGGGATTGGGGAGGGCACCAAGATACGTCTTACCGCAAGAAAACAATGGTTCAATGTGGATGAGGCACCCAGTCTTCAAACCTTCAACATCAACTCCAGGGTAGGGGAACGCAGCGGTATTGGCGCCATTCTTTTCAATGATTCTAACGGATACCATTCCCAAACAGGGTTTAAGGGGACCTATGCCCATCACTTGCAATTGGGTGGTGATTTCAGGACGTTGAACCAACTCTCGTTCGGACTTAGTGCCGGAGTGATCTTGAGCAGCTTGGACGAGACTGAATTCCGGTCCATCATCCCCGATCCAGCAGTGACTGGGGTAAAGAACACGGTAAGTTATTTCAATGTGGACCTGGGAGCGTCCTATAATTTCTTGGAGTTTTATGCGCATGCCGCCATTTTGAATATTTTGGGGAGTGGTCGTGATCTATACAGCGCCGCAGAATTTGATAATTTGAGAAGGTATCTGTTATCCGCAGGCTATGTGTTTGGACGCAATACTAGGGTGGAACCGTCCATCCTGTTCCAGATGACGGATTATACCAAAGAAAAAACAGTGGACCTGAACGCCAAGGTGTACAAAGATGTAAGCTTCGGTACGGTCTGGGCGGGACTGTCCTACCGTAGGAGTTTCGATGGGGCCCAGTACCAATCCAATGGAACTTTTGGCGAGCAACGTTTGCAGTTGTTCACTCCGATTGTGGGGGTCAATGTGAACCGGTTCCTGTTTTCCTACAATTATTCCTACCAATCCGGGGATATCCGTTTTGATAACGGCGGGTTCCACCAGATTACCTTGGGCTATGACTTTGGACAGAGCGATCAGGGCAAGCGGTACGATTGTTACTGCCCCGCGGCCAATAACTAAAAATGGCCCATCGATAGGATGGACCATTTTCATTCTGTGGTTCAACAATCTAATCCCACTTCATATTTTTCTTGGAAGCTTGGTTTTTAATGGCCGATAGCATGGCGTTTTCCAGTTCGCCTTTTTCCTCTTTTTGGTTTTGGGCGATGTAAGCCTCACGCTTTGCGTTCAACTCCTGGATTTCCTTTTGGATTTTTTCACGCTCCGCTTTTTTGTCATCAACATAGGCCTTGATCTCACCTTTGGACTTTCCTTTGAGTTCTTTGGGCAGGTCCTCTTCCTTCAGGCGGGTAAGCACGTCCTCATCGTCCTCAACGGCGTCCACAAGGTCCCACTGTGTGTTTTTGTACAATCGTGAACTTTTGCTCACGGCCCGTTTTACCACGACCACTTCTTCCAGTTCGGCTGCATTGCTGTCCTGTGCGCTCTGCAGGGCCTTTTTCTCATACCCAAGGGAACCGTAGGAGATATAGGTGTTGTTCAATTTGGAATTCAGTTTGATGATGACATCGTCATAAGGCGTGTTGATGTGGACCACCTGTTGGTTGTGGTCAATGGCCATGTATTCCCCTCCGGTCAAAGAAGCGCCACTTTTCCACTCGGTGTTTATGCCCTGTTGAAAATTTCCACAGAAAATGGTGTTCACGATCACATCCTTTTCCTTGGCGTTGGCCGCAGCATCCCTATAATTCAATTTGCCTTGGGTGAAGGGTTCGTTTCCTGCAATGAAGATCATTTTAAGGTCATCGGCATTCTTGCCCCAATCCAATTGTTTCAGTGAAGTTTGAATGACCTCACCGCAGTATTCCTCACCGCCGTTGGTGGTCAAGGAAAAGAGTTTTTCCGAAATTTCATCCAGGTCATCTGAAAATCCCAATACCTGACGGATGTACCCTTCGCGGGAAGAAAGATTGTCGTTTCCGTATTCATAGAGGGCAATTTGAAGCATGGGTCGGGTGTCGTTGCCGCATTTGGCATGCGTAAACTCGTTCACAATGTCCCACAACTGCGCTTTTGCTTGGTTGATGAGTCCGTCCATACTATTACTGGTATCGAGCAACAAAGCGATCTTTACAAAATGCTTGCTCGGTTTTTCCACAATGGATTGGGTCACCAACACCGTATTTTCTTTTTCCTGGGCTTTGAGGTTGCAACCATAACTGGCACCGGAGGCCATAAGGGCAAATGCTGTTCCCAATACTTTATTCAAATGTTTCATGATGCAATGTTTTTAAATGTTGGCCTAAAAGTATCGGCATCTTTTTGCAATAAAAACCGAGAATGAGCCAAGTGTCATCCGGAATGAGCCAACGGACCGAATGACTTTGTAAAGGGGCAAAATCGAGGCGTATTTGAACCCTTTTCCCTAAAAATGCATTTTTTAATACGCTTGGGATGAACTAAGTTTACTTCAACTATGATCAAAAGGGCATACCTATTTATCTGTTTGTTGATGACCAGCCTGACCGCTATGTCCCAAGTAGGACAAAACAGTGGCGAGGTGGAGATCAAGGGCTCTGTGAAGGGCAAGGAAAACTATGTGCCTATTTCTGGGGTAGAGGTGTCCACGGACAGGGGAAAATATACCACGACCAATAGTTTGGGAGAATTCAAGATCAGGGCTTCCATTGGGGACCTACTTATTTTTGAAAGCCCAGAGATTGAAACGGTGCGGCACAGGATCACTTCCGGTGAAGATGTGGATGTTTTGGTAGAAGGATATGGAAGGGCAAGCTCCAAAAAGAGGGAAAGCGCATCCGCTAGATCACGGAATGTGGCAATGGACCATCAACGACTATTGGACTCTGCCAACTTTTATAAAAAAAACAGCCTGGAAAAAAGTATCGATTTCGTGGCCCAGTCCATGGAACCTTTGGGGACATCGGGCAACAAAAGGGAACTTGCCCAATCCCTGAGGACTTTGGGTGAAATCTACCTGTACCACAAGCAATACGATCTGGCCATTGACAATTTTAAGGATGCCCTTACAGCGATGGCATCCAATAGGACCAAGTTGCTATTGGGGCAAGCCTATTTGCAGAACGGGGAAAACGCAAATGCGGTATCGATCCTTATTCCCTTGATTGAGGAAAAAAACATGGTGCCCTATCAACGGGTGGAACTCTTCGAGGCCCTTGGAGATGCCAGTAAGGGAATGGGAAAAATAAAGGAGGCCCAAGGATATTACAACCAGGGTTTGATGATTGCCGAAAAAAACCAGATTTCCCCCAAGATCATCGACCTGAATTCCAAAATGGCAGATGCCTTTGCCAGCGAGGATAGAGAGGTGGAGGCCGAAGGATTTTACCGAAACTCGTTGGACCTTTCCAAAAAAGTCGCACCCGAACGATTGATCCAAGAGAGTGAACGCGTGGCGGATTTCTACAATCAAAAGAGTCGATATAATGACGAGATCCAGCAGCGGAAGAAAAGCTTGAACGAACTCAAGCAACTTTCCCCACCTAGTGTGCCTAGGGAAAGTAAGGCCTTGTCGGGTGCTGATACCATTACTTCGCAACGGATCAACTACAAGATTGCCAGTGCCTATATTGCCCAGGATAAGTTGGACGAGGCCATTCCCTATCTCGAGAAAAGTATTGTGGAAGCCGATAAGGACGATGATTTGGTAATCCAAAAAGATGCCACCCGCAAACTTTCGGAAGTGTACCGGAACAAGGGCGATTTCACCAAAGCCCTGGAATCCTATCAAGATTATGTGGCCGTGGTGGACAGTCTATACGTGAGAAAGGAGCAGGAAATTTCAAGGGCGGCCCGGTTCAACCGCGAAATCGCCAATACACAGAACCGTATTTCGAGTTTGGAGCAGGAACGGGAACTGAACCAAAGCAAATACAGCTTGGCCGTGACCGAACAACAATTGTACGAAGAGACCAGCAAACGCCAGAAATGGATCATCTATTCGCTTGGTTTTGGGATATTGTTGATGGCCTTCACTGCATTTTTGTACTACAGGAGCAACCGTCAGCAGAAGTTGGCCAACAATTTACTGGCACTCAAATCGCTCCGGACCCAAATGAACCCACACTTTATTTTCAATGCGCTCAACTCAGTGAACAATTATATCGCAAAAAGTGATGAGCGCAGTGCCAACCGATTTTTGAGCGAATTCTCCGTGCTGATGCGCAGTGTGCTGGAAAACTCTGAGGAGGACTTCATACCCCTTGCCAAGGAATTGGACCTGCTGGAACTCTATGTGAAATTGGAGCACTCCCGCTTTGCGGACAAGTTCGATTATGAGATCAACGTGGACCAAAAAATCGATATTGATGCCTATCAGATTCCGCCCATGTTGCTCCAGCCCTACATCGAAAATGCCATTTGGCACGGGCTGCGCTATAGGGAAACGAAGGGCTTTTTGAGGATAGAGGTCGCCCAGGTCACCGAAAACATGTTGGAGATCGTGGTTATGGACAATGGCATCGGGCGTACACAATCCGCAGCATTGAAGACCAACAACCAACGCAAGCAAAAATCGAAGGGGATGGGCAACATCAAGAAACGTATCCAGATTCTGAACGATATGTACAAAAACCGGGTGGACGTCTCCATAACGGACCTCAATTCGGACAGGACCGGGACCAAAGTGTCCCTAAAACTCAAGAAACAATGATGGAACTGCGAGCAATCATCGTGGAGGACGAGGCCAATAGCCGAGAGATTCTTCGGAACTATTTGGGCAAATATTGCGAAGGGGTACAACTTTTGGGCGAAGGGGCCAACATTGAGGAAGGGCTGGCACTCATCCAAAAGCACACACCGGATATCGTTTTTTTGGATGTGGAAATGCCCTTTGGGAATGCCTTTGACCTGTTGGACCAACTTCCCGAACGCAGTTTTGAGACCATTTTTGTGACCGCCTACAACCAATATGCCATGGACGCGCTCAACCACCATGCGGCCTATTATTTGATGAAGCCCATCAATATTGACGAACTGGTCAAGGCCGTGGAATACGTCAGGGCCATCAAGGAAAAGGAAAACGCGTTGGAAGGGCAGGTGTTGAAGACGAAGCCCATCAAGGCAGAAGGGAAGATTACCTTGCCCCAACAGGATGGCTTCCAGATCTTGGATGTGGGCGATATCTTTTTCTGCAAAGCGGACGACAACTACACCGAAATCTATCTGGAAAAGAAGAAAATAGTGGTGAGCAAGACCCTGAAATATTTTGAGGATGCCCTTCAGCCCTATCCCTTTGCCCGCATACACAAATCCTATCTGGTGAACGTGGCCGAAGTGGTAAAATATAAAAAAGGAAAGGGGGGGAGTGTGATTCTCTCCAACGGCAAGGAACTCTCGGTTTCCGCCTCCAAAAAAGCCGAACTGTTGTCGTATTTTCAGTAATTGCAGGCTAAAAAGAAGAAATCCAGTTGCTGTCACATCGAGCGCAGTCGAGATGTCTTCGCAGTGATGTAATTTTGTAAGATCAAACAGAATAACTATGATTTTGAAATCCATTAGAGGCATATCCCCGGTCATTGGAAACGATTGTTTTATTGCTGAAAATGCCACCATAGTGGGCGAGGTCACCATGGGCGACCAATGCAGCGTTTGGTTCAATGCCGTGCTGCGTGGCGATGTGCACTTCATCAAAATGGGCAACAAGGTGAACGTGCAGGATGGGGCCGTGATCCACTGTACCTATCAAAAATCCCCAACGACCATTGGGGACAATGTTTCCATAGGACACAATGCCATCGTGCACGGCTGCACCATCAAGGACAACGTGCTGGTGGGCATGGGCAGCATCATTATGGACGATTGTGTGGTGGAAAGCAATTCCATCATTGCCGCTGGGGCCGTGGTCACCAAGGGCACCCATGTGGAAGCCAACAGCATTTATGCCGGTATGCCCGCCAAAAAAATCAAGGACATCAGTCCCGAGCTCAGTTCGGGAGAAATAGACCGTATCGCCAACAACTATGTAAAATATGCCAGTTGGTTCAAGGAAGAATAACCAAGTCTCCCCTCCAATAATCCAACAATCTAACCATCCAATCCTCCAAATTATCCCTATTTTTGTCCCACTCAAAAAAAACTCGACCACTATGAACGCATATATTTTCCCTGGACAAGGCGCACAGTTTACAGGTATGGGCCTGGACCTCTACGAAAACCATTCCTTGGCACAGGAACTGTTTGAAAAGGCCAATGATATCCTTGGTTTTTCCATCACCGATATTATGTTCGAGGGCACAGCCGAAGACCTGAAGCAGACCAAAGTGACCCAGCCGGCCATTTTCCTGCACTCCGTGATCTTGGGCAAGGTGCTTGGGGAAAATTTCAGGCCGGACATGGTGGCCGGACATTCCTTGGGCGAGTTTTCCGCTTTGGTGGCCAATGGCACCCTTAATTTTGAGGACGGATTGAAACTGGTCTCCCAGCGGGCCTTGGCCATGCAGAAGGCCTGTGAGATCAAACCCAGTACCATGGCGGCCGTTTTGGGGTTGGATGATGCGATAGTGGAAGACGTATGTGCCGGAGTGGAAGGGATCGTGGTTCCTGCCAATTACAACTGTCCCGGACAGTTGGTCATTTCCGGAGAGGTGGACGCCGTGAACATCGCCTGTGAAAAACTGAAGGAAGCCGGAGCCAAAAGGGCTTTGTTGCTGCCCGTTGGTGGTGCGTTCCATTCCCCGTTGATGGAACCGGCCCGCGAAGAGCTCGCTGCGGCCATTGAGGCCACCCAGTTCAACGTGCCCAGTTGCCCCATATATCAGAACGTGACCACCACGGCCGTTTCCAATGCCGATGCCATCAAGAAGAACCTGATCCTGCAGCTCACAGCTCCCGTAAAATGGACCCAAAGCGTGCAGCAAATGGTCAAGGACGGCGCAACCTCTTTTGTGGAAGTGGGACCGGGCAAAGTGCTCCAGGGCTTGGTGAAAAAGATAAGTCCAGAGGCCGAAACCAGCTCCGCGGCGGTTTAGCGGACCGGGCGGACAGTTCATCCGATTAAATAGAGATTTAAACAGATTGCTTGGGGCATTCCTTGCCTTTTTTGTAATATTGACTCCTCCCAAATTACCTACACTTGCTTGGCCAATTGAACGAACCCCAAACGGATTGAATAGGCCATGTTGTCTTTGTTGAAAAAAACCGCTTCTGTATGTTTGACCCTTCTCGGTCAACGGAAATTCCTGTTCTTTTTGGGAGCACTTTGTAGTATGGGGATGGGGTATGGGCAGGAAAACTTCACAATAGTTGAGGATGGCGGAGTGACTACCACTTCCGAATCCGGTACCACAGATACTTTTACCGTTGTTTTGGATGTTCAGCCTCTAACTGATGTGATACTTGACATTGTGTCAGGAAATACTAGTGAGGGGACTGTTGACTTACTACAATTAACCTTTACCAATGCTAATTGGGATACTCCACAAACAGTTACGGTCACAGGTGTTGATGATGCAATTGTAGATGGTCCACAGACTTACAATATTACAGTCAGTGTAAATGCGGGAAGTGATCCATTGTACTTGGGTGTTTTACCCCAACAGATTTCTGTAGAAAATGCGGATGACGAAATTCCCGGTTTTACCATAACTGAATCAGATGGTTCAACGGAGACCTCTGAAGATGGCACTACCGATTCTTTTTCTATTGTTCTAGACAATGAGCCCTTGACCGATGTCATTTTGGATATAGTTTCTGGTGATATTGGTGAAGGTACAGTAGATCTTGCTCAGCTAACATTCACTCCAGGGAATTTCAATATTGCACAGACAGTAACCGTTACAGGTGTTGATGATGTCTTGGTGGATGGTCCGCAGACTTACAATATTACGGTAAGTGTAAATGCGGGTAGCGACCCATTGTTCACCGGTGTTGCTTCGCAG
>NZ_QXFO01000028.1 GCF_003584105.1 Flagellimonas taeanensis
TATGTTCTATGGGGCCACTGCCTTCAATGGGGATATCGGTGGCTGGGACACTTCCCATGTGACCAATATGTCCTTTATGTTCGTCTATGCCGCTCTCTTTAACCAAGACATCAGTGGTTGGGACACTTCGAGTGTGACCAATATGCAGAGTATGTTCGAATTGGCCACTTCGTTCAACCAGGACATCAATGATTGGGACACCTCGAGTGTGACCAACATGGGCAGTATGTTTAATGGTGCTGTTGAATTCAATGGTGCCATCTTAGATTGGGACACGGGCGAGGTAACCAATATGGCCAATATGTTCAAAGGGGCCACCTCCTTTAACGGTATCTTGGATACCTGGGACGTTTCCAATGTGACCAATATGGAAAACATGTTGGACAACTCGGGGATGAGTGCCTTGAGCTATGGTAGTACCTTAGTAGGCTGGTCCCAGCTTCCCAATCTTCCCTCAAACATTGTTTTGGGTGCTGTTGGCCTGTCCATAGATTGTAGCCATGCCCCGAGTGTTAACGCCTATACCTTTCTCCGTGCAAACAAGAGCTGGGATATCAATGACGATAGTGGCCATTGCTTCTAAGTACCTCGTGAGAAGATTATTTTTTTAAGACCAAGACCGGGAGGACCAAGTGTCCTTCCGGTTTTTTATTTTATTGCAAATTGGATTGTTGGATGTTTCGATTGTTGGGGTTTGGATTTTTTATTGGCGTTGCTTGTCATTCTGAAAACGCGGAGTGTTTGAAGAATCTTTGGCTCCAGTAGGAGATTCTTCGCTTTGCTCAGAATGAAAATGATTAAGGTATTCCCTTGTTGAATTATTGTTCATTGCAAATTGGATTCTTGGATGCTTCGATTATTGGAATTTGAACTTTCACCCCCTGTTCCCTTCACCTTAAACCTGTAACCCAGTCCCATCAACCCAAAGACCCCATCCGTCAATCCAGCCTTGGCATCCGTCAGATCGTGCCCGAAACATTCTCCGGAACGCCCCATCTTGCCAAGATTAACTGTAAAAAAATGATTATGAAAAACATCACAAAAAAATTGGGTATCGCCATCCTCGCCATGGCCCTGCTATGGTCCTGCGGCAAGGACGATGCACCCACACCGCCCAAGAACGCCACCCCGGTGATCGCCGCACAGGAATTCACCGCTTCTGAGGACATTGCCGATACCGTGGTAATCGGTACCGTTGTGGCCACCGATGCCGACAAGGACGCCCTCACCTTCAGTATCAAGACCAATGACAACGAGTTCTTCGAGATCACGGCCACAGGGGCCCTGAGCCTGGCACCGGGCAAGACACTGGACTTTGTCAACAAGACACAGCACACCATCACCGTGGAGGTCAGTGACGGTGAGGACAGTGCAACGGCCACCATCACCATAAAAGTGACCCAGGCCACCGCACAGAACATTCTACCTGTTATCGGCAATTTTGAATTCACCGTGGCAGAGGACATTGCCGACACCGAAGTGATCGGTATCGTTGAGGCCTTCGATGTTGATGGGGATGAACTGACCTACGAAATAACGGACAATGCGGACGGTCTTTTTGAAATCGATGGGACCACTGGCGAACTTTCCCTTGCAACAGGCAGGAGCCTCGACTTTGAGACCGCCACACAGCACAACATCACCGTGCAGGTAAGCGATGGTGCGGGCACTGATTCGGATATAGTAACCATCAATGTCACGGACGTGTACGAGTCCCTTGCCAGCGACCCCAACGCCTTTGTCACCACTTGGAAGACCACCGTGGCCAATGAGGAAATTGTTATCGGTACGAACATAAACCTTACGTATGACTACACCATCGACTGGGGCGATGGCACGGTGGAAGAGATCGGCACCAGCGACAGACCTTCCCATGTCTACGCCTCGGCCGGTAACCACACTGTGGCCATTTTGGGACAGTTTCCTGCCATCGTCATGTTTGAGAGTGCTTCGTCGGAACTTCTGCTGTCCTTGGATCAATGGGGCAGCATCCAATGGGAAAGCATGAACGGGGCCTTTGGCACATGCCAGAACATGACCTATAAAGCCACCGACATACCCGACCTTTCCCAAGTGACCGATATGTCCTATATATTCTATAATGCAAGCTCTTTTAATGGAAACATCGGGAATTGGGACACCTCCAACGTGACCATTATGACAGGAATGTTCAACGGAGCCACATTGTTCAACCAAGACATCAGCGGTTGGAATACTTCCAATGCGACCAATATGTCCGGAATGTTCGGTGGAGCCACTTCTTTTAATCAGGACATCAGCGATTGGGACACCTCCAATGTGACCGGTATGAACTATATGTTCTCTGAAGCCACGGCCTTCAATCAAGACATTGGCAACTGGAACACTTCCAGTGTAACAAATATGACCTTCATGTTCAATGAGGCCACCTCCTTCAATCAGGATATTGGCGGTTGGGACACCTCCAATGTCACCTTGATGTTCGGCATGTTCAAAATTGCCACGGTCTTTGACCAAAGTATAGGTGGCTGGGATATTGGAAATGTGACCGATATGCGAAATATGTTCGATGGTTGTGGGATGTCGGTAGCCAGTTTCAACGCAACTATAGTGGGTTGGAATGCCTTTGTGGAACAAAATGGTGGTCCTATGGACATCACTTTAGGTGTAGATGGCCTTACCTTTTGCGCTAATGGCCTTTCCGCTGGTAACAATTTGGAGTTCAACCATGGATGGACATTTACCGGAACCTATTCAGGACAGTTAAGCTGTAATTGATTTCCAACAAGATAGAATAGCATGCAATACTAACCACCGGGAGGCTTTAGGATCTTTCGGTGGTTTTTATTTACTGATGTCTGAAATCAGAGGTCAGAAGTGTCACGTTGAGCGTAGTCGAAACGTCGGAAGTATTTCGTGCCTATTCGTGAAATTCGGTCAAAATAGACCATAGAACATGGACAATAGAGAATAGACTTTTGTTTTTGGGGTATTCGGTAACTGAGTTATTCGTCATTGCTTATTGTACATTGTTTACTGCCCAACCCGCATCCCGAAATTTTGCTCCTTCCTTGCACTTTCACCTTTGACCCTTCAACCCAAAACCCGTAACCCGTAACCCACAACCCGAAACTTTCCGCATCCCACTGTTCCAACGAAAAAACATTCGTATTTTTACCACTGTTTTTAAAGAACGGATTATCCTTACAAACCATACAATATGAATCAATATGATGTAGCTGTCATCGGCTCGGGCCCCGGAGGCTATGTGGCAGCGATTAGATGTGCCCAATTGGGAATGAAAACCGCAATCATTGAAAAGTACGACACCTTGGGAGGCACCTGCCTCAATGTGGGCTGTATTCCCTCCAAGGCCCTTTTGGACTCATCGCACCACTACGAGGATGCCATAAAGCACTTTGCCGAGCACGGAATCGATATTCCTGGTGAAGTTAAGGTGAACCTAAAGCAGATGATCGCCCGCAAACAGGATGTCGTGGAACAGAACACCAAGGGCATCGAGTTTTTGATGGGCAAGAACAAGATAGATGTCCTGCACGGACTCGGAAGTTTCAAGGATGCCACCCACATTGCTGTTGAAAAAGATGGAAAAACGGAGACCATCGAGGCAAAGAACATCATCATTGCCACGGGATCCAAACCCTCTACCTTGCCGTTCATTCAACTGGACAAGGAACGCATCATCACGTCCACTGAAGCGCTTAAGCTAAAGGGAATCCCCAAACATCTGATCGTTATCGGGGGAGGGGTCATCGGTCTGGAATTGGGCCAGGTATATAAGCGCCTTGGTTCCGAAGTGACCGTTGTGGAATATATGGACCGCATTATCCCAACGATGGATGCCGCCCTTTCCAAAGAATTGATGAAAGTGCTGAAAAAGCAAAAAATGGCCTTCAACCTGTCCCATAAAGTGAAAGCAGTGGAGCGCAAAGGAAAAGAGGTCATTGTAAAGGCAGACGACAAAAAGGGACAAGAAGTGGTATTGACCGGCGATTATTGCTTGGTCTGTGTGGGACGTAGGCCCTATACCGATGGACTGGACCTTGAAGCAGCTGGCGTGAAACTGGACGACAGGGGCAGGGTAGCGGTGAACGATCACCTACAGACCAACGTATCCAACATCTACGCAATCGGGGATGTGATCAAAGGGGCCATGTTGGCACACAAGGCCGAAGAAGAAGGCGTTTTGGTGGCCGAACTCTTGGCCGGACAAAAACCGCACATCAACTACGACCTCATTCCCGGAGTGGTCTACACCTGGCCGGAAGTGGCCGCTGTGGGCAAGACCGAAGAGCAGTTGAAGGAAGAAGGCGTGGACTATAAAGTGGGGCAGTTTCCCATGAGGGCATTGGGCCGCTCACGTGCCAGTATGGACCTGGATGGGTTTGTAAAAATATTGGCGGACAAAAAGACCGATGAGGTGTTGGGCGTCCACATGGTGGGTGCGCGTTGTGCCGATTTGATTGCTGAGGCTGTTACCGCAATGGAATTCAGGGCTTCTGCCGAGGACATTGCAAGAATGAGCCATGCACACCCGACGTATGCCGAAGCTGTCAAGGAAGCTGCCTTGGATGCAACGGACAAAAGGTCGTTGCATAGTTAGTCAATAGATAAGAAAAAGTAAAAGGGCATTCGGTCTATCAAGATGGGATGCCTTTTTTGTTGAGGTTAACCTCTTGCGGTGCGGAACAGTCTTTTGAGGATCAAGCCTGCCCGGGACAACAGTTCCTTCAGCACGGAAAATGAGATGTCCTTGATTTCGAGCACTTGTTTCTTCGCAGTCTCCAAAGCCCAAGCAATGCTGGACTTGATACTCTCTTCGTATTGGCTATATTTCAAAGCCAAAAAGGTACAGACGAACATAAACAGCACAGCTCCGGGGATAACCACAGAAGGGGTCAGGGAATGGTGGAAGAACCGATAGAGCCCCAATCCCGTCAAACTTCCATAGAGAACCATATAATGGATCACATAGATGGAAAGGGTGCTGGAGCCAATATTCAGGATGGTGCGGTTGTTTATAAGCCGTCGAAGCAACATGAACACAGCAAATACCACAAATACATTGCCCAATCGGATAAACAGGTAGTTGTTGAGTTGCAGCAAGTTGAAAAGTTCTACTCCCGTCCATTCGTAAATGGCAAGGAAGGTTGGTGACAATGCATAGCACAGAACGGCGCCAAGTCCCAACGAAATGGCAATGGCCACTGGATAAAGGTATTTGAAATCCTTGAACCTCAAGAACAAGATAGAAATGAAAGCTCCGATGGTGGCATATCCAAGCCATGGGATGATGGTAAATACAGAGCCGTTGGCCTTGGTGAAATAATTGGCGATGAATTCCGGTAAAAAGGAAAAGGACCACTGCTTGTAAAGTGGTTCAAACAGGAACAGGACCAAAGTAATGCCCAGCAGGACCAATGGAAACATATGCTTTCTTCTGTTGATGGTCAACAGATAGATCCCGATCAAGGCCAAAATGGAAAGCCCGATACAGTGCAGTACGTCCACAAAGTAAAAAGAAGGGTAAATTTCCCCTTTGAGCAGTCCAAAGAGATTGGAACGTAACAAATAGCCAATAAAAACGAGTTGAAGCCCGCGGCGAATACCTTTGACCACTCTTGGGTTGTCCATCCCTTTTTGGGGCATCCGCACGAGTAGGTAGGTAAAAATGAACCCGGAAACCGTAAAGAAAACAGGCGCTGTGATTCCCCGGAAATAAAGCCAAACACGGAAGGCACCATTGTTGAGGTCCCTAAAGGCCGGTTCCAAAAGCCCATCGATGAAATGTCCTTGGAGCATCATCAATATGGCCCAGGCACGCATGGCATCTACAAAAAATAACCTGTTGGTCTTAACTGTCATTTGGTTCAATCTCTTCCTATATACTTGTTTTGCAAGTACTTTGGATGCTTTCCGCGCCAAAATTATACAAAATACTTACAACTCTGCCCCAATTGGGGTATTTTAGCGAAACAATCAATGATTTTTTTCTATGGCAGCGATTTTGGCATTCGCCGGAAGCAATTCTTCAACATCCATCAATTTCAGGCTTGTACAATTTACCACTTCTTTGGTGGAAGGGCATGACCTTAGGTTGTTGAACATGACAAAATATCCATTTCCGATGTTCAGTGAGGATGATGAAAAAAGAAAAGGATATTCCAATGCTTTGGTGGAGTTCAAGGAGGAAATCCAGAAAGCAGATGGACTCATACTCTCCGTGAACGAGCATAACGGTAATCCATCGGCCTATTTTAAGAATGTTTTGGATTGGCTGTCCCGTTTGGACCGGAAATTTTTGGAAGGGACAAAGGTGCTCCTCATGTCCACTTCGGGAGGTAAACGAGGCGGTATGGGTTCTTTGGGTGTGATACAGAATATGTTGCCAAGGTTTGGAGCAGAAATCACCGCGACGTTTTCCCTGCCTTCGTTCCATGATACTTTTTCCGAGGACGGGATTCTGGATGAATCCTTGAAAGCAGAACACCAAAAAGCGCTACAGACTTTTTTGGATTCGTTAAAATAATGGGCATTGCGTACACAGCGTTCCTTTAAGACAGCATCACCTTTACAAAGTAAGAACGCCCTTTTGGAATGGTCCAAAAACTACACGGATGTGGTGTGGTTGGACAGCAACGGGCATCGGGGCAACTATTCATCCTTTGAAGCCTGTCTGGCCGTTGGGAAATCCAAGGGATTTTTCCATTTGGAAGAACTTAGGAGCTACTTTGAACACCGGTCTGACTGGCTGTTCGGCTATTTTTCATACGATTTGAAAAACCAGTTGGAGGATTTGATCTCCTGCAATGGGGATGGAATTGGGTTCCCTGACCTGTATTTTTTTCAGCCCCGTAAAATTATCATTTTGGATGGGGGCCAGCTCCAGTTCAACTACTTGGAAGCTGATGTGCCTGACATGGAAAAAGATTTTGCGGACATTGTCTCATTGTTGGGTGAAGATAGGACCAACAATGTCAAGACTTCCCCCATTCCCATAAAGATGCGTATCCACAAGGATGCCTATTTTGAAAAAGCGAACCGTTTTTTGGAGCACATCCATCGTGGTGATATTTATGAGGCCAATTTTTGTCAGGAGTTTTATGCCCAAGATGTACAGATAGCCCCTTTGGAGACCTATAAAAAGCTGAACTCCATATCCGAACCGCCGTTTGCGGCCTTTATGCGATTGGATGAAAGGTATTTGTTGTGTGCCTCCCCGGAGCGGTATTTGAGAAGGCAGGGCGAAAAAGTAATTTCACAGCCCATAAAGGGTACCGCACCACGGGGAAGGGATGCCGATGACGATTTGCGCATACGGGAACAACTGGCCAAAGATGAAAAGGAAAGAGCAGAGAACATCATGATTACGGATTTGGTGCGGAACGATCTTTCCAAAAACGCCATCAAAGGAAGTGTGGAAGTTGAAGAACTCTGCAAGGTATATGGATACAAACAAGTAAACCAAATGATCTCAACCATTACTTCAAAAATCTATCCAGATATAAACCCTGTTGACCTGATAAGGGAAACCTTCCCGATGGGCAGCATGACAGGCGCACCAAAGATATCCGCAATGAAGATCATTGAAGCTTTGGAGGAGACCAAACGAGGTCTGTACAGTGGGGCAGTGGGCTATTTTGACCCTCAAGGAAATTTCGACTTCAATGTGGTGATACGGAGCATTTTGTATAACGAAAAGCACAGGTTTGTCTCCTATTCCGTGGGAAGTGCCATCACTGCAAAGTCCGACCCCGAAATGGAGTATCAGGAATGCCTGCTGAAGGCGAGGGCCATGCGAAGTGTTTTGGGCGAAGAGGTTTAAGGTTAGAGGTTTAGGGTTTGAAGTTTCAAGTTCAAATTTCAAAAACATAAAAACAAGAGGCCAACATTGAGCATCAAGTGTCAAATCATAAATTCCAGTGGGCAGTAAACAGTTTGCAGTGAACTTTGTCATTCTGAGCAACGCGAAGAATCTCTTGCAGGATGAGATTCTTCAAACACTTCGTGTTTTCAGAATGACAGGAATGGTTGTCTTTTCTCTTTGTTCTTTGTTCTTCCTACATCGGGCACCAAGCTTGAAGCACCAAATTCCAATAACGAAATAACTCAGTAACTGAATAACCCATAACAGAATAACCCAATAACTCAACAACGAATCGTATTTTTGTGGTATGCTGGAAAAGTTCAAAAAGCATGTGGACCTCGATTTGCCTTTCTTGAAAGGAAAGCGCTTGTTGGTGGCCTGTAGCGGGGGAGTGGACAGCGTGGTTCTGGCCCATTTGACCCAAAGGTCGGGACTGAATATGGTATTGGCCCATTGCAATTTTGGGCTGCGTGCCGCGGAAAGTGATGGGGATGAAGATTTTGTGCGTCGTTTGGCGGAACAATTGGGTGTAGAGGTCTTGGTGAAACGTTTCGATACGGAAGCCTATGCGGAGAAGAACCGGGGTTCCATCCAAATGGCCGCAAGAGACCTGCGCTATCAATGGTTTCAAGAGGTTTTGGAAAAAGAGGGCTTTGACTTTTTGGTGACGGCCCACCACGCTGATGACAACGTGGAGACTTTTCTTATCAATCTTTCTCGTGGCACGGGCATCGAAGGCCTTTTGGGAATACCCGAAGTAAACGGAAAAACAGTCCGGCCCCTACTTGTCTTTTCACAAGAAGAAGTGATGGCATATGCCCAGGCTGAACATATCCTATGGCGGGAGGATAGCAGCAACACCAGTAACAAATACCTTCGGAACAGGATACGGCACGAAGTAGTGCCCAAACTGAAAGAACTGCACCCTACTTTTCTTCAAAACTTCATGCGCACCCAATCCCATCTGCTCCAGACCCATACTTTGGTGGACAACCATATCCAGACCATCAAAGCAAAGCTTTTTGTGGAGAATGGCGGAAGCATTACGATCGATATTGGGGAGTTGGAGCGTTTACAGCCCACAGCAGCTTATTTGTATGAAGTCTTTAAAGCATATGGTTTCACGGAATGGGACGATGTACACCACCTTTTGACTGCCATGAGCGGCAAGGAAGTGGTTTCCAAGACCCATAGATTGGTGAAGGATAGGCAACATCTGATCCTTTCAGAATTGGAGAATATACCGAAAAGATCATACTTGATCTTTGAAAATGAAGAACAGCCGGATCTACCTCTCAATTTAAATCTGGAAGATGTTAATAGCATTGAAAAATCAGGGCAGAATACCATCTTTATGGATAAGGAAAAGTTAAACTTCCCGTTGGTGTTAAGAAATTGGGAAAAAGGCGACTATTTTTATCCTTTTGGTATGCAAGGAAGAAAAAAGCTGTCCAAGTTTTTCAAGGACGAGAAGATGGATGTGGTGTCCAAGGAAAAACAATGGCTGCTTTGCTCGGACAACGATATTGTTTGGGTAGTGGGCAAAAGGGCAGACGAACGTTTCAAGGTCGAGGATTCAACCCGACAAATAGTAAAGATTACATGGGCTACATGAGAACAGCACTACTTTTTTTAGGACTTTTTTTAATCAACCTTTCCCTGTTTTCGCAAACAGATGCCAATCCGGCCGTCTGGAGTCATGAAGTCAATAAAATATCGGACACGGAATACGAACTGGTCTTCAAGGCAAAGATCATGGACGGGTGGCACATCTATTCCCAATATACGGCCGAAGGGGGTTCCCTGCCCAGTGAATTCACTTTTGAAAAAGCCGGCGAGGACTACGAACTTATGGGCCAAGCGGAAGAAAGTGAGACCATTACCGAATACAGCGACATTTTTGAGGTAGATGAGACTTTCTTCAAGAAAGAGGCCATCTTTACCCAGAAGATCAAACTGCTCGACCCGGAGGTCAACCAGATTTCGGTGAACCTGTTTTACCAGATCTGTAAGGAAGTCTGTATCCCCTTGGACCATCTTTTCCAGGTTTCTTTGGATGGAAGCGATTTTGTGGCAACTACCCAAGAACTGGATGGACATAGTGTGGCCTTGGGTGAATCGTTGAAGGTAGATTTCAAGAACAAGCACCTCCTGAACCAAGGAAGTTCCGTGGACGCCGAAGGGAAGTCCAACCTTTGGATGATCTTTGGGCTTGGATTTTTGGGCGGCCTCATCGCTTTGTTGACCCCTTGCGTGTTCCCCATGATCCCGTTGACGGTTTCTTTTTTCACCAAACAGTCGCAGAACAAGTCCAAGGGCATCGGAAACGCCGTTCTCTATGGATTTTTCATTGTGTTGATATACTTCTTGTTGAGTTTGCCCTTCCATTTGTTCAATTCGGTGGACTCGCAGATACTGAACACCATTGCCACCAATGTTTGGCTCAACGTGTTCTTCTTCGTCATTTTTGTCTTTTTTGCCTTTTCGTTTTTTGGCTATTACGAATTGACCCTGCCCAGCTCTTGGGCCAATAAAATGGACTCCGCCTCATCCAAAGTAGGAGGGGGATTGGGCATCTTCTTTATGGCGCTGACCTTGGCTATAGTGTCCTTCTCGTGCACCGGCCCTATTTTGGGAGGGCTGTTGGGAAGCACTACGCTGGCAGAGGGCAATGTAGCGACCAACCTATCGACAGGAATGGTCGGTTTTGGTCTGGCCTTGGCCCTGCCATTTGCGTTGTTTGCCATGTTTCCGGCCTGGTTGAACTCCCTGCCCAAATCGGGCGGATGGATGACCACCGTGAAAGTGGTCTTGGGCTTTTTGGAACTGGCTCTGGCCTTCAAATTCTTGTCCAATGCCGATTTGGTAGGCAATTGGGGATTATTGAAGAGAGAGATCTTCGTGGGCATCTGGATAGTGCTTTTTGTGTTGATGACCCTGTATTTGTTTGGGCTGTTCCGCTTTGCGCATGACGGTCCAAAGAAAAAACTGACCTCCGCCCGAAAAGTCTTCGGGATATTGAGTCTGGCCTTTTCGGTGTACTTGATATTGGGCCTTTTCCAAGTGACCCATCTGAAACTGTTGAGCGGATTTCCGCCTCCGGATTTTTACAGCGTGGTCGAAACCGAAAGCGATTGCCCCCTTGGCTTGGATTGTTTCAAGGACTTTGAGGAAGGTGTGGCCCATGCCAAAGCCGTGAACAAACCCATTCTGCTCGATTTCACGGGATGGGCCTGCGTGAATTGCCGAAAGATGGAAGAAAATGTATGGAGCCATAATACCATCTACCCCCTTTTGAAAGACGAATATGTGCTGATCTCCCTCTATGTGGACGACAGAAAGGAACTTCCCGAAGCAGAAAGGTTCAACTTCAAATATGACTCTGGACGGATAAAGGCCATTGAGACCGTGGGACAAAAATGGGGGACTTTCCAGACCATCAACTTCAATGCCGCGTCACAGCCCTACTACGTCTTGCTTTCTCCCAATCTGGAAATTTTGAACGACGCCGTCCAATATGTGGATGTGGAAACCTATGGGGAATGGCTAAGATCGGGCTTGGAAAAACATCACCTTTCCATGGACAAATGATGGACAACTCCTCCCACTTTTTTTTCATGGGATCGGGAAATTAGTTTTACCTTAGGGAGGTAATCGACTTAACCTAAAGGGAAGTGAAAAAACTAAAAAAAGGACTTTTGGTTCTTGCAGGCTTAATCCTGTTGGCAATCATTGGCATTGCTATTTTCTTGAATGGGCTCAAGCCCGATTATAGTGGAAAAAAGACATTGCCGGGACTGGACAGTGCGGTCAAAGTACTCTATGACACCTATGGGATTCCCCACATCTATGCGGACAATGAAGAAGATGCACTTAAGGCATTGGGCTATGTGCACGCCCAGGACCGTTTGTGGCAAATGGAACTTTTGAGACGGGTTGCCAAGGGTAGGCTATCCGAAGTATTTGGCAAAGACCTCTTGAAAACAGATAAGTTCTTCCTTTCCCTAGGCATTGATGACAATTCAACAGCAACAGTGGCCAGCATGGACCTGAATAGCAAAACGGCCATTCTTTCCCAAGCCTATTTGGATGGCATCAACGAATTCATCGAGAAGGGACCAACACCCCTCGAGTTTTACCTCACAGGCCTGGATAAGGAACCTTTTTCTTTGGAAGACATACACAATGCAGTGGGCTACATGGCCTTTAGTTTTGCCATGGCACATAAGACAGACCCTCTGCTCACCAGCATGAGGGACAAATTGGGCGAGGAGTACATGAGGGACCTTGCTATTGATTCAGACACCTCAACGGTTTGGATCAAGAACTACAAAGGATCTAACATGGATTCACTGGCTTCAAACATCATGGTAAGTGTCACGACGGCCTTGGAAAAATTGCCCATTCCGCAGTTTGAGGGGAGTAATAGTTGGGTAATTGCCCCCCAGAAGACCAAGAACGGCAAGGTGATCTTTGCCAACGATCCCCACATTGGATTTGCCCAGCCAACGGTGTGGTACGAGGCGCATATCAGCACGCCCACCTATGAAAAATACGGCTATCATTTGGCAGGGGTACCTTTTCCCTTATTGGGGCACGATAGGAATTTGGCCTATGGGCTGACGATGTTCGAAAATGATGACATTGACTTTTATTACGAAGAAACACATCCATCCGATAGTACCAAATACAAAACTGCCGATGGATGGAAGGAGTATGGATATGTGACCAAGACCATAAAGGTAAAAGGAGAGGATGATGTACCATTCACCTACCGAAAAACGCATCACGGACCTGTGTTGAACCACATTGCCGATCAGATTTCCGGGGATAGACCCGTGTCCATGTCGTGGATATACACCAAACCCAAGAACGAGGTGATGGATGCCCTTTACGGATTGAGCCATGCTGCCAATCTGGAAGAATTCAAGAATGCCCTGCCCAAGATCCACGCACCTGGACTGAATGTGATGTACGGCGATGCAAAGGGCAATGTGGGCTGGTGGGCCACTGCAAAACTTTATCAAATGCCGGACAGCCTGTCCACCAAGTATATTTTGGATGGCACCTCGGGAAAAGAGGAACCATTGCGCTATTTGGATTTTTCAGAAAACCCAAGTGCCGAAAACCCACCTTGGAACTATGTCTATTCGGCCAACAACCAGCCCGACTCCATTGCAGGGATGTTATACCCGGGATATTACCTGCCCGAGAACAGGGCAAGAAGGATAGTCCAGCTTTTGGATGCCAAGGACGATTGGGACAAAGAAGCTGTTTCTGAAATGATATTGGATGTGACCTCCACGGTAAACACGCAACTGGTGACCGAACTGATAAAACTGTTCGATGTGTCCCTCTTGACCCAGGAGCAATTGGTTCTGGTGGATTCCCTTGAGAATTGGAACGGAGAATATACGTTGACGAGCACCAGCCCAACATTGTTCCATCGTTGTGAATACTACATGGTGAAGAATACCATGGAGGACGAATTGGGGACAGAAATGTTCAACCAGTTTTTGGCCACACACATTTTCAAGCGACAGATTGCTTGGGGGGCTAAAATGGAAAGCGGAAAATGGTGGGACAATGTCCATACCAAGGACGTGGTGGAAACACGGAAGGACATAGTCATGAAATCCTTTGCCGATGCATGGGAGTCCTTGGTCAGTGATTTTGGGCCAGATCCGAGTGAATGGACTTGGGACAAAGTACATACCTTGGAACACCAACATCCTATCGGCCAAGTGGAATCCCTTCGCAGCTATTTCAATGTGGGCCCATTTCCTGTTGAGGGGACCCGGGAGGTCATCAACAACCTATCCTTTCCATACGACAGCACAGGATTTTACAAAGTAAGTTCAGGGCCTTCCACACGAAGGATCGTTGATTTTTCGGATATTGAGAACAGTATCAGCATATTGCCCACAGGACAATCCGGGAACCCGCTCAGCAAGCATTACAAGGACCAGGCTGAAATGTACGTAAAGGGGGAGTTCCGAAAAATGATGATGAACAGACAGGAGATTGAGGAAAAGGCCGAATCTGTGCTCACCTTCACCAAAGAGTGATTTTTCATCCATTGGCCGAGAAGGGCTATCCATCAATTCAAACCACGCTATTGTCAATCAATGAGCTTTTGGTAAATAGGCTTTGCCTATTTTTTGCCCTTATTTGACAAAAAATCCAAATGCTGATAAAAATTTATGGTAGTGCCGTTTTTGGCATTGAAGCGACCACTGTCGTAGTGGAAGTCAATGTGGACAAGGGCGTAGGCTATCATTTGGTGGGATTGCCCGATAACGCGATCAAGGAAAGCAATTACCGCATAGCCGCCGCTCTACAGAACAATGGGTACAAGATCCCCGGAAAAAAGATAACCATCAATATGGCCCCTGCCGACCTCAGAAAGGAAGGCTCCGCCTATGACCTCACTTTGGCGTTGGGAATTTTGACCGCTTCGGGCCAAATCAGGTCGGAGGGCATCCAAAATTATATCATTATGGGCGAATTGTCGTTGGACGGTAGCCTTCAACCCATAAAGGGAGCCTTGCCCATAGCCATAAAAGCACAACAGGAAGGTTTCAAAGGATTTATTCTTCCAAAGGAAAATGCCGTTGAAGCTGCCATTGTAAAGGATCTCGAGGTCTACGGTGTGGAAAACATCAAGGAAGTGATGGACTTTTTTGATGAGGATATACCTTTGGAACGAACCTATGTGGATGCCCGTCAAGAGTTTTATGAACATCTCAACTTCCCGGAGTACGATTTTGCCGATGTAAAAGGCCAGGAGAGCATTAAGCGATGTATGGAAATTGCGGCGGCTGGCGGACACAATATTATTTTGATAGGTCCACCAGGAGCGGGAAAGACCATGTTGGCCAAGCGGTTACCTTCCATTTTACCCCCAATGACCTTGCATGAGGCCTTGGAGACCACCAAGATCCACAGTGTGGTTGGAAAGGTAAGGAACAAGGGTTTGATGAGCCAACGCCCGTTCAGAAGCCCGCACCACACCATTAGTTCTGCTGCTTTGGTCGGCGGCGGAAGTTATCCGCAGCCCGGGGAAATCTCATTATCGCACAATGGTGTACTTTTCTTGGACGAGCTTCCCGAATTTGAGCGCAGGGTCCTCGAAGTGATGCGACAGCCCATGGAAGACAGGGAGGTCACCATTGCAAGGGCCCAGTACACAGTCACCTATCCCAGTAGTTTTATGCTGGTGGCGAGCATGAACCCAAGTCCCGGTGGCTATTTCAACGACCCCGACGCACCTGTCACATCTTCCCCTGCGGAGATGCAACGTTACTTGGGCAGGATATCCGGACCGCTGCTGGACAGGATCGACATCCATATTGAAGTGACCCCAGTGCCTTTCGAGAAACTCTCTGAAGAACGAAAAGGGGAGAGCAGCATGGACATCAGAAAAAGGGTAGAAGTGGCAAGGGACATCCAGACAGCCCGATTTTCAGCATGGGAGCATATCCATTACAATGCGCAGATGGATACCAAACACATACGACAGTTTTGCCCTTTGGACGAATCTTCCAAGGAATTGTTGAAGAACGCCATGCAACGGTTGAACCTTTCGGCACGGGCCTATGACAGGATCTTAAAAGTGTCAAGGACGATTGCCGATCTGGAAAATGAGGAAAGCATCAACCGGAACCATATTTCGGAAGCCATTCAATACAGAAGTTTGGACAGGGACGGATGGTTGGGTTGACCCCATTTCCTGATGCATCAAAAAAATGGGGCTGAAGTGATGGAATTGGCAATGGAACGGTCTTTTAGGAGAAGAAGTGTAAAAAATACGTTAAAAACACTTACTGATCTGTATTTGAGTGGTTTATGATGTATTTTTGCGCCGTTTTTCAAAATTCATAAGAATGCAATGTGTGGAATTAAACCCAGTGGGCAACTTTGACCCATGGGAGCAGGAGAAGATAGATGAGTTGCTACATCAACATATAACAAGTTCTTTAAGTAATAGATTGGTATTCGAGAACGAGAGTGTCAAGCTTTGGGACCTTCATCTGGCCCCAGGCGAACGCATTCCCTTCAGGAGGCACAACACCAACTTTGGCTGGGTTTGCACCACGGGCGGATTGGCCCTTACCCGGTACGGAAATGGTAAAATAAACATGATAAAGCTGAATCCCGGAGACACCGAATATTTTGAGTACAGGGGCAAAAACTACGTGAACGACCTTGAAAACATCGGTGAGCATCCTATCATTATCAATATCCTTGAATATAAGGAGACCAAAAAGGACAGCAGGTTCCAGTTTAGTGACTAGATGGCCTTGATGTTTGCCTTGAGTCCGGAGATGATCCCAAGAATGTTCTGTACGGTATCTTCCAAGTAATAGGCAATGGCCAAGTGGGGAATTCGAATAGTGGTAAATCCATTTTTGAACGAATGCATGGCATCTTCAAGATCGCTTATGGCCTGTTCGTGGGTGATCCTACTGTAGTCCCGGTCTATTTCAATGTTCAGTTTCACCCTTGAAATGGCAATATCGACCGATTTTTTACCGTCCCACCATTCCAACATCGGATAGGCACCAGCATCCTTCAATGCGTAAAAGAGATGGATGGCTTCTGGGGGAGTATCGTTATCAAGGATGACTTTTTTGATAAGTCGTGTATGTCTTTCGCAAAGTTGAACACCGAGGGAATCCATGGATGCCCTGTATTGAAGATGATCAATACTTTTGCCACAATCCTTACAGGTCATAAGTGTGTTTGTCAAGTTTAAGTTTTGTAGTACGATTTGGTATTCATAATAACTTTCACTTTTAGAAATTCGTATAATCGGTCGATATAAAACATCCCATTTTTAGACGAAATACATTTTTTTGGATGAAATACATGGTTTGTCCCAATATCCTGTTAAATTCATTGCGCAAACCAACTGAACAATGTTTAAAAAAATCGGACCTGGAGTATTGGTCGCAGCGGCCTTTGTGGGACCGGGAACCATAGCCATGTGCACCTTGGCCGGGGCACGTTTCGGGTATGCTCTGATATGGGCCTTGGTAGTCTCCATTTTGGCGACCATCGTGCTACAGGGAATGGCGGGTAGGATAGGGGTGGTAACCCAAAGTGGACTGGTGGATGTGATGCGCCAGGAACTGAAAGTGCCTTGGATAAGGAAAACGGTCATCACCGTGGTTTTGGCCGCCATACTCATCGGCAACGCTGCTTATGAGGCCGGAAACATCGGTGGCGCCACTTTGGGGTTGGAACAACTAGTCGGCCAAGAATGGACAAAACCATACTTGCCTATACTGATCGGGTTTTTCATATTCCTGTTGCTCTGGTTCAGCAGTTATAAGGCCTTGGAACGCATTTTTGTGGGTTTGGTGGGCATCATGGGGGCTAGCTTTGTCGTTTGCGCCATCATTGTCAAACCTTCCGTCGCGGAAATCGTGAAAGGGATGTTCGTGCCCAGACTGCCCGAAGGAAGTTTGTTCACCGTCATCGCCTTGGTAGGCACCACGGTGGTGCCCTACAATCTTTTTTTGCATACCTCTTTGGTGAAGGAGAAATGGAAGTCCGTGAGCGGGATAAAGGAGGTCAAATGGGACACGATTGTATCCATTGCCTTGGGAGGAATCGTATCCCTGGCCATTTTGGTGACAGCATCTGCGGCTCCCATTGCAGATGTGAACCAAGTTTTGGACATGGCAAAGGGGTTGGAACCCTTGTTCGGCAAAATGGCTGTTTACTTTATGTCCGTTGGACTATTGGCTGCGGGAGTCACTTCGGCCATCACCGCGCCATTGGCGGCGGCCTATGTGGCCAGTAGTTGTTTTGGATGGTCTGGGGGCATGCAGGACAAGCGATTCAAGTGGACCTGGGCCTTTGTGCTTTTCTGTGGGGTCATCTCCTTGTCGTTTGACATCAAACCCATCGAGGTGATACAATTTGCCCAAGTGGCCAATGGTCTGTTGTTGCCCATTATGGCGATGTTGCTGCTTTGGGTGGTGAACAAGAGGTCCGTCATGGGACAATATCAGAACACAATGTTGCAGAATGCTTTCGGACTGGCCATTGTATTGTTCAGTATTTTTCTGGGAATGAAAAGCATCCTTAAAGTAATGGGAGTGTTTTAATATGAAGTCAAATGTCAGAAGTGTCACGTTGAGCGTAGTCGAAACGTCGGAAGTCAGAAGCCTAAAACCAATAACATAATAACCCAATAATTAAGTAACATATCAACCTAGCAAATGAAAACATGGCAAGTGGACATCAACTGTGACGTAGGGGAGGGAATTGGCAATGAGAGCGATGTTTTCCCCTACATCAGCTCGTGTAATATTGCCTGTGGCGGACACGCGGGCGATGTCCAGAGCATGTGGGAAGTCATCCTATTGGCCCAAAAGTACCGTGTGAAAATAGGTGCCCATCCATCGTACCCCGACAAGGCCAATTTTGGAAGGGAAGTGATGGATATTCCTGCGGATGTGCTTATACAAAGCATAAAAAATCAATTGGGCACATTTTATGGTGTCCTAAAAAAGGAAGATGCCCAACTGCACCATATCAAGGCACATGGCGCATTGTATAACCAAACGGCAAGAGATGTTGGTGCGGCCGATGTCTATTTGGAGGCCATCAAAGAATATCGGGATACGGCCATTGTTTACGCCCCATTCGGGTCAGTGGCGGCAAACAGGGCCGAAAGCATGGGTTTTGAGGTATGGCACGAAGCCTTCGCGGATAGAAACTACAATCCAGACTTGAGTTTGGTGTCCAGAAAAAGCGATAAAGCCCTTATTGAAGACCCCAAAAAGGTTTTGGACCACATATTGCCCATAATAAAAAAAGGAACTGTTGCCACAGTGGATGGAAAAACCCGAAAAATAGAGGTAAAAACCCTTTGCGTGCATGGGGATACTCCTTCGGCATTGGAAATATTGATGTATCTTTCACGGGAATTACCCAAACATCAGGTGAACCTAGAAAAGTGAAAAGTTACCCCATCACCATCAAACCATTTGGAGAACGGGCCGTCTTGATCGAATGGCCCAACAAAGTTGAAGAATCCATTCTGGCAGACATCCTCGATTTCATGGATGCCTTTAAGCAGCGCAAATTACAAGGTTGGGAGATGTCCGTGGCCTATAATTCCTTGACCATGGTCTATAATGAAGACCATTTGGATTTCGAAGAGGTCAAAAAACTCATTTTGGACTGCCATGCAGAACAAGTAAGCCCAACCATCAAAAGGAAACGACATTTGTGGACCATTCCGGTGTGCTATGACCTGGAATTCGGAATCGATATCGAAGAAGTTTCCAAAACTTTGGGGCTGTCCGTAGACGAACTCATCCATCAGCATACGTCCCATCAATATGTGGTCTATGGCATCGGATTTTTGCCAGGTTTCATGTACTTGGGAGGGCTCCCAACATCCCTTGAAATTCCAAGAAGGGCCGAACCTCGGTTGGAGGTGGCCAAAGGTTCCGTGGGATTGGCGGCAAAACAAACGGGCATTTACCCACAGGACTCCCCAGGAGGCTGGAACATCATCGGGAATTGCCCGGTCACCTTGTTCGACCCCAATGCCAAGGAGCCTTGTTTTGTAAAGGTCGGGGACAAAATCCAGTTTGAAAAAATATCGAAGGCAGCATACGAGTTGCACAAAATAGAAGGGGAAGTGGGCATTTATAAACCAGAAAAAGTAGAGTTGGATGCTTAAAGTGTTGAAATCCGGTTTTTTTGTGACCATTCAAGATTTGGGGAGATTTGGATACCGTGACATCGGCGTCCCTATTTCGGGAGCCATGGATGTGTTGTCGGTAAAAAAGGCCAACCTTTTGCTGGAGAACGACCCCAATGCCGCGGTCATGGAGATTACCATGACGGGGCCTACGCTCCTATTTGATGAGCCTACCTATATCTGTCTGTCCGGGGCCCATATTGCTGCCACCCTGAACAACCAGCCCATAGAAAACTACCAAGTGGTGAAAGCCAGCAAAGGCGATATTCTGTCCTACGGCAGATTGGATGATGGTTTTAGAAGTTATTTGGCCGTAAAGGGTGGTTTCCAGACGGATGTGGTCTTGGGGAGCCGTTCACAATTTGTTCCCGTGACCAAGAAAAAAAGGCTCAAGGACGGTGATGAGGTGAAATACGGCAAAATGCTTTCGTACAGTCCCATTATTTCTGAGGTCAAGATCGAGGAACACTTCCATAAGAACTATTTGGAAGTGTACAAGGGCCCTGAGTTTTCTATCCTGTCCGATGCCCAACTGACCGAAATTTTTACAAAGACGTTCACCGTTTCCAAGGAAAACAATAGGATGGCCTACCAACTTTCGGAGACCATAACCGGGCATTCCCATTCCATGCTCACCTCAGGCACTTTGCCGGGCACGGTGCAGTTTACCCCAGCCGGAAAGCTGATCGTTCTGATGAAGGATGGCCAGACTACCGGAGGGTATCCACGCATCTTGCAACTTTCAGAAGATTCGATATGTACCTTGGCCCAGAAAAAGTTGGGGGATAAGCTTACCTTCAAGCTGGTTTAAAATTTGGGTTATTTTTTGTTCAAATGAAGGAATCGACCCATTTTTTTCGTAACATTGAAGCATGAAAAGAAATAATTTCGTCATCAGCGTGGTCATTATTGTTCCAGATCTGGAATGATACAGTCGTGCTGTTAATGAAAAGGGCCTGTATCAAAAGCTGATACAGGCCCTTTTTCTTTACCGGTAAAAATAATTGAATGTTGGATTTTAAAATGGTTTAAGTGGTTGATTTACAGTGATTAAAGTTTATTATGTTCCAAATGGATTTAAACAGCCCTTTTCTGTTAAAAATCTAAGGCTTTTTAAACATCTATCTTTGGTTTGCAGAGATAAATTCAGTAGAACGCTGCATTAGAATGAAATTTGATAATGGAATTGAACAAGTTTAGCAAGAACGTGACCCAAGACCCTACGCTGCCGGCCGCCCAGGCCATGTTGCATGCCATAGGGCTTACAGACGAAGATTTACAAAAACCATTGATAGGGATTGCCAGTACGGGATATGAAGGCAATCCATGCAACATGCACCTCAACAAACTGGCGGTGGATGTGAAAAAAGGGGTAGAGTCCACCAACATGGTAGGACTCATCTTCAACACCATTGGGGTGAGTGATGGGATTTCCAATGGTACACCGGGGATGAGATATTCCCTTCCGTCAAGGGACATCATTGCGGATTCCATTGAAACCGTGATGCAAGCCATGAGTTATGACGGTTTGGTGACCGTGGTGGGCTGTGATAAGAACATGCCTGGCGCTTTGATGGCCCAGTTACGTTTGAACAGGCCTTCGATCTTGGTCTATGGAGGTACCATAGCCCCAGGGTGCCACAACAATAAAAAATTGGACATCATTTCCGCTTTTGAAGCCTACGGACAGCGGGTAGCGGGAACCATTGATGAAACAGAATTCAAGGAAGTGATCCACAAGGCATGTCCGGGAGCTGGGGCCTGTGGCGGAATGTACACGGCCAATACCATGGCATCTGCCATTGAGGCCATGGGCATGTCCATGCCGTTCAATTCGTCCATTCCGGCAGAAAATGCTGCCAAAGGAGCTGATTGCGAGTCCGCGGGTTCTGCCCTGTTGCATTTGTTGAAAGAAGACATCAAACCAAGGGACATCGTGACCAAGAAATCCCTTGAGAATGCATTTCGATTGGTGACAGTCCTTGGGGGTTCCACCAACGCCGTGCTCCACTTTATGGCCATTGCGCATGCTGCCGAGGTAGATTTTACTTTGGAGGATGTGACCAGGATCAGCGATAACACCCCTTTGTTGGCCGATTTGAAACCCAGCGGGAAATATGTAATGGAAGACCTGCACAAAGTGGGTGGGGTGCCAGCGGTCCTAAAATACATGTTGAAAAAAGGAATGCTTCACGGTGACTGTATCACTGTCACCGGAAAAACATTGGCCGAAAACCTATTGGACGCTCCAGATTTGACGGAAGGACAGGATATCATCAGAACTTTGGAACAGCCCATCAAGGAAACGGGCCATATCAGAATATTGTTCGGCAACTTGGCCTCCGAAGGTGCCGTGGCCAAAATCACCGGAAAGGAAGGATTGAGCTTTACAGGAACCGCAAGGGTCTTTAACAGTGAGACCGAAGTGAACCATGGCATCCACAATGGAAAAGTGCAGAAAGGTGATGTGGTGGTCATTCGTTACGAAGGACCCAAAGGTGCGCCCGGTATGCCTGAAATGCTAAAACCGACCTCGGCCATCATGGGAGCGGGTCTCGGAAAGGACGTGGCCCTGATCACCGATGGAAGGTTTTCTGGAGGATCGCACGGCTTTGTGGTGGGACACGTTTCCCCCGAAGCACAAGTTGGTGGCGGAATCGCATTGGTCAAGGATGGGGACACCATCACCATAGATGCCGTGAAGAACACCATCAACATGGACATTTCAGATGAGGAGCTGGAAAAGCGAAGAAAAGAGTGGAAACAGCCAGAATTGAAAGTAAAATCAGGCAGTTTGTACAAATATGCCAAGACGGTTTCATCGGCATCCAAAGGATGTGTAACGGATTTGATATAACAACAAGCTCCAGAAGAGCATAGCGGGACAATCCCAAAATATAGGCTTATGGAAACATTAAAAGCGGAAAAGAAGGACGCGAAAAAAAAGACAGCGATACGTATCACCGGAGCTGAGGCCATCATCCATTGTTTGTTGGCAGAGGGTGTGGATTTGATATATGGATACCCGGGAGGTGCCATCATGCCCGTGTATGACGAATTGTACAAGTTTCAGGATAAGCTGACCCATATCCTTACCCGACATGAGCAAGGGGCTACCCATGCTGCACAGGGGTATGCTCGCGTAAGTGGAAAAGTAGGTGTGGCCATGGCCACATCCGGTCCAGGTGCCACAAATTTGGTTACTGGTATCGCCGATGCCCAGATAGATTCCACCCCACTGGTGTGTATCACCGGACAGGTGGCAAGACATTTGTTGGGCTCCGATGCCTTTCAGGAAACGGACATTGTGGGCATTTCTACCCCAGTGACCAAATGGAACTACCAAATTACCCGTGCAGAAGAAATCCCTGAGATCATGGCAAAGGCATTCTATATAGCTAGGTCAGGACGACCAGGTCCTGTGTTGGTGGACATTACCAAGAATGCCCAATTCGATGAATTGGATTTTGTGTATGAAAAATGCACAGGGGTGAGAAGCTACAAACCAGCTCCTAAGCCGGACGTGAACGCCATTGAAAAAGCAGCGGAATTGATCAACAACGCCAAAAAGCCCTACATCGTTTTTGGACAAGGGATTATTTTGGGCGAGGCCGAAGAAGAACTCAAGGCATTGGTGGAAAAAGCGGGAATCCCAGCAGCTTGGACCATTTTGGGTCTTTCTGCCATGGACACCGACCATCCATTGAATGTGGGTATGGTGGGCATGCATGGAAATTATGGCCCCAATGTCCTGACCAATGAATGCGATGTCCTGGTTGCCATCGGAATGCGTTTTGACGATCGGGTGACCGGAAACCTTGCAACCTATGCCAAGCAGGCCAAAATCATCCATTTTGAGATAGACCCCGCCGAAGTGAACAAAAATGTGCCCGTGGACGTTGCAGTTTTGGGCAATGCCAAGCAAACCTTGGGATTCTTGTTGCCCTTGGTCAACAAGAATGAGCACAAGGAGTGGGTGGCCGAGTTTGAGAAAAAGCGACAAATAGAATACGATACCGTAATCGACAAGGATATCTATCCCACTAAGCCGGGCCTTACCATGGGTGAGGTGATTGAACAGATCAATGTGGCTTCTGGGCATAAGGCGGTCATTGTTTCCGATGTGGGACAGCACCAGATGATTGCCTGTAGATACGCTAAATTCAAACAAACAAAGAGCAACATCACCTCTGGTGGCTTGGGAACCATGGGATTTGCCCTTCCGGCGGCCATCGGTGCCAAAATGGGAGCCATGGATAGGGAAGTGGTGGCCATCATCGGTGATGGTGGGTACCAGATGACCATTCAGGAGCTAGGGGTCATTTTCCAGCACAATTTGCCCGTAAAGATTGTGGTCCTCAACAACGATCACTTGGGTATGGTGCGCCAATGGCAGGAACTTTTCTTCGAAAGACGTTATGCCTCCACGGTAATGACCAATCCTGATTTTGTGAAAATAGCCGAAGGCTATCACATCAAGGCCAGAAGGGTAGTGGAGCGCTCCGATTTGAAGGATGCTGTGGAAGAAATGATGGCCTCCAAAGATCCTTATTTCTTGGAAGTCAGGGTAGAGAAGGAAGATAACGTGTTCCCAATGGTTCCGACGGGAGCTTCCATCTCCGATATCTTATTGAAGTAAGAATGGACCAGGCCAATATTTTAAAAATGCCGTCAAGGTATTCGGCATTGCTTGAGAAGTCAAGGGAAATAGGCTTTGGCATGTCTTCTGACGTGTATATTGGTACCCTTTTGAAAACTTTGGTGGCCTCCAAACCCAATGGAAACTTTTTGGAGTTGGGCACGGGAATCGGATTGTCTTTGGCTTGGATGGTCGAAGGCATGGATGGAAATTCTAAAATTATCAGTGTCGATAACGATTCGGAACTCATTCAGATTGCCAATGCCTTTTTTCATGGTGAATCTAGGTTGGTATTGGTTTGTACCGATGGTGGAGAATGGCTGGAATCGTACAACGGAGCCGCTTTTGATTTGATTTTTGCAGATGCTTGGCCCGGAAAGTATAGTCATTTGGATAAAGCATTGGAATTGCTGAAAACGGGTGGGTTTTATGTGATTGATGATATGCTAAAACAACCCAATTGGCCATCAGGACACGAAGAAAAAGCCAAGGAATTGGTTCGAATATTGGAAAAGAGAGAAGATATAACACTTACAAAGATGGATTGGTCCACTGGACTTATCGTTGCAGTTAAAATAAAATAGCATGGAAAAACAATGGTTTACCATTTCGGTATACTCCGAAAATCATGTGGGATTGCTCAACAGGATATCAGGAATATTCTTGAAGAGACACATTAACATAGAAAGTTTAAACGTTTCAAAATCAGAGATTGAAGGCGTTTCAAAATTCACGATTGTAATTTATTCCACAGAAGACTGGGCCATAAAAATCGTCAATCAGATTGAAAAGCAGGTGGAGGTCATCAAAGCGTATTACCACACCGATGATGAGACCATTTATCAAGAGTCGGCCTTGTTCAAAATCGCATCGAACCTACTGTTCGATGAACGCCAGATCCAGAACATCATCAAAGATAGCAACTCCCAGATCGTCACAGTAAGCCGTGAGTTCTTCGTGCTGGCCAAAACAGGCCGTAGGCATGAAATCGATGAGATGCACGATGCGCTTGAACCTTATGGCATCATGCAGTTCGTTCGTTCGGGGCGCATTGCCGTAACAAAAGCGGCCATGCCGATATCCGAAATATTGACAGAATTTCAAGAAAACTAAATAGCATAAAATCAAATCATAAAAATGGCAAATTACTTTAGTACACTATCGCTTCGTGAGCAATTGACCCAATTGGGAAAATGTAGGTTTATGGACCCCAGCGAATTTGCTGATGGTGTTTCAGCTTTAAAAGGGAAGAAAATTGTGATCATAGGCTGTGGGGCCCAAGGGTTGAACCAAGGCCTCAATATGCGTGATTCCGGATTGGATGTATCGTATACCTTGAGGGAAGCCGCAATCAAGGAAAAAAGGCAATCCTTTAAAAATGCATCGGAGAACAACTTTGTTGTGGGCACCTACGAGGAATTGATCCCGACCGCCGACATGGTCATCAACCTGACCCCGGACAAGCAGCACACGAAAGTGGTAGGGGCTGTAATGCCGTTGATGAAAAAAGGAGCTACTTTGTCCTATTCCCACGGGTTCAATATCGTGGAGGAAGGGATGCAGGTCCGGGAGGATATCACTGTGATCATGGTGGCTCCAAAAAGTCCGGGTTCCGAAGTGCGCGAAGAGTACAAAAGAGGTTTCGGTGTACCAACCTTGATCGCCGTTCATCCTGAGAACGATCCTGAGGGAAAAGGGTTGGAGCAAGCCAAGGCCTATGCAGCGGCTACTGGCGGTGATAAGGCCGGGGTGTTGGAATCTTCATTCGTGGCCGAGGTAAAATCGGATTTGATGGGGGAGCAGACCATTCTTTGCGGTCTGTTGCAGACAGGTTCCATTCTTTCTTTCAACAAGATGGTTGAGAAAGGGGTTGATGCCGGATATGCCTCCAAATTGATACAATACGGATGGGAGACCATCACCGAAGGATTGAAACAAGGGGGCATCACCAATATGATGGACCGTTTGTCCAACCCTGCCAAGATAAAGGCCTTTGATTTGGCCGAAGAATTGAAAGTGATCATGAGACCCTTGTTCCAAAAGCACATGGACGACATCATGAGTGGTCATTTCTCCAAGACCATGATGGAAGATTGGGACAATGGCGATAAAAATCTATTGGACTGGCGTGCCGCTACTGGCGAAACTGCTTTCGAAAAGACTCCTGCCGGCAATGTGTCCATTTCCGAGCAAGAATACTACGACAACGGTGTGTTGATGGTTGCATTTGTAAAATCCGGGGTTGAATTGGCCTATGAGACCATGACCGAATCAGGGATCATCGGCGAATCCGCTTACTACGAATCGCTTCACGAGACTCCATTGATCGCTAACACCATTGCTAGGAAGAAGTTGTTCGAGATGAACCGTGTCATTTCTGATACCGCTGAGTATGGTTGCTACTTGTTTGACCATGCCTGTAAGCCTTTGTTGACGGATTTCATGAAAAAAGTGGAAACCGACGTGATTGGCAAGAAGTTCGGAGAAGGAAAGGACAACGGTGTGGACAACATCAAACTTATCGCCGTCAACAAGGCCATCCGTACCCATGATGTGGAAGTAGTGGGAGCAAGACTCCGTGCATCCATGACAGCTATGAAGCCTATAGCATAAATTGTATTTGGCCCCATGAGCAAAGAAACTGTGGAAACGTATTTTCCGCAAATAGCGGATATTCATCAAGCGGCAAAAATCATCGCCCAAGTGGCGGAAGAAACTCCTTTGCAGCAAAGTATCCGTTATTCCAAGGCTTATGGGGCCAATATATTTCTTAAGCGGGAAGACCTTCATCGAGTCAGAAGCTATAAGATCCGTGGGGCCTATAACAAGATATCTTCTTTGTCCAAGGAACAATTGGACAGGGGCGTGGTCTGTGCCAGCGCGGGAAACCATGCCCAGGGTGTGGCATTTGCCTGCAGCCATTTGAAGGTAAAGGGTACCATTTACATGCCTGTTGTTACACCAAAACAAAAAATCGACCAGACCAAGATGTTTGGCGGAGATTGGGTGAAAGTGGTTCTGGAAGGGGACACTTTTGACGATTCCAACAGGGCGGCCCAAAAATATTGTGAACACGAAGAAAAGACCTTTGTCCATCCGTTTGATGATGAAAAGATCATTGAAGGGCAGGCAACAGTAGGCTTGGAAATCCTTGAACAAAGCGATGTTCCCATCGACTACCTTTTTGTGGCCGTGGGTGGTGGAGGCTTGGCCTCTGGACTGTGTGGTGCTTTTCAAGCGTTGTCGCCGAAGACCAAGATCATTGGAGTGGAACCTGAAGGGGCGCCTTCCATGAAAAGGTCCATTGCAGAAGGAAATTTGGTGCAGTTGGGAACCATTGACAAGTTTGTTGATGGAGCAGCCGTACAACAAGTGGGACGATTGACCTATACCATTTGTAGGGACCATTTGTATAAAATGGAAACCGTGCCCGAAGGAAAGGTATGCCAGACCATTTTGGACCTATATAACCGTGATGCCATCGTAGTGGAACCCGCCGGGGCATTGACCATTGCTGCCCTTGATAATTTTGCGGAGGAAATCAAGGGAAAGAATGTGGTCTGTGTGGTGAGTGGTAGCAACAACGACATTACCCGAACAGCCGAGATCAAGGAGCGGGCATTGCTGTATGCCAATCTTAAGCACTATTTTATAGTGCGGTTTCCGCAGCGACCTGGGGCATTGAAGGAGTTTGTGGCCGATATTTTGGGACCGGATGATGACATCACCCATTTTGAATATTCCAAAAAGTCGAGCAGGGAAAATGCACCTGCAGTAGTGGGAATAGAACTGAAGTCTGCCGACGACCTGGAACCATTGATCCATCGTATGAAGGCCAATAACTTTTTTGGGGACTATCTCAACGATAAGCCTGATTTGTTCCAATATTTGGTGTGATTTCCACAACAATTTTTCTGTATGTTTTGATATTGGGTCGGCTAAATCGTTTTTGTGTTGAAACCCATGTAGAACCAAAGCTTTCCCAAATGTTTTTATGTTAGCTTTGTAGAGGCCCACCGACCATTTTTTTGAGAACACTAATTCTATAAACGAAAAATTTATGTCAACAACCAAGACCGTGATACCGGAAGCGTTTCAAATCAAGGAAGAAATCCATCAAAAGACCTATTTGGTCAACGGAGAGCTGCGCAAATGGAACGGAGCAACAACTCCTGTGGTCTCCACGATATCATCTACCAAGGAATATGTGCCAACAGTTTTGGGCAGTATCCCGGATATGGGTGAGACCGAGGCTTTGGAAGCTTTGGATTCGGCAATGGCAGCCTATGATAAGGGAAAAGGGGTTTGGCCCACCATGAAGGTCAAGGACCGCATTGAATGCATGGTGTCCTTTGTGAAAAAGATGGAGAAGAAAAGAGAGGAAGTGGTCAAGCTTCTGATGTGGGAAATAGGAAAGTCCAAAACGGATTCGTACAAAGAGTTCGATCGTACCGTTGAGTATATTTATGATACGATCGAGGAATACAAGCAATTGGACCGCAACAGTGCCAAGTTTGACAAGCATGATGGGGTGTATGCCCATATCCGTAGGGGTCCTCTGGGCGTGGTTTTGTGCCTTGGTCCCTATAATTATCCCTTGAACGAGACTTTTGCTTTGCTCATTCCGGCCATCATCATGGGGAACACGACCATTTTTAAGCCGGCCAAGTATGGGGTTTTGCTTATCACGCCTCTTTTGGAGGCATTTCAGAGCAGTTTTCCCAAAGGAGCTGTCAATATACTCTTTGGTCGTGGAAGGGCCGTGGCGGCGCCTATAATGAAGACGGGGAAGGTTGATGTCCTGGCCTTGATTGGCAACAGTAAATCGGCCAATGCATTGCAGGACCAACATCCAAAGAGCAACCGACTTCGTCTGGTCTTGGGCTTGGAGGCCAAGAACCCGGCCATTGTGCTCCCCGATGCCGATTTGGACCTGACCATAAACGAATGTATTGCAGGGACTTTGTCCTTTAATGGGCAACGCTGTACGGCGCTCAAAGTGGTGTATGTCCACGAAGATATCAAGGATGAATTCTTGAGACGTTTTTCGGAAAAAGTAGATGCCCTGAAATTTGGTAATCCATGGGACGATGGAGTGAGCCTTACTCCGCTGCCAGAACCGGACAAACCTGCCTATATCCAAGAACTTTTGGACGATGCAAAGGCCAAGGGGGCCAAGGTCATCAACAAGAAGGGCGGAAAGCATTTTGACAATTACATATGGCCTGCGGTGCTCTATCCGGTATCGAAGGATATGAGGGTGTATGAAGAGGAGCAGTTTGGGCCGATCATTCCTGTGCTTTCCTTCAAGGATATTGAAGAGCCCTTGGATGATATGGCGGAATCCAACTACGGACAACAGGTGAGTCTGTTCGGCAAGGACGTCTATACGTTGTCACCATTGATCGATACGTTGGCCAACTTGGTGTGCCGAGTGAACCTGAACAGCTCTTGCCAACGAGGCCCGGACGTCTATCCGTTCACGGGAAGAAAGGATTCGGCACAATCCACATTGAGTGTGCACGATGCTTTGAGGTCCTTTTCCATCCGAACCTTTGTGGCGTTCAAGGACAATGAACTGAACACCCAAACCGTGGAGCAATTGATGGAGGCCAAGGTAAGCAACTTCTTGAGCACGGATTATATTCTGTAGAAAAGTGATGACTACTGAAAAATAAAAAGCCCCGAAGAATCGGGGCTTTTTGATTACTATTATTTAGGAAAAAATCCGTCAACCTGAACTTATTTCAGGTTCTCACAATTTCAATAATAACAAGATAAGATTCTGAAATAAATTCAGAATGACGAATCCCTATATTTTTGAGACGGATCAGGCAATTTAAATGTTTTTGGCCAGCCAGTCCCCAACTTCGCTGGTTTTGTATGCTTTCCCGCCATCGGCAAGATCTTCGGTCACTACACCTTCGGCCAATGATTTGTTTACCACTTCACGGATGGCTTCGGCCTCGTCCTTTAAACCAAAAGCAGTCTCGAACATCATGGCTGCAGAAAGTACGGTGGCCAGTGGGTTGGCGATGTCCTTTCCGGCCGCTTGTGGATAAGATCCGTGGATAGGCTCGAACAAAGAGGTCTTTTCGCCCAAGGAAGCCGACGGCATCAACCCCATGGAACCTGATATCACGGATGCTTCATCAGTAAGGATGTCCCCAAATAGGTTTTCGGTGATCAATACGTCATAGGAGCTGGGCCATTGCACCAAACGCATGGCCACTGCATCCACAAACTCATAGGAAACCTGTACCTCTGGATATTCCTTTTCCAAATTCTGTACAGTTTCCCTCCATAGACGTGATGTTTCCAATACGTTCGCTTTGTCCACGCAACACAGTTTTTTAGATCGTTGCATGGCCATTTCAAAACCTTTTCGAGCCAAACGTTCTACTTCGGCACGGGTGTAAGTGCAGGTGTCGTATGCGGTATTGTCATTGTCTTCCCGGCCTCTTTTTCCAAAATAGATACCTCCGGTCAATTCGCGCAAAAAGACCAAATCGGTCCCTTCAATGCGTTCCCTTTTTAAGGGTGATTTATCGATCAAGGATGGAAAGGTGAACGTTGGGCGGACATTGGCGAACAATCCCAGTTTTTGGCGCATTTTCAACAAACCTTGCTCGGGACGGACCTTGGCGGATGGATCGTTGTCGAAACGTGGGTGTCCGATGGCCCCGAACAATACGGCATCTGCGGCCACGCATACTTCATGGGTTGCATCGGGGTAGGGTTCTCCAACGGCATCTATGGCGGCAGCTCCGGTAAGGGCCGGTGTCCAGTTGATTTCATGGCCGAACTTTGCAGCTACGGCATCGGATACTTTTACAGCTTGGTCGATCACTTCCGGGCCAATTCCATCCCCGGCCAAAAGGGCTATGTTTAGTTTCATTTATCTGTGGTTATTGTGTTATTAAGTTACAGGGTTATTTGGTTATTCCAATCAGTCTTTTGTCTTTACTCTTTTTTCTTTTTGCTCTTGTGTTTGAACTTGTGCCTTGAACTTATACTAGGTTGAGCATTTTTTCCGTAGCCTTTATGGCAGATACCGTTTGGTCGGAATCCAAGCCACGGGTGATGAAATCCTTCTCCTTGGTCTGCCAGGTGATTATGGTCTCGCAAAGGGCATCAGAATTGCTCCCTGGAGGTATGCGCACGGCATAGTCCACCAATTTGGGAAGCTCACGATTCTCTTTTTTGTACACTTTCTTCAGGGCGTTGATAAAGGCATCAAACTGACCATCGCCTTGGGAACTTTCCTCGTACAGCTTTCCTTCAATCTCAATGGAAAGGGTAGTGGAGGGTTTTAGACCTTTGGAGTGGGTCAGTACGTAGGATTTCACAAAAACCCTTTGTTGGTACAAGTTGCTATCCAATACATCTGAAATGATGTAGGGCAGATCTTCCTTGGTGACCCGTTCTTTTTTGTCGCCCAGTTCAATGATGCGTTCGGTGACCTTCTTCAGTTCATCATCGTTCAAGGTAATGCCAAGCTCCTGCAGATTCTTTTGGATATTGGCTTTTCCTGAAGTCTTTCCTAGGGCATATTTTCGCTTTCTGCCAAAACGCTCTGGTAACAAATCGTTAAAGTAAAGATTCTTTTTACTGTCTCCATCTGCGTGTATTCCAGCGGTTTGTGTGAAAACATTGTCTCCAACAATAGGTTTATTGTCAGGTATGCCGAAACCGGTAAACGCCGACACCAGTTTACTCACCTTATACAGTGAGGATTCCTTGACACCAATGTTGATTTCCGGTAAAAAATCATTGATCACGGCCACTACGCTGGCCAATGGGGCGTTTCCTGCCCTTTCACCCATACCGTTGACGGTCAGGTGTAATCCATGTGCTCCCGCTTTTACCGCTTCCATGACATTGGCGACACTGAGGTCATAATCATTGTGCCCGTGAAAATCAAAATGGGAGTTGGGGTACCTGTCAATGATTTCTTTGAAAAACGCACCTGTCTCCGTATGTGTGAGCACTCCCAAAGTGTCGGGCAGTAAAATCCGCTTGATAGGTTGCTGGGTCAGAAAGTCCAAAAACTGAAAAACATACGCCTTGGAATTTCGCATCCCGTTGCTCCAATCCTCTAGGTACACATTGGTTTCGATACCGAGTTCTTGGGCTTTGAAAATAGCATTTTCAATTTCCTTAAAATGCTGTTCTGGAGTCTTTTTGAGTTGATGTGTTAAATGATTGATTGAGCCTTTGGTGAGTAGGTTCTGTACCTTTGCACCTGCCTCAATCATCCAATTCAAGGAAACACCATTGTCCACAAAAGTGAGCACTTCCACCTTGGAAAGGTACCCTTCCGAAGCGGCCCATTCCGTAATGTTTTTAACGGCTTTCAGCTCTCCCTCGGAGACGCGGGCTGAGGCCACTTCAATCCGGTCTACCTTAAGTTCTTCCAATAACAGCTTGGCCAAAGTGAGCTTCTCGGAAGCTGAAAAGGAGACCCCAGAGGTTTGTTCACCATCCCTAAGGGTGGTGTCCATGATTTCAATGGTACGTTTTTTCATTCTCTATATGGGTACCCAATTTAAAGGGGGGTGTTCTCGGCAAATGCCTCTATGTCTTTTTTGATGTTCAGCAAATAGTCAATATCATCAAAACCATTGAGCATGTTCTGTTTTTTGTACCCGTTGATCTCAAAGCTTTCGCTTTCGCCGGTGGCCAAAATGGTAATGGTCTGCTCGGACAGGTCTATTTTCAGTTCCGTTTTGGGGTCGGCCTCAATGGTGGTAAAGATCTTATCCAGAAAACCAGCACTCACCTGAACGGGAAGCACACCCACATTCAGACAGTTGTTGCGAAAAATGTCTGCAAAAAAGCTGGACACCACGCATCGAAACCCATAATCGTAAACGGCCCATGCGGCGTGTTCCCTAGAGGAACCGGAACCAAAGTTTTTGCCACCCACCAGGATTTTTCCGGAGTAGATGGGGTTGTTCAGTACAAAATGCTCCTTTGGCGTGCCATCGGAATTATATCGCCAATCGCGGAACAGGTTATCGCCAAATCCTTTTCGCTCCGTGGCTTTTAGGAATCGGGCAGGGATGATCTGGTCGGTATCCACGTTTTCTATGGGCAATGGTACCGCCGAACTTGTCAATATGTTGAATTTATCGTATGCCATTTTTCTTTCAATTATCAGTTATCAAAGTTCAATTAACAATGGATTTTTTATCGCTAGCTAATTGTTCACTGGTCATTGTTCATTGTAAATTGTTATGCAAATGCTTCTTCCATGAGTTCCCTTGGGTCGGTAACCTTCCCGGTCACTGCTGCAGCGGCTGCTACCAACGGACTTGCCAATAGGGTTCTGGCACCTGGGCCTTGTCTTCCTTCAAAGTTTCTGTTGGACGTGCTCACCGCATATTTTCCTGCGGGGATTTTATCGTCGTTCATGGCTAAACAAGCAGAACAACCGGGTTCCCTGAGTTCAAATCCAGCTTCTTGTAGGATGTCCAAGATTCCCTCTTCTTTGATGGCTTCTTCCACCCTGTGCGAACCGGGTACCAGCCAAGCGGTCACATTTTCCGCTTTCTTTCTTCCCTTGATGATGGAGGCAAATGCCCTGAAATCCTCGATCCTACCATTGGTGCAGCTTCCTAGGAACACAAAGTCGATGGGTTTGCCAATCATGGCATCCCCTTCGTGGAACGCCATATATTCCAATGATTTTTTGTAGGTGGCCACACCGCCTTCCACGGCTTCTGCGAGTGGAATATCGTTTTTGATGCCCATGCCCATACCCGGGTTGGTTCCGTAGGTAATCATGGGCTCTATTTCGGAAGCCTCAAAAGTAAGTTCCTTGTCAAAAACGGCATCACTGTCAGAATACAGGGTTTTCCAGTATGCCATGGCGTTGTCCCAATCAGCTCCTTTGGGTGTGTATTCGCGACCTTTGATGTATTCGAAGGTCTTCTCATCGGGAGCGATCATACCGCCACGGGCACCCATCTCGATACTGAGGTTGCAAACGGTCATACGGCCTTCCATGGACATGTTCTTGAACACATCTCCTGCATATTCCACAAAATAGCCGGTGGCACCGGAAGTGGTCAATTTGGAGATGATGAACAAAGCAACATCCTTGGGTGTAACGGCCTTGCTCAGGCTTCCGTTGATGTTGATGCGCATTTTCTTGGGCTTTGGCTGCATGATGCACTGCGTGGAAAGCACCATTTCCACCTCGCTGGTCCCTATTCCAAAGGCAATGGCACCAAAAGCTCCGTGTGTTGATGTGTGTGAGTCCCCGCACACGATGGTCGCGCCGGGAGCTGTGATTCCATTTTCCGGACCAATGACATGGACAATACCATTTTTCTCATGTCCAAGACCCCAATAAGGGATGTTGTGCGCTGCGGCATTTTCTTCCAAGGCCCTTAATTGGTTGGCGGATAGTTGGTCCTTTACGGGCAAATGTTGGTTCAGGGTAGGGGTGTTGTGATCGGCGGTCGCAAACGTCCGCTCGGGATACAGCACCTTGATGCCCCTGTTCTTCAATCCTAAAAAAGCCACGGGACTGGTGACCTCGTGCACCAAATGCCTGTCTATGAACAGCACATCGGGGCCATTTTCAATATGTTTTACCACATGGGAGTCCCACACTTTGTCAAATAGTGTCTTGCTCATTGTATCAATCTAATTTTGTAAGCTTTCAAAGTTAAGGTTTGAATGCAAATCTATTTTTTAAAGCCCATTAAAATTACGATGTCCAACGGCTGTTTCAATGAAATATTCGAAATGTTAACAAATGCATTGGTCCAGATCTAAATTATCACAACTGAAGAGTTTGTTCCCCATTTTTAGGTATAATTTGGATTTATGTATAAAAAAGAGATCGATGCTGTCACGTTTTATACCACTATCTTGTTTTAAGATATAAAACGTTATGGAAAACATTCATAAAACCTTGACGACCTATGCCTATAACATCTCAGGCTCGATGGAGGATGCCAAGGACGTGGTTCAGGATGTCATTGAAAAGCATATAGGGGCCGATAGATCACATATTGAGGATGAACGGAATTATTTGATCAAATCTGTTGTCAACCATGCCATAAACCTGAAAAAAAGAAAATCCTATAAGTCCGTATATGGAGAATGGCTTCCTGACCCGGTAGACCTGAATCAGGCCGATAGCCATGTTATAAAAGAACAAACAGCTTCATATTCCCTTTTGGTGCTGATGGAGAAACTGAACGCATTGGAACGCGCCGTATTTATCTTAAAAGAAGGTTTTGCCTATAAGCACAAAGAGATTGCGGATGTATTGGATATCCAGACCGATCATTCGAGGCAGTTGTTCCTTCGGGCAAAGAAATCACTGAAGAAGACGAGTTATATTGAAAAAAGAACAGAACCAGAGATTTTGAAAGCCTATATAAACGCCATTTCGAATGCGGATCTGGACAAACTCGAATCATTGTTGGTAGAAGATATTGAGCTCATGGCCGACGGGGGCAGTACGGTTAAGGTCATCACAGGAAGTCTGGTCGGGGCCAACAGTACAGCAAAGCTGCTCCAAAATGTCTATGGACTGTTCTTGCAGGACAAAAAATACTTTATCACCGAGATCAATCATCAACCTGCTGTCGTCTTCCATGAAAATGATAAGGTCTATAACTGCCAAATCTTGGTTTGCGAGAACCATCGCATTGCCAGCCTGTACTCCATTGTGGATCCCCAAAAATTAAAACTGCTAAAAGTCCGGTGACTTGTCACGTTTTTTTCATTGAGATTGTCTTCAATAAAAAAACATGATGCAGACTTTATTAAGGATTGACAGTAGTCTCAGGAAAGAAGGCTCGTATAGCCGCATGTATGGGGACATTTTTGTTCAAATGTGGAAAGAAAGGAACCCAGGCTCAAAAATCAATTACAGAGACCTCAACAAGGATCGGATACCCCATTTGACGCAAGAGGTCACACAGGCCTTTTTTGGCAGAGCCGAAGATGATGGGTTACTAGAGATTTCGGACATGCTTTGTGAAGAGATATGGGGAAGTGATGCGGTGCTGCTGACCTGTCCGATGTACAATTTTGGAATTCCTTCTACACTGAAATCCTATTTTGACCATGTCATCAGGGTCAATCGAACTTTTCGATATCATGGCGACCAAGGTTATGAGGGGCTATTGAAAAACAAAAAAGCCTATGTGATCACTTCCATGGGAGGGAAAAAGACCGATCTGGAAACATCCGAACCTTTTGAGCAGTACCTACAACAATTATTGGGGTTTATGGGAATCGAGGATATTAAGATGGTATCCATAAACGGGACCGCATCGGAAGATTTCATTTTAGGCCAAGAAATACATTACATAAACCAAGTAAAACAAATGATATGAATCAAACAATCCAAATAGAACAAGCCGTAAAAGATTTTATTAAGGCCGGGGATACGAACGATATCCAACTACTGGATCGGGTGTTGCACAAAGATTATCAAAATGTGCAAGATGGTTTTTTCGATAAGCCAGGCCTATACCAGTTCTCCAAGGAGGAATATAGACGATTGGTAGGGGAGAAAACGTTTGGAGGTGTACCCCGAACAATCACCGTCCATTCCATCGAAGAATACGGAAGCCATTTAGCTGTGATGAACGTTACTTTGGAAAGTGAAGCGCTGTTGTTCAATTCTGTGATCGTGGTCGTCAGGAAAAGGTCGGATTGGCAGATATTGAACAACTTTCCAAAGATTGTTGGAAAAGGATAAGGCCTATTTTTGGGGATGCACCGGGTATGCTCAACTGATATAATTCCAAATCGTCTTTTGGGCCATCATTCGGGTAAAGGCCCGGAGCACTGGTGCATTCTCCTCTTTTTCCAATTTGGGGTCGTTTTTCAGCAATTGCAAGACATGATACCGAGCGGTCTGTAAAATTTGGTTGTCCTTGACGATGTCCGCAATCTTTAAGCTGAGCAGCCCACTTTGTTGCGTGCCCATCAAATCGCCTGGCCCTCGCAGCTTTAGGTCAACCTCGGCAATCTCAAACCCATCGTTGGTGCTGGTCATGGTTTGCAAACGCGTTTTGGCATCTTCGGACAATTTATGGCCTGTCATCAAAATACAAAAACTTTGTTCGGCACCTCGGCCCACACGCCCACGAAGCTGGTGCAATTGGGAAAGCCCGAAGCGTTCCGCACTTTCAATGATCATCACCGAGGCATTGGGCACGTTCACCCCGACCTCGATGACCGTAGTGGCCACCATGATTTGGGTCTCACCTTTTACAAAGCGCTCCATTTCATAGTCCTTGTCCGCAGGTTTCATTTGTCCGTGCACAATGGAAATTTGAAACTCCGGTTGTGGAAAGTCCCTGGCAATGCTCTCATAGCCATCCATCAGATCTTTATAATCCATAGCCTCCGATTCTTGGATCAGCGGATATACGATGTACACCTGCCGTCCTTTTTTGATTTCCTCTTTGAGGAACCCAAACACTTTTAGACGATTATTGTCAAACCGATGTACGGTGGTCACGGGTTTACGACCGGGTGGGAGTTCGTCGATTACGGAAACATCCAAATCCCCGTACAGACTCATGGCCAAGGTTCGGGGAATAGGGGTTGCCGTCATCACCAACACATGTGGAGGGATATCATTTTTATGCCACAATTTGGAACGCTGCGCCACCCCGAAGCGATGTTGTTCGTCCACAATGGCCAGTCCTAGGTTGTGGAACTGGACCTTATCCTCCAAAACGGCATGGGTGCCCACCAAAATGTTCAGGTTCCCGTTTTCCAGCTGATTGTGCAGCAGGGTCCGTTCCGATTTTTTTGTGGAACCCGTCAACAAGGCAATCTTGATGTCCATTTGCCCCAAAAGTTCCTTGAGTCCATTGTAATGTTGGGTAGCCAAGATTTCCGTGGGGGCCATCAAGCAGGCTTGGAATCCGTTGTCGATGGCCAATAGCATGCACATCAGGGCCACAATGGTTTTTCCGGACCCCACATCGCCCTGTAACAAGCGGTTCATTTGAGCATTACTGCCCATGTCGTTGCGGATTTCCTTGATCACCCGTTTTTGGGCTTCCGTGAGTTCAAAGGGGAGATGGTTTTGAAAGAACGTGGTGAAATGTTCCCCCACATTTTCAAAAGGCAGCCCCTTGATCTTTTGTTTGCGGAGCATTTTTTTGGAAATCAATTGCATCTGCACAAAAAACAGTTCCTCAAATTTTAATCGGAACTGTGCCCGCGCCAACAACTCTTGGTTTTTTGGAAAATGGATGTTGAACAGCGCCTCCGCCTTTGGGATCAGCCGCAACTCTTCAAGAATGTCTTTGGATAATGATTCAGGAAAATAGCCTTTGGATTCCAATAAAAGCTGTTGCGCCATTTTGGAAACGACCCTGTTGGTAATGCCCGAAGCGCTCAGCTTTTCGGTGGATGGGTAGATGGGCTGCATGGCAATTTTCAGCCCTTGTTGATGATGGTGCAACAGTTCCATTTCCGGGTGCGGTATGGAAAAAGTGCTGCCGTATTGCGAAACCCGACCGAACACCACGTAGGGTTCGTTGATTTTTAAATTTTCCTTGATCCATTTATGGCCGCGGAACCAAACGAGTTCCATTTGTCCCGTTTCGTCCACAAAGGTGGCCACGAGGCGTTTTCCACGTTTTTGTTCCACCATTTTGAGGTGGATGATCTTCCCGACCACCTGCACATCGGCACCACTGGGCTGCAATTGGTTGATCTTGTAATAACTGGTGCGGTCCAAGTAACGATTGGGAAAGAGATGGAGCAGGTCCCGATAGGTCTCAATGCCCAGTTCGGCCTTCAGGACATCGGCCCGGTTGGGACCGACACCTTTGAGATAGGCTATGGGAGTTTGTAGAAAATTGGGATTCATCGAACTAAAATATGTAATTTGGAAGGACTTTTGATAGGATGATGGCATGAAGCTGAACCCGATTCTTATTTTTTTCCTATTTGTGCAATTCCTGAGCGCCCAGGTTCAGGACAAGGTGGATTTTAAATTTTGCGGAGCCGACATTTACATTCAACCTTCTGAAAAAAAAATATCTGGAAGATATAGTATTGAATTTTTGGCTCTTGAAAACGTAGAATCAATTTTTTTGGATGCTCATGATATGACTTTTGATAATATTGAATTAACCAGATACCAGACTCATAAAAGTGTTGAGGTTAATTTTGATGAAGTCATAACTGCAAATAAAATCATGATTAATGCACAATTCCAAGAAGGAGAATATTATACATTAACTTTTGAATACAGAGTAAGTCCAAAACAGACTGTTTATTTTTTGGGCTGGGACGATGAAATCGTAGGAAATGAACAAATCTGGACACAAGGACAGGGAAAATATACCAGTCATTGGTTGCCCAGTTTAGATGATATGACCGAAAAGACGACTTTTGATTTAAACTTTGTCCTTCAAGAAAGTTATCCAGTAATCTCAAATGGAAAACTAGAAAAAAAAGATACTCTACCAGATTCGAAGGCCTTTTTCTGGCAGTTTGACATGAAAAAACCCATGAGCAGCTACTTGCTAGGCTTTGTGATTGGAGATTTTGATAAAAAGGAGCTCAAATCTTCGTCCGGAGTACCCATTGAACTGTATTACGAGCCCAAGGACAGTTTAAAAGTAGAGCCCACCTACCGCTACACCCAGCATATTTTTGATTTTTTGGAAAAGGAAATTGGAGTACCCTATCCGTGGCAGAACTACAAACAGGTGCCCGTTCAGGATTTTTTGTACGCGGGTATGGAAAACACCACCTGTACCATTTTTTCCAACCAATACGTGATCGATTCCACGGCTTTTGTGGACAAAAATTACGTGAATGTCAACGCGCATGAACTGGCCCACCAATGGTTTGGGAATCTGGTCACCGAAACCAGTAGCGAGCACCACTGGTTGCACGAGGGTTTTGCTACGTATTATGCCTATTTGGCCGAAAAGAATTTATTTGGTGAAGACCATTTCTATTGGCATTTGCTGGGAACGGCTGAAGCCTTGAAAAGCATTTCGGAGGACGACCAAGGGGAGGCACTCAGAAACCCAGGTGCGGGCAGCCTCACGTTTTATGAAAAAGGGGCGTGGGCCTTGGCAATGTTGCATGAAAGGGTGGGGGACTCCAATTTCAAGCGAGGAATCCGCAACTATCTCCAAAAATACGCCTATCAAAATGTGACCATCCCCGATTTTATGCAGGAAATGGAAAACGTTTCAGGCATGGACCTTTCCGAGTTTGAACGGGAATGGTTGGAAGATCCCAATTTCCGATATGCCGAAGTCCAATCGTTTTTGATGCAAAAGAATACCTCCATCAAGCGTTTTTTTGAATTGAAGGAACAAATAGGTGAACAAGCGGAAACTGCGGAAAATCATTTGAAGGACATCTGGGACTCCTTGGGCTCCAGCCAACTGAAACAACATTTGGTCTTGGCGTATGCGAACCATTTTTCGCCCGGGTTCCTATCGGTCATTCTCCGCACGGGCGACCTCAAAGTAAGGCAGGCCGTTATTCTTTCCCTGGAAAAGATACCTGCGGAACTACAACAGGAAACCGAGAGCCTTCTCCTGGACCAGAGCTACACGACGATCGAAAGTGCATTGTATAAACTCTGGGGAGATTTTCCCGACAATAGGGAAAAATACCTTGACGATACCGAAGAATTGGAGGGGTTTCCCAACAAGAACCTTCGGGTGTTGTGGTTGACCTTGGCGTTGGTGACCCCTGGCTACAATCCGGGAATGAAACCTTCCTATTTTGAGGAATTGAACGGGTACACAGGGCCCGAACACCATTTTGAGACCCGCTTGTTGGTGTTCCAATATTTGAATACCATAGGGGGCTACAGCGATGAGACACTAAAGAATTTGGTGGAGGCATGTGGCCACCATGTATGGCATTTTAAAAAATCAGCTAGGGATATTTTGAAGGAATTTTTGAAGAACAAAGAAGGTTTGGCCCGGGTAAAGGCAATTTATCCTTTGCTGAACCAACAAGAAAAGCAATATTTGGACAAAACATTGGGAGAATGAGGGCATTGGTCATTTCAGGTGGGGGGAGCAAAGGTGCTTTTGCAGGGGGTGTGGCCCAATTTCTGATTCAGGAAGCCCAACACAAGTACGATCTTTTTGTGGGTACTTCAACAGGAAGTCTCCTGATTTCCCATCTTGCCCTCAACAAATTGGATAAGATCAAGGAAATCTACTCCTCGGTGAATCAGGACAGTATTTTCAACAACTGTCCGTTTGTCATCAAAAAAAAACACGGGGTCGAAATCATAGCCATCAACCACTGGAACGTGGTGAAAAATTTCATCCGTGGGAAAAAGACCTTTGGCGAGAGTGAGAACCTGCGAAAGCTGATACGGCAGTCCATTACGATGGAAGAGTTCAACGAGCTCAAGGAAAGCCATGCGGATGTGGTGGTGACGGTGTCCAACCTCTCACTGAACCAAGTGGAATACAAATCCGTGAACGACTGTACTTACGACGAATTCTGTGATTGGATCTGGATTTCTTCCAATTACACCCCTTTTATGAGTTTGGTGAAGAAAGATGGCTGCGAATATGCCGATGGTGGCCTAGGCAGTCTGGTGCCCATCGAGGAGGCTTTGAGCCGTGGTGCGACGGAAGTGGATGTGGTGGTGCTGCACACCGAGGTGAACTATCTTAACCGGATGTCTTCCAAAAACCCCTTCGACCTCATTACTACCATTTTCAGTTTCATGCTGGATAGGATCGAGAACCAGAACATCCGTATCGGAAAGCTGGTGGCCAATCAAAAGAATGCCATCATCAATTTTTATTACACGCCCACTGTTCTTACTACCAACTCTTTGATATTCAATAAAGAACGAATGACCTTATGGTGGAAGCGCGGCTATCTATATGCCAAGAACAAGAACGAGGAAACCAGTCCTATCGACCCTGAACATCAGGAATAAATTCCAGACCTTTTAAAGGTGGATCAGTTCCAAAGGTCTCCCACCTCTTTTTTCACATAGGCCAATGCGGTATTGGAAGGTGATTGCTTTTCCATGGTCTGGTTGAGGATATCCTCCCGAAGCTTGTCAGGAGAGTCGGTCTCGCTCATCCCGGCAGATCGGATGATTTGGATGGTGGCGTTTTTAGCCGTTTTGATAATGTTCCAGCATTCATCGGACATGTAGATCTGTTGTGAAAGATTGTGCTCGAACTCGGTCTCAATCTGTTTGATCAACAAATTCTCATAATCACTTTTGCTCTTGCTTTTTGGCGCCACTCTTACCACAAGACTGTTCAAGGCGATACGTTCCAAAAAAAGGGCCATTCGCTCATAGGCCTGTAACCGAACCGGAAGGGTGTCTTTTTGGGAGTCCTTGTGCAATAGGAAGCGTCTTCGGCCTTCTTCGTTTCGAGTGTGCAGCCTGAAGAAATAGAATGCGATTGCGCCGGTCACAACGGCAGGCAGTAAATAGGCAAAAAGCTGAAGGATATCATCTCCACTCATAGGATAGTTTGGTTTTTTATTGATTTTACATTACCATGAACGCACCAAAATCCCAAAAAGTATTTCAAACTGCCTTATTGTGCCGCTTTTGCACTTTCCTTGGCCTTAGCATAAAAACCCTTGTAATCGGGCTGTAGTCTTATGTTGATGCCTTCCTTGAAGTTGCCATCCTTGACCACAATGTTTATTTGGTCCGAAGGGATCTGCAGCACACCGACCAACTCTTTGGCAACGGCCGCTGCTTGGTCAAAAGTAGGCCCGAACTCCCCGGTAATGTTGAGACCTTCCACTTGGGTCCTGAAGGATGGATTGGACTTGATGACCTTGGCCACATTGACCAACCAGGCCTTTCCTGCTTCCGTAAGCTTTGTGGAAGTATCCGAACCAAAAAGGACGTCCAGTTTGTTGGAAATGACGATGCCCCCTTCGGCAACATTGACATTGGCATTTTCGCCCAAGGTCTGTTTTATTCTAGTAAGGGAAACAATGGCCGTGGAATCGTTGGCGGAAATCATGTCGTTGATACCGCTGAGTTGTCGTTCTTTTCGGGCAAGGGCAGCCATGGCCCTGTTCACGTTTTCCGAGTTCTGCTTGGAGAGCTCGGAGAAATTGCTCAAGTTGCCCAAAAGAGTGGCGTTTGCATCGCGTAGCCCAATGTTTTCGGTTTCCAGGGTCTCGGCTTTGGCATTGCTGGAAGAAATTTCCCGCTTGGCCTTGGCCAGTTCCTGTTCCACCTCGGATATTTTTGATTTCAGGTTGTCAATCTCGGCAATGAGCTCACTTTTTTTCTGAGCGAACACTCCTGTGGAAAGAACAAGCAATAGTATAATGGGTAATTTAGTTTTCATAAAAGGTAAAATATTTGGGGACTAAGTTATAATGTTTTTTCATAAGTTGGTTTACCGCCCAGATGCTGGCAATCATAAAGCTCCTGCATGGAATGGAACCCTACTTGCTCTTTCTGGTATTTGTAGACCGTTCTTAAATTGCTGCTAAGATAGTCATCGTCCACGTTCACTTGGATATCTTCCATATGAAATTGGCAGGGATGCTCATAACCCGCCGCATGGGTAATCTCCAACAGTTCCTTTCTGAACGTTTTGAAGTATTGGGCCAACCTGTCCGATTTCAAGGGTACGTTGATCCCGTTCTGAAGCCATTTGTTCTGGGTGGCCACGCCCGAAGGGCACCTGTTGGTATGGCAAACCTGTGCTTGTATGCAGCCTATGCTCATCATGGCCTCCCGGGCCACATTGATACAGTCCGCTCCCATGGCAAAGGCCATGGCCGCTTTGGCTGGAAAGCCCAATTTACCACTGCCGATGAACACGATGCGGTCCGTGAGCCCCCTGTCCAAAAAGATTTTATAGATTGAGGTGAAGCCGTAGGTCCAGGGTAAGGAAACATGGTCCGCAAAACTGGGAGGGGCCGCACCGGTTCCTCCTTCGCCACCGTCAATGGTGATGAAGTCGGGTCCTTTGCCCTTCTTTTTCATCAGATCGGCCAGTTCTTCCCATTGCTCCACTTTCCCAACGGCTCCTTTGATGCCCACAGGAAGTCCTGTTTCTTCTGCAATGGCTTCAATAAGGTCCAAAAGTTCGGGAATATTGCTGAATGCCTTGTGGGTAGGAGGGGAGATGACGTCCTTTCCGATTTCCACCCCACGGATCTTGGCAAGCTCCTTGGTGATTTTGGCCCCTGGTAGCACACCGCCCTTTCCAGGTTTGGCCCCTTGCGACAATTTGATTTCCACGGCCTTGATGCAGGGATTTTCATCCACCAAGATCTTCATTTTTTCCATGGAAAAGTTTCCTTCCTTGTTCCTGACTCCAAAATAACCCGTCCCAAAGTGAAAGATCACATCCCCACCTTTTCTGTGGTATGGGGAAAGTCCACCTTCGCCTGTATTGTGGTAAGCCTGGCATTTTTCCACTCCCTTGTTGAGGGATTCCACCGCCGCAGCGGATAGGGAACCAAAACTCATGGCGGATACATTGATCACCGATGCGGGCCTATAGGGTTTTCTGCGTTTGTTGTAGGCCCCCATCACCTTGGCGCAGGGCAGAAAATAAGGATTGGCAATGTTGGGGTGTTTTTCAGGGACCTGAAACCCGATCATGGCATTCTTGACAAAAATGTGCTGGTGGGCATAGATGTCCCTGTCCGTTCCAAAACCTTCGTAATTGTTTTCCTTTTTGGCAGAGGCGTATATCCAACTGCGTTCAATGCGGTTGAATGGCAGCTCTTCACGATTGTTGGCCACAAAATATTGGCGCATTTCAGGTCCGATGCTTTCCAGCCAATACCGTAGATGGCCCACTACAGGAAAATTATGGCTGATGGTATGTGCCTTTTGAAAGAAGATGTCGCGAATGGCGACAATCATTAAAAAGATAAGAATCCATCCCCACCAAGAGATCGATGACAAAAAATCCAAGATTGCTTCCATGCAAAATTTTCAGGTACAGGTTACAAATATCAAGCCCTACAACCCAAAATCCAAATAAATCTCGTTAAAGGGTATGGAATGTTTTTACTGCAAACACAGGTGTTTTAGCCTACTTGGCCCTGTCCAGATAATCCAGCGCAATTTCCGTCATGGCCTTTACGCCGAGCAATAACCCACTATCATCAATCTTAAAATCGGGTGTGTGGTGCGGAAAGTGGTCATTAGGTCCGGCATTGGGGTCTTTTCCTCCCAAAATGAAGAAGAATCCGGGTATTTTTTCCTGATAAAACGAAAAATCCTCTGCTCCGGTGATGGCCTTGATCAAATGTACATTGTCATCTCCGGCGACTTCTTTCAGGCTGGGAAGGGAGGCTTCGGTCAGGGCAAGGTCATTGTAAGTGATGGGAACACCCTTGTCAATTTCCACGGTGGCTTCGGCCCGGTATGCCTTGGCAATGGTGGAGGCCATTTCCTTCATCCGCTCGTTGATCTGTTTTTGCATGTCGTAGTCCAACGTGCGGATGGTGCCGATCAGCTCCGCACTTTCTGGGATGATGTTGTTCCGAACACCGCCACTCATCTTTCCAACGGTAATGACCGCTGCTTCCTTGGTGAGTTCCATTTCACGGCTTATGATGGATTGGAAACCGTCCACGATTTTGGCGGCCACAAAAATAGGGTCCACACCGCCCCAAGGAGCGGAGCCGTGCGTCTGTTTTCCTTTGATGTTCACCACAAAACGCTGCGCTGCAGCCATGGCACCTCCTGGTTTATAGGCAATTTGCCCCACAGGAAGGTAAGAACCGATATGGAGCCCATAAATGGCATCTACCTTTGGGTTTTCCAGGACACCTTGCTTCACCATGAGCTCGGCACCACCTTCCTCGCCAGGAGGAGGGCCCTCCTCGGCAGGTTGGAAAACGAATTTTATCGTACCGCGGATTTTGTCCTTGTTTTTGGAAAGTACCTCGGCGACTCCCATCATAATGGCGATGTGGGTATCGTGACCACAGGCGTGCATGACACCGACCTCTTGGCCTAAATATTCTGAGGTTACCATGGACTTGAAGGGAAGGTCATTTCTTTCAGTGACAGGAAGCGCATCAATATCCGCCCTGAGGGCCACCACTTTTCCCGGACGGTTGCCTTTCAGTAAGCCCACAACGCCTGTATGGGCCACTCCTGTCTGCACTTCAATACCCAGAGCTCTTAAGTGCTCGGCTATCTTTTCTGCGGTATTGAACTCTCTGTTGCTCAGTTCTGGATGTTGGTGGATGTCCCGACGCCATTCGATCACTTTGGATTCCACTGCTGCAATATCTTTTTCCAGACCGTGGTTTTGGGCTTGTATGGAAAAGCTGATCAAAAGAAAGGTGTACGAAATAAAAATTTTCATAAATCACTGTTTTATAGTTTGATAAGTCGGTATCCTTCATTCTGTAGTTGAATGCTCGCCGTCATGGCGGACAATGCAATCTTTACGCCGGGTATCAAATCTTCCTTTGGAAAATTCCTAGAGAATGAGGATTGGCCACAATAGATGATCTCTACATCAGCATCCAACAGGGCCTTGACAAGGCCTAAATTGGGATTGGGGACACCAAACCTGGCACGGTATGCCTCGTCGTGGGTAATGTCCTTTGAGGCTTGGTTGTGGACGATAATGGCGACTTTAAGCTGTGCTTTGGGCACTCCGCTTTGGGCATGCATATTAAGGAACCGGGCGGCTGTTTCCAGTTTCTTGTTGATTTCGTCATGGGAAGTTGGACTGTCCATGACATCAAAGACCACCTTGAATTCTTGGGAGGTATCGGTTTTGAAGTCGGGGTTTTCAATGTTCCAGACCTCACCATAAGTTTCTATGATGGGCCCCGCCTTTTTTTCTTGTGAAAGGCCCGAAAGGCAATAAAGAATCAAAAAGACTAGTGGAAAGTAATGACGGTTCATATAGGGTCAATAAGGGTTGAGGCTTAAATATATTTAAAAATGGAGAACAAACGCTTCCAGTGTTTATAAATATTGAAAGGATGATTTTAGCAAAAGGCCATTATTGGTTAATTTCACGCCTACTTTTTAAAGACCCTGGCAATTGAGTACTTTTTTGGATGAATTGAACGATGCGCAGCGTGCCCCAGTCCTTCACAAGGACGGTCCGTTGATGGTGATTGCGGGGGCCGGCTCTGGAAAGACCCGTGTGCTGACCTACCGCATTGCCCATTTGATGGAGCAAGGGGTGGACTCCTTCAATATTCTGGCCCTTACTTTTACCAACAAGGCTGCCCGCGAAATGAAAAAGCGGATTGCCACCATTGTGGGCAATTCCGAAGCGAAAAACCTTTGGATGGGGACATTCCATTCTGTTTTTGCCAAATTGCTCCGATTTGATGGGGACAAATTGGGCTTCCCCAGTAATTTTACGATCTACGATACCCAGGATTCCCAACGATTGATTGCTTCCATTATCAAAGAAATGGGGCTGGACAAGGATATTTACAAGTACAAGCAAGTCCAGAACCGTATATCTTCCTACAAGAACAGTTTGATCACCGTCAAGGCCTATCTGCAAAACCCTGAACTGGTGGAGGCGGATGCCATGGCCAAACGACCACGCATGGGGGAAATCTATCAAAACTATGTAGATCGTTGTTTCAAGGCAGGTGCGATGGATTTTGACGACCTGCTGCTGCGCACCAACGAATTGTTGACCCGTTTTCCGGATGTGTTGATGAAGTATCAGGACAGGTTCCGATATATTTTGGTGGATGAGTACCAAGATACCAACCATTCGCAATACCTCATTGTCAAAGCCTTGTCCGATCGATACCAGAACATTTGTGTGGTAGGCGACGATGCGCAGAGCATCTATTCGTTCCGTGGAGCCAATATTAGCAATATCCTGAATTTTCAACGAGATTATGATGATGTGGCCGTGTATCGATTGGAACAGAACTACCGATCTACCAAAAATATCGTCAACGCTGCGAATTCCATCATTGCCAACAACAAGAACCAGTTGGAAAAAAATGTATGGACCTCCAATGACGATGGTGGACAGATCATTATACACCGAAGTGTGACCGATGCGGAGGAAGGTCGATATGTGGCGGGTTCCATTTTTGAGAACAAGATGCAACACCAGCTCCAAAACGGGGATTTTGCCGTGCTCTATCGTACCAATTCGCAATCAAGGGCCATTGAAGATGCCCTGCGGAAGCGGGACATTCCGTATCGGATCTATGGAGGACTCTCTTTTTATCAGCGTAAAGAGATCAAAGATGTGTTGGCCTACCTGCGGTTGGTCATTAACCCAAAGGACGAGGAAGCATTGAAAAGGGTCATCAATTTTCCTGCACGGGGCATTGGACAGACCACTATTGACAGGCTTGTTGTGGCGGCCAACCAATACGGACGTTCCGTTTTTGAAGTGATGGAGCATTTGGACAAGCTCAATCTCAATATCAATGCAGGGACTAAACGTAAGTTAGATGACTTTGTCACCATGATCAAGAGTTTCCAGATCATGAACGAAGGGGGGGATGCTTTCACGCTTTCGGAGCATGTGGCCAAAAAAACGGGTCTGTTGTTGGAGTTCAAAAAAGATGGTACGCCCGAGGGCATTGCCAAAATGGAAAACATTGAAGAGCTCTTGAACGGGATCAAGGATTTTGTGGAAGGCCAAAAGGAACTGGCGGATGCCACGGGGAGCCTGACCGAGTTTTTGGAGGATGTGGCATTGGCCACTGACATGGACAAGGAGGTGGGCGATGATGACCGTGTGGCCCTGATGACCATCCATTTGGCGAAGGGTTTGGAGTTCCCCTATGTTTATGTAGTGGGGATGGAAGAAGACCTGTTCCCATCGGCCATGAGCATGAACACCCGTAGCGAACTGGAAGAGGAGCGAAGGCTGTTCTACGTGGCCCTTACCCGTGCAGAAAAGCAGGCCTACCTTACCTACACGCAGAACCGGTACCGATGGGGCAAGCTCATTGATGCCGAACCAAGCCGGTTTTTGGAAGAAATCGATGAAAAATATGTAGAAAACCTTACCCCGATCAACGATGGGTATCGATATAAGTCCTTGATCAATGCAGATATCTTTGGAGAGGTGGACAAGAGCAAACTGCGCCAAGTGAAACCTCAGAACGGTACACCGCCATCGGTGCAACACCCCAACGAAAACCAATTGCGAAAGTTGAGGAAGTTAAAACCGGAACTTTCGGCACCAACGAAAAGTGGGAGCGACATCGATCCCGGGTTGGTAGAAGGGGCCTTGGTGAACCACACTCGGTTTGGAAGGGGTAAAATACTTAGTATCGAAGGTGTGGGAAGTGACAAAAAGGCCGAGATCTTGTTTGACCAAGGTGGAGTCAAAAAGCTATTGCTCCGCTTTGCCAAGTTGGAGGTATTGGACAGTTAGTCATTACGCTGTTCACGGATGTACCTTTTTCCATTGAAGGCCAAGGAGTGCTGTATGATGGAGTTGCTCCTTATCTCAGGGAACAATATGCGTGATCCATTCATTTCTATCTTAAAACCCAACGAATCGGAAAACTTGGGATTTTTTTGGATTTGGGCGATGGAGATGGAACTTTCATTATTGGGAAAGGCAGGGACCTCTTCTAGATAACCGCTCTTCAAAATATACGCATTTAGGCGTGAATAATGACTGTCGCCTGAATTGATATAGCCATGTAGTATATATAGATTTTCTCCTTTTAATGATTTTACTTGATGAATCCCATCATAAGTTACAGGCGTGTCGTAAAGTGAACTGGGTTGAATAGAGCTTCCTGTATTGTACAATGCGATGTTTTTGATTCGGTTCCCCGTGGCATCCATTTTGGTGTGCCAAGAGAAGATGCCCAATTTTTTATCCTTGGATAGTGTAAAAGTGAAATCATGTTTTTTTTGGGCATATATTTCATCTATTTCGGTCAGCAGATTGGAGGTGCGTATGCCCTCTACTGTTCTCCGTATGCTTTCGTTCAATAGAATGGTTTCTTCAGAGGAGGAGCGTTTGTCCATGGTTGTTAACTTATGGAAAAGACTGTCAAGGGACGCGACCACTTCTTTTCCTGTTTTAGGACTGCTTTCTTGTTTAGGCAGCATGTTTCGACAACTTATTAGAGAAAGACCCATCAAAGTGGTCAACAAAAAGGAATGCTTAACAGTCATCTGACATGGGGCATGTTTGTACATAGACACAAAGTTGAATGTTTTATTCTGGATTTTATCAATCAATTTACCAATGGCCCATTTAGATTGACCAATGGGCCGTTTGGTACCATAGATGCAATGATGGGGCGGTGGTTGGGTGCATTAAAGAATATTTAACGCATCACCACTTTTAAGCATAATATTTGTTAATTTGTTGGAAGGGAGACATACGGTCTTCCGTATTGGACATGGCAGAACTTATACGACTTTACGAAGAAAACCCAAACCCGCGACAGGTGGAAAAGATAGTGGAGGTGCTCAGAAGGGGCGGACTTGTGATCTATCCCACCGATACCGTATATGGTTTGGGGTGTGACATTACCAATTCCAAAGCCCTACAACGCATTGCACGGATAAAGGGAATTAAGTTGGAAAAGGCGAACTGGTCCTTCGTGTGTGCAGATTTAAGCAACTTGTCCGATTATGTGAGACAGATAGATTCCTCCACCTTCAAGATTTTGAAAAGAACCCTTCCGGGGCCGTATACTTTCATTCTTCCGGGAAACAATAACCTTCCCAAGGATTTCAAAAAGAAGAAAACGGTGGGCATCCGTGTCCCGGACAATGCAATAGCACAGGCTTTGGTGACCGGATTGGGAAACCCTATTGTTTCCACTTCCATTCGCGATGAGGACGATATTTTGGAATATACCACCGATCCTGAACTCATTTTTGAGAAATGGCAGAACTTGGTAGACATTGTCATTGATGGGGGTTACGGGGGCAATGTGGCTTCTACGGTGATCGACCTTTCGGAAGGTGAACCACTGGTCGTTAGGGAAGGAAAGGGAAGCTTGGAAATATTCTAGAAACAAAAAAGCGGCCTTTTGGGCCGCTTTTCTTATATGTATTTTACTGGATTATTTGCCAGTACCTCCGATAGTTGGATCTTTCATTCCTTCCTCGATCATGTTATAGAACTGATCGATTTTTGGAAGTACAACGATACGGGTCCTTCTGTTCTTTGCCCTGTTGGCAGATGTATCATTGTCAACGAGTGGGATGTAGTAGCTACGTCCGGCAGCAGTCATTCTGGCAGGATCTACTCCAAAGTCATTTTGAAGAATCCTGACCACAGATGTTGCCCTCTTCACACTCAAATCCCAGTTATCGGCAAGTTCTGAAGTTTTGATCGGCACATTGTCCGTATGCCCTTCTACCATGAACTCAAAATCAGGCTTGTTGTTCACCACTTTGGCCACTTTGCCCAATACTTCTTTAGCTGCATTGGTCACATTGTAGCTTCCGCTTCGGAACAATAGTTTGTCGGAAATGGAAACAAATACAACTCCTTTTTCCACGCTGATCTCGATATCCTCATCATCCAAGTTGCCAAGCACACCTTTCAAGCTTTGTACCAAAGCAAGGTTTACAGAGTCCCTACGGGTAACGGCATCTTGCAATTTTCTGATGGTAAGGTCTTTTTCTTTAAGACTCTCCAAAGATTTTTCAAGGTTTTCAGCACCTTTGGTGGTAAGGGTTGTCAAGTTGCCCATGTTATTGATGAGCTCTTGGTTGTTGGCTTTCAAGAAAGCGTTTTGGTCTTCAAGGGTCTTCAACCTTGAACTTGCGGTTGCTTTTTCTTCCAGACAGTCGTTAAGTTTTACTGTAGCTGAATTCAATAGGTCTTGGGTTTCTTTATGCTTGGCCTCCAGTTCAGCATATTTTTTTTGTGATACACATGAAGACAATAGAACTGTCAGTGCCAGTGTTCCTAGAAAAGCTTTTTTCATAGTTCAGAATATAATTTAAGGATTGTTAGATATATCAATGTAAATCAATGTTGGCCAAAATTAGAGAAAAAGCAAGGTTTCCATATTTCGGCATCGTTAATCTTTTACTAAAATGTTAAAATTCTTTACTTGATGTACGAAATAGGACCAAACTATGGATGTCACGATATGGTACTTTAATATAAAATTAGCTTTTTCCCGCTTTCTGTACATCTTCCTAAAGTTACCATAAAAACTGATATGGGCATGTAGAATGGCCAGACAATGATTGATTTTCAGTTGGAAAACGAACCTGGCGGCAGCAATACCGTCCAATATCAACCGCAAGAAGACAATGGGCAAAGCTTTTTTTCGGGGAAGGTTCTTGGTGATGGAATATAGGGAGTTCCTAAAGTTGAGAAAAGTCTTTTTCGGGTTCATATTGGAGAGGGTGGAGCCCCCCAAATGGTATATGTGGCTCTGTCCCACATAATACACTTTGTGTCCGGCATTTTGGGCCCGCCAGCAAAGGTCTATCTCCTCTTGATGGGCAAAATAGTCTTCATCGAACCCGCCCAGCGACCTGAAGGTCTCACTTTTGATGAACATACAGGCACCCGTGGCCCAGAATATTTCCCTGACATCATCATATTGCCCATGGTCCTTTTCGATGGACTGGAAAATCCTGCCCCGGCAGAACGGATAGCCCAATGCATCCAAGAACCCGCCTGCGGCACCGGCATATTCAAAATGGTCCCGTTGTTTCAGGTCCAATATCTTGGGCTGGATGATGGAAACCCCTGGTATGGTTTCAAAGCCTTTCTTGATGGGTCCCAACCAATTCGGTGTGACCTCTACGTCAGAGTTCAGGAGGCAAAAGATATCGGCTTCAATGTTTCTCAGCCCATCGTTGTAGCCTTTGGCGAAACCTCCATTGGAAGTGTTCCGTACAATGCCGATAGAAGGATAATTCGCCTCCAAAAAAGGAACGGAACCATCGGTGCTGGCGTTGTCCACCACATAAATATCGGCACCCTCGGAGTGTTCCATGACGGAGGGCAGGAACCTTTTGAGCAAGGCTTCCCCATTCCAGTTGAGTATGACTACGGCGACTTTCAAAACGGTGGCAAATTAACGGCTAAAATCAGGAATTTCCTTTAAAAAGCTGTATTTTTCATTCTCATGGTCCATTTCGCAACAGTAGTGCTCCAGGCCGTTGGTCACCATCAAGTAGGTTGATTTTAATTGATAATTGTAACGGGCAATCTGGTCAAAAACGGTTTGTTCCACTTTGACCTCTGGTGCCTTGCACTCCACTAATAGAAAAATGGAGCCGTCAGGATTGAAGACCACCACATCGTAACGTCTTTTCAGCCCGTTCACCATGAGTTGTTTTTCTACATTGATAAGGCTCTTTGGAAAGTTTTTAGTGAACACCAGATAGTGCAGCACGTGTTGCCTTACCCATTCCTCAGGTTGCAGCACCACAAATTTTTTACGGATACCATCAAAGATGTACTGTCTATTTTGGCTATTTTTGATTCGGAAGGTATAGTTGGGAAAGTTCAATGCTTGCATTCCACAAAATTGATGATTTTTTCTGAATGGACAGGGTAAAAGAGATTGTAGCGGAAATAAACAAAGGGGTTCCCAAACCCATTTACTTTTTGATGGGGGAAGAGCCCTATTACATTGATAAGATTTCCCAATACATTGCCGAGAATGTGCTGACGGAAGATGAAAAAGGATTCAACCAAATGGTGCTCTATGGAAAGGACACCAGTGTTGAAGAAGTGGTCTCCAATGCCAAAAGGTATCCCATGATGGCCAATCACCAGGTCGTTATCGTAAAGGAAGCCCAACATCTTTCCCGCACCATCGAGAATTTTCTTTCCTATGCGGAAAACCCACAGCCTACAACGGTACTGGTCATTTGTTTCAAATACAAGAAACTGGACAAACGAAAGAAACTGTATAAGGCCATCCAGAAAAACGGGGTGCTTTTTGAAAGCAACAAGTTGTACGAGAACCAAGTGGCAGATTGGGTGCGAAAGACACTCGCCGGAAAAAATTATAGCATATCGCCCAAATCCTGTGTAATGCTTGTGGAATTTTTGGGTACCGATTTGAGCAAGATCAGCAATGAACTGGACAAATTGGCCCTAGTGGTGCCGCCGACTGCTGAGATTACGCCGGAGCTGATAGAAAAGCATATAGGCATCAGTAAGGACTTCAACAATTTTGAGCTGAAAAAGGCAATAGGGGAAAGGGATGTGAAGAAAGTCTCCCGGATCATCGATTATTTTTCGCAAAACCCGAAAGACAATCCTTTTGTGGTCACGGTCACTCTTTTGAACACCTTTTTTATCCAGCTATTGCAATATCATGGCCTGAACGACCATTCTCCGGGGAATGTGGCCAAAGTACTAGGGATAAACCCTTATTTTGTGAATGAGTTTTCCGTAGCGGCCAAAAATTATCCCATGAAAAGGGTCAGTGGCATCATTTCAAGCCTCAGAAACTTGGATTTGAAAGGAAAAGGTGTCGGTGCCAACAACATGGACCAATCCGATCTACTGAAGGAACTGTTGGCGGAATTTGTTTGAACTAGCTTTTGTCCACACTGTACTTTCCGGGGCCCAATAGCATGACCACCACGAAAACGGTGAGATAGAGCAAGGCCATTTCTTTTCTTCCAAAAGGATCGGCACCGTGTATGACGAACCCGGCAACGAGCATAGTGATTGCAGTAGGTATGGCGGCCCATCTCGTTTTAAAGCCAATAATGATCAGAAGAGGGCAGATGAACTCCCCGATAACGGCCAAGAATAGGGTAGGAGCCTGTCCAATGCCGAAGGGATCTGCAAATTCGGTATTTCCATTGATAAGGTTCATGAGTTTAGGGTAGCCATGGGTCAGCATAAATGCTGAAGGAACGATTCTTAAAAGTGCCAAGCCCAAATGTACCAACGTATTATTTTTCATCCACGGGGAATTTTAGTTGTCGTGAAAATAAAAATTATGTTTCGAATAACACAACATTAATTGACGAAAAGTGGTTTTGAATTGACGGATAAGGGAAAACTACCTTAATTGAGGATAGGATTCCGGATCAGCCTCGTGCATGATTTCGTATACTTTTTCAAAGATATCCTCTGCATTGGGTTTGGAGAAATAATCCCCGTCCGAAGCGTATGCGGGTCGGTGTGCTTTTGCGGTCAAAGTCTGTGGGGCACTGTCCAGATATTGATAGCCTCCCTGTTTTTCCATGATTTCCTGTAGCAGATATGCTGAACATCCACCTGGGACATCCTCATCTATAATGAGCAGCCTGTTCGTCTTTTGAAGGCTTTTCACCACATCGTGTTCCAAATCGAACGGCAATAGGGACTGTGCATCAATGACCTCTGCGTCGATTCCAACTTCCATAAGTTCCTGCGCCACTCTTTCCACAATGCGTAAGGTAGACCCGTAGGACAGAAGGGTAATGTCAGTTCCCTCTTTCAGGGTTTCCACTTTTCCAATGGGGGTAAGGAACTCCCCAAGGTTGGCAGGTATTTTCTCCTTTAAGCGATATCCGTTCAGACTTTCGATGACCAGTGCTGGTTCGTCGCTCTTCATCAATGTGTTGTAGAACCCAGCTGCTTGTGTCATGTTCCTTGGGGTCAAGATGTACATTCCCCTCAACAAATGGATGAGTCCACCCATTGGTGATCCGGAATGCCAGATGCCTTCCAATCGGTGCCCTCGTGTACGGACAATGAGCGGTGCCTTTTGCTTGCCAACAGTTCGGTAGGTCAAAGTGGCCAAGTCATCGCTCAAGGTTTGGATGGCATATAGTATGTAGTCCAGATATTGTATCTCTGCGATGGGCCTCAATCCCCGAAGGGCCATTCCAATTCCTTGTCCTATAATAGTGGTTTCCCGGATTCCTGTGTCGGCAATACGCAGTTCACCGTATTTTTTTTGGAGGCCCTCCAGTCCTTGGTTCACGTCGCCAATGTTTCCGGTATCCTCGCCAAAGATCAATGCTTCCGGGTATTTTCCAAAGAGCACATCAAAGTTGTCCCGAAGAATGATCCTGCCGTCCACTTCCTCCGCATCATTGGAATAGGAGGGTGGCAAAGCTTTTACATTGGTGGCCCTATTGTCCAGTTCACTGTACAGATGGGAACTGAATTTATATTCGCTTTCTTCTAAAAACCGGTCTACCCACGTTTGCAATTCTTTTTTCTCAGGGGTTGTTTCCCCAATCAGATACCTGAGCGCTTTTCGGGACTTGGCGGCCAGATCTTTTTTTAGGGGCTCTTCAATGGCGATAAGGTCATTTTTGGTCTTTAGGATAAAGGTGCGGTTGGGGCTGCTGTTCGCGGCCTTGTCCAACAAGTGGACGAGCTGTTTCTTAGCTTCCAAATGGGGTTTTAGGAACTCTGCCCATGCATCCTTTTTGGAGGCCCTGACCTTATGCTTTATTTCCCTGTCGAGTTTTTTGAGGTCTTCTTCCGTACTGATGCCATTTTCCAATATCCATTCCCTGAACCTCTTGTTGCAATCGTTTTCACGTTCCCATTCCAAACGCTCGGCAGATTTGTAACGCTCATGGGAACCGGAAGTGGAATGTCCCTGTGGTTGTGTAAGTTCCGTTACGTGGATGAGCACGGGCACGTGACCTTCTCGCGCTATGTCCGACGCATTTTCAAAAGTATGGATAAGGGCAGTGTAGTCCCACCCCTTTACTTTTAGGATTTCATACCCATCATTTTCTCCATCCCGTTGCAATCCGCTGAGTGCTTCGGAGATATCACCTTTGGTGGTGTGGTATTCGGCCGGGACCGAAATCCCGTATTCATCGTCCCAAATACAGATGACCATAGGTACTTGCATCACCCCGGCGGCGTTCAAGGTTTCAAAGAAATGCCCCTCACTTGTGCTGGCATTGCCAATGGTGCCCCAAGCGACTTCATTTCCATTGTTGGAAAAGTTGGTCTGGTCCAGTCCATCTACATTCCTGTATATTTTAGAAGCTTGCGCCAACCCAAGCAAACGGGGCATTTGGCCCGCCGTACAAGAGATATCGGCACTGCTGTTCTTTTGCTTGGTAAGGTTTTTCCAAGTACCGTCCTCGTTCAGGCTATGGGTGATGAAATGTCCGCCCATTTGCCTTCCTGCACTCATGGGTTCCTTTTCTAGGTCGGTAGTGGCGTAAAGTCCATGGAAAAATTCCTTGGGGCTTAAATAACCAAGGGCCATCATAAAGGTCTGGTCCCGGTAGTATCCACTCCTGAAATCCCCATCTTGAAAGGCTCTGGCCATGGCCAGTTGCGGGAGTTCCTTTCCATCGCCAAAAATCCCAAATTTTGCCTTTCCCGAGAGTACTTCACGCCTCCCTAGAAGACTACACTCCCTGCTCATCACGGCAATCTCATAATCTTGGAGGATCTGCGATCTGAAATCTTCAAAGGAAATGTCGTTGCTTGTACTTGGGTCGGGTTTCATGTGCCGTTGCAGGTTTTTGCGAAAGTACTAAAATACAATCAAATCAGCAACAGCAAGGCAAGTTAATAAAATATCAATTTGACAAAAAATAAATCAAAATAAAACGTAATAATCAGAAAAACATGCTTTTTGCTTCATGTAATTGTGAATGTGATAAAATCAGAACCATTTCCTGGTAAATAGCCCGGTGAGTGTCCGAGGACTAATGGTGACCACAAATCGTATCCGCTGGCCATAATTGTCTTGCCCAATTTCCCAACCTCTATTGGAATAGATGGGAAAGTAAAGCTCAAAATAATCGGTGACCAAGTTGAGACGTACCCCCGAGTCGTATAAAAAACGGGTGCTGTCTCCCTTGCTCTTGATGAACCCTAAGTCCCCGTACGCTTCCACCCATCTCCATATGTTGGTACTGGCATTGGTGGTCGCTATCCAATCGTTGGCGAAGGGATTTTCCAATTTGGATTTGAACCCTCCTTCTGAAATGATGATCTGCTGACTGTAGATCCCGGAACTTTCGGAACGACCCAAATAGGAAAGATCGTACATATAATCGGTAGGGCGGTCAAGGGCAAAGCTGAAAAAGTCGGATTCGGTCTTGTTCCTCAAGAATTTTCCGGCGTAGAACCTAAGGTTGAACTGCCGGTTGCTGTGGAACAATTTTCTATACTCCATTTCAAAGGCCAGTTTGGTGAAATCGCTGGAATGTTGTGCATCCACAAACCACGAAGTGTAGTTGAGGATGTTATTGTCCACATCCACAAACCGGACGTTCATTACATTATAATCCGGATTTGTATCGATTTCCCCAATCAGATTATCATCAATGTTCCTAAAAACGTTTCTATACCTGAACGTCAAATACTGCCTGCGGTTGGACAGGAGATCATTGGGCCGCCATCCAAAACTTATGGCAGGAGTCAGTGTTGAAAAGCGAGAATTCTGCTGGAAATGGGAGGTGGATCCCGAAATGGAGTAATCGGTATAGAACAGTCCTGTTTTTTTATGGTATTTGCGGTACTTGAAACTGGCCTTGCCCACCAAGGTACGCTCCAAAAAGGAATAGGTAGGCGAAATGTCATACTGGAAAGGCCGTTCCAGAAACGTTTTGTTGTAGAGGCGCATCCCTGGTGTCACCCCATCATAAATATTGAAATTGGCAATAGGGACATAGAAGATCTGATTGTAATAGGGGTCTTCGGTATCCTTGAAAAACTGGAATTTCAATTTTTTGTTGCTGGAGAAGAAACCGTTCAGGGTCTTCCAATTGTCTCTCTGGTTGAATTCCGGGATTTTTTGGTCATAGTTGAGCACCAATCGGTCCTCACCGTTTCGGGGTATGGTGACCGTTTTTGTCGTATCGATATCGGTGAACCAATATTGGGAAACCACGGAATCATTTTGAAGGCCAAAAAGGGAGATGGGGACATTGGTTCCCTTCTTGTTCTTAAGTACCAACGTGATGGAATCATCGGTCTTTCGTAATTTTTTGATCTTGAAATCAATCTTTTTGTCCGTGGATACATACTCATCAAAAAACCAATCGATGTCCTTATCCGCATATTTTTCCAGGGTCTCCCTAAAATCTTGCGCTGTGACACCCTGTTTCAACCGATGGTTTTGGTAAAAATCAAGGATGCTACTGTCCACTTTTGTTTCATTCAAGTAGGCCGATAGATAGGACATTCCAAGTCCGGCCTTATAGCCATTGGCTATCTTTTCGTTGAATTTGATAAGGGAATCGTTCCTTGTGGTCAAGGCCTGGTCTATGTTCTTTCGGGCAGACAGCATGCTGAAGAGGGCATATTGCTCATTGAAGTCCATTTGGGCCAAATGGAAGTTTTTGACGCCCCAGATCCTGGAGAGTTTACCGATAAGTTTCTGATCGGGATAGTGTTCTTCCACATATTTGATCATGAGGTAATATCCAATGGCATCATTGACCCATCGTTCCTGTCTAGGGTCCAAGTAGAGGGTTTCCTCCAGATAATTGCGGATGGCCGTTTTCAGGAACTTCATCTCAAACTGGAACTGCTCTTCGTAGGGCCTTATAAAAGAGGGGAGCTGTCCTATGCCATACAAAGGGGACTTATTGTAGTCAAAATCACTTACCAAAAGGTTTTCATGTGGATATTCCCCCAAATTCTCATAGAGGAACCGGGCTATTCTATCAATGGAAATCCCTTGTGATATTTCATCATACTTATTGGACTCAATATCGGTGATCACGGTTAGGGGAGCGGTGACATGTTTGGTAAAGGTCTCTTCCAAGGTAAGTATGATCTCACAGCTTTTCCTATTGTCCCCAAAGAGTTGGGTATGCTGCCCACCAGGAAACCTTGAAACGTTGGATTGCCTGTAATTGGAGGCCAAGAACAACTTTTCGGGATAGGTCATGTTGATGGAGGTCTGTACAACGTCCGTGTAGATATCGTCCAGGTTCATGTTGTCGTACAATCTCCAATCCTCGCCATCAAAAACGGCGGGGGTAAGATACCAATCCTTCAGGTTGTACCCGCCATTCGGGGTGTAACCGTAGGAGGTGAATTTTGACGAGGGAAGTTTTACGGTATAGGTAAAAAACAGTTGTATGGATTCCCCGGGGCGTAGGATTTCAGCCAGGTTTACGGCAATAAGATCCCTGTTTTCGACCCTTTTCCAATCCAATCCTCCGTAGTTGTCATCCACCAGGGTCTTGATGGTGGTCTGTCCCCTTTCCCTATCCTTGGCCAAATGGAGACCCCTGTTGAACTCTTCTGCAAAACGCTTGGCAAGGGCCGTGTTCTTGTTGGAATAAGCATGGTTCCAGTCGTTGAAATAGAGCGTGGTGAGCCCTTTGTCGGAACGGTTCACATAAGTGAAATGCTGGCGTATCCTGATTTGCTGCGTCCGGCCATCCAAGGTGGCCACGATCTCATTTTTATGCTGTCCCCAAACAGGGGCGCACAGGATGAGCAACAGCAAAGGAAACCGTAAAAGGAACCGTTGGATAATCAAATGGATATGGATTAAAAGTTGGGACTAAGATTGCGGCCTTTGTAGAAGGCATCGATGATCTCCACCACCTCGTCCTCGGTGTCCACCAATTGGATAAGGTCCAGATCTCTGGGGCTAATGTTTCCAGCCTTCAGCATGGTGTTCTTGATCCAATCGAGAAGGCCTTTCCAAAAATCGGTGCCCACCAATATAATGGGAAAGGTATGTATTTTATGGGTCTGGATCAGGGTAATGGCTTCAAAAAGTTCATCCAAGGTGCCGAAGCCCCCCGGCATCACCACAAAACCTTGTGAATATTTGACGAACATGACCTTACGGACAAAAAAATAATCAAAATCCAGGCTTTTGTCCTCATCGATGAACGGATTGTCGTGCTGCTCAAAAGGAAGGTCGATGTTCAGCCCCACGGATGTTCCCCCGGCCAGATTGGCCCCTTTGTTTCCTGCTTCCATAATTCCAGGGCCACCACCGGTGATGACGCCATAACCCGCTTCGGCAATTCGTTGGGCAATCTTCACAGCAAGATCGTAATAGTGGTTGCCTTCCCGTACCCGTGCAGAACCAAAAATGGATACGCAGGGACCTATGACACTCATTTTCTCAAATCCGTTGACAAATTCGCCCATAATCTTGAATATGGCCCACGAATCGTTCGTCTTGATTTCATTCCATCCCTTGGAGTGTTGTTCTTTTCTCATTTGTTCAAGTTATATTTTTTAGACCGCCTTGGCAATCTTTTCTTTTGTGTTTTCCAGTTCCTTCTTCAAAAACTTGGCCGTATAGCTTTTTTTGTCCTTGGCCACTTCCTCTGGGGTTCCTATGGCGACCACCATACCGCCGCCCCGGCCTCCTTCGTAGCCAATGTCTATGATATGGTCCATCATTTTGATGACATCCATGTTGTGCTCTATCACCAAGATGGTATTTCCTTTGTCCACCAACTGGTTGAGCACTTCCATAAGCACCCTGATATCTTCAAAATGCAGCCCTGTGGTAGGTTCGTCCAAGATGTAAAAGGTGTTTCCAGTGTCGCGTTTGGAAAGTTCTGTGGCCAGCTTCACCCGTTGTGCCTCACCTCCGGAAAGGGTGGTGGACTGCTGTCCCAATGAGATATAGCCCAATCCGACATCTTTGATGGTCTTCAATTTTCGATGGATTTTAGGGATATTCTCAAAGAAATCGACCGCTTCGTTGATGGTCATTTCCAGTACATCGGAAATGGATTTTCCTTTGTATCGGATTTCTAGGGTCTCCCTGTTGAACCGTTTGCCATTGCAGGTCTCACATTCGACATACACATCGGGAAGAAAGTTCATTTCGATGACCTTCAATCCACCGCCCTGGCAAGTTTCGCAACGCCCTCCGGCCACATTGAAGCTAAAACGTCCAGGTTTGTACCCGCGGATGGTCGCTTCGGTGGTCTTGGCAAACAGGGTCCGGATCTCGCTGAAAACCCCGGTGTAGGTCGCCGGGTTAGATCGCGGTGTTCGTCCAATGGGGGACTGGTTGATGTCGATGACCTTGTCGATATGCTGTAGTCCGGTAATTTTTTTATAGGGCATTGGTTTTTTTACGCCGTTGAAATAATGGGCGTTCATGATAGGGTAGAGGGTCTCGTTCACCAAGGTGGACTTTCCGCTGCCCGATACGCCCGTTACGCCGATGAGTTTTCCCAAAGGGAACTCCACGGTGACATCCTTCAGGTTGTTTCCCGAACAGCCCGAAAGGACAATTTTTTTGCCCGTTCCCTTTCTTCTCGTTTGGGGCACTGGGATTTCCAGTTCGCCCGTGATGTATTGGGCGGTCAAGGTGTGATGGTCCTTCAGTTCGGATGGTTTTCCTTCAGAAATGATTTCCCCGCCATGTTTTCCGGCCTTTGGACCGATATCGATCACATGGTCGGCACGTTCGATCATGTCCCGATCATGTTCCACAACAATCACGGAATTCCCAATGTCCCTGAGCGATTCCAAGGAATGGATCAAGCGTTCGTTGTCCCTTTGGTGAAGACCGATACTGGGCTCGTCCAAAATATAGAGCACGCCCACCAATTGGGAGCCTATCTGCGTGGCCAAGCGGATACGCTGTGCCTCGCCTCCGGATAGGGATTTGGAGCTTCGGTTCAGGGAAAGATAATCCAGTCCCACATCCAACAAAAAACCGATCCGGGCCTTGATCTCCTTGATGATTTCCTCCGCGATTATCTTTTGGTTGCCCTCAAGGGTCTCTTCCAAATTCTTGAAAAAAGTGGCCAGTTCGGTAATGTCCATTTGGGCCAGTTCGGCAATGTTCTTTTCACCCACTTTAAAATAGAGGGATTCCTTGCGCAAACGGGCACCTTCGCAGGTGGGACACTTCACTTTGTCCATGTAGTCCTTCGCCCATCGTTTTATGGACGTGGAGCTAGCTTCTTCAAATTGGGTCTTGATGAAGTTGGAAATACCCTCATAATCAATCTTGTACTGCCTTTTTACGCCTAGGGATTTGGAATCGACCTCAAAACTTTCCTTCCCCCCGTTGAGGATAACGTTCATGGCCTCCTCTGGGATTTTTTCGATGGCGTCCGATAGGTCAAAACCATACCGCTGCCCAATGGTCTCCAACTGTTTGAAGGCCCAGGATTTCTTGTATTCGCCAAGCGGGGCAAGTCCACCCGCCTTGATGGACAATTTGGGGTTGGGGATGATCTTCCGTTCGTTCACCTCGTAGATATGGCCCAGACCACTGCAATCGGGGCACATGCCCTTGGGCGAGTTGAACGAAAAGGTGTTGGGTTCCGGTGTGGGATACGAAATACCCGTGGAGGGACACATCAGGTCACGGCTAAAATAACGGGGTACTTTCTCTCCCTCTTCCAATACCATCAATACGTTTTCGCCACTGTACATGGCCGTGTTGATGGTTTCCGAAAGGCGTTTGTGGAAATCTTCACTGTCCGATACCATGAGCCGGTCGATCACGATCTCGATGTCGTGGGTCTTGTAGCGGTCCACTTTCATGCCCTTGGTGATGTCCATGATCTCACCGTCCACCCGCACTTTTACGAAACCTTGCTTTGCAATCTGTTCAAAAAGCTCGCGGTAATGGCCTTTTCTCGATTTGATTACCGGGGCCAGCACATTTATTTTTTTATCGAGGTAGGATTCAATGATAAGCTCCTTGATCTGCTCATCGCTATAGCTCACCATTTTCTCGCCCGTGTTGTAGCTGTAGGCATCCCCGGCACGTGCAAACAACAGTCGGAGAAAATCGTACACCTCCGTGATGGTGCCCACGGTGGACCGTGGCGATTTGGAGGTGGTCTTCTGCTCTATGGCGATCACGGGTGAAAGACCATCTATCTTATCCACATCGGGGCGTTCCAGCCCGCCCAAGAACTGTCGGGCATAGGCCGAAAAAGTCTCAATATAGCGTCGTTGGCCCTCGGCATATATGGTATCGAAGGCCAGGGAGGATTTTCCACTGCCCGATAGTCCGGTAATTACTACGAGTTTTTCACGCGGAATGGTGACGTCGATATTTTTCAGGTTATGCACCCGGGCACCTTTGACCTCAATATGTTCTTCGTAGTGGATCATAAATTCATAGCAAAGCTTCAAAAGTAGCGATTTGGGATGTAAAAAAGAAAGGGGTTGGATTTTCGTTATTGTTAATTGATGGTGTATTTTTGAATTTGTAAACCGTCATTTCGACCGGATGGGAGAAATCTAGATTTCTCAGTCGCAAAGCTTCATCGAAATGGCATTAATTGCACTACATGAAACTACTGGGCATTGGCTCTCGCATAGGCCATCCTGAACACGGAAAAGGGGTGGTGACCAACGTATCATCCAAGTATTATTGGGTCACTTTTTTGGAAAGCGGACTGGAAACCATTGACCTTGATGCCGATTTTGAGGTGATCGAGGCGGTGGAGGACGAAGTGGACACCGTCAGTTTTTTTGAGGTGGAACGTTCCTTGGTCAAGATTCTAGAGAAATGGAGCGATACCCATGAGAAAGTGGCCATTGCCGATAAGTGGAAGGGTGGAAAATTGATTTTGGACCCTGGGGATGCCACCCAGAACAAGGAAATGCCCATCGATACCTTTTTCCACAAGATCGTGATGGTGCGCGACCGTATCCGTGTGATGGAACAAAAGATCAACAGCAGTACTCTGGACGATCAGGATAAAATTGATCTACAGCAATACATCACCCGCATTTATGGCAGTTTGACCAGTTTTAATGTGCTCTTTAAAAACAAGAGCGACCATTTTGTGGGGGAGAAGGGGAAGTGAAGTCACACCGCCTCCTTTTTCCCATCACCCTTCGACTTCGCTCAGGGCTCCATATAACCCATCTCGGCTAAAGGTTAGCCACGTAGGGATTACGTTGCCTAACTTGCTTTCTTTTCAGAAAGGTACTTCCAATACCGTTTGGGCACATGTTGCGTATGCAATTTGGGGTTGATTCGGGACTTGATGCCCGTGCTTTTGAAATAATCGTTCCAAAGGGTCTGGTAATCGTATTCCTCGCTCAGGAAAGCATCACTTTTGTGGATTTTGTTGAAATGCACTTCCCGTAGGTTCAGAGATACCATTTCCACATGGTTCAGGTCGTAATAGATGCCATATTTACGCTTCACGTCATAAATGAGCCATTGCTGGTCCGCATAGCGGTCCCGAAAATGCTTGGAAATGAGGGGCAGCACATCAAAATCGGGTTCTATGTTCGCAAAATAGATGTTGTCCTTCGTCAACTGGAATCGCACAAAGGCCTCCATGCGGTGTTTTTCCCGACCCACCTTCCGTGCCAATTGGCTGATGTGCAACACCGTACTGTCCGAATAGTCCAGATACTTGCCGGTCTGGGTACGCATCAGTTTTTGGATGTAGGTGTACAGCATCATTTCCACCCCTTCGGTTTCACTCAGAAAAGCAAAATACACATTGGAAATGGCATTGTGGCTTTTGCCCTTGATACCGTTCCATACCCGTTGAGCCTTTTCCACATGGGTGAAAATGGTCTCCGTGTCCGAGAAAAGTCTATTTTGGCACTGACCGTTCCTTTGGATGTCGGCCACATTGATCTTCTCGTCAAAAGCGACAAACACAGCTGTGAGAAATCCGTTGAAGCTGCCGTCATAAATTAAGGTTGTTGAAGCATTCATAACGTTTGAATTTTGTTTTTGCTGTCATTTCCAACGAATGCGAGTAATCTAGATTTCTCAGTCGTGAACTCTTCCGAAATGACATGATTGTTTATTGTCAACTGTTCATAGTTAATTGAACAATGACAATTGGTTACTGTACTGGTTCCTGAACTTGCCGGACGAAGTCTGCAAGATCATCCCCTTGATTTTCTCCGCATCCAGATCACGGCGTTCCCAATGGCGGGAATCACATACCATGAAATACTGGGCGCGGTTGAGGGCCACTCCGATTTTTTTGAGATGGTCCCAGTTCAACCTTCGAAATTTTCGAGCTTTCATTATTTTTTCCACGGATTGCATGCCTATACCGGGTATGCGAGCCAGGAGACGTTTATCTGCCATGTTTACATCTACCGGAAAATGGTGTAGGTTGCGCAACGCCCACGAAAGTTTGGGATCTACGTCCATATCCAGATTGGGGTGTTCCTTGTTCAAAATCTCGTTCACAGCAAAGCCGTAAAAACGCAAGAGCCAATCGGTCTGGTACAATCGATTTTCCCGAAGCATGGGCACCTGGGAACCAATGGCCGGCAAACGGACATCATCCGCAACGGGTACATAACCGGAATAATACACCCTTCGCATTTGATAGGTCTTGTAATAATAAGTGGCGGAGTACATGATGTCCTTGTCGGTTTCCCCGGAAGCGCCCACGATCATTTGGGTGCTTTGCCCGGCCGGGGCATATTTTGGGGTGCTTTTGATAATCTTTCGTTCGGTTTGGAAGCGCACAATCTCATTCTTTACCTTGAGCATGGGCTTGGTGAAATCCTCATGCTTTTTATCTGGGGCCAAGAGTTTCAGGCCAGAAATTGTGGGTACTTCAATGTTGACGGAAAGGCGGTCCGCGTACAATCCTGCTTCATACATGAGTTCATCACTCGCCCCAGGAATAGATTTTAAATGGATATAACCGTTGAAATTTTCCTCTTCCCGCAGTTTTTTGGCCACCGCTACCAAACGCTCCATGGTATAATCCGCATTTTTAAAGATGCCGGAACTCAAGAACAATCCCTCGATATAGTTTCTCCGATAAAAATTGATGGTCAGATCCACCACTTCCTGGATCTTAAAAGCCGCTCGCTTGATGTCGTTGCTTTTGCGGGTAACGCAATACGCACAATCATAGATGCAATGGTTGGTCAGCAAGATTTTCAATAAGGAAATACAACGTCCGTCTTCGGTGTAGCTATGGCAAATACCCATTTTGGAAGCATTGCCCAGACCCTTTGCTTTATTGGTCCGGTCACTACCGCTACTGGCGCATGACACGTCATATTTGGCCGCATCGGCCAGAATGTTCAGTTTTTCCCGTATTCTGTCAAAATCCATAACTTGGAAATATTCCAATCAAAAATATGGAAATATTCCAATAAATGGAAATAATCCATAAAAAGTTTTGGAAATAATCCAAAAAGGCTATATTTGGATGATATTGTCAGCTTGACTGTACTCAATCTGACTCTAATGACCTCTGCCATGGAAAACGAACTGACACTGAAACGATTTACGGACATCCGAAGGGAGCTGGGGTACACGCAGGCCGAGTTTGCCGAATTGTTGGGCGTGAAGAACACTACGGCCGATATTGAACGGGGGAGGACGAAACTATCGGGAAAGGTGGTCTCGGAATTGTTGAAACAGTTCAAGATCAACCCCATGTGGTTGTTCGGGGAGAGTGACCAAAAATACTTGGACACCTCTAGGACCAGTGTGATTCCCAAGGTGGTCACCGTGGACAATTCCGACCAAGACAACATGGTCCTGGTGAACGCCAAGGCTGCTGCGGGCTATCCCCAGAATATTACCGATACGAGCTGGTACCGACAGTTGCCCGCTTTTGATATGCCCATACCCGAATTCCGAAATGCCACTTACAGGGGGTTTCAGGTGGAAGGGGACAGTATGTTGCCCAATCTAAGACCCAACGACTGGGTATTGGCGCGTGCCATTGAACATATTGACCACGTGAGCCCCAATAAAATGTATGTGGTGGTGCTCCAAGATTCCGTAATGGTCAAGAAAATAGAGCGGAGACCCAATTCCAACAACATCACTTTGGTTTCTTTGAACGAGACTTATCCTCCCTACGAGATCAAGCCGTTTCAGATCCAAGAAATTTGGGAGGTGAGCAGCAAATTGACCTTCAATGTGGACGCTACCACGGAAACTGGCCTGTTAAAGCAGTTACAGCAGTCCATGGAGGAATTAAAACGGCAAATTGCCAAGTAGCATTTCAGAACCCGTTCCCCACAGTTTTGGTCTGGATTCTCATCAGAAAATTATGGGCGGTCATATAGAGCACGGAACCATTGTTTCCCCATGCGCAATTGGCCGTCCGCTGCCCCGTTTCAATGCGTCCCAAAAGCTTTCCTTCGGAGGTGATGATCAGAACACCGCCCGGCCCCGTGGAAAAAATAGTTCCATCCTTTGCAACCTTGAGACCATCCAAAGAACCTACCAGTCCTTCTTTCCGTAGTTCAGTGGCGTCAAAGAAAATAGTCCCCTCATCCAATGACCCATCATTTTGGACGTTGTATGCCATAATGTAGGGCGCGTTGCCATCCGATTGGTTCACATAGAGTATTTTTTCGTCAGGAGAAAGCGCAAGCCCATTTGGGCGTGAAAGATTGCCGACCACCATGTCAACTTTGCCCTCAACATTGACTTTGAAGACACCAAATGCATCAATTTCCCGAGATTTGGAATTTTCCTGCTCTGGCAGTCCATAGGGAGGGTCTGTAAAATAATAGATGCCTTTGGAGGTCTGTACAATGTCATTTGGGCTATTGAAACGCTTTCCATTCCATTTGTCGGCCACCGTTACTTTTCCGCCAAAGGATAATGGCATCCGGGATATTCTTCGGTCGCCGTGTTCGCAGGCGACCAACTCCCCTTCGTTATTGATGATAAGTCCATTGCTGCCGGGTTCCCTACTGTATGGCAAAATACCCGTGTAGCCAGAAGGTTCTAAAAATTGCGTAATCCCTTCCTTCTCATCCCATTTAAAAATGGTGTTTTGCGGAGCATCTGAAAAGAGGAGGAATCCACCTTCCTTGACCCAAACGGGACCTTCGGACCATATAAAGCCCTCGGCGAGCACCTCTATTTTTGCCTCTTTGTCCAGATAATCATAAAAAGAATCATCCAAAGCGATGAGCTTACCAGTAGTTTTCTGTTGGGCGGAACACCCTAAGCCAATACTTAATAACAGAAGTGTTAATTTTTTCATTTTGAATCAGTTATCATTATGTGTTATTCCAATAGCTTTGATTTGAATGGACAGACAGGTGTCCTTTATGGTCTTGGCCAACTTTTGTGCAGCTGATGGATTACGTCGAAACCACAGCTCGGGCTCAAAAATCTCCAATTCGGCCAGGGCCCAATTCCCCTCATTGTCCCGGAACATATCCACCCGAGCATAAACGGGAAGTTCGGGAGCAGCCCCGACCACTTTTTCAGCAAAAGCAATTTGTTCCTTGGACGGTGTATATTCGTGGACGCTGCCGCCAAAATCGTCCTGCACCCGAAAATCGCCAGGTTTGGCAATTTTAAGCACGGCATGTGTGAACTCCCCATGGAACAGCATCATTGAAATTTCCCCTTCGGAAACGATGTTCTCTTGAAATTCCTGGAGCATCATGGCTTCTTCGGAAATCAATTGTCCAAATAGGTCTTCGTACTTTGAAATCTCATTCGTATTAATCTTGTACGTATGTCGAGCGGCACCGGACACACAAGGTTTCAATATGAATTGGTCCTTCCTGAACCCGTGACCATGCACCGCTGTGGAAAAAAGGGCCTGCAATGTGGTTTGGGTCCCCTTTTCCACAAAGATAGTCTTGGGAATGGTGATGCCCGCCCTAGAAAGGTCTTGGAGGTAGTGTTTGTCTATGTTCCATGTGATCAATTCTTTGGAATTGATGAACCGGGTCAGTTTGGAAGTGTTTTCAAACCATTTTGAAAATTCAGGGAATCGGTCAAAATAGTCCCAAGTGGTGCGGAAGAGGGCCAATTTGGTGGAGGACCAATCAAAATGGGCATCATCCCACGATTTTCGGACGACCTTCAAACCTTCTGCTTGCAAGGCCTCCACAACCAAACGATCTTCCAAGAGCACGTTGTCTATATAAGGGCTCCTTTTCTCGGGGGAGATGTACCTTGGGTCTGTCAACACAACAATATCGAATAGCATAGGGCAGAGATTAAAAACCGATTGCTTTGTCATCACCCCGTTTGTCGGCCCCACCTTCCAGTTTGCCATCGGGCAATACACGTATGGCATCCACTTTGCCAATAATGGGGGTGCGTTCCTCGTTGATGATGTATCCTTTGGATTTTAGCTCGGATATGAGTTCCTCGGAAAAGCCTTCAGGCTCAAAAACGACTGCATCGGGCAACCATTGATGATGAAAACGGGCCGCATTTACGGCATCCTGCATGCTCAGGTTGAATTCATATACGTTCAAAATGGTCTGGGCCACCGCAGTGATGATGGTGGAACCTCCAGGGGTTCCTACAACCATGTACAGTTTCCCTCCTTTTTCTACAATGGTAGGTGTCATACTACTCAACATCCTTTTTTCCGGGGCAATGCTGTTCGCTTCGGCACCGACCAGTCCGAACATATTGGGCACACCGGGTTTGGCACTAAAATCGTCCATTTCATTGTTCAAAAAGAAACCGAGCTCGGCACAATAGAGTTTGGAACCATAGCCGCCGTTCAAGGTGGTGGTGGCAGAAATGGCGTTGCCCTCACTGTCCACGATGGAGTAGTGGGTGGTTTCGGAACTTTCGATGATCTCCACTTCACCATGGCTCACATCGGATGACAACGTTGCTTTGTCAAAGGAAAAATCGGCCATACGTCCTTGCAGGTAGGCATCATCTAGAAGGACATCATAGGGAATATCGACAAAGTCGGGGTCGCCCAAAAAGTAATTCCGATCCGCGTAGGCACGACGGGACGCCTCGGTGAACAGTTGGATGGTCTTGGCGGAATTGTGTCCAAATTTGGACACTTTGTAAGGCTCCATCATCTTGAAAATCTGGTTGATGGTGACGCCTCCGCTACTTGGGGGACTCATGGATATCACATGGAGGTCCTTGTAATCGAACTCGATGGGATTTCTCCACTTGGCCTCATATCGTGAAAGGTCTTCCTCGGTGATATAGCCGCCATTTTCCTGCACAAAGGCGGCCAGTTTTTGGGCCACCTCACCTTTGTAGAAACCATCTTTTCCTTTTTCCATGATGATTTCCAAGGTTTGGGCCAATTCGGGATATTTTATGGTGTCCCCAGCCTTGAAAGGGCCTGCAAACTTGGTACTGTCGCCATTTGCCTTGATGAAACTTTCCCGATAGCCTTCCAATCGTTTAGCCTGTTTTTCGGTGACGATTACCCCTTTTTTGGCCAAGGCAATAATGGGCTGCATGATTTCGGATAGGGGCAGGGCGCCAAACTTTTTGTGTACTTCCATGACGCCGGCCACGGTGCCGGGCACCCCAACAGCGGTACCACCCGAGGTGCTCATATCGGGGATGACATTGCCCAACGAATCCAGGTACATGTCCTTGTGGGCCGCCATGGGTGCTTTCTCCCGATAATCGATGCCACCTACCTCGCCGTTGCTCTTTCGGTAGACCATAAAGCCACCACCGCCCAAATTTCCGGCAAATGGGAAGGAAACGGCCAAGGCCAGTTCTGTGGCTACCATGGCATCAAAGACATTGCCTCCTTTTTTCATGATGTCCACCCCGATTTGGGAAGCTTCTTCTCTGGCCGAGACCACCATGGCTTTTTCCGTGACAAGTCCCGTAGGTTCGGCAGGCTTTTGTTTGCAATGGATGAACAAGGCCAAAGGAAGGAGCAGTATCAGTCTTCGCATAGGGAGTTAAATTTTTGACGGGAAAAGGTAATCAATTCTTCAAAAAAAGCGGTGAACTCGTTTTCAAAATCCGTGTAGTGTTCCTCAAGATCGAAAATGGCAAAATTCATCTTGGACTTGTTCTGGGTCCTTCGGTTCATCCCGTTGAGCACCCTGCCGATACCGTCAAGGTTGGCATAATCCAAGAGCCAGTTGTCCGCGATCATATAGGGCATCATCCGCTTGGTGGCCACGGGAAGCAGCTCGTAATTTTCTTCCAACAGGTCATAGAACCGGTCCACATATTCTTCCAGGGGAACATTGGAATAATCGCTCCAGTTCTTGGCCAGGAAATGGTCGTAAAAGATGTCCACGATCACCATGCTATAATGGCTGTAGTTCTTGTGCAACCGTTTGCTGCTCTGTCTAGTAATGGGATGGGCGTCCGTGAAAGTGTCAATTTCCCGATGTAGCAAGATGCCCTTTTGGATCTTATCGGGAAAATGTTTGTAGCGGTTCCCACGGATATGGTCGGCAAAAAAATTGCCCAAAGTGATCTCCTTGTCATCAAAGGAAAGGTAAATATGTGCCAAGAAGTTCATCGGGGCAAAATCCTTTTGTGTCGAAATTTACAAATTCAAAACATGGAATAGGGGATGCTGGGTTATATTTGCACAAACTTTTTTAACAATTATGACACTGATCAAATCTATTTCTGGAATTAGAGGAACCATAGGCGGAAAAACAAACGATAACCTGACCCCATTGGACGCCGTGAAGTTTGCGGCAGCATATGGGAGCTGGTTGAAGGACTATTCCAAGAAGGAGAAATTGAACGTTGTCATAGGCAGGGATGCGCGTTTGTCGGGCGAGATGATCCAAAATTTGGTAGTGTCCACCTTGGTGGGACTGGGGATTGATGTAGTGGACCTTGGGTTATCCACCACCCCTACAGTGGAGATAGCCGTTCCTTTGGAAAAGGCCGATGGAGGTATTATCCTGACCGCCAGTCACAATCCAAAGCAATGGAACGCCCTGAAACTGCTCAATGAGCGTGGTGAGTTTTTGGATGCGGCCCAAGGAGCCAAGATTTTGGAACTTGCCGAAAGAGAGGATTTTGATTTTGCAGTGGTCGATGACCTTGGAAAAATAACCACAAACGATTCCTACATCGATATCCATATTGATGAAGTACTGGAACTTCCCTTGGTGGATGCCGATGTGATCAGGGGCAAGGGATTCAAGGTGGTCGTGGACGGGGTCAACTCCACAGGAGGCATTGCCATTCCCAAATTACTGCAAGAACTTGGGGTGGAAGTGGTGAAACTCTACTGTGATCCCACAGGCCATTTTCCACACAATCCAGAACCCTTGAAAGAGCATTTGGGGGACATCTGCAAAAAAGTAGTGGAAGAAAAAGCCGATTTTGGTATCGTGGTGGACCCGGATGTGGACCGCTTGGCCTTTATCAGCAACGATGGGGAAATGTTCGGTGAGGAATACACCTTAGTGGCCTGTGCCGATTACGTACTGGGCAAGACCAAGGGCAACACGGTGTCCAACCTGTCCTCTTCACGCGCCCTTCGCGACATTACCGAAAAGCATGGAGCAACTTATGAGGCTGCCGCTGTGGGCGAAGTGAACGTAGTCGCCAAAATGAAGGCGAGTAATGCCATTATTGGCGGTGAGGGCAATGGCGGTATCATTTACCCAGAGAGCCACTATGGGCGCGATGCCTTGGTGGGCACGGCCCTTTTCTTGATGTTGATGGCCGAACGAGGCGGTACCGTGGCAGAGCTACGGGCGAGCTACCCCAGCTATTTTATGGGCAAAAAGAAGATAGAGCTTACCCCCGAACTGGATGTGGATGCCCTTCTTGAGGCCATGCATGACAAATATAAGGGAGAGCAGGTTTCCACCATTGACGGGGTAAAAATCGATTTTCCAGAAAATTGGGTACATCTTCGCAAATCCAACACAGAACCTATCATTCGAATTTATACAGAGGCCAAATCGCAAAAAGAAGCGGATGCCTTGGCGGACCGTATCATTGCTGAAATCAAGGAAGTGGCGGGATTGAACTAGTTCTCGATCAGTTCATATCGGATTTTTTGGGAATTGAATTCCTCATGGGAAATGGAAGCGTGCTTGTCCGAGTCCAACCAGATTTTCCATGAACCGTTTTCTTTGCGTAGCCCTACATTGAATTCCCCATAGCCCCTTATCACAAGGTCATCATCATTGTTGCCTTTGGAACTGAACCGATAATACCCATTTTGGTAGGCCAGTTCACCATTTTGGTCCACGGAAGTGGAAAGGATGACAAAGGCGATACCAACCCGGTTGGTGGCCACAAAATCCGCAAAATTTTCCAGATAGCTTTCGCCGGTCTTGATTTCACCTTGCTCCATGATGACCCGTATGATGTCTTTCGTGTGGATGGATTTCAATTTTTCTGGGTCCGATTCGTCATAGGCTTCCATGAAAGGGAGCCATACGTCTTTTTTGATTTCTTCAAGGATTTCGTCTGTGGCCTGCCCGAAGGAAAATAAGCTAAGGCAGCATAAAACTGCTGTGAGGATTGACTGCTTCATTTTTTGATGATTTGAATGCTGCTGAAGATATAAAATAACTTGAAGTCTGCTTGCAGGATATATAAAAAATGTAGTTGGCTCACATGGACTCCAAATAACTTTTCCGGGCCACTTTGGCGGTCTTGTGTTCGCCGGTATGGTTCCATCCAGGGGGCATTATAAGGTAGAGGAACTTGTTTGCAAGTCCCGGAGCCCTCCACACATCTTTGGCCAAAGCCACGATTTCACCAAAGTAGACATCCATGAAGTTCCCCGAGTCCATCTCCCGTGTTATACCGTATTCTATTTTTATGTCGTGTTTCTCCTCTTGATAGGTTTTGAACACTCGGTCCCAAATGTTCAATAAATTACAAAAATTGGTGTCCATGTAGAGTGGGTTCTTGGCATGGTGAACCCGATGGTGGGAAGGGGTGAGGATAATTTTGTTCAAAAAGCCCAACCGACCATTTTTCAACAGGTTTTCCCCTACATGTATAAAAGCACCATAGGTGCCATCAATGAACATGATCAAAAACAACAACTCAGGGTGTACGCCCAAAAGGATACAGATGGTGGTCCGGATGGTATCGGCATAGGGTGCTTCCAAGAAGAAATGGGCATGGGTCACGGACAGGTTCATGTCTTCAGGGGCATGATGGGTAGAGTGCAGGCACCAGAACAGACGCACTTTGTGACCCAAGTAATGATAGACAAAATGCCCGAGTTCCCATACTACGTAACCATAAACGATCCAATACCACTTCATCGTGGTCTGGAACGGAGCGTACTGTTGAAACAGGCCAATGCATAGGGCAACCATGGCAATGGCAATAAATCGCCCTATAAATCGATTGAAAACATAGATCAAAAAATTCACCTTATACACCTTTGTCTGGGGTTTTTTATAAATCAATCCCAAAATGAGTTCAAGGATGATGAGCAAGGGAATAATAGGATAGATCAAGGAGACAATACCCTCATAAGTGGTAAAAGAGGAGAAATCGCCAGACCTAAGGATTTCAAGGGCTTGAGATATACCCAGAAAGCCTATGATCTCATCGAAAAGTGTCTGTAGGAATTCCATTTGAGTTTGTTCAATTGGTACAGAAAATAGAAAAATAAGGAAAAATTTAAATAAAAATTTCGACCAATGGCAATCCTGGCTCTATTTATACCTTCAAAAAGATGTTTTGAGGAAATTTATGGATTTTGAAAAGCCTTAGGCACCTTGTTCCTATGCTTCCACCGTTTGTGGGTCCAGAAATAATATTCTGGGGCCTCCTGTATGGATTCCTCTACATGCTTTAGAAAAGATTCGGTAATCTTATAATCTTCCACCTCTGTAGGGTTTTCAGTAAGGACAATAAATGTGCTTCTGTAGAGTCCCCTGCCCGTTTTCCTCACTTTGAGATATACAGGGACAAAATCGTTGGCCTTGCAGATTTCCTCACCTCCCACATGCACCGGAACCGTGATGCCCATAAATTTTGTCCAGTGGCGCGCACGTTGGACCATGGGGGATTGGTCACTGATGATCCCCACCATCATCAATTCCCTACTTTCCTTTGCCGCTTTCAACAATTTTTTGCTTTCCTTGGTCGCAATCAATGTTGTGCCGTACTTGCTCCTGATGCCACGGACCAATCTGTCAAAATATTTGTTCTGGATTTTTTGGTAGATGCCATAGCCCTTCGATGTTATTCTGGTGTTTAGGGACAATACCCATTCCCAACTGGCATAATGTGGCAACATTATCATAGTGTTCTTTCCTTCCGCTTCAAGATTTTGGAGCACTTCTATATTTGTGTAACTGAAGCGTCTTTGCATTTCTTCGGTGCTGATGCCCAAGGTCTTTATCATTTCCAAAAAGATATCGCACATATGGCGAAAGAATTTTTTTTCGATAGCCAAGCGTTCGGCCTTTGATTTTTCGGGAAAAACGAGCGCTAAGTTATTGCGCACTACTTTTTTACGGTATCCGATGACATAGTACAGCAATAGGTAAACACCATCTGAGATTGTGTACAAAATTGGGAAAGGTAGTCTGGAGACCAACCAGAGCAATGGGTAAACGAGGATATATACGGCCAACTGCATAAGCGATTCTTGTGTGCAAATATAGCTATATTTGAAACCAAACTTTTATTGCATGTACAATTTACATATTGCCACGATTGCCATAATAGCCATCAATGTAATAGTGTCCCTGCGGGGATTCAGCGATGCCGCTTTTTTTGATAGGTATAAGTTCAGCATTGGGGGCATACAGGCAGGGCAACGGGAGCGGATGGCCACATCCGGGTTTTTACACGTGGATATTTCCCATCTTTTTTTCAATATGTTCACCCTGTATTTTTTTGCCAATGTGGTCATCAGTTGGTTTGGCCCGGGCAAATTTTTGATCATTTATTTTGTCAGTTTGATGGGGGGGAGCCTATTGGCCCTGTTTTTTCACAAGAACGAACCTTTTTATAGTGCGGTGGGGGCCAGTGGCGCCGTTACAGGTATTTTGTATGCCGCTATTTTATTGAACCCTGATATGCAATTGGGTATTATGTTCATCCCTATTCCACTGCCGGCCTACGTATTGGGTATTGGGTACCTGTTGTATTCCATTTATGGGATGAAGAGCCGATTGGGAAATATTGGACACACGGCACATTTTGGCGGGGCCATTGGCGGATATGCCACCACCTTGTTGTTCAAGCCTGAACTGTTCGTCACGGACACACTGATTGTTGTACTATTGGCCATCCCTATAATCATACTTTTTGTATTGGAGAAAATGGGGAAGATTTGATCCAAAAGAAAAGCCCGGACACAATGCCGGGCTTTTCTTTTTTACTATTTGTGTTGGCCTAATTCAGCAGTTCGGCCACTTTTTGTTCAAGGGCAGGTCCCCTCAGGTCCTTGGCCACGATCACACCGTTCTCATCCAACAAAAAAGCAGCTGGTATGGCGTTGATGTTGTAGAGCCTCGCTATAGGGTCTTGAAAACGCTGAAGATTGGAAATATGGTTCCAGGCCAGCCCATCGGCCTCAATGGCACCTTTCCAGTCTTCGGCACGGGTATCCAAGGAAACCCCGATGATATTGAATCCTTTGTCTTTATACTTTTCGTAAACGGAGACAATGTTTGGATTTTCAGCTCGACAAGGTTTGCACCAAGCGGCCCAAAAATCCACCAATGTAAGTTTGGATTTATCCGTGACCTGGCTCAGGGCCAACATATTCCCAGTAGGCGTTGGCGCCGAAAAGTCAGGGGCCGTGGAGCCAACCTCGGTGGATTTCATTTTGTCCAACTGTTCCTTGATCTTTTTGCCGGGCTCGGTGGCCTTCATTTCTGGGGAAAGACCTTCAAAAAGTGATTTTACCTCATCCAAGGGAAGGGCCTTGCTCGCCATTAGGTTGCCGATGATCAACACAGAGATCAGTGCATTGGGATTGTTCTTTGCATAGTCCACGTTGAAGTTTTTAGCCTCTTCCTGGAACTCCATGAACTCTTCACGTAGGGAGGTAACAGTGGCCGTATCCATTTTTTGGGCCGCATCACGCATATCGTTCTGCATGGACATGGCCCTTTCGGACAATTTTCTCGATTCATCCAAAAAATCCATGAACAATTCGTTCTGCTCGGTTCCCTTCAATTTGGCATAGTTCAGACTATCTTTTTGAAATTCCATTTCGATGGTGCCATTTTCCAACACCACAGGAATGTTTCCGCGGTTGGATTCCATAAATATGTAGTGCAATTTGGGCTCGACTTGGTTCCCCGTAAAGATGAACTTGCCATTTTCCACTGTCGCGGTATCTACCTCCACCAACTGGTTAAGGGTGTCCGTAGTCTTTAGAAATACCTTGATGCCATTCTCAGGTTCACCGGTGATCGTTCCGCTCAAGGTGTATCCTTTGGGGTCTGAGTTGCAAGCTGTCAAAAACAGTATCCCAAGGGCGATCGCAAATATTTTTTTCATGTGTTGCTATTTAAGCTGCTAAGGTATTCATTCCTTATGGCATAAAAAAACCCTTGGTACTTCTATGAAGCGCCAAGGGACTATAATTTAATGGATTTGTTGTATTAGAACTGGTATCTTATACCCAATGCAATGTCAAAATCAAAATCATTGTCGAACCCGTCGTAGCCCACAAGGCCCAGTTCGGGTCTGAAATCCAGGGATAAGAGTAGGGGAATGTCAAAATTGTACTCAATACCGATGTTACCGGCGGCAAATACAAACAGACCATCATAATCATCATCAAAGTCTGGATCTGGATGGTCAAAATCAACACTGCCCAATCCACCACCTACGCCATAGTACCAATTAAAGTCTCCGTCCAATGGACGTACCCACTGGTACACGCCGGTCAATTTGAACGCATCAAAATGGCGGCTGTCGCGCCAACCGAGATCAAATTCCGCTCGATTGGAAGCGCCTATGGCCTTCTGATAGGAAATTTCGGCACCAAAACCGTCGCTGTCACCCAATCGGAGACCTAGGGCATGGTTGGAAATTTCCTGCGCACTCATGGATGCTGTTACAAATAAAAAAAGCGCTGCAAATAATGTGGTAATCTTCATGTGTTTCTCTTTTAAGTTAAAAATTAGAGATAGTTTTGTAGTTACATTTACGTTTGAAAAACTGATTTAGTTCCCGAAAACCATTCCAAATTGAATAAAAAAATGTTAAAAGACCTTGCCGATGGGTTGCAAGGTGACCTCTTGACCGATGATTTAAGCAGGGCCCTATATGCGACCGACGCCTCTGTTTATCGCAAATTGCCGATTGCGGTGGCCTATCCTAAAAATGTAGCGGATATCAAACTGCTGATCACTTTTGCCAATAAAAATAAGTTGGGGCTTATTCCAAGAACGGCCGGTACATCCTTGGCGGGCCAATGCGTTGGAGAAGGCATTGTTGTCGATGTCAGCCGTGAGTTCACCAAGATCATCGCATTTGATAAAGAAAAGAAACAAGTGACCGTGCAGCCTGGTGTGGTACGGGATGAACTGAACCAATACCTTAAGCCCTTCGGTCTGTTTTTTGGGCCCAATACCTCAACGTCCAACCGATGTATGATCGGGGGCATGGTGGGCAACAACTCTTCGGGCACCACATCCATACAATATGGGGTCACAAGGGACAAAGTGGTATCCATGCACTGTGTCTTGTCGGATGGCAGCGAAGCTTTCTTTGGGGCTGTTTCAAGGACTGAATTTGAAAAGAAGAAATCGGAACGCACCTTGGAAGGAAAGATCTACGCAACCTTGTTTGAGGAGCTTTCCAATGAGGCGACCCAAAAGAACATAGAAACGGAGTTTCCCAAACCCAGCATACACCGAAGGAACACAGGATATGCCGTAGATGAACTCCTTAAGAACGATATATTCGGAAATGGCCAGGAAAACTTCAACCTGTGCAAACTATTGTCCGGGAGTGAGGGGACTTTGGCCTTTACCACGGAGGTGACCCTGCAACTGGATGACTTACCTCCTTCCTTTTCGGCCATGGTTGCCACACATTACAGAACGTTGGAAGAGTGTCTAATGGATGTTGCGCCAGTGATGCAGCACAATCTCCATACCTGTGAAATGATGGACAAGGTGATCCTGGACTGTACCAAGAACAACAGGGCACAGTTGGTCAACCGTTTTTTTGTGGACGGAGATCCTGCTGCGATTTTGATGTTGGAAGTACGGTCCCATTCCGAAGAAGACCTTCAGCAACAATTGGAAGGACTGTTGGGCACCATAGAAAAATCGGGGCAGAGCTACGCCAACCCCGTGCTTTATGGAGATGACATCAACAAGGCCATAGAACTACGCAAAGCAGGACTTGGATTGTTGGGCAACATGGTCGGGGACCGAAAGGCCGTGGCCTGTATTGAGGATACAGCGGTAGCCTTGGAAGACCTGAAGGATTTTATTGGGGAGTTTTCCCAGATCATGAAGGGATACCACCAAGATGCGGTGTACTATGCCCATGCCGGGGCAGGGGAGTTGCATTTGCGTCCCATCCTCAACCTCAAAAAGTCGGAAGATGTGGTCCTGTTCCGTTCCATCACTACCGATGTGGCCAAACTCACCAAAAAATACAACGGCAGTTTCAGCGGTGAACATGGTGACGGTATTGTCCGGGCCGAGTTTATCCCGTTGATGATCGGAGAGGAGAATTATGCCTTGTTGAAAAGGGTGAAAGCCCTTTTTGACCCCAATTACATCTTCAATCCCGGAAAAATAGTGAATGCCTTCCCCATGGACGAATCCTTGCGTTACGTCGTGGACCGAAAAGAACCCGAGATCAAGACCTTGATGGATTTTTCGGATAGCGAGGGAATCCTAAAAGCGGCCGAGAAATGCAACGGAAGTGGGGACTGTAGAAAGAGCCACCACATGAACGGGGCGATGTGCCCCAGCTATCAGGCCACCAAAAATGAAAAGGACACCACAAGGGGGCGGGCCAATGCGCTCCGTGAGTTTTTGACCCATTCCGAAAAAGCCAATCAGTTTGACCATCAGGAACTCAAGCAGGTTTTTGACCTCTGCCTCAGCTGTAAGGCCTGTGCCAGTGAATGCCCCAGCAATGTGGACATAGCGGCACTGAAAGCGGAATTCCTCTACCAATACCAAGAGACGAACGGATACCCGCTTCGGAGCAAGTTGTTTGCCCATAATACACGTTTGAATGCCTTGGGGAGCAAAGTTCCGTGGTTGACCAATGCTATATATGATTCAAGCTTTTTGGGTGGATTGGCGAAAAAAATGTCGGGCGTGGCTCCGGAAAGAAACCTCCCCAAAGTGTACCGTTTCAATTTTGAAAACCATCTGAACAAGTTCAAGGGACGACCAACCAAAAAGAAAGTGGTGCTCTATGTGGACGAGTTTGTAAAATATTTGGATGTGGAAGTGGGCAGGGATGCCATAGAACTGCTCTGTAAATTGGGCTATGATGTGGAATTGTTCCATGCCGAAAGTGGTAGGACCTATCTCTCCAAAGGATTTTTGAAAGAGGCGAAAAGATTGGTGGACAAGAACATGGAAAAGCTAAAGCCATATTTGGATGATGGTGTTGTCCTAGTGGGACTCGAACCTTCCGCTATCCTTTCTTTTAGGGACGAATACCAGCGTTTGCACGACGATAAGGAACTGTTGAAAAAATTGGCCGTCAATTCACTATTGATTGAAGAGTTTCTGGCCTTGGAGATTGCTGCCGGGCGCATTACATCGGAAAGTTTCACAACCGAAGAGCGCACGGTCAAGATCCATAACCATTGCCACCAAAAAGCATTGAGCAACCAAAAAGTGACTTTTGACGTCTTGAACTTGCCCAAAAACTACAAGGTTTCCATTATTGCATCAGGTTGTTGCGGTATGGCCGGGTCGTTCGGGTATGAAAAGGAGCATTATGGGACCAGTATGCAAGTGGGGAACCTGAAATTGTTCCCAGCGGTCGCCAAAAGCGCCGAGGATACCATTATTGCGGCCAACGGCACCAGTTGTAGGCATCAGATTAAGGATGGCACCAAACGGGAGGCGCAGCACCCAGTCTCAATCCTGAGAGAGGCCTTGGTTGTCTAAGGTCTTTGTGTTTGGGGTTTCCTCTGCATCGTCGAGGTATTCTTCGGTCACGTCTTCCACATCCACTTCCTTGTCGGTTATGGAAGCGATGAGTTCGTTCATGTCCATTTCCTTGAGGTCTTCGTCCACAAAGAAAGGGGAGAGCCTATCATGGTTATAGTGGTAAATTTTCCAACGCTTGAACGAATACTCCAGTGCGGTCAGGTTTTCCACCCAATCCCCAGAGTTCAGGTAGGTGCAGCTCCCGTTCTTGTTCTCGTAGATTTCTTTTTTGGGTTGATGGATATGGCCGCAAATGACATAGTCATATCCATTTTCGATGGCAAGATCCGCAGCGGTCTTCTCAAAATTGTTAATGTATTTCACGGCACTTTTCACGCTGTTCTTGATGCGTTTGGACAAGGAATATTTTTCCCTTCCCATTTTCACCAACCACCAGTTCACGAAGCTGTTGATCACAATGAGCAGGTCATATCCATATCCGCCCAGCTTGGCGAGCCACTTGGCATTTTGGATGGACACGTCGAACACGTCCCCGTGGAATATCCATGCTTTTTTTCCATCCAGGTTGAGGACCAACTTGTTGGAAATCTTAAAATTGCCCATTGAAGTATCACTGAACTTACGGAGCATTTCATCATGATTTCCAGTGATATAGTACACTTCCGTACCCCTTGAGGCCATACCGATGATCTTTCGCAGCACTTTGAGGTGGGAGGGAGGGAAATACCGTTTGCTGAACTGCCAAATATCAATAATGTCCCCGTTTAAAATGAGTTTTTTTGGCTGTATACTGTTCAGGTAAGCAATGAGTTCGTCGGCGTGACAACCGTAGGTCCCAAGGTGGACATCGGAAATCACGGCCAATTCTATCTTCCTTTTTTTCAATCGTATAGGGTTTGACTGCAAATTAAAACAGTAGGTATAAACTTAAAATCAAATCCAAATCATCAATACATAACATTATTGTTAAAAAATCATCAATCACCATTGGAAAATGTTACAATAACATTAAGTGCATTGGGGGTTTTTGAATTAGGCTTACAACATCTACCTTTGTACTTCATACAACTTTGGTATAAATGGCGGGAAATTCTTTTGGACAACTCTTTAGGCTCACCACCTTTGGTGAATCGCACGGAAAGGCACTTGGGGGCGTAATCGATGGTTGTCCTGCCGGAATAGCATTGGACCTGGAACAGATCCAAGCAGAACTGGATAGAAGAAAGCCCGGACAATCTGCCATTGTGACCCAACGGAAGGAGCCCGATACCGTGGAGATCTACTCCGGTATCTTTGAAGGAAAGACGACGGGAACCCCCATCGGTTTTGCCATCCACAACACCAACCAAAAATCTCAGGATTATTCGCATATCAAGGACTCTTACCGACCTTCACATGCCGATTATGTGTACGACCAAAAATACGGCTTCCGTGATTACCGTGGAGGGGGCAGGAGCTCGGCCAGGGAAACGGCAAGCAGGGTCGTGGCGGGGGCCATTGCAAAGCAATTCTTGGGCAATATCCAAATTAATGCCTTTGTGTCCCAAGTGGGTGAAATGAAATTGAACAAACCCTACCAAGAACTTGATTTTTCCAAGATCGAGTCCAATCCTGTCCGCTGCCCAGATCCGGAAATGGCCCAGCAGATGGAAGCTTACATCAAGGCCATAAAAAAAGAAGGGGATACCATTGGCGGGGTAATCACCTGTGTGGTGCAAAATGTACCGGTCGGTCTTGGGGAACCGGTTTTTGACAAGCTCCATGCCCGTTTGGGAGAAGCCATGCTGTCCATCAATGCCGTGAAAGGGTTTGAGTATGGCAGTGGTTTTGAAGGAGTGAAAATGAAGGGAAGTCAGCATAACGATGCCTACAACATGGACGGGACCACCCAGACCAATCGGAGTGGGGGAATCCAAGGGGGCATCAGCAATGGAATGGACATCTATTTCAACGTGGCCTTCAAGCCGGTAGCGACCGTGCTCCAATCCTATGAGACCATCAACAAGGAAGGGGAGAAGGTAACGGCGCAGGGCAAGGGAAGACACGATCCCTGTGTGGTGCCAAGGGCTGTCCCTATTGTGGAGGCCATGGCCGCTTTGGTCCTTGCCGATTACGCCCTTTTGGCGCGTACCAACAAAATCTGAGGGCATTTTAGGGAGTTTCCGATCAAAATAGTATCTTCCTCTCCTAAAAATCACTTATGCGTAAATTAGAATTGCACTGGCAAATCCTTATTGGGATGCTTTTGGGTATTCTTTTCGGGTTTGCAATGACCTATGTGGATTGGGGCAAGGATTTTGTTTCCGATTGGATCCAACCACTGGGTACCATCTTCGTAAAATTGCTCAAACTCATTGCCATTCCCCTTATCGTGGCATCCCTCGTAAAAGGCATCTCCGATCTCAAGGACATTTCAAAATTCAGGAATATAGGGCTGCGTACCATCGGCATCTATATCATTACCACTGTTTTCGCCATCACCATTGGGCTGGTACTGGTCAATTTGATGCAACCCGGTAATGGGATTTCACAAGAGACCGTGGAAAAACTTACCGATACCTATGCTGGCGATGCCGGTGTGACTTCAAAAATTGAAGAAGCATCACGGCAGAAGGGCAGTGGCCCCCTACAATTTATAGAGGACATGGTGCCCGATAATGCCTTTGCGGCCATGAGCGACAACGGTTTGATGCTCCAGGTCATCTTTTTTACCATCTTTTTGGGCATTTCCATGTTGCTGATAGGAGAGGAAAAATCAAAACCGCTAAAGGACTTTTTTGATTCTATGAACGAAGTGGTGCTCAAAATGGTAGATCTCATCATGCTCACTGCCCCGTATGCTGTTTTTGCCCTCTTGGCAGGTGTTGTGGTCTCTTCCAGCGACCCCGATCTCTTGTTGGCCTTGTTGAAGTATGCCTTGGTGGTGGTACTTGGCTTGGCATTGATGATCATTTTTTATGGCATTCTGGTATCCGTCTTCACCAAGAAAAACCCATTTTGGTTCTTGAAAGAGATGAGTCCGGCCCAATTATTGGCCTTTTCTACCAGTTCCAGTGCGGCGACATTGCCCGTGACCATGGAGAGGGTGGAAGAGCACATTGGTGTTGACAAGGAAGTGTCCAGTTTTGTATTGCCCGTCGGGGCGACCATCAACATGGACGGTACCAGTCTTTACCAAGGTGTGGCAGCGGTCTTCATTTCTCAGGCTTTGGGCTTTGATCTTACCTTTGCTGACCAATTGACCATAGTACTTACCGCGCTATTGGCCTCTATTGGATCGGCAGCGGTGCCCGGCGCGGGCATGGTGATGTTGGTCATCGTGCTGGAATCCATCGGTTTTCCTTCGGACAAACTGGCCATTGGTCTGGCGCTGATCTTTGCGGTGGACCGACCTTTGGACATGTGCCGGACCATCGTGAACGTTACGGGTGATGCCACGGTTTCCATGCTGGTGGCCAAATCTGTAGGCAAGCTAGGAGAACCTAAGGTAAAGAACTGGGACGATAACCTAAAAAAGTAGCCAACCCTTAGTGCACATGATCGGTGAAGGAACAGTCAAAGGGGTGTTCCCGAAAAAGTACATGCATTTGAAAAAGATAAGGTATGATCGGTGAAAAACAACCGGAACAACTGGTGCAACAATATCCTTATGTGTTCGAAATAGACGCCAACCTGGACCGGTTGGTGCGGAAGATAGAGTTGCTGAGTTACATCAATCCGCAGAACATTGAAAAGGAAAAGCAGCGTTTTTTTGCTTCAAAATATACCGTGGAGCCAGAGTTCAAGTATCCCAAGCTCAAGTTCGACCCCTATAAGTTGCACCGCCTGTTCTTTTCCCAACGCCTGGAACGAATAGGGGACGACCGCCTCCGCAAACTCTACCAAGATATCATCTACTACTACGCCAACATGGTGCAGTGTATCGAGACCATAGGAAAGGGCAAGAATTTCTATTACAATTCGCTTCGGGTCTATGGGACCCCTACCGAAAAAGACGTACAAAATGCCCGATTCATCCTTCATTTTGCCGATGAACCAGTGGTTTCCGACATGGAAAAGGTATTCTCGGCCGAAGAGGCCCGCAGGTATTTTGAGGGTTTTGTGCAGCAGTATAATTTTCCGCTGAACATCAGGTATTCTACCAATATTGCGGCAGAGGCCATGGTGAGCAACAGTACCCAATCACTGTTGATCAAAAAGAACACCAAGTTCAGTAAGAACCAACTGCTCACCCTTGCCAACCACGAAATCGGCGTGCATTTGGTGACCACCTACAATGGCCTGCAACAGCCCCTGAAGATTTTTTCCAACGGCTTGCCCAAAAATGTGGAAACCCAGGAAGGATTGGCAGTTTTCAGTGAGTACATGGGCGGGGCGCTGACCCTGAAACGCCTCAAGGAGATAGCTTACCGGGTGCTTGCAGCCGATAGTTTGATCAAAGGCTACTCCTTTGCCGATACGTTCGACCTGATCCACGGGCAGTACAAACTGAACCGGGACGATGCCTTTACCATCACGCTTCGCGTGCACCGGGGCGGGGGCTTTACCAAGGATCGCTTATACCTCAGCGGACTTCGAAAGATATACAAGCGCTACCAAAGGGAGGAATCCATGGATACCTTACTAACGGGCAAGGTGGCCTTGGAGTATGAGGAGACCATCAACTACCTGAAAGAGCTGGGATTGGCGCACCCCTTGACGCATAAAAGTTATTCGTTCGACCAGAAATTGAACACAAACAAGACCTTGGATTTTATCTTGAACAATTTGAAATAACAGGGTTTTCGATACATTTTCCATCCACCTTGTTTCGGGAAAACACTCGAACTGACAAACGATGCTATTATGTTGTCACTTTGAGTGATTTTCGAAGAAAATCGTACCGAGAAGTAGTTGAAGCATTACCCCAAAAACTTGGCCCTCAATTCAGGGGTGGGGACCATGCAGGCCTCTTTTTTTCCAAACCATTTGTAACGATTACGCGCCACAAAGTCATACACCACATCCCGGATGGATTTCGGTATCCAACTGAAGACGGAGGATAGTTTCCAGAGGCCACCTAGGTCTTGTGCGATTTCCAGGGCAGCGTCGGATTTGGTAAAATAGGCCACACCGGGCTCAATCAGGATGATGGAATCCACTTGGCTGGTGTCGATGCCCCGTTCGCGGACGAGTTGTTGCCCAATCTCACTTTGTAACGAGGCATAGCGGAACAGGTCCTTTTTGTCCCGTTTGATCACAAACAGCACACTATTGTTGCAGAGGTTGCAGACCCCATCGAACAAAATGATTTTGTTGTTTTCTTTCATACCGTTATTCCTGCAAAAGTGGGAATCTTTTTTATCATTGGTGTGTCTGTCATTTTGTGCAAACAATGCCACAAGAAATCCAAATGGGATTTCTCAATTGTCGTTGCCCTCCTCATTTCGAAATGACATTTGGTTTACAAAGATAAACCAGATTGGGATGAAAGCCTAGTATTGGATTTATAGGGTTTTTGCTAAAAGCCGGCCATTTTCCATATTTCATCAGGAGTATCATTGCTTAACTCAATAATACTTTTGCCTGAATTGGACATGGCCTTTCGGATGATATAATTTCCGGTTCGGTATCCTACGGATTGCCTTCCGTCAGGGTGCTCGAACATCCAATGCTGGTAGTTGGCATCTTCCGGAAGCGCCAGGATTTCCTTTGTCCATTGCTCTGCAACCGTGGCTTCTGGAGGGCTATCCGCTTCCATGGACTGATGGGTATATTCTTCGGAAAACACCACGGCCAAGCCTTCGTTCACCGCGGCAATGGGTATTCCTGGACCAAAAACGTTGTCCTGAATGGCCCAACCTCGGGATAAATGGTGAAATTCGTGAAAAATAGTATGCTTCAATGCGGTTTGGGATGCTACGGTCACACCTCCTGGGAATTTCTCCGAGATTTGTATGGCAACTAAGGGTGGGGAATTGGTATCTGTACGTCCGGTGACCCCGCCGACCACATCAAGGTCCCAATCCACAATTTCGACGGTCACTGTAATGCTATCAGTTAGTTGGGGTAAAAGTGTACGCACTTCATTTTCGGAATTTGAGATGATATTTTGTATCAACTCCTTTTGTTCATTTGAAAATGTTTTTTCTTCCTCCATAAAAGTAATGGTGGCACCTTTTGGCTGCAATGGACTAGTACAACTATTGATAAATAGAAGCCCAAGACAAAGAATAACGATTTTGATTGATTTCATTTTATGATATGCTTTCTTTGGAGACTTCCCAAGATTGAAAATGTTACAATAGGGTTCAAAAACCGCCCAGGTTCGTATCCTTGTCCAGTCGAAATTTCTTTTTCAATCGGAACTTCAGATTTCTCAATCTTCACTTCGTTTTTCATTTCGAAATGACCCTTTATAAAATAAAAAAGGGTCGCTTTGGCGACCCTTCAAATTCAGTTGGTTCGTTACAAGTACATTATACTTCCCATCCTTCACGATAGGTTCGGGTAACAAATTGGTTGGCGTCTTCAAAATTGGTGATCTTCATGTTCTCTCCGTCCCACAACAGTTTTTTACGGCCATAGAATTCAAAGTTGCCCTCAGCATTCGGTCTGCGCAACATATAACTGCGGATGGCCAAGTTGCCCATCAAAACGGTCTCCGTCATAGGCCCGGCATAGTCAAAGGAGGAGGTGAGATCCAAATGTTCCTGACTGCCAAAACCAGCTTTACAGGCATCCACCCATTTACGTTGGTGGCCATATTCGGGCTCTGGCATGTCCTCCACCTCGGGGCCGAACTCTGTAGTACCGTTGTTCAGATAGAGTTTGGGTGTCAATGGTGAACTGTCATTGATATTGGTGGAGATCACACCGTTTTCCCCATGGATCAGCACACCATTGTAGCTGCCTGGTCCACCAATATCACTGTCTGCTGGAATGATTTCTGGGTGGGAGGGACGTATGCCCCCATCGCTCCAAGTCATGATCAAAGGTGCTCCTGTTTTTTCGGTCGCTTCGTAGTTCAAGGTAATGAACGATGTGGCCGGACAGCCTTCTGGATGGTAATCGGGGTTCCACATTTGGGAGAACACTGTTCCAACACTGCATTCTGCAGCTGTAGGATAGCCCAGTTTCAAGGTTCTGTAGGGAATGTCCACCAAATGGCACCCCACATCGCCCAAGGCCCCAGTTCCATAGTCCCACCAGCCACGCCAGTTGAACGGATGAAGGTTAGGGATATAGGGCTTTTCGGGGGCAGGGCCCAACCAAAGGTCCCAGAACAAATCTTCAGGCTTGCCTTCGGGATTGGGTTCGGGCATGGCGTAGCCTTGTGGCCACACAGGGCGGTTGGTCCAAATTTCCACTTTGGTGATCCGTCCCAATGCTCCGGAATCGACCCATTTTTGCACCAAGCCCAACAACGGGTTGGACCCTCCTTGGTTGCCCATTTGGGTCACTGCTTTTTTGTCCCTCGCCATCTGGGTCAAGATGCGCGCTTCGCGGATGTTGTGGGTGAGGGGTTTCTGGACATAGACGTGCTTGCCGCGCTGCATGGCATAGGCCGCTGCAGGTCCATGTACGTGGTCCGGGGTACTGATGGTCACCGCGTCGATATCTTTTTCCTTATCGAGCATTTCACGATAATCGTTGTACAATTTGGCCTTGGGGAAACGTTCCACAGATTGTTTGGCCGACCCGGAAAAATCCACATCGCAAAGGGCCACTACGCGTTCGCGCCCGTTCACGGACGCATTGGCGATATCGCTGGCACCTTTACCGCCCGCACCGATTGCAGCTAGGTTCAAACGATCACTGGGGGCCAAAAAGCCCGGCCCACCCAACACGTGGCGGGGTACGATAAAGATACTGGAAGCCATTGCAGTGTTCTTCACAAAGTTTCTTCTACTTGAGGATGATTTTTTTTTCATTTTTGTTTACGTTGTTTTGGTCGTGAATTGCCAAACAAGATAGGAAAAAAATGGAAGGAGTTGGTTTCGGGTTGGGATGGGATAACAAAATGATAAAGGAGATGCTATTTTTCAAACTTATTTTAGCATAGGTCACAAATCCAACCCTCCGTCTCACTTCTTCTGCAAATTGAACACTGTTCCCGCAGGGTCCTGTATCCAATGCATATCATCCGGGAGTTCCTCTAGCTCGTCACAGGTTTCCACGCCCTTGGATTCCAGATAGTTCGTTGCTTCTTGTACATCGGGAACCGTCAGTTGCAACCAAGTCTCCGAATGGGTATAGTTGTCCACGCAGTCCAGCCATATGACGTTGTTGCCGAACTTCACTTCGTGTGTCCTGGAAACTGTTGGGTTGGTTATTGGTTTTTCCGCCACCTCCAACTTCAGTATATCCTTGTAAAAGGCAACTGTTTTTTCGTATTTGCTTTTGGGTATTTTTATGGCAATGTTGATTCCTGCTTCAAATTTTGTGTTCATGTTGCTTTTATTTTTTTCGTTTGTAATGCAATTGGACCAGCCCCGTGTCGAATGTTCTTGTACCCACGAGTTCAAGTATTTGTTCGGGTCTTCCGTCCTTAAAAAGGCGTGTGCCTTGTCCCAATAATATAGGAATGATGGATATGGTGAACTCATCGACCAAGTCGTGTTTCAATAATTCCGTGATCACTTCCGCGCCACCATCACAATAGATGTTTTTTCCATTTTCAGATTGAAGCCTTTTGACCAATCTGGCCAAGTCGCCTGTGTAAAATGTGGTTCTGCCCACGCTCGGTCTTTCGGTCCTTGTGATGACATATACATCCCTTTCGCCATTGTCGTAATGGGAAGCGCCTATTTCGCTGACCACATAGTCATAGGTTTTCCTGCCGATGATCAAGGTGTCTATGGTATCCGTGAACTTGGTGTATCCATAATCCTCACCCTCTTTTTCCACAATTTTCAAAAAACTAAGGTCGTCATTGGGTTTTGCAATGTATCCGTCCAAACTTGTTGCAATGAAAAGTGATAATTTTCGCATGTTCATTTTTTTTGTTTTTGCAAAACTAGTTGTGGACGATGGTGGCCACTTTGTAAGAATGCGACATTTTTAAAGTTGTGACGGGATCCGTCCTGTTTTTTGTTTGATTTCATTGGTTAGGTGTGAATGGTCATAGTAACCACATTCAAATGCTATGTCCAACAAACTTCTGCCTTTCCTTGGAGATTTAATTAAGTTTAATGCCTTTTGAAATCGAACTATACTCGAATACTCTTTCGGGGTTAATCCAATTGAATCCTTAAATATTCTTTCCAATTGCCTTACTGAAATGTTGCTGCTCTTGGATAATTCTTCAATGGATAAACTTCCCATTGAGTTTTGTATATGTTTAAGCAAGGGGGCTATTCTGTGCTTTTTACTGTTCTTTCTTCCAATAAAAAATTGGTTCAGGTAATCTGTATGGTTTTCACCGTTAAATTTGTCCTTGTCAAAAGAAAGGTTTTGATCAAATAGAACAGTCTGATTTTTTAAATCATTTAATGAAACATAGGAGTAAAAGGATGAAAATGCGGAAGGTTTAAGGCAGACTCCGATAAGGTGCGTATGCTCATCCATAAAACTCTCTTTGAAAGTTGTCATTGCACCAACTAGGTATGTTTTCCCATGTTCCATCGTTACGGAACCATTGTCGGTAATGCAACTGTCCCCAAGATTCATCACTAGGCCTGGACAACCGTCGGGAAATATGCGTTCCCAAACACGGTCATTTTCTTCACCCTTCAGTTCCCAAAATGAATGAATATGGCTTCTTAGCTGATTACACGGGTTTGTTTCTTTGTATTTCATTTGTTTGAATGACTACCAGTGTTAAAGATAGGACTCGTTACACAAATGATGATAATCAGTAACGAGGGACGTTGGAAAAAATAGAAAACCATTGATTTCCAATAAATTATAGATGTTAAAAAAACAAAAGAGATTCCACGTCAAGTGTGGAATAAAAGCATTTACCTCTTCGCCTCCACCAGTTCCAACTGCTCCACGCCCACATTGGTGGTAAACATTCCGTAGTTCACCACGGCCTTGCCCTTTTCCAGACTATCGATACTGCCCACGGCCTTGCCGTCCATCAAACGGACGCGGTCGCCCACCTTAAAGACAGGTCGGGGTTTGTTCTTTTCGGCTTGGACCTCTTTTTTCTTTTTCTCCTTTTTCTCCACCCGAACTTTTTGGATTTTCTGCTCCAGTTCTTGGGCCACCTGTTGCTGTTGTTCCTGCTTTTCCTTCGCTTTTTTGGCCGTGGTCTTTTTTCGCTTGCTGTTCTCGGTTTCCACGATCCGGAGCAGTTCCGAGATCAACGGTCGTTTTTTATTGTCGATGAAATAGCGTTCCGCAATGGTGTTCACCTTGTTGCCCAACTGGATCATCCGCTGGTTGTGGTCATATAGTTCCTGATAGCTCTCCAGCTTTGACTTGATCTTGGTGTTGAGTTGTTCCAGGCGTTCGGATTCTTCACGGGCCTTGGTTTCTTCTTCTTTAAGTTTGGAGCCGGTCTCCACCATTTTGCTACGCTCTTTTTGCAGTTTGGCTATGGTGGCATCAAACCGGACTTTCCCCCGCTCAATCTTCTTCTTTGCCTTGTTGATCAAGGAGTAGGGGATACCGTTCTTCTGCGCCACCTCAAACGTAAAGGAGCTTCCCGCTTCGCCCAGCACCAGTTGGAATGTGGGCTCCAGGGTCTTGGCATTGAAGAGCATGTTCGCATTGGTGGCATGGGGCAGCTCATTGGCCAGTGCCTTCAGGTTGGCATAGTGGGTGGTGATCACCCCATAGGCCCCACGCTCATAGAACACTTCCAAAAAGGCTTCCGCCAAGGCACCGCCCAGTTCGGGATCACTTCCGGTGCCAAATTCATCGATAAGGAACAGGGTCTCATCATTGCACTTTTTCAGGAACTGGTTCATGTTCTTTAACCGATAACTGTACGTACTCAGATGATTTTCAATGGATTGATTGTCCCCAATATCGGTCAAAATCTTTTCGAACAGACAGACCGAGCTACGTTCGTGCACGGGAATGAGCATACCGCTCTGCAACATCACCTGCAAGAGGCCAATGGTCTTCAGGGTGATGCTTTTTCCCCCGGCATTGGGACCAGAGATCACGATAATGCGGTTCTCCTTGTGCAGTTTGATGGTCTGCGGCCACGTTTTTTGCTGCTTTCTTTTATTGGAAAGGTAGAGCAAAGGGTGGTAGGCATCCCTTAGGAACAGTTCCCGCTCCCCGTTCATTTCTGGTAAAACGGCATTCATGTCCGAGGCGTATTTGGCCTTGGCCGCCGTGATGTCCGTGTCCACCAAATAGACCTGATAGGCTTTCAACAGATCCAAATAAGGCCTGATCTGGCCTGTCAACTGGTTCAATATTCGTTGGATTTCCTCTTTTTCCTCAAATTCCAGATTGTTCAGTTCACGGGCATAGGTCAGAGTCGCTTCGGGAACAATGTAAACGATACTGCCTGTTTTTGAGGCACCCATGACACTGCCTTTCACTTTTTTTCGGTGCATGGCCTTCACGGCCAAGACCCTTCGGTTTTCCATGACGGATTCCCGGATCTCGTCCAGATAATCCAGGGACTGACAACGGGCCAGTGCGGCACCGAAACTTTGGTTGATCTTCCCCCTGACCTCATTGATCTGGCTACGGATCTGCCTCAAATCCGTGGAGGCCGAATCTTTGATCTCGCCAAACTTGTCGATAACCGCATCAATGGCTTCTGAAATCTCCGAATTGGGTTCCAGTCCTTCCGATTTTTGAGAGAGCAATGGATAGTACTCCTTGAATTTTTTCAGAAATTTTTGATGGATGGTCACGGTTTTGCAAATGTTCCCGATTTTTCGGAAACCCATGATCTCCAGGGTGCTGTTGTCTATCTTCAACAGCCCAAGTTCCGGGTTGATCTGGTCAAAGCCGTGGTTAGGGATGCGATTGTCGTTGGTAAAAGAGGCAAGGTACTCAGAAGTTTGTCCCAAAACGTCCATCAACTCCTCCCTGTCATCGATAGGGACAATGTGCAGGGCATGTTCTTTGCCGAGTTCTGTGTTGCAGCGGGCCGATATTTGGTTCAAGACCGTTGGAAATTCGAGGTCTTGTAGTGTTTTGGGGTGAATGTTGCGCATCTTTTTCCGTTAGCAGGACAAATATAGGATTTTGCGGTTTTTGTTCTGCCCGTAAAAAGTAAAACCATGGCAATGCGTACATTTGACAATATGTACAATCCTTATTCAAAAAGATAGGCAATGAGAAACGACCATACCTTAATTTATGTGATTGCGGGGGTCATCCTGATTCATTTTATCGTTGGGATTGGCTATTTGATCTATAAATTGACCAAAAAGAAATAACATATGGATGTTGCCATTGAGCCCAGTTGGAAGGTTCATTTACATCAAGAGTTTGAAAAACCCTATTTTCAACAATTGACCCAATTTGTGAAGCAAGAATATCAGCAATACTCCTGTTACCCAAAGGGTAAGGATATTTTTGCCGCTTTTGACCATTGCCCGTTCAATGACACGAAAGTGGTCATCATCGGGCAAGATCCCTACCACGGTCCCGGCCAGGCAAACGGCCTCTGCTTTTCCGTAAAAGATGGTATTCCCCATCCACCTTCCTTGGTCAATATTTTCAAGGAAATCAAGACGGATGTGGAAAAGCCCTATCCGAAGAGCGGCAACTTGGAGCGCTGGGCCGACCAAGGGGTGCTCTTGCTGAACGCTACCTTGACCGTGAGGGCACATCAGGCCGGAAGCCACCAGAACAAGGGATGGGAAACGTTCACGGATGCAGTCATCCGAACGGTGTCTGAACACTTGGACGGGGTTGTTTTTCTGCTTTGGGGTGGTTTTGCCAAAAAGAAATCAGCCTTGGTCGATCAACGAAAACACCATATCCTGGCCTCCGGCCACCCCTCGCCCTTGAGCGCCAACCGTGGACTCTGGTTCGGGAACCGGCATTTTAGCAAAACGAACCAATTGTTGGCACAAATGGGGAAGACAGCCATTGAGTGGTAACCTTATTCCCAAAGAAACCGTGAGGGCTCTTTGATTTCTTCAACCAAATTGAGATGGAATAGGCGTGATTGGATCTCGTCCAAGGTCCTTGAAGTCATTTGTTGCTGCCCCCAGGTAGTTTTTCCGAGCCACTCCTGAATATCTTCCAATTGTTGTCCATATCGATTGGAAAGGGTCCTATCGATACTCGGGATTTCTTTGAATTCCAACGTATAGGTGTTGATGATTTCCAGAATGTGACCTAGAATCCCTCTGTTGTCTTTCAGAAACGAATCAGTGGCCGCAATCACAAAACAGGGCCAAGGGGTAGGGCAGTCGCCCAATCTTTTAAAGGTTCTATTGTCCACTAAGGGTTTTGTGGTGAAATGTTCCCACATGAAATAGGCATTGGAGCCTTCGGTCAGGTTTTTCACGGCACCGTCCAAGTTGTCCACGATTTCAAATTGGAGTTGTCCAGGGTCCCAACCTTGGTTTTGGGCATTGATGTAGGCCATCAAATGGCTTCCGCTCCCCATTCGGCTTATGGCCACCTTGTCATGCTGTACTGAAGCTATGGATGTCCTTTCACTGTCCGCCGCCACATGGATGCCCCAGAGCAGGGGAGACGAGACAAATTCTTGGACAATCTTGCTCGGGTTTCCTTGCGATATGCTCTTGATAATGCCCTCCGTTAGAATGATGGCCATATCGGTCTCGCCGGCATCCAATAGTTGGCACATTTTTCCGGTACCTTCGGGGACATCCGTCCAATTGAGCAAAATGCCCCTGTCCTCAAAAGCCCCATCTTCCATGGCCAAGTGCCAAGGCAGGTTAAAATGCTCTGGTACCCCAATGATGTTCACGTTCTTCATCTCTTTGTTTTGATAAGACAAAAATAAGTGTTCCACACGGTATTTTATACCGATGGATCATTCACTAGCCTTTCCAAGGCGAATTTGATCAAGGAGTCGATGGTCTTGCCGCCATCCGTGGAGAACTCCCCTGTGGCCCGGTTGGCCAAAATGGCGTTCAACGACACCGCTTTGTGCCCCATCAATTTGGCAAGTCCATAGATACCTGCAGTTTCCATTTCCAGATTGGTGATTTGTTGGCCTTCAAAGGAAAATGAAGTCAGTTTGTCCTGAAAATCAGACACTTTTGGAGCTAACCGAAGTATTCTTCCCTGTGGCCCATAAAACCCTGAATTGGTGACTGTTATCCCTGAATAAACATCAGGCGAAACAAACACTTTTCTCAAATGCGCATCGGAGTCCACAACATAGGGTATGATATGGTGTCCGCCCCAATCCAAATGCTTGATGAGTGCCTTTTCCATAGCCCTGTTTCTATGGCTGCTGTCTTCATAAAAATGTAGTAGCCCATCAAGACCAATGGCCGAAGTACTCATCAGGAATGAATCAATGGGAATTTCAGGACGGATGGTACCCGATGTACCAATCCGTATGATACCAAGTTGTTTTTTTTCGTTTTTGACCTGTCTTGAAGGAAAATCGATATTGGCCAGAGCATCCAATTCATTCAGTACAATGTCGATATTGTCCGTACCAATGCCCGTGGAAATCACTGTGAGGCGTTTCCTAGACAAGTGTCCTGTATGGGCCAGAAATTCGCGCTTTCCTTTTCGTATTTCGATGCTATCGAAATATTTGGAAACTTCGTGAACGCGTTCAGGGTCACCGACGGTGATGATGGTTTCCGCAATATCCTCTGGCAAGAGATTGAGATGATAAATGCTGCCATCAGGGTTCAGAATAAGCTCTGAGCTTCCTAATGAGGACATCCACTTAGAGTTTTAAGATGCGGTTTGTGTCGGTATTGTACAAGAAGTTATACTTTAATGAACCACCTAAATATAATTGACTATCACGTATTTGGGAGTAATAATTTGATTTGTTCTCCAAGACTTCCTTCCCTTTTTTTGTCAACTTTACAGGATTGAAAGAATTGAAGAGCGGTTTCAAGGAGGTGATGATTCTATCGTATTGTGTATCCCCAAAACCATAATATCCTTGGTCTGACAATAACTGACCCATCAAGTCGCCCCTTGATTCCGGTTTTTTGGTCACAGCTGTTTTCAAAACGTGGTTTTCCAGTTCGTTGAGGCCATTTTTAATGGTGGGGAATCGCTTCAGGTGGGTTTTTAGGGCGTCGTTCAGATACTCAAATTGAAAATCATTATTGGCAATCTGGTTTTCCAAACGTATGGGGTTGTCACTGCAATAGAGTTGCCAGATGTAATCCGCATACTCGATATCATCTTGGGAAAGCACGGTACGACTTTCATACAACTGCAGCAATCTTTCATCACTGAGTTCATTGAGTCCGTACAATTTGCCACTTTCATCTTCTTTACCGCTGCATACCAATGAAATTTCTGCGTGCCTTCTGTGTTCTTTCAGCCAACTCAGGACGGCCAACATGTTTATTTGACAGAAAAGATCGTATTCAAACCACAAAACGATGTGGTCCTGTTGTTTGTGGTTACATAATGAACGATATTCCTTGAGCGTCTTTTCAACGAACCAGGACTTGGAAATTTTGTAGTTTTTGTTGAGAAATTCAAACCGGGTCTTCCAGAAAGATTCGCTCCCCACAGCGCAAAGGGTCTTGCCCTCACATAGCATTTCCCTCCATGTGATGATGTCTCCCTTTAACGGCAAGGACTGCAATCTGGACGTGAAACTGTCCCCGTTGGTAATGTGCAACAGTGATTTCATTTTCAACTTTAGTTTTTGTTGGTTAGGAGGAATAAAATTAAAACTTAAACCAAGAACACAAAAATTTTTTCACAAAACATTGGTTTTCAGTATCTAATTTTAACACGCAAGAGCCAAGTAATTTCATTTTCGGGAAATTTCCATCATCCCCCGACCCGTTTCACCGAAAAACCATTCTCTTTCAGGAACGCCATGATCTTGTCCCTGTAATCCCCTTGGATAATAATCGTATCGTTCTTAAAACTGCCCCCAACTCCCAAGAAGGTTTTCAGGTCTTTGGCCAGTTTCTTAAAATCACTTTCGGCGCCATTGTAGCCTTCCAGTATGGTAATGGGCTTACCCTTACGCTTTTCATATTTACAGATAATGGGGTCGTCCTGCAACCAATAGGATGGGCCATCATTGCCTTTTTCGGGTTCCTCTTCGGGCACGTGGTCGGGAAAAAGATTCTTGAGCTGGTCTTGTAGATCCACAGACATTATTTTTTTACCAATCCCAATTCAATCAGCCTTTCGTGCAAAAAATCTCCTGCAGTAATGTCCTCATAAGCTTTGGGGTGTTTGTCATCAATACAGTTTTCCAAGCAGTTCAATGGCATTTCACTGATGGGATGCATAAAGAACGGAATGGAGTACCTGGAAGTGCCCCATAGCTCCCGTGGCGGGTTCACCACTTGGTGGATCGTTGATTTCAGTTTGTTGTTGGACAGTCGGGAGAGCATATCGCCTACATTGATCATCAATTGGTCGGGTCTGGCGATGGCGTCAACCCATTCCCCTTGGTGATTTTGCACCTGCAACCCTTTTCCATGGGCGCCCATAAGCAGGGTGATCAGGTTGATGTCACCGTGCGCTGCCGCCCTGACCGCATTTTTGGGCTCCGTAGTGATGGGAGGGTAGTGGATAGGCCTCAAGATGGAGTTCCCGTTCTTGATGAAGTCATCAAAATAGGTTTCCTCAAGGTCTAGGTGCAGGGCCAGTGCCCTCAACACATATTTGGCCGTTTTTTCCAGCATTTGATAGGTCTCCTTGCCAACGGCGTTGAATTTAGGGAGTTCCTTCACCATCACATTGGCCGGATACTCGGCTTCCAGTTTTGGGTTGTCCTCCACATATTGGCCAAAATGCCAAAACTCCTTCAGGTCACCCTCTTTTTTGCCTTTGGCATGCTCCTTTCCAAAGGAAGTGTACCCTCTTTGCCCTCCAATGCCCTCAATTTCATATTTGTCCTTTACCTCTTGGGGCAGTTGGAAGAATTTTTTGATTTCGGAATAGAGGTCGTCCACCAGTTCATCGGATAAAAAATGTCCACTGAGGGCGACAAAGCCGATGCCCTCAAAAGCGGCGCCTATTTCCTCGACAAACTTTTCCTTTCGGGCCGGGTCCCCAGAGATAAAATCCTCTAGGTCTACACTTGGAATCGCACTCATATCTAAATGGTTTGTAATAAGGTCAAAAGTAATGAATATTGCCGAAGATTTTTGAAGTTTACAGAAAGATGGGGGCGTTTTACTACTTTTAGGCCGTTGAATTTTATCACATGAGGTATCATATTGGCGATCTGGACCAACAGAAATTACTAGACCTGTACACTGGGATGCTCAAGCCCCGAATGATCGAGGAAAAGATGTTGATTCTTTTGCGACAGGGCAAGGTTTCCAAATGGTTCAGCGGCATCGGCCAAGAAGCCATTTCCGTGGGCGTGACCCAAGCCCTGAAAGGGGACGAATATATTTTGCCCATGCACCGCAACCTTGGGGTCTTCACCTCAAGAAACATCCCCTTGAACCGATTGTTTGCGCAATGGCAGGGAAAGCAGAGCGGTTTCACCAATGGCAGGGACCGTAGTTTCCATTTCGGAACCCAGGAATATAAGATTGTGGGCATGATTTCCCACTTGGGCCCCCAATTGGGGGTGGCCGACGGCATTGCCCTGGCCGATATGCTTCGGCGCAAGAAAAGGGTGACGGCTGTTTTTACAGGCGAAGGGGCGACCAGCGAAGGCGATTTCCATGAAGCGCTCAATGTGGCATCGGTATGGAACCTGCCTGTGTTGTTCTGTATCGAAAACAATGGCTATGGGCTTTCCACGCCCACCAACGAGCAATATAACTGTGAGAATTTGGCCGATAGGGCCAAAGGGTATGGTATGGAGTCCCGCATCATTGATGGCAACAATATTTTGGAAGTGTATGCTAAGGTAGACGAGATCTGCAAGGCCATCCGAAAAAGGCCAAGACCCATACTTTTGGAGTTCAAGACCTTTCGAATGCGTGGGCACGAGGAGGCCAGTGGTACCAAATATGTTCCGGAGAAGTTGATGAAGGAATGGGGCAAGAAAGATCCCATTGCCAATTATGAAGCCTTTTTATTGGAAAAAGGACTGCTATCCGAAGAAAAAATAAACCAGCTAAAAGCCAGTATCTCAGAAGAAATCGATGAAAATTTGAAACTTGCTTTTGATGAACCAACGATTTCGTTTAATGAAACCAAAGAATTAGGTGATGTTTATCAATCATTTGATTATCAAGAAATAAAACCTAAAGAGGAGAGGAAAAATATTCGTTTTGTGGATGCCATTTCGGAAGGACTGGAGCAATCCATGTACCGCCATAATGAATTGATACTAATGGGGCAGGACATTGCCGATTATGGTGGCGTTTTCAAGATTACGGAAGGTTTTGTGTCCAAGTTTGGAAAGAGCAGGGTTCGGAACACACCCATCTGCGAATCCGTCATTGTTTCTGCGGCGATGGGGCTTTCCATCAATGGCATGAAAGCTGTGGTGGAAATGCAGTTTGCCGATTTTGTGAGTTCCGGCTTTAACCCCATTGTGAACTATTTGGCCAAATCACATTACCGCTGGAACGAAAAAGCGGATGTGGTGATCCGCATGCCCTGCGGTGCGGGAGTAGGGGCAGGACCTTTCCATTCCCAGACCAACGAGGCTTGGTTCACGAAGACCCCCGGGCTCAAAGTGGTCTATCCCGCTTTTCCAGAGGATGCGAAAGGTTTACTGAACACGGCTATCAACGACCCCAATCCCGTGCTGTTCTTTGAACACAAGGGATTGTACCGAAGTGTGTACGGAGAGGTGTCTTCCGATTATTACACGCTGCCCTTTGGTAAGGCCAATTGGGTAAGGAAAGGGGGGACCATTTCCGTGGTCACCTACGGTGCCGGGGTGCATTGGGCCATCGAAGTATTGGAAAAACATCCCGAAATCGATGCAGATCTCTTAGATTTGCGGACACTTCAACCTCTGGATTTTGACGCCATCAAGGCTTCTTTGAAAAAAACGGGCAAACTGATCATTTTGCAAGAAGACACCCTTTTTGGGGGTATTGCGAGTGACATTTCTGCCATGGTCATGGAAGAATGTTTTGAGTATCTGGATGCCCCTGTAAAGCGAATTGGTAGTATGGAGACCCCGGTCCCCTTTGCAAAGGAACTGGAAGCAAACTACCTGCCCAAGAAGCGGTTCGAGGCTGCTTTATTGGAATTGTATGCGTATTGATTTGCAATATTTTAACCATTTTTTGATGGAGAAAACAACTTTATATTGACCCATTTCGTATCTTTTATTGAACATTAACTTTAAATCTTATGGTAAAACGATCATTATTATTCGTCGCAATAGCAAGCATTTTGCTTGTTTCGTGCTCAGTATCCAAAAGTGCCCGATCTCAAAGAGATATTTTCAGCGGTACTTGGAATTTGGACAATGTGTACTACGAAAACAACTCAGGCAATTTCAAGTCGGTCATCTTCAACGACGCAGAGGACATCTGCTTCGAGGACAGTGAGTGGTTCTTTAGGGACAACAACAGCACGGGAAGGTACACCATCAAACAGAGTTCCCTATGCCAAGGTGGCGACCGTTTCTTCAGATGGTCTGTGGTGGAGCCCACAGCCAATTATTCCAGCCAATTACAATTCAAGTTCATCGATGAAAACCGAAAGGATATTTCAGGAGGTTATGGGTATCGATTGAACATCGTAAGCCTAACAGAACAGGCCATGACCCTCAAATCCAACGTATCGGTGGACGGACAGCCCGTGACCGTAGTCTATGAATTCTCAAGAAAATAAAACAATATGAAACCGGCATGACCAAAATACTCTTTAGGGACATAGTGCAATGATTATTTTGGTCATCAAAGGTTCCATGTGACCATTGAAAAAACAATAAAAATAAACACATGAAAAATATCCTATTAAAAAGTACAACCGCATTCTTGGCCCTGAGCCTTATTTTGAGCTGTGATGCCGTAAAAAATGCAAATAATACCCAAAAAGGTGCTGCTATTGGCGCTGGTGGTGGTGCCGTCATTGGTGGTATCATTGGGAACAATGTAGGAAAAGGAAATACGGCCCTTGGCGCCATTATCGGTGCCGTGGTCGGTGGTGCGGCCGGTGGCTACATCGGTAACCGAATGGACCGTCAGGCCGAGCGTATCGAGGAAGAAATCCCTGGTGCAGAAGTGCAGCGGGTGGGAGAGGGCATCAACGTGACCTTCAGCGGAGAAAACGGAGTCTATTTCGATACCAACAAATCTGACATCAAAGGGGCTTCTGCCACTACATTGGACAAATTGGCCGGAATTTTCAAGGAATATCCAAAGACCAACATTCTGGTGGAAGGCCACACGGATTCTGATGGTGCCGCAGAATACAATTTGGGGCTTTCACAACGTAGGGCCCAAGCAGTAACCAATTATTTGGTGAGCAAGGGCATCTCCAGCGGTCGTTTTACCACTAAATGGTACGGTGAGGAGCAGCCTATTGAAAGTAATGATACGGCAGCCGGCAAAGCCAAGAACAGACGAGTGGAGTTGGCCATCGTTGCCAGTGAGGAACTGAAACAAGAGGCCTACGAGAAGACGGATAATTAAGCTAGTGACTAGTTAATTTAAAAAAGCGGCCCAAACTAGGGCCGCTTTTTTCGTTTCAAGCTTCAAGATAACATATTAAGTGGCTTTTACGGTCTCTTATACAGGTAATTAAACCTCCATTCCTCATAGCCGTAGCGAGGAAGGCCAATTGATTTTCTATTTCTGTTCAGCACTTCTACGGGCGGCAAACGTTCATCCATGCCCCTGAAAGTACCATAAAACCGGGATTGGTCAAGCGATTTCATCATGGTCAATTTATCAGCTACTGCGCCGTAGGTTTTGGGGTCACAAGTTCCTTTTTTCACGAACTCCAATAATTTGGGCAAAAAGTAGTGCTCCATGACAGAATCTTTCATGTGCAGTAAAATAGGATCCATCATTACTCTTTCTTCAGCCGTTGAGTGCCCAATGAGTTCTTTGCCCGGATAACCATATTTTTCAAAAATGACTTTTAGTGCCCTGCCGTTGGAAATGTCTATTGAATCCTGCTTTTCTAAGTTTTCCATATAACTCTTCCCCCTATACAACTGATCGGAACGTTTCATCTGTCGTATTTGCTCCCTTAGATCCATGTTTATGGTCGCTTCATACGTTTTTCGCATTTGCATGAACCTGAGACTGTCCAAACCGGATTCCAAGGCAATTGATGATAGAATGCTATCTTTTTTTATCTGCCTCCATGTAAGGCCATGTTCGGAGACCAGATTTTGAAGGTTTTCATATGCAATTTCCTTGTTCCCTACTTTGTAGGCGGAAGCGGTATATGTTTCCAACTCGTAGTAAATGTACATGTTTATCGGTTCCATTTTTTGGAACAATCCATGCAACAGCTCAAAGGATTGCCTGTAATTTCTGGTCAAAAACAGACTGTCTGCCTTGTAGACGACCTCATAATACCCGGATGACAGGTAATCTTCCGTATTCTCTTGTTCAACAGGACTGTTTTGCCCACTCACAAACTGGATGCACAACAGAACCAGACATGTTTGTAGTTTGAAGTTCATTTTTTTTTTGTGTATCAACTAACGGCGATGAAATGCCGATCAATTGAAGGATTGTTTAAAAAATGGGGGGAATGCTTTGAACTACAATATATGCATTTTCTCAACAAGATTGATTTTCACACAACGCTTCTCCAATTTTCCTGATTTCACCACTAAATCCTTTCCTACATTAGGATTTGGCCAACAAACCATTAAATGAAAGTTAATCCCAATCCAACTATCCCAGTTATTTCGTAACTTAATAGTCGTTACCGACTTCCAATCCCAAAACACGCAACCATGGACCCTATCAGTGAAAACAGCACATACCAAAAGCAGGAATTGCTGATCCGCATGGAACGGAACCACGAGGTCATACAGCGGTTGTCCAAAAAGTTGTGCTCCTACACCTGTGAACCCAAATGTCCCTCCAGTTTTGAGAAATACAATGACTTAAAGCGGAACTTCAAGCTGTTTGAAAAATACCAAAAGAACATTATGGATCTGATCCATAGAAAAAAGGCCGGTGCCGTTCAAGGGCTTGAAAGAGAGGTCCAACTCCACCTGAAGCGCTTCAGGGAATTGGAAGCGGATATCGCCTCATACCTTCTGGACACCTTGGAACATTCCTGATTTTTACTTTTTCGTTAAAAAGAAACCGGTCGTTTTTAATGTAAAAGATGCCCTCCAAGTATTTTTTACTCTTACAAACATGCGTAATATTGCAGGGCCATAAACTTGTGTTGGAATGGGAAAATCCTCTAAATCCGTCTTGGTTATCCTTGCTTTTTTTGCCATCTACGTGATATGGGGGTCCACCTATCTTCTGAACAAGGTAGCCGTGCAAGAACTGGAGCCCTTCATGTTGGCTTCGTGCCGTTTCACCACTGCTGGAATCTTGATCTTTATCTTGGCCAAGATCATGGGGATTCCCCTAAAGATCACCAAAAAGCAGCTATGGAACACCATCATTGCAGGCATCCTTTTTCTCAGTTTTGGGAACGGGGTAGTGGTGTGGGCCCTTAAATATGTGGACAGTGGGTTTGCTGCTTTGGAGATTTCCGCCCAACCGCTCATCATCTTATTGCTGATGCGGGTGCTCCAGGGAAAAAAGATACAGCCTATGTCCGTCATCGGTGTAATCCTGGGCATCGTGGGTATCTATTTGTTGGTGAGCCAGAAACAGATCATCGCCAAGGAAGAATCCATCATCGGCATGGTCATGATTTTCTTTTGTATGCTGAGCTGGGCCTACGGTAGTCTTTTTGTGGCCAAAGCGGACCTGCCCAACAACTATTTTGTGAACACCGGTTACCAAATGTTCACAGCGGGAATCACCTTGGCCCTGATGAGCTTGGCATTCGGCGAAAGTTGGTCGGCACCACTAAATTGGAGTGGGGGAGTACAGCTCTCCATGGTCTTGCTGATCGTTTTTGGGAGTATTTTGGCCTTCACCTCTTTCAATTATTTGTTGAAGGCGGTTTCCCCGGAAAAAGTGGCCACGTCCACCTACGTCAACCCCATTGTGGCCCTCTTGTTGGGCTGGTATTTTTTGGACGAACAGATCACGGCCCAATCCATTGTGGCCGCGACCATCCTGCTCACGGGTGTCTATTTTATCAACACCAAAAAGACACTCGCCATTTTTGAGCGGTTCAAACGTTAATGTTTCTGAAGGGTTCTGGGAAATCAACCCAAAAATCCGTATTTTCAACAAGGCTAATGATTTGAATATGAAAACTCGGATAACGTACGGTTTTGCCCTTTTGATGCTGTTTGCCATGGCTTGTGCCTCAGGACCAAGATCCCAGGCCACCCCGGCCGAGTTGGCAGCTTTTGAAAAAATGATCTCCGATAAAAGTTTTCAGATTGATGCAGGTTGGGCGCAACCCATGGCCAGCCAAGGTCTGAACAGCATTGCCAATGCAGGTTTGTTGCCGCGTGGGAGTTCTGCCAGCAGAATTGACATCGCCGGTTCAGGAGGATACTTGCGGATAGTGGGCGACAGTGTGATGGCCGACCTTCCCTATTTTGGGGAACGCCAGATGGGAGGGGCCTACAACCCACAGAAAGGCGGTATCCAGTTCAATGGCATTCCTAAAGAATTCACCATCGAACCGAACAAAAAAGGAGATGGAAAAACCCTGCGCTTCAATATCTCCCAAAATCAGGAGGGATACAGGGTAATAGCCCAAATCTACCCCTCTAATTATACCACCATCACTATTGCCAGCACCCACCGAACCACCATTTGGTATCAGGGAACCGTTTCTGAATATGAACGGGATAAGTGAGTAGGTCCAAAGTACATGTGTCAGACTTCAGACATCTGACCTCTGATTTCTGACTTCCGATACCGAACTTCTTCCTCTTTCCATCATTTTGTTTTAGCTTTATGGGTTTAGAAACCAAAACACCCATTCATTCCAATGAAGATGAACCATTTGCCCAAAAGCTCCATTTTTTTACTGATGCTTTCCCTAGCCGTGCTTTCCTGCAATGGCAAAAAGAAGGGGGACAACGAAGAAAATGCCAATGAAAAGACACAACAAGAAACGGACACCGCACAGTATGAGGCCTCCTTGCCCTTGGAGCGCCTAAAACTTCCCGAAGGCTTCCGAATAGAAGTCTTTGCCGAAGGCATTGATGGCGCCCGTTCCATGGCCATGGGTGACAATGGGACCCTTTTTGTGGGCACCCGAAACGAGAACAAGGTCTATGCGCTCCGTGATGAGGACGGCGATTTCAGGGCCGAGAAAATATATGAAGTGGACTCCGATCTGGAGCAGCCCAATGGAGTGGCCTTCAAGGACGGTGCCCTATACGTAGGTGCGGTGAGCCGTTTGTTCAAATACCCCAACATTGAGCAACAATTGGCCAGCCCACCCGAACCCGAACTGATCTATGACGATTATCCCACAGAATTCCACCACGGATGGAAATATATCGCCTTTGGCCCCGATAACAAACTCTACGTTCCCGTGGGCGCCCCCTGCAACATCTGCGACCGCACCAATGAGGATGAGCGTTTTGGCACCATTACCCGAATGGATGCCGACGGCAGCAACCGAGAGATTGTGGCCCGCGGAGTGCGGAACACCGTCGGCTTTACATGGCACCCGGACACCAAAGAACTTTGGTTTACCGATAACGGCAGGGATATGATGGGTGATGATGTTCCCCCTTGTGAGCTCAATCGTCTCACCGAGGTGGGCCAGCACTTTGGCTATCCATTTTGCCATGGGGGCACCATCAAAGATCCCGAATTTGGCGACAAGCGTCCTTGTTCGGACTTTGTGGCTCCCGTGCAGGCCTTGGGCGCGCACGTAGCACCCTTGGCTGTGAAGTTTGATACGGGTTCCATGTTCCCTGAAAGCTACAAGGGGCATGCCTTTATTGCGGAACACGGTTCTTGGAACCGCTCGTCCAAATCTGGCTATCGGGTCGCTTTGGTGAAACTGGACAACAACAAGGCGGTGAGCTATGAACCTTTCATTGAAGGATGGTTGGACGAGGAGACCCAAGAAGCTTTCGGGCGCCCTGTGGACCTGTTGTTTTTAAAAGACGGATCCCTATTGATCTCCGATGATGTGGGCGACGCCATTTACCGCGTTACCTACAAGGGCTAGATCCTGCTCATAAAAAATGACCTAAGTACTTGGGAAGTGGCCTTTCCTCCATTTTCCAAGTACTTTTTTGATTGTCCCTGTCCGAAACCTCCAAAAAAATATGGGTAGTTGCATGGTCACCCTTCGAGACGATGCGTTCGAGGCTATAGGTCAGGTCTCCATCCTGAAAGACATACTCGGCCTTGTCCAAACTGGGACTTTCCGTACACTTCCCGTTCCGGATGACCAAACAGGGCCTTTGCAAGATCATTTTGGGCTTTTGCCAACAGAGATATCGGATTTCACCGTCAGTGTGCTCGTCTACCCTGATGGTGTAATGCTGGTTATGGCACAGGATCAAAAAGCGTTTTATGCTCGGGTCTTGGGAAAGAATGGCTCAGTAGGTTTAAGTTTGGTTTGGGCATTAATTGAAACGGCCCTTGCCGCCCAGTATTGTGCTAGATCTTGTTTCTTTTCCACCAGCGGGCCCCATGAAGAAATCCCAACATATAAACGATAACGGCAATAAGCACCAAACTGATTTTCTGTAAGAGGTTTATGGTTTCCAGAGTCGTCATTTTCTTAAGTTTTGGGCTAAACTATAGGATGCGTAGGATTTTTACGCATCCAATTGACGGATGCTGGTTTTTAATTGACGGATAGGGGAGTTGGGTTGATGGATGAAGGAAATTCGGTGTGCAGGTTTTTCTTTTTTTGAAGTTAGGGGTGATATGGAACGGCAGCAAGAAAGACTTAAAAAGTAGCCGTGGTAAATGTCCTCATCAAGACCACAGGGCTACCGGAACTGTATATGCCTTAAAATTATAATTTGTTGTTGCATAGTGTTTGAAGGGGAAGGCCGAAGGGTCTTCCCTTTTTATGTTTTGTGGAAAACCCCCAGTTTTTTTAAGGTTTTTCCTTAATGAAGTTTTCTTTGAATTTAATACTTTTAAAAGGAGTTAGATTTACTTTCACGAAACTTCCCCCACCAAATAAATTATTAAATACTAAAAATATGGGTAGTACAGGTACAGGCCGTTTTACCGATTATTCTGGTGAAAAACCGGAAAGCGGAGATGGAAAGACTGGTGGTTCTAGTGAAGAGAACAGGTGTGAAAAAGCATTTAGTGCGATGCTTGAAGAAATTGAAAGATGCACATATTTTACTGAAAATGAAGATGTCCCAAAAGTTGGTGAAATCGTCACAATCAGTTTTGACAATCGACCAGTGGCCATCTCAGAGAGAGGTCTTGTCATTGGGTATTTGCCAACTAAATTCAATTACATTAAAATGTGTATGGATGATAGATATTCCTATTCCGGAAGAGTAGTTAGTTCTTCTAACGAGTTGGTTGCAGCAGTAACGGTTGATGTCCAACCTGACAACAAAGAATGAGTCAGAAAATATGTGTTTTAGGAGATATTGTCACGGATATCACTTTACCCCAAGATGGAAATGACACAAAGCTACGATTGGGTGGAATAATCCACTGTGTTAGAAGCTTATGGGCATTGGATTTGAAATATGACGTAAAATTTGCAGCTCCTGCATATCTCTCCGATTCCATCTTGAAATATTGTTCACATCATGGAGTAGTTAAAGCAGATCAAATAGGTGTAGTCAAAGGGTCTCCATATAATTTTCTTATTGGTAGTGTTAAGGAAACTGGAAATCAGAATTATAACTTTATCTTAAAAGATGAAGTCAAGATTGATTACATTCCAGATGAGCTAGATTCATTAAACAATGGGTACGATGATATTCTTTTAGTGTCAGGAAATTTTGAAATCGATTTGATTTTGGAAAAAATTGACACATCCCCAAGCATACATATTGACTTAAGCAACAATATTGAGAACTTTAGTAAGCTAAAAAGCATTTGTTGTCAAACTATTTTTTTATCGACATCATCAAGTCTTTTTCTAGAGAATTTTAAAGATTTCAAAGATTTTTCTAAAAGGTTCGAAAAGCACTGTAAAGTTCTAGTACTTAAAGAGAATAGAGGAGGGTCAAGAATTTATGATTTTGAAAATTCTGAGGTATATCAAATTCCTGCTATAACACAACCGATAGTGCATTCTGTTGGTGTAGGTGATGTTTTTGATGCATGTTTTGTGGCAAAATATCGGGAGCTGGGAATCGAAAAAGCTTCATATCTTGCTTCTTGGGTTGCTTCGGAATATGCCATAACAACATATCCAGATGATTTCAAAAATGGTGTAAAACGAGTGTTAGGTACTAATATTGATGATATTGTAACCATGGGTGGATGCGTATTGCCATGGGAAAAAAGAGCATTGCTTGATATTTATATTGCTGCACCAGACTTTGATTATATAGATACATCTAAGATTGATTTATTGGTAGAATGTCTTAAATATCATAATTTCAATCCAAGAAGGCCTGTTAAAGAAAATGGACAATTATCTATTGCCGACGATAAGCAAAAAAGAAGACATATTTATTCGAAAGACATTTCCTTATTGAATAAATGTAAGCTTTTAATTGCCGTTTACCTTAATGATGATCCTGGGACAATGATTGAATTGGGATATGCAAAAGCCAAAGGTATACCGTGTTTGGTATTCGACCCGTTTAATAAGGCTTACAATTGCATGTTGACGGAAATGCCAAATACTGTTTCAAGTGAATTGGACGTTATAATTTCAGAAGTATTCAACTGTTTATCTAAAGTCAATGCGTGAGAAGGTAATCTTATTGGCTTCTGGAGGATTGGATTCGACAACAATGGCGTTTTGGCTGCTACAGAATAAGATTGATTTCATCCCTGTATTCATTAATTATGGGCAACATTGTGCAGATACAGAGTTAAGTACGTTAAAAAATGTTCTGCCGAACGAGTACAAAGGAAAAATAGAAATTATAGATGTGAATGGAGTATATAAATATTCAAGAAGTAGATTCATTAAAAAAGCCAATTTATGGGAAGATAATATTACTGCTGATGATCTTTATATTCCATATAGGAATATTTTAATTCTTACTTTAGGCGCTTCTTTTGCACAATCTCTAAACATTGACCGGTTATATTCAGCCTTTATAAATAGTAATCATGCAAAGGAAATAGATTGCTCAAAGGATTTTTTTTTAAAAATGGAAGATATGTTAGGAGAGTATGGTTCAGTCAAAATGGAAATGCCCTTTTTAGAAATGTCCAAATTCGAAGTGGCCAAGTTGGGAATTGAATTAAATGCTCCAATAGGTAAAACCTTTTCATGTCAAGCTTCACCATATATTCCATGTGGAGCATGTCCCAATTGTGTAGATAGGCTAGAAGCATTAAAAAATTTATAGATGGCAGTGCAGACAATAGAATCAGCGAGATATTTAGTCCAATACATCAAGTCTGTTGAAGATTTAAAGCTAACCTTTGGAAAGACAAAACTTTCATATAATCACATCGGAGCCTTATTCACTGATATTGTTTTACAAGCGGGATTAAATTATGAAACCGTTGTAAAACCTAGAGTTAATAAGGTTTTGATTGAATATCCTCAAGCCACGAATCTCTCAAGTTTTAAATCCATAATAGATACCCATGGTTTAAGAAATGTGATTAATTGGAAGCATGAAACAAAAATAGAACGTTTTCATACTCTTATTGATTTTTGTGTAAATCGAGGTATAAATGACTGCTATGATTTGAAATCTTTCTTAAAAGAAAATGATAATAGGATTCTCTTTTTATCAATAAAAGGATTAGGACCTAAAACTCTTGATTACACCATGAAATTGCTTCAATTTGATACTATTGCAGTGGATAGGCACATTATTGGTTTCATTGAATTAGCAGGTCTAAAGCATACAAGTTATGATTACACAAAAAAAACGGTAGAATTTGCTGCTGATCTTTTGAATATTCCACGATCGACACTCGATCAAACAATATGGAATTACATGTCATCAAGAAGAGGTGTCTCAGACTCGTCTTCCCAATTAAGAATGACATTTTAGTGTTCTCACACCCCCCCAATCACCTTTAAACTCAACCCCGTATGCTTTTTAATGTCGGCATCTGACATGCCGCTTGCTTTTAAAGACTTCGCAATACTAATTGCCTTTTCCTTTTCTGCCCGTTTCCGTTCTGTTTCCAATTTAAAGGCCTCCAGTTCCTGCTTTTCGGGGCCCATGATCTCAAACAGGCCACTTTTGCGCAGTTCGTCCATCACGCCCTGGTCCTCAAAACTGGTGTAGTCGGTCTCGGTGATCACCAAATGGTCCAGCACTTCTATCTGGAGCAGTTTGCCCGCCTTTAGCATATGGTCGGTAAAGAGGATATCGGCATCCGTTCCCTTGAGGTTGCCGCTGGGGTGGTTGTGCACCAAGATGAGCTGGGAGGCCAGTTTGTAGATGGCCATGCGGAACACATCGGGCGGGTCGGCGTTCACCCGGTTGTGCGCACCAAGGCCAATGAGCTCCACAAACAGCACTTTGTTGGCATGGTTGAGGCCCACCACCCAAAAATGCTCTTGGTTGCGGCGTATCTTGTTCTCCCGCAGCAACACCTGTTGCATGATCGCATAAATGTCCGTGGAGTTCAGCACTTTGATCCGTTGTTCTTTGGTAAGCCGTACGTTCATGGGTAGGTGTTTGTAAATTTTGGGTCGGGGAAAGGTAGTCCAAGCTTTTGAAAAAAACAACAATGGACGTGGGGTATACAAAAACCGTCCCCACAAATCGCAAGGGACGGTTTTAGACGGCAACAATATCTTTCGCGATGCCATTCAATTTCTGCACCTGGGCCTCAAAGTTTTTGAAGTTTTGGCATGCACGGGAAAAAAGAAAATGTTTGGAGTGATGGTGGGGTGAAGGACAGGGCCAAACCTTGGTTTTTTTCGGAATAGGGCCATTTCGGGAAAAATGTCCAAGAGGATGTGAAGTTTGTCCATTTTATCCCAGCGGGCCGCACCGCAACTTTGTGCCATCAATTATTTACTAATTAAAAAACAAAATCATGACACGTTTACAAGCACTAGATCCAAAGGAGGCCACCGGACAAGCAAAGGAGTTGTTCAACGGCATCCAGAGCAAATTGGGAATGGTTCCCAACATGATGCGCACCATGGGGAATTCCCCAGCCGTGTTGCAAGGGTACCTCAACCTAAGCGACGCACTGGGCAAAGGTTCCTTGGGTGGTCGATTGGGCGAACTGATCGCCTTGGCCGTGGCCGAATCCAACAGTTGCAATTACTGTTTGTCCGCCCATTCCTTTATCGGGGAGAAATTGGTCCTCATTGATTCCGATTCCCTGCACATGGCCCGCGAGGGGAGAAACAAGGACCCAAAAATTGCCGCAGCACTGTTTTTTGCCCAAACCTTGGTGGAAAAACGTGGAAGGGTAGGTTCCGAAGATGTTGACACCGTTAAAGCTGCTGGCTATACCGACGGCGAAGTGGGTGAGATCGTGGCACATGTGGCCTTGAACGTTTTTACCAACTATTTCAACAACACCGCCAACACCGATATCGATTTTCCGGTAGTGGAAGCGGAAACCGTTTGATCCAGTAATTACAGTCCAATCCAAAATCATGAAAACAATGAAACAATTATTTCTATTGGCAATAGCCCTGGTGTGGGGAATTGTCGCACAAGCCCAAGTTGATCCCGTTGGCAAGGATGGCGTAGCCATTGGCGGGTATGATGTGGTATCCTATTTCTCTGGCGAGGCCAAACAGGGCAACAAAACCTATGCCGCCAAGCATGATGGGGTAACCTATTACTTTGCCAGCAAGGCCAACAAGGCCAAATTTGCCCAATCGCCCAGCATGTACCTGCCCCAGTTTGACGGGTATTGTGCCTAGGGTGTGGGTGAAAAGCAGGCCAAGTTTCCCATTAACCCAGAAACGTTTGATGTGATCGATGGTAAACTCTATCTGTTTTTCAATGGCGATTTCAATGGGGAACCTTTTAACACCTTACCCGATTGGAGTGCACGAACTTCCGAATTGAAGAAAGCGGCCCACGCCAATTGGCCAAAAATCAGGGACAGTAAATAATCCATCAAGGGCAGGTTGAGTTTGCAGCTTGCCCTTTTTTCATCTTAAAAACTAACACAATGGCACTAGAACAAAAATTTCCGTTACCTCCCTTTACCGAGGAAACGGCCCGAGAAAAAGTACAGTTGGCCGAAGATGCCTGGAACAGCCAAGATCCGGAGAAAGTATCCAAAGCCTACACCGTGGAAACGGAGTGGCGCAACCGCTCCCAATTTGTGAACGGTAGGGAAGAAGTGGTCGCTTTTTTGTCCGACAAGTGGAAAAAGGAAAAAAACTATAAATTACGAAAGGAATTGTGGGCCTTCACCGACAACAGAATAGCGGTTCGTTTTGAATACGAATACCAAAATGCCCAAGGTGCTTGGTTCCGCGCCTATGGAAATGAGAATTGGGAGTTCAACGAGCACGGCCTTATGCAAAAACGTTACGCCAGCATCAACGACTTGCAGATAACCGAAGCCGAAAGACGACTTTAATAAATCAATGTTTGTCAGGTCGAGCCTGCCTTTGTCGGCAGACAGGCGCAGTCGACACCTCATTTTTGAGCTGTTGAGATTAATGATTTCTCGATAGCTCCTTCGACTGCGCTCAGGAAGACAGCTCGAAGTGACATATTCAATTCACAAAATCAAAAAATGGACGTATTCAACACCAATACACTCATCAACGAACAGACCGGAAACCTTGCGTTTAAACTTTCCAATTTTGAAGACGATTGCCAGTTCTGTTCCCTAAAACGATTCAATTACTATTCCCTGATCTGGGTGAAAAAGGGGAGTGGAACGGCCAAAATAGATTTTACGGAGTCCGATTTTACGGCGGATACGCTATTTGCCATAACTCCCTACCAACCCTTCAGTCTAATGGAAAAGGAAAAAATAGAGGGTGTGGTGCTGCATTTTCATCCTGATTTTTTCTGTATCCATAAACACCAGGAACAAGTGGCCTGCAATGGGGTGCTGTTCAACAATATTTACAGACCACCCTATTTTTGTGTGGACGATGACATCCGCAGCAATTTTGAAATGGTGCTGGAACAGATGCGTACCGAAGTACAAAAAGCGGAGTTGGCCCAATATGAATTGTTGGTGTCCTACCTGAAAATATTCCTGATCATTGCATCACGGGCCAAAGCCAAACAACAACCGGAATCCCTAAAAGACGCTCCAGATGAAAAAGAGCCGTTCATCATCCAAAACCTGAAGGACCTTATTGAAACGCACTTTAAAACCAAGCATTCGGCAGGGGAGTATGCGGATCTATTGAACATCAGCCCCAAAACGCTTGCGAAGATTACCAAAAACCATTTCAACAAGACCATGACCAATCTCATCTCTGAACGTATCATTATTGAAGCCAAGCGGGAACTGTACCTCACCAACAAATCCGTTAAGGAGATCGCTTTTGATCTTGGGTACGATGATGAACACTATTTCAGCCGTTTTTTTAAGAACAATGCAGATATTTCACCCAAGGTGTATCGTGATACTGTGGGTTTTGCAAGGGCCATGGCTTGATTCTTAAGCCACTTAAAGTTTTTTTGTGATTTTTTTGCGCAGTCAAATAACTGCACATATATTTGCAGTCAAATAGCTGCATAAATGGAATTGCGTAGAGATGTTTTTCAGGCCATTGCCGACCCCACCCGGAGGGCCATTATTGCCATGGTGGCGCTGAATGCCATGACACCGGGGGCCATAGCCGCAAAGTTCGACTCGTCCCGGCAAACGATTTCCAAGCACATACAGATTCTTACCGAATGTGAACTACTGACCCAAGAACAGCAGGGGAGGGAGATCCATTACCATTTCAATCCCATAAAAATGAAGGAGATAGCCGATTTCATCGCACCCTTCCGTGATATGTGGGACGATAGGTTCAACACCTTGGAGGCCATCATGAAAAAACAACCCCCTAAAAACTGAGTATGGAACGAAAAACAAAAGTCCACGCTGAGGACGGAAAACAGGAAATCTGGATCACGAGGGAATTTGAACTCCCGTTGGAATCCCTTTTTAGAGCCTATGAAGACCCAGAAATCGTATCGCAATGGATGGGCACCCATGTTCTTAAGCTCGAAAGCAAAAGGCATGGCAGCTATCAGTTCGAGACTACCGACCCCATGGGGAACAAACACCGGTTCAACGGTACCATCCATGAATTTGTGCCCAACCAGAAGATCACCCGGACCTTTGAAATGGAAAATGCACAATTTCCCGTACAATTGGAATTTTTGCAATTTGAATCCCTCACCAATACAACAAGCAAACTTTCCATACACATGGTCTATAAATCGGTGGAAGACCGGGACAGAATGTTGAAACTGCCCTTTGCCCAAGGAATCAGCATGGCGCACGACCGCTTACAAAAGATAATGACGGGTGGTGTCAGGTGATGTTTTTCTGTCACATTGAGCGCAGTCGAAAGGAAAAAGAACACAATCCATAAATCAATACAAAACCATGACAAAACGAAACAAAATCATTTATTGGGTGGCCACCATTTGGTTGGCCTTGGGGATGGTCTCTACAGGAATCGTACAATTGATGGGTATGGACGAAGAGGTCCAAATGATGGAACATTTGGGCTATCCCATCTACTTTCTGACCATCATCGGAATCTGGAAACTTTTAGGTGTTGTGGCCATTTTGGCCCCCAAGTTTCCTGTGCTCAAAGAATGGGCATACGCCGGGTTTGTCTTCACCATGACCGGGGCCATTTTTTCCCATTTGGCGGTAGGCGATGGGGGCGTTGATTTTTTCGGTCCATCACTTTTGTTGGTGTTGACCGGAATTTCTTGGTATTTTAGACCTATTGGCAGAAAGATCACCGCAGCATAAAACCCATCATCATGAACCCCAAAGTGGATTTTTTCTTTGAAAAACCTTCCCAATGGCAAGAGGCCTATCGACAGTTGCGCAAAATTGTTCTGGACACGGGCCTCACCGAGGAACTCAAATGGGGCGTACCCTGCTATACCTTTCAGGGCAGCAATGTTGTCTTGATCCACGGTTTCAAGGAATATTGCGCATTGTTGTTCCATAAAGGGGTCCTGCTGAAGGATACCGAGGACATGCTCATCCAGCAGACCAAAAATGTACAATCGGCCCGCCAGATCAGGTTCACCGATGTCAAGGAGATCGTGGACAGAAAAAAAGCACTGACGGCCTATATCCATGAGGCCATTGAAGTGGAAAAAGCTGGTCTGGAAGTAAAGATGAAGAAAACCTCCGAATTTGACATGCCGGAAGAGCTTCAGGACAGGTTGGACAGTGATGCCGATTTCAAAGAGGCCTTCGAAGCCTTGACACCGGGGCGACAACGCGGGTACATGCTCCATATTTCCCAGGCCAAGCAATCCAAGACCCGCCTATCAAGGATTGAGAAGTCCATTCCCAATATCTTTGAGGGAAAAGGATATAACGAAACGTGAACCGTAGCCAATATGAACCCAGAAATTGATGCCTATTTACAAGAAGGCTGTGGCCGCTGCCCCTTGGGCGGCACCCCTGAATGCAAGGTGCACAGTTGGACAGCGGAGTTGAAATACCTGCGTAGGCTGGTGTTGGAGTGCGGACTTACCGAAGAACAGAAGTGGGGCGTGCCCACCTATACCCACAATGGCACCAACTTGGTCATGGTGGCTGCTTTTAAGGACAACTGTACCCTGAGTTTTTTTAAAGGGGCATTGCTGAAGGACGATCATCAGATCTTGGAAAAACCAGGGGAGAACACCCAATCGGGCAGGGTGATTCGGTTCACCGATGTGGCGCAGATCGCCCAACTGGAATCTGTGTTGAAAAACTACATCTTTGAAGCCATCGAAGTGAAAAGAGCAGGCTTGAAGGTACAACTGAAGTCGATTTCGGATTACGACATCCCGAAAGAGTTCCAACAACGATTGGAGGAAGACCCCGAACTGAAAGAAGCCTTTGAAAACCTCACCCCAGGTAGACAAAAGGGATATCTGCTCTATTTTTCCGGGGCCAAACAATCCAAGACCCGGGAAGACCGCATCGAAAAATACATCCCCAAGATTATGAAGGGTTTGGGGTTTCATGATAGATAACCCATAGTCCTAGACTTTGATCCTTAGAGGTTTATTGTGGGGGAAATAACACATGATATCGATTTGATTTTGCAATTCTATCGTATAAGAAGTATGTTAGCAATACCATACTTGATTTTATGAAAAACCTATACCTCACGTTTTATTTTATTTTATTTAGTTTTTCATTAACTGCGCAAACAGGATTCGTAACAACATGGAAAACAGACAATCCAGGAATTTCAGAACAAAATCAGGTCACAATTCCAACATATGCCTCGGAAACATACAATTACAATGTGGATTGGGGAGATGGCACATCAGATTTGGGGGTCACAGGCGAAATCACCCACACCTATAACACTTCTGGGGAGTATGGAGTTACAATAACAGGTCAATTTCCAGGGATCTCTTTTGGGAACTCTAGTGATACAGATCGGCAAAAACTATTGGAGGTTGGCCAATGGGGTTCAATTCAATGGAAAAATTTTCAGGGGGCATTTAGAGGTTGTGAAAATCTTCAGATATCGGCCACCGATACACCCGACCTAAGCCAAGTTACCAGTTTCAGATATGCTTTCTCCGGATGTACAAGCATGATTGGACATAGCAGTATGAATCTTTGGGATATGTCCAATGCTGTCAATCTAAATGCGATGTTCTATGCGGCATCTTCATTTAATGCTGATATTGGGGATTGGGACCTTGCAAATGCAGAAGATATTACAGAAATGTTTAGGTCCGCATCATCATTCAATCAAAATATTGGCAACTGGAGATTCCCCAAGGTAACCAGTCTTGCATGGATGTTTGACCGCGCTACCAATTTTAATGGTAATATAAGTGATTGGGATGTAAGCAATATTACTGCCATGGTCTTTACATTTGAAAATGCCAAGTCGTTTAATCAAAATATTTCCGATTGGGATACTAGCAATGTCACAAATATGGAATACATGTTCCGGTATGCTTGGGCCTTTAATCAAGATATTTCAGGCTGGAACGTCTCCAATGTGATGTCCATGACAGGCATGTTCAACAATGCCATATCCTTCGATCAAGATTTGGGATTTTGGGACATCCAAAGTTCCATAAGTCTTTCAAACATGTTCAACCAAGTCGGTCTTTCAACAAAAAACTACGACAACATTCTATCAGGTTGGGCATCATTACCTAACCTGCAGACCGGTATTGTGTTCAATGCTGGTCTCAGTCAATATTGTGCCGGGGAAACATCTCGCCAATTATTGATGGATAATTTCGGTTGGCAGATTGTTGATGAAGGGATGTCTTGTCCTGAACCCTTATCAATCAATGAGGTTTTGTTAATAGATGCCTTGCAGGATAATGTACTTTACTCGCTCAGGGAGAATGCATTGATCAACCAAAATTCATTGGTCAACAATCTATTGAATTTTGAAGTGGTAGCTACTGATGATGTTGGTAGCGTGCATATTGAATTACAGGACACCCAAAACACTTCAAAGATTTCCAATGATGCCCCGTATACCTTGTTCGGGAGCAATGGTACCGATTATTCGGGACAGGAACTCGCACTGGGAACATACACTCTGATCGCCACACCCTATAGTGGAGAAAATCTTACAGGTATAGCGGGCACTCCATATATCTTACATTTTAAAATTCTGAATAGGGTACAACAGCCATTCATCACAACATGGAAAACTGACGCCCCCGGTTCTTTACTTAATAATACAATCAGAATAGCAACACTCCCAGGCGAACATTATTATTATGATGTGGATTGGGGAGATGGATATATATCCGAAGGTTATTCCGGTAGTACAAACCATACCTATAGTGAATCTGGAACATATACTATTAAGATATCCGGAAATTTTCCGGGGATTGTTTTTAACGGGAACAACTATGGTTCGAAATTGATTTCCATAGACCAATGGGGGGACTTGGATTGGGTCACCATGAAAGATGCCTTTGTGGGTTGTACCAATTTGGATATTTTGGCCACTGATGTTCCTGATTTATCCAATGTAAAAGATATGTCAAGAATGTTCTTTAACTGTTCCAAGTTAAATGGGAATGACAGCATTGGAAATTGGGACACAGGGCATGTCACGGATATGAACAATATGTTCAAAGGAGCTCAAAGTTTCAACCAAAACATATCCAATTGGCAAGTAACCAATGTATCCAATATGGCAAGCATGTTTGAGGGGGCCACCGTATTCGATCAAGATTTAGGGGAATGGGAGGTTACCAATGTCTCCAACATGCAGAACATGTTTGCCACAAGTGGTTTTTCCAACAGCAATTATGAGGCAACGTTAATGGGATGGGGCCAATTATCATCATTGCAGTACAATGTTAAACTTGGGGCCCAACAAAACACCTATTGTATCTCAAGGAAAGCACATGAGTATTTGTCCGAAAATTTCGGGTGGATTATTCATGATGGAGGTTTGGCCTTGAATTGTGCCATTAATGGGCAAATGCCATTTTTGACCACATGGAAGACAAACAATTTTGGTGCCACCAATGGTAACCAAATTACCATTTACACGGATACTAGGTTCGTCGGCAGCAATTATACGGTAGAATGGGGCGATGGCACCAAAGATATAAATGTCCAGGGTGAGATTGTGCATACGTATGCAGACCCAGGCATTTATAGGGTTGCTATTTATGACCACTTTTTGGGGATGTATTTTAACAATGCCGGTAGCATGAGGGTCAGGGACGATGATAAGATATTGTCCATAGACCAATGGGGGGACATACAATGGGAGGCCATTCATCTTGCCTTTGCAGGTTGTAGATATTTGGATATGAAAGCGACCGATATCCCTGATTTATCCAAAGGACCAAGCCTATTCGGAATGTTTACGGAATGCCCATCCTTTATAGGAAATGAATCCATTAGCAACTGGGATGTATCATTAACTAACAGTATTGCCTATATGTTCAAAAATACAGTGCTCTTTAATCAACCCCTGGACAAATGGGACACTGGGAATGTAACGAACATGGAATATATGTTTGACGGGGCATCATCCTTTAATCAAGATGTGAGCAATTGGAATGTCTCCAATGTAAATCATATGATGGACATGTTCAACAATTCTGATTTCTCCGATGAGAACTACAACAAGGCATTGAGCGCTTGGGCTCAATCCCCTTCATTGAAACGGGATGTACGATTGGGTGCGCCACAAAACCAATATTGTGATGCGGCCATGGACCGATATGATTTAATTAAGGACTATGGTTGGATAATCACAGATTTAGGGAGATCATCTGGTTGTACGATCTATCATCCTGACGAGTATTTTGTCACGACTTGGAAAACTGATAATCCAGGGATTTCAACAAACAACCAAATTACCATTCCCACATATCCTGGAACATTCTACAATTATATTGTGGATTGGGGAGATGGTACTTCCGACAGCAATGTGAATGGAGAAATAACCCACACCTATGCTGAACCGGGAACTTATCAAGTTGCAATTGCAGGTGTTTTCCCAAGAATTTATTTCAATGAGCTTGTATTAAGCGGTCCTATTGTAAATGACAGCGATAAAATTATTTCTATTGACCAATGGGGTGCCATCAATTGGAACTCTATGGAATTGGCCTTTGCCGGCTGCAAAAAATTGGATGTATTGGCAACCGATACCCCAGATTTTGAAAATGTGTTCAGCATGACCGGCATGTTCGCCAACTGTGAATCCTTATTGGGGAATGAGTCCTTTACCCAATGGGATGTTGGCAATGTTTATTACATGGGTTCATTGTTCAAAAATGCATTATTATTCGATGCCAATATTGGATATTGGGATGTTTCAAAGGTGATTTCTATGGAAAGTGTTTTTGACGGAGCATTTTCATTTAGCCAAAATATTGGGAATTGGAATATGGCCAATGTTTACAATACTCAATTTATGTTTAGGGATGCTTCTTCCTTTAACCAAGATATCGGGGCATGGAACATGAGCAATTTAACGGTCATGAATGGTATGTTCATGGGTGCCACTTCTTTTAATCAAGATATTGGTAATTGGAACGTATCGAATGTGGTAATGATGGCAGCGTTGTTCCAAGGTGCAATTTCCTTTGACCAAGACCTTTCCAATTGGCAAGTTTCAAATGTAAATAATCTGAGCTCCACATTTGAAGGGGCAACATCCTTTGATCAAAACTTAGAAAGCTGGAACGTGGGCAACGTAGTAAATATGGCAGGTATGTTTAAAGATACGGGGCTGTCTTTGGCAAACTATGACAAAACACTGATCGGCTGGAGCAGTTTGCCCAGTCTTCGAAACAATGTGGTTTTGGATGCAGGTAATAGTCAATATTGTGACGCGGAAATTGCTCGACAGTCAATTATGGAAATCTATGGATGGAACATATCGGATCTTGGAAAGTCACCAAATTGTAACGTGGACAACGATAATGATGGTGTTCTGGACCAATACGATTACTGCTTGAATACCACCCAAGGGGTAGAGGTTAATGCAAATGGATGTGAAATTTTAGCTTATGATGCAATACAGGTAAGTGTTTTCACCCCAAGTTGTTTGGGCAGTTCTGATGGTGCGATTGAAGTATACATGGCATCTTCCGGATATCAACTGAATATAAGCGTGGAAGGCAACAATTATTCAAATACATTCAATGGAATTGTCTCGGGCCAATCGTTTACGATTCCCAATCTAGCAGTGGGTCAATATTCAGTAGTGGTTTACATTCCTGAAATCCAATATGAGCAAATGTACGGGGTAATGGTTTACGAATTGGGAAGTGTTTCCGGCAAGCGTACAGAATTGGACAAGAAAACAGGCACCGCTTCATATATCGTGTATGGCAGTTTACAATATAAAGTGACAGTAAATGGGGAAATGCAGATCTTTAATTTTTCCAACACTTTAGAGAACACGATACAATTGAGCCAACTTAAAGGATATACTGCCGTTTCCATTACCGGAATCAATGATTGCCAAGGAAACATTACGGATTCTTTTTACATGAATGACGGTATTATGGTTTATCCCACCATAACCACAGGAGATTTGAATATTTTAAGTGAAGTCGGGAAACTAAACATGGAAGTCTACAATATGTCCGGTCAGTTGGTGGAAGCCTTTCCAAATTTGGAGTTTACTGCCGGTGATGAAAAACTAGAGATAAATTCTTTAAAATCTGGCATTTATTTGGTTAGAATCTTTGGTATGGGAAAGGATGAAACTATTAAAATCATAAAAAAGTGAAGATTCAAAAGGTTACGGTCATTTTGGGCCATTTAATTTTAGCTTTTCTTTTTTCCTGTGACGGAGGTTCAGCAGATATCCCACCGGAACAAGTTGATGTAGTGCCTGAAAAAGTGATTGGTTCATTACCGGTGAACGGAGAGCCTTGTTCTGAGTACGAGGATGTAACCGGTAACAACTCTAAGGTATCTATTTTGTTTAGATGGAGCATTGCGCAAACGGCAAAGAGTTACGAGCTTATCGTATATGAAGGGGCAATAGAAGTTCTTAGAAAAAGTGTGACAACGTCCGAAACGAAAATAGAATTGGACAGAGGTAAAACCTTTACATGGCAAGTAATCTCAAAGAATGGGACGGCAGAATCCGTAAGTAGCACCTATTCTTTTACCAGTCCGGGGGTACCAGATGGAAACTTTGCCCCTTATGCCGCGGACATTGATATTGAATTTAACAATATTGTTCAGCAAATGTCGATATCATGGAAATGCAATGACGAAGATGGCGATACATTGATCTATAATGTCAAAATAGTTCAGGAACATACAGGTGAAGTCCGTTATGAAAGTTTGACCGAAACTACATTGGAGCCAATTCAATACATACCAGAAACTACATATAGTATAGAAATTCAAGCAATTGACCCTTTTGGAAATTTTTCCGTTTCAAAAGTAGGTGGAGAAACCCCTGAATAGACTTAGACTGGCACATATCGGTATTATTCCATATTTTAGGAGGACCAACCCAAACCGATATGGAACAGCGAAGAAAATTTTTGAAACAAGGAACCATGGCCATGTTGTCCATGCCCTTGTTGTCCTTTGACCCCCAAAAAAAGTGGTCCATTGAACCCCTCGAAAATACCACTGCCACGGACGAGGCCTATTGGAAAATGGTCCGAAAACAATTTCCACTGAAAGAAGGGCAGACCTATTTCAACAACGGTACCATGGGCCCAACATCGGGCTACGTGCTGGACAAAATGTTCGACCACATGATGCACTGGAACGTGGAGGCCGCAACCGTGGACTATAAGAACGGTTCGGGCCCCGAACTGCTGACCGGCTACTTTCCCTACGAGGAACTCCGAACCAAATTGGCAAAAATTGTCAATTGTGATTTTAAGGAAATCTCCTTGACGCAAAATGCCACTTTTGGGATGAACTACGTGGGTATGGGCCTCGACCTGAAGAAAGGGGACGAGCTGCTCAATACCAACCAAGAACACGGAGGAGGTTTTGGGGCCTGGCAACTCTTGGCCAAACGCAAAGGCTGTGTGTACAAGCAGGCCACTATGCCAGAACCGGCCAATGACCCACAGGCCATTGTGGATGCCATTTTTAAGGAAGTGACCCCAAAGACCAAGGTCATCGCCATACCGCATATCGTTTCTGGGTTCGGGACAGTGATGCCCGTAAAACAAATCTGTGCCGAGGCCAGAAAACGGGGCATTTTTACCGTTCTGGACGGTGCGCAGTGCGTGGGCCATGTGAAAGTGGACGTGAAGGACATCGGTTGTGATGCGTATTATTCCAGTCTGCACAAATGGCTATTGGCTCCGGCCGGTAGCGGTTTGTTGTATATCAATAAGGATGTGGTGGGCGATATCTGGACCACCATTGCCAGCTACAACTGGGACAACCAGGACGATCACGGATTTCGGTTGATGCAGAACGGAACGGGCAATGCCGGGCTCATGGCGGGCTATGATGCCGCTGTGGATTTCTTCAACACCATTGGCCACGATGTTTGGATCGGTAGGATCAAGGAACTGGGCATGCACCTTCGGGATGGGCTGAAACAAATGAAACACGTAACTATCTTTTCATCCACCAATGAAGAACTGGCAGCCGGAATCACCACCTATGGAGTGGAAGGCATCTCAGGGCCAGAACTTCAAAAAACCATGTGGGAGCGTGAAAAGTTGCAACCCCGATCGGTAGGTGACAAGATGGTCCGTCATTCCGTGCATATTTACAATTCAAAAGAAGAAATAGACCGGGCTTTGGAAGTTGTGGGAAGCTTGGGTTAGTTTTAAATTGAACAATCTGAAATACAAATATTTACATATTCTTGCAATCATATGAAAAACCTCTCTTTAACTGTACTGCTTGTATTGCTCCTGGCCTCCTGTAAAAAAGAAGAAAAGCCTACCGAATCCCCCAAAATAGCCTATACCGGAATCACAGAATCCATTAGACCGGGCGATAATTTCTTTATGCGCGTGAACAAGATCTGGTATGATTCCATCCAGATTGCCGAAGATCAGGTAGGGGTGGGTTCCTATAGTTTTTTGAACATTCCACAGAAAAAATTACTTCAAAATATTTTGGAAGAAGTTTCCGCCACGGAACATGAGGCAGGAACCGTAGAGCAAAAGGTGGGCGATTTTTATGCTTCGGGCATGGATACGGCCCAAATCAACAAAAGGGGGTATGAGCCCATTAAACCCATCCTTGAAAAAATTGATGGGATTGCCGACACAAAGGCCCTCATGGATTTTGTGACCAGCGAGATGCAATCCGGCAACAATTCGTTCATAGCCCTCAGGGTGGGACCGGACAACAAGAACAGCAGTGTGAACATCCTCCATGTCGGACAATCGGGACTGGGACTTCCGGACAGGGACTATTATTTTAAGACCGATTCCTCCACCGTGGGCATCCAAAAGGCCTATCGGAAATACCTAGCCACCCTGTTCGAGCTTACGGACCAAGAAAATGCGACCGAAAAGGCGGAAGCGGTATATGCCATTGAAAAACAGTTGGCTGAGGTCCACAAGACCCGTATTGAACGAAGGGACATTCAGGCCAACTACCACAAACTTTCGGTGGCGGACCTCACCAAGAGCAATCCGAACATCCATTGGGCAACACTGTTGGAGCAGCTTCAGATGGAAGCCGATTCCATGAATGTGCAGCAACCCACTTACTATAATCAACTGGACAAAATGCTGGTGACTGTTCCGCTGGAAGACTGGAAAACCTATCTCAAGGCCCACTCCCTGGACAATTATGCAGGTTTTCTGAGCACGCCCTTTGAAATGGCGGTTTTTGAGTACAACAAAATATTGTTGGGACAATCGGAACAACAACCACGTGCCCAGTTGATGGTGCAGCAGGTGGACCGCATGCTCGGTTTTGCGCTGGGGCAACTCTACGTAAAGCGCTATTTTGACGAAGAGGACAAGAAAAGGGTGTCCGACTTGGTGGACAACCTTCAAAAAGCCTTTGAGAACCGGATGTCGCAACTCGACTGGATGAGCGACAGCACCAAGGCCAAGGCCAAGGAAAAACTGTATGCCATCACCAAAAAAGTAGGCTATCCGGATGTTTGGAGGGAATATGATGTGATTATGGAACGGGACAAATATTTCGAGAATGTGGTGGCACTGCGCAAAAATGCCTACGAGTATGCCACCAAGGACCTGAACAAAGCACCCAACAAAGAAGATTGGGGTACCACACCCTCAACGGTGACGGCCTATTACCGGGCATCACACAACGAAATCGTCTTCCCGGCCGGGATACTCCAATTTCCCTATTTTGATAAGGAGGCGGACGATGCGGTGAACTATGGCGGCATCGGGATGGTGATCGGCCACGAGCTCACCCATGCCTTTGATGACAACGGGTCCCAATACGATAAGGACGGAAACCTCAAAAATTGGTGGACGCAGGACGACCTGGAAAAATTCAAGGCGAAGACCCAACAGCTCATAGACCGTTACAGCACCTTTACCGTGCTGGACACCGTGCATGTGAAAGGAGCGATGACCATTGGGGAGAATACGGCGGACAATGGCGGTATTGCCATTGCCTACGACGCCTTCAAAATGACCGAACAGGGGCAGGACACTACCCGAATTGGGGGCTACACGCCCGATGAACGCTTTTTCATGTCCATTGCCCGCATATGGAGGGTAAAGGTCAGGGACGAGTTCATGCGGAATTATGTGAACACCAATTCCCATTCCCCTGCCATTTGGCGGGTGAACGGCCCTTTGATGAACTTTACGCCCTTCTACGAAACGTTTGACCTTCAACCAGAGGATAAAAACTACAAACCTGAGGAAGAACGCATCAAGATTTGGTAAAGATAAAATTGTTTAAATCATTTTATTTCAATTAATTAAATGTAAAATTGAATATGCTTGCTGAGCCCTGATTTTTTCAAAAGATTTTTGAATTACGTGTCCAAATTAGATATACCTTCGACAAAAAATTTGTGACGTTAGAGCAGAAGGTCCGAAGGGTCGAGGAGCTATTCGGGCAATTGGAAAAGGAAACCGCCCAGTTTCAGCAGAAGTCTGGTTTGGGCTGTGTTTCGGGCTGTGGAAAATGTTGTAACTACCCTCAAATAGAGGCCTCTCCCTTGGAGTTTTTACCTTGGGCCTTCCATCTTTTTTTGCAGGGCGAAGCGGAGGCCACCTTGGACACCTTGAACGGGAACCAAAACCCCACCTGTTTTTTGTTTGAACCCCTTTCCGTGGTGGACCAGGGCCACTGTGGCACCTATCAGTATCGGGGGCTCATCTGTCGTTTGTTTGGCTTTGCGGCCACCCGCGACAAATATGGCAGCCTGCGCTTGGCCACCTGCAAGATCATTCGGGAGGGCCAGGCCGAACAGTACCGCACCGTTTCGGAGGCCATTACCAAAGGATTGTATGTCCCCGTTTTCACGGATTACTACATGCAACTTAACCAGATTGACTACCAAATGGGCACCAAAATGCTGCCCGTGAACAAGGCACTCAAGGTGGCCTTGGAAGAAGTGCTCCAATACTACACCTACAGGCCCCTTCCCAATGCAGGGAAGTGGTGTGTTTAGCTATTTGGTGTTTTATGCCGTTGTAGGGCACAGCCCGTTCCTCAAAATTTTCTTAAAAGTTACGCTTTTGGGAAAAGCAATGTCCATCTCTTTCGTTGAACCATTTTGTACCCTATATATTTGCAACGATTTGATTATAAATGTATAAAACAAAATTATGAGCAAAGTAAAGGAAAACGACACTGTGAAGGTGCATTACACGGGCAAACTGGTCAATGGACAGGTTTTTGACAGTTCATTGGAAAGGGAACCCTTGGAAGTGGCCTTGGGGCAGGGTCAACTTATCCCTGGATTTGAAAAAGGACTGATAGACATGACCGTGAATGAAAAGAAGACCATCACCATAGACAAGGAGGAAGCGTATGGCGAGGTGAATGAGCAGCTTTTTCAGAAAATCTCCAAATCGCAGTTGCTGGACGACCTGAAGCCCGAAGTGGGCATGGGCTTGGTGGGTGCCAATGCCGAGGGACAACAGCAACAGTTCCGCGTTGCCAAAGTGGAAGAAAACGACATTATCCTGGATGCCAACCATCCGTTGGCGGGCCAAGACCTGGTGTTTGACCTTGAGGTGGTAGCGATACTTTAAGCGTAGCCATCATATAAAGAACAAAGACGCCCCGTCACCACGATGGGGCGTTTTTTTTGGTCCAAACATTCGCAAATTGTGCAACTTGAGATTTGGCTAAAGCGAAAGTTTGCACTTCACTTTCTGAAAAATTTATTCTAAATCTTCTTTTAAAATATAATGGAATACATTTTACACGACCCGAGGTAGGAGGGGAGGGAAATGTGTGTGGAATGAAAGATGTAATAAATATATAATAACTAACACAAGATTTACTTTTTTACTTGTCTTAAATTATTAAATTCGGTGCATATGGATTTTATAGATTTATACGCTGGAATTGGAGGAATAAGATTCGCTTTTGAAGCCCACGGAAATGAATGTGTTTTTTCTTCCGAATGGAATAATTATTCACAAATAACGTACAATGCTTTTCATGGTGAGATTCCTTTTGGAAACATACATGATATTGAAGATATAGAAAATGAAATTCCTGACCATCATTTATTGACTGCTGGATTTCCGTGTCAACCTTTTTCTTTAGCAGGAGTTTCTAAAAAAAATAGTCTAGGAAGATTACATGGATTTGATGACCCTACCCAAGGAACTGAATTTTTTAAAGTCAAAGAGATTTTACGTATCAAGCAACCTGAAATTTTCCTTTTGGAGAATGTGAAAAATCTCAGAAGTCATGATCAAGGGAGAACATTTCAAACAATATGTGAATCTTTAACCGATGTTGGTTATACTTTTTCATCAAGGATTATTGATGCCGCACATTGGGTGCCCCAACACAGGGAAAGAATATATATAATTGGATTTAGAAATAATTTAGGTATAACAGAAGGACAAATAGAGGCTTTATTTCCTGAACCTCCTCAACAAAGGATTTATGAGTTAACTGACATTATTATACCTGAAAATGAGATTAGAGAATTATATGGAGATAGATATACATTGGGAATAGGAACTTGGAACGCCTTACAAAGACATCGAGATAGGCATCAAAATAGAGGCAATGGTTTTGGTTTTAATATGATTCGCCAACCATTTGCTAATCAAATAACAAGAACAATGTCTGCTAGATATTATAAGGATGGAGCGGAAATTTTATTAGAACAAGAGGGTGGTATTCCAAGAAGAATTACTCCATTAGAAGCATGTATGCTTCAAGGGTTTCCTGAACAATGTTATCGTTATTTTAATGGCGAAATTGAACAACCAGTTTCAGATGGACAGATTTACAAGCAATTTGGAAATTCTGTTGCAGTTCCAGTATTAACTGCAATCGCTGAAAACATGACTGCTTTTGTAGAACAAAATCACCTTATAGAACATAATCATGGAAATTTAGTTGTCAACGGTAATTAATGAAGAGTATTTCTGAAATATTAGAATTAATAAATCAATCCGAAGAAACATTTATTAAAATTGTTTCTGCTAACGATGCCGGATTAACAGGTGGACACCAAGCAGGAATTTATTTGCCAAAAAATTCAATTTCTATATTCTTTGATAAACCAGGAATCAAAGGATCAAACAAAGAAAAATTCATCAATATTCATTGGGATGATGGCTCAGTATCTAAAAGTAGAGTAATTTATTATGGAAAAGGGACAAGAAATGAATACAGAATTACAAGACTTGATAAAAAGTTAGAACTAAATAATCTCTTTGTTTTATTAAAAATCGATGATATTAATTTTGAGGGTCTATTAATTGAAGAATCCCATTCGAAAGACTTCTTGAATCAGCTTGATTTGCAAGAGGATGATATAACTAAAGGGTTGACGATATCAAAATCATCACTTTTGGTTGAGGAACAAATTGAAATAGATTTTAATGATGATGAAGATTTTAAAGAAAAGCATTTTAAACCAAAGGCACATATATTAACACTTTTAGGTGAAGAGCTTATAAAAAGCCCAGTGATGGCTATTTATGAATTAATAAAAAACTCTTATGACGCTGATGCTAAAACGGTCAATGTATACTTTCGTGAAATAGAAAATGTTGATGAAGGGGCAATTATAGTTGAAGATGATGGAACTGGTCTGACTGAGGATGTAATTGAGAATGTCTGGTTAGAACCAGGTTCTGATTTTAGAAAACCTGTAGATAAAGTAACTGGTTTCAGACAAATCATAAGATCACCTTTATTCAAGAGAGTCCCTATGGGGGAAAAAGGAATTGGTCGATTTGCTGTTCACAAACTAAGTAGAAAAATTTTGCTTATTACGAGGCCACAAATTATTGAGGTTGACGATGAAACGAAAGAAATTACAAAAAACGAATTAGCAGATTATGAAATTCAACTTTATATTAATTGGTCGGAATTTACTCAGTCTAAACATTTAAAAGATATACCTGTTAAATGGAAAGTCAAAAAGAATCCTGAAGAATTTAGGTTCAAGGAGAAAAGCGGCACTTATATCCATCTTAGTGGTTTAAAAGAATCTTGGAACAGGGGAATGTCTAGATCTCTCAAGAAGAGTACCCTGTCAATGCTTTCTCCAAAAAATAATGATAGCCTATTTAAAATAAATTTGGAATTCGGTAATAATTGGCTTTCAAATTTCCCTTCAACTAGTGAAGTTCTTAATCAGGCACCCTACAAAATGACAGCTTTACTGGACAAAAATTATAATTTGACATTTGAGTATGTTTTTAGATTAGATAATAATTCAGATATCGGAAAAAGGGAAATTCTAAATAGCCCTAATTACAATAAATGTGTAAAGGGACTTATAAGGCCCTTTATGAGGCAATATTTTGAAGAGAAAGAATTAGATGAGGATTCAATTAATATAGAACTTGAAAAATATGATAAGGGTATAATTCCTTTTGGTGACCTCATGATAGAATTTTACTCGTATGATTTAGATTCTGCCTCCTTAAAAGACATCTCATCCAACTTTGGATTAGTAAAATCAGTTTTAAAGGAACATTCAGGGGTTAAAGTTTTCAAAGATGATTTAAGAGTATACAACTATGGAGAACCCGGAAATGATTGGTTAGGACTTGATTTAAAAAGAGTTAATGAGAAGAAATGGTTTTCAAACAATCAGAATATTGGTTATGTATATCTTAATTCGGAAGAATCTAGTACACTAATTGAAAAAACAAATAGAGAGGGTTTCGTAGATAGTTTCAATTATGATCAATTTGTGATATTGATTGAATGGATACTAATACAGTTTAGGGAAGAAAGGTCTAAGGATCGAGACGTTTGGTTAAAGTACAACAAGAAAAGTAGTTCAGGGTCTTTTGAGGATAGTGTAAATTCTTTTAAGGCGTTAATAGAAGCTACTGATTTGGATAATGAATCTAAGAAACGAAAGTTATTGGCGCAGGCCGATAAAATCAATAAAGAGTTTCAGGAGAAGCAAGATACACTATTGTTACCAGCTGGTGTTGGTTTAACTGCATCAGTGGCTTTACATGAAATTGACAAACTAGTTCCAAGAATGGAAGAAACGGTAAAATCCATTCCATTAAATAAAGAGGTCATAACCAATCAGGTTTTTGAACTTAAGGAATATTTATCTGGTATTCTTTCGATGCTTAAAAAAGGAGGAGATTCTGAGATTACTATAAAAGATTCTATTTATCAGGCTTTAAATAATTATGAAACAAAGCTAGAATTAAGAAAAATTAGGCACACAGTTGATATTGAAAATGACAGTTTGGTAATAATATGTGATAGACGGTATTTTATTACTATGTTAATGAACTTAATTGATAATAGCATCTATTGGCTAGATAGTATTTATTCCGATAATAAAGGAATTTATATATCTGTATTTAAAGTAGAGGAATCTGTCCATGTCATTTTTGCTGATAATGGCCCTGGTTTTTCGGATAGTCCAGAAGAAGTTGTAAAGCCATTTCATTCAAGAAAAAAGGGAGGGATAGGTCTTGGATTATACATAATTGATACCCTTATGGTAAAATATGGCAAACTTCTTATACATAATGAAATTCCATCCTATGTTTCAAATAGAATACCTCAAGAATATAATGGGGCTGTAATCGAATTAGTATTTAGTAAAAAATAAAGAGTCATGACTTCATTTGGAACTCAAATAGCAATTGTAGATGATAAACCTAATGAAGTAATAGAGATTCAAAGAAATCTGCAAAAAAGAAATGTTGGATATACTTTTTATGACGCTACTCCGGATAAAAGGTCATATCCTGATAGCCCAATTGAAACTTTAGATACAATATTTTTAGATTTACATTATGGTGAGAGGGGGGTAAGGGATTTTGATGAATATCAACCTGCAAATTGGATAAATAAACTTGTTCCTGAAAATCATAAATATTTTCTTGTAGCGTGGACATTAGACACAGATGATTTTGTTAAAGTTTTGAATGTATTGTCCCAATTAAATAAAACCCCTTATGCTTTTTTTGCTGCTCAAAAGAATAGATACCAACAGGGAGATACGTATGATATAGAGAAATTGTTTTCAGATATTGAGAGAACTCAGAAAGATATAAAAATCACCAATACTGTTAAAGGTCAAATAATAGCAATAGAGGAAGACAAAGTTGTTGTAAAATGCAGAGTTTCAGAAGATAAACCTATTTTTCAGGTTAGAAGGTTTGATATGGATTTATTTAAAAATGGTAGTTTAATACCAGAATTAAATTCATTTATTAAAATTCAAATAACCACAGAACCAGGTATCAGAACAATAGAGTTTTTCAAAACTAATGAAGATATGAGAGGTGATTTTGAAGTAGATGATTTTTTCAAAGATTTCAATGACCCTAAATTATTTGGAGGATAATTATGAAAATTACCTTCAAAGATGTTGGTCAAGGAGACTCTATTTTATTAGAATGGAATCATGGCGGTATTGATAGAATTGGTGTCATTGACTGTAGTAAAAAAGGGAAGACTAATCCTGTTTTAGATCACATTAGAACTAATAACTACAGGCAGATTGAATTTTTAATCTTATCTCACCCACATGCTGATCACTATTCTGGAATGTATGAGTTGCTTAATTATTGTGTTAAGAATAGTATTGGAATTTGTAGCTTTTATCATACTTCTATAGGAATTGGTATAAACTATTGGAAATATTTTGAACTAGAGACTAAAGACACTGAATTATTTGGCAAATTAATGAGACTTGTTGTCCAGTTGAGCCAAAAGAAAATTATGGAAATCAAATATCTAAATTTAGATACCCGTATAGACTTATTTCCAGACGCGTATCTGCACTGTATATCACCATCACATGCTGAATTATTGGAGTGCCAAAAAATTATGGAGTTTGATCCCGCAACACACAAAAAGGAGCAAAGTTCAGCAGCAAATTATCTTTCAACAATTTTCAAGTTAAAAATAGAAGATAGCTATGCATTATTGACTTCTGATGCAGAAATACTTGCATTTCATACTATTTCTCAAAAAAGAGGAGAACTTTTTGAAGATGATAAACTTATTTTGTCACAGATGTCTCATCATGGGTCTCATAAAAACTATGATAACAATTTTTGGGGCAATGTATTAAAAATTGAGTATTCTCCAGCTGTTGCTTCTGCAGGAAAAAATGATAAGTATAAACATCCTCATATAGAAACATTGCAAGCATTTGAAAAGCATAAATACAGTATTCACTGTACTTCTAATTTATATGGAATGACTAAGTATATTGAATTAATGAGTGAAATAAGTAGTATAAGTAATAAGATGGATACCTTTAGCGAAGAAGCTGAAGAATATTATGTTTTTGGTGATAAAGAGTTTACTTGGGATGAATTAATTAAGTAATCAGCTTTATGAATTTTGGTCGAAACCGATATTTATGGCTGGGAAACAAATTAAATGTAGGCCTGCGCTGAAAGGAATTCATAAACGCTACGCGTTTGTACTATAATTTACATTATGTAAAATAGTAAATCAGAAAACCCACTATCCCTCATCATCCGCTACGCCAAAATCATCAACGGGATCTTGGCTTTGTGCAGCACTTCCCGCACCGCATTCCTTTGGAACGCAAAGGTTCGGCTCGGTCCCTTGGGCATGCACAGCAATTGCGTCTGCGTCCGGTTCACATAACTGATCAGCGCATCCAAGGCCGTCGCACTTTGGGTAAACACATACGGAATGGTCCGTTGCCACGGATATGCCGGCTGTTCCGTTTCCCCGGTCTGCGGGTTAATGTCGAACAAACGCACGGCACTCTGGTTGTCCTTCTTCAGGTCCATGATGATATGTTTCACCTTTTCGTTCAGGTTTCGGCCAAATACCCCCAAATGCAGCTCATCAAAAGAGCCCAACCGTTGGCCTTCGCCAAAAATAAAAATGTTGGTGGCATTCGTCTGGTCGATCACAAATTCGGTGATACTCTCCCCCAAGATGCCCATTCTGTTCCGCCGCTTGCCCATCACCAGCACATCGGGCTTTACCAGGGCCAGATAATCCCGGATGCGGTGCTTCACATTCCCGTATTCCAATCTGTGGCCAATGGGTATGCGTTCCTCGTGCTTCTGGAGCTGTGCAATCAGTGTTTTGATCTCCGAAAGCGCATCCGCTGTGGTCTGCCCCGCGGATTTCACATGGAAAACCTCCAAAGTGCCGCCCATCCGCTTCGTGAGTTGCACCGCATTGTACAGCACCAGCTCTGGGTTGTCCATCAGGTCCAATAAAACCGAAACACGATAACCTGGGGTGTTTTGCTGGGTTTCCATAGCGTTCATTTTAGGGATTACATTCCTTAAGTTAACGTCAAATCCACTAGCAATCAGCTATTTAACATTTCGTTGACAGAAAAATACTGACTTCTCAAAATCAGGGGGTCAAAATTGGGAAAGGCGCAGTTTTTCCCCTAGAAAAGATGCTTGAATTTTTTCACCCAACGGATGGGAATCTTGTACGGGGCGTAGCGCAATGGCACATCCAGCCATGTGCCCCGCCTTACCACGGATTTGCTGTGAGAGAACAGGTCAAAGGAATGCTTGCCGTGGTACCCGCCTATGCCGGAGCTGCCGACACCGCCAAAGGGCAGGTTCTTGTTGCTGATGTGCACCACCGTATCGTTGATGGTCCCACCCCCGAACGGATATTGCGCCATCAGCTGCTTTTGGAACTTCTTGCGCTTGGAAAACAGGTAGAACGCCAAAGGTTTTTCATATCGGGACAGGTTTTGGTGCAGCTCTTCTTCGGTTTCATAGGAAATGATGGGCAGAATGGGCCCAAAGATCTCCCCTTGCATCAAAGGGCTCCCCCAATCGGGTTCGTCCACCAAAGTGGGCTCCACATACTGCTCTTCATCATCACAGGTACCTCCAAAAAGAATCTGCTGTCCTTGAAGCATCGCTTTAAGTCCCTGATAGTGTTTTGCCGTGGTAATGCGTGCAAAATCAGCGGATTGCTTGATATTCTGACCGTAAAACGCAGTGATTTGGGCCTTCAGGGCCTCCACCAAGGCTTCTTTTTGGGTCTTGTGGACCAATATATAATCGGGCGCGATGCAGGTCTGCCCCGCATTGATGAACTTGCCCCATGCTATCCGCTTTGCGGCAAGGGACACGTTGGCCGAACCGTCCACGATACAGGGATTTTTTCCGCCGAGCTCCAAGGTGACCGGGGTCAGGTGTTCCGCCGCGGCTTTGTAAACGATCTTGCCCACCTGAGTGCTGCCCGTGAAAAAAATGTACTCCCATTTTTCGGCCAAGAGCTGGGTGGACACCTCCACTCCCCCTTCCACCACGGCCACATATTCCGGCGGGAACACTTTTTGGATGATGGATGCGATGATCGCGGATGTATGTGGACTGAGTTCGGATGGTTTCAGCACAGCGGTGTTGCCAGCGGCCAAGGCTCCGATCAAAGGGGCAATGGTAAGCATGAAGGGATAGTTCCATGGGGCCATGATCAATGCCTTTCCGTAGGGTTCGGGCTGGATCCATTCGCTGGAGGGAAAATTGGTCCACGAGGGGGCCACTGGGGTCGGTCGGCCCCACTCCTCCACGTTTTGGATGGCATGTTTCAGTTCGGCAAGGACCAACTGTGTTTCCGTAGCCAGGCTCTCGAACCTCGGTTTTTTGAAATCGGCATAAATGGCATCGCAAATGGCATCTTCCTGTGCCAGGATTTCCTGTCGCAACCGTTTCAGGTATGCTTTTCGGAACTGGATGTCCTTGGTCTGCTGAGTGGCAAAAAAGGCGTTCTGGGACTGTACCAACTGCTGGATCATAGGCGGTTCTTAGATTCCCTTAAATATAAACGAAACCGCCACAAAAAGAAAAGCACCGATTTAAAATCGGTGCTTTCGTATTATTTAGGTCCGTGGTGGGTTTCGATTGAAATCGGTCAGTTCGAGTGATTTTTCGAAAGAAAAATTGTATCGAGAACCAGGATCTCAAGTCCAAAACCGGTTCTCGATACAAAATTCCCTTGGAATTTCACTCGAACTGACGGTTTTATCCCAAACGGATTATTGTTCAACTATTGCAAAGTTATGACCTCAGTGGCCCCATTGGGATAGATCAGCGTGGCCTTGTCGTCACATTCGCCATTGCCAAAGTCCACGGTCACGGCCAGTCCGTTCTTGGAAACCACCATGCTGCCACTGGTCACATATTCGCAGGGTGAGGTCACCTGAAGGTCTTCCAAGGTTTCCACCGCATAAACATCTTCATCGATTTGTACGGTCCAGTTTCCGGAAAGCGTGAAGGTGACGCTGCTCAGGTCCTCACTGAATGCAATACCAAAGGTTTTTTCTCCGGTCTCACTGATGGTGCTGCCGTCTTCCATTTCGATGGTCATGTCGCTGGTCACAGTGAACGAAACCGAATTTTGGTCGGTACTGGTGTTCACCACAAAGGTCCGGGTACCGTTGATCTTGATGGTCCCTACGTAAAAATCAGTAAAAGTCGCCGTGAAGGAGGCACTCCCCTCTCCCACTGCGTAGGTCACGGCTACAGTACCGTCCACATTTTCGGTCCCGTTGAGCACACAGTTGTTAAAAGTGGCCACAAACCCGGTTTCGGTGTATTCGGCAGTGTAGCAGTCATTTTCCCTTGCCGTGAAGGATTTGGCGGTGTTGCCCACATACAGTTCTGCAAGGGCACTATCGGCGGCCCCCGCAATGTCGTCTGTCATTAAAATGGTCTGTAGTTCTGCAGAGGTCATTGTTTCGCCATCACCGGACATACTGTCCTCACTACAGGATTGAAAAGCAATAAGGACCATGCCCAAAAAGGCAATGGCTTGAATTTTTTGTGCAAGTCTGTTCATGGGTAACTTTAGTTAAGCGTTTACGGTAGTCTAAACGGCAAACGGCCCTGTTTTAGTGCATGTGACGAATAGAGATCGATGAAAGGTTAATTTTACGATAATGTTCTGATTGTCAAAATAAAAAAGGGGTAACTTTCGTTTAGGAACAAATTTTATTTCCATGCAATACCTGAACAAACAGATCGAGGCGATGGTCAAGCGGAAAAAATCCGATTCTTTGGTGAAAAAGCAGATTTCCTGTGGTATTTTCCAAGATTTGGAGACCGTTGACAAAGATTTGAAGAAGACAGAAAACAAGGATTAAGATTCCGTTTTTCAATGGTTTGATGCGTATAATCGATGGTAGGTTTCCATCGTGTCAACATCTATTTCCTTACCCTCAGGATCCATTCCCTTGGCCTGATCAGCATATTTTTTGATGACTTGTTTGGCCCCAAAGTCTTGGTCCAATCCGGAAAGTTCAACAATCAAAGAGGACTTGAAAATAGCAGGGACCCCCATTTTTTTTCCATAAGATGTAGCTACAATGGCGTGTTCCCCATTGTTGAACCCACGTACCAGTTTCTGTAAGTAATCTGCATCCAAAAAAGGTTGGTCTCCTAGCATGATGAGCACGCCGTCCATGGTCTTGCAGAGATTTAGGATATGCCCCACTCCTACCGAAATGGAACTGCCCATTCCCTGTTCCCAATCTGGATTGACGATGGTTTCCACCTGACTCGGAATGCGCTGTTCGATCATATCGGATTTGGCCCCCAAGACCACCACTACGGTTTCTGATACCTGGGTCGCCTGTTGGATGGCATGTCCCAAAAGGGTGGTGTCCGCCCACGGCAAAAGCTGTTTCGTCTCCCCTCCCATACGTGTGGAGGTCCCTGCGGCCAAAATCAGAATGGGTATGGAAGCCATATCAGCTGTGTATTTTTCCTTCCTTATGCTTGAGCGGCTGCGGTTTGATCTTGTTGATGGTGGACAAGATCTCGGCGAGAATGGAGATGGAAATCTCCTGCGGTGTTTCTGCGCCAATGTCGATTCCTGCGGGGCCATGGAGCCGTTCCAAAAAGGATTCGGAAATATCTGGGCAGCGTTCCAAGAGCTCACCGAAGAGTTTTTCCTTTCGTTTCGCAGGTCCCAACAATCCGATATAGGCTCCCCGTTCTTCTTTGAGCGCCATCACAAATTGCAGGTCCTTTACAAAACTGTGCGTCATGATCACCACGGCCGTTTGGTCATCCAAATTATATGTGAACGATTCTGGTTCCATTTGGATGAGTTTGTGGATCCCAGGGAAATCCCTTTCGGTCTTTTCTTCCCTCGGATTGGCCACCACGGTCACTTCCCAGCCAGTCAGGGATGCATATTGGCACAACTGTACCGCATCATGCTCCGCGCCGATGATCAGCAGTCGGAAACAGGGGTCCATCTCTTGGTGGAAGCTCAAAAGTCCTTCCACTTGTCTTTTTTTGGGACTCGATATATCCCAAGTCGTATCGCCAAAATGGAAAACGGTGCGGTAATTCGGGGCTTCGCTGTGCTCCTTTTGGAAATAGGAAGTGGTCTGAAAAGCAGCTCTGGCCTCGATACACTTCCAAAAATGTTCAAGGAAGTCTGTATTCGGGGCGAAGGGTTCCAAAAGAATGTACAGAATGCCCTCACAGCCCAATCGGTACCTACCATCATAGGTCATTACTTTGGGCATGTCCGACGAAAACACGGATTGCGCTTGGTACAAGACCTCTTTTTCCACACACCCACCACTAACGGCCCCAACCATGTCGCCATTTTCAAAGATGAGCATACGCACACCCGGCCTGCGGTAGGATGAGCCATCCAAGGCCGCAACGGTTGCCAAAACGGCACGTTCCTGTCGTTTCTCGTATTGCTGGATGATGCTTTTTAACTCGTGTGTCATCTATAGGATATTTCTAATGGGCACAAAGGGCACCAGACTGTTCTCGGCCAATGTTCCTTGGGGCTCTATCTGTATAAAACCATCCCATTGGGCGAGTCCCGTCAAATCCCCTGAACCTGTGGTGGAAATGGGGGATGCCATGGGCTTTCCCTCCCTCCATTCGACCTTCACACCCACAAAAAGGGTCAGATCGGTGGTGTTGGTATAGGGCTCCCCTAAAAATACGGTAAATTTTGGTGTTTCCACACTCAATACCTTATGGAGCCAAGGCATGAAGTATACGTGGTACCCGACAAAGGTAGAGACTGGATTTCCCGGGAATGAAAATATACAGGTTTTCTTTTCATTGTGCCGTCCAAACCAAAAAGGTTTTCCGGGACGCTGCAATACCTTGTGAAAGATTTTTTCCACGCCCAGTTCGTCAAAGGCGGATGGAAGAAAATCGTATTTTCCTTTGGAAACGCCGCCGCTCAGCAATAGCACGTCATATTTGGAAATCCAGTCACTGAGTCCTTTTTTGATACGGGACCGGTCGTCCACAAGATGAAATACGTCCGCGTCGATCTTTTCATTTTCCAGTAATGCCTTTAGCGAATAGGCATTCGATTTTCTGATTTGGTAGGGCAATGGGGTCTCGCTTACTTCCACCAGTTCGTTTCCTGTGGAGACCACGGCGACTTTTGGATGTTTTTTTACAAGGACCGCAGCTTTGCCCACTGAGGCGAGAACACCTATCTCGGCTGCGGTTATTTTTAGGCCAGGCGTGAGCAATACATCCTCTTTGGACATATCACTTCCCTGGTAATGGATATCCTGCCCTTTTTGGATGGCTCTGTCAATGCGAAAACTATGGTCCTGTTGGGAAGTGTGCTCATACATCACCACGGTATCGGTGTTCTTGGGCACTATGGCACCCGTCATCACCTCGATGCAGGAGTTGAGATCTTTCAACACCAATTGTGGACTGCCGGCTTGTGCGGTTCCCTCGATGGGGAATGCGTGTTCAGTTGACCGATGGGCATCAAACCGAATGGCTATCCCATCCTTGGTGGCCCTGTCAAAAGGAGGAAAATCCCGATCCGCCACAATGGTCTCGGCCAATATCCGTCCTTGTGATGCAGATAATGCAACTTCTTCATTTTCAACAAAAAGAGTGGTTTCAAGTACTTTTCGGTATGCCTCTTGGTATGAAATCATGAAAAAAAAAGGGTCATCAGTTTGTTCATTCCCCCCGATACGGTTATGAATGTACTATCAGGGTATTGTTTTTGTAATTGTGCGGCAGCGATTTCGCTTCGCTGACCTGATTGACAGATGACGTAGATTTTTCCGGATTTTGTAGGTTTGGGGACCAACAGTCGCTCCATAGGAACATTGATGGCCTCTTTGAGATGGTTTTCGTTAAATTCTTGGGGCGTTCGGACATCCAACAGAATGGTATCCGCATCCAAAATCGATTGAAAATCTTCGGCAGTGATCGTTGCCACCGTAAAACAATCCAAAGGATCATAAGAATCTTGGAGTGCTTCGACCTTCGAGTGCAATGGGTTTCGCTTGAAACCAATTTTTGAGAATTGTTGGGCAAGACCATCGAACAACAACAACTTCCCGGACAGCACTTCCCCCACTCCCGTCAATACCTTTACGGCCTCCAATGCCTGAAGTGTACCGATGATTCCGGGCACAACGCCCAGAACGCCATTTTCATTGCAATTGGGCACTTCTTCTGGCCCCGGCATGTTTGGGTATAGACAGCGATACGTAGGGCCGTCCTTGTAGTTGAAAACGCTCACATGACCTTCGAAGCCGTGCAATGCCCCATAAACAAAAGGTTTGCCCAAAAGGACACAGGTATCGTTGATGAGATAGCGGGTAGGGAAATTGTCCGTGGCATCCACCACCAGATCATACTGCTTGAAGGTTTCCAAGGCATTTTCCCTGATCAAAAAAGTATCGTGCAGATTGAAATGTGTATTGGAGTTTTGTGATTTCAATGCTTCATGGACCACTTCCAATTTCAATCGGCCCAAATCCTTTTCTGTATAGAGCACCTGTCGCTGTAGGTTGTGCAGTTCCACCACATCTTGGTCCATGAGGCCCAAGGTCCCTACTCCCATGGCATTGAGGTATTGCAGTACAGGTAGGCCCAACCCTCCCAGACCTACGACCAAGACCTTACTGCTTGCCAACTTTTGCTGGCCTTCGGGTCCAAAATCCTTCAATTGGGTCTGTCGGGTGTACCTATGATCCATGAGTCTGCAATTTGGATTTCGCAAATTCATACTCCTCCAATGAATTGGCATTGTACAATACTTCATCCTGTTCGGGATGGACCAGTGCAATATCAGAATTGATCAAAAATTTTCTGGGGCAAGAACTTTCCGTAGTCTTGAGATAGGTTTTGGCCTCCCCTAGCCCATTGGGTTCCCAGATGGCCACCAAGGGTTCCGGAAGCCCTGTTTCACATGTAGCAAATGAAGTGGCCTTTTTGTTGGGGTCCCTATTGTCCATCAATTGCCGGAGGGCATTTTTGTCGATAAGGGGCAAATCGCAGGCCAGCACCAACCAGGCCACATCAGGATGTTGGGTATGGGCGCTGAGTATTCCATTGAAAGGGCCGCGGTGTTCGTCATTGTCCACGATGGTCTTGAAACTTTCGGGAATATCCTGTTGTTGTTCTTTACGTACACTGAGATAGACCTGATCACAGACTTCGCCCAAAAGGGTGTACAAATATTCCTGCTGGGGCACTTTGTGGTAGGTGAGCCAGCCTTTGTCTGCCCCCATTCGGGTGCTCTTTCCCCCTGCAAGGACCAATCCGTACACTATGGGTGCTTTGTTTTCCATCCTTTTATCCTCCTATTGAAGTCATTGAACTGTCAAAAACCGTAGCCGAATGTTCCTCTTGGGCCTCAAAACCAGTCTTGAACCGTTTTGAAATGGCACCAAGAATAGCTTCCCGGATATTTTCCTCACTATTATGTTCACGGACCAACTTCCGCAGATTGGTCACTGGTTTTCCGTAAAGACAGGTGACCACATCCCCAGTTGCCGTGATCCGCAACCTGTTGCAGGTTCCGCAAAACGTTCTGCTGAAAGAAGGAATGATCCCAAAAGTGCCCGCATGCCCATCTATTTTATAATTGATGGACGTGGATGTTTTTGGGGATTCCAATTTGGTGTAATGGGGATAGGTTTCCGCAATGTGGTCCAGAATGGCCTTGTAGTTCCATTTAATGTCACTGAAGTTTTTGGAACCTCCGTTGAACGGCATTTCCTCCAAAAATCGGACAGAAACGTCATAATATTTCATCACATCCAGAATGGGGACGATATCCTGTTCGTTCTGTCCTTCAAGCACGATGAAATTGATGCGTACATTAAAGCCTTCGGTGATCAGCCGGATAAGGTTTTCATGGACCGTATCGAACTGTTTCCTTCTTGTGATCCGCTCAAAGGTTTCCCTATTGATGGAATCGAGGCTCACATTAATGTTAGTGATTCCCAGTTCTTTGAGTTCGTCAATATGGGGTCCAATCAAAGTGGCATTGGTGGTCACGGAAATATCTTTTAGTCCTTCCAATTGCGACAAATGCCGCATCAGCTCCATCAAATCCTTCCGTACAAAGGGTTCCCCTCCGGTAATCCGAATCTTATCAATGCCCTGGGACACCAATATTTCGCTCACTTGCTTCAGTTCGGCAATGGAGAGCAACGTATCGGTCTTTGCAAAATCGATACCCTCGGAAGGCATACAGTAATTGCACCGGAGATTGCACCGATCGGTCACTGCCAGTCTTAAATAGTTTATGTTCCGTCCGTGATTGTCTATCAGCATATTTCCAATTTCCTTCTTGGCACTGTTAAGGTAGCCATTTTCCAATAATTAACCGCCACTTACTGGGGGAATCAAGGCTATTTCGTCGTAGGAATTGATGATTTCATGGTCCTCTGCATAATTGTGGTTCACCGCGACGGCCATGGACGACAATTTATTGAGTTCCGGGTAAGTTCCCGATAAGAATGTCTTCAATTCCCCAACGGTCTTTGGTATTTTCTTTCCTGTCACACTGGACGTGGGAACCGATAATGTGGGACTGCCCACGATGTCCTTTGCGATTCCGAACAAAAGTATTGTCATATATCAACCTATTAGTCTGTTAGTGTTCTTTGGTTAGATAGGTCGGTATGGATTATTAGTTTGTTTGGATGAAATTACCAAAAAATAAGCGGAACGTTCCCATTTTAACAAGGGCACTATCTTTTTAACTTTTCTTTAATTCAAATCTGCTGCGCGAACATACTTTTCGATAAAATTGAGCGTTGTGCATGAAGAACCTTAACTTCTTTTGAAAATGAAAAACACACTTCAATATTTCTTGCTTTTTTCCCTTACGCTTATCCTTTTCTCTTGTGGCAACGCCGATGATGATGTAAGCTTTGACTTCAACGACAATGAATTGGGAATTGGCAAGGAACCTGATGATTGTCTGGGTTTCGATGATAATGAACTCCTGTTGTCCATCCAAGATGAATTCACGACCCTACCGGGCAAGGTTTCCATCCTGTTCAAGGTTTCCGACCTACAGGGAAACCCCATCTCTGGGTTGACCGCAGACCAGTTCACCATATATGAGCAAGGTAGGAACGATGATTGTTTCAACCTCATCTCCGCTTCGGAATCGCAGGCCAGGATTTCGCCAAATTCACAAGTGTTTAACAACACTACCCTTTTGGTATTGGATTTGAGCAACAGTGTCTTGGAGAGTAGTTTGGAGGAATTGAAGGCCGCTTCCATCAGTTTCATCAACAATGTAATGCCTTCGCCCGCAACTGAGTCCTTCCAAATGGCCATTTATTGGTTTGACGGGGAAGATGAGCTTCACCTGTTGAACCCCTTGTCCTTTTCTGCTGAAGAACTGACCGCTGCCATTGAGGGGATCACGCCCGACATCAGCAACGACCCCTCCACGGACCTCTATGGAGCGGTCATTAAATCCACTGCCAAGGCCAAGGAATTGCTGAACCAAAATTCGGATGTCATCGGTGCCTCTTCAGTGGTTCTTTTTACCGATGGAACGGACCAAGCGTCTCGATACAGGGAATCGGATGCCCTCAAGGCCGTAAGGGAAGCTGATAGGAACATTTCCTATTTCACGATTGGTCTGGGCGCCGAAATCGACACGGAAGTGCTTACCGAAATCGGGAAGACTGCCAGTGTATTTGCCGCTAACAAGGAAGAACTGGAAATCACCTTCAACCAGATATCCCAGCGTGTGGCCGAGCAGGCTAACAGCTTCTACCTGTTCGAGTACTGTACGCCCAAAAGGGACGGCAGTGGGGAAAGCAACCTTGTTATCCAACTCACCGATGGTAGTCTACAAGGTGCCGTACAGACCAAGTTCAATGCCAAGGGCTTTATCGGGGGATGTGAATAGCCGATTTTTCATGCGTTTGTTTCTTTGGATAAATCCTTATCTTGGGCATCCATTAAACTGAACAAATTATGACATTCTTTAAAAATTCTTTGCGTATTCTTATATGTACCTTGATCATGGGCGTAACATTCAGCCTACATTCCCAAAAGTCATATCCTTTGGAAGGTCGATGGGACTTGGAGATGGATTTTATGGGAAAGACCGCCCCATCATGGTTGGAAATAAGACACTCAGGGAATGCGACTTTGATCGGGCGTTTTGTATTTGCCTTTGGAAGCGCAAGACCCATAGCTGAGGTCAAGACCTATGGGGACAACAAATTCACCTTTAGCATTCCCAACCAATGGGAGCCCAAGGGAAGTGATATGATCTTTCATGGGGAATTGACGGATGGAAAACTGAAGGGTACCCTGATCTATACCGATGGTTCCGTTCTCAACTGGACCGGGGTGAAAGCACCTAAATTGGCATACACGGAAAATCCGAAGTGGGACAAGCCCCTCAATATTTTCAATGGAAAGGACCTGACCGGATGGCATGTGGATGGCGAAAAGAACCAATGGGTCGTAAAGGATGGTATCTTGACAAGCCCGGAATCAGGTTCCAACCTCATCACGGACGAAAAATTCGAGGATTTTAAACTGCATGTAGAATTCCGCTACCCCAAAGGAAGCAATAGTGGTATCTACCTTCGCGGCCGGTATGAGCTCCAAATAGAGGACGACAAGGGATTGGACCCTATGGACATTTATATTGGAGGCGTGTATGGTTTCTTGGAGCCCAATGAGAATGCGGCCAAGGATGCGGGAGAATGGCAGACGTACGACATTACCCTGATCGGCAGAAGGGTCACTGTGGCCTTGAACGGCAAGACCGTGATCACTGACGCTACCATTCCTGGAATCACAGGTGGAGCATTGGACAGCAAGGAAGGGGAACCTGGACCGTTCATGATCCAAGGAGACCACGGACCCATTGAATATAGAAGCTTTGTGGTCACCCCCAGAAAAAAATAACACAAAACTGTTATCAAGCAAAAGCCCGATACTAAAAGTATCGGGCTTTATTCTTTTATTCGACTTCCGCAGGTTTGATCTTGATGTTTCTCCATTTCACCCGGATGCCGCCGCCATCGTGTATCTGAAGGGCAATGGCACCTTCGCCCTTACCGATTATCTCATCGGTTAGGTGTACCATTTCCACCCCGTTCAACCAAGTGATCACATCTGGACCGTTCACACGTATCTTAAGTGTGTTCCACTCCCCTTCCTTCAATACTTTTTCCTTTTCCGGTTCTGGTTGGATGAGCCAACCTCGACCGTAGGATTCATAAATACCGCCCGTATGCAGCCCTGAGGGAGCCACTTCCACTTGCCAGCCACTTACTTTGGTCCCTTCAAAAGTGGAACGTATAAAAACCCCACTGTTGCCATCGGCCTCTTGTTTGAATTCCAAGGTAAGCTCAAAATCTTTATAGAAATCCTTGGTGGACAAGTAGCCATATTCGGCCTTTGGACCACTCTCACAGATAAGTTCGCCATTTTCAACAAACCATTTTTCATCGCCGTGCTTGACCCAACCGTCCAAATTTTCGCCATTGAACAGGTCTTTGGTGGGTGTTTGGGCCCAACCCGCTTGAAGGGCCATAACAGATACAATTGTAGATAAGATCAGTTTTTTCATAAGTTTAGATAATTAAGGAAAGGTAAGTTATATAAATCCTTGTAAAACAATTAAAAATATAGGGTTTTTAGCCCAACGGTTGTTCCATATATACCAACGACAACCCAATTCGTCTTAACGACAACAAAAAAAATACACATTTAAATGCTATGGACCTTGTAAAAGAAATCATTCAGAACAGCGCTATAGGTCCTCTTCATAGTACCTTTAAAGGAATAGTGGTAGCATTGTTCATCAGTATTGTTTCCTCTTTATTGATTATGCTGACCTTGTTGATCTTACATGGGTCAACGCTCACTTTTCATTATGGCTATTAGCGATAGATCAATCCATTTCCAAAATTTTGTTCTTCAATGGGCCTGGACAGATCCAATAAGGAACCATTGATGACGGCATGCGTAAGCTTACCCTCCTTTTCCAAAAAGAAAGTCGGATTAGCCCCGGGCCACAGTCCAAATGGTCGCAATTCAAAATCCTGATCCACCAAGAACAAAGGGGCATCCGTAAAGGCCTTTTTTTCGGGCAGGGCAGTTTTGACATAGGCAACGCCCTCTTTCAACAATGCCAATGGCTTGGTGATGTTGCTTGTTGTGATCAATTTCGGGGGTACAATTTTATACCCTGTGGCATCAAAGGTCTCGTAGCCATAAAAAGTGGAAAGATCGCCTTGGTCACCCACGGAACCTCTATAATAAAAATCGTCATGTCCGTTCAGATCCACTTCGTTCCTGAAAATGCCCAAGTCGATGATATAGTCCTTCCCCAAAAGTTCGTAGGTGGCGTTCTCTATCTTCAGGTCGAACAATTGTCGGTCATTATGGGGGATTTTCTCGTAATCCTCCACGGGAATATCCTTGTAACTGCCCTTGGCAATGGTGTACAATGCGGATAGAATGGACACATAGTTCAGTTTACGGATTTCCTGCTTCTCCGGGTCATTGGTAAAGCCCCCGGATTCGATGAGGATGAGACTGGTGCCCCATTTGGCAATGTTGTCCCCAAAGGCCCTTGGTTCAAAATCGTCGCTGTACCTTCCCACCTGCCCCGGTGCATAATTTTGGATGATCTTGTTCATGTAAACAATTACCTTCATCGCATTGGCCCGTACTTCGTTGATGTCCTTTTCATAGTTATAGGCCGTTGCCAAATAGGAAATGGTAGCCGGTTTTGCCGTTAGTTTGGCATTGTAATACTTGCTTTGGTCGTGCAGGTTGAACCCAAAACTGGCATCCAGACTGTCGCGGATACGCTTGAGTACCTGCCCTTCGGGTGATTGCAGCCGCAATGCATCCCTATTGATGTCGATGCCCAAGGCATTTCTTCGTTGGAAGGTCTCCGCCCCATCGGGGTTTACCATAGGTAAAAAATGGAGCTTCAATTGGGACAGGATGACCTCTTTTTCTTCCTTGAAATCTGGTGCATCCAAAAAATGGAGGATGTCAAAAATCGCCTGAGTGGCCGTAGGCTCATCCCCATGCATCTGCGACCATAGGAAAATATTTTCACTACCCGTTCCCACACTGATCAACTGGAGGTCGCGTCCCTGAATGGACTCCCCCACTTTCTGCACTTCAAACTTGGGATTGGCCTTGATCTTTTGGATCAGGGGTTGGATATCACTGTGCTTGATGCGCCTTTTCCCAAGTGAAGGTTCCTTGAACTCCTCATAGGTTTCATATAGTTTGGAGGTCAGTGCATCTTGTGCGTAGACCGATAACGATAAGAGGGCGATTGCCAGTGATAGGATGTTCTTGATCATAGTTCGTTATCAAATTAAAGATTACAGCCCCGTAATTTATATATAGTACGGGGGGTTATTGAGTTACTAAGTTATTGAGATATTGATTTGTTGCATATGGCTAAATAACCTAATAACCATCACAATTACATTGTCTTCCTAACTTTTAGGAACAGGTTTAAAGTTATATTTTTTAGTGGCTTTCCGTACTTTCTCCATGAAATCCATCCCAGGGTCGGTCTTTGTGGTACGGTATCCATCGTCCACTTCCAACCAGAGCGGGTGTCCTTCAAATTGGGTATACTCTTGATGACCGATGACATATTCGATATCGTATTTGGAAGCCAGGTATTCCACAAGGAAAATATTGGCCTTCACTTGTTTCTTGGTCAATGGAAGTTTTTCTCCCCCTCCCACATTTTCAATTCCAATGGCACAGTGGTTCAAGCCGATGGTGTGTCGTGCCATGGTGGTTTCGGGCATCAATCGGTAAATGGTCCCGTCCCGGTCCACCAAAAAATGGGAAGAGACATTGAGACCGCTCACATTTTCCAGATCGGGCCTCCAAGTGGGCAATGTGGACCTGTTGAACGCCTGGAAGGATTTCTCCAAAGAGGGAATCGATGTCCAGTGCAACACCACCATTTTGGGAACTATCTGGGTGGAATCATTTTCCAGTCCATAGCGTTGGGCCATATATTCCTCTGTGAGCTCAATACGTTGGTCATCAAAAATGATAGGGATGTCCACGATGTTTTTTTGGGAGCCACAGGCCCCTAATAGCAGTGTTGATAATGCAATCAGTCCAATTTTTTTCATTCAAAAGTGTTTAAAGTAATAATGGTGGTATCCAAGGGAACGGCATAGCAGATCATCAGTTTCTTCCTGCCCCATTCCCTAGCTTTTTTTATATCCTTTCCCATATATATATCTATCCGGTTCCGCCACCGCCAATGCATTTTGTCCTTGACGTAGAACGTATCCGGAAAGGTATCGATTTTCACCATGGTATTGTGCGTCAACCCCAGTTTGATGAGATCCCTGGACACGGCAATGCTCTTCATCCCCGGTTTTAGGGTATCGCCCCAAGCGGCCACGGAAGGGTTGATGCTGTCCGTTTGCCAGAACACGGAATTGTATGCCGAAGCCGTGACCTGGTGCCCGTACCATTGGTGTGTGGCCGGTTGCGGAGTTTCTGGCTCTTTGGCACAGGAAACGACAATCATACAACTAAGGAGTATTTTTTTCAATTGGTTCGGTATTGTACCTAAAGGTACATATTATTGTGGTTTAGGACGGTAGCGGTACATAGGTGTCGTCGTTTTCCATCATGGGAAACGTTCTGTCCGCCCATGCTTTTTTGGCCTGCTCGATCTTCTCTTGGCTGGATAACACAAAATTCCAATAAATGAACCGCTCTTCCGGAAAGGCCTCTCCTCCGAACAACAACAAATGGGTGTTGGGTTCCAGGATGATGTTACAGGTATCCTCCACTTTGGAAACCAGAATGTTCCCTTCTTCCACTGTTTCACCACAGGCCTTGATGCTTCCCTCCACGATGCAGATGCCTATCTCCCCTCTCAGGTTGCCGTTGACGTTCAACGTGTATTCGTCCGTGTTCTTGATTTCGACCATAAAAAGATCTGAATGTACAGGAACAGGTGATTTTTTTCCATAGCCCTCCCCCGCAATCAAAGTGAATTCCGCAGTGGCATCGACCCATTTGGGAAGGTCTTTGCCCTCAATATGGTGGAATTGGGGTTCCATATCTTCCAATTCCTTGGGCAGGGCCACCCAAATCTGATACCCATGGGCGGTAAAAGTGTTCCCGTTTCGGAGGTCTGGAGGTGTACGCTCGGTATGGGTCACCCCTTTTCCCGCTGTCATCCAGTTCACGGACCCTGGGCTTATGCGCTGATGGGTGCCCAGACCATCCTCGTGCATGATTTCGCCCTCCAGCATAAAAGTGAGGGTGGACAGCCCCATGTGCGGATGCTGGTTCACATCCATGTATTTTGAGGGTCCCAATTGTGTTGGCCCCATATGATCTATAAAGATGAAGGGACCAATCATCCGTTTTTTTCGAAACGGGATGAGACGCCCCACCAAAAAGTCACCGATATCCCTGCTGCGTTCTTCGATGATCAACCCGATGTTGGACATATGTTTAATGTTTATATTTAGGAGCAGAAAGTTACAAATACATCCAAAACCATGAAACTACTGAAGCGTGTTTTGCTGCTCCTTGTCCTGATTATAGGAGTGGTCGTCTATCTGAATTACCCCAAACTGAACATTATCTCCGGTTATGCGGCCAAAAATGTGGCTTCGGGGGTCTATGTGGCCCACCGTTCCGCGGCAAGCATGAACCAATTTGACAACAAGGCCCCCTTGATAGAACTGGCTTCCACCGAACTGGACGAAAGCAAGGAAGCGGCCTCTTCCACGGTCTATGGACTGATGAAACGCACCGCGGTGTACCGTGATGGCCTGGGGGCCGTGTTGGTGAATGACGATTATGATCCTACAAAGCTCACCATTCGTCCCCATCGGAGCAAAACAATGGACACTATCCCCTACCCCTACGGACAGGCGGACCCCTTGGACACCATTTTGCCAGAAGTGGACATGGATCTGATCAACAAAGCGGTGGCCATGGCCTTCGCCGACCCGGAAACGCAGAAAACCCGAACCTTTCTCATATTGTACAAGGGACATTTGATCGCGGAGCGGTATATCGATGGGTTTGATAAGGATACCCCTATTTTAGGTTGGTCCATGACAAAGAGTGTGTTGGCCACTTGTTTCGGGATCTTGGAACACCAAGGGAAACTGGAGATGGATTGGCCGGCCCCCATAGCCGAATGGAAGGATGACGAGCGCAAGAACATCACCTTGGACCACCTGCTCCGTATGCAGAGCGGACTGGAATGGGACGAGGACTACAGCACCATTTCCGATGTGACCCGCATGTTGTTCCTTGACAGTGACATGACCCAGGCCCAAAAGGACAAGAAGGCCATAGCGGAACCTACGGAAATCTGGAACTACTCTTCTGGCACCAGCAACCTGCTCTCGGGAATCCTCCGCCAGCAGTTCAGGAGCCATCAGGAGTACTTGGATTTTCCCTACGAGACCCTTGTCGACAGGATTGGGATGCAGTCCATGGTCCTTGAGGCCGACATCGCCGGTAATTATGTAGGCTCGTCCTATGCTTGGGCCAGTACGCGTGATTGGGCCCGTTTTGGACAATTGTACCTCAATAAGGGCAATTGGAACGGCGAACAGGTCTTCGCCCCGGAATGGGTGGACTATATCACTACGCCCACCATCCATTCAAATGGCACCTATGGTGCCCACTTTTGGCTGAATGCCGAAGGGAAATATCCCGATGTACCCAAAGACCTCTTTAGTTGCAATGGCTTTGAGGGGCAGCATGTGTTCATAATTCCTTCCAAGGATTTGGTGGTGGTACGGACCGGATTGGCCGAAGAGCCTTATTTCGATGTGAACGGAGTGCTGTCAAACATCGTGAAAGCCGTACCGTAAATCGAGATGATACCTTGAAAATGGAAACTAACCACAACAAAGGAACAGTTCACAACATTAATTTCATTTGCGGGAACACTGGTGGTACATTTACGATGTAATTAATTCTGAAAGTAATTTTTTCATTTTCATATAGTGTTCTCGTAAAAGAGTCTTGACCCACGTGGCAAGGCTCTTTTTGGTTTTGGACCAATTGAAATTGGCCAATGAACAATAAACAGTCAACAATGTACAATTGTTTCTTGCCCATTGGAAACTGTATTACGCAATCCTATTATTCCATTCAAGCGGTCTATGTTCTATTCTCTTCGGTCCATTGACACAAATCGTCGGTCCATTGACACAAATCGCACGAATAACTTGTCATTCTGAGCAGAGCGAAGAATCTCTTCACTGTGGATTCAAAACAGAAAAAGGACAAGGTGTATTTCACAAAAGCGCTGGATTACCACAACTAAGGGAAACTTCACAACATTAATTTCATTTGTGGGTATATCGGTGGTACATTTACCGTGTAATTAATTCTGAAAGTAATTTTTTCATTTTCATATAGTGTTCTCGTAAAAGAGTCTTGACCCATGTGGCAAGGCTCTTTTTGGTTTTGGACCTTTCTGGAATGCACTGCTTCCATACGAAAATCTAAAAATCTAACCATCCAACTGTTCAAGTCTTCTAGTCTATGTTCCATTCTTTATGGTCTCCATTGACACAAATCGTACGAATAACTTGTCATTCTGAGCAGAGCGAAGAATCTTTATTAAATGAACAATAATCAATGAACGTTGAACTACGGAATCCACTTGTCCTTGCCGAAATCGGGCTTGCGCTTTTCCAAAAAGGCATTACGGCCTTCCTTGGCCTCGTCGGTCATGTAGGCCAAACGGGTCGCTTCCCCGGCAAAGACCTGCTGCCCCACCATCCCATCATCGGTAAGGTTCATGGCAAATTTCAACATTTTGATGGAAGTCGGTGACTTGGCCAAGATTTCCTGTGCCCATTGGTAAGCAGTGTCCTCCAGTTCGTCATGTGGGATCACGGCGTTCACCATGCCCATTTCATAGGCTTCCTGCGCCGAATAGTTTCGGCCCAAAAAGAAAATCTCCCGGGCCTTTTTCTGCCCCACCATCTTGGCGAGATAGGCCGAACCGTATCCTCCATCAAAACTGGTGACATCAGCATCGGTCTGTTTAAAAATGGCATGTTCCTTACTGGCCAGGGTCATATCGCACACCACATGCAAGCTATGCCCTCCCCCAACAGCCCAACCGGGCACTACGGCAATGACCACTTTGGGCATAAAACGGATCAGGCGTTGCACTTCCAGGATGTTCAGGCGGTGATAGCCGTCCTCGCCCACATAACCTTGGTGCCCACGGGCTTTTTGGTCACCCCCGCTACAGAAGGCCCATTTGCCATCCTTGGACGAAGGTCCCTCGCCGGAGAGCAATACCACGCCGATGCTGGTGTCCTCCTGCGCATCGTAAAAGGCTTTGTACAGTTCGCTGGTGGTCTTGGGCCGGAAGGCATTGCGTATATCGGGGCGGTTAAAGGCGATACGGGCCACGCCATTACATTTTTTATAGGTGATGTCCTCGAATTCCATGGCGGTCTGCCAGTTGGGTGATTCCATAGGTGTGTGTTTTGTTGGAATACAAAATAAAGGAAAATCTGCCTTATATGGTTTTTACAGGGTGCAGTAACTGCAATTCCATCTGTGCCAACATTTTAGGATTGATGGAAAAGAAGAAACATTTACAAGGAACTTTCCGATGTAGATTTATCAAAGCCCAGACAGACCACCTGGGCTTTTGTTTACCATTAACGGAATTTAAGACATTGGATTTTTAGCGTCAAAATTTCTATGGTTTGCATCAATCTACCCCGAGGCTTCACTATACATTCGTGACAGTTTAAAACCCAAAAATCTCATTATCATGAAAAAATTAATGATGTTAGGTGTGTTGTTTATCGGACTCACCTCTTATGCCCAGAATACGAACAATGTACAATTAGGTGTACGCGGTGGTGCCAACTTTGCCACTGTGGCGGGGGACAATTTTGATAGCCCGGACTCTAGGACCTCTTTCTACTTGGGTCTGTTGGCTGAAGCTCCTTTGTCCGACCACGTATCCTTGCAACCTGAGGTCTACTACTCTGCCCAGGGTTTTGATATTACGGATGAACCCGACACCCCAGATGCGCAATTTCAGGTAGATTACATCCAAGTACCGGTACTTTTGAAATTTTATATTGCTGATGGCCTGAATATTCAGGCAGGACCACAATTTGGTTTTAAGGTAAATGAGGAAATTGATTTTAATCCCGGAGAGGATTCTGGTGATTTTGATTCCGATTCCATCAATAGCTTTGACTTTCAAGGAGCGGCTGGCGTTGAATATAAATTTCCTTCAGGATTCTTCATCCAAGGACGATATTCCTATGGTTTTTCCGAGATGATCGAGGATGTTGACATCCATAACTCTGTATTTTCTGCAGGACTTGGGTTCATGTTCTAGGGAAACGGCCCATTACTGAAAAAAGAAAATCAAAAGCTCCATCTACCCTAGTATGATGGAGCTTTTTTGTGCAATACATCTTCCTATACTGTTAAATTTTGTGGAGCCACTAATTAATCGTAATATTGCGATTAAGTAAAACGCATGGGAACGTCCAAGACTGAAATTTTCACAGACCAACAGAATGAGATAGCCCTACTGGCAAAGGTTTTGGGCCATCCGGCCCGAGTGGCCATACTACAGCATCTTTTTAAGATGGATTCTTGTGTGTGTGGAGATTTGGTGCAGGAAATAGGATTGGCCCAACCCACTATTTCACAACATTTGAAAGAATTGAAACTTTTGGGCCTCATCAAGGGAAATGTGGAGGGGACCAGCGTATGCTACTGTATCGATGTGGAGAATTGGTCAAAAATGAAGGAAACCATGCATGGCTTTTTGAATCAGGACCTCCCCAAAACGGATTGCTGTTGAACCTAACATGAAAACTATGGCATTGTTCCCAAAACTGGAAGAATTTGTATCCAATTTGCACTTGGACTCCCTCACTGAAGAAAGAAAATTGACCCTTCAGCCTTTGGTTGATTTTGTCCAACAAAACGTAAACGAGGAAGTACGCATCAATTTTATCTGCACCCATAACTCTCGTCGGAGCCATTTGTCCCAGATTTGGGCGCAGGCATTAGCCCATCATTTTGGGCTGAAAAATGTACAGTGTTATTCCGGCGGTACCGAGGTAACTGCCCTTTATCCCATGGTGGCCGAGACACTTCGGAGCACCGGTTTTGAAGTCCAGCCCCTTTCGGAGGGGAACAACCCAGTGTACTACATCAAGTATTCGGATAGCACACATCCGGTAATCGGGTTTTCCAAGAAGCTGGACCATGGCTTTAACCCAGGGTCGGGATTTGCGGCCGTCATGACCTGCGATTCCGCCAACGAAGCCTGCCCTTTTGTTCCTGGAGCCAAAAAAAGGATCCCGATCACGTATGAAGATCCAAAAGTATTTGATGACACACCGCAACAAGCTGAAAAATATAATGAAAGAAGTAGGCAAATTGCCTCGGAAATGTACTACGTTTTCAGCCTGATCCAATAAATTGCGCTCCATAGAGTTGATTCTTAGCGGTATGACATAAAGGTGACATCCAAATGTCGTGGTGCTGACAACATGGGCCAGTTACCTTTGTCCAGAATCAAAGACATAAAAGCATGAGCAGCACATCATCAATTGGAGAACGGTTAAAATATCAGAGAAAGAGCAAGGGATATTCCCAAGAGGAGCTCGCCCAAAGGACCAATGTCACCGTACGGACCATTCAACGTATTGAGGGAGAGGAAGTATCACCCCACCTGAACACGGTAAAACTCTTGGCCGCCGCCTTGGAGGTCGAGGTAAGCGACCTTCTCCCCTTGCATGACCCCAAAGAAGAGACCCTGAAGAAGAAATGGCTTTTGCTCATGCATGCCACGCCCTTGTTGGGCATATTCCTTCCGTTGTTCAATGTGTTGGTGCCCCTTTTTCTCTGGATCCACAAACGGGAGGACAACCCCATTTATAACGAGCACGGTATCAAAGTGGTCAACTTCCAGATTACCACCCTGCTTTTTGCCGTCTTGTCATTCATCAGTTTGCTCACCATAGAAAAATGGGGGTTCTTCATTTTCATTTCCGTGGTTCCCATCTGTATCGGAATTATGATCTTCAATATCATTTATGTACTACAAACGGATAAGTGTTTCTATCCATTTTCCATTCCTTTTTTAAGATTGAAAAAGAGGAAGGCCCTTGGATTGATACTTTTGATCGGTCTGTTGGTCATCTCCAGTTGTTCACAACCACGTCCAGAAACCATTGAGCGGTTGGACGGATCGTTGATCACCAAGGACTCAATTACCCATAAGATTTACCAGCTGATGGCCGATGCTGAAATATACGGAATGGCCATATCCATATTCAATGACAACCAACCCGTGTACCAAAGGGTTTTCGGGTACAAGGATTATCCCAATAAAGAAGTGTTGACAGATTCCACCAACATCTATGGTGCCTCTTTCAGCAAGGCGGTTTTTGGGATCTTGGTGATGAAATTGGTGGAAGACGGGGTAATTGACCTGGACACTCCATTGGAATCTTATTTGCCCCAAAGAATTTACGAATATGCCCCACAGACCCGTTGGCATGATGATTTTTCCGACTTGAAGGAAGATTCACTCTATCCTAAGATCACGGCAAGGATGTGCTTGGACCATACCACTGGATTTAAAAACTACAGATGGTTTGAGGACGATCAAAAATTAAAGGTGAACTGGGAACCAGGGACCAAATTTGGCTATAGTGGGGAAGGTTTGATCTATCTGCAGGTGGTTTTGGAGAAACTGACCGGGGAAGGATTGGAACAGTTGGTCCAAGAGCATATTTTCCAACCTCTGGGTATGGAAAACTCGGCCTATGAATGGAAGGATCGGTTTAATAAAGACTTTGCCCTTGGGCACAATGAAAAAGGGGAATCACTTAAAAAAGACAAGGACAATGAGCCAAGGGGTGCAGGAACATTGGAAACCACAGCAGAAGACTACACCAAGTTTTTATCGGCGGTCCTCAATCAAAGATTGATCAGCAAGGCTTCTTATGATCAGATTTTTAGTCCGCACATCAGGATCAGGTCCAAAAAACAGTTTGATGAGGGGGAGAGTACCATTACCGACAAATATGACAACATCAACTTGGGTTACGGACTGGGCTGGGGTTATTTTGAAACGCCCTATGGAAAAGCAGTGTTCAAAGAAGGCCATGGAAGTGGGTTTGTGCACCATTCCGTACTTTTTCCGGAATCGGGCAAAGGGATTATGATCATGACCAATTTTGAACGGGGAAACAGCATTTTCAAAGAGTTGCTCGAAGTCACCCTGCAAGATGTTTACACGCCGTGGGAATGGGAAAACTATATTCCATACAATAAATAAGGGTCGTTTTTTGAAAACAATAAAACTATCTTTACATTGGTTTTTTAAGAACGTTTGAACATTGATTATGGGAAAGAATACCTACACCGTTTCGGTGATCCAATTGAATTTGAACAATACCCCCGAGAACAATTTGAAAAAATGCACGGATTGGGTCAGAAAAGCAGCCGCCAAAGGCGCTGAGATCATTTCGCTGCCCGAACTCTATAGCAGCCATTATTTCTGTCAGAGCGAGGACACGGAAAATTTTTCCCTTGCCGAACCTTTGTACAGCACCTCTTTCAATGCATTCAGTGCCTTGGCCAAGGAGTTGGGCGTGGTCATCATCGTGCCCTTTTTTGAAAAGCGGATGGCCGGGGTGTACCACAATAGCGCCTATATTATTGATGCTGATGGATCGGAAGCAGGATTGTACCGAAAAATGCACATTCCGGACGACCCCCATTTTTATGAAAAATTCTATTTCACCCCAGGGGATTTGGGTTTTAAGACCATTCCCACCCAAAAAGGGAAAGTGGGGACGCTCATCTGTTGGGACCAATGGTATCCGGAAGCGGCCCGTTTGACGGCCCTCCAAGGTGCCGAAATCCTCTTCTACCCCACAGCCATAGGCTGGCATCCAAAAGAAAAAGAGGAGTTTGGGGAAAAACAACATGGTGCCTGGATGAACGTCATGAAGGGACATGCCGTGGCCAATGGGGTCTATGTGGCAGCGGCCAACCGGATCGGACTGGAAAAATACCTGCCCGGCACGGATGGGATTGAGTTTTGGGGTTCCTCCTTCATTTGTGGACCACAGGGCGAAATACTGGCCCAGGCCTCTCCGGACCAAGAAGAAATACTATTGGCCGAGGTCGATTTGAGCTTACAGGAAAACGTGCGTCAAAATTGGCCTTTCCTACGGGATAGACGAATCGACATGTATGGGGCCATCACCAAAAGAGCTATTGACTAATGGCGGCAGCATCGTGGCGATTTCCCGCTGAATGGGAGAAACAACAGGGCATTTTACTGTGCTTTCCACACAATGGCAATGATTGGCCCGGTAAGTACGGAGCCATTCAATGGGCCTTTGTGGAGTTCATCAAGAAAGTGGCCACCTTTGAAGAGGTATTACTCGTAGTGGCTTCGGAAAAGCTCAAGGACAAGGTCCACGAAATGCTCAAATTGGCACATGTGGACACCGATAGGGTATCTTTCATTGTCCACAAGACCAACCGCAGTTGGATGAGGGACTCCGGCCCCATCATTGTAAAGAACGGAGCGCAACGAAAGGCATTGAACTTCAATTTCAATGGTTGGGCCAAATATTCCAATTACAAACTGGACAGACATGTCCCGCAGAAGGTATCCGACTTTTTGAACGTTCCTTTGGAACAGGTGACCTACAAAGGGAACCCCGTTGTGCTTGAAGGTGGGGCCATTGATGTGAATGGAAAAGGAACGCTGATCACTTCCGAAGAATGTCTTCTAGATCCCAAAATCCAAGTTAGAAACCAAGGATTTACCAAGGAGGATTACGAAACAATATTCAAAGAATATCTGGGGGTCACCAATACCATTTGGCTGGGAGATGGTATCAAAGGGGACGACACCCATGGACATATCGACGATTTAGCTCGATTTGTGGACGCAGAAACCATTGTCACCGTTGTGGAATCGGACACATCCGACGCCAACTATGCACCACTTCAGGACAACCTTAGACGATTGGAAAATGCAGTCTTGGAAAATGGAAAGAAACCCAGATTGGTAACGCTTCCCATGCCCAAACGGATTGATTTCGAGGGAATAACGCTTCCAGCAAGCTATGCTAATTTCTTGATTTTGAACAAGGCCGTGCTGGTGCCCACTTTCAATGATGCTCGCGACCGCGACGCCTTGAACATTTTGACAAGTGTCTTTCCAGACCGGGAGGTCATCGGCATCAGTGCCATAGACCTTATATGGGGATTCGGGACCTTACATTGCTTGAGCCAGCAGATACCGGAATAATAAAACCAATTAAACCAGATCAAAGAACAGGCATCAGTGGTGCATATGCTCTTTATCTTTTGCTTTTCTCCTCTATCCATTTGGCCAAGTACTTTGTACTGGTCAAAGTTTCATGGTGCAACAATCGTCCTATGAAATTTCGGTCACGGTGTTGGTTCAGCTGCTCCCCCACTTCATCGAAATGTATCTTTAGTTGGGGTCGAAGGGTTTCTTTTTGGTATAAGGTGTTGATCATTACGGTTCCATTGGTTTGGGCAGTGGTCCATTGCTCTCGGTGCTGATACAACTCCACCGCTGCTCTTGCAAAAGCGGACCAATCATCCGTAACGGTTCCGTTCCAAGGTAGTCCTATGTGCATACCTTCCGAACCGATGGGGGTTGTGATGCTCGGAGTTCCGTGAATCATAGCGTCCAATAATTTGCCTTTGATGCCGGCTCCAAACCGTAAAGGAGCCAAAAGCAGTCGATGCTTTTGGAGAACATTGCTCACATTTTCGGCCCAGCCCACCACATGAAATCCTGTTTTGGGGTCGTGCAGCTCTCTGATATGTTGCGATAGGTAAGCACCATAAATGTAGAGATTGGCTTTGGGCAGTTCCTTTCGGATCAGTGGCCAGATAGTGTTTTTCAACACGCTAATGGAATCCACATTGGGCGCATGTTTTCCGTTGCCAATGCAGACAAAATCGCTCCGCTCTTCAAAACTTGGCCATTGTTGAACAGTTTCCTGAGAAATGCGATCCACCAGAAAAGGTAGATGGAACAATAGGGCCTTGGGAATGGCCAGTTCCTGTTGCAGGAGATGCATTTCATAAGGGGAGATCATCAGGGTGATGTCACTCCGATAGATACTACTTGCCTCCCGAAGGGTCATCGGATGGTTTTTCCATTGGTCCAACGAGAACTCCCAACCTTTCTTCACAGCCTCTTCCCTAGCCTTTCGCAAGGAGTGAAGGTCTTCGGTGTTCAGTATACGTAGGGCCTTGGGTGCAAATTCAGCGACCCGCCAGCCAAACTGCTCTTCCACCATAAAGCGGTCAAAAATCACGGTATCTGGCCTCAGATTGACCAAAAAATCGTCAAAACTGGAATGGTTCAGTACAATGGCAGCCTCTGTAATGCCCAAATCGTTCAGATCCAGGCTAAATTCGGTTTTTGCCGCAGTGGAGACAAAAGTGATCTCATACCCAAAGGAGATGAAAGTTTCCAGCAATTGCAGCATGCGGCAACCGGCCGCTGTGGTCTTCGGTTCTGGCCAAACATGGCCGATGACGAGAAGTTTTTTTGCCATACAAAGGACTTTCGCTACAATTCCAAAATTTAAGTTGTCTTTGTTTGGACACGAATTGTACTCAATTCAAACAAATCCAAATAACCCAATAACAGAACAACCCAATGATTACCTACATCCTTGCGGCAAATTTCTGGGAGATACTGGAACGCAGTTTCCGCTCATAGTCTTCCTCCAGCCACTCTTTGTAGTTTTTGGTGTTGTTCATGATGCAATAGGAGTACTGCTTTACCCGATAGGCGATCTCATCCTTGAGCTCTTTGGCCAACAATCGGGCATCGAACACATCTTCGCTGTTCTCCACACAGATCTGGGCATGTTGCTCTATGCTACGCTCCAAAACCAATTTCGATTTTTTCCCTTCGGCAAATACTTTTTTATATTCTTCCTTGATGTCAAAGGTGATGTTGTCGGACTTGCTGAATTTTGCCCGAAGTTCATCGGGCATCTCATAAACAAAATCACGTTCAATGTCCTCATCGTTCTTGATGTTCTCCAGATAAAAATCAGGGAAATGGAAAATCTCCTGCCAGTCCACTGGCGAATCCCACGGTCCGAAGCGGGCAATGTTGTTTCCCATGTCCACCACATTGAACTCATCCTTGTCTGGCAATATCCTAGATCCCCTTCCGATCATCTGAAAATAGAGGGTGAGCGATCTTGTGGCCCGGTTCAGGATGATGGATTGCACCGTAGGTTCATCAAAGCCCGTGGTGAGGATGCTCACCGAGGTCAGGATGGCATCCGGGGTTTCTGCGAACCAGTCCAAGATCTCCCGTCGCTCGTTTGCAGTGTTCTTGTTGTCCAGGTGACGGATATTGTACCCTGCCTTTTTGAAGGTTTCGTACACATACAAAGAGGTATTGATCCCATTGTTAAAGATCAATGTCTTGGTACCTTTTGCGATTTCCTCGTAAGCGGACAGCAGTTTGCCCAACATACTGTGGTTTCCATAGAATTCATCAGAGGATTTTACCGTGTAGTCCCCGTGAATGCCCAGTTTGAGGGTTTTGAGGCTCACATCATAATTGTACAGTTTGGCCTTGGCCAAAAAGTTCTTTTCAATCAATGATTTTATGGACTCCCCAATGATCAAGTGCTTGTAATGGTCCTTCATGGGGAGCTTGATGTTGGAGCTCAATGGTGTTGCGGTCACCCCGAGGATGGTAGATCCTTCGAAGTACTTGAACAGTTTCCGGAAGGAATTGTAGTGTGCTTCATCGATGATGACGAGCCCAATATTGTCAATTTTCACCTTTTCCTCCTGCAGCCTGTTGTTCAGGGTCTCTACCATGGCCACAAAGCACATATAGTCCGCTTGGTCCTGGAGTTCCTTGACCTCGCTGTTGATGATCTTGTTCGCCACACCGAAACCGTGGAGCATTTGGGAGGTCTGTTTGCTCAGCTCTATCCTGTGGGTCAGCACCATTACCTTTTTTCCGGTATTCTGGATGAACCTTCGGGTAATTTCGGAAAACACTACCGTTTTACCCCCGCCCGTGGGCAATTGGTACAGGATATTGGTCCCTTCCGGGAGTTCTTCCAAGTGCTTGAAGATCTTGCGCAGGTCTTCTTGCTGGTAATCGTACAGTGTTTTCGTGTTGACTTGTTTCTTTACCTCCAAAGGAAAATAGGTTATGATGGGTTCCAAATTAAAAAACCCTACAAAATTAGGGGTTTTTTGGGCTTCTGGGAAGATATGACCTTGCTTTTCTATCAAGATACTATCAACAATTGGTTTTGAAAGGTGATTTTGCCCCATTCATCATTTTGGGTATAACATTTTGATAACAATAACATATACGGTTTGGAAAATAGGGCATAAAAATGTATACTGTAAGCTTATAACACTAAGAAACCATATACAGGAATGAGGCAGCTAAAAATCATCAAACAGGTCACCAACCGGGAATCCAAATCACTGGACAAATACTTACAGGATATCAGTAAGATTGATTTGATAACTGCTCAGGAAGAGGTGGAACTCGCACAAAAAATCAGGGCCGGGGACCAATTGGCCTTGGAAAAGCTGACCAATGCAAACCTCCGTTTTGTGGTATCCGTGGCAAAGCAATACCAGAACCAAGGACTCAAGCTGCCCGATTTGATCAACGAGGGAAATGTGGGCCTGGTGAAAGCGGCCAAGCGGTTTGATGAGACCAGGGGCTTCAAGTTCATTTCGTATGCGGTTTGGTGGATTAGGCAGTCCATCCTTCAGGCCCTTGCAGAGCAATCAAGGGTGGTCCGACTTCCCCTGAACAAAATTGGCTCCATCAACAAGATCAAAAAAACCTTCTCCTATCTGGAACAGGCCCATGAACGGCCTCCATCCGCAGAGGAAATTGCCAAGGAACTGGACATGACCGTTACAGAGGTCCAACAATCCTTGAAAAATACAGGAAGGCACGTGTCCATGGATGCCCCTCTTAAGGAAGGGGAAACCTCCAACCTCTACGATGTGCTCAGGGCCGGGGATTCCCCAAAACCGGACAAAGGACTGATGCACCAGTCCCTAAACACGGAAATCAACCGAGCTTTGGATACCCTCTCCCCCCGCGAGGCCGATGTGGTCCGATTGTATTACGGCATCGGAAACCAGCCTTCCATGACGCTGGAGGAGATCGGGATTACTTTTGACCTGACCCGAGAACGTGTGAGGCAGATACGGGAAAAGGCCATCCGGAAATTGAGGCATGCCTCCAAGAGCAAGATTTTAAAATCCTATTTGGGGTGACCATAAATAGAAAAGGGGATGCGAAATAGCATCCCCTTTTCCATGATATCACATAAACACTTATGGGTGGCTCAATTGATTGATATCAGAATCAACGAGCATTTCGTTCAAATCCCTAATAAAGTTAATGTAGGCGGTGTTTTCTTGGTTGTAATTTTTCATAGATCAACATTTGGGGTTAGTCAATTATAAATAATCAAGTTCGGCAAGTTCATTGATGCTCAGGATTTCGTTGAGTTCTTGAAGGAATGCCAAGTATTCTTCTCCGTAGGTGTCGTATAACATCGCTGTCGTTGGTTTATGTTTGGGTCTTTGGTTATAACGTGAATCTAGCTCAAAGATTATGGTTCGACAACAAATTGTGGCGAAATACGGGACAATGGTTGTGAAATTCCATTTTCATTTTGTTTCCAAAATATCCAGTGCCACTTCAAAGTCAAGATCGGGATCTACCTTGCTGGGCCTGATGTTGAATTCGTCATAGATAAAGCAAAGGTTCATGGGCAGTCTTCTGCGCTCGCTCTCTGTGATCAATCCCAACTTGGACAAAAGGGCACATTTGACCTCAAAGGCCTTATTGCTTATTTTAGGGTCTTCATGGGTCTCCAGTTCGGTGAGGAACGGGATTTCCTTCTTGTCCCCCACTTCCAACATTTCGTCCATGAGCATCAATCGGCACTCCAGATCTTTGGTGTGTTGGAACAAAGGGTAGAAAACACTTTGCAAGTAGGTTGGAAGTCCGTTTTCTATCATGGTGTTTGGTTTTTAAATGGTTCTGAGCACCTGCATTTCGAAGTCCACTTGTTCCTCCACACTTGGGAATTCTGCCAAGAACTGATTGTATAGGAACGAAAGGTGTTTCATGTCCTTGTCCGTTCTGCAAAGGATAGCCATTTGCTGGGCGGTTTCCAAAAGACCAAAGGTCTTCATCATCCGGAGGCTAGGAACCACTTTTTGACAAGCTAGGTCCAAGGATGCGTGGTCCTCATTCTTGATGTGTATATGTGCACCGCCAATGAACTCCAGTACATTTTGACGGAACATCCGCACCAATTCTTCCATAAGGTCCATTTGGCCCATGCACTCCTCCAAAACAGATTTAAGGCTTATGCTATGGTTAGCTTCTGGTTCGAGGCTTTTTTCTATGGTCTGAAAATATGCTGGCATAGGGTTTCCTGTATTCTTCATGTTGCTTTCTTGGCTTTGGGCCAATGTCCTAAGTGCTTTTAACAGTTCCCGCTGCTCGTTGTTCAATGGGGTGTTTTCCAAAGCATCGATCAATTTCATAATGGTAGGCTGCTTTTGGGGTACTTTTTGTCGGTCCGCAGGGTTTCCTCCCAAGCCTTGAATGCCAGCTCTTTGGCAAATTTCTTCAAGCTGTTTGATTTCGCTCACGCCAAAGACTTTGTCCTCTAGGCCATGTTTGAATATTTCAAAGGATTTTTTCAGTTCACCGGCCTCAACCGTGCCCAGTTCCTCATAAGAAAAAGAGCTCAATCCTATTTCCAGTTTTTCCAAGTATGAAAGCAGTTCTCGTGTTCCCAAAATTGTACGGGTAAAAAAGTTAATATTCCATACTAAAAATCTGGATAAAACCAAGGGATCACAATTTATTGTTCCGTAGGATTCGGATTTTGTTGTCAAATTGCGTTATTTGTAGGTGTAAAAAACCGACCATGAAACACTTTTATCTTTTCTGTAGCCTACTCCTATTCATTTCCTGTGGGGAAAAGCAATCCAAAAAAGTTGAAACCTTGGAAGAAAAAGCACAACGCATCCATGATTCCGTCATTACCATTGACACGCATGATGATATCAACATCAACAATTTCACGGACAGTATCAACTACACTCAGCGACTGGACACCCAAGTGAATCTTCCCAAAATGGAGGAAGGCGGATTGGATGTGGCTTGGCTGATTGTTTATACAGGCCAGGATTCACTGAACGCCGAAGGCTATGCCAAGGCATCCGAAAATGCGATTTCCAAGTTTGAGGCCATCCACAGGCTGTGTGAGGAGATTGCCCCAGACCAAATAGAACTGGCCCTGAATTCTGCCGATGTGAGACGAATCGTTGCCGCCGGGAAAAAAGTGGCCATGATTGGGGTTGAAAATGCCTATCCGATTGGAGAGGATATGTCCAAATTTGAAGAATACCATAAACGAGGCGCACGTTATATTTCGTTGGCACACAACGGGCACAGCCAGTTCAGCGATTCCAACACCGGCGAGCAGGACAGCATTTGGCTGCACAATGGACTCAGTGAGCTGGGCAAGCAGGCGGTTGCCGAAATGAACCGATTGGGGATCATGATCGATATTTCCCATCCTTCCAAAGCGGCCATGCTACAGATGGTGGAGCTTTCCAAGGCCCCTATCATAGCTTCCCACTCCTCTGCGCGGGCGTTGTGCGGGCATAGCCGAAACCTGGACGACGAACAGCTCTTGATGCTCAAGGAGAACGGAGGCGTGGTCCAAACAGTGGCCTTTAGTTCTTACCTGAACACGGAAAAACATGAGGCGCGTGCCGAATATATGAAGGGCGTGTACCAAAAAGTGGCCGATTCCCTTGGAATAGCATGGTACGAACGTTCGCAGTTTGCTTCGTTGACACCGGAACAGCGTCAGGTATTTTTTGACAATTATGGCAAAATACGGCAGATCGGAGAGGAACTGGCCCAAAAGGATCCGAACACTCCGCCAGCTGTAAATGTTTCCGACTTCGTGGACCATATCGACTACATCGTGAAGTTGATCGGGATAGACCATGTCGGTATCAGTTCCGATTTTGACGGAGGTGGTGGTATTGAAGGCTGGTCAGATGCTTCGGAGACCTTCAACGTGACCTTGGAATTGGTGAAACGCGGCTATTCTGAAGAGGACATTGCCAAATTATGGGGCGAAAACCTGTTGCGTGTTCTGGACGAAGTTCAGGCTGTGGCCAAGACCATCAACTAGGGGTCAGGAATTTTCCTCCTTTTCCTTTTTGGCCAATCGGTCCTTTACGTACTCGATTTTGGTCTTGCCATGGGGCTTTGGGTTTCCCTTTTCATCGAGGTTCACCATGATGATGTTGTCCACGGTGACAATGCTTTCGTGCGTCATTTTGTTCCTGACCTCACAGTTCAGGGATATGGAAGTGATTCCGAATTTGATCACGTCGATGCCTATTTCAATGATATCGCCCTCCACGGCGGTGCTCATAAAATTGATTTCGGACATATATTTGGTGACCACTTTCTTGTTTTCCAACTGAATGATGCTGTACAGGGCAGCTTCCTCATCTACCCAAGCCAGGACCCTACCGCCAAAAAGAGTTCCATTGGCGTTCAAATCTTCTGGTTTTACCCATTTCCTTGTATGAAATCGCATGGTTGAAACTTTTTAAAATTCAGCACAAAGGTAGCGCAATATCATAAAGGTTTTCTTCGGCGAGGCAGTGAATTTTCCGTATTTGCCAATTTGAAACATTTCAGTATCAGGGAGTACGGAGTCGATAAAAATGGAAGCTCCAAATCTCAAAATTGATGATTCAGCGATCATCCGAATAAGTCGCCCAAGGTATTCAAGGTGTTTTTGGGGATATGCAGGTCGCACCCCAGTGCCGGATTGAGCCGTTTGATGAAGTAGGCCGAGAGCAAAGGTGATTCCAGTTCCATATTTTGGTGGACAAAAAAGTGGATGTTCTTCAATCCTTGTGATTTCCATATGACGAGACGTTCCACCCAATCGTCCAACCGTGGAAAATCGGATTCGTGATTGGCTCCCACATATCGAATAAAGGCCTCGTTGTTGGTGAGACGCATGTGCATCAGGTCCCTCCGGCCAGCCGTATCCACAAGCACATTGGCAATGTTGTTCTCTTCCAACAAGTGGTAAAGTTCCTGTGCCACTTTTTCATCATTGAACCAATCCGTATGCCTGAATTCCAGGGCCAAGGGAAATTCTTTGGGCCAATATTCCACAAAGCGCACTACCCTATCCCAGTTTTTGGGTCCAAAATTGTTGTGCATCTGCAAAAAAATGGTGCCGAGTTTTTCTTTTAGCAAGGAAGTGACCTCCAAATAATGGTCTACGACGGCATATACTTGCTCGTTGAGTCGACGAAGGTGGCTCACTTCATTGGTCATTTTGGGGAAGAACTTAAAGTCTTCCGGGGTCTTTTCATACCATTTTTCATAGGTGTCTGGAGGAAAAATACGGTAGAAGGTAGCGTTGAGTTCAATACAATTGAACTGGGAGGAATAGTAGGCCAACTCGTCCTTGGTGCCCCTAGGGTAAAAATTCTTCAGGTCCTGTCGGTTCCATTTCGCGCAGCCCACATAGACCTGGGTATCGCCATCCTCTTTATATTTTGAAAGAAGGGCCGCCGTGTCAGCGTGGTCTTGCGGGATAGTGAAATCAATAAGCTCGGGATGGTCTACCTTTCCGAATTTCATAATGACAAAAATTTGGATATTAAGTGGTCTATATCAAGTTTGCTATAGCTGTCGGATCTTTATGTTCCGGAACCAGGCTTCAAAATACCAATCCTGAAGGGCTATCTTTCCTTGCGTATTTTTTCCAAATTCCGGATGGTTCTTGAAATGGGTAGCGGCCACTTTTTCTTGCCATTCCGGCGTGGTAAAGTCTTGGACAGCCGTAAGTGTCCCGTTCAGGTAGAACTCCACTTTCCCATCCACCTGCTTGATGCGTGTTTGGTTCCATTGCCCAGATTTGGTGTCGGCCTCATTTTCTTGTGGCGAAAACGCATAGAGACAACCTGATTTCTTGACCGCTACATCATGGTCCATGTGGTCGGGATCCAGGATCTGATATTCTGGCCCGCTTTGCCAAGCTGCACCCAACTCTGGTTTTTCCTGCACATTGATGAAGATGCCACTATTGCCCCGGCCAGAGATTTTCCATTCCAAGATGAGTTCATAGTTTTCATAGACCTTGTCCGTGACCAAGTCCCCTTGCTGTTTGCTTTCGTCCTTGGCATTGCAATAGAGCTCCCCGTTTTTGACTTCCCAGGCCAAATCGGCACCCGGTGCATTGTATAGGTGCCAGCCGTTCAAGGTTTTGCCATCAAACAGCAGTTCCCAACCCTGCTCTTTTTCGATGTCTAGCAGCTGGTTGTGCGTTTCATTCTCCAGGGCCATTTTCTTGGTATGCCACGTTTGGGGTTCCTGTTTCTGTTTTTCATTTTTACAGGCCGTGATCAAAAGAATGGAAATGACCGGGGCAAGAAATTTTATGCGCATGTTTTTTTGGTTTTCGATTGTTTTGGTTCTGGCTAAAGATACTCAAATTGGATACTTCTCATTCAAAATTAGCCCAAATGATGCTGTTCATAACATCGTTGACAACTATTGTGGATTGAAAAAGTGTCGGCTTTTTGAATACGTAACTTTATTAAAACTTCTGCCATGGATTCACGATCCAAGAGTCTTTTGGACATTCGTCCGGACGTTAAACAGTCGCATTTCAATAGTGAAATGGGTTTTGATGAACGTTTTCAGAACCAAACTTTACGGCCTGTGATCAAAATTCAGAACGATTTGCTGATCGAAGCTTTCAAGAACTATGTGGGAAAGCACAAAGGTGTTTTTTATGATCTCCCCCTTGAAAAAAAATTACAGTACATCGAAAGGGCCATTCAAAAGGACATCAAATTCAGGAACTCGCTCAAAGGGATGATCATTGGTCAGTTCACCGTTGAGGAGTACCGGGATTATATCTCCAATTCCTCGGCACTGAACAAGCGGATGATGAACATGGTCATCGAACGGTTAAAAGACCAAGTGCAACTTTTGGACCACGAAGCCCTTTTACAGCACTGATTCCCCGTTCAAATTGGTGGTGAGGATATTGCTCATCAGGTCAAAATAGGGCCGGATGGCACGATAGGATTTGTCCACTTCCTCCAAAAAAGAACCCGACAACACTTCCTTGTCCGTAAAATTGCGGACAAAGATGAACTGCTTGAGCTTGATGAGGTCGATGTCGGGGTGTTCCTTGTCAAAGCCTTTGGGCATGGTCTTTAAGGCATCTCCCTGGATCTCTCCCCAAATGGATTTTAATGTTTTTTGGTTGATGGTCTTTCTGAACTCTTCGGCATCCATTTGTAGTTCTTTTCTGATCCTGAACAAGTCTTCCTTGTTCGGGTCCCAAAATCCGGTGGCCAGAAAAGACCCGTCTGGTTTCAGGTGAATGTAATACCCACCCCTCAAATGGGCGCCCAATCTGGAAAAGGATGCGGCCAAATGGGTTTTGTAGGGTGTTTTGTCCTTGGAGAAACGCACATCACGGTATATGCGGAACATTTTCATTTTCTCGATTTCATCATGGTGGCTCAACTTGTCCTTGACCGCTTCAAAAAAGGATTTCACCGCTGTTTCATGGGATTTGAAAGTAGTCTTGTTTGCTTCGAACCACTCCTTGTTGTTGTTCTTTTCCATTTCCTTCAAAAAACTGAAAGTCGCTTTGGAAACCGTAGTATTACCGACCATATTTTGATAAAATGTTATTTTTAAACTAAAGTTAGTTTTTTCTATCTGCCTATGGTAAGGATTTATCTAATTTTAAGACTAGAAAGAGCAGTATGGACAAGAATAAAATAATTTCGGAACTGAACAGGCACAAAAAATTGCCCTATCTGGATTTCAGATTGAAGCAAGAGACCGAAGATTTCACAGATACGCTTTTTTATACCCTATTCGATTCCAACACCCCCGTGGCGGTAAATTTGGAGCTGTTGGAAAAAAAGTTCAACGGCTTATTGGACATGGCCTGTTGGGAACTTGAAAGACCCAACAATGAATTATGGGACGAATATGTTTCCCACTTGCCCGAGATTTTGGAAAAACTCAACTTGGATGCCGAGGCGATTCTGAACTGTGATCCTGCTTCTCTGTCCCTACGGGAAATCTATATGGCCTACCCAGGGTTTTATGCCATTGCCATCTACCGCTTGGCCCATGAACTTTATGTTCAAGGCGTGCCTTTGATTCCCAGGTTGATGACCGAGTACGCGCATAGACAGACCGGTGTGGACATTAACCCCGGAGCCAAGATTGGAAGGTCGTTTTTCATCGATCATGCCACAGGTGTGGTCATTGGGGAAACGGCAATCATTCACGATAATGTAAAAATATACCAAGGGGTAACACTTGGAGCCCTTTATGTGGCCAAAAATCTGGAGAAGACGAAAAGGCATCCCACCATTAAGAACAATGTCACCATCTATGCCAATGCTACCATTTTGGGAGGTGATACAGTAGTGGGCGAAAACTCCATTATCGGGGGAAATGCCTGGATTACATCTTCGGTGCCCCCCAACTCAACAGTTTATCATACCCCCGAAATCAAAATAAAGACAATACCCAATGTCTAAAACCATTCTAGACCTTATAGGCAACACTCCTTTGGTGGAGGCCAAAGTATTGAACACCAATCCCAACGTAAAAGTACTATTCAAGCTCGAGGGCAACAATCCTGGGGGAAGCGTCAAGGACCGACCTGCTTACAATATGATTAAAAGCGGACTGGAACGAGGGGATTTTTCCAAGGATTCCAAATTGATCGAGGCCACCAGTGGTAATACCGGCATTGGTCTGGCCATGATCGCCAGTCTTTTTGGATTGGACATTGAATTGGTGATGCCTGAAAATTCAACCAAAGAAAGGGTGCAGACCATGCGTGCCTATGGCGCGAAAGTAACCTTGACCCCTGCTGATGTGGGCATTGAAGGAGCCCGCGATTATGCGGAGGCCAAAGTGACGAATGAAGGGTATATCATGATGAACCAATTCTCCAATGAAGACAATTGGAAGGCCCACTACAAAACCACAGGTCCTGAAATTTGGCGGGACACTGATGGGCAAATTACCCATTTTGTATCAAGTATGGGGACCACGGGGACCATTATGGGGACCTCTACTTATTTAAAGGAGAAAAATAAGGATATCCAGATTGTGGGCGTGCAGCCTACGGACGATTCCAAAATCCCTGGGATTCGTAAATGGCCAGAAGAATATCTCCCAAAAATATTTGACCCCAAAAAAGTGGACACGGTCATGGAGGTCAGTGAAGCGGATGCTACCCTAATGGCCAAGAAACTGGCCAAGGAAGAAGGCATTTTTGCAGGGATGAGCAGCGGTGGAGCCGCTACTGTGGCCTTCAGGCTGGCGGAAACCCTGAATAGCGGAACCATTGTTTCCATAGTGTGCGACCGTGGGGACCGATACCTTTCCTCTGACCTTTTCGATTAAGATTGACCACATTTTTGATATCAAATATTCGGGGTTTTATATCAGATTTTTCTGATTATCCAACATTGCCAACGGTTCATCGATCTGTTTAAAATAATCTCATTTCAAACCCCGTTCTTTATATCAAATTAGAGTCCCAAATCTCTGTTTGATATGAATACACTTTCAAAAATCATTACCTGGAAAAGAAACATACTGGCCTCCTTGGCCGTTTTGTTGGTTTTGATCGTATTGGACTTTTACGGTGTCTATACCAATAAGTTCTATTTTCTAAAAGCGGACAACTACATATTTCCCGTTTTGGCGTCGGTGCATCTACTATACCTCTATGTGGTGTGGTTCAAAATTTCTGAAGGTGAGCTTCCCGATCCCAAAATGCGAAACATTGAATATGTGCTGTACGCCATCATGATCGTGTATGTGTTCAAGATCTATGATAGCGCCCAAGTCCTTGGCTCAGTGAAGTATTACGAAGAGCATGTCATCCCTGCAACTTTCAAACCTGTGGCAACCCTCACTTTGGTCCTGTACAGTATCTTGCCCATATTGACGATATATACCTTCTGGCTCAGAAAAAGGTATGTCGGGGTGTACAACTTTGAGAATTACAATGACAACCTCAATATTTGGCAATAAGCAAGCCTTTTATAGCCCTCGAATATAGCTTCCGTACATATCCTTGAATTGAAAACCTTGAACAAACCGGTGTTTGCTCAATTTGTTGTACGCCACCAAGCCCCAAAGCAACACCTCTTTCAAGAAATAGGAATCCTCTTTGGAAATTTCGGGCCGGTATTCTTTTATCAAATTGTTAAGTGGTGCAATGGAGTCCAATTTGGTTCGGTAAGCGGCATCTGGGTCATCATCCAAAAGATCGAACCCCTCCCCTTCAAAAAACCAATGGATTAACTCATCGTATTCTGTTTGCGCATCTTTGCGTTGAAGCTTGTCTATCTTGGGAAAATGGTCGGAGAAAAGTGATTTTATAGCTTCCTCGATCAAGGTTTCGGCAACAAAGCCGGCTCCCTCCTGCTCTCCTTCGTATACCAATTCAATTTTTCCGGTAATGGACGGGATGACACCCATGAAATCGCTCAAGCGGACCACGGTTTGGGTATCTCCGGCCAACACGGCCCTGCGCTCGGCTGTGCTCAACAGGTTTTCAAAAGCAGTGATGCTCATACGGGCACTCACGCCACTTTTCGCATCCACATATTCACTTTTTCTTGCTTCAAAACTGATCTGCTCCAACACATCCATGGCAATCTCCGGGACGTAAATCTTGTCTGATTGTCGTTGGTCCAACTTTGCTTCTTGTTTGGTGATTTTTTTGGCAATGCCCACACTTTCGGGATAATGCGTCAAAATCTGCGAACCGATCCTATCCTTCAATGGAGTCACGATACTGCCCCTGTTGGTATAATCTTCAGGGTTGGCTGTAAACACAAATTGAATATCCAAATGAAGCCTCAACTTAAAGCCGCGGATTTGAATATCGCCTTCCTGTAAAATATTAAACAAAGCCACTTGGATCCTTGCTTGCAGATCAGGCAATTCATTAATCACAAAAATGCAGCGGTTGGCCCTGGGGATCATTCCAAAATGGATCACTCGGTCATCCGCATAGGAAAGGCGAAGGTTGGCCGCCTTTATGGGATCCACATCCCCGATCAGATCGGCCACGGTAACATCGGGGGTTGCCAATTTTTCAAAGAAGCGCTCATCCCTATGAATCCAGGAAATAAGTGTTTCATCCTTTTTTTCTTTGATCAGCTCAATGGCATATCGCGAAATGGGGTTCAACGGATCATCATGGATTTCGGAACCTTCCACAACGGGCATCCATTCGTCCAACAGTTGTACCATCAAACGGGCCAAACGGGTCTTGGCCTGCCCTCGGAGCCCCAACAGGTTGATGTTGTGTCGCGACAAAATCGCTCGTTCCAACTCTGGGATTACAGAGTTTTCATAGCCCCAAACCCCTTCAAAAACTTCTTCTTTCTTGGAGATTTTGGACAACAGGTTTTTACGCAATTCATCCTTGATGCTTTTGCTCTTGTACCCGGCCAATTTTAATTCTCCTAATGTCTTTATTTTGGTATGATCCAATTTCATATGGTCTTTATCCTTTAATTCTTCGTTTTCTGTTCTGTTCGTAATCTTCAAAAATCATTTCGCCCAATCCTTTCAATCCGGTATAGAAGGCCTTGCCTTTGTTCGCTTTGGTAAATTCTCGGACAAACTGCATCAGGTAAGGGTCTTCAGCGATCATGAAAGTGGTAATGGGGATATGTAGTTTTCGGGCCTGTTGTGCCATGGTATAACATTTCTCCACGATATATTCATCCAGCCCCACACTGTTCTTGTAATAGTTTCCATCGGGAAGCCGAATACAGGAAGGTTTACCGTCCGTAATCATAAAAATCTGCTTATTGGTGTTCCTTTTTCTACGGAGTATATCCATGGCCAATTGCAATCCTGCAACGGTATTGGTATGGTAGGGCCCCACACGCAAATAAGGTAGATCTTTTATGGGAATGGGCCAGGCATCGTTTCCAAAAACCAGAATATCCAAGGTGTCCTTTGGGTAACGGGTCGTGATCAATTCAGCGAGTGCCATAGCCACTTTTTTGGCGGGAGTGATGCGATCTTCTCCATACAAGATCATGCTGTGGCTGATATCGATCATGAGCACGGTGCTCATTTGGGCCTTGTACTGGGTATCTTCTACCACCAAATCCTCCTCACTCATGGAAAAGGTGTCCAAACCGTGGTTCACCTGGGCATTCTTCAAACTTTCGGTCATAGAAATATGTTCCAAGGAGTCTCCGAACCGATATTCCCGAAACTCTCCCGTATGCTCGTCTCCCCTGCCCGATTTTCCTGTGCGATGGTTACCAGAGCCGCTGCGTTTGATCTTGCCGAAGATTTGATCTAAGGCACGTTGGCGCAACATGCGTTCCAATTTGGCCGTCATGGATAAGCCTCCGCCTGCCGGACTTTCATCGCCCTCTTCCCCATCTTCACCGCCCTTTTCACCATCCAAATCAAATTCTTCACGAATGTATCCCTTGGCCTTGAGGTCTTCTATAAAATCGTCGATGGTGTAATCGTCATCGGTAAGCTCATATTCCTTGTCCAGCTCGCGGAGCCAATCCAGAGCTTCCTCTACATCACCTGAAGTGTGGGTAATCAATTCCTGAAAAATCTCGAAGAGTTTTTCGAACGGGGTTTGGTCCGGAGCTTCGTAAGTGGTAAAACGAAATCCTTTTCTTGTGTTCATAGCCATCACATAAAATTAAGACATTTCTATGTAAAGGCCGTTCCTTTAGAAAAAACTTAACGCAAGGCCAAAAAAAAAGCGCCGGGCCCTAGAAACCCGACGCTCTGGCATCAAACCAACCTAAATTATTCTTCCACAAAGGTGTAACTGGCCTTTACCACTTGGGTCAACCTGAAGTATCCATAGGCGTAGTTTTCAGGATGGGTCTCATTGATACAGTTGCCCCTTACGGTTACGGGGGTAGATTCAAAAAGACCAGTGCCGCCCAATTGTTCGACCAAAATTTTGATGTAGTCATAATAGGGGCGTGAAATCCCATACATTTCAATGTGCAATACATCGCCAGGCTGAAAAGGATCGATATGTTCATCTTCATCCTCCTCGATCTCGTACCACCAATCAATCTCATTTCCGTTCAAGAATCTATCTTCGCCCACTTCCAGGGCGGGCAGCAGATCGCCTTCCCGCTGAAATCTGAAGAGATAGTTGTTGCCTTCCTCTTCGGGATCGGTGAAAACGATGTGGACTTCAAGTTCCTCGTCATTGAATCCTTCCTCCCGGTTTTGAAAAATGTCGGTAATATCGGTCACTGGCGTCATGGTCTCTGTAGCGGTATAGACCTCCCCGTCGTGCTCGATGCGTAAGGTATAGGATTGTGCCAATACAGGTTCAAAAGTGGTGGAAAGATATTCTCCATTGCCTTGGTCTGCAAAGACAAAAACATCACCGCTCGTATCATTGGTCACCACCACGGATGCACCAGTAACTTCTGTGATGGTACCCGTGTTAAAAAAAGGAGTGGATTCGCTCAAACGGATGGTCTGTTGGTTGCCCGCGGTCCCTTTTTCCCAATCCAAGGATGCCTCCACCACCAATCGTGTGGGACCATTTTGGACCTCTACATCCACCACGTCCACGCACGAAGCAAAAGCAATGACGATAATAACCAGTATGATTTTTTTAAATGTTTTCATTGTTTAGAATTTAAAGTTGTAGGTCAATGAGGGTACAATGCCAAAAATAGCTGTCCGGGTAGCTTGGTTGGCGCCGGTCTCCAGATTTTGACCGAAGGAAATTGAAGCCGCATTTTTTCGGTTGTAGAGGTTATAGATGCTAAGCACCCATTCTCCTTTAAAACGTTTGTTCTGATATTTCCGAGGTTTGTAGTTCACGGAAACGTCCATCCGGTGATAGGCAGGCAAACGGTCTGAATTTCTTGGCGCATAGGTGGCTATGGACAGGTCTTCGTATACATATTGCCCATTCGGATAGGTTACCGGCCTTCCTGTTTGAAAAACCAAATTGGTCCCAAAACTCCATTGATCATTCAGTTGATAAGCACCAGAAATGGAAATATCGTGGGTCCTGTCAAAAGCGGAATTGTACCAGTCGCCATCATTGATGCCCGGACCACCGGCGGTTCCTCCCAAGGTCCTTTGTTCAGACTTGGAAAGGGTGTAGGCGATCCATCCGGTGAAGTTGCCCTCATTCTTTCGCAACAACAGTTCCAATCCGTAGGCCCTCATTTCGCCGTTCAAAATCTCAGTTTCTATGGTATTCTGGCCAATGAGGTCCGACCCGTCTATATAATCGATTCGGTTGTCCACGGTCTTATAATAGGTCTCAACTTCCAAGGAGTATACCTTATCCAAAAAATTGCGGAAATAGCCCAAGGCATATTGGTTGGACAATTGTGGCTTGATAAAAGGGCCACTGGGTGTCCATACATCCAATGGGGTCACCGATGAAGTGTTCGATAGCAAGTGGATGTACTGTGCTGTTCGGGAATAACCGGCCTTGATGGACGAATCCTCATTGAGAAGATAGGCCAAGGAAACCCGGGGCTCAAGATTGCCGAAAGTCTTGATGGTCTCACTTTTGGCATACTCCTTTTCCCCAATGGCCTCACCCCGTTCGTAAATGTCCAACAGGGAATTGTATACCACGGGCTGGCCGTTCGCGTATTCGGAAATGGGTTGTCCACCCAAGCGAGAAAAGGCACTGTACCGCATACCATACTGTAGGGTCAGGCTGGGGGTCAGTTTATGCTCTGCATTGATATAGATGCCACTTTCCAATGCCCTTTTCTGGTCCAGTTTCAACGGATTTACGGGAGATGTATCGGCTGTTGGGTTCACTTCCCCTGGATCAAAATCGTAATAGATACCATTCGCCCCAAAATCCAGGTTGAAGGCATCGCTCAAATAATATTTGAAATCATATTTAAGGTTGTAATTGGTGATGGAAGAGACCCATTCAAATTCATCCTGGGCAAATTCCAGATCATAGTCATATCGGCTCCAAATAGCGGAAAGGTTGGAGAACAAACGGTCATTGAAGATATGGTTCCAACGGAGGTTGCCCGAAGCATTACCATAACTACTGTCAAAACTGTTCCCCAATTTAAAGGCATCCCGACCAAAATAACCACTCAGAAATAGTTTGTTGTTAGGATTGATCGCATAATTGGTCTTGAGGTTCAAATCGTAAAAACTGACACTGTTGTCCTCCCCTGCGGCTTTGAGCAATAGGTCTACATAGGAACGGCGACCGGCAATCAAAAAGGAGCCTTTTTCGCCAAAAAGGGGTCCCTCGGCCGTCAGCCTGCTGGAGATGACCCCGATACCACCTGTGAGGGCAAAGTTTTTATTGTTGCCGTCCTTTTGACGGATGTCCAATACTGAGGAGACCCTGCCCCCAAAGCGTGCTGGAATACCTCCTTTGTACAGTTTCACATCCTTGATGGCATCGGCATTGAACACCGAAAAGAAACCGAACATGTGCGAAGTGTTGTAAATGATGGCCTCATCGAGCAGTACCAGGTTTTGGTCCTGTGCGCCTCCCCTAACGTGAAAACCTCCTGTGCCTTCCCCGTTATTGGTGACGCCGGGCAACATCTGCAGGGATTTCAGCACATCCACTTCCCCGAGTACTACGGGCATCTGCTTAACCGTGCCCATGTTCATCTTCACCACACTCATTTCGGGTTTGCCCAAAAGGGCCCGTTCCGGCTCATCTGCGGTGACGACCACTTCATCCAGTTCGGTGGAGAATTCCGAGACTTCCACATCATTTTTCAAGTCCCTATCCAGATTGATCTTCATGTTGACCTCATTGTAGCCCATGTAAGAAATCCTCAGGATATATTCCCCTGCCGGAGCCGTGATGGAATAAAAACCATATTCATTGGTTATTCCACCGATCGTGGTCCCTCCCAAGAGCACCGAAGCCCCAAAAAGGGTTTCCCCATTGCTTTTGTCGGTAATGGTCCCGCTTACGGTGTAACTGTCCTGCGCCATGGCCTGTGCACAGCCCAAAAGGAAAAGCAACAACCAAACGGTGCTTTTGGCCGTCTGGCCCAATTGCGTTCTTCTGTTCATTTTTTGAAGTTTTGATGATTGTATTGTTTTATGTTCACCACCATAGACAATTCAAGAAATGAAGGGTTGCACCCATTTCTTTTTTTTGATCATTTTTAAAGTATTTGATATTTTTTTACGCTCAGGTGCAACCTTTTACTTTTGCATTTGTCTTTAGCTCAAACAAGGCATCAACCTAAGCCATTGGAAACAGACATCCGTTTTACGCATAGATCCATAGTGGAACAGTGCAAAGCAGGAAATGCCAGCTCGCAATATGAGCTGTATTCCCGCTATGTGGATGCCATGTACAATGTGGGCCTTCGGTTTTTGGGAAATACTGAAGATGCTGAGGATATAGTGCAGGATAGTTTTGTAGAAGCCTTTAAGAACCTGGACCACTTTAAGTATGAAAGTAGTTTTGGCGCTTGGCTCAAGCGGATTGTCATCAATAAAAGCATCAACCATCTGAAAGCAAAGCGTATCTCTGTAGTACCCATGGAAGCCCACGAGTTTCATTTGGCAGATGAGGAAGAACCTGTAGAGGCCGAGGCAACGGATATTTTGAAAGTGAAAAAGGGCATTGCCCAACTCCCGGATGGTTACCGGGAGATCATCAATCTGTATTTGATTGAAGGATATGACCACGTGGAGATCGGGGAGATCTTGGGTATTTCTACCAGTACTTCCAAATCCCAATACCACAGGGCCAAGAAAAAATTATTGGAAATCATCAATGAACTGTAATGGACAATTTTGAAAGACATATCAGGCACAATGCAGGTCAATTTGACGAGCACAAAGCGGACAGGGCCAAAATGTGGGCCAAGATCGCAGCTGACCTGAAGCAGGAAGAACCCAAAGTGATTTCGCTTTGGAGAAGACCCGTGTTCCGCATTGCCGCTTCCGTTTTGCTCTTGGTGGGCCTCACTTCATTTATCTGGCTGATGGGATTGGGACAAGGAGCGGACCACAACCAATATGCTTCCGAAGAATTGATGGAAATAGACATGTATTACAAAGACCTGGTCTCCTATCAAGTCCAGTTGGTGAAGAACAATCCCAGACTAACCGATGAAGACAAGACAGAATTCCTGTCATTTATGGACGAGTTGGATGCAGAATACGATGTCCTCAAAAAAGAGATGCAAAAGAACCTAGACAACGAGCAGGTGCTGGAAGCCATTGTGGGCAATTACAAAAAACGCATCGAGCTCATTGAGAATTTATTGCGGCAATTGAACGATTCTAAAAAAGTGGATGATGATTATGGGTATACATTGTAAAAAAGTGCTGTGGATGGTACTGATGCTGTTTTTGGCGTATGAGGGAAAAGCACAGGAAAAGGTATATAAGACCATTGAGAAGAGTTTTCCGTTGACAGGGTCCGGAGAGTTTCATTTGGAGAACAAATACGGGAATGTGACCTTGAAGGGATGGGACCAGAACAAGGTCACCGTGACGGTTTTGATCACGGTCAACCATCGCAAGAAGGAAAATGCCGAAGACCTGTTGCGGCGCATCAACCCCGAGATGAAATCAAGCAACGGCCACGTTTCCATTGTTTCCGAAATATCCAATAAAAATACAGGCTGGTTTGCCGACTTTTTCAATCGGAACAATCCTATCGATTTTGACCGCAGCCATGTGCAGATCGATTATGAGGTGCATCTCCCCGCAAAGGCAGGGTTAAAGATCACCAACCGTTTTGGGGATGTGGTCCTGGAAAATTGTAACGGCCCCTTAACTGCTCTGATAGAGCATGGCGATCTATGGATCGGGGAAAATTTGAACAAGGCAAACATTGTCTTGAAGTACGGAAAACTTAGGGCAAAAGACCTGAACTATGCCGATTTAGATCTAAAGAACGGCGAACTGGACATGGAAAATTCCAAGAGTCTGCGCCTGCGCAGTGATGGGACGGATATCAACATCCACTCAGTGGGTTCATTGGAAATCTATTCCAACAAGGACAATATTTCGGTGAACGAGGCGGGCACTTTGTACGGGAGCATGGAATTCACCACCTTCAAATTGGACCGATTGGCAAAAGAAGTGGATATGAAGATGAAGATTGTGGATTTTCAGGTATATGGCATCACCAACCCATCAGCAGAAATATCGATAGAGCAAGAATCTGCGGATATCACGCTGTCGGTCGCTAATTTTTCCCATCGTTTCACAGCTACTTTGGAGGAAGGGATGGTTCGCTTGCCCAAGTCCTTTGAGAACGTCAATTCGGAAATGTTGGACAAGGGACGTAGGCTTCGAAAGATTGAAGCTACCTATGGATCGGAGAAAAAAGGAAGTATTAGTATACATGGACAAAAAGGAATTGTAACACTGAACGATTAAAAAATACTCATTGGTGCAACCTTTTTGCAATTACATTGTCTTTAGAAAAAAAATCAATCAAAAAATCGCATGCACATGATCAATCAAAAAACGACATTGTCCTTATTTTTTCTGTTCTTGGGCTTACTGGCCTTTGCCCAAGACGATGATGGCGAGTATATCACTTTCAACGACCGCAAAAATGTGGTGCACGGGGTCTATCTGGGCCTCTCCACCTATTTTGGTGAAATTGAGGGAGAGAACACCTACATCGGAGGGTTGAAAGTGGCCTATGTGGCCAACCGACAGTTTGAGGTCGGTTTCATGGCCAATATTCTCTATTCCGAACAGAACATTTTCAATCCACGAACTATCAACAATGATGATATAGTTGCCGTATATGGCGGATTGCATTTGGAACCCATTCTTTTTGGAAAGTCAAGGGTGAGTCTATCATTTCCGCTATTGATCGGTGGTGGTGGCATGGGCTATGTGGACCATGACGCCGTGCGAAGGGATGAAAATGTGGACCTTGACGATGATGATATCGATATCATATTCGTATTGGAACCAGGTATGAATGTTCTGTTCAATGTGTCCCGATATGTCCAATTGGAAGCAGGGGTGCGCTACAGAATGTCCAGTAAAATTGGCCTCGCACAAAGCCCCATAGAGCGGATCAATGGTTTTTCAGGAGGAATCGGGGTGAAATTAGGAGTTTTCAACATGGGGCGTAACCGATATCGAAAACAACTGGACTGATGGGAAATTTCAATCGCTTCCACCATCCGATCAATACATTACGGGTCTATTCAAAGAACGAACAGGTATTTACCCAGAATGAAAAGAAGGACTGGTCGGCCATTCCATTTCAATGGGTCTCTATCCCATTTATCAATCGTTAGTATTTCTTTCATACATTTTATTACATCAATCAAAAATCGAACAAAATGAAAACACGAATCAGTGCTTTACTGCTCATTGGGCTATTGACCTTTTTTTCTTCCTGTGACTATGACACTATCCATGCCCATGGCGAGGTGACCTCTGTGTACCATGACATAGAGGGATATACTAGGTTGAGGATTTCCGATGCATTCCAAGTTTATGTCCATTTTTCCGAGGTTGAGGAAGAAATCCGTATTGCGGCCAATGACAATCTACATGAAAAAATTGTGGTCGAAAAAGACGGGGACGAATTGGTCATCCGGTTGAAAAGCCATACTTCAATAAAAGGCAAGGCCGTTATGAACGCGTATATTACCACCACAAATCTTTCCGCGTTTCGTCTTGGCGGGGCGTCCAGATTGACCTTGGAAAATGTATGGGATGTGCAGGACGGTAAAATTGGGGTTTCCGGCGCCTCTGATTTCAAAGGGGAGGTGGTTGCTGACCGATTGGAGGTGGACCTTGATGGGGCTTCGTCCATCGATGTGACCGGAAGCATTTCATTTTTGGATGCTGAGCTTTCCGGAAGCAGCGATTTACTGGATTTTGGTCTGGACATTTCCAATTTGGACATTGACCTTTCGGGTGCCAGTACCGCATTTCTCTCCGTGGAAGAAACCATTAGGGTGAAGGCCTCCGGTGCCAGTACACTGAACTACAAGGGAGATGCCACCATACTGAAAAGTGAGCTGTCCGGGTCTTCCCATATCACCAAAAAAGATTGAATCGCTGGCCTGGTCAGTGTCTCTTCTCCAAGATATTGACCACGTCGTCGAGTTTGAAGTTTTTGGCCTTCAGCAAGATCAGATAGTGGAACAATAGATCTGCACTTTCGTTCAGGAAAAGGTCGTCGTTGGTGTCCTTGGCCTCAATCACGGTTTCCACGGCTTCCTCCCCTACTTTTTGGGCTATTTTGTTGATGCCTTTTCGGAACAATGATGCCACGTAGCTATCTGGATTGTCGGGGTCATTTTTTCGGGATTCAATAATATTTTCCAAGGTTGATAAAAAGCCGTACCCTTGGGCATTCTCCTCGGCCCAACAGGTATCGGTGCCTTTATGGCAGGTGGGTCCAACGGGATCCACAGTAACCAAAAGGGTGTCGTTATCACAATCCACTTTTATATCGACCAGATTCAGGAAATTTCCACTCTCTTCACCCTTGGTCCAAAGCCGTTGTTTGGAACGACTGAAAAAGGTCACTTTTCCCGTTTTCTGGGTAGTATCGAATGCTTCTTGGTTCATATAGCCCAGCATGAGCACATTCTTGGTCTTCGCATCTTGAATGATGGCAGGTACAAGACCTTCTGGATTTTTGGTAAAGTCAATTTTCATACTATGGTTGTTTTTGAATCTATCATATCTTGACAACTCCTTCGACTGCGCTCAGGATGACAGTTTGATATGACAATCAATTATATTCTAACAGGAATCCCTTCCTTTTTCAATTCGTTCTTTAGATCTTGTATTTCAATCTCCTTGAAATGGAACACACTAGCGGCCAAGGCAGCATCCGCTTTTCCTTCCACAAAGGTATCGGTAAAATGGGAAATGGTCCCGGCACCCCCTGATGCAATGATGGGAATATTCACCAAATCGGACAATTGCGCCAATGCCTCATTGGCAAACCCATTTTTGGTGCCATCGTGGTCCATGGAGGTGAACAAAATCTCTCCAGCTCCCCGCTCCTCCACTTCTTTGGCCCAATCGAATAGATTGATTTCGGTTGGAACTTTACCGCCCACCAAATGTACTTTCCAAGTGCCGTCAATCTGTTTGGCATCGATGGCGACCACAATGCATTGCGAACCAAATTTAGCCACCAATTCGTTGATGAGTTCAGGTCTTTTTACCGCTGATGAGTTGATGGAGACCTTATCGGCGCCATTCTTCAATAAAATGTCCACATCTTCCACGGAAGAGATGCCGCCACCTACCGTGAACGGAATGTTGATGGTTTCCGCCACATGATAGACCAGTTCTGCCAAAGTCTTACGTTTTTCCTCTGTGGCCGAAATATCCAAAAAGACGAGTTCGTCCGCCCCTTCTTGGGCATAAATGGCAGCTAGTTCCACAGGATCTCCGGCATCACGAAGGTCCACAAAATTGACACCTTTCACGGTGCGTCCGTCTTTGATGTCTAAACAAGGAATAATACGTTTTGTAAGCATTTTTCTTTTCTATAATCCAGAGTTATCACAATGGTTTTCCTACGTTGACTTTATATGTAATGAGATGCCGAAACAAGTTCGGCATGACGTTTTCTTCGAAAACTATCTTTGAATGTCAATCGTCACCCTGAACTTGTTTCAGGGTCTCACTTTAGTAATCCAATGTTCGTAATGTTGGATTTTGTTCTTTAATCAAATTAATTTTCCAATCGCGATGCCAGTTCTTCAATTGTTTTTCCCTTGCAATTGCTTGATCGATATCCGAGAAAACTTCAAAATACACCAAATCTGTCAGATTGTACTTTTTAGTAAACTTTGAACCACTTCCTTCTTGGTGTTCCACTACCCTATTGGCTAAATTTGAAGTCACCCCAATATAAAATGTTGTTCTGTACGTATTGGTCATGATGTAAACAAAACTTTGTTCCATTCCTATGCGATGCCGAAACAAGCTCGGCATGACGTTATTGGTTCTTCACATTCAAATCCACCCCATCATAAAAGCCCAAATCGGTGTTTTCCAACAGTTTGGTCCAAAGGGCAATCTGCCCCGTGTGGTAGGACAGGTGTTCCGTCACATGGATGATGTTTCCCACCCCGGAAAAATTAAATCCCTGTACGGAACGTTTCCGGAGCAATTCCTGTAATGGAGCCTCATAAAAAGTCCTTTTCGCCTCTTCCACGGTCTCACTGAGTTTTTTGAACAATTCCTCTTTAGTATATCCGGAGGCGGTGGAAAATTCTTCATCCCGCTTGCGGTTGTCCTCTTCATTTTTGATGGAAGCTATCCCGTATTGGGTAATATTGCCACATAAATGCAGTATCAAATTTCCAATGCTGTTGCTGGACTCGTTCGGTTTTTTCCAAATTTTGTCCTCGGGCAATTTATCGAGACAGATTTTGATCATGCGAAGGCTTTCGTTCATACGGTACCCCGCATTCCAAACCAATTCTTCCCGAAGTTGTTGTTCTTTATCCATGTCCAAGAATGTATTGTTCCAATTGTTTCAAGCTGATTCTGTTTTCATAAATGGCCTTACCAATAATGGTGCCCTCACAGCCGATTTCGGCAAGCTTGGGAAGTTCATCGTAGGTAGAAATGCCTCCACTGGCTACTAATTTCAATCCCGTTGCGGTTTGGGCCAGAATTTTTCGGTATAGATCGAAAGAAGGTCCTTGCAACATCCCATCTTTGCTGATATCGGTACAAATGACATATTGAATGCCTTCTTTTTGATAAGATTGTATAAAAGGTACTAGATCCTGCTCGGATTCTTCCTGCCAACCTGAAACTGCCACTTTTTCACTGTTGGCATCGGCTCCCAAAATAATTTTATCGGAACCATAGGTCTCCAGCCAACCCAAGAAAGTTTCTTTTTCCTTCACCGCAATACTGCCCCCAGTGATTTGGGAAGCACCACTCTCAAAGGCAATTTTTAAGTCTTCGTTCGATTTTAGACCTCCGCCAAAATCAATTTTAAGGCTAGTTTGGGAAGCAATGGTTTCCAAAACTCTGTGGTTGACAATGTGCTTGGATTTAGCCCCATCCAAATCTACCAAATGAAGGTGTTTGATGCCATGCGCTTCAAACTGTTTGGCAACTTCCAACGGATTTTCATTATAGACTTTTTTAGTGCCGTAATCCCCTTTGGAAAGACGGACACATTTCCCCTCGATAATGTCTATGGCTGGAATCAATCTCATACGTTAATCATATTTGGCGCGGTCGATGGCCAACCACATTTCCGAATTTCCTACTCTTTCAAAACCAAACGCCTCATATAACGTGTGGGCATCCTTGGTTTTAAGGGCCACCGTTTTTACAGTTTGCACATCCGGTCTGTCCATGATGTGCTTGATCAGCATTTTGCCCAATCCCCGACCTTTGTAGGGGTCAAAGATTACCACATCCATCAGGTAGGCGAATACCACGGAATCGGTCAATAATCTGGCAAAACCTATCTGCTCGTCATCGGAGTTGAAAAGTCCAAAGCAAATGCTGTTGTCAATGGTTCGCTTGGTTTCTTCCGGGCTTCTGTACCCACCCCAGTAGGTGCCCTTGATTTCTTTATGGACTTTTTCGATGTCCAATTTTTGTTTGTCTTCAGAAATGTAAAATTCCATCTAAATAACCGTTAGAAAATTATTCAAAATAGTGCTGCCTATATCGCTGCTCTTTTCAGGATGAAACTGTACCCCGTAGAAGTTTTCTTTTTGAAGGGCCGCACTGTATTCCAATCCATATTCAGAACTGGCAATGGTTTCCTGGCCCAATGGGGCATAAAAACTGTGCACCAAATAGATATAGGACTTATCGGGAATTCCTTTGAACAAATCCGTTTTTAAATCTGTTATTTGGTTCCAACCGATTTGTGGCACTTTCACTTGGTTGGAAAATTTCTTCACATCAAGATCAAAAATGCCAAGCCCCTCTGTGTTTCCTTCCTCGGAGGAACGGCACATGAGCTGCATGCCCAGACAAATGCCCAAAACGGGTTGTTTTAATGTTGGGATGATGGTATCCAATCCACTTGACCTCAATTTGGCCATGGCCGAACTGGCCTCTCCCACTCCTGGAAAAATCACCTTGTCCGCTTCTTGGATTTCCTTGGCATCATGGGACAGTAGAGCATCATATCCCAACCGTTTAATGGCAAAGATGATGCTTTGGATGTTTCCAGCGCCATAATCAATGATCACTATCTTCATAAAGAACAAAGTTTGATGTACGAAGTACGAAGTTGTTTACCTATACTATTACTTACCATTGGTTCTTGCTGTTTTTATGGAAGAAACTATGATGGCCAAAATTTCACTTGCCTCTGAATGAAGTGATTTGATTTCAGCAATTTGATTTTCACTTACTTCAGCCAATAGTTCCAAGAAGTACATGCTTTCATCTATTTCTTCCTCAACTATTTTGAGCTTGTTGATGAAATCCGCCCTTGATTTTGCCCGTTGGGAAGCCCTATAATTTGCACCAACGGAACTGGAACACCTGATCAATTGATTCACGTAGGCATTAAATTCCCTGGACTTTGGAAAATTTGAACATAATTTCCAAACATCAATGGCAAAATTTTTAGTTCTATCTTTTAAGTCCTTCTTCAATGGCTTTCGTACTTTTAATTTCGTACTTCATATTTTTACAGCATTCCTTTTGTTGATGGCAATACCATTTTCTCCACATCCCGTTTTACTGCCATTTTGATGGATTTGGCAAAAGCTTTGAATATGGCCTCTATCTTATGGTGTTCATTCGTCCCTTCTGCTTTGATGTTCAGATTGGCCTTGGCCCCATCCGTAAAAGATTTGAAAAAATGATAAAACATTTCCGTAGGCATTTCACCAATCTTTTCCCTTTTGAACTCCGCATCCCAAACCAGCCAATTCCTTCCTCCAAAATCTATGGCGACTTGGGCCAGGCAATCATCCATAGGCAAACAAAACCCGTAGCGTTCGATACCCAATTTCTTGCCCAAGGCTTTGGCAAACACTTCGCCCAAAGCAATAGCGGTATCCTCAATGGTATGGTGTTCGTCCACCTCAAGATCACCATCAACTTTAATGGTTAGGTCCATTTGTCCGTGGCGCGCCAATTGGTCCAACATGTGATCAAAAAAGGCCAATCCGGTTTGGATATCACTTTTTCCGGTTCCATCCAGATTCAATTTGATCTGAATATCCGTTTCGTTGGTTTTTCTATGGATTTCAGCAACTCGATTCTCCAACTTCAAAAATTCATAGATCTTTTCCCAATCGTTGCTTTCCAGAGCAATATAGGGATTCAACTCTTCTCGTTTTACCGTAATCTCACCTGTTCCCAAATGGGTTTCATCATTGATATAGATGCCTTTTGCCCCTAGGTTTTTGGCCAATTCCACATCGGTCAAGCGATCCCCGATCACAAAGGAATTGGCAAGGTCATACTCCTCCGAAAAATAGGCGGTAAGCATTCCCGTCCCAGGTTTTCGGGTCGGGGCATTGTCCTTTGCAAAGGTCTTGTCGATAAAGACATTATCAAAAACGACCCCTTCCGCTTCAAATGAATTGACGATGAAATTCTGTACGGGCCAAAAAGTGTTTTCCGGAAAAATATCGGTCCCCAATCCGTCTTGGTTGGTGATCATCACCAGTTCATAATCCAGTTCTTTTGCAATTTTCCCTAAAAAAGTGAATGCCTTTGGATAGAAAATCAATTTTTCAAAGGAATCAATTTGTTCATCAATGGTTTCCTTGATAATGGTTCCATCACGATCAATGAATAATACTTTTTTGCCCATAGTTATAATTGCTTTAAAATGGCTATCAATGCTTTGTTTTCGGTTGGTGTACCTACCGTAAACCGCAGCGTGTTTTCGCACAAAGGCTGGGTGCTTCGGTTCCGTACCACGACTTGTTTTTCCAGTAATTGTTGATAACGCTTATCGGCATTATCAACTTTGGCCAATATAAAATTGGCATCGGAAGGGTATATTTTCTCCACAAAGTCCAAGTTTTGTAGAGCTTGCTCCAAATTGGAACGCTCTTCCAAAATTTGAACCACCTCCTGTTGCACGGCATCTTCATTCAGAATCCGTTGCAATGCTTTTTGTTGGGTCAACTGATTGACGTTATAAGGTGGCTTGATTTTGTTCAATATGGCAATAATCTCTTCCGAAGCGTAACATACTCCCAAACGAATTCCAGCCAAGCCGTAGGCTTTGGACAATGTTTGGGTTACAATCAAGTTGGGGTATTTTTTCAAGTCTTTCAACCAACTTTCTTGTTCGGAAAAATCGATATAGGCCTCATCAATGACTACCAATCCATGAAAGGATTCCAAAAGTTTCTCCACACTTTCCCTTTTAAAGGAATTTCCGGTGGGATTATTGGGCGAGCAGATGAAAATGAGCTTGGTTTTTTTGTCCACCTTGTCCAGAATAGCGGGAACATCGGGTTCAAAATCAATGGTCAACAAAACTTCCCTGTTTTCCACTGCATTGATCCCTGCCAGTACCTTATACATGCCATACGTAGGTGGCAAAGTGATCACATTGTCCTGATTGGGTTCACAGAAAGCCCTATAAACCAAATCTAATACCTCGTCGCTGCCATTACCCAAAAGCATGTTTTCTTCAGAAACACCCTTCTGCTTTGCTAAAAGTGCCTTTAGGCTTCTTTGGTAAGGATCGGGATACCGATTGACCCCATTCTCGAAGGGATTTTCATTGGCATCCAAAAAAATCATGGTGGACCCATCGGAAACGTATTCGTCTCGGGCCGAAGAATACGGTTTTAGGGCCTTTACGGATTCCCTAACGATGTTGTTTATGTTGAAGGTTTTAGTCATATCATTGAGGTCTCGACTGCGCTCGACCTGACATTTAGTTTGATTTTATAGTATTTAGGCGAAGGGTCACCGCATTTTTATGGGCCTGTAATCCTTCCGCTTCTGCCATCAATTCTATGGAAGGGCCAATGGCTTCCATTCCCTCTTTGGATATTTTTTGAAAGGTCATGCTCTTCATAAAACTGTCCAGGTTTACACCACTATACTGTTTGGCGTAGCCATTGGTCGGAAGTGTGTGATTGGTGCCTGAAGCATAGTCACCGGCACTTTCAGGGGTATAATTGCCTACGAATACTGATCCAGCGTTTTGGATCTTTTGAAGGTAAAAATCCTCATTTTCCACACAGACAATAAAATGTTCAGGGCCATATTCATTGATTAAATCGATGGCGGTTTGATCGTCTTTTACCGAGATCAACTTGCTGTTTTGGATTGATTTTTCTGCAATAGCTGCTCTTGGCAGTTGTTTTATTTGAGATTCGATTTCCTTTTCAACAGCATCAATCAATTTTTCGGAAGTGGAAACCAAAATTACTTGGCTATCGGTGCCATGCTCTGCTTGGCTCAACAAATCGGAGGCTACAAAAGTTGCATTGGCAGAATCGTCTGCGACGACGAGAAGCTCGCTCGGTCCGGCCGGCATGTCGATTGCGACTCCGTGTTTAGTGGCCAATTGTTTGGCAACGGTAACATATTGGTTGCCTGGCCCGAATATTTTGTACACATTGGGAATGGTTTCTGTTCCGAATGTCAATGCCGCAACGGCTTGAATGCCACCTACCTTAAAGATTTTGGTTACCCCACAAAGTTGAGCGGCGAACAAAATGGTCGGGTTTACGTTCCCATTTTTATCAGGAGGCGTACACAATACAATCTCTGAACACCCCGCCAACTTAGCAGGTATGGCCAACATCAAAATAGTGGAAAACAGCGGTGCCGTACCTCCGGGAATGTAAAGCCCCACTTTTTGGATGGGTCTTTTTTCTTGCCAACACAATACCCCTGGTATGGTTTCCATTTCCACTTTGACCGTTTTTTGGGCAGCATGGAATTTTTCAATATTGGATTTGGCCAAGGAAATGGCCTTTTTCAAATCGTTTGAAACCGAATTGGATGCTATTTGGATTTCATCATCGGTCACCAAAAGGGAGTCCAATTGCACATGGTCAAACTGGTCTGTATATTTTTTGATGGCCCCATCTCCATTTGCCTGTACCTCCTCAAAAATGGACTCAACGATTTTTTCAATATCAGCCACCGTTTGGGTAGGTCGTTTAAGAATCTTGGACCAATCTTCTTTATTTGGATGATAAATTTTGTTCATTTCAATATATTTTGATCAAGTGTATGCCCAAGGCTTCGTACCCCTGATTTTCCCAGAATTTTTTGCCTCTTACATTTTTGGCGTAGCAGTTCACTTCGGCACGTTCACAGCCAATTTCCTTGGCATAATCGTTCAGAAAAGCTAACATCAGTTCACCGATACCCTTCCCTTGATATTGGGGAGAAACGATTACATTATCAGGTTCAACATGTTTGCCTGCATAGAGTTTGTTCAATACCCATACCCCGCAAATGCCAATCAGTTGCTCTTGGTCATACACCCCGATGCATTTGTATCCCATCGGAATCATTTCGGTTAGGCGGTTTTGCAGTACTTCCATGGGAATACGTTCGCCGTTCAACAGAAAAGCCAATGGAAGAATGGTATAAAGCTTTTCCGTTGGAATCCAGTCTATAGTGAATTGAGGTTCCATCACTGATTACATTACCATTTTTTCGATCGGACAGACCAAAATGCCCTCGGCACCTGCTTGTTTCAAGGCGTCGATAACTTCCCAAAAGGTATCTCTGGTAATCACGGAGTGTACGGAGCTCCAACCTTCTTCGGCCAAGGGCAGTACCGTGGGGCTACGCATCCCTGGTAAAATGGAAATGATCTGGTCCAACTTATCATTTGGGGCATTAAGCAGGATGTATTTGTTATGCCTAGCCTGGAGTACCGATTGGATCCTGAACCGGATTTTCTTCAAGATTTCCCTTCGTTCTTCGGAAATCGTAGGGGAAACAGCCAATACGGCCTCACTTTGCAAAATGACCTCTACTTCCTTCAAATTATTTTTGAACAAGGTGCTGCCACTGGAAACAATATCACAGATTCCATAGGCCAAACCTATGTTGGGTGCAATCTCCACCGATCCATTGATCAGGTGCAGATCGGCAGTGACCCCTTTGGATTTTAGGTATTCGTTGACGGTATTGGGATAAGAAGTAGCAATTTTCTTGCCTTCAAAATCCTTCACCGAATTATACTTTACCCCTTTTGGAACAGCCAGTGAAACCCTGCATTTGGAAAAATTCAACTTTTCTGCCACGGCAATATCTTTTCCTTTTTCCACCAATACATTTTCTCCTATGATGGCAATGTCCACTACCCCATCCCTTAAATATTGTGGAATGTCCCCGTTCCGCAAATAGAAAACTTCCAACGGAAAGTTTCTGGCAGTGGCCTTTAGTTGGTCCTTTCCATTGTCGATGGAAATACCACAATCCTTCAAGATCTGAAGGGAGTCCTCGTTCAAGCGACCGCTTTTTTGTACAGCAATCCGAATTTTTGTCATTAGTTCAACGATTATGTTCAAAAAACCAAATGGGCATAAAAACAAAACCCGCTTGATTTCTCAAACGGGTTAGAATATATTTTATATACAACAATACACTTCTATCTCGCTTGAGGGCAAGTATAAAAATGGTGATGATGTACGTTATTGTTACTCATTATGTGTCAAATGTAGAACATATTTTTTTATCAAAAAAGAGGAATTTAGTTATTTCCCAAAATTAGCGGTAGTCCGTCATTGCCCGATCCCACTACGACCACTTTGGTGTTTGGGGATTGTGCCAACATTAAAGTAGCTTCAATTCCCTTGTCCTGAAGGATCTTATCTGTCAAGGAGGCACTCAAAATCCTGTTGGCATCTGCCTTACCTTGGGCTTCAATACGAACTTTTTCCGCTTCTTTTTGTGCGGTCACCAATCGAAATTCGTATTCCAGCGATTCCTGTTCCTGCTTCAACTTTCGCTCAATGGCATCCTTAATGGTGGGCGGTAGGGTCACGTCCCTTACCAATACTTCATTAAGTTGAATGTATTGACCCGCAACAATTTTCTGGGTCTCCTCAAAAATTTCCTGTTGAATGGCGTCCCGCTTGCTGGAATAGAGTTGTTCGGGTGTATATCGTCCCACTACACTTCGGGCAGCTGAGCGGATAGCTGGCAGTAGCACACGTTCTATGTACTGTTCGCTTTTCTCTTGGTGCAATTTCCCCAACTCGCTGTATTTGGGTTGGAACCACACAGAGGCTTCCAATTTGATGTCCAATCCATTGGAGGACAGTACATTCATTTTTTCAAGCTGTTCCTGCTGCCTCACTTCATAGACAAATACCTTGTTCCATGGAGCCACAATGTGGAAACCTTCGTCAAGTGGAGGCTCATCCGTGACCACCCCTCCTCCAAATGTCTTGTACAGAACCCCGGCTTCACCGGAACCTATGGTCACTGCGGATTTTGAAATGAATATGATGAGAACGATGATGCCTGCAATGGCAGGTAATGCAATCTTTGGTAATTTATCCATGAGTTTGTTGTTTACATTAATCCGTTATATTTTCTGATGAACCACTCTGCTGCGAGGACAAGTACCATCAATCCGAGTAAAATACGGAAATCTATCAAAGATACTATATTCTCCCTGTTCTTTTGGACGGGCAAAAACTGTTGGGATGATGTCAAGTCCTCCATCAATTCCTCCACATTATCCGTATAGTACAATTTTCCATTGGTTTTTTCTGCCAAACGGCCCAATTTTTTATAATCTGCGGAGGTAAGTTGCTTTTCGGGATCAAAATCAAGAATTCGAAAAACCCCTGAGCGTTTGTGGTTTTCACCTTCCACTGTGACCGTATATCGATATTCCCCCGATGCCAAATCGCTCAGGTCCACTTCGTAATAGGTATTTTTCAACAACATGGGCGATTCGCGGGAGAAACCGCTGTCCGTTCCCTCAATCTGGATGGATATACGGGCATTGGGGTCAAACTGATAACCTTCATCAAAATAAGAGGCCCTGATCTTGGCCATGCTCGCATTTTCAAACACGAGTGCATGGTCCACATCCAGCCTGCTCCGTTGGTCATTGGAGGTCAAATAGACCATTAGGGTTCCCATAAAATCATCAAATTTTTGGAAGTCCTGATCATTCCGATAGGTCTGCGCACGCCATCGCCAAATATTTTCACCGAACAACACAGCCTCCCTTTGCTTTCCTTCGGTAAGGATGGAAAACAGAGGCTTGTCCAAGTCTACCCCTCGGATCTGTTGGTACATGATGGTCTCCCCGCTTTTTCTCAATTCAATATCCCCAAGGTTGCCTACCAATGGTGGAAAGCCGTCTACGTTGAAATCCCCAAGGCCAAAAATTCCGAAGGCATTGTTCAAAATGGGCAAGATTTCCTCGGATTGGCTATTATCGACCAAAAAACTTTGCTGGGCCCCATTCAAAAAATTCCAATCTGTTTTACTGCCCGTTATGGTGAAATAATTGGTTTTTGAATTTTCCAGAAAAGCATATACGGGTCTGAAATTCCTATTGGGTTGGTACAAAATCAGAATATCTGCTTCTTCCAACTCTTGGGCAGTCCCAGTGGGTTTGGTGATGGAGACCGATCGTTGCTCATTGGCCTCAATGGATTTTTTCAGCGCCCCGATGTCCGGGTGGGGCATATCCGAAAGAATCACCACATTGGTTTTTTCATCGATTACCTCAATGGCCGCTTCTTTTACGTTGTTGGCCGTGTTCTTTTCATTTTCCAAGGCATCCACTTCGACCTTGATGGTCTTTATCCCCACGCTTTGGGCCTCAACTAGTGTGTTCAGGGTTTGGCTGTTCTTCAGGGCATCCAGTTCCACCCGTTGTTGATGGACCCTGTTTCCATTTATGGAAACGGTCACTGTTTTGGAAACTGCAGCCGAACCTTGGTAGCGAATAGTGGTTTCTACAGGAAACTTGTTTTTTAGAAATGCATAGGTGTTGGTATTGATGAGCCCTACGGAAATATCCTCATGCTGGGTGGTATCACCGACCACAATGGGGTTTACGGATAGATTTCCACCCAAATTGAGGTGTTCATAATCCCTTCCCAATGTCTGGTTGCCATCCGTGATCAATACGACCGCATTGGTTCCGTTCAAAAAAAGCTCATTGGCCGTGGTAAGGGCCTTGGAAATATCAGTGTTCCTTTGGTTGAACACAATGGAATCGGTCTGGTCTACAGCATTGCCAAAACCAAACGCTTGAATGGAAAAACGATCTTCGAGCTGTGGATTTCCCTTGATCATTCCCACCATTTCCGAAAGACCTCTCTCGGTAGTGGCCTCGTTCATGGAAGTGGAATGGTCTACTAGAAGGATCAAGTTCGCTTTCTCCAGATAATAATCATTGTCGACGAACTTGGGGTTGATCAAAAGTAAAAGGCCGCAAAACAAGGCAATGAACCTCAATGCGGCCAATATGATCTTGAGCGGACCTTTTTTGGGGTTCCTATAATAGTATTGAAAAAATACAATGCCGAGCGCGATGATCGCAGCAAGAACAATAAGGAACACCGTACGCAGCTCCATTCATTCTAGGTTAGCATGCCACCATCCACGTTCAGCACCTGTCCGGTAACATAGTCGGAAAGATCGGACGCCAAGTAGAGACAGGCATTTGCTACATCTTCGGGGGAGCCACCTCTTTTCAACGGAATGGCATCCCTCCAGCCTTGGACTGTTTTCTCGTCCAGTTTCTCGGTCATTTCGGTCTCAATGAAACCTGGCGCAATGGCATTGCAACGGATGTTCCGAGATCCGAGTTCGAGTGCCACGGATTTGGTGAACCCGATCATACCCGCTTTTGAAGCGGCGTAGTTGGTCTGTCCGGCATTGCCCTTCACCCCCACCACACTGCTCATGTTGATGATGGATCCCTTGCGTTGTTTCAGCATGGTTCGCTGAACGGCCTTGGTCATATTGAAAACAGATTTCAGGTTGATCTCGATCACGGAATCAAAATCCTCTTCGCCCATGCGCATCAACAAATTGTCCTTGGTGATGCCCGCATTGTTGATCAATACATCGATGCGTCCATCAAAATCTTCCAGAACCTGGGCCACAAGGGCTTCGGAATCCGCATAACTGGCAGCGTTGCTCTTGTATGCCTTCGCCTTTACGCCCATGCCCGTGAGTTCTTTTTCCAATTCCAAGGCAGGTGCCTCGCTGGAGCTGTAGGTGAAGGCCACATTGGCCCCGTGCTTTGCAAAAACTTCGGCGATTCCTCTTCCGATTCCCCGGCTTGCTCCGGTAATGATGACATTTTTCCCTTCCAAAAGTTTCATCTCTTGCTATTTATTTGTTTTAAGTGGTCAGATGCTATTTGCCAATCAACATTTTGGTTTGTTTCCAGAATGGTCATGGCCAGTTTCACATAACGATTGTGTTAGAACCGTTGTCCGCCAAATATAATGGTTGTTTTACGTTTAGACGAAAAAAAATCCCGCATTGAACGGGATTTATATAGGATTTAACGGTTGGTTATCCAACCACTTCTTTTACTTTGGCTCCGATTTCCGCGGGGGAATCCACTACATGGATGCCACATTCGCGCATGATTCTTTTCTTGGCTTGGGCAGTGTCGTCGCTTCCACCAACAATGGCTCCTGCGTGCCCCATGGTACGTCCAGCTGGTGCAGTTTCCCCTGCAATAAATCCAACAATGGGTTTCTTACTGCCACTTTCCTTGTACCATCTAGCGGCCTCCGCTTCCAGTTGTCCTCCAATTTCCCCGATCATGACCACACATTCGGTCTCAGGATCGTTGATCAAAAGCTCCACAGCTTTTTTGGTCGTGGTCCCGATGATGGGATCTCCACCGATACCAATGGCGGTGGTAATGCCCAAACCTTGGCGCACTACTTGGTCCGCAGCTTCGTAGGTAAGGGTACCTGACTTGGATACGATACCCACTTTCCCTTTTTTGAAGACAAATCCGGGCATGATACCCACTTTGGCCTCTCCAGGGGTAATGACACCTGGACAGTTGGGACCGATGAGTGTACAGTCCATACCTTTTATATAGTCATTGGCCTTTACCATGTCGGCAACAGGGATACCTTCAGTAATGGTAATGATCACTTTGATACCTGCACTGGCAGCTTCCATGATGGCGTCCGCAGCAAATGCGGGTGGTACAAAAATAATTGTGGTGTCGGCACCTACTTCCTTAACGGCATCCTCCACTGTATTGAAAACGGGTTTGCCCAAGTGTTCTTGGCCACCTTTTCCTGGGGTGACCCCACCGACCACATTGGTCCCATATTCGATCATTTGCTCGGCATGGAAGGTCCCTTCGCTACCGGTAAATCCTTGTACAATTATTTTGGAATCTTTGTTTACTAAGACGCTCATAGGTTTAACTTAATAATAGGTGCAAAAATACGGTTTGCTATGGTTTTAATCTATCGATTTTTTAATTCTTTTTGAGTTTTTGAAGGATTTCTGGAATCATTTTCACAGAGGCCATTTGCTTGAGCTTTTCGCGTGCTTCCTCGGCAGGACTTCCAAAATAGGTCTTCCCTCCTTCCAATGATTTTGCCACTCCGGTCTGGGCTAAGATGACGGCTTTTTTTCCAATGGTAACACCGCTGGTGATCCCAACCTGTCCCCAAAGGGTGACCTCGTCCTCGATTACCACACATCCTGCAATACCCACATGAGATGCAATGAGGCATTTTTTTCCGATGACGGTGTCGTGGCCTACCTGGATTTGGTTATCCAGTTTAGACCCTTCCTTGATGGTCGTTGCTGCGGTCACCCCCCTGTCTATGGTACAAGAAGCCCCAATATCCACGTTGCTTTCAATAATAACGGTTCCACCGGATAATAATTTGTCAAACCCCTCAGGTCTATTTTTATAGTAGAAGGCATCAGCTCCCATAACAGTATTTGCATGAATGGTCACGTTGTCCCCGATTACGCAGCCATCATAAATGGTGACATTGGGATGGATGACGCAATTCTTGCCAATCTTCACATGGTTGCCAATAAAGGCCCCTGGTTGGATGACGGTGCCCTCGCCTATTTCCGCACTTTCCGAAACGTTGCTGTTTGCCCTTTCGAAAGGTTTGAAGTGCTTGGTCAATTTGTTGAAATCCCTAAATGGATCATCGGAGACCAAAAGTGCCTTGCCTTCGGGGCATTCCACCTCTTTGTTGATGAGCACTACGGTGGCCCTGGACTGCAAGGCCTTGTCATAATATTTGGGATGGTCCACAAACACTATGTCGCCTTCTTCCACCACGTGGATCTCGTTCATCCCCAAAACGGGAAATGTTTCGTCCCCGATAAATTCGGATCCTATGATCTTGGCAATCTCCTTTAATGAATGGGTCCTGGGAAATTTCATTCCCTATTCTTTAGCACGTTCCAGATAAGCACCCTTCTCGGTGTCGATCTTGATCTTGTCCCCTTCGTTGATGAAAAGTGGCACATTGATCCTGGCCCCGGTCTCCACTGTAGCAGGTTTTGTGGCATTGGTCGCCGTGTTGCCCTTCACACCTGGCTCGGTATGGGTCACTTCCAAAATCACACTGGCTGGCATTTCCACGGACAGCGGACTGTTATCCTCAGCATTGAAGATAATGGTTACTACCTCCCCTTCTTTCAGCAAATCAGGTGCATCAAGGGAATCCTTTGGCAAAGAGATTTGGTTGTAGTCCTCCGTGTTCATAAAATGAAAGGTATCGCCCTCAGGATATAAGTATTGGTAGGTACGTGTCTCTACCCTTACATCCTCTATTTTATGTCCTGCGGAAAAGGTATTGTCAATTACTTTTCCCGTGGTCACACTTTTTAGTTTTGTACGCACAAAGGCTGGTCCTTTGCCCGGTTTCACATGAAGAAACTCGATGATCTTGAAGATATCGTGGTTGTATCGGATGCACAACCCTTTTCGTATATCAGAAGTATTTGCCATATATTTAATTTGTACTGAAATAGCCTTTCATGATGCCCCTTTGCGAGTCTTTGATGAATTGTAAGATCTCATCACGCTCTGGGGTGGCCTCCATTTCTGCTTCTATAATGGATGCCGCTTGTGAATTGTTGTAGTTTTTTTGATAAAGAATCCTGTAGATATTTTGGATTTCCCTGATCTTGTCCGCTTCAAAACCTCTTCTTCTCAGACCAATGGAGTTGATCCCCACATAGGACAGAGGCTCTCTTGCCGCCTTCACATAGGGTGGCACATCTTTTCTAACCAAAGACCCTCCTGTTACAAAGGCATGGTTGCCAATGGATACAAATTGGTGTACGGCTACCATTCCGGCCAAAACTACGTTGGTACCGATCGTGACATGTCCTGCCAAAGTGGAGTTGTTGCTGAAAATGCAGCCATCACCTACTACGCAGTCATGGGCCACGTGACAATAGGCCATGATAAGACAGTTGTTGCCTATCACGGTTTTCATGCGGTCCGAGGTGCCTTTATTGATGGTGGCACACTCCCTGATCGTGGTATTGTCGCCAATATGTACCGTGGTCTCCTCTCCTTGATATTTGAGGTCTTGCGGCATGGCCGATATTATGGCACCCGGAAAAATATTGCAGTTTTTACCAATCCGTGCGCCTTCCATGATGGTTACGTTGGAACCGATCCAAGTACCCTCTCCAATGGTCACATTGTTATGGATTGTGGTAAAGGGTTCTATGACCACATTTTTGGCAATCTTGGCCCCTGGGTGAACATATGCTAAAGGTTGGTTCATCTACGAGTCTGTGTTTTTTGTTTTAACGATCTGAGCCATTAGCTCGGCCTCAGATACCAATCTCCCATTGGCATAGGCATAGGCCTGCATGTGACAGATGCCCCTACGGATAGGGGAAATCAAATCGCATTTAAATATTAAGGTATCTCCGGGAACCACCTGCTGCTTGAACTTTACATTGTCGATCTTCATGAAGAAGGTCAAGTAGTTTTCAGGATCTGGCACCGTGCTCAGCACAAGGATACCACCGGTCTGCGCCATGGCCTCCACTTGAAGGACACCAGGCATTACAGGGGCTCCGGGAAAGTGTCCCACGAAGAAAGGTTCGTTCATGGTCACGTTCTTTACGCCCACCACATGGGAGTCAGAAAGTTCCAATATCTTATCCACCAACAAGAAAGGTGGTCTGTGGGGCAGCATGTTCATGATCTGGGTGACATCCATCAATGGAGTCTGATTCAGATCATAAGTGGGTACTTTGTTTCTTTTTTCGATCTTGATGATTTTAGAAAGTTTCTTTGCAAACTGGGTGTTCACAAAGTGGCCAGGTTTGTTCGCGATGACCTTTCCTCTTATCCGGGAACCCACCAAAGCCAAATCACCCATCACATCCAACAGTTTGTGGCGTGCGGCCTCGTTGGGATAATGTAGGGTAAGGTTGTCCAAAATGCCATTGGGCTTTACGGACAGTTTTTTCTTGTCAAAAGCCTTTTCCAGTTTTTTCATGGTGGATTCGGATATTTCCTTGTCCACATATACGATGGCATTATTGAGGTCACCTCCCTTGATAAGGCCATGCTCCAACAGCATTTCCAACTCATGCAGGAAGCTAAAGGTCCTAGCCTCGGCTATTTCCTCTTTGAAGTCGCTCATTTTTTCCAATGTGGCATTCTGGGTGCCCAAGACTTTGGTCCCAAAATCGACCATGGTGGTTATCTGGTACTCATCGGATGGGATGACGGTGATCTCACTGCCGGTGCTCTCGTCCTTGTACGAGATGACATCTTTTACAATGTATTCTTCCCTCTCTTCTTCCTGTTCAACAATACCGGCCTCTTCCAGCGCCTTCACAAAGAATTTTGAAGAACCGTCCATGATCGGCGGTTCTGGAGCATCCAGTTCGATAAGGACATTGTCTATATCCAATCCCACCAAAGCTGCGAGTACATGCTCCGAAGTATGGATCTTTACCCCATTTTTTTCCAAATTGGTGCCACGTTGTGTATTCACTACATAATTGGCATCGGCCTCAATGATGGGTTCGCCTTCCAGATCTATCCTCTTGAATGCAAATCCATGGTTTTCCTTTGCGGGTAAAAAACTCATGGTCACATCCTCCCCCGTGTGCAAGCCTACGCCCTGTAGGGTCACTTTCTTTGCAATGGTGCGTTGTTTATTGCTTGTTTTGCTCACCTTCAACCTTTTTTTCTATGTTGGAGATTTGATTTACCAGCTTGGGCAAATTCTTAAAATGTACATATGATTTGTTGAAGTCCCCATAACTAAGGGCCGGCGACCCTTGGAGTACTTCATCATTCTTCACGTTTCTTCCTATTCCCGATTGGGCCTGTATCTTCACCCTATCACCTATGGTGATGTGACCTACAATGCCTACTTGCCCTCCAATGAGACAATTCCTTCCAATTTTTGTGGAACCCGCTATACCTGTTTGAGCGGCAATGGCAGTGTGTTCCCCTATTTCAACATTATGGGCTATCTGTATCTGGTTGTCAAGCTTCACTCCTCTCCTTAATATGGTGGAGCCCAATGTAGCCCTGTCAATCGTGGTTCCTGCGCCTACATCGACATTGTCCTCCAGGATCACGTTACCGGTCTGGGGAACCTTGCTATACTCCCCATCGGCATTTGGGGTGAACCCAAATCCATCGGCCCCGATGATCACTCCACTGTGGATGACACAATTGTTCCCGATCAAGGATTCCGAATAGATCTTCGCCCCGGCAAAGACCACGACGTTGTTGCCTATGGTCACATTGTCACCTATATATACATTAGGATATATCTTTACATTGTCCCCGATCTTCACATTGTCACCCAAATAGGAGAAAGCACCCAGGTAAAAACCTTCACCATAAACCGCGCTTTCAGACACAAAGGCAGGATTTTCTATCCCAACTTTGTTGTTCTTCTTTACTTGGTTGTAATATTCCAATAATTTGGAAAAAGACTTGTAGGCATCTTCCACTTTGATCAAGGTGGTAGACAGGGTCTGTTCTGGAACGAAGTCTTTGTTCACAATGGTTATGGATGCCTTTGTGGAATAGATGTAAGAGGTGTACTTTGGGTTGGCCAAAAAGGTCAACGACCCCTTTTCCCCTTCTTCGATCTTGGATAATTTATGGACAGCGATTTGAGGATTTCCCTCAACTTCCCCCTCTAGGATTCCGGCAATTTGGGTAGCTGTAAATTTCATTTGTGCAAAAGTAACAAAATTTGTCAAACAGCTTCCTTCGGGTAGCAGCTGTAATATTTAGTAACTGTTTTGGAAAGTGCCTTCAAGCTGAGCTGATCGGATTCTTTGAGCACATCGGTTATTCTTCCACTCTTTTTGAGAATGTAAATGGCCTGTTGCTCCACGCTATAGGCCTTGTTCGATATTTCTCCTTCAAATACAAAGTTGGAGGCTTCTTCGAGTGAAAGATCGTGTTTTTGGATGATTCTTTCCAATTTTCCGTTCAATTTTTCTGCATTCGATGGACGGTTTTTGATCTTGATGTGCAATAGTTTCCTGTTCAGCAGCATCTGGCACATTTTGGAAAGCACAAAATCATCATGGGACTGCCATGATTTTAGAGCGCCCAGTATGTCCACGTCGTCCAACTGGGCAAATTTTTCAAGAATCTCTGTATTGAAGGTAATGGCTCCTTCCTGTCTTAGGAAAAACAACAATGATTGGCTCGCAGATAGTTCTTCGCCCTTGGCGAGCAGGATCTTGGCACGTTGCATGACCCGTATCAACAATTGCTCGGCCGCCAGACCTGTCTTGTGGAGATATACTTGCCAGTACATGAACCTTCGGGCCATGAGGAACTTCTCCACGGCATAAATTCCCTTCTCCTCTACCACCAGATTACCATTGGCCACATTGAGCATGGAAATGAGACGCTCGGAATTGATGTTGCCTTCGGTGACCCCTGAATAGAAACTGTCCCTTTTGAGGTAATCCAAACGATCCATGTCCAATTGGCTCGAAACCAACTGGTTCATAAAGGGTTTGGGATATTCGCCCATAAAGATGGAAATGGCGGTTTCCAATTGACCATCGAACTCATCATTGAGGACCTTCATGAAATGTAGGGATAGTTTTTCATGGCTTAGGTCTTTTGCCATTACCCCTTCCAGTGCATGGGAAAATGGCCCGTGACCCATGTCATGTAGCAGTATGGCACAGAGTAGTCCGTTCTCTTCCTCCTCAGTGATCTCAACGTTTTTCATCTTCAGGACCTGAATTGCCCGTGTCATCAAGTGCATGCTTCCCAAGGCATGATGGAACCGGGTATGGTGGGCCCCTGGATAGACCAAGTAGGATAGGCCCATTTGGGATATTCTCCGCAACCTTTGAAAATAAGGATGGGCAATGAGTCTAAAAATTAGTTCGTTGGGAGTTCCAATAAAACCGTAAATTGGATCGTTAAAAACGTTAAGCTTATTGGTTTTTACCAAGGATTTTTGTTTTTATCCCACAAAGATAATCACTATATGAACAAGATTACAATTCTTTGGGTAGATGATGAGATCGATCTACTCAAACCACATATACTCTTTTTGGAAGACAAGGGCTACGAAGTGGTCACCAGCCAAAGTGGACAGGATGCCCTGGAGGAAATCAGGGAACAATTTTTCGATATTGTTTTTCTGGATGAGAACATGCCGGGCATATCCGGTCTGGAAACCTTGAACGAGATCAAAAAGTATGATGTATCCATTCCCGTGGTCATGATCACCAAGAGCGAGGAGGAATATATCATGGATGAGGCCATTGGGTCCAAGATAGCGGATTACCTGATCAAGCCGGTGAATCCCAACCAAATTCTGCTCTCCCTGAAGAAAAGCTTGGACAACTCCCGTTTGATCTCGGAAAAGACGACCTCGAATTACCAACAGGAATTCCGGAAGATAGCCATGGACCTTTCCATGGTTAACTCTCATGAGGAATGGGTGGAGCTATACAAGAAATTGATCTATTGGGAGCTGCAACTGGAGCATATAGAGGATACCGGGATGTTCGAGATTTTGGAATCGCAAAAAGTAGAGGCCAATTCCCAGTTTGGCAAATTTGTGGACAAAAATTACAAAAGCTGGTTCAAGAACGGAGATGCTCCTATTATGTCGCACACTCTTTTCCGAAACAAGGTGCAACCTGAACTGAAAGGGGGCAAAACCTTGATGGTGGTCATAGACAACCTTCGCTATGACCAATGGATGGCCTTCGAGGAAATACTTTCCGCACATTACAAGAAGAAACAGGAATGTGCCTATTTCAGCATTCTTCCCACAGCCACGCAATATGCCCGAAATGCCCTTTTTTCGGGTCTCATGCCCTTGGAGATGGAAAAACAGTATCCCAATTGGTGGAAAAACGACACGGATGATGGAGGAAAAAACCTTTTTGAAGCCGAATTCCTAGGAGCCCAGTTGAAACGCTTGGGGCTTGATCTGAAATGGGAATACCACAAAATCAATAATTTGAAACAAGGCAAGCAACTGGCCCAGAACTTCAAATCCCAAAAGGAAAACGACCTCACGGTGGTGGTCTATAATTTTGTGGACATGCTGTCCCATTCCAAGACCGAAATGGAGGTAGTGAAAGAGCTTGCCTCCAATGATAAGGCCTACCGTTCCCTGACCTTGAGTTGGTTCAAGAACTCCCCCCTGTTGGAAATCATACAACAGGCACAGACATTGGGCATGAAACTTATCCTGACCACTGACCACGGGACCATCAATGTGAAACAACCCTCAAAAGTGATCGGGGATAGGGAAACCAGCCTGAACTTGCGCTACAAAACAGGAAAAAGCCTTACTTATGAGGAAAAGGAAGTGCTGGCCACCAAGAGCCCACAGGAAATACATCTGCCCAATATTAACCTGAGCAGCAGTTTCATCTTTGCGAAAAACGACCTTTTCTTTGCCTATCCCAACAACTTCAACCATTATGTAAGCTATTATCGAAATACCTATCAACATGGTGGGGTTTCCTTGGAAGAAATGATCGTCCCTTTTGTAGTTTTGGAAGCAAAATGATGGAATAGTGAAGAAAACTTTTCAATTGAATGAAATTCGGGAAGTGGCCAAAGAAATCATTAAGAGCACTCCCGGAAACGTCCTCTGCTTTTACGGTGAAATGGGCGTTGGGAAAACCACATTGGTCAAGGCCATAGTGAAAGAGCTTGGTGTTGCTGGCGAGGCCAACAGCCCTACCTTTGGATTGGTCAACGAATATCGGGACGCCAACGATAAGCTCATCGCCCACCACTTTGATTTTTATAGATTGAACGAAGAAACCGAGGCACTCGATATGGGCTTCGAGGACTACCTTGCGCAAGGGGTCTGGGTGTTCATTGAGTGGCCAGAAAAAATAGAGTCGTTGATTCCTGAAGGCGCTGTGGGCGTATTCTTGCACTTTGTCGATGAAAACACACGCTCAATCGAGTTAAATATTTCTTAACAACTCGTTCGTCTATCTTCAAACGAATTATTGTACAGGGCAACCATTATTCGATAAAAGGAATGTTTTTTGCGTTAAAAAACCAATTTTATCGATGAAGCGTAGGTCAGGTTGAAATATTTTCCTACATTTGTTCTGTGAATGAATTCATTTATTAACCAAAAACTCTTTTACGATGAACACTAAAAAAGTTTTTTTTGGATTACTTGCTGTTGCCTTTTTGGCGATGACCGCTGTCTCAACAAATGTTAAAAAATTCGACGGTGATCAAACAGTTAGTATTGATAGGAAAGATATCAAGAAATTGTAGTATTCTTTTTTATTAGAACCAAATAATAGTCCCTTTCAAAAATGAAAGGGATTATTTTTTATACAATATTCCTTCGTTTTTTCTGTTATGAAATCAATGAAGGATAAATTTACGGTTAGAAAGAAGTTTATTATTGAAGGGGTTCTGTCATTACTAATAGCAGTTACCCCGTTGATGTTTTATTTCTATAAGTATTTGCCACTCGAAGAAACATGGAGTTTTTTGGGCATTGAATTTACGGCCAATGGTTTCAACGATGTGAGTGATGCTTTTTATTATTACTTCAATAAGATTGTCCCCCTTCTACTGCTTATTATTTGGTTCATAACTTCAAGAAATTGGTGGTACCATGCCATTCTTATACCCATAGCCATGTACAGCTTTCAATTCTTCAATGTGCTGAATTATGAAAATAGCAAGTTGGATGAAAACGAAATCCTATACGTTGTTGCCGTAACCATGGTAGTGGTGCCCATTGTATATTTTATAAGGGTCAAATTGGTGGACAAACATGTGCACGGCATCGATTTGGAGGCGATGGACACCGAACTCCAGATATTGAAGGAAAAAGAGGAATTGAGAAAGGAAAGGGAGAAACTCGAACAACGGCAAAAGACCCTTTCAAAAAAAATGTAAATTTGTTAAATACCCGATGGTATGCTGAACAGATTTACTGCTTATGAACCAGCCTTCTTCCCCTTTTAGCAAACAGCAATTGCTGCCCCAAGAAGAAACTTTGGAAATCCTCAAACAAAAGGGTGAACTTTTTATAGGAATACCCAGGGAAAACCAATACCAAGAGAAAAGGGTCTGTCTTACCCCCGATGCCGTAAATGCCATCACAGCGCATGGACACCGGGTGCTTATGGAATCCGGGGCCGGGGATGGTGCCAATTTCTCGGATATCGACTATACCAATGCCGGAGCAGAGATCACAAGGGATACCAAAAAAGTGTTTTCGTGTTCTATCATCCTCAAAGTAGAGCCCCCCACCCTATCGGAAATCGATTTGATGAACCCACAGACCATAGTCATTTCCGCATTACAGATAAAAACCCAGCGAAAGGAATATTTTGAGGTCTTGGCCAGAAAAAGGCTTACTGCCATCGCCTTTGAATTTATACGGGACGATGACGGCAATTATCCGGCCGTGCGCTCCCTGAGCGAGATTGCTGGCATATCCTCCATCCTTATTGCTTCGGAATTGATGGCCGCCACGGGCAAGGGCAATGGCTTGATGTTCGGGAACATCAGCGGGGTACCGCCCGTGGAAGTAGTGATCATTGGAGCGGGGACCGTTGGGGAATTCGCGGCCCGGTCCGCTTTGGGACTTGGTGCCAACATCAAGGTGTTCGACAATTCCATCAGCAAACTGAGAAATTTGCAGACCAATCTGAACCGAACGGTCTATACCTCTACCATTCAGCCCAAGAACCTGATAAAGTCCTTGAAACGCTGCGATGTGGCCATTGGCGCCACACGGGGCAAGGACCGCTCTCCCGTCGTGGTGAGCACTTCCATGGTAGAAAATATGAAAAAAGGCGCAGTGATCATAGATGTGAGCATAGATATGGGCGGTTGTTTTGAAACCTCGGAGGTGACCACGCACACCAAACCCACTTTTGAAAAATATGGCGTCATCCATTACGGAGTGCCCAATATCCCGTCCCGTTATCCGCGGACCTCTTCCATATCCATCAGCAATATTTTTACACCTTATTTACTCAAAATCGGTGAGGATGGGGGCTTGGAACACTCGCTACGGTTCGATAAGGGCCTACGCAGTGGCCTATACATGTACCACGGTATCCTGACCAATAAATCGGTGGGTGAATGGTTTGGACTGAGCTATAACGATATTAACTTTCTTATTTTTTAAATACGCATGGGATTTTTAAGGCGATTGGGATGGTACATGGTTGGACTCTCCATTGGAATTGTGTTTTTGGTTTTCTTCTTGAAGAAAAAATCCGGAGGTGAAGGCATGGATTTTTGCTATTTTCCCAACTGTAGGGTGTTGAAGGACATGCATTCCAAGCCCATCTCCTTTGGAGAGGCCGTTCCACAAGAATATAGGGACACCCTGATGGTCAAATCCATTTTGGCCGATGGGAATGTGGATTTTGGAAAGAGTGACACCGAGGCAGAGCCCTGTAAAGTCTATTATGTTTCAAAAAAGATTGCGGACCAGAATATGGAACTACAGGTCAGAAACTGTCAGGAAGAACTGATTGTTGAAAAAACAGCCCTTCTGAACTAATCCTCCAATTTCCTTCGTTTCCGTTCTTTTTGTAACAATGCCAACTCCCTAGAAGTTTGCCCGGCGACCGAGGTGTTTTCCTCCGCTCTTCGTATCAGATAAGGCATTACATCGCGAACGGGCCCATATGGCACATACTTCACCGCATTGTATCCCAGTGCGGCCAAATTGTAGGTAATATGGTCGCTCATCCCGAACAGTTGGCCAAACCAAACATTGTTATCCGAAGGCTTAATGCTTTTTTCTTGCATTTTTGAAATCAGTTTGAGGCAGCTCTGCTCGTTGTGGGTCCCCGCAAAAAGTACAAACCGGTCCAAATTTTCCATCATGTAGTTGATTGCGGTATCAAAGTTTTCATCGGTCTCTTTTTTGGAGGCGCAGATGGGGGTTGGGTATTCTTTTTCCTTGGCCCTGTCGTTCTCTTTTTCCATATAGGCACCCCTGACCACTTTGGCCCCAATGCAGAATTGTTCCGAAGCGGCAATGTCCCTTAGTTTTTGGATGTAATCCAATCGGTCCCAACGATACATTTGAAAGGTATTGAACACAATGGCCTTCTCCTTGTTATACTTGCGCATCATTTCCAGTACCAGGTCATCGGCGGCATCCTGCATCCAACTTTCTTCTGCATCGATGAGCAGGGACACGTCCAGATCATGGGCTTTTTTGCAGACTCTGTCAAACCGGTTCACCAACCTGCCCCATTCCGCTGTTTCTTTGTCGTTCAATGCAATACCGGCACTTACTTTTTCGAACAGCTTGAAACGACCAAAACCAGTAGGCTTGAACACCGCAAAGGGAATGGCGTCCTTTTCCTTGACAAAATCGAGGACTTCCAAGGTCTTTTCCATGGCAAAGTCGAACTGGTTGTCCACCTCCTTGCCCTCGGCGGAATAATCGAGGATGGAACTGACCCCCTTTTCATACATTTTATCGATGATAGGAAGGCAGTCCTCTTCGTTCACCCCACCACAAAAATGGTCAAAAACTGTGGCCCGGATCAGGCCTTCAACAGGCAGATGGGCCTTTATGGCAAAATTGGTCACCGCAGTGCCTATGCGCACCAGGGGTTCATTGGCTATCATCTTAAAAAGGAAGTAGGCGCGCTCCAATTGGGAGTCGGTCTTCAGCTCAAAAGCTATTGCGGTATTCTCAAAATTCGGCAACATTATTTGTAATCTATTTAAGATCCAAATATAAGTACGGAATCTATAACCTTTTCTATAAAAATAGTCTTTATTTAGTGGCGAAATTGAAATTATGGAATCGGTCAAATCACAAACTTACGAAGTACATATCGGGGAGTTGGCGCAAGCGGCCCTGAACCAACATATTGCCAAAAAAAACTATTCCAAGATCTTTGTCCTGGTCGACACCAACACCAAGAAACATTGTTTGCCAGCGTTCAAGAAAATGTTCAGTGTGCCCATCGATTCCATTTTTGAAATCGAACCTGGGGAAGAGAACAAACATATCCACACCTGTCTTCAGGTTTGGGAGTTCCTGTCCAATTTTGATGGAGATCGAAAGAGTCTCCTGATCAACCTTGGCGGTGGGGTGCTCACCGATCTTGGGGGGTTTGTGGCATCCACATTCAAAAGGGGCATCGATTTTATTAACATCCCCACTACCCTGCTTTCCATGGTGGATGCATCCATTGGCGGCAAAAACGGCGTTGATCTAGGGGCCTTGAAGAACCAAATAGGGGTCATCAACCAACCCCAAATGGTGCTGGTGTTTCCTGAATTTTTAAAAACGTTGGAACCAAGACAGGTAACGAGCGGTTATGCGGAAATGCTTAAGCATGGACTCATCAGGGATGCTGCCTACTGGGCCGATTTAAAGGAGAAAAACAACTTTTTGGAAGCTTCCAACATTCAAAGATCCATAGCGATCAAAAACGATGTGGTATTGATCGACCCTACTGAAAAAGGATTGCGCAAGATCTTGAATTTTGGCCACACCTTAGGGCATGCCATTGAATCCTATTGCCTTGAAAACCCTAATAAGAAGACCCTTCTGCACGGAGAAGCCATCGCCATCGGCATGATCTTGGAAGGCTACATATCCCATGAACTCAAGGGATTGCCAAAATTGTCACTTGAAGAGATCAAGGAAACTTTTTTGAAATACTTTGAAAAGGTGGACTTTAGCAAGGATGATATTGATGCCATTTTGAAACTTTTGAAGTACGACAAAAAAAACTCCCACGGAGATATCAATTTTGTGCTCCTCCAATCCATCGGTGATGCGATCACGGATATCAAAGTGCCCGAAGAACTCTTCCAAAAAGCGTTCGACTACTACGGGGAATGAGGCTTACATATACTGTTTTTTTCAGTTTGCAACTCTCTTGGTTGCCCGTGTGCAAAAAATCATAGTTTAGGTCAGAATAAAACAACTGACCATTATGAAACGAATATTGATCGACTACAAAAAGTTGGACCACAAAGTGGCCGCAACCTTGATTGACTCTTACCCTGATGGCTATGGGGACGATGACATCCTGACCATAAAAAAACCTAATGGAGAAATCCTGGAAGCTGTGGAAGTGAGGACGGATGACACTATTTATCTTGTGAAAATAAGCAAGAGCCTATCCAATTTCATGGCCAACTTTGAAGAAACCATGGAAAAGGAATTGGACAGGGATTTTGACCTTGAGCCTGTTCCAGATTTCGAAGAAGGATCTTTCCGTGATCTGGTCTCAGAATCCGATGACCTAGACAACAATGGTCTTTTAAATTGAGCTAAACCAAATATCGCTCCTTTATAATCCGCAGATGGTGGGCTTGGTGCCCGCAGATAATAAAACCCATTGCCCCCACACTCATGGGAGAGCCACTGGCAACACCTTTGAGTTTCAGCACATCTTCATCAAATGATCTGAAAAGAGTAATGGTGGAATCCCGAACAGCCTTGTATTCTGCCATCAAATCTGGTATTGTTCTGACGCCAGCATTGGAATAGGGCACAAATAAATCCTGGTCAAAACCCGGCAAGTCGGCCTTGTCGTTTCTCGCAAAGCGCAACGCCCGGTACTGAAAAATTCTTTCGGCATCCAGGATGTGCATCAAAACCTCTGCCAAGGTCCATTTGCCTTCTGCATAGAAAAAGGAAAGCCTGTCTTCTGGAATTTGCTCCATAAGGGACAAAAATTCCTCTTCCCCGTTCACCAATACATCCATTAGAGAAACTTCCCCTAACGCCGTGATATAGGTATGATAATAAGGATTGTAGTCAGAAGTGGGCAACTCTGAAAGAAGCATCGTACTGTTGGGAGTGTGTTAGAGTTCGTTGAAGATCGTGTGCATCAAACGCTTTTTGTCGTTGATGCTCTCTTCCAACGAAATCATGGTTTCCGTTCTGCTGATACCGTCTATGTCATCGATCTTGAAGATGATGTTCTTGGCATGGGTGGTATCCTTGGCCCTGATCTTACAGAAAATATTGAATTTTCCTGTAGTGATGTGCGCAACGGTAACGTATGGAATCTGGTTGAGCCTTTCCAGCACAAACTTGGTCTGATGGGTCTTTTCTAGAAAAATGCCCACATATGCTATAAAGGAATAGCCCAGTTTCACATAGTCCAAGGTAAGCGAAGAACCTCGAATGATTCCAGCTTCTTCCATTTTTTTCACCCTAACGTGGACCGTACCCGCCGAAATCAACAACTTTTTGGCAATGTCGGTAAAGGGTGTACGGGTGTTGTCTATCAACATGTCCAATATCTGGTGGTCAACTTCGTCTAGCTTAACTTTATTCATTATCTTGAAATTTTCAGCAAAATTAGTGAAATAAGAAAATTTGCGTAATAAAAATGGTTCTTTTTTAAATAAAATGCAAGAATGCTCAGTGAATAGTTGCTTATTTCTTGGTTTGAAGCAGTAAATTAACAATCATTCTGTCCGAAATCCCTGAAGCAAAATCCTTGGAATCAACACATTCTAGGTTTTTGTGTCCGTAAAACCCTTCAAGAGGTCCCGTTTCAACGATTTCAGGTTCAAAAATGATTTTTTCCCCTTCCAGCACTTCCTTATACCGAATTCCGACCACTTGTTCGTCCAATTCCGGGTTTAGGGTGCTTGGATTTTTCACCAAAACATCAAAAAAAAGTTTATCGTTCTCGGGAATCTTGAAATAATCCTCGGAACTGAAATCAGCTATCTTGTCCAGGGCAATGGTTCGCAAAGCTTCAACGAGGGCCAAGAAAATGTATTCCCGGGTTTTTTCCCTCTCATAGTCCCCTGGAAAATGCCCGGCCTCGAACAGAATGGTGGGTGTGCCCGTCATCTGAAAGGCGTCGCCCACGCAATTGTCATTAAACCCGTCATCGTATCTTCCCACCTGCCCCGGAATGAGCCTTTGGAGCAAGGTGTCCATGGCCACAATGATCTTCATGGCAGTCTCACGGGTGGGAGTCACATCCCGCTCTTCATTGCTTGCAGGGGACAAAAAGGATACTGTGGCAGGCTTGTCCGTGGCGCCTGCACTGAAAAGTGTTCGTTGGTCGTGAAGGTTGAAACAATAATGAGGTTGGAATTCTTCAAAGAGCTGTCGTAGGGCTTTGCTTTCTGGCTGGGTGAGCATCTTTGCGTCCCTATTAAGGTCAACCCCGTTCTTATTCGCTCGGGTATATGCCTTGGCACCATCTGGATTGAGCATGGGAACGATCATAAGTGTACAGTTCTCCAATATGTGTTCTGCGAGAGAATCATCCGATTGCAGGTAATTGACCATGTCCCAGACCGCCTTTGTGGTCGTGGACTCGTTACCGTGCATTTGGGACCACATCAAAACCTTTCTGTGCCCACTTCCAATTTTAAATGCATAAAGAGTTTTCCCGTCCACAGAATTTCCAAATGCTATAAGAGGAACGGGCAATTTAGAAAAACAGGTTTTCTCCAACATCTCTTGGGTGATATACCTTCCTGTTATGGAGGGTTCTTTGTATGCGGAATGATCGATCACTTCACTTTCTATTTGACCACAAAAATAGCTATGTATTATTTTACAATTGTAACTCACTTGGAATTTAAATGTTTACATATGTAGTAACTAGAATTCAATGGATTGGCCGATATATTACATTTGTAACGCATTTTAAATTGTAATAATGTATTTATTTTATTATCAGTAACATAGTATTATTTATTTAATGTATTTGTTTTGATTATAGATAAGGTAATTAAAAGTTTCTACAGATTTTTAAAATCTGATTTGTACATTTGAAACAAGTAAATTTACATTTGTGGATGAAGAGATAATTTCCCGGATTCAAACCGTCATTGCCCACTACGGTTTGTCGGTTTCTGCTTTTGCCGATGAGATCGGGGTGCAGCGTTCCAGCATTTCACATTTGCTCAGCGGCAGGAACAAGCCTAGTTTGGATTTTGTGATGAAACTGGTGAACGCCTACCCTGAGGTAAACCTGTATTGGTTGTTAAAGGGTGAAGGTGGTTTTCCAGAAAGTACATCTACAATAGCGGAAAGCCACAAAACTGCTGAGCCTGAAGAAAAGGTAGCGGCTCAATCGGCTGATGCTCCATCACCAATTAAGGAAGTCGCTCACAATCCCCCACACACCATTGTCCTGCTTTTTGAGGATGGGACATTTCAAACCTATAAAGGCAAAAAAGATTGACCCATTCGAGTTCTTTCCGTTTCTTTGTGTTATGGTAAAATATCTCTTTTCTGGACTGGCCCTATTGTTATTTTTTGCTTGCGGAGAAGCCCCACAGCGCAACTGCACCGATTTCAAAACTGGCACGTTCACCTTTACCGCCACCATCAACGGGGAGGAAAAGACAACCACCTTTCATAGGACTTTGGATATTGAAGTGGACGAGTTTGAGGGCAAAAAGGATTCTTCCTCCATCCGATGGATCAACGACTGTGAGTATGTCCTAAAGAATTTGGACCCAAAGAACAAGGCAGAGGAAAAATCCGTCCATATCAAAATTCTGAGCACTACGGAGTCCTCCTATACTTTTGAATACGGTGTTGTCGGGGATACAAAGAAATTCAAGGGCACTGCCCACAAAATCCAATAAGGTTAAACGAATCTAATTCGGTCGCTGGAACAGAAGTTCTGGGTTGGCTTCCTTATGTTTTTTGGACATCCGTTGTTGCTGTTTCACGGTAAGGGTGCTCCCATCATGGCTCCAACCCGGGGGACCAAAAATATACATGAGTTTGTGCGATAGCTTATCCGCTTTTTTCACGTCGTTCCAAATATCCTTGTACTCGTGGGTCAATATAACCATTGGATTATAGGAGTCCGGGGAATGGATCACCCCGTATTTTACATCGATATCATCGTCAAGTTCTTTCCATGTACCGAACATCTTATCGAAAATACTGAGAAAACCACCGTGGTTCTTGTCCAAGTATTCCACATTCTGGGCGTGGTGCACCTGGTGCATGGTGTGTGTGTTCATGAACTTTTCCAAAAAGCCCAATTTTGGCACATAGACGGAATGTAACTGGAACTGCCACAATGCTTCGATCCCCAGGCAGACCACTACCATTTCGGGCGGAAAACCTATCGCGGGCAACCATGCATAGAAAAAGGGTTTGTAAAGAATGGTGAACCATCCGTTCCTAACAGCTGTCCCCAAATTGAAATTATCAGAAGAATGGTGTACGATGTGCGCCGCCCAGAGAATCCTTATCTCATGGTTGGCCCTGTGGAACCAGTAATAGGTGAAATCATCGGCTAGTTGACAGATGATCCAAACATACCAAGCGTAGCCAAAAGACTGATAGCCCAAAAAATTGGCCCTCACCCCATTCACTAAAGGATTGCAAAGTTCGTAGACGCCTTCGAAAAGGGCTATGGCAAAAGCCACTTTGAACAGTGGGCCCAAAATGGCGGACCCTACTCCCATGAAGCCGCTGGCGGCCAAATCTTTCCAATTGTAAATGTGGTCGTCCCCATGTGCCTTGCTGTATGTCAATTCCAATAAAATAAAGGCAATAAATACGGGTACGCCGTATACCAGCGGGTTAGTGAAATCCATAAAGAGGTTTTAAGCTGTCTGTTTTAGATGTGTATGTGTAACTCTTGTGACAAAATAGGTAGAAAAAGCGTCAAAACAAAGAGGTTTGGTCAGAACTGTCATTCTTTGTCGCAATATCATCATCAGGGTTGTCAATAGATTCTTCATCCACTACCTCCATATCTTCTGCTTTGATCTCTTCAGGCTCTTCAAAAGGCAATGGATCCATTATGTTGATGTTCTTCACTTTTTCGGTGGTCAATTGATTGCCCAATGCTTTGATTCCCTTTATCGATATAAAATCCTCCACATTCACCTCTAGGCTGGGTTTGGCATCTTTACCTCGTGGTTTCGCAAACTCAACTTCCAGGACAGGTCTCCATTCCGTGGTCACCAGCTCCATAAAGGATTTTGGATGTTCCGAGATGACCAATTCTTCCTTGTTGGGACTTTCCACCAAAAATCGTTTGAGATAGTAACGTTCTTTTTCACCATCATAATGGACAACGGAAATGGGTTTTTTCGGGTTCCATTTTTCCAGAACCACCATACTGTCGCTGAAACGGGTGAGCAAATCGGGCGGTATGGTCTTCACCGTGCCCTTTTGATCAATGACCAGTAATAGGTCATCGCCCTTGAATTCTCCGAGCAGTTCTCCTCTTCCGTCCACGTTCAATCGGCTGACAATATCATCGAACCAAATCTTTCTGGGTTTTAGTGTGGATACTCCTTTTTCTTTCAATTCGATGCGTTTGACCGGGTATTTGGTGACCAAATTGCCCTTTGATGCCCTTCCCTTGATGAGTACATCTGCAAAATCCAGATCCCATTTCAACTTTTTTATGCTACCTGACTGGCGTAGCAATACGGTGACCACTTCAGCTTCTCCATTGGGGTTCGCGGAAAAGTATAGCACTTCGGACAAGGCGTTCTCGCTTGCCAAGGGGTACATTTTGTCTCGGGTGATGCTGGTGACATTGAACCTTTTGATATAACTGGGGCCGCCCTTGCCCTCTTTGTAGATCATATTGTACACTGTGCGCTTATCCTTTTTCTTGAAAACGGCCACATGGATGATGTTCTTGCCCACGAATACCTTGGAATCCACTTTGGTGACCATCATCTCCCCTTTTTCGGTAAAGACAATCACATCGTCAATATCGCTGCAATCCGCCACATACTCGTCCCGTTTCAAGGAAGTTCCTATAAATCCTTCCTCCCGGTTCACATAAAGTTTGGTGCTCCTGATGACCACTTTGGTGGCCTCGATATCATCAAAGATCCTGATTTCCGATTTACGTTCCCTACCATCCCCATATTTCTTCTTGAGTTCCTTGAAGTAATCGATGGCAAACTCCACTAAATGTTCCAAATGGTGCTTGGTCTGCGCTATTTTTTCTTCCAGGCTATCGATGAGCTGTTGGGCCTTTTCCAAGTCAAATTTGGAAATCCGCTTGATCCGGATCTCGGTCAATCGGACAATGTCCTCCTCGGTCACTGCTCTTTTGAGGTGCGTGGTGTATGGTTTCAGACCTTTGTCGATGGCCGAAATCACGCCTTCCCAAGTTTCTTCTTCTTCAATGTCCCGATAAATCCTGTTCTCGATGAAAATCCGCTCGAGGGATGCAAAGTGCCACTGCTCTTCCAGTTCATCCAGCTGTATTTCAAGTTCTGCTTTAAGTAGTTCCACGGTATTGTCGGTAGAGCGTTCAAGCATTTCCTTGACCCCGATGAACAGGGGTTTGTTGTCCTCGATGATACAGCCCAAAGGTGATATGGAAGACTCACATGCCGTAAAGGCATACAGGGCATCAATGGTCTTATCGGGTGACAATCCTGGGGGAAGATGGACCAATATCTCCACTTCTGCCGCCGTATTGTCCTCTATTTTCTTGATTTTGATCTTGCCCTTTTCGTTGGCCTTCAGTATGGAATCGATCAAACTGGATGTATTGGTCCCGTAAGGTATTTCATTGATGACCAAGGTATTCTTATCCAAGGTGGATATTTTGGCCCTCACCCGAACCTTTCCTCCCCTCATGCCATCGTTGTAGTTGGTGACATCAATGATTCCGGCAGTTGGGAAATCGGGATATAAGGTAAACCGTTGTCCTTTTAGGTGTTTTATGGACGCATCGATCAGTTCAATAAAGTTGTGTGGCAATATTTTTGTCGAAAGCCCTACGGCTATTCCCTCGGCTCCTTGCGCCAATAACAAAGGAAATTTTACAGGAAGGTTAACGGGCTCCTTTTTTCTTCCATCGTAGGAAAGTTGCCATTCCGTGATCTTGGGACTGTAAATGACCTCTAGGGCAAACTTGGAAAGCCTTGCCTCGATATAACGGGGTGCTGCCGCCCCATCCCCGGTCAGGATATTTCCCCAGTTCCCTTGGGTGTCAATCAGCAAGTCCTTTTGGCCAATCTGCACCATGGCATCGGCAATACTGGCATCACCATGGGGATGGTATTGCATGGTGTGTCCCACCACATTGGCCACTTTGTTGTATCTCCCATCGTCCAGTTCCTTGAGGGAATGCATGATCCTACGCTGTACAGGCTTGAAACCATCTTCGATGGCGGGCACTGCTCGTTCCAGTATCACATAGGAGGCATAGTCCAAGAACCAGTCTTTGTACATGCCCGTTACCTTCACCAAGCTGTCCTGGGAATTATCGGGGTTCCCTAAGCCTTCATCGTTCAATTCTTCGTTCTCTTCCATTTAGAAGGGTGTGCATTTATTTGTTCTATAGTTGGTTTTCTTCAATCAAGTCAAGTTCCACTTTAAGGTTGTTTATGATGAATTCCTGTCTGTCCGGAGTGTTTTTTCCCATATAGAACTCCAAAAGGTTGTCTATGCTCATCGCCTTGTCGAGCATTACAGGTTCCAGACGGATATTGTCACCAATAAAATGCTTGAACTCATCAGGAGAAATTTCGCCCAATCCCTTGAACCTCGTGATTTCCGGTTTCCCCGTCAATTTTGTGATGGCATTCCTTTTCTCCTCTTCACTATAGCAGTAGATGGTCTCCTTTTTGTTCCGGACCCTGAAAAGTGGGGTCTGCAAAATGTACAGGTGATTTTCCTTGATCAATTCCGGAAAAAACTGGAGGAAGAACGTGATCAGTAGCAATCTGATGTGCATCCCGTCCACATCGGCATCCGTGGCGATCACGATATTGTTGTATCTCAGGTCTTCCATGGATTCCTCAATGTTCAGTGCGGCCTGTAGCAGATTGAACTCTTCGTTCTCGTACACGATTTTTTTGGACATGCCATAGGAATTCAACGGTTTGCCACGAAGACTGAAAACGGCTTGGGTGTTCACGTCCCTTGATTTGGTAATGGATCCGGATGCGGAATCACCCTCGGTGATAAAAAGGGTGCTCTCCAATCGTCGGTCACTTTTCATATCTTGAAGGTGGACACGGCAATCCCGTAACTTTTTGTTGTGCAGACTGGCCTTTTTGGCGCGTTCCCTTGCCAATTTCCGAATGCCCGAAAGTTCTTTGCGCTCCCGTTCCGCTTGAACGATTTTGCGCTGAAGGGCTTCCGCTGTCTGTGGATTCTTGTGTAGGTAATTGTCCAGATAGGTGCCCAAAAAGTCGTTGATATAGGTGCGGACCGTGGGCAGGTCACCGCCCATGTCGGTGGAACCCAGTTTGGTCTTGGTCTGACTTTCGAACACCGGCTCCATTACTTTAATGGAAATAGCAGAAATGATGGACTTCCGAATATCCGAAGCATCATAATTCTTGCCATAAAAATCGCGGATGGTCTTCACCACGGCTTCCCTGAACGCCGCCTGGTGCGTTCCTCCCTGAGTGGTATGCTGCCCGTTCACAAAGGAATGGTACTCCTCACTGTACTGGGTCTTGCTATGGGTCATGGCCACTTCGATATCCTCCCCTTTTAGGTGAATGATCGGATAGAGGAAATCGTCCTCGTTGTTATTGTCCTCCAATAGATCCTTCAATCCGTTTTCGGACTGGTACTTTTCCCCATTGAACATAATGGTGAGTCCAGGATTGAGGTACACATAATTTTTGAGCATGCGTTCCACATACTCGTTTCTATACTTGTAATTTTTGAAAATGGTATCGTCCGGAGTAAAACTGATCTTGGTGCCCCTTCTTCTGGAGGTTTCTTCCAAAAGTTCTTCGTTGACCAGGTTTCCGATCTGGAATTCCGCAGACTTGGATTGACCATCCCTGTTGGATTCCACCTTGAAAAAGGAAGAGAGGGCATTGACTGCCTTGGTACCTACCCCATTCAATCCGACAGATTTCTTAAAGGCACGGGTATCGTATTTGCCCCCGGTGTTCATTTTGGAGACCACATCCACCACTTTTCCCAAGGGAATGCCACGGCCATAGTCCCGCACATTCACCAAATTGTCCTTTATGGTAATCTCGATGGTTTTTCCTGCACCCATGACAAATTCATCGATACAGTTGTCTATCACTTCTTTGAGCAATATGTAGATGCCATCATCGGCGGACGACCCATCGCCCAACTTACCAATGTACATACCGGGTCGCATACGAATATGCTCCTTCCAATCCAGGGAACGGATATTATCCTCTGTATACTGGGTTTCTGCCATGAATCTATAAGGGTTAATCCTTGCTAATATAAAATTTAGGGGCAAAAATTAAGACGAAGAACCAAGAAAGTAATCAACAATGAAAGTATTCAATTGTTAATATACATCAAGCTTTAGCCCTCTTTTTTTGCTGTATGGAAAGATAGGTGATACCAAAAATCACCACTAACATTCCAAGTAATTGCCAATAGGTCAATTGTTCATTCAAAAATACAAAAGCTAACAGAATTGTAGAAACTGGACCCAGACTCCCTAATATCGAAAAATTGGAAGCCCCCAATCGTTCAATGGAAGCCGATACCAAAAAAGAAGGGATCAGTGTGGCCAAAATGGCCATGGCAACTCCATAGAGGTATACTGGCAGAGGATAGTTGAACATTCCCCATTCCCCGGCAATAAGATAGTGAACTACGATACAAGATGTTGAAACGACCATGGCGTAGCAGGTAAACCGCAACATACCAAATTTGGGAATCAGCCAGCCGCTTCCTACCAAATATGAGGCATAGGTAATGGCACTCAACAACACCAAAAAGCCACCCCATAAAACCCCATTTCCTGCAATGTCCAATTCGTTCCAGAACGTGATGACCACTCCAATATAGGTGATGAGGATGGCCACGGATTGCACCTTGGTGATTTTTTGTTTGAAGAACAACCAGGATAGAAATACCACAATGGTGGGATATACAAACAAAATGATCCGCTCCAAGCCAGCCTTGATGTAATTCAGCCCCAAAAAATCAAAATAGCTGGCCAAGTAATAGCCCACAAAACCAAAAAGGAACAACCAAGCATAATCCTTTGGTTTAATTTGGACGGATGGTCTTTTCTTTCGGATCAGAAAAAGGATGATGAGATAAAACGGAAGCGAAAAGAGCATTCGGAACAAGAGCAGATCCAAGGTGTCCACATGGTATTCGTAGGCCAGTTTGACCATAACGGCCTTGGAGGAAAAGAGAATCACCCCAAAAATCCCGTAGAGAATACCCAAGCCTTTGTTTGACATGTATCAAAGCTATGCTTGGTCCAAATTTTTAGCGAATGGAAATGGATGGAATTACAACGGTCAGTGCTTACACATTGAACCTAAAGTGCATGATATCACCGTCTTTCACAATGTATTCCTTGCCCTCTACCCGCATACGGCCAGCTTCCTTTACTTTGGATTCACTGCCATACTTGATATAGTCATCATACGAAATGACCTCGGCACGGATAAAGCCTTTTTCAAAGTCGGTATGGATTACCCCTGCGGCTTGAGGAGCAGTTGCCCCAACGGGAATGGTCCAAGCACGAACCTCCTTCACCCCTGCAGTGAAATAGGTTTCCAGGTCCAACAATTTATAGGCACCCCGGATCAATTTGGCAGAACCAGGTTCTGTAAGGCCTAAATCTTCCAAGAACATCTGGCGCTCTTCGTAGGTTTCCAATTCGGTGATATCAGCCTCGGTCCCTACAGCCAAAAAGATGACTTCGGCATTTTCATTGGCCACAGCTTCCTTTACTTTTTCCACGTAGGCATTCCCATCTACAGCAGAACCTTCATCTACATTGCACACGTACATGACGGGTTTGTCGGTGATCAATTGCATGGGTCTGACGTATTCAGCACGATCTTCTTCACTGATCTGTATGGCACGGACCGAAGTTCCAGCTTCCAGTCCTTGTTTGATGGCGTTGAGCACAGCTTCTTCCTTTTGGGCTTCCTTGTTTCCGGTCTTGGCAGCCCTTTTCACTTTTTCCAGCTTTTTGTCCACGCTTTCCAAATCCTTCAACTGGAGTTCCATATCGATGGTCTCCTTATCACGGATAGGGTTCACGGAACCATCCACATGGACAATATTGTCATTGTCAAAACAACGTAATACGTGCAGAATGGCATCGGTTTCGCGAATGTTTCCCAAAAATTGGTTGCCCAATCCTTCCCCTTTGCTGGCCCCTTTCACCAATCCGGCAATGTCCACAATCTCTACCGTTGCAGGAACTACTCTCTCGGGATGGACCAACTCCTCCAGCTTCTCCAAACGCTGGTCGGGCACGTTCACCACGCCAATGTTGGGTTCTATGGTGCAAAATGGGAAGTTGGCACTTTGTGCTTTTGCATTGGAAAGGCAATTGAACAAAGTTGATTTTCCTACGTTGGGCAATCCTACAATACCGGCTTTCATTGGATACTATCTATTTTAAGGCTGCAAATATAAGTTGAAGTTTTGGTATAGGACCTTAAAATCCTTTCAGTAAAAGATAGATGCCGATACCGAACAGGGCAATGATCCCCAGAATGGCCACCAAGGACAGGATGCACCCTGCCTGTTTCCAAATTCCGCCGTACTCTTTTTCTGTTTCTTCCATAAAAAAACCCGAACCTTGAAGATTCGGGCTAATTTACAAGTTTTTTATTGCTTATCCGTTCGGGTGCATAAAACGCTGCTTGCCCAAGAGTTCCTCTTCGCTTTCCACATGATCCTCATCGGGCACACAGCAATCTACTGGGCAGACCGCGGCACATTGGGGTTCCTCATGGAAGCCTTTGCACTCCGTGCATTTGTCGGGAACTATATAATATATTTCATCGCTGACGGGCTCTTGCACCTCTTCGGCGTTGATTGCCTTTCCATTGGGCAGGACCACATCCCCTTCCAAGGAAGTGCCATCACTGTACCTCCATTCGTCAGCTCCCTCGTAAATTGCGGTATTAGGACATTCCGGCTCACAAGCACCACAATTTATACATTCATCTGTTATAATTATTGCCATAATTTTCCTTTCCTTTTGGGTTGATTCTTTTCAGCATGCTTACTTTTGACAAAAATAAACCCTAGTAATTTAGTGTACAAATATAATGACACCGTATATGGAAACCATCCAAGCTTTTGTTAAACTCGGAAAACACCTAACGGATTTTTGTGAAAAATGTTATCGCGGTGAGGGATATTTGGATGCCGATTTCAGCGAAACCGTGACAAGGGCCGGGCAGATGAACGGTTGGTTCACCAAGGAAAATATCCTATATGCACTGGAGCAGTGGGGAGCTTTGTTGACCGAAGAAAACACTACGGATTGGCTATCGCGATACCCTATCAAAGAAACGGCTTCACCGAAAATGGTGGGCATTGTGATGGCCGGAAACATTCCGCTGGTAGGGTTCCACGATTTTTTGTGCGTGTTGCTTTCAGGAAACAACGTATTGGCCAAACTGTCGTCCAACGACAAAGTACTGTTGCCCTACCTTGCACATTATTTGATACAACAAGAACCCTCGTTGGCCACTCGAATTAAGTTTACGGACGGAAAAATGGAAGGTTTTGATGCCGTCATAGCTACTGGAAGCAACAATACCAGCCGTTATTTTGAATATTATTTTGGGAAAAAACCGAACATCATCCGAAAGAACAGAAATTCGGTCGCCATATTGACGGGAAAGGAATCTGCTGAAGAACTCACAGCTTTGGGCGAGGATATTTTCAGATACTACGGTCTGGGTTGTAGAAATGTGTCCAAGATATATGTGCCAAAAGACTATGATTTTGATTCTTTTTTCAACGCTATTTTCACATATAAGGATATCATCGATCAGCACAAGTATGCCAATAATTATGATTACAATAAGGCGGTATACCTGATGAGCGATTTCAAGATCCTGGACAATGGGTTTTTGATATTGAAGGAAGATGATGGACAAGCCTCCCCCATTTCGGTACTTTTTTATGCCTATTATGATTCGGAAGATACGCTGAAACGGGAGTTGAACACTCAAGAAGAACAGATTCAATGCATTGTTTCGGGAAATGGCAGCATCGGTTTTGGGCAGACCCAAAAGCCAAGCCTTTACGACTATGCCGACGGTGTGGACACCATGGATTTTCTTTTGCAACTTTAAGAGAATCCTAACTCCTAGATTCGTTTTTTGATCCAAGTTTTTTTTAGACCTTTACCCCTTAAACCATGGAAATGAAAAAGCACAACTTTAGCGCAGGCCCTTGCATTTTGCCCAAAGAGGTAATGCAAAAGGCATCCGAGGCCGTTCTGGAACTGGATGGCATCGGTCTTTCACTCATTGAGATCTCGCACCGCAGCAAGGAATTTGTGTCCATAATGGACAAAGCCCGTTCCTTGGCCTTGGAACTCTTGGGTCTTGAGGGAAAAGGGTATCAGGCCCTCTTTTTACATGGTGGTGCCAGCCTACAGTTTTTAATGACGGCCTATAATCTTTTGGACAAAAAAGCGGGCTATGTAAACACCGGCACCTGGAGCCAAAAGGCCATCAAAGAGGCACGTTTGCTAGGCGATGTGGTGGAAGTCGCTTCCTCACAGGAGCACAATTTCAACTATATCCCAAAGGGATATTCCGTGCCTTCGGATCTTGATTACCTGCACCTAACCTCCAACAATACTATTTTTGGTACACAGATAAAGGAATTTCCCGAAACGAATGTGCCGTTGGTCTGCGATATGAGCTCGGACATTTTTTCACGCCAGCTCGATTTTTCCAAATTTGACCTGATCTATGCTGGGGCCCAAAAGAACATGGGTCCTGCTGGAGCCACTTTGGTAGTGGTGAAGGAAGATATTTTGGGCAAAGTGTCCCGAAAAATACCCTCCATGTTGGATTATTCCATCCATGTGAAGCAAGAGAGTATGTTCAACACGCCTCCCGTTTTTGCAGTCTATGTGTCCATGTTGACGATGCAGTGGCTCAAGGACCTCGGCGGAATTGCCGCCATTGAGGAAATCAACGAGCGCAAGGCCAACCTGATCTATTCGGAGATTGAACTCAACCCTGTATTTTCTGGGTTTGCGGCCAAGGAAGACCGTTCCCTTATGAATGCAACCTTCAATATTACCGACGATGCGTTGAAGGACACTTTCGATACGATGTGCAAAGAAGCTGGAATTAGTGGAATCAATGGGCATCGATCTGTGGGCGGTTATCGGGCTTCCATGTACAACGCCCTTCCCATGGAAAGCGTTGGGGTCTTGGTGGATATCATGAGCGAATTGGAAAAGAAAGGATAGTTTTAAATGGTAAGAATTTTAGCCAATGATGGCTTGGCCCAATCGGGAATCGATTTGCTGAAAAGCGAAGGTTTTGAAGTCCTTACTACAAGGGTCGCCCAAGAACAACTGGCCAACTTTATCAACAAAAATCAAATCACCGGTCTTTTGGTGCGCAGTGCCACAGAGGTGGATAAGAAGACCATGAATGCCTGCCCTGGCCTGAAGTTAATCGGACGTGGTGGTGTGGGTATGGACAATATTGATGTGAAGCATGCCGAGTCCAAGGGAATCCATGTCATCAATACCCCTGAAGCCTCTTCAGAATCAGTGGCCGAACTGGTATTTGGGCACCTGTTCAACGGGATCAGGTTCCTACACGATTCCAACCGGAATATGCCCTTGGATGGGGACAGCATGTTCAAACAGCTGAAAAAAAGCTATTCAGGAGGCGTTGAACTACGGGGTAAAACGTTGGGTATTATCGGTTTTGGGAAAATTGGACAAGCAACGGCCAAAATGGCATTGGCATTGGGCATGAAGGTCCTTTTTACTGACCATCATGTGGCCAAGACCACATTGGAAGTCCCTTTCTATGACGGACGGTCCATAAAATTCGACCTGGAAGCGGTGGATTTGGATGCCGTGCTGAAACAATCCGATTTTGTGAGCATACACGTGCCCGCACAGGAAAAATACATCATCGGGAAAAAGGAACTTGCCCAAATGAAACATGGGGCTGGAATCATCAATACCTCACGTGGAGGTGTACTGGACGAAGTGGCCCTGGTGGATGCCTTGGACAGTGGACACCTATCATTTGCCGGGTTGGATGTCTATGAATCCGAACCAAAGCCAGAGATCAAGATCTTGATGAATCCCAAAATATCCCTTTCGCCACATATCGGAGCCTCTACCATTGAGGCGCAGCAGCGCATTGGGGTGGAATTGGCCCAACAGATTATCAAATTGCTAAAATAGCGGCTTTTTACCATCTGATCGGAACTTCAAAACCCAGTTTTTTGTACATTGTCCTTCTAACCTTAACGTAAAGAAAAAATGTCAGGATTATTGGATTTATTGAATAGCCCTATGGGCAGACAAATGATCAGCGGGGTTGCCAACCAAACAGGACAATCGGAAAGCAAGACAGCTGATGTGTTGAGCATGGCTATGCCCCTTTTGATGGGTGCCATGAAAAAGAATACCTCAACACCTGGTGGAGCACAGGGATTGATGGATGCCCTCTCCTCCAGACACGACGGCAGTATCTTGAACGATCTTGGTGGACTTTTTGGAGGTGGTGTGGACCAAAGCGTGATGAACGATGGCGCAGGGATACTTGGCCATGTGTTTGGCGCAAAGCAACCACAGGTGGAAAATGCCTTAAGTAGCAAATCTGGTTTGGATGCCGGTACCATATCCCAGATATTGAAGATTGCAGCCCCTATCCTATTGGGGTATTTGGGCCAACAGACCCGCCAGCAAAAAGTGAACAGTCCCGATGGCCTCAATGGTCTTTTGGGAGGTTTGCTGGGCGGAAACAAAAAGGCAGCAAAACAGCAATCCCTTATCGAAACCTTTTTGGATTCCGATGGTGATGGTAGCGTCATAGACGATTTGGCCGGGATGGTACTGAACAGCGGTGGATCTAAGAAAAGTGGTCTAGGCGGCCTATTGGGTGGTTTATTTGGAAAATAATCGCTTAAATCAACATTATTTAACAGGGCCATTTGAGTTTTCAAATGGCTTTTTTTTGTATCTTAACCTTATGAAAAAGAGAATTTTATCCCATTTTATAGCAGTGGTTTCCGGAGTATTTCTATTGATATCCTGCACGGCCCAAAAAGAAGTCTTGGACATTTCCAGTGAGGAGCAGGCAGTGTTCGACTCTGCTGAAGAGGAACCTGTAGAAATCAAGGATGAGAAAACGGAATATGAGATCATCATCATTGAACCCGGGTTTTATACCTGGCTGCAGTCCATAGCAAGGCCTGAAGGCTATTATTCCCAAAGTTTTTTGGAAAGCCGTAACGCCATTATGGTCATCAATTGGAACCAACGGGTGTTGCAGCCCTCCATGTACAATCCCAATCTGTACGAAATGCAGATCAATTACGACCCCAATATCGATTATGGCTATGAGGTCAACTACAAGCTCTACAATTACTTTGTGTATTTCCAACGAAAATACAACCAACGCTTAGGCCCTTTCTTTCCTAGGATTTAATGTGTTATTTTTGTGCCAACTATTTCTAGGCAATGGAAAAATTGAAAAAGCGTTGGGAAATCCAGAAAAACTGGCAGTTGCTTTTCCCAGTTCTTGGCGTTCTCTTGACCGTTTTCGCCGCTTTTCTCATCTCCAAGGATTCCCCTAAGTGGTTTGGTGTGGAAAACACTACAATTGGATGGTTCACTATCATAGTTTTTTGTACCGTACTGTCCCTTTGTTTGGTCCGTTTTTTCTTATGGTGTTTCAAAAAACTGGAGCACAAGTGGAAAGTGACCTACAAGTGGGAAATGATCGCCATTTTCATTGTTTTTGCCATCACCGGTTCCCTCTCAGGCAAATTGGCCGGTCCACTGGTGGAATTGTTGGGTCTGGGGCGTGAAATGACACATCCCGCTTTGTATTGGACAGCACGGATTGTCCTTATTCTTCCCATTTATAAAATAATCTTGGTCATCGTGGGTTGGCTCTTCGGGCAGTTCCGATTCTTTTTGGAATTCGAGAAAAAAATGCTCAGGCGTATGGGTTTGGGCTTTTTGCTCCCATAGTTTATGTTTTTTTTAACACGGATTGTGCAAAGCGGTTGGTTACTTTGTTCTGTATGACCTCGTTCCTCCATAAACGCATTGGTATTATTGTTTCCCTGATCATGTCCGTGGCCATTTTGGCCCCTTCCATGATAAAATTGGGGCATGCCTTGCATGGACACAATTCGGAGAAAAAATGTGTGTCCTACGGAACAAATCATATCCACAGTTCAGATTTTGACTGTGATTTTCATGATTTTACACTGGCATCCAAAGTTTTGTTCTCCTCCCAGTTTGTATATACACCTGTGGAGGTCCCTAAAATTGTGTATTCCAGTACCTACCTTTCCACTGTTTTTGAATCTTGTTCAGCGAAGCATTTTGCTTCAAGGGCGCCCCCATCGGCATAGCGTCTGACATCCATACTGAATTTCAAAAACTTTATCATCCAAAAATGAAACAATTTTATATTTCAATGCTTTTGGCATTGACACCTCTATTGATATGCGCACAAAATACATTAACGGGCAAAATAACAGATTCGGAAAACAATGGGCCCTTGGAACAGGTGTCCGTTTACTTTCCCCAATTGGAAAAAGGGACGGTCACCGATATAAATGGGGATTTTACCCTCAGGGGACTTCCCGAAGGATCGTACAAATTGGTCGTTGCCTATCTGGGTTATGAAACCTATTCCACCTCTTTTCAAATCACTTCCGGGTCAAACCAATTTGATTATCAGATGCAGCCATCGGCCATAGAAATCGATGAAGTGGTCCTCTCCACCCCTTTCCACAAATTGGAACGCGAAAATGTGATGAAGGTGGAGCAAAAATCCATCGCGGAGCTCAAAAGCAATGGGGCCATTACGCTTGCCGATGGAATCACCAATATTCCCGGGGTCTCTTCCGTTTCCACGGGTATGGGCATCGGAAAGCCCGTCATCCGGGGTCTGAGTTTTAATCGGGTGGTTGTCTATACCCAAGGGGTGCGCTTGGAAAACCAGCAGTTTGGCGGAGAACATGGTCTGGGCATCAACGATGCCGGGATATCCAGCGTGGAGGTCATTAAGGGGCCCGCTTCGCTATTGTATGGTTCGGATGCCTTGGGAGGCGTGCTTTATCTGAATCCAGAAAGTTTTGAACTGCCCGGACAGACCTCGGGTGATGTCAACCTGAACTATTTTACCAATACCTTGGGCTATGGGGCCAATGCAGGTTTCAAGACTTCAGGGGAGAGATTCAAATTTTTGGCACGTGGGGCCTACGCCTCCAACGCCGATTATGAAACAGGGGACGGAACCAGTGTCACCAATTCAAGATTCAATGAAGCCGACTTCAAAACAGGCCTTGCTTACCAAGCCACCCAATTCAAATCAGAGCTCCGCTACAACTACAATGCCTCAAAACTTGGTATTCCTGAAGAAATAGGGGTCCAGAACAATGATCGGGACCCGCTTTTGCCCAACCAAGAGATCTCCACGCACATCATCAGTTCCAAGAACAACTTTTTCTTTAAGAAATCGAGTCTGGAAGCCACGTTTGGGTATACATTCAATGATCGGAAAGAATTTGAGGAACACCATCATGAAGAAGAGGGTGAAGAACACGAGGAAGAGGAAGGAGAAGAAGGTCCTGCACTGCATATGGAACTCAGTACCTTCAATTACAACATCCAATTCAATCCGCAATGGGGCAAAATGACCACTATTTTTGGAATCCAGGGCATGCACCAAAAAAATGAAAATTTTGGGGAAGAAGTATTGATTCCGGATGCCATTACCAATGACTTTGGAATTTTGGCCACTTCACATATCCACTTCGAACATAGTGATCTGCAATTAGGATTACGGTATGACCTCCGTTCCATCAACGGAGAAGAAAGTGGTGTGGTCGGCGATGAAACCTACATTGGTGCCTTGGATAGGAATTTTAACAGTTTCAATGCCTCAGCAGGGATTCGCATGGACCTTACGCCAAATATCATAGGTCGATTCAATCTTGCCACTGGGTTCAGGGCCCCTAACCTATCGGAACTGACCTCCAATGGTCTGCACAGTGGTGCCAACCGTGTGGAGATTGGGAATGCTGATCTAAAAAGTGAGCAGAACTTTCAGGTAGATGTAGCACTGGAATATAACAACAAACATTTCGAATCCTATATCAATGCCTTTTACAATGGAGTAAGCGATTTTATTTATTTACAACCTACGGGAGAGTTTAGGGAAGAAGACCCGATCTACGACTTTCAGCAACAGAATGCGACCCTATATGGAGGTGAATTCGGGTTCCATCTGCATCCCCACCCTTTGGATTGGCTCCATTTGGAGAGCAGTTACGACATCGTTTATGGACAGCTGGAGGATAAATCCAACCTACCATTGATTCCTGCCAACCGGTGGACCAACACCTTCCGGGTGGAATGGAAAAAAAGGGCTTCTCAGTACAGATGCTATGCATTCGTGACCCTTCAGACCCATTTTGACCAAAACAAGGTGGCTGATTTTGAGACCCCAACACCCCGATACAACCTTTTTAATATGGGCATTGGTGGGGATGTCAGGATTTTTGACCAAAAAATTGGGTATAAGATTAGTGGGAACAATCTTTTTGATAAGAACTACATCTCCCATTTGTCCCGTTTGAAGACCGATGGCATTGCCAACATGGGCAGGAACATCGCTTTTAACCTAAGCATTCCACTGTAGGTAGGTCAAAACAAAAAAAGGATAATTGCATTAAGATCAAAGGTCAATCTTTTTAGGTTGGCCTTTTTTCTTTGAAGCCAAGAGATAAGTATAGATCCAAGTCAACGTGAAGGTGGGGATCACATCCAGACCGGGGATAAGCTCCTCGGCAAAGGTAATCAAACCGGCAGCCTGTCCAACCCTGCCCTTGTACAGCCGTGTCATGAGCCATCCGGCCACCGGTGCCCAGATTACATCGGAGAACTCCCCTATACCCGGGATTGCGTAGGATATCATCCCGATACCATCGAACAACAACCCCAATAGAAGGTTGCGGTACTTATTATCTTTTTCTTCTGCCATAAAGGAAAAATAGGAATTCCCTTTGAATTGGAAAAATCCAGTTTAGGACAAATTTGCACTGATCAATTTCAGGAACTCGTTGCGTGTTTCTATTTTCTCGAACTGGCCCCTGAAACCAGAGGTTGTAGTAACCGAGTTTTGTTTTTGCACCCCGCGCATCATCATGCACATGTGCGAAGCTTCTATCACCACGGCAACCCCCTTGGGCTTTAACGTACTGTTGATGCACTCCAAGATATCATGGGTCAATCGTTCCTGGACCTGGAGCCTGCGGGCAAAAACATCCACCACTCTTGGAATCTTGCTAAGACCTACAATGTGGCCATTGGGAATGTAAGCCACATGGGCCTTCCCAAAGAATGGGAGCATATGGTGTTCACAAAGGGAATAGACCTCAATATCCTTGATGATGACCATATCATCATACTTTTCCGCGAACATGGCCCCTTTCAGGATCTCTGTGGCATCCTGCTTGTAGCCTTGCGTCAAGAAAAGCATAGCCTTTGCGGCACGCTCCGGCGTTTTCAGCAATCCTTCACGGGTCACGTCCTCACCAAGGTCGTCCATGATTTTGGAGAAGTGTTCCTTCACCTCATTGGTAATTTCTATGCTATATTCTTCTAGATATCTGTATGGTGCCATCAAGTGCTTTTTTGTGATAGTAGGGCATTCAGTTTTTTGATCTTTGGATCGATGATGAACTGGCAATACGGTTGTTGCCTGTGGTCGTTGTAATAGTTATGGTGTTCTTCCTCGGCCAGATAAAATGGTTTTTCTTCGGATATGGCGGTCACGATTGGCAATGCAAAGATGCCTTCTTTTTCCAAAAGGGCAATGAATTCCTCCGCAAGATACCGTTGCTCTTGGCTGGTATAAAAAATCTCGCTGCGGTATTGGGTGCCCACATCGTTTCCTTGCCGGTTCAGCGTGGTGGGGTCGTGCGTGGCAAAAAAGACCTCCAAAAGTTCTGTGTAAGAAATCTGGGCAGGATCAAAAGTAATCTTGATCGCTTCGGCATGTCCTGTCCTTCCCGTACAAATTTCGCGGTACGCCGGATTTTTGATGTTCCCACCTGTATAGCCTGGAACCACATCCTTTACGCCATTGAGCCGTTGAAAAACAGCTTCGGTACACCAAAAACAACCGCCAGCAAAAATGGCGGTCTCGACTGAATTATTTTTTTGTTCACTCATTATTAATCAAAGTTAAACAAAATAGCTGATTATAGGTCTATTTTGGAAATTAATTGTTTTCTCCTTAGTCGTTATAAATAGCCAAAACTTTATTTATAAAAATGTAATCTTTGTCCAATCAGCAGTAATCATTACTTTCACCCAGCGAAGTAGTTTTACATGATCAAGGCAACAAATATCCAGAAAAGTTATGGTGACCTCAAGGTGTTGAAAGGGGTCGATATCGAAATCCAAAAAGGGGAAGTGGTTTCCATTGTGGGAGCTTCCGGCGCAGGAAAAACCACTTTATTGCAGATTTTAGGCACTTTGGACTCCCCTACCAACAAAGGAGAAAGCACATTGTTGATCAACGATACCGATGTGAACCAATTGAACGACAAAAACCTGGCCCAATTCCGCAATGAGCATATCGGGTTCATTTTTCAGTTCCACCAACTGTTGCCAGAGTTCACTGCCCTGGAAAATGTCTGCATTCCTGCCTTTATCAAAAAAACGGCAAGAGCAGAGGCCGAAAAACGGGCCAAGGAGCTGTTGGATTTTTTGGGGTTGAAAAACCGCTATGAACATAAGCCAAATGCGCTTTCCGGAGGCGAACAGCAACGCGTTGCAGTGGCCCGATCTCTGATGAACAGCCCTTCTGTGGTGTTTGCGGATGAACCCAGTGGAAACCTGGACTCCGAAAGTGCGGACAACCTGCACAAACTGTTTTTTCAGCTTCGGGATGAATTTGGACAGACCTTTGTCCTGGTGACGCACAACCTTGAATTGGCCGATATGGCGGACCGAAAGCTCACCATGGTGGATGGCTTGATCGTTTCCAAAGACTGATATGACCAAAGCAGAGCTAAAGGATTTTTTGGATGCCAAAGTGTGGGAATACAACCATCCCAAATTTTTGGAGGATGACCCCTTGCAGGTCCCCCATCGGTTTATCCAAAAAGAAGATATCGAAATCAGTGCTTTTTTAACGGCTACCATCGCGTGGGGCAACCGTAAGAGCATCATTAACAATGCTTCCAGATTGATGGAACTGTTGGATAATGCGCCCTATGATTTTGTGCGGCATCATACCGAGGATGATCTGGGCAAACTGGCCCCTTTTGTACACCGCACCTTTAATGGATCCGATTTTGGTTACTTTGTAACCAGTCTAAAAAATATCTACACAAATCATGGCGGTCTGGAGGATGTTTTTACCCAACACCAAACAGCAGATTCCATGCAAGGAGCCATTTCCCATTTCAAGGAAGTATTTTTTGAACTGGTTCACGAACCACGGACGACAAAGCACATTTCCGACCCCAATAAAGGTTCTGCCGCAAAGCGCATCAATATGTTTCTACGTTGGATGGTGCGAGACAATTCCACGGGAGTGGATTTTGGATTATGGAAAGGGATCGATCCCGCCAAACTCTCCTGCCCTTTGGATGTGCACTCCGGCAATGTGGCACGGAAGCTAAAATTGCTCAAACGTAAACAGAATGATGCCAAAGCCCTTCAGGAATTGGACAAAAGTTTGCGAAAGCTCGATGCAACCGATCCTGTAAAATATGATTTTGCTCTCTTCGGCCTAGGGGTTTTCGAGAAGTTTTAAGCTATACTTTTTTAAAAAGAAAAGACCCACCGACATCTATCAGCAGGTCTTTTTTAAGAATTTGATTTTCTTATTTGGTGAACGGATAGGCTGTCCCTAAAATGGTGATGGTGGAATTGGTATAATCTACCTTGATATCCTTGATATCCGCAATGTCCACATCCAAAACACCGGATTCAATATTTCGTGGGAACAAGACAAAATGCAAGGGGTCTTCAACGGTCAAAGTGTAACCCAGCCCAGCAGAGCTCGTCCCGTTTTGCGACCCATCCAATAAATATTCATCGTCCCAGATATAAAGGGGTGTGTCGTTCCCCACTATCCATGTTCTTGTGGAATTTTCTTGGTATTCGATCACGGCACCGGTCTGTGTGGTGATTTTTCCATCTTCTATGACGACGCTGTACCTGAGATGACCGTCTTCATTTTCTCCCAAATTCGTCACCACATGGGTGCCCTCCACTTTGTATTCATTGTGATAATAGTTGGTAAAGGTGGCCGTGTGTTCACTATCGGGCTGCCCGTACCAATTCGTGGAAACAATGGTCACAATGCCTTTTCGGGTGACCCCGTCCTGCCCCAGTACCCCCGTTCCAAAATCTACGGTAATGGTCTTGGGAAATGTGGAAAGGTCCGCCGGGGATATGGTAATGTCCAGATTTTGGGAAGTGGTTTCGATGGATTTGGCCTGAGAATCGGTTGTCTCACTTTCAGCCGTCAATATAGCATCGCCATTGTTGTTCCCAACATCCTGAAATATTTTGCTAACCGTAACATACTCCACCAAAGCATCGATGGCAGATTCAGAGGAGGTCTCGTTTTTGACATCTTCTTTGTCACAGCTAAAGAAGAGAAGGGCCAATGCAGGTATCATCAGTTTTTTCATAATGGATAAGATTTGGAATTACAAATAACGCTAAAATCCTCATTATCCATACGTTCAGGCCGCTGATTTTTTTCTTTCTATCCGCCAAACCCAAAGCCAGGGGCCAAATCCAAAGGGATTTTTTGGCCTCCGTTCGCAATGGACTGGTAAATGGCCTCCACGATCATCATGTCCCGTTTGCCCATTTCACCTGGAGCTTTATTGGGCTCACCGAACAGTACATGTTTGGCAAAATCGTCCATTTGCAGTTTTTGCTGACTTTCGTGGGGAAATTTGAGTTCATCACCTTTGGAAGTGCGTCCACTCAAAGGGCCATAATTGTTGGCAGGCTGAAGCTGGAACCAACCTGATGTCCCGGAAACATACATGCTGTTGGCATTGAAGTTGTGGGAGGTGGAAATGTTGCCCACGGCCCCACTTGGGAATTCAAACTGGGCCATGATGGTCTCGTCCGTATCCTTAAAATACTCCGGGCGGGTACTGAATTCCTGTGCCGATACGGAAATGGGATTTTCACCTGTGCCATAAATGGCACTTTGCACAGCGTAGACGCCCATGTTCATCAAGGCACCACCCCCTGAAAGCGACTTGTTCAACCGCCATTGGTCCGGATTTCCCGTGGAGCGATAGGCCGCTTCTGCAGAAACAAATTGGATGTCTCCAAAGGTTTTTTCCTTCACAAACTCTTTTACTTGCTGCGTATAGGGTTCCGACTGCAATCGGTAGCCCATCCCCAATTTGACCCCAGCATCCGAACAAGCCTTGATGATGGCGTCGCACTCCTCGACATTGATACCCATAGGTTTTTCGCAGATGACGTGTTTTCCTGCCTTGGCAGCCCTAATGCAGAATTCCGCGTGCATGCTGTTCGGCAGCACCACATACACCACATCAATGGCTTCGTTATTGGCGATGTCGTCAAAATTTTGGTAATTGTAGATGTTCTTTGTGGGAATACCATACTTGTCGGCCCAAGCCTTCTCCTTTTCAGGTGTTCCTGTTACAATTCCCGCCAAATAGCAGTGTTGGGTATCCTGCAAAGCAGGGGCCAGTTGATAGGTGCTGTAACTGCCGAGCCCTACCAAGGCAATACCCAGCTTCTTTTTATCCTGATCGGCTCCCATGGCACAGGCAAAGGGGGCAGCAGAAAGTAGGGCGGCACCGCCCATTCCCTTTGCAATGACAGTGTTGAAATTCCTACGGGTGAGGGTCTTCATGTGTTGCGGTTTTGGTGATGGTATTAAAGGTAAACATTAGCTTCCAATTCTGCACTATCAGTTTCTTTTACGAATCTTTTAACAAATCGGGAAGTTTCAAAATATGTACTTTTAGCAACGTGTAATGATTCAACCTAAATTAAAAAAATGAAAAAACTTTATCTCTTTGGCATATGCCTGTATGCCGCTGTTTCTTTTGGTCAAGAACGAAAATTGCCCGTGGACACCACAGTGACCACACAACATGCGGTGACCATCAACGGAACCCGTATCAATTATACCGCAACAACGGGAACACAACCTGTTTGGGACGAGTTAGGAAAACCCATTGCGTCGCTGCACTACACCTATTATACCAAAAATGATGTAAAGGACCGTGCCGAACGTCCCTTGTTGATTTCTTTCAATGGAGGACCGGGTTCAGGTTCGGTGTGGATGCACTTGGCCTACACGGGGCCCCGTATCCTCAAGATTGATGATGAGGGATATCCTGTGCAGCCTTATGGTGCCAAGGAAAATCCCTATTCCGTCCTGGATGTGACCGATATTGTATATGTGAACCCGGCCAACACCGGATATTCCCGCACCATTCCCGAAACAGGGAAAGAAGTGGACCGCGAAAAGTTTTTTGGCATCAATGCAGATACCAAATATTTGGCGGAATGGCTGAACACCTTCGTGACACGAAACAACCGCTGGAGATCCCCAAAATATATTGTGGGGGAAAGTTATGGCGGTACCCGGGTAATGGGACTATCCTTGGCCTTGCAGAACCAGCAATGGATGTACCTGAACGGGGTGATCATGGTATCACCTGCGGATTATAAGGTTTTCCGTGACAACGATCCTGTTTCCAGTGCCTTGAACCTCCCTTATTTTACGGCCGCCGCATGGCACCACAAAGCACTGCCCTCCGCATTGCAGAGCAAGGACCTGTTGGAGATCTTGCCCGAAGCGGAGGCATTCACCATCAATGAACTCTTGCCCGCCATTGCCAAAGGAGGTTTTATTCCCGAGGCAGAACGCACCGCAATCGCAAAGAAAATGGCCTACTACTCCGGTTTGAACGAAAAAGATATTTTGGACCATAACTTGGATGTACCCACACAATTCTTCTGGAAAAATCTCTTGAAAGACGAAGGAGGCTACACTATTGGAAGATTGGACAGCCGTTATCTTGGGTTTGACAAACAGCTTTTTGGGTCGCGACCAGATTATGCCCCAGAATTGACCTCTTGGCTGCATAGCTTCACCCCTGCCATCAATTACTACCTTCAGGAAGAGTTGGGTTTCAAAACGGATATCAAATACAACATGTTTGGCCCTGTGCACCCTTGGAACAATGATGATGACAACGTAAGGGACAATCTTCGTCAGGCCATGGCACAGAACCCTTACCTGAACGTATTGGTGCAATCCGGGTATTATGACGGAGCTTGTACCTATTTTGCCGCAAAGTATACCATGTCCCAAGTGGACCCCAGCGGACGTATGAAAGACAGATTCGAGTTCAAGGGATACCGTTCCGGACACATGATGTACCTCAGGAAAGAGGACCTCAAAACGGCCAATGACGACATCCGCGCCTTCATCCTACGCACACAGGCCAATGGCAAGAGCGCGAAGTATTGATCCTTCGATTTTCACAAAATAAATGACCGAGCGGCGTGAAATAATTTTCACGCCGCTTTTTGTTTTTTTTGATAAAACCATACATTTAACAAAAAACAAAGATGTTGAGAACACAAACCTTAATTTGGACAATGGCCTCATTGCTAGGATTTTTGAACCCCATGAAAAGTACGGCCCAAGATTGGCCCAATCTGGAAAAGTATAGGGAGGCCAATGCCGCTTTGCCCGCACCTGCGGCTGATGAGGATAGAGTAGTCTTTATGGGCAACTCCATCACCGAGGGATGGTCGGGCGCAAATCCTGATTTTTTCAATGACAATCCTTATGTGAACCGTGGAATCAGTGGGCAGACCACACCCCAAATGGTGTTGCGCTTTCGGCAGGATGTCATCGACCTGAAACCTAAAATTGTGGTTATATTGGCGGGAACCAACGACATTGCAGGAAATACCGGCCCCATGACCTTAGCACAGATCAGGGACAACATCCTTTCCATGGTGCAACTGGCCAAAGCCAACGGCATATCCCCCATTGTTTGTTCGGTACTTCCAGCCTACGACTACCCATGGCGGCCCGGAAAAGAGCCCAACATCAAAATCCCAGAACTGAACGGTTTGATCAAGGAAATGGCAGCTCAGGAAGAAATCATGTACCTGGATTATTTTTCGGCCATGGCCGATGACCGCAATGGGCTTCCCAAAGAGTTGACCACGGATGAAGTGCACCTGACCAAGGCCGGATATGCCGAAATGGAAAAATTGGTACAGGAAGCCATCCTAACAACCCTTTCGAAAAAATGAACGATCTGGAATTCTTGAACGCATTTGATTCTGGAAACTTTCCTCCGAGTATGTTCGACCATGAAGCCCATTTGAGATTGGCTTGGATCAGCTTGAAACAGTATGGGGAGCAAGAAGCCATTGAGAAAGTATGCGAGGGCATCAAAAATTTTGATGTGCTCCATGGAGATGGCAGCAAGTTCCACACAACCCTTACAGTAGCCTCCATCAAAACGGTAAACCATTTTATGCAAAAATCCAAGGCTCATCATTTTGCGGATTTCATCCAGGAATTCCCCAGATTGAAAACTTCTTTCAAGGAACTGCTGGGCCAACATTATGGCTTTGAACTTCTTTCAGACCCAAAGGCAAAAGAAAAATACGTAGCACCAGATTTGCTTCCTTTTTGATGGTTCCATTGACCGACCATTGTTTTTCAGTTACTTTGTAAAATGCAACAAAACAAGGTCAGCATCATCATTCCTTTCAAGGACACGGCCCGTTTTTTGCCCGATTGTTTGGATTCCATTCTGGCCCAGACCTATGAAAATTGGGAAGTCTTGGCCGTAAATGATCATTCCAGCGACCTTGGTTTCCGCCTACTTTCCACTTATGCCCAAACAGATTCAAGAATCAAGGTATTTCATAACGAAGGAAATGGGATCATTCCTGCCTTGCGCACAGGATATGCAAAAAGTAGCGGTGGATTTGTGACGCGGATGGATTCCGATGACATCATGAAACCCAATAGGCTCAGGGTGATGGTGGAATCTTTGTTGAAAACAGGAGAAGGGCATGTTGCCGTGGGCCAAGTACGCTATTTTTCGGACAGGGGCATCAGCAATGGATACGACCGTTACGAGAAATGGCTGAACCAATTGACAGCGACTGGAAAGAATTATAGTGAAATCTACAAGGAATGTGTGATCCCCTCCCCTTGTTGGATGGCTCACCGAACCGATTTTGACCTATGTGGGGCCTTCAACCCCAATCGGTATCCAGAGGATTACGACCTCGCGTTCCGATTTTATGGACAAGGCCTGAAAGTCATTCCCTGTACTCACGAACTGCACCTGTGGAGGGATTATGATACCCGAACCTCGCGGACACACGAACATTATGCACAGAATTATTTTTTGGACATCAAGCTGCATTACTTCTTACAGTTGGATCATGACAAGAATCGACCGTTGGTCGTTTGGGGTGCTGGTTTCAAAGGGAAAGCGATTGCGAGGGGGCTCCAAAAAAAAGGTTTGGATTTTACGTGGCTGTGTGACAATCCCAAAAAGATTGGAAAACGGATCTATGGGAAGGAATTGGTGCATTTCTCTGCCCTAAAGGAGTTGGACCGTCCACAAAGCATTGTTACCGTAGCCAACGAAGAAGCCCAACAAGAGATCAGGGCCTTTTTTCAAAGCTTGGGGCTGCAACCCATGACGGATTATTTCTTCTTTTGTTGAATAAGAGTTATTGGGTTGTTCAGTTATTTGGTTATTGGACTTGAACTTGTCTCTTGAACTTTATACTTGACCTTGAGTTTGCCCCCGAACTATTTTAATCCCTATATTTGTCCAATCAAAGTTGGGAATGCAGTTTAAACATCCGGAAATTCTTTGGGCTCTTTTTCTTCTGGTCATTCCCGTCATCATCCACCTTTTTCAGTTACGCCGATTCACGAAAACCCCGTTCACCAACGTGGCCATGCTCCAAAAAGTAGTTTCGGAATCCCGAAAAAGCAATTCATTGAAGAAGTGGTTGCTATTGTTCACCCGTCTCCTGTTGTTGGCCGCCATCATCATCGCTTTTGCACAACCTTTTACCGCAATGGTGACCGCTCTGAAAGAAAAGGAAACCGTGGTCTATCTGGACGACTCCTTCAGCATGCAGGCCAAGGACAATGGGCTCACCCTTTTGGAAAAAGCGGTCCAGGACCTGATCAAAAATCTGGATGCGGAAACCAATTTCAGTTTTTTCACCAATGAAAGGACCTTTGCCGACATCCGTATAAAGGACATACAGAATATGCTGCTGTCGCTCTCCTATTCATCCAAACAACTTACTTTGGATGAGATCGACTTGAAGGCCAACACGCTTTTTTCCACCTCCAATGCCACTACAAAAAATCTAATCATTATTTCCGATTTTCAGCAAAGGATGATTTCCGATGGTGCTTCGATGGATTCGACCCAGAACACCTATTTGGTGCCATTGAGGGCCCGAGAAACTCAAAATGTGGCCATAGATTCCGTTTTTTTGGAAGATGGCACAACGGACCAAGAATCGTTGGGCGTGCTCCTATCCGGAGGGTCGGAAGATGGAAATCTGCCCATATCGCTCTATAATGGCCAGGACCTGATTGCCAAGACCGCCGCAAAGTTTTCGGCCAATGGAACGGCTAAAGTGGTCTTTTCCATTCCTTCGAACCAAGAAATCAATGGCAAATTATCCATTTTGGACAATGGCTTGGGGTACGATAACTCCTTTTATTTCAATATCAATGCAAAGGAGAAAATTAAAGTGGTTGCCGTAACGGGTTCGGACAGCGACTATTTGGACCGCCTCTACACCAATGATGAGTTTGAATTAAAAAAATTCACCTTGAACCAATTGGATTACAGTGTTTTAGATAGCAAAAACGTCGTGCTGCTGGATAACCTGAAGGCCATTCCCAACAACCTACAAAGCGTACTCCGCACCTTTAGGGACAATGGCGGCACATTGATCATTGCCCCTTCGTTGGAGAGTGATCTTTCTTCCTACAATACCCTACTTTCAAGTTTGGAAGCTACGCGCTACATGGACACGGTGACCGCAGCTTCCCAAGTGACCAGCATTGCTTACGGTCATCCACTGTACCATAATGTGTTTGAAAGTGAGGTCGCCAATTTCCAATACCCCACCGTGAAGGAACACTTCAAAATGCAATCACGGCTTCCCAAGATCCTATCGCTGGAGGGAGGTGATGCCTTTTTGTCGGGCAACGATGGACTTTATGTGTTTTCGGCTTCCTTGGAGCAGGAAAACTCCAATTTTAAAAACTCCCCATTGATTGTCCCCACCTTCTACAACATGGCCCATTCAAGCCTACAGGCACCCGGGTTGTACCATACTTTGGGAAGCAGTAGTTCCATTGACATAACCGCAAATCTGGGGAACGATGACATCCTTAAAGTTTCCAAGAAAGGATATGAGTTCATTCCCCTACAACAGGCATTCCCGAATCGGGTCAGGCTTATTTTTGACCAAAACCCGACCGAAGATGGCATTTATACCATACAACAGAATGGACGTTCCTTAAAAAATATCAGCTTCAATTATCCACGGAAAGAGAGCCAACTCCAATACTTGGATGTTGACAATCTGCCATATACGACCACCCAAGACTCCATAGCGTCCCTTTTTGACCGTTTGGAAGCGGACAGCAATATCACTGCTTATTGGAAATGGTTTGTTATTTTAGCGTTGCTTCTGGCGTTGATAGAGGTTATCATTCAAAAATTCGTTACATGAACATTCTGCTGAAGTCTGCAAAAATTGTTTGTCCGGAAAACAAGGACCTTCACTTGAAAAAGCGGGACATCCTCATCAAAAATGGGAATATCGAAAAGGTAGGCACTTCCATCGAAGCTCCCCCAAAAACCCAAATGGTCAACCTCAAGAACCTCCATGTATCGGTGGGATGGTTTGACAGTGGGGTGAGCTTTGGTGAGCCCGGTTTTGAGGAGCGTGAGACCATTGCCAACGGACTTCGAGTGGCTGCGAGCAGCGGTTTTACCGATATTTTGCTATACCCCAGTACCCATCCCGTGCCGGACACCAGCTCCGATGTGGTCTTTTTGAAGGAACGCGGACTGGGAAAACCCACTAACATACACCCGATGGGAGCGTTGACCAAAAACTCGGAAGGTGTGGACCTCGCCGAACTTTTTGACATGAAAAACGCTGGTGCGGTCGCCTTTTTTGACTTTAAAAAACAGGTTTCCAATCCCAATCTGCTCAAAATAGCTTTGCTATACGCCCAAAATTTTGATGGCCTGGTCTTTTCCTTTCCCCAGGATGGCAGCATCAAGGGAACAGGGGTCGCCCATGAGGGTGAAGTATCCACTACCCTTGGGTTGAAGGGCATTCCCGCCCTTGCCGAAGAACTTCAGGTTGCCCGTGATCTTTTTATTCTGGAATATACCGGAGGAAAGCTCCACATTCCGACCATTTCAACGGCAGGATCGGCGAAACTTATTGCCAATGCCAAAAAGAAAGGATTGGACGTCACCTGTAGCGTGGCCATCCACAATCTGTTCTTTTCGGATGAAGAGCTGAAAGGGTTCGACACCCACTTTAAAGTGTCCCCTCCCCTTCGCAGCAAGGCGGACAGTAAGGCCCTCATCAAAGGCTTGAAGGAAGGCACCATCGATTTGGTGACATCGGACCATGTCCCCATTGACATTGAACACAAACGCGTGGAGTTTGACAATGCCATGGACGGCACCCTTGGACTGGAATCAGCGTTTGGAAGCCTCAATCTACTGCTCGGCACAGAGGAGACCATCACCTTGATGACCAAAGGTCGCTCCCGATTTGGAATTGAAAATCCATCGTTCAAAGAAGGGGCCAAAGCCAATATCACCCTGTTCAACCCAGAAGAGACCTACACGTTTGGACCAAAACATATCCTGTCCACTTCCAAAAACAGTATGTTCTTGGGCGCGGAACTGAAGGGAAAAGTATATGGAACCATCAATAACGACCAAATCATCATCCATGAGCGGGATTGAGACCGGAAAAACAACGGCCATTGTGGCCTACATTACGATTGTAGGCTGTCTTATCGCCATCACCATGAATTTGGAGCCCAAAAACACCTTTGCCCGGTTCCATATCCGACAGGCCTTTGGCATCCACCTGCTTTTCCATGCGCTGGCCATATTGTTCACCTATTCGGGCCTGGCCTATGTATCAATCATAGCCTATATTGTCTATATGGTGCTATGGGTGCTGGGCTTCGTACAGGCGCTGAACGGAAAAACAAAGCCCTTGCCCGTGGTCGGACCCTATTTTCAAAAATGGTTCACATTCATTTCATAAAAAAAAACAATGTCCCCCACCCCGCTATCGCTCGAATATTTGATACGCCCCTCCCAACTGAAAACCGGAAAAATCCCGGCCATTTTCCTCTTCCACGGATATGGCAGCAATGAAGAAGATCTGTTTTCCTTTGCCCCGGAACTCCCCGAGGAATTGATGGTGATTTCGGTACGGGCACCGTACGATCTGGAGCCTTTTGGACATGCTTGGTATGCCATAAACTTTGATGCCGAGCAAGGAAAATGGAGCGACGACGTACAGGCAAGGGAATCCCGGGACAAAATCGTGAAGTTCATAGACGAGGCCATCGCCGCATATGATCTGGATGCGGAAAACATTACCCTTTTGGGCTTTAGCCAAGGGACCATCCTGAGCTATGCCGTAGCTCTTTCCTACCCAGAAAAGGTCAAGAACGTGATTGCCCTTAGCGGCTATATCAACGAAAAAATCCTAATGGACGGCTACGCCGAAAAAGATTTCAGCCATTTGGATTTTTATGTTTCCCACGGACAAGTAGACCAGGTCATTCCTTTGGAATGGGCGCAAAGAACCCCTGATTTTTTGGAGCAGCTGGGCATCGCCTACACCTATGAAGAATTCCCTATCGGTCATGGGGTCTCCCAGCAAAATTTCCTTTCCTTCCGGAAATGGCTGGTGGAGCGACTTTGATTTTCTAATCTCAAAAGTCTGATGTCGGATATCTGACGTCTGAAATCTGAATATTTATTCGTGTCAAATCAGATGTTAGAGCATGGAACAGAGAAAATAGACTTTGGTGATTCGGTTACTGGGTCATTCATAATGCTTGTCATTCTGAAAAACACGGAGTGTTTTCAGAATCCAATCCAAAACGGGATTATTGGATTGTTGGATTTACATCAAGATGTCAGTTCGAGTTTTTTCCAAAGGAAAAAGTATTGAGGACCCCTTCTTTGTCCAAGGCGATTGAATGTTGGGTCATCGGAAGTTTGGGCTTGATTCGAGTAATTCGTCACATTTGTGTCCACTCCATAGGAAACACCCCTAAAGTCCCCTCAAGGGGACAGTTGCCCATGATGGTCTCCCTATTCTATTATTGCTCATTGATTACTGTCCATTGTAGATTGGATTTTCCCTTCACTCTTCAACCCGAAACTCGGAACCAGAAACCCTACCCCATCAACCCAAATGTCCCATCCGTCAACCCAACAGGGGCATCCATCAGATCATGGCCAAAACTTTCCTTGGAACGCCCCATCTTGACCTGATATTCACCGTAAAACAAAATTTTGATCATGAAAAACTACATCAAAAAATTAGGTGTTGCCATCCTCGCCATGGCCCTGGTATGGTCCTGCGGAAAAGATGACGGCCCGACACCGCCCAAGAACGCAATGCCCGTGATCGCGGCACAGGAGTTCAATGCCTTCGAGGGCATAAGCGACACCGAAGTGTTCGGTACGGTGGTCGCCACCGATGCGGACAAGGATGCCCTTACCTTCACCATCAAGACCAACGACAATGCCCTCTTCGAGATCACCGCTGGCGGGGAACTGTCCCTGGCCACGGGCAAGGCACTGGACTTCGCCACCAAGGCACAGCACACCATCACCGTGGAGGTGAGCGATGGGACCGACGCAGCATCGGCCACCATCACCATCAAGGTGGTCAAGGAGGGTACGGACCCCAACAACACCGCCCCGGTGATCGATGCACAGGAGTTCACCGTGGCCGAGGACATCACCGACACTGCGACCATAGGCACCGTGGTGGCCACCGACGTGGATGGCGATGCGCTGAGCTTTAACATTGTGACCAACGACACCGACCTTTTTATGATCAGTGGCACGGGTGTGCTTACCCTGGCCACGGGCAAGGCACTGGACTTTGAGACCAA
>NZ_QXFO01000001.1 GCF_003584105.1 Flagellimonas taeanensis
AACAGGCTTGGCAGTGGTGGGGGGTGGCGCGGAGCGACGCCTTCCACCTGCCAGACCGCTGTTGAACTTGACCTTTAGGCAGCTTGCTGCCCGAACGATTTTGCAAAGCAAAGTCTAGTGAGTACACTATCATCCTGATAGTGGCCCGCCGGAGGCATCGCAATGCGATCCCCCGTCTGGCCGGATGGACGCCGGAACGAGGGGGGGAAGCATGGCGAACTACGCGATAATGCGCTGTAAAAAGCTGACGGGAATGGGCAGTGTGGCCAGCGCGTTGCAGCACTGCTACAGGGAGCGTGAGACGCCGAATGCTAACGCTGAACGGACACCAGAAAACTACTGCTCTGTATCCGAATCAACGGATCAGGCAATGGGGCGTGTCCGGGAGCTGCTGCCTGAAAAACGCCGTAAAGATGCTGTACTGGCCGTTGAATACGTTATGACTGCAAGCCCTGAGTGGTGGAAAGAAGCGACACCGCAGCAACAGGCGGAGTTTTTCGCCCGCTCTGAGCAATGGCTGGAGAAGAAATACGGGAAGGATCGTGTTGTGGCGGCGGTGGTTCACCGGGACGAGGCCACCCCCCACTTGTCAGCGTTCGTGGTGCCATTGACGCAGGATGGACGGCTGTCCGCGAAAGAGTTTATTGGCGGGCGGTCAAAGATGCGTGAAGATCAGAGCACCTACGCTGAATCAGTAAAAAAACTGGGTCTTGAGCGCGGAATCGAGGGAAGCCGTGCCACGCATCAGACAGTTCAGCACTACTACGAATCGATAAACCGTGGCACCCGTAGCCAGGTATCGATCTC